>NZ_WQLB01000045.1 GCF_009755355.1 Deinococcus arboris | reverse complement strand
GCCTGATGAGTCTTTTGAGCAACTTCTGCATATACAGAGTCGGTAAGTGTTGCTGCACCTTTTGATGCCACTGGCGAAATGCCTTGGCAGGTAGGCCGCTGCGCCATTTTGAAGGAGAGCCAGGGAGAAAAGTGCTTTCAGTTCTCTCTATCTTTTGGAGAAGCTGTCACAGCCCAGTACGTCCCGAGCTGCTGCACTACTACTTTTCACTTGCGAAGAGGCGGCACTTGTTAGCGCGTCAGTGCATCCTGAACGGTGCCCGCGCTGTCCCTAGCTCAGAAGGCTGGAAACGAGGAGCCCAATGCGATCATCATCGGCAGCCGCTCCCCACCAAGTACATCAGAGAGTGGATAACATGCCAGATTTAATGGAGCGAAAAAGCGTAAGAGCAGGAGAACTGCTGGATAGACGGTTTCGCCTTCAGGCCAATGCCCACCTCCCCGGCTCAAACCAGTCCGACTATGAAGGAGGCCTCATCTCTGAGGCAGATGAACTCCCTATGCTGACCCGGTATGACGTTGCCGACCCCTGACAACGCCGAACCTCCCAGTTTGAGGTTCCCGACTCCCCCTTTATCTTTCAGTTCACAGGCTGGTGGTGCGGCTTGAGGGCCCTGCTCCCCGTCACCCTCATTCTGCTGATGGTGGCCGTGAATGCCCTGTATGTGGCCGCTGAATTCGCCACCGTTGGTGCCCGCCGCTCCAAAGTGCAGGACGCGGCTGAGCAGGGCAGTCAGCCGGCAACCGCCCTCCTGCTGATTTTGCGTAGTCCGGCGAGGCTGGACCATTACATCGCGGCCTGCCAGGTGGGCATCACCCTCTCCAGCCTGGTGGCTGGGGCCGCCGGTCAGTCACAACTCGTGCCCCTCCTCGCGCCGCTGTTCGGTCAAGGCAGTCCAGTGGTAGCCCTCCTCATCGTCCTCCTCGCAATTACGGTCCTGCAGGTCGTGCTGGGCGAACTGCTCCCCAAGACCGTCGCCCTCCGCCATCCCGAGCGATTGGCTCTGGCCACCCTCCGGCCCATGCAATTCAGTCAGTGGCTCTTCACACCTCTGATTCGACTCTTCAATGGGACGGCCTTCGCCCTGATGCGGCGGTGGAACCTTACAGCCGACCACAGTCACGCCCACGTCCACTCTCCCGAAGAATTAGAAGGGCTCTACCGTGACAGCGCCGCTGGCGGTCTGATTGATGCCGCCGAACGGGACATGCTCGCCGGCGTCCTGAATGTTGACGGGCGAGTGGTGCGGGAGATCATGACGCCCCGCACCAAGCTGGTGACCGTCTCTGCTCAGCTCACCGTCGAAGACGCGCTCAAGCACCTGGTCGACAGTGCTTACTCGAGATTCCCAGTCATCAGCGGCCAGGATGAGGAGATTGTGGGGATGGTGCATCTCCGTCGCCTCTTTCTGATGGCCGGGCGTCAGCCTCAGGCGCTGGTCGCTGACGCGATGGTGCCGCCCCTCGTGGTGTCCGAGATGATCTCGGTGCCCACCCTCTGGCGCAAGCTCCAAGAATCTGGTCGGCACTGTGCTGTGGTGGTGAATGAATACGGAACCGTTGGTGGCCTGGTCACCTTAGAGGACGCCCTGGAAGAGATTGTTGGGGAGATGCAGGATGAATTTGATCATGAAGAAGCCCCAGTTATGGTGCAGGGGCCGCGCGTATTTGTCCGTGGCGACGTGCTGGTGGAGAGCCTGAATGATCAGTTCGGGCTTCACTTCCCAACGGAAGAAGTCGATACGGTGAGCGGTCTTGTCTGGCAGCACCTTGGCCGCTTGCCCCAAGCTGGAGACGAGGTGGTCGTGCGCTCCAATGGTGTACGGCTGCAGGTGGAGAGTATGGAGCGCCGGGCAGTACGTCAAGTCAGCTTTCTCTTGACTGAGGGACAACGCTGATGGCGGCAATCATGGGTGTCCTGACGCCTGTATTGGTCATTCTGACGCTGGTGGTGCTCAACGGTCTCTTCGTGGCCGCCGAGTTTGCCCTGGTGGCCTCCAAGCGCACACGGCTGAGTACACTGGCGGCTTCAGGGAACGGCGCGGCCCGGTGGTTGCTGGGGATTTTCGACCGGCCGAACGGGAAGGATGGTTACATCGCCATCGCTCAACTGGTCATCACGCTGGCGAGCATCGGGTTGGGCATGTACGGTGAACCGGCCATCGCCAAGTGGTTGTATGATCCTTTCGAACAGATAGGACTGTCGTACGCCGCGGCACACACTGTGGGGTTCGTGGTGGCGCTGAGCTTCATTACTTTTCTCCACGTGGTCTTCGGGGAAATGATTCCCAAAGCACTGGCCCTTCAGGGACCAGAAGCCGTGAGCGTCCGTGTCAATCCCGTGATGCGCGTGTTCGGCGTTCTCTTCCGGCCGATGGTGGCGGTGTTAAGCGCGCTGGCACTGGGACTGATGCGGCTGCTCAAGGTCAAAGAGCCGGGCGAGGAAGCGAGCCTCTATACGAGTAAAGAGCTGGCCATCGTGACTGGAGAGGTCGCGGCCAGTGGCCAGCTGAATGCCGTGCAAACGCAGCTGATTCAGAATGTCCTGGAACTGGATACCCGGACGGCAGAGCAGCTGATGACGTCACGGCGTCACCTGGAGGCGGTGAGTGTGACCACACGCCTTCAGGACCTAGTGGAGAAAGTGGCTGTGTCACCTCGGAGCCGGTATGTGGTGTTCGAGGGCACCCTGGATCAGGTGGTGGGCGTGCTGCACATCAAGGATGTGATGAGGGCGCAGGTACAGGGGCAGACCGCAACGGCGGGAGCGTTGGCCCGTCCTCTCCCGAGTGTGACGGCCAGTGCCGTAGCGGAAGATCTCCTGGCGCTGTTCAAGCGGGACCACGTTCACGCGGCGCTGGTGGTGGACGAATTTGGGGGCACCCTAGGGTTTGTGACCATGGATGATCTCCTGTCAGAGGTGCTGGCGGTGCAGGAGCACGACGCCGACTGGATCAGCGTTCAAGCAGATGGATCCCTGCTGCTGAACGGCGGGGTGACGCTCGCGGAACTGGCGGCACATCACCAGTTTCCCTGGGAACAGCGGGACGTGACGACAATCGCTGGACTGGTGTTGGCCGTCTACGGCACTGTTCCGCCGGTGGGCGCGTCGGTGAGTGTTCAGGGGCGGACGCTGACAGTGAAGGCGGTACAGGGGTTGCAGGTGACACGGGTGCAGCTGGCCCCTCAGTCGCCGACAGCCTGATCCCAGAGTCGAATGTGGTCCTTCACCACGCCCGTCGCTTACAGTTGGCGTCATGCTGACCGCTCTGTTGGTCCTTGCGTCGGCGAGCGCCGCACCGGTCTCTATGTCCTGCGCCGCTGCGGAGCGTGGCGCGACGGTCGCGGTGCAGCCGGGCCTTTCTCTGAGCCTGAAACTTCAGGCAAGCCAGCTCACCGTGCACTTCGCTGGACGAACATCTGTGCTGAGCACCTTCCCCTGCCGCCAGGGGCTGGAGCAAGAATTTGTGCCAGTCATCCTTCAAGACCTCAATTTTGACGGCCTCAGTGACTTGGCGGTCCTCGATGGGATTGGCTACGGCGGCGTCAATGTGTATTACCGCCTCTACTACGTAGACAAGGCCAACCAGACGCTGCGGGCAAGTCAGCTGGACCCCGTGGAGATGAGCCAGTTGACCGCCGATCCTCTCAGCCGCACCTTGCAGTATTCGCACAAATCCGGACCCGGCTACCGCGTGATGACGCTGTGTCCGCTGCCCCTGGAGAAAGATTTCTTCGTGTGCCGGGCCACGGACTTGAACCCTAAGGCCCAATTTGCCGATGATTGGGACTACACCTGGTATGACTCACAGGGACGGCCAGTGTTCACCCATCCCGCTCGCATCGGTACGGACAGCCGGCCTGAACTGTTCACGGTGGTCCGCAAGACATTCTTCGCTCCGGCCCCAGGGGCCAAGGTGGGCCGGAGCTACGTGATTGCCGGAGATCAGGTCGAGGTGCTGGAACTCCGCTCTGAGTGGGCGTACGCGAAGTTCAAGAACGGTCAGGGGCGCGCTACAGTCGGCTGGTTGCTCCGGCGCGATTTGAGGCCATAGACGTCGACTGCCGAGAGAGTAGAGACGCATCAGCGACTTGACAGTGACGGGGTGCGTATCACGCTTTGAGCGGCCACGCCAGTCAGGCTCGCTGCACACTTGACACAGGCCTGGCCTGCCTCCGTCGAGCCGACGAAGCACCTGTTCAGTCGGGAAATCATCCGACGGCTGAATGACTTCACCTCTAGGAGCGCGCGCTGCCACAGCCGACCTCTGACCCTGCCAGACCACCATGCCTGACGCTACCGTCAAGCCGCTGGATCGTCCTTCAGAGCTGACCAAGGACCGAGGCACCCACACGGCACACCTTCAACTCTGCCACCCCTGGGAACCAATCATGATGGTCCTTAACACTGTCAGCTGCACCGATCAGGGCATTAGCCTCCTGTAGATCAACGACCTTCTGAACCAGGCTGTGGACGCTGGGAGCGAACCCGAACAAGATCAAGACCTCGTGTTTGAGGCTCAGGCATACCTCGACTGACGCGTCGTGATCAGCGCCTAGGATCGCCTCGGGACCGATCTCGTCATGGTCGGCATTCGGCGCGCACAGCGGGCCGTTTATGTTCGCGCTCGCAGCCGTGGTCGATACGGCCGTGGCGCTGACCGGCGTTGACCCAGCCGGTCAGCACTTGGAAGAGCACAGCGCCAGTCTCCCCGACACGTTCGCCCAAGCGTTGAGGCTCGTCTCGCTGACGTATGTTGGCCAGACGATTCAGGCACAGCAGGCCGTCAATCTGGTTTGAAGAGCATGCGACCTGCCGCTGGAGGAACACCCCCAGCATGGGAGCTGAGCCCTGCGCTTTCCGCCAAATACCATGGGTGATAACATGCCAGAGACAAAATAGTTCGCATGTTTTCCGCCTTTGGCGTATTCTTTGATCTCTCGCCGTAAGGAGGTTTTGCATGTCCATTCCATTCCTCGGGCCAGTGTTGCTGGCGGTCTGGCAGCACGGGCCCCTCCCCGAACAGGAACTGCTCGATCTCGTGCCGGACGTGACATCCGGCACGGTTTCCACGGCGCTTGCCGCACTGATGCAAGAGGGCCTGATCGAGTCGTGCGCAGACCGCCACGGCACGTTGTACGGGCCAGCGGCGCTCTGTGACGAGACCGTGGCCCGGCAGGCATACGCGCAGGCGACTGGCGCCTCCAGCTGCCAGGGCTGTGGCTGCACGGCTGCCTGGCCCTGCCCCGAAAGCTGCTGGTGGGTCACATCTGAACTGTGCAGCACCTGTGCGGGCACCAGGATCGTGGCATGACCCCGCTGCCGCACCTCAGTCAACTGTCAGACGAAGAGTGGGCGCAGTATGTGGCGGCCGCGCGCCTTCGTCTCCGGTCCTGGCAAGACGCTCGGGCCGGCACGGTAGCAGGAGCCTCAACTAGGCCGCTGAATGTCCATCCCGATGCGTGTGCTTCGAGCCAATGCTCATCCTTGTGAACATCGGACCGGCCAGGACTGGGGGCTTGTGGACGGACCTCTGAACACGTCATGACGCCGCGCTTGAAACCCTGGATGGGGAGTCAGGACCAAACGCTGATCTATTCATGCCTCTGGCACACAGGAAGCCTGGATTCTCACGAGGCCGCTGGGCACGCGAGAAACGCGCTGTACAACGCCTTGAGATCCTGAAGGGCTCGGCCGTCATTCTGGCGCCCTTGTCGGAACTGCACCAGTACTTGACCCTGACCCTGGCCGACTCGTGTCTGTAACCAGCTCTGAAACTCAACCCACCGGGTTTCTGTGGGGCGAGGTCCGGCGTGATAACCCTCGATAAACGCGATGACCTCGTAATACGACCCGTACGCGGTATACGCGTGCGGATGCGCCAGTACAGCCTGCACCAGGTTCAGAGATTGTTGCTTGGATCTGGTGAGGCTTGCTGACTGCGTCCCGCTCGGCCCCCTTTGGGCCTCTTCCCTAACAGCCGGCAGCGGCGCCACGCCCGCTGTGTCTAGGTCACCTCCGGCCACCTGGGGAGCAGGCGTTGGGCGACTCGCCGCGTACTGGCGCCCTGCCGCCGTCAGCCGAAAGAGCTGCCGAGGTGGTTTCGATGAATCCAAGGCGTTCTCTGTTTCCCAGTGCTGGGTCGCATACCCGGCCGCAACCAGCTGATTCAGGATGTAGTACGCCGTGGGCGCGCTGAGGCCAGTGGCGACAGACAGGCCATACGAGTAGTGCTCGCCTTCGACCTGGGACAGGTGCCGAAGGACGCGGAGGAGATTCTGGGTTTGACGCATGGGAGCCCCTCAAGACGACGGAAGAGAAAACGGTGGACTGAACCTGGGACCATCAGCGTTGCAGGAGCTTGTCTAGCCCCGCTCGTCACTTCGCCTCCAGCTCAGCTGCTGCCATCAGCATTCATCAGTAGAGCAAAGAGAGTACATCAGAAGAAGCCACCGGATGGTCGCCAAGAGCTTGAACCAGTTGTCAAGGATGCTTTCAGCGCCCCTAAAACAAGAACAGCGACCTAATTCTTAAGGCCAGATGGCGGGACAGAACGACGCTGCTGCGCAGGCAAGCGGAGCGCTCAAGCGTGTACCGGCCGCCGACACCGACCAAACGTGCCAAGATGCCTGAGAGGTAAAACCACCATGACCCAATCCGCTCAGGACGTAACGCCGGACGCCCCTGCCTTCGTGCGTCAGATTGAGATCCGCTTGGCCCAGCCTGCCCCCCGCGTCCGCTACGAGAAAGGCAAGCCGGTCAAAGAACCCACCCCCGACATGACCCGCGTCATCCGGGCTCTTGAAGACGAGGTGACGGCCGCCTTGCAAGGCCTCTATGGCCTCGACACCAAGGTGATCTTCACAGTGGCCAAAGCGGGTGACATCCGCCTGGCCGGCCCGTTCAGTGACAAGGCCCCAGCCATTCGGGCGCAGGTTGGCGAGGTGCTCGCCCAGGCCTTTGACAACCTTGACCTCAGCGGCGAGTAGACCATTCCTTTCCTTCTCATGACCCAGACTCCCCACAGCCGCCACCAGGAGCTCAGCGCCGAGGTGGCCGAACACAACCAGCGCTACTACGAACAAGACGCCCCCACCATTCCCGACGCCGAGTACGACCAACTGGTGCGCGAACTGCGCGACCTTGAGGCCCAGCATCCTGAGTTGAGTGCGGCCGACAGCCCGGCTCAGACTGTGGGCGGCCGGCCCAGCACGCTGTTCGAGAAAATCCGCCACTCCAGTGCTATGACCAGCCTGGACAACGCCTTCAGCGACGAGGAACTCGCGGGCTTTGACGAGCGGGTCGCGCGGGCCCTGAACATTCCTATCGGCAGCCAGCCCTTCACGTACACGTGTGAACTGAAAATCGACGGGCTGAGCGTGAACCTGTACTACGTGGACGGTCGGCTCCAATGGGCCGCGACACGCGGCGACGGTGAAGTCGGGGAGAAGGTCACAGCGAACGTCCTCCAGATTCCGGGCATCCCCACCCAGTTGCCGAACCTGACGGGTGAACTCGAAGTGCGCGGCGAAGTGTACATGAGCAAAGCGGCCTTCCTGGCCTACAACCAGGCGGCGGAAGAAGAAGGGCGGCCGCTCCTGAAGAACCCCCGCAATGGGGCGGCTGGAGCGCTGCGCCAGAAAGACCCAGAAGAAACCAAGCGGCGAGGCCTGAGCGTCATCTTGTACGCCTTCGGGAAGCACGATGGGGTTCAAGTGCGGACCCAGTTTGAAGTGCTTCAGTGGTTGGAGGCCCAGGGTTTCCCAACCAGCTCCTACTCGCAGCGGGTCGTGGGCAGCCCCGCGGCCGCCGCATACCACCAGGCCATGACCGCCGACCGAGCGAACTTGCCATTTGATGCCGATGGCACCGTCGTCAAGCTGGACGATCTGCGCTTGCAAAGCGAGGCGGGCTTCACCAGCCGCGCGCCGAAGTGGGCCATTGCCTATAAATTTCCGGCCGACGTTGAGCAAACCGTGGTTGAGCGCATCACGATTCAGACGGGACGCACCGGCAAACTCACACCGGTCGCTGAACTCCGTCCGGTGCAGCTGGAAGGCAGCACGGTCAGCCGGGCCACTCTCCACAACGAGGACTTCATCCGGAGCCTGGACTTGAGAGTGGGCGACACGGTGCGGGTCCACAAGTCTGGCGGCATCATTCCCGAGGTGCTGGAAGTCGTGTTGGAGCAGCGTCCAGAGGGCAGCGAGCCGTATGTCTTCCCGACCCACTGTCCCGTGTGCAGCCATGAGGCCGTGCGACACGAGGGAGCCGCCGGCACCTTCTGCACGAATCCAGTGTGCCCCGCCAAAGCCACCTTACGTGTGCGGTACTTCGCCTCTCGGGACGTGCTGGACATCAAAGGTCTGGGCGAACGGCTGGTCGAGCAGCTGGTGACCAGTGGTTTGGTGAACGACCCCGCTGACCTCTATGCCCTGACGGCTGAACAGATCGAGCACTTGGAGATGGGCGAGACCACGACTGGCGCGGTTCGACGTGTTGGTCGGAAAAACGCCGACAAGTTGGTTGCGGAACTCCAAGCCAGCAAAACTCAGGAACTCTGGCGTTTTATTCGCGCCCTGGGCCTGCCGTTTGTCGGGGAAGGCACCAGTACCCGGGTGGCCCGGGTCTACAGCTCTCTGGCCGAACTGCAGCAGGCGACAGCCGCCGACCTGGCCAAAATCCCGGATGTCGGGCTTCAAACGGCGGAGAGCATCGTCGCTGGTCTGGCCGACCCTGCCATGCAGGCCTTTATCCAGCGCCTGACCGACGCCGGGATTGCCCCCCGGCCCAGCGAGAACGTGCAGGCGGGCGCGCAGCTTGAAGGGCTGACCTTCGTGATCACGGGCAGCCTGTCTCAGTCGCGCGACGTCGTCAAGGCTCATCTCCAGCGCTACGGCGGCCGCGTCTCCGGCAGCGTGACCAAAAAGACCAGCTACCTGGTCGCCGGGGAAGACGGCGGCGGAAAGCTGGAGAAGGCGCAGGAGCTGAAGGTGCCGGTCCTGGACGAGGCGGGCCTGGAGGCGCTCCTGAACGACAAGGGTGCGCCGCCCGTCGCCTGACCCACCTCCCGGTTTAGGCTGGAGGGGTGACCGACCACTCCGCCACATCACCAGGGTCACCGCTCTCGCCGGCGGTGGCCCTGCTGCTGGCCCGACTTCAAGAGCGGGTGGAAACGGTGCCCGGCTGGCTGAGCGAGCAGGAGAACGCGCAGCACCTTTATCTGGTCCTCGTCCGCCCTGGCGTCTGGCGAGGCCTCAGTCCCGCCGTTCAGTTCCTGATGGTGTCAGCAGAGCAGATCGCGGAACCTGACCCGCTGCTTCATTTTCTGGCGGCCGCCGGACAGCCGGTCACCCTGGCCGACGATTGGCCAAACGACGTGACATCAGAAGCCGGCTACGCTGTAACCCACCGCTGGCTCAACCCAAATCGGCCCATCGGGCTCTTCCCAACCTACCGGGCGGCCATACAACAGATCCACGCCCAGGCACACCAGCTCTAACAGCCTGTCGCGCAGCGGCATCTCGGCGAGACAAACGTCTGGAGAGCCAGTACAGTTCAGCCAATGACCCGTGCAGGCGCAAACCGGAACCAGCCGCAGCCCATGTCAACGGGCGAGCGTGCCCTCGCGGTCTTGCTCATGCCAGTGATGCTGCTCCTCTACCTCTCGCCAATCCTCGTGGTGGGCGGCGGCATTGTCTGGTTCGGTCTATTGTTCGGTGAGAACGGCACCCGCGTCCAACGCCAGATTGAACAGGCCTTCACGGCACAGGACCAACCTGCCTTTGAAGCCCTCTCCAGAGCTGAACAGCGGCAGGTGGTCCAGCAGCTCAACACCGTGGCCGACCTGGCCACCCAGACCAATCAGGCCACCCTGACCACCTGCCGACCAGAGCGGGTGCCCTTGGCGCACGACACCCTGGGCCAACTCAAAGCGGCGCAGCTGGTCGTGCCCCCAGGCATGACGTCGGTCCGGGAGCAGCTCAAGTGGCTCACGAGCGACGTGAACTATGCGGTGACCCACTGCCGGGTGACCCGCAGCCGGTTCGGTGAGGCAGGGAAGGCGAGCTTTGGCAACAGTGTCTGGAGATTAAAGCAGCAAATTGGCCACCTGCGGGCCCTGCTGCCGACTACATCGCCCAGGCCCAACAGAGTGCGCAGGGATTGAACGCTCGCCAGGTTGGGACGGATGATCACGCCTGGCGCCACCACCCGTCCCTGACCGCGTCCAAGGCTTGGGAGCCATCGTCCAGTCTGATGGCCCAGTGCCCTCTAGAGTGGCGGCTGTGTCAGGGGTACACGTCGTCTGGTTTAAGAAGGACCTGCGCATTCAAGACCACGCGCCGCTCTTGGAGGCGGCTGCCCGTGGCCCAGTGCTCCCCCTGTACGTCTATGAGCCCGAGCAGCTGCACCACCCCGAATTCGGTGGCCACCACCTCCAGTACCTCAACGAGTGCCTGGCCGAGCTGGACCAGGCGCTGAGGGCTTTGGGCGCCCTGCTGGTTTGCCGACACGGCGAAGTCGTGGCGGTGCTTCAAGAACTGTTCGAGGCGGTGGGCATCGCCGGCCTCTGGGCACACGAAGAAACCGGCAATGGGGTCAGCTATGCCCGAGACCTCCGCGTGCATGCCTGGTGCCGAAGTCAAGGCGTGCCGTTTGTCGAATTGCCTCAGAACGGCGTGGTCCGGCGCCTGCGCAACCGCGATAGGTGGGCCGACACTTGGGAAGAACGGATGGGCGCCCCAGTCCTGGCCGCCCCGGACCGGCTGGCGACCGTGGCCACTGATTCCGTGGGACGGCTGACCGCGACTGATCTCCAATTGGGGCCCAATCGCAAGGTCATTCCTATCGGTGGCCGCGCGGCCGCCGAACAGACCTTGGCCAGCTTCCTGGCGGTGCGGGGCGTGGACTACATGCGCGAAATGAGCAGTCCCCTCACCGCTGAGGACAGCTGCTCCCGGCTCAGCGCGCCGCTGGCCTTTGGCACCGTCAGTCTGCGCGAGGTACTCCAGGCCACCCGGCAGCGCTTGGCGGCCGTCAAGGGTGACGCCGCAGCGGACCCCCGCTGGGTGCGCTCGCTGCGGTCGTTCGAGAGCCGGCTGCACTGGCATTGTCATTTCATCCAGCGCCTGGAGTCCGAGCCCGAGATGGAGTTCCGCAACCTGAACAGGGCCTTCGACGACCTGCGCCCAGAAGGCGAATCAGGCGCCTTTGACCGCTGGGCGGCCGGGCAGACGGGCTATCCCCTGCAGGACGCCTGTATGCGGATGCTCAACAAAGTCGGCTGGCTCAATTTCAGGATGCGGGCGATGACCATTTCCTTTTCCAGCCAGCTGCTCTGGCAACACTGGCGCCGCCCGGGCGAGTCCCTGGCCCACCACTGGCTCGACAATGAACCTGGCATTCACTGGGCCCAGGTCCAGATGCAGAGCAGCACGGTCGGCATCAATCGGGTCCGCATCTACAACCCCGTCAAGCAGGGCCGCGATCAAGACCCGAGTGGTGAGTTCATCCGCCGGTGGGTGCCGGAACTGGCGGACGTGCCGACCGAGTTCATCCATGAGCCGTGGGTCTGGAGTGGCGCGGGCCGGCTGGCCTACCCTGCCCCTATCGTGGACGCCGTGCAGGCAGCGCGGCGCGCGAAAGCCAGGATTACGGCGGTGCGGCAGACCAGTTTCTTCGAAGAGGAGGCCCGGCGCATCTACGAGTTGCATGGCAGCCGGAAAAAGGCGGTCCTGCGAGCCGAGCGGCGGGCCAGGGGACTGCCGGAGAAACCGGTGCGGCCCCCAGCCCCCAAACGCGCATCCGTGGCCCTGAGCATGGTGGGCCAGCCAGACCTGTTCGGGGCAGTGCCCGTCCCCGCACCGCAGGCCCTCGTGCCGGCAGGCCTCCCTGCCTCCTGGCAAGCGGCTTTGGCGCCAGAATTTGCATCGCCCGCCTTCCACCAGCTCAAGGACTTCTTGGTGCAGGAGCGCCGCACCCACACGGTCTATCCACCCGCCACCGATGTCTTCAATGCCTTACGGCTCACGCCACTGGAAGAGGTCAAGGTCGTCATCCTGGGCCAGGACCCGTATCACGGGCGCGGGCAGGCCAATGGGCTGGCCTTCAGCGTGCGACCCGGTGTGCGGGTGCCGCCCAGCCTCCAGAACATCTACCGCGAGGTGCAGACCGATCTGGATGTGCCACCGCTGCCCGATGGCGATCTGACCGCTTGGGCCCAGCAAGGCGTGCTACTGCTCAACACGGTGCTCACGGTTCGTGCCGGCGAACCGGGCAGCCATGCAGGGCAGGGCTGGGAAGCCGTGACGGACGCGGTCATTCAGGCTGTCAATGCCAAATCCGAGCGAGTCGTGTTTGTCCTCTGGGGCGCCTATGCCCGCAAAAAGGCCAAGCTGGTCACCGGCTCGCAGCACGTGATGCTGGAATCCGCCCACCCCTCGCCGCTGAGTGCCGCGCGGTTTCTCGGCAGCCGGCCCTTTTCACAGGTCAATGCCGCCTTGACCGAGGCCGGGCTGAGCCCAATCCTCTGGGGCTCCCTCACCCATGACTGAGCCTCACACCATTCAACTGCGTTCAGATGCTCCAGGCTTCCCGTCCATGCTGTACGTCGAGAGACCAGGTCTTCGAGGGGGCACCTACGAGTTGCGTCTGGCCAGTCATCTTCAAGAGGGGGAACTGTTCCCCCTGGCGCTGGCCCTCCTGGACGAAATGGACCGGCAGGTTCAGGCGCTCCAGCATGCCGATCACGTCGTCTTCGCCACTCGGCGTGACCCCGCGCGCCCTTTGAGTGTCCGGCAGATGACTGAACGGGGTCAGCCGGTGGTGGCCGTGATGTGGGGCCGCACCGTCCTGGGTCGCCAAGCCGTCGTGAGTGGGCAAGGGGATGCGGTGAGACAAGTTGGAGAAGTGGCCACCGCGCAGGTGGCGGCGTGGCGTGCCGCCATCCGGCAGCGGGCGGGATTAACACCTTCCCTTAGCTGAATGATGCCCGGTTAGCACTGGGGCTGGGCGGCTGTCTGACTCCGCTCAAAGTCGCGTTGGAGCTTCTGACGGGTGGCCGCCACCAGCGCTTTGAAGTCCACCAGGCCGGCCTGGACGTTCTCCGCAGTCACCTCTATGGTCATCGAGTCCGCTGAAGAGACCAGTGGCGCGGTGTCCAGGCGGTAGAAGGCCGTTTCCTGGCAGAGCACTTCGTATTGAGCATTCAGCTGGAGATCGATGGCGGGATCCAATTGCCGGACGGTCAGGTACTCCAGAAAGGTCGGTTCCCGCCGGGCCAGAACGGGCAGCAGGGCCGACCCATAGAACCGGCTATACGCCCGCCAGGCGGCCGCCAAGGGAAAGGAAGGCCAGTGACGCACTTCCGGATGGTGGTCCCGGAGTGCCTGCGTGCTGACTTTGGGGAGCACCCCTCGGCCGTACAGGGCTGGATCGAGAATCAGCGCTGGCCGCACCAGGTCGTACAGCCCCTTGGCGAAGCACGTGATGCGGCCCTGTTTCTCCCAGTGGCGAATGAGCCGCCGGGTCTGCTGCACTCGATCAGAACGCTGGGTCCCGTACACCGCGTCGGCCAGGCGCTCCACGGTCATGGGCCAGGCTGCCTGCCGGGCTAACTGCCAATCCAATTCGGTGGTCTGAACGGGTTCGGCTGGCGCACCGCGCTTGTGCGAGGGGACGGGCCAGCGGGGCAAGAAGGCCCAGGTGGGATGCGCAAAGGGCCAAGACAGGTCCTGAAGAAGCAAGGCAGCATCCGCCAGGTGAAGCAGCGCGGCCGCGGGTCTGGGCTGTGCCCCGCGGATCAAGAGTGGCAGATGGGCGCGGTGGACCCACTGGCGTACTTCAAAAGCACTCACCCCGGCCAGACTGGCCACATCCCCTAGGCGGACCCAGCAGTGCTGGGCGGCGGCGGACCCGTACAGGTGCTGCACAGCCTGCTCCAGCGTGCAGGCCAGCTCATCGGCGACGAAGGCGGGGCTCAGGGGACCGTAGATCTTGCGAAGTTGGCGAAGGTGCTCTGCAGCGGACAAGGCAGGCGCGGGGCGGCTCGACATCAAGCCTCCATCATAGAGCGCAACGAGGCTTTTTAAGGCGGTTGGGGTCTGGGGCAGCACTCAAGGAGGGCCCTGACTTCGTTGCAGAGGTCGCGGTGTCCTGAGCCGAAACGCGTTCTCTTCTCTCTATGGTGGCGCGCGTTCCCCTCGACATCCGGCAGATCTACCTTGATCCGCGCGCGGCCATCCTTCCCAGAGGCCAGGCCATTCTGGCCCAGTTCCCCGGCGCCGAGCGGATTGAGGTGAGCACCCATCAGTGGGTGACGTGGCGGCCCCTGGCACAGACCAGCCCCGCTGAGGTGCGCCAGTGGGCCCAGCGTCATCACTTGCCCGTCTTGACCAGCGGACCTCAGCCGCGGGTGGCTGCGGCGCTGCTTCACCTGCTGGACGCCGCGCCGTTTCTTCAGGGCCTGCCCTCCTGGGCCTTCTTGCCCCGCTGGCCCGCGCCGAGTCAGACCAGCCGCTCTCCGGCCGAATCCGCTCAAGTCACCAGCATGGACTGGCAACTGGCCCGGCAGGCGACCTGGCCGGTGACCGTGGAGCGACTGGCGGACGCGGTCTACGGCTCCCACACCCCTTCAGCCCTGCAGCAGACCCGGCGACGTCTGCGCACCTGGGAACAACAGGGCCGGGTCATCTGCTTTGCCAAGGGGCTATACGATCTGGTGCGGCCGGCGCTAATTCTGGATCCCGCGCTCTACGGGCGGGGCCTGTTGCAGGGGGCCAGCACCCAGATCCTCCGGGACCACCATCCGGAAGTACAGTCGGCTCTACGGGTCAGCCCTGCTCCCCGTCCTGGCCCGGTGGGAGCCGACGTTTCTGGAGTATCTGATGGTCCGGCAGCTGCATCCAGCAGAAGGGCAGTTGCACCTGAACGCCCGGTACAACACGCTCTGTCAGGGGGCGGCGCTGTACCGTCTGGGCACCGCGCCGCTGGCGCGCTGGAGACGCTGGCTCCATTGAAGTGACGGCGGAAAACATCCAGGCGGGGCTGGTTGATTTCAAAGCCCTGGTGGTGGCCACCCGCCAGAAGCTTCAACGCGACTTTGAACGCACTCGGGTGACGGCCAAGGGGCAACACTAACGGGCACCCTCAGAAGTGGCGGCGACCCGCTCGGGCAGTTCGGTCAGGGGCCAGAAGGCCGCGCGCCCATCTGGGAACCAGACCGCGCCCCAACCCCCTTCTTCTGTAAAGGTGGTGTTCTTCAGGGCATCCGGGTCGTCCGTTAGGGTGAAGATCACGTCCCCGCAGGACAGTCCCCCCAGCAGTGGCGTGCCCAGGCCGACCAGCAGCACCTCCCCGTCCGGCACATGCTGCGCGGCCCAGAACTGCATGAACAGGACGATATGCTCGAGGGTTACGGGCAACGGCAGCGCCCAGCCGTCCGGCAGCGCCCGGCGCAGCATCCTGAGCACCTGGGGATACCGCAGCACTTCGGCCGCGCTTAGGTCCAGTGCCGCCCAGGTCTCTGGGAGCGGCTCAGCGCCGAACAGGTTCTGATGGGCTGAGAACTCAGCCCCCTGAACCTGGCCCCGCGCCGCTTGATCGATGTGAGCGGTGGCCGACAGCAGCGTGGCCAGGGCCTGCACCGCGTGCTGGTGGGAAAAGGGCAACGCATCAAAGAGTTCACCCCGGCCGGCCTGCGCTGCTGGCCGCACCGGTTCTCTCGGCGCTTCCCCTTCACGGGTCACCGCGTGTCGCCTCCTGCACTGCTCCAGGATGATGGTTGCGTGGCCCGAGTCGATGACGGCCCCGCCCAGCTGCTTGTTCAGCGTCTCCAGGTAGATGGCCGCCTTGTTGCCCTTGGGGTCTTTGAAGCCTGGAAGCAGCGCCCGGCAAGTCTGCTGGAGGTGCACCTCAAAAGCGTCGTGCAGCGCCTTGAACATGTTATCGGCCAGGTCACCGAGCAGCGGGGCCTGCGCCGGATTCACGAAGCGGGCCATGACGGCCGCGTGGTGCTGCGCGCCTGAGAAAGGCGACCGCGGCTGGGGTCAGGCTGGGCTCCGAAGGGGCGGTCACGCCGCCCAGGCGAGCGTGCTGGGCCTGGCCAGTGGCACAGCATCCACCTCGTTCTTCCCTCAAAATGGACAGTTGCTCAAGGCCTTTCGCCGCATCTGTGCCCCCGAGCTGACCGTCCGTCCGGTACCCTGGAGCTCAGGAGCCCCCATGCTGGAGACCCAACTTCGCCGTCCTGCCCCCACCACGTCGTCCCAGGCGACCCCTACCAAGGCGGCCACGCCGGCCGTCAAGCCTGCGGCGGCCCTCCCGGCCTACGTTCTGGCGGAGCTGCAGCGCAACGCGGCCAAGATCAAGGGCATGGCGGGTCGGCCCAACCTGATGGCGAGCTTCCTGAACGAGTGGATCGAGAAGCACACCCGCGAGCGGCTGATGAACCAGACCGTCAAGGCCAACCTGGGCGAACACGGCGCCGCTATTCCCGGCTGGGCGGATGGGGCCAGCAACGGCCTCGCCGGCACTCTGCTCGGCCCCGCCGCCGCGCAGGACATCACGAGTGGCGTGACCCGGCGCCTGACCGAGACCCGGCACGCCCTGGGGCAAGTCGGCCTGGGAAATCCGACGGGAGCCTACCAGGCCCGGGACACCCTGGGCAGCGCCGCCACCAGCCATGACGTGGCGATTCTCAAGGGCATCCTGGGGGCCATTCCCGCCAAAGACCGTCACGCCGTGGCCGCCGCGTACGCCAAACAGAACGGCGGCAAGACCCTCAGCGCCACGCTGGGCGAACTCATCCGTGACGCCAATCAGCGCGGTCCCCTGATGGCCCTGCTGCCGCCGCCGATGAACGAAGAGACGCTGACTCTGGATACTTTTTTAGAGCAGCTTTCCGTGGGCCTGGTGTACAGCAACCAGACGGCCGAGGAGATGAACGCCGACACCGTGGATGAGCGCCGGGGCGGCAACCCGGCGGCGGTGCTGAAGCACTTCGGCTTCAAGGCTGGCCCGTTGATTCTGGGCCGCTGGGGCTTCCAGATGCGCATGTTCACGCCCATTCCTGGGAAGGCCAAATGGGCGCACCCCATCGTCTCCTTCCGGGGCACCGAGGGGGTCATGTACGATCCGCTGGGGAATGACGCGGCCAAAGCGGCCAAGGCAAAGGGCGGTTCTGTCGCCGAACAAGCCCAGGCCCGGCAAAAAGGCGTTGAGGGGACGGTCGACACCATCATCGGCGACCTGTCCCCCAAGCAGGTCGGGTGGTATCACGTGCAGCCGAACGAGGACCTCATCCTGGCCAACCTGCAGCGCCTCAAGGGCAAGGCCATCTCGACGGGGCACAGCTTAGGCGGTGCGATTGCTCAGCTGGTGCCCGCCCTGCACCCGGAGTATTTCGGTTCGGTGGTGACCTTCCAGGCCGCCAACATCGACAAGGCGGAAGTGGCCAAGATGCGGCAACACAATGCCGGCCAGGCTGATCCGGTGCTGGCGCGGCACTACCGGGTCGAAGGCGACATCGTGCCGACCGCCGGGCAACAGGCGCTCGACGGTCAAATCACCTACTTTGACCGGGTGAGTCGGGACAAAGGCACGTCAGAGCCCTTTGGCAACAGTGCGCTGGAGAACATCGCCTCGGGGCACGTCACCCCGATGCTGAGCACCTACATCCGGGGCCAGAAGAACCTCAGCGAAGACCTCCAGGTGATTGCTGATCAGGGCCTCAGGGACGAGGGGACGCTGAGCGCCAAACCTGGAGAGAAGGTGCAGGACGTCAAGACGGTCTTTGCCGGCAACTACAGCACGGCGCAGGATCCGCGCATCCAGGCGGAGAACAAGCGGCTGACCCTGGCGAACAACGTCGGCCTCTATCCAGGCACCGACCTGTTCGAGGCCACCGTCTACGCCAACATCGCCTACAACACACTGCTGTCGCACGTGGAGAACCTGGCGGCCGACAAAACCATCAAGACGCTCGCCGAATTCAAAAAGCGGGCGAACGAGCTGATGAAAGGCTCCGCGCCGCTGCCGCTGGACCCGGATGACGTGGCGCTGAGCAAGGTCTTGAAAATGGATCACTACGAGACGGACTATGCGGCCCGGCCCATGTCCACGGGCTATGGCATCCCGATCTATCCGAAGAAGGCCACGCCAATCGACACCTATTTCCGCCAGGGCGTGCGGGTGCCAGACTATGTGGAACAGCAGGTTCGTGACCAGCTCGACATCATCTGGAAGTCGTGGAGGGGACAATGAAACGCCTCATTCTGCTGACCCTGGCACTGGTGGCTTGCCGTCCTGCCCCAGCCGAGACCCTTCAACAGACCAAAGGAAGTGCCCTTCTGACCCCTGAGCAGCTCAATCAACTCATTCTTGACCGCCTCGCTCAGAGCGATTTTCAGCAGATTGACCGGGTCAAGTTCTATGGCCCTGACGCAGCCGCTGGAGGGACGCGGTCATATGTGTCCAAGTTATCTCGAGACGAAGTGCTGGGCATCCTGTCAGACCTGATTGAACCCCATGTGGTCGATCTGCGCTGGGCCGATGATTACGGGCAGTATCACGGTGGGTTCCGGCCCAAGAGCGATCCAAAGATGATTCTGGGTCTGGCCACCAGCCTGGTCAAAATGAAAACGGACACCTTCAAAAGCGCGCCGGAGATCCTCAAAACCTACCAGAGCGACGTCCTCTACACGCCCCCCAGCGTCTGGGAAGAGCCCTGAGTGCGCCGTGATTGGGCGGCTGGGCCTTTGCGTTTTGATACTGGTGGCGTGCCAGCCAGTGGAGGGATCCCAGGAGACCGCTCCACTCGGCCCCGACCAGTTCCATGCCCTGATTCTGCAGCGGTTGTCGGCACCGGAGTTCGAGCTCATTGACGGGGCGAAGTTCTACGGCCCCCTGGTGACGGAGGGGGGCTCCCGGGTCTACGTCTCTCCTCTGAACCGGGAGCAGGTCCTGGGGGAGCTTTCGGCTCTGATTGAGCCCCATGTGGTGGAGATGCGCTGGGGCGATGATTACGGGCAGTATCACGGGACCTTCCGGCTCAGGAGCGACCCTGAGCTGGAGATCGCGCTGGCCACCAGCCTGCTGAAGCCGAAAACCGACACCTTCAAAGACGCGCCGGAGATCCTCAAAACCTACCAGAGCGACGTCCTCTACACGCCCCCCAGTGTCTGGGACGAGCCCTGACCGTTATTGAAGCTGCGCCTGACTGCCAGCGAACTGTTCGCCCAGCTTGAGGCCTGGCCGGGCCTCTTCGAGCTGCATCCCGGTCGGCGCTGGAGCATTCGCGGCGCGCAGACACCTGCGCGCCGAATCCTGCCCTCAAACGAGGTGACCCATGTCCACGCCCCACCCTGACACGCCCGCTCCGGCACCCTTGCAGGCCCTCTCCGCGCGCTGGCGCGCCGAGGCCGACGACGAACCTGAAGGCCGTCCATCTTGGAGCGTGCTGCATTACTGCGCCGATGAACTGGACCTCCTGGTGGGCGCAGGCCCCGAGCAGCCCGACCCGCCTGACCCCAGCACCTGGGCGGAGGCCCTGACCCTGCTGCGGGACGCGGAGACGACCCTGATTCAGTACGGCGGCCAAGGGGGATACACGCTCAGCCGCCTCCAGGTATTCCTCAGGGCGCGTGCTGACTGACGCTGGGCGACGGCACACTCAGATGACGTTGCCTGGCCACCCGTGCGCGCCGCACGCTGCGGTCCATGACCCTTCCGCCCCACCTCCATGCACCCCTGTTCGTGCTAATGCTCGTGGCAGGCCTGGTGCTCCTGACCCACATCGTTCGGAGTTCTGGTGAAGCCCGGCGGGCCGCCACCACGGCTCCAGCCCGCCGCGCCCATCCCCACAGCGCCGCTGCACCCCGCCTTGCACACCCTGATCACCATGCACCCGCACCGATGCAATTTGCTCACGGTCGCGGCGTTCGCCGATTGGCATGGCGTCCCCAGGCATGCCGGTTTGGCCGCCTACAAGCCATCATCGGCCGCCAACTTGCCCATAACTGCTCACTACACACTGGGCTGGAGAAGCTCACTGACATCGACCTGTAGGGCGTCGGCGAGTCGCTGCATGTGATCAAGTGTCACATTGGCCTCACCTCGCTCAATGGCCCCGATATACGTGCGATGAATACCAGCATGATCACCCAGATCCTCTTGCGACCAACGCGCCAGTTTCCGCAAGCGCCGCACATGGGCGGCGAAGCGCAGACGGGCGGCACTGGCAGGCATCCAGCCACACTGCTTGACAGAAGCTCACGAATCTACACTCTATACCTAGCATTTTGAGTATCGTGGGCCTACACTTTTGTCACAATGCGCGCACTGAAATATCACGCAATGGTGCAAATTCCACAAAAAGGCACTGTCCTGAGGCCGAAAAACGCTGTGCTCAGCGTCTCCCTTCAGGCCAGCGTCGTCAATTTTCTCTTTGAGCAGCTGCACTCACCAGCGCGAATCTGTGGCGGTCTTCTGTTCGGATATCACGAAGGGACAATGCTTCGAGTGGTGCTCGCCAGCAGCGCTGGCTTTCCACAATGGTACGAGCAGTCCACGCGGTCTCTGCTGACGGTGGATGATCGCTTCACTCTAGGTTGGGCTGAGGCCGTTGCTGAGATATGGGGCGGACAGATTGACTGGTGTGGCAATTGGACCATCCATCCAACGGCTCAATGTCCCACGGATACGTGGGCTCGGGAACAGTTCTCTGACGGGCAGATGCAGGGGCTGTTCGACGAACATACTATTTTGTTGATCGCTGGATGGCGCGACGGAGTAGCCAACTTCCAAGCGTACGTTGCGGATCATGAGGGAAACACCGCTACAGCTGCTGTCTCTCTGAGTTCAGGCACGCCAACAGATCTCCCAGCACTTTGTCTCTCTTAACATGTCAATGTGATGCAAAGGGAGAGGAAGAAGGGCGATAGAAGCAAAATTTCTCCATCAAGGGAGAGAACTATCTCTACGGGGGGTTCTGGTAACTTAAGCTCGGTAGGCTGGTGGGCTATGACTGACCGCAAACCCTACCGCCACCGTTTTCCCTTGAGCGTCATCGGGTATGCCCTGCGGCTCTCCCCCCGCTTCCCCCTCAGCCAGCGGGACGTTCAGGAATTGCTCCGTGAGCGCGGGATCCAGGTCAGTCACGAAACCCTGCGGCAGTGGAACATCAAATTCGCCCCCCTGCTCACTGAAGAGCTGCGGCACCGCGAACCCCGGCGGGGTTCGCGGTGGTTGCTGGACGAGGTGTGCGTCGAGATCGGTGGTAAGAAGCATTGGCTCTGGAGGGCGGTGGATGAGGAAGGAGCTGTGCTAGACATCCTGCTTCAGGAACATCGCGACACTCGGGCAGCCAGGTCCTTTTTCGTCCACCTGCTGAGGGAATACGACGTACCGGAGATTCTCCATACCGACAAGTTGTGGACCTACGGGGCGGCGCTCCGAGGACTCCCCGTGCTCCACGGCGTGGAGCACGTTCAGCTGGTGTCCACCGCGCGCTGTAACAACCTGGTCGAGCAATCGCATCGACCCACACGGCAGCAGGAGCGAAGCCAAGTGGGTCTCAAACGACGACAGCGAACGCAAGAGTTCCTTGACCTGCATGCCCGCGTCTCGAACCTTCACCGCCACACCCGGACCACGGTCCCCGCCGCCCTCAGACGAAGCCATCAATCCGCAGTATTGCTCCTCTGGCGAGAAGGAAACCGCCTGCTAAGCCAAGACGGTTCTACTGAAGTCAAGGTGCTGGAACCCCGATGGTAAATTATGTCGTCAAGGCCGACGAACAATCACCCACCCTCACCTTCGCCGAACGAAGCTGAGTCGGCACCGTACCCGCTTGTGCGAGTGACTGGTGTAATTCATGATGAATGTATGCCTTTGACGCTGTTGACTCTCCCCTTGCTGATGGCCGCCGTGCCGGCTCAGGCTTTTGCATTCGCGCGGCGCCTGGGGTGGGATTGGGTAACAATGTTTGGCGTTGTGCTGTTGGGCATAGTCCTGAGCACCCTCATGGCCCCCGCTTTGAAAGCGTCGCCCTTTCGGCGCCTGGGGATGGTTCTGTTGGCCTGCAGTTGTAATGTTGGAAACATGCTGGTGCAGAACCCCACCCTGGACGGCCTCAGCCTCATTGGAAATATCATTCTGCTGCACACCTTCTGGGATGAGCATGGCCCCCGCACAAAGAGGCGCCTAGACCAAGGCTGGACTGACGCTGTTCGCCGATTTGCCCGGCCGGTGATGGGCAACTTAGCACCGGTGTCCTAAGCGGTTAACGACCAATCAGCATCAAGAAGCCCTGAAACGACAGCTTCCCCTCTCTGCTTTGCCAGACCTGACTCCTCCGCGGAACAAACAGCATCAACGCCAACTCACCGCCGCCGCTGGTGTGCGGTATTTACAGTTCCTCCATCCCTTTAGAGAAGGGGACCGACCCAAGTGAGGTGCTCAAGCTCGATCCTCTCGGTGCGTCAATACAACCTTTTCACCTAAGGCTGCTTAGGTGAAAAGGTTGTATCGTGAGACATCATGTCTGAGGCTATGCCCCTCGTCCACTATCAGGGCACCGCGCTCGCCCACGCCGACACTTGGCTCAACCTTCACGACGACGAACTGCGCCGCCGTGCGGTGCAGGCCGCCGCCAGCAAGGAAACCGACACGCTCCTCAGTCTGATGCGTGCCTATCTCACCCAGCACGGCAAGAGCGGCGTCTTGACCAGTCCCCGGACCGTCGAAGCCTATACGCTGGGGGGGCGGCAATTTCTAACCTATGCCGGCGATCAGGCTCTCAATCTGCTGCGTCCAGGCCGGCACGACGCACAGCGGTACGTGCAGGCCATGCTGGCGGCTGGCCGACAACCGGCGGGCGTCCAACTCAAAGTCGCCGCCGCCGCCACACTGTACCGCGCCCTGCGCTGGGCCGGCGCCACCGAAGCTGATCCATTTCGTGAGGTCCGAATTCCCCGTGACCCCACATCTGGCCTTGAAAAGCGGCCTCCATACACCGAGGAGGAACTTGTGGACGTGCTGCACCATGCTGATGAACACACTGCCTTCCTCCTGTTTCTGATTGCCCACGCCGGCTTACGGATCAGTGAGGCCCTGGCCCTGGAATGGACCGACCTTGATGAAATGGCCCGGCGCCTTCACGTGCGGTCCGGTAAAGGCCGGAAAGCGCGCCGCGTTACGATGAGCGTCCGGCTCGCCCGGGCCGCCCGGCATTTCCGAACTCTCTATGGACCGGGCGGGCCGGAACACGCCCGGTACCGACCCAGGGACCGGGCCGCGACCTTGGTCTTTCGGTACGGCACTCAGCAGGCGGCTCGGTATCACCTGGGTCGGTTGTTTGAGCGCGCTGGGGTACCGTTCCGAGGCTTTCACCCAGGGCGAAAGTATGCTGGGACACGCCTGCTTCAGCAGATTCAGGACTTTGGCCGAGTGGCAGCGCACCTGGGTCACGCATCTATCGATACCACCCGTAAGGGGTATGCGCAGTTAGCCGCTGACGATTTGAAGAATGATGTCGCTGGCTGGTGAAGGGCAGTAAAGTACTCAAAACATCTCGGAAGGGCCTTCCTGGGCTTTCTGTGAGGCAGATCGAAATCACCCGTCCCAGACGGCAAGAAAAAATCTTTTTTCTGTAATAAGTTAATTAAGACTTATTTTTTACGCCTATACTTTAAATATAGCGATGACTCGGTGAAGTAGGCCTCAGCAGGGGGTTCATATCTGCTTGCTAAGCAACTGATATACCTCATTGTTCTCAGCAAACAGGGTAGGGTCTTCAATTGCCTCGCTGCCGCCTGCGCCGGACACACCTATGTGCCCCGCCCTGGCATGGCCAGCTCCTCTTAAAGTGCGTCTGAAAAACGTACTGGCGCGGGTTTGCTTAGCCTGTGGAATAGAGGGATGATGGGACGGAGGTGGTGCACGCATGACGCGACGTCTGGACCCAAACGAGCTCACCGATACCGAGTGAAACGTCCTTCAGCCGTTCTTCCCTCCTGAATCTGTTGTGAGTCGACCCCGCAAGTGGTCTCTGCGGGAAATGCTGGACAGCATCTTCTCTGTCTTCCGCGGAGGCATCACCTGGCGGGCTACGGCCTCACGATCTTCCCCTTGGCAAACGATCGACTACTCTCACAGGCTTTGGAGACGGCAAGGCGTCTGGCAAGCGTGACACACCAAGTTGCGCGAATTGGTTCAAGTGCGCGAAGGGCGGGAATTCACCCCAAGCGCGGGCATCATTGACAGCCAATCGGTCGACACCACGGAAGCGGGTGGGCCGCGCGGGTACGATGGTGGCAAAAAGGTCAGCAGACGGAAGCGTCATCTGCTGGGTGGGTCGGGCGCACCGTTGCCTGTGCGGGCCACGGTGAAATCCCCCTCAGCCATCAGTCGGTTTCTGAATCACGCCACGTGGAACACCCGACAGTTCTGCCGGGTGATGTGCGAGCATGCTTTGGCGACGTTCCGTGATCACTGGCGGGGGCACCCCACCAGCGGCCCCGAGTAAATCTGCTCGTGGATCTGACCCGTCTGGAAAAGAGCGGCAAGTTCAGCGAACTTGCCAGCTGGATGCACACGTATCACAGTGTTCGGGGCGTGCCTCTGGTCGTGCTGTACGTGTGCTGTGGGACGCTCCAGCTGCCGTGGGCGTTTCAGGTGTGGCGCGGGAAGGGCACACCGTCCCCCGCACAGCTGGCCCTGAATCTGCTGCGGACCGTGCCCCAGGAGTTGCTCGCTGGAAAGCGTCGCCCCCGTCTGCATGCAGACGGGGGCTTCGAGCGTGCTGACTTCATTCAGGGCGTCTTGGCCCGCGGCTTGGACATCGTGATTGATGTGCGCTGCACCCGCCGACTCCCCGATGGACGACAGGTGCGCGACCTGATGGTACGGGGAAGCCTGGTGCAGCCCAAAGGGCTGCACCAGACCATGTACATCTCTTGGGTCTGGTTGTACAGGGATAAAGAACCGGAGCAGCGGTTCGTGATGTCCAACCTCAATCTGGGTGGCGTCGACCTAGCCCGACTGGGAAAACGGCGCTGGCGTATTGAAGCCTTCTTCAAAACCATCAAAGGTCGGTTTGGCCTCGAACGCTTTGCCCAGCACAGCCAATAGGGCGTCTCTGTGGCCTCGCCTTTCTTCTGCGTCATGTCGAGGACCTTGACTTGCCTCTGCGGCCCCCAGACACCTGGCCCCACTGAGGGCAACCTGGCCAGAACCGTACGTGTGTGGCTGAGGTGCGTCGCCTGGCCTCCCTGCTGGAATTGAATGCGCTCGACGCCCTTCAGCGCGCCTGTTCGCCTCTTCAAACCTAAACTGCAAGATGCCAGTCTACAGTTCACCGGCCTGAGGGGCCGCCGCGCCGGGCGAGTCAGTGGCCTGAGTCACGCCCCACTTCCTTCAATGCTCTCGCCGTCGCCCGCCGCCATGGCCGTTTA
>NZ_WQLB01000044.1 GCF_009755355.1 Deinococcus arboris | reverse complement strand
TTCCGTCCCGGGCTGTGCTGGAACAGGAACTGGGCCTCTTGAATCAGGCGGCGCAGCGGATCTCACGTGACCTCGGCTATACGCGGGAGTGGCAGGGCGACCCGGCGTTCTTTTTGCAGATTCTGGAGAGCGTGAATATCCTGGCGTTCACGGAGGCGTCCTCGGTCGGCAATGACCTCGTGAATTACCCCATCTGAAACCTCGTTTGGGAATCACTCCTGGACCGGGTCAGCAGCTCTCAGAAGGCAAAAAATGGAGACGGTATAGCTCGAGACCGTCTCCATCACAATTGAGCCGTCATCCGGCTTCTTCACCACTGGGCCAGACGACACTCCAGTGACCGTAAACAGTATTTGCATCAGAGGGGAGTAACGCCCTGCTGGTCGCCCTGTTGCTCAGCCGTCTGCTGTTCAAATACGCGTTCCTATCCATCTGGTGGAGCATCTTGAGGGAAGATCGACACGATCTTCCCTCCTGCACGCAGGCGTACACTCAGAGGCAACGGCTGCTCGAACAACTTAAAGCGATGACCAGCCCGTCACAGCGCTGTGCAGAAGTGATTGTCAATTCCATGCACTGCCCGTCTGCCGGCCCAAGAGGGGCAACCGGTGCATGTTCCCCAGAACTCGGTGGGGCTTTGGGACGCAGAGCGACGTCTACAGAGACAAACTTCAGGCCTGGGTAACCCTATCTGGTGACATCGTGCAAGAGCTGCTCTGCCGAGCGAACCTGCACAATACGACTGTGAGCTCTGAGCTCAGCCAGTGGTGGCCGACTTCGGCAGGCCACCCAGCATTAGGGATAAGGTGTACTGCTGCCTGGGGGATGTGTTCCCATCAAAGAGCACTGCCCGGTACGACACCAGGTGGCGGCCAGCCTGCCATGCGAGAACGCAAAAACGCATTGAAGCGGTCGTTGCTGGAGTGGTGGAGGCCCAGACCTGCTCCGTTCACACCAAGACGCCACGCTCACTCCGACGGCGTGTCGTCCTGGCCATCCTCGCGCACAATTTCACACCTCCCTCAACGGCGTTCTGGGGCGTTCTGGCCTGAATCAGGATCAATTTGCGGCCTCTTCCACCCGGAACGGGAGGTACTCAGGTTGCCAGAAACGGCGCTCGACCAGTTCCAGGAGAGCCGCATCGTCCAAAGCCCACAAGCTGAAATCAGTCGCCACTCCATCCCGCAAGGCCTGCCGGATGACCGCGACTGCCACCTGCACGCTGGCGACCCCCAATTGGGACACGGGAGGGTAAGTGCGGCCCGGCCACTCGCGCGCTGTGCAGTCGGCCAAGGCGTAGGCGGCGGCCGTCACCATCTCATCGGTAATCTCGCGCACGCCAGCCAACACGGCACCAAACCCCAGGCCTGGAAAGATAAAGGCGTTGTTGCCCTGACCGATGTCATGTGTGATTCCCTTCAGCGTGACGGGTGCAAATGGGCTTCCAGTGGCCACGATGGCTTGCCCATCGGTCCAGCGCAAGATGTCTTCTGGGAGCGCTTCTGTGTTAGCGGTGGGATTCGACAGCGGGAAAATCAAGGGCTGGGGGGTATTGACATGGGCGGCGCGCACAACAGATTCGCTAAAAATGCCCGCTTGCCCACTCAGACCGAGCAAGACAGTGGCGCGACTCTGGTACACGACACTTTCGAGATCCAGGCCACTCCAGCCCGCCACCAGTGCCTTTGGCGTGGCCAACGCCCGTTTGTACTCTTCCATCGGCCGGTCATCGGTGAGCAGGCCACGCGAATCCAGCACAAAGACGCGCGCGGCCACGTCCTCGGGCGTCAGACCTTCGCGCCGCAGGCCTTCCCGGATGGCTGCCGCCACGCCTGCGCCCCCAGCACCTGCACCGTGGACCACAATGACCTGATCGCGCAGCCGCTCGTTCTTGGCGCGACAAGCGTTCAACACCCCAGCCAGGACCACCGCACCGGTGCCCTGAATATCGTCGTTGAAGGAGGGCACCACGCGGCGGTACCGGTGCAGCACGCTGAAGGCCGCGTCTTTGGAGAAGTCTTCCCACTGGATGATGGCTTTGGGATAGCGGGCCAGGGTCGCCTCTACAAAACGGTCTAAGAACGCCAGGTACGCTTCGCCGGTCAGGCGCTCGTGTTTCACCCCCAGATACGCCGGGTCGGCGCGCAGGTCAGCGCGGCCAGTGCCCACATCCAATTCGACAGGCAGCGTCTTGTCAGGGCCCACCCCACCCGCCACCGTATACAGCGACAGCTTGCCAATCGAAATCGCCATGCCGCCAAAGCCTTGATCGCCGATCCCCAGAATGGCACTGGAATCGGTCGCGACGATAATGCGTACGTCGTTGAGGGGCACATTCGCCAGCGCCTGATCGGCGCGGCCGATGTTCCGAGTCGACAGCGTTAGGCCGCGTGGATACCGGTAGATCCGGCTAAATTCCTGCACCGCCAAGCCCACTGTGGGCGTGTAGACCACTGGCAGCATCTCCTCAATGTGCCGGGACAGCAGTGCATAGAACAGCACCTCGTTGCGGTCTTGCAGGTGACGCAGGAAGATGTGCTGCTCCAAGGGGTCACTCAGGCGCTGGTAATCGGCGTACTGCCGCTCTATCAATTCGTCCAGTGTGTCCACTTGCGGCGCCAGCAAGCCGTCCAGCCCCAGCGCTTGGCGCTCGTCTTCAGTGAAAGCAGTGCCTTTGTTCAGCAGGGGAAAGCGCAGCAGGGAAAAGCCCCGCACCCGTGGATAGAGGGCGGGGTGACCGCTCAGATCGCGGCGCACGTCGTAGTGGTCAGTCAGAGGCAAAAGTGCGCGGGTCATTGGGGGTTCTCCAAGGTCAAGGGGTGGCGATTAACGGATAGTACGAATGGAAATCACACTCTAAAAATGGATTGGGAGTTGTTTCAATAGTCGGGTACCGAAGTCCTATGTCTCAAACGTCTCTGGGAAGTTAAATGGATGTGTATCATGCACGAAGAGATAAAAATCTCCGCGCATGAGATTCAGCGTAGGGCGGTTTCAAATACGAGCTGTAGAATGTATAGATTAGATCTTGGCAGATTTTATCTGTTACAGACAGACCGTATTCCGAGAACATCAGTTCCACTCAGTCGATACATTTCACCGAGAGCATTCAGATTTCCTGAGTAGGATCCCTGAGGCTCGGCCCTTGCGCTGACGTAAAATGGGGAATTATTCATGATGGAGTCGTAGTCATCCGATGACCAATCAGAACTCCTGACAGCCACGGAACAGTCGACACCAACGTGTTTTTGCAATGAGATAGGTCAGAGCCGACCTCCACTCAATTGGCCACAATCCCTTCAGCTCACACCTGAATTCACTGGCGTCCCTCAAGCGGCGTTGCACAGACCTGATTGCCGCCTAGACCTTGTGCCTGGCTGAGCAGACGACTGCTCACCCGCAGCATATCTTCTGCCTGCGACCAGGCCAGGGTGGTGCAACAGCCAGCACTCGCCGTAACTCGCAGAGCAGGGGATGACGGCCACCTTAGGGCTTGGACGCGTTTGACGAATTTCCGCACTTGTGGCGCCACCTCACGGCTCGGCAACGTTGACAGCATCAGAAAGGTCAATGCATTTGCGGCGGGCAGCAGAGTAACAGTGTCATACGCCGTCGCCAACAACTGCTTCAGAGTGGTCTGCACTGCAGAGAGCGCTTCTAGAGGCACACGTTCGGAATGGTCAACCGCCAGCACCACAACAGCAAACGGCTCAAACCGCCGGCGCGCTCGATCAAAGCCATCCTGCAACTCCTGCTGCACCACAGCCAGCGTTGTGTTATGTGCACTGTCACCTTGACCGGACGCCTGCCGAGTCCCAGCAAATTCAAACCCAAAACTCTCGATCTGAGTGAGTTTTCGCTGGTGGTGGTCTTGTAGAGTCTGAAAGGCAGTCTCTGCCTCTTGACGTTTGACTTCATAGGCCCGCGCAGTGTCAATCTCTCCTTTCGCTTCGAAAAGGTGAACCAGACGTTGACAAGCCAGTAGGTGGTCTTCCGTCGGGAGGGCCAAGCCAACATCCAGAATCGCGTGCAGGTGGAAACAAGCACGATCATCTTCGCCTAAACGCAGCAGAGCATCGGCAAGAAGCAGATGGTAACTGGAGGATTTGTGAAACCCTCCCAGCTCGCTGACCAGACGAAGCGCCTCTCGCAAGGCCAGGACTGTAGCTTCAAAATTTTGAAGGTTGTATTGAATTTGCGCGTAAATCGCAAGACTACCGGCTAAAATCTTCTTATCCCGGAGGTGTCTGGCCTGGTGGATGGCCTCCTCCGAAGCAATTTGCGCTGCGTCGATCTCACCAAGCGCCGTATAGGTTTCTGCCAGATTCAAAGCCGAAAGCATCACGCCATAGAGACGTCCTTGAGAGTTCGCCACTGCATAGGCCTCCTTGTGATACGCCAGGGCCTCTTTCCAGAGACCAAGACACATACAATTGACCCCAATGTTGTTGACTGCATAAAACTGGACATCAGGCCGACCTGTTGCTAGGGATAATTTGAGAGAGCGTTGATGGTAGGATGATGCTGCTGCATGTTCGCCTAGCTGATCATAAATCAAAGCAATATTGCTCAGTACAGAGCTCAAGAGCCATGAATTGTCCGAGACAGCGCCGACTCCCTCACATCTCAGAAATGAGCGGAGCGCTTCATAGAATTGTCCGCGCGTCACATCAATGATGCCACGAGCATGCCAGAGTCGGGCGAGAACATAGGCGTCCCTGCTGCGCTCAACAATGATTTGTGCTTCGCTCAATCTGTCAAGTGCATGCAGATTCTGGCCGAGGCGTTCAAGATTCATTGCCTCAGTAATCAAAGCCAAGGCCTGAGACGGAGCGTCATTGTACTGGTCAGCGAGTACAGCAGCCTCCCGGCAAAGATGTACACCCAGCTGCGCATCGACATCACGGTACAAAAAGGCCAACTCTAGAAGGAGGTTCAGCCGAACATGGCCTGTGGAGAGTTCCATTTGTTCACGGAGAGCGGCTAACTCTTCAATCATTGACTAACCTCTCAGGGTAGCCGTAGGCCAGCACACCTTGACGGGTTCTAAAGGCGTGATCAACATAATAACGCAGGCCGCCAGACATGCTGGCAACCCGCGTTCCTCAATACGCTTGTTTTCTCGCAACACCGCTGCTTTTTAGCGGCTCTCCGCCAAGGAGTAAGTGCCACTGCCTTGATAGGCAGCGATTTCCCAACTGTAATCCCCAGAGGCCGCATTATAAGTGATCGACTCACTGCTAGTTGCCCCTTCGCTCTTTGCAACGCGCACCCAATTCGACCCATTCCAACGCAGAAGATACAGATCGAAGTCTGTGCCGCCCGGCCCACTGAGTACCGCTTTTAAGGTACCACCAGCATAACGGAAGCCAGCAGATGTTTTCGGTTCAAAGACACTCGAGCCAACAGTGACCGTCCCAGTGTAGGTGGTGCCACTGGATTTATAGATTGCTTGCAAGCCACTGAGATCGGCGGGACTGAGTCGACTGGTTTTCCCAAGATTGCTAGGGGAGCCCGTGTATGAACCGCTCGGCTGGGTACGGGCGTTCACATATGGGGGAAAATAATTCATGATGGAGTCATAGTCATAGGGTCCATAGGTAGACCAACTACACCCTTTGCCGTAATTCAAAGTGTCACTGATGTAGTCAGGATTGATGACGACATAGTTATCTCGGTCACAGCGCTGATGCTCGTGTTGGAAACCAGACGCGTGGCCCATCTCATGGAGAATGGTGTTGTTGGTAAAACAAGCGAGAGAGAGGTCTTGGACGCCACCTGCGGAACCGACGGCTGATGCGCCGCACCCCGTACTCCCCCTCACGAAGCGGACTCGGTTCGTAGCCGTCGTGCTCCAAACCCACCGGACTGCGCTGCCAGCCTGTGAATTCCAGAGGTCAATGGCCGCATTCAAGGCTGAGATTTCGCTGGCACTAAACACATTATTATTCCAAAAGTAGGGAACTGTTCGGTTGCTCCAGTTGGCTTTACCAGTTGGAAAAATAGAGAGTGCCTGACCATTCAGGCGGCCTGCCACCTGTTTTGTGAGGAGGGCCAGCGCCTCATGGGAATGACCAATGATGATGTCCCCATCCTGCATCATCTGTCCACCAATATTTTCGTAGACGAAGGTGCTGCCGTCCCGGAGCGTAAGGGTCACGTGTGGCGCTTGTTCCAGACCTAGACGCTGTTCAGGGGTGAGGGCTTGTAATTCTGTACCTCGGAGATCAATGGTCAAAGATGATTGTGCCTGACCTTGAGATGGAGAGGCTGGCTGAGAGCAGCTGACCAGCGCAGCAGTAACAGCTATGGCGAACAACAGTCGTCGGTGCATAGGAAACTCCTTAAGGCGCACAACAGCCTGATGTGACATGAGGTTCGGCGGGCGCCAAATGCCGACCCGTTGAATGGTAGGAAGTGGGGGCAACGAGCGCGAAAACACCTGTTGAACCGATAAGGAAAGTGAGAACAGGACGAGCTGTGAGGTAGCGCTACTGTACGTCCGGCTCTCTCCTACCAGGCCCAGTTGATCAGACAATTCGGCTAATACTGTAAAGTTTTATTAGACAAATTCCATCCAGTGAAATTTTAAGCCATACATCGAGAGGCTATTGGAGTAGTACCAAGCGCGAGTACCATCGCTCTGATGACCAGCCAAAACTCCGTATAAGGCTCCTCAAGACGATGGGTGAAGCATGAGGTTTTGGAGATGATCAAGGCCCAGTCGGAACACAGATACTGCATAGTGTCTGTGTTTCCTCCGTCCGGATCAGGCTCGTCTCTTCAAGATTGAAATCTGGTTTTTCAGGGCTGAGTGTAGATTTTCCGTGGTTGCTTGGCGGTCAGGACTTGGCGCAACACGCAGGCCCACATAAAGGCGGCGGACACACATGTCAGGGGCGTAGACACCCGTTCTGCCTGCCAGCGCTATACGCGGCGGCGCAGATAGTCGTCGCAGCCCAAGCGGTCCGCCAACGCCGCGCGGATCAGGTTGTCCGGTGCGGCCACCGCATAACCCTGATCGGCCAAGTGCGCCGCGTTGAGCAGCCGTGCGATTCCGGACACAATCAGGGCTGCGGATGTTCATTGGTTGAGCAGCCCGTACAGGGCTTACGCCGGAGAGTGAAAGGGCATCCGCAGCACGAGTCCTGCAGGCCGCCTGTGCTTGTCCCGGCCGCACCCAGCGCCAGAGCGACACCAAGGACAGTGAGGCAGAGGGGCGACAGTGAGTGCGTCGTGCCTTCGAGTGCACCCCCGGATGGCACCCGCGTTACGGTGTGGCACCTCCCTAGCATACAGCCATGCTGCCTGCCGCCCTGCACCCCGTGCTTCTGGTCATCGTGCCACCGGATTGGGAGGCAGACCCGCCCGCGCTCGCGGAACTGAAGCGGTGCCTGGCGGACGAGTATGGCGCCCGGTTGCATCTGCGTCAGGCCCAGGCCCCTATGAAGGCGCCGCTCCCACTGTTCTGCGGGTTCTGGCCTAAAGGCATCACGCGATATGCCCGGCGTGACGTGCAGCCCCGCGTCGATCAGGCCTTTTTCAGCTTGGAGTGGCTGGACGTTCTGGCCGATGACGCCGTGTGACACGCGCGGCAGGTGTACGCTCAGGGCATGACAGCCACTTGGTCGCTGCATGATGATTTCCCGCCGCATGTGGGGTCCCTGGCCGAGCCGAGCGCTGTGCCCGAACGGCCAGACCAGTTCGAGCTCATGTTCGGCGAACGCCGAGTTCAAGGAGATCGTCGGGCCGCAGGGGGTGGTGTACCTGTGGTGGCCGGTGCCCGGCGGGAAGAACGAGTTCAGCGTGACGGCGTTCAGCCCCCGTACACAGCGGATGACGATGAAGCACCGCACCTTCCGCACAGACGAGGAGGAGCGCGCCATCGCGTATGCGCGGGGGCTGGCGACGGAGATCTTGGCGGGAATGGACCGGGCCGGGCTCATCCTGGACGCTCCAGCCCAGGCATGAACGAGGGGGAGATGGAGATCATCGAGGTGCTGCAGGTTGAAGGCCATCTGGCCAGCGTGCGCCTGCCCGACACCAGCATCGAGACCTGGGCACTCGCTCGACTGCCAGTGAGCGCGGTGCCGGGCGACCGGGTGGGCTGCCGGGCCAGCGAGGCGGGCATGCAGACCGTGTTGTTGCCCTGGCCTGATGGGGTGCCCGCCTGATGGACGACTGGGGCTGGGCGGAGGACGACGTGCGCCGCGCGCCGCTGCTGCCGGTGGGCCAGGCGGAGAAACGCACCCTGCGCGGGTTACTGCGCCGCAACGAACTGGGGCACATGGATGAGACCGTGGAAGCGTTGCGAGCCAGTCTGAACGAAGGCTACTTGGACCCGGCCGACCGGGAAGTGCTGTACGGGATGACCAAAGAACGCCTCAAAGCGCTGTCCGAGCAGGGCAAACCCTTACCCGGGAACCTTGTGCAGGTGTACCAGCGCCTCAAGCCCCAACCCGCGCGACCACCGGGCCTCCGCGCCTAAACGAACCCGCCCCACACGGGCAAGGCACACTTCGACTGGCGTCGACTGGCATCGTCCCCGTTGACGCAGCCTGCGCGCGACCCAAAGGGATTATTCCGCTGTCTTTGACGGCTTCGCGGCCCGTTTTCTTGGTGAAGTCGCCCCAACAGCTTTGCGTTTCCTGGCTGCCTTCGGGGCGGTGCCTGTCTCATCTCCTGGACCTGTCTGTTTGGCCCTGGAAGTCTTAGGCGTCCAGACGCCTTGCACGATGGCATCGGCGTCGGCTTCGCTCAGCTCCGCTGGCAGAATCTCCAGCGGCAGCAGCACACTCTGCCCCCCGCGCACCAGGTGTGGCCCACCAGCCGTTGCTCGCAGCCGCGTCCCCTCCAGGTGCGGTAAGGGCAGGTTCGGCGCTTCTCGGGACGCCTCCCTGATCGTCGGGGCCAGGCCCTCCGTCCAGAACCGTGTCAAGTAAGCCACCCGCGTCGTCTCGCCGGCGGCCACATCATCCAAACCTGCTTCCATCGTGGCCGTGAAGTCCTTTTCCAACACCTCCGGCACCTGGCGGGCCAGGTACGTCGTCACCAGCAGCCCCACCGCCGTCACCCCCAGGTGCCGGCCCACACCGCGGACATACTCGCGCGTCTGCAAGGTGCTCAGGGTCTGCGCGTATGTGCTGGGCCGCCCAATGCCCGCCTTCTCCATCGCCTGCACGAGTGTGGCCTCGGAGTACCGCGTCGGCGGGGACGTTTTCTTCCCTTCCGGTGGGCGCGCTTTCAGCGGCACGCGCTGCCCCTGCTGCAGTGTCGGCAAGGTCTGTTCGTCCTGCGCCTCCTCTTCATCCTGAAGGAGCTGGAGGTACCCAGGTGCTTTGAGCACCCGCCCCTGAGCCGCAAGGGTGGCCGCGCCGCAGGTCAGCGTCACGACCGTTTTGTCGAACACCGCGTCGTGCATCTGCGAGGCCACGGTGCGCTGGTAGATCAGGGCGTACACCGCCAGTTCGTCTCCACTGAGCCCCACGGTCTCTGGGGGCCGCCAAGTGGTGCCGGCGGGGCGGATGGCTTCGTGCGCCTCCTGGGCATTCTTGTTCCGGGTGGCGTACTGCCGGGGCTGGGCGGGCACGGCGGCCGGGCCGAACAGGCGCGTCGCTTCCCGCCGCGCTTCGGTGAGCGCTTCGTCTGACAGTGCCGGGGAATCGGTCCGCATGTAGGTGATATAGCCGCCTTCGTAAAGCTTCTGGGCCAGATCCATGACCTGCTTGGCGCTGAGCTTCAGCCGCCCCCCCGCCTGCTGGAGCGTGCTCGTGATGAACGGCGGCGCGGGCCGCGAGCGGGTTTCGCTGACCTCCACGCTGGCCACGGTCGCGTCTTTCCCATCCAAGTAAGTCGTCAAGGCGTGGGCCTGCTGATCAGTCATCTCCAGCACCCGCACGTCCGGCTTCAGCACACCGTCCTGGGTGTAGTCACTGGCCTTGGCGATGGGCAGCCCATCCGGGTGCTCGCTGCTGCGCACGTGCGTGACGGTCGCCGTGAACTTCGGGCGGGTCAGCACGTCCGCCCGGATGGCCCAGAACGTCGCAGGCCGGAAGCGCATGCGGGCCATCTCCCGCTGCGCGAGCAACATCAGGGCCGCGCTCTGCACGCGTCCTGCACTGAGTTTCCCACCCACACTCCTCCACAACAGCGGGCTGATCTGGTAGCCCACCAGGCGGTCAATGACGCGCCGCGCTTCCTGAGCGGCCACCAGGCGCAGGTCCAGCGGCCGGGTGGTCTGGAGCGCCCGCTGCAGGGCGTCCTTGGTGATTTCGGTGAACACCATCCGCACGGGCTCTTCGACCTTCAGCAGGCGGCTGAGGTGATAGGAAATCGCTTCCCCTTCGCGGTCCATATCGGAGGCGAAGAGAATCCGGTCTGCTTTCGCGGCCAGCCCCTGGAGCTCCTTGACCGTGGCGCGCTTGCTGGCGGGCACTACATAGATCGGTGAAAAGGTCTCCGGATTCACGCCCAGGTTGGCCCAGGATTCGGTGCGGTAGCGCTCGGGGATATCGGCTTTGGTGCTGGGCAAGTCCCGAACGTGACCGAGGGAGGCGCGCACGACGTAGCCACCCCCGAGATACCCGGCGATTTTCCGGGCCTTTGCGGGGCTTTCGACAATCACGAGGGTGGCCATGCCTTCAGGGTAGTGGCGTAGAGCTCAGGCCAATGTGCAGGTGAGCCAGGGGCCAGTGCGCCAGAGCTCTGAGCTGAGCCTGTCACGTCCATCTACTTCGTGGGCAGGGCGTTGGCCGAACAACTCGTCACCGAGGTGATGTCGATCACGTCACCCAGGAGCAGGATGGCCGGGGTTTCCGAGACCTGCCTTTTGCCTTACTGGTTTGGGGATGAAGCATTAGTTGCCAGATCTCACTGATCACGAGCAGGGCACACTAGACGCCGGCTCTGGTCATGACCGGACGTAGGCGGCGAGGGGGGAACCAGGCTTTACCGAGAGGAGCGCGTACAGCAGGAGGGCGCCGACCATGACAGAAATCCACTTCCGCGACCGGCTCAGATGCAGCCGAATGTTGTCGATGGTGATATACCACCGATGCTCAAGCTTGGCGGGATCCGTGCTGACAGTATCTCACGTGGTCAAGGTGGCCCAGACGGCAGACAGCGTGGCCGCCACAGAGGCCACCAGGATAGCTACCATCAGCGTCATCCCAAGCCAGTAGGCGTTAAAGCGGTCAGACAAGAGGCGCCGTGCCGGCCGGCACCCCCGCCACCGCGAGGAGCCCGCTCAGCGTGCTCAGGCCCATCAGCCAAGCCGCACCCGCCTTCTGGACGGTAAGCAGCTCATCGCGCACGGCCGTGCAGGAGAGATTCATCCAGGGCATTTCGTCTGAGCGGGCTCGGCCGGAACAGCTGCGGCTGGGCACTGGAGGAGCGTCCAGATCCAGCTCAGTATCAGCGTACTGAGAGGTGATCCATGCTCGAATAAACGGCCCCGCAGCCGGCCTCGTCATGACGGTCAATCTGCTGTGCTTGATCGTGCAGGTATGGGGAACGGCACTGAGAACGGGTACGACATCATCATTGACCCTGTGGGTGGCCCAGATGCTGGCGCTTTTCTCCATCAGCTCAGACCAAACGGCCGGATGATTTGCGGCGTTGAGGCTGGCTTTCTAACCGCCAATGTGTCAGAGGCGCTGATGTCCGGCTTTCAACGTTCCCTCATGGTCTCGACCTTCAGCCTGAAGACTGTGGCTGTGACGCAGCAAGAGGCGGCCCTGGAGGAAGTGTTCGGCCTGATGGCGACCGGGCGACTTCAGCCGGTCATTGACAGTGTGTAGCGATAGAAGACACGGCGTTGGCACATGCCCAGCTAGAAGTTGGAGAGGCGTTCGGAAAAATCGTTCCCACGCTCTGAATTGACCTTCTCTCGCGCCATTGACAATGGTGGTTGATCGAGGCTGCATCTGGGTAGATCAAGCAGGCATGGCGCCTTTCTGCTCAGCGTGCCTTGATGAAGGTCATACGGCTACGTCTGGGATGGAACAGCGCAGGGTACATGGCGTCTGCCATTGATCTCGCCTCACGCCTCACTGAGGTGGCAGATACGCCACGGGAAGACCTAAGCGGCTCAGCAGCCGTTCAACCTCCTGTCGGCGCTCAGGTGCGCTCACCTGCCGAATCAACAGCCGCTCCACTCGGCCCGGATGGACCTGAATGAAGCGGCTGTACACTTCCGGATCTTGCTGACCATCATCGCCGATCAGCGTGAACCGGGCGGTGGTCGTGCGGGCCAACGTCTCTAGCACCGTGACCTTATGAAGTAATGCCGGAACCCGGAGGAAATCCCGCAGGAACAGTGGCCCTTGTGGTAGATGGTGCGTGTCGAGTACCGTCTGGAGTGAGTGGAGCAGCCCATCAGGACTATTGCTCAAATACAGCACGGGCCCCCGTAAGGCCAGGCCCTGCAACAGGGCTGGTGCGTCGGCAAAGAGGGGGCGTGTCGTGCCGTTGGTGGTCAGGACATTCTGGAGAACGTGGCCACCCACCACATCTGTGATCAGGATGGTGTCGTCCACGTCCGACACGGTGATGTGCTGGGCAGCGGTCCAGTGGGCCAGCGCCACTTGAACAGGAGCTGCCAGGCCCACAGTGACGGCTACTGGCGTGCGAACAGCGGTGGGAAAGATACAGGTAGCGTAACCCTGCTGATCGGTCACCGTGAAGACTGGCTCATGTCCAGGCCGTTGGCAGGCCACCGAGACGCCGGGCTGGGACGTTGGAAAAAGCTGGGCCAAGTGCCGGACGACGTTGAGCAGGACCGAATCGCTTGGTTGCTCACGCTGCTCGGCGAGGGCGTCGTCCTGGCTGACCCGCAGGCGAAGGTGCGCTGGATCAGGTGAGGCCAAGAAGGTGATCTGCGCCGCCTGCGCGCCGCTCCACCACAGCACTCCACTGCAGATGACCACGCTCAGCCGCCGTCGCCAGGCCCAGGGCCTCCCGCTCACCATGGCCGAACACTAACACGCTTCAGGAAGCGTTCCGAAGAGTTGCAGTGTTACGCGAAGCTGGACGCGAGAAGTCGTTAGCGTGGATGGAGTCTCAGCAGGGTTTCCGGTCAGATTCAGCAGATTGATTCCAGAGGTCCAAGCGGGACCCGGGGGCTGTCTACTCTCTGGTACCAAGTGCCAAGACTTACCTTTTTGCGAAGATACTGGCATGCCCCCCATACTGACGCCCTTCGGCGAACTCCGCAGTACGCTGCGCGGTGTGGGCCTGGCGACCTGGCTGGCCGTCAGCGCTCACGCCATCCTTGCCCTTCCCGCTAAGCCTGAGCGACTCACCTCAGACGAATACTGGCCCTTCGGCCTGAGCCTCATTGGGTTTGGCCTTATCTTCTGGCTGGCCACACACCCCCGGAGTGACGCACTCCCCATCCGAGTCAAGCTCGGCTTGTGCGCTCTTGAAGCGATCTTCGCCCTCAGTGCCAACCAGATCTTCAACGGCAACAGCCTCCTCTCTGGCATGCTCCTCGTCGCCGCCGTCCATGTCGGCATCCTTCTCCCTCTACGCCTGGCCTTTGCCTGGATTGGCTTCCAGACGCTCGGCCTCGCCCTCATCCTCTACATCAACTGGCCGCTGATTGAAGCGGCGTCGTATACCACCGGTTGGCTGTGCTTCCAAGTCTTTGCAGTCCTCAGTGCACAGGTGGCCGTCCGGGAAGTGCAGGCCCGACAACAACTGATGCTCGTTGTGGCTGAACTGCAGACCACACGCTCACGGCTGGCTGAGGCATCACGAGACGCTGAACGCCTACGAATTGCCCGGGAACTCCACGATCTCGTTGGCCATCATCTGACGGCCCTCACCATGAACCTGCAAGTCGCTGAGCACGGAGCACAGGATGAGCGCAGCCGCACCCACGTTGAGCGCGCCCGTACGATCGCGGTCCAGCTTCTCAGCCGAGTGAGAGCGTCGGTCCGTGCCATGCGTGACGACGGCCCAGTCGACTGGAAAGCGGAACTTGAACAGTTGCAACAGCACTGGGAGGAAGTGAAGCTGCACGCGGCTCTGCCGGATGACCTTGACACTGTCACCCCGGCCCAGTCGCATATTTTGCTGCGCTGCATTCAGGAGATCGTGACCAACGCACGAAAACATGGTCAGGCCCAGAACGTTTGGATTCGGCTGGACTGTCAGGCCCATCAAGTGCAGCTCTCTGCTCACGACGACGGTCATGGTGCCCTCACGGTCACCCCTGGGTGCGGCCTGCTGGGCATGCGCGAACGACTTGAAAGTGTCGGTGGGCAGTTAAAGATTGACCTTGACAGTGCCCCTGGATTTGCGCTCACAGCCACATTACCTCTAAGTGGCCTGAGCCAGTGATTCGTCTTGCGCTCGTGGATGACCAGACCATCGTCCGTCAGGGACTGCGCAGCATGCTCGACTTGGCACCAGACATTGAGGTGGTTGCAGAAGCCGATGATGGTCTAACGGCCCTCCAACTCATGGGCCAAGTTCAGCCAGATGTCGTCTTGCTGGATATTCGCATGCCCCGTCTGGACGGTCTAGGCCTTCTGCGCCGGTGGGGTGCGGAGGGTTGGGTACCGCCGACTTTAATTCTGACCACCTTTGACGACGATGACTTACTCTTCGACTGCGTTCAGGCTGGGGCCCGGGGCTACCTTTTAAAAGACGTTTCGATTGAAGTGCTTTTACAGGCCGTGCGGTCAGTCGCTGCGGGTGGGCGTTGGCTTCAACCCGCCGTAACCGCCCGGACCATCAAAGGCCTGGGAAGCTTGCCCTCACCTTCGAACAGTGCGCTCAGAGAAGACGCCAAGCTCACCGCCAAAGAGGGGGAGGTGCTCCGATTGTTGGCGGGCGGGTACAGCAACAAAGAAATTGCTCAGATGCTGCACACTACGGAGGGGACCGTCAAAAGCTATGTCAGCAGCGTACTTTCTAAATTGGGGACGCGAGACCGAACGCGAGCAGTTTTGAAAGCTCTAGAACGAGGACTCCTCTAAGTGACAAGAGGACAACAGTAGATAAGAAGAATGTGAAATCTCCTTCATGCTCCCGCCTAACTTCTGGCAGTGGGCAGATCTGGTGCCCCTTTCTATGCTGAGCGCATGAAACAAATTGCATCAGGCCTGCTTCTCACAGGCACGCTCACTCTCGTTGCATGTGGTCAAACATCTCCCGCTCAACACAGTGGTGCAGAGTTGGCCGGAGAACTCACGGTAGGAGCGCAGATCGCCGAATACGCGAAGCGCCCTGAACTCCAAGACGCCACCAGCCAGCACATTCTGCGTGAGCAGGCCACCGATCCGATACTGCTCCTGAGTTTGCAGCAAGCGTACGGCGATCAGCCCAAAAGTGAGCTTGGTATTGAGACAGCGGCTATTCCAAGTCACACCCTGACCGCTCAAAATGCTCGCTTGAACTATGTCAAGCGCGTGGCATGGAACTCCCCCAGTGCCTACCGGGCGGAGCGTGCACGTCCCAGCTACGCCGGTCTGGACTGGAGCAACGACGGATGCAGCGCCCCTGTGAACTACTTAGGCTACAACGACGTTTTTCACGCAGCCTGTGAAGTACATGATTTTGGTTACCGCAACCTGCCGAGACTCACACCCCGCTCGGAATGGGATGGTCTCCGGGGGGCCACGGATGCTGTTTTCCTAGCCAATATGAAGGTCCTGTGTGACGGCTTGTCGGCTTGGCGGACGCCAGGTTGTTACGCAGTCGCGAGTGCTTACTTCGCGGCTGTCCGCGCCCGTGGTGGCAATTACTGGGGCTAACAAGACCTTGCCTGGGACCGAGGATGAGCCACGCGCTTTTTCAGGAGGACACATTTATGCACGGGAACAGAAGATCCATCCATCACAGTTGCCTGCTGGTTCTTGGCCTGTTCATGACAGCTTGTGGTACAGCGTCCGTCCCAGCTGGCAACAGCGCGGCGCTGGAAATGAATAGCGCTGGCCAGAGCAAGGTTACCGCACAGGCTGGGGAATACAGTCAGGGCTTTGGCACAACGTGGGCCGGTGGACGCTGCAGCTTTCAACAATGGTGGGCCACTGGGTCAAATGGGTACGACCTATATCAAGTCGGGCACCGAAATGGTGGACAAGTTCGTCTGAATATTAAAATGTGGCCACCGTATGATCCCATCACCTGGAGCTATAAAGAAAAGGTTGGCTTCGCCGAGTCATCGGTCGCTCGCAACATGCGCGTTGAGGTCTATGCCTACTGCAAAGTCGATGGAAATTGGGTTGGCGGATTGAAGTATAGCACCAACTGAAGCTCGCGTGTTCCAAGAGTCAGAAGAGGCTTGAATTGGCGAAAACCATCTAGCGAACTGGCCTCAATCTTTGACTTTCCGAATCTTGTATCAAGTGGATGGCTGAAGAGGTTGCATTGGACTGGAAAGGCCATTTAACGGCTTTTGAGGAAACATTGTTACCGCAATCGTATTAAGGCCTCCTCTCTCCATTCAATCCTGAGCCATCTGAAAAACCGACAGTGAAGACGGACGACGCCGCACAGACATGGTGTTCATTCTGCCCCGCTCTCTTCTCCAAAAATGCTCCCAGGGGGTCCTATGACGCGCTTTCACCTTCCCGCAGCTCTTTCCCTCGGTCTTCTCCTTGCGGCTTGTGGCCAGCAACCAGCGACGGCACCTATCGCCGTGACACCGACGCAGACAGCTGACCAAACGCAGACGAATGCCGCGCTTCATGTGCTCGCCAAGCAGCTCGCCCGGGCTCTTTCCGAGCCCGGCGTACGCACCCTGATCGCACAACAAACCGCCTTGAAAGTCACTGGGGACACAGAGGCCCTCTACGCTACACTCGCGTCACAGTCCACTGGAAAGGGCACCTTTGCTCAGGCCCTTTCTTCTGGACTCAGCACACAAAGCTTGAGTGCCCTTGTCTCCAAGGTTCCGAACCTCCATATTGCCGACAGAGGCGCCGTTTGGGATGCCGACACGACTATTCCACTGGTTGCCGTCGCGACCGAGGGAGGCGATGAATACGCGCCAGTTACGGCTTACGACGCGCAGGGCCACGTACATCTGCTGGACAGTCGCAAGACACCCAGCGTGCCCGTTATCGCCGTAGGCGTCAACGAACGAGTGGATGCTCAGGGAACCATCCTGCCACAGAGCCCCCAGGCGCCCTGGCCGAAACAGCAGGGATCAGATCTCTCTGCACAGGCATGCTTTGGGACAAGACTGGTGCGGCTGGACGTGATTGATGATATGGAACCCTTCGTCAGAGGTCATGCAGAAGTGTATGTCGCAGTGAAGGGAGCAGGCATTGGCTGGCATGGACGCCTCCCCATGGTCACCGAGCCGGGCATCTTCCTTGATGCCCAACAGTACTTTGGCTGTGCCGATGGGGACGTTCACTTTTATTGGTATGAGCGGGATGGCGGCGCAGCCAATCATGTGATTATGTTTGGCCCATTTAACTTTGGCTGGCAGAACGACAATGAGGACGACTTTATGGGTGGTGTAAAGATGCAGAAGAACTTGTTTGACGGGACAAGCACGGATGTCAGAGATCTGGGGAATCTGAAGCAATACACCGACTGACCCGACCTCCCTGATCAGCTCAGACTTGAATACAGCCCCTGCCGCCCGAACAGGGGCTGTTTGGAAATATGGAATCGGCTTGAGAAGGAAAGTCGAAATTATTGGTTTCTGCACAGAAGCGTAACGAGAGGTGTAGGCTCATGATATGCCGCGAGTGTGGCAACCCATCCGGTGGACCCGCGCAGATGGAGGAACGGCGACTGTTCGCTTGAACCCTACCTCTGCGCCAGGCAACTGAGTTCCACGCAGATCGCCGAACGACAACGGCTGCGCACGCAGGGCTCACTGGCTGCCACCATCGCCGCAGGCCCACCCCAGCGCCTGAGTGATGGGCAGATCGCCGGGATTATGACGATTCTTAGCGCGGGCCATGAAGGCCCGATGGACGTGTCCAAAGGTGCGCGAGTTCATCGGCTTGAAATTCGACGTGTGGTATGACGTCGATCACCTCAGGCGACTCTTGCGCCAGTGGGGCTTCACGCCGCAGAAACCGATCAAACGTGCCCAGGAACAGGATCCAGACGCGTTCGTCCCTGGGTAGAGACTCTGGCGCCGGCGTTGGAAAAAAGGGTCGAAGCCGGTGAGACCCTGGCCTTCACCGACGAGGTGAGCTTCTCGCTGAAGCCCACCGTGACACGTACGTGGGCGCCCTGTGGGCAGACACTGGTGCTGATAAGAACCGCTGGAACCGAGTGTCAGCGATTGGGGCCATCACCACGACAGGGCAGTTTCTACAACACACGCATCACGCATCGGTCAAAGGTGCGCACGTTGTGGCTATCTGCTGCGCCAGGTGTTTGGACGGGCCACGGTGTTGCGCGACAACGCCCGCACTCACAAGACGAAGGCGCTGAGTGCCTTCGTCGCATCCGAGGCTCGGCTGTCGGTGATCTACTGTCCGCCCTACTCGTCTGAACTGAATCCGGTTGCGCTGGTGTGGGCCTATGTGAAGCAGCACGTCCTGGCGAAGTTCTGCACCTCAGATCTCCAGACCCTCAAAGCCCAACTCCCCATAGCGTGGCGGAGGATTCGGTCAGCTGAACTTTCAAGACGGCTCCTCTATGGACACTCCTCGTGATGCACTTGCGCAGGAATCAATATGTCGTTCGGCCAGCAACACTAATGAGTCAGCCTCAGGTCCTCTTTCGTCATTGCGTCTTGACCGCTTCAGCCTAGCCCCACCGCGCGGTAAGGTCGGAACGGCCTGATCCGGCCGCACCAGCCAAGCCGCGCCGCTGCGCCAGGCCTCCAGATGCCCCTGTCGAGCCCAGATGGTGGCGGTGCCCTGCACTTGGTCATGCAGTCTGGCCCAGACCTGCAGCGACACGGCGGGCAGCGCCAAGCGCTCTTCACGGCTCAGTCGGTGAACGAGCACCGGCGGCTGGGCAGGTGTCTGGCCCGCCACAGGGACCGGCTGCCCTGATCGCACCAGCCACCCCACGCCGCACTGCCAGGCCGCCAGCTCGCCGCGCTGCGCCCAGCTCAGCGCGGCGCTGGGCGACTGCCCATGCACCTCAGCCCACTCCGTCAGCACCAGAGCGGCCCTAGACAGGAAAAGGGCACGGCGAACCGCAGCGTCACTCACGCCCTGAATACCCAGCACAGGCTTGGCTGAGGCTTCAGACGTCCGAACAGCTGCGCCCGGCCTGCAGGAAGGGGACGGCTGCGACTTGCCAACGTCTTGAGGTGGTCCCGGGCCATGACCAGAAACGCCTCCCGGTCGTAGGGGTCGAGAGAGCCTTCCGTGAGACTGGCGTCCAGTGCAGCCACCGTTTCGTCCAAGTACTCGGCTGCATGACGGCGCAGCAGCGCGCGGAGCGTCCGCCGTTCCGCCACCCGCAACGGCAACAGTGGGGCTGGGCGCACATCGTCGCGCGGCGCGTCCCAGTCCCAGGTCTCTGTCGTGACCATCAGGCCGTCATCATTCCATGACTGGCCTCCCTTCAGTTCAGGCACATGCCGCAGCCGACGCACCGAGTGTCCACTACCTTGGGTGCAGGAGACGCCATGCTCGAGATGCCCACCCGCCGCCAAGAAAGCCAAAGATGAAGAGAAATCGGTGGCCCAGAGGCGCGCCAATTGGGTATTGAGTGTACGGTGGACACTATCATCGGCGATGCCAGCCCCACCCAGATCGGCTGGCTGCAGGTCAGCCCCAACCGCGACCTGATCGCCGCCAACCTCGCCCGGGCAACCAAAGGCGGCCAGAGTGCCATCTCGACTGGACATAGCCTGGGCGGCGCCATCCGGACAGCTTCAATCAGGTCGTGACCTTTCAAGCCGCCAACATTGACAAGGCGGAGGTGGCCAAGCTGCGGGCAAGGCTGAGCCTCTGGCCACCCGGCACTACCGGGTGGAGGGCGACATCGTGCCTACAGCGGAAGAACAGGCGCTGGACGACCAGATCTACTACTTTGACCAGGTGAGCCGGAACAAAGGTTTCACACCCTCAGGAGATGCATCTCATATCCTGACTCCGGAGGTCGTCATGCGCCCACTCTTGCTGACCCAACGGGACATTGAACTCATCTTCAATCCAGAGAAGGGATGCCCTGAACTTCGTGAGTGCCGCGAAGAAACATTTGCGCGCGTGAACGAGCGCGAGCGCCTGACCGGCCCCCTCACGACCGAGCGCCTGCTTGCGGGCATCCCCTTCCCCCTGCCACCTCGGCGCGAACATCCAGCTGCGCTAGAGGCGGCGTCCACGTCTCACGACTCAGTCTCCTGAACAGACGTGGCTGGAGACAGATGATGGCCTAATCACACTTAGGCTGGGGTGCGCTGGTTGCCAACCTCTTCTGGCGCGAGGGCGTCCTTCATGGTTCTGGTCAGCACACTTCCCATTTCGAGAGCTGATCAGCCCGTCAATTCTGAGCACCTTCCGCAGCGTCTCTCTGCCTCAGGCAAGCAACCACCCGTGCATGTTCCTCTGAACGGTACTGGCAATTGAATCTCAGCAAGACCATCTTAGTTCAGCAGGCGGCTTAATTCTCAAGCCGCCTGCTCTATCACCGCTTACCAGAGAAGGCTGCGAATTGGTTGCTTCGTCTGATGGCCGCAGGAATCGTCGTTCGGGTGTGGCGGCGAAGGTTTGAGACTCGGGCGTGTAAATTGAGGAATGCCTGCGTTCGCTGTCGTCGCTTGAACCCAAGTTGGGTACGTTCCTGCTGCCGTGTGACACGGTGCGACTGTTCGATCAGATTGTTGCACCGTGCAGTGGACACGGCTTGGATGTGCTCCACAGAGTGGAGCACGGGAAGCGCACGCACGGCTGCTGCAGAACTCCACAGTTTGTCGGTGTGAATGACCTCTGGCACGTTGTATTCCCCAACAGACGAACGAAAAAGGTCTTGGCCGCCTCGGTATCGCGGTGTGCCTGAAAGAGAATGTCAATTACGTCCCCATGTTCGTCAACTGCCCGCCGCAACCAGTGCTTCAACCTACCGACCTTGACGCACACCTCGTCTAGATGCCACCAGGAACCTCGGCGAGGTTCTCGGTGGCGCAGTTCTTCGGTGAGCAAGGGGGCGAACTTGATGTTCTATTGCCGTAGGGTTTCGTGACTGACGTGAACGCCGCGCTTGTGGATCAGCTCCTGAACGTCACGCTGGCCGAAGGGGAAGCAGTGGTACAAGCGCAGAGCGTAGCCGATGACGCTGAGGGGAAAACGCCGGAGGTACGGTTTCCGATCGGTCACAACTCAGCAGCCTACTGGAGTTAAGTTGCCAGAACCATGCATTCAGCGAACGAAGTGGCAGTGCCCGGCCTCCACCATCTCACTATTGATTGAGAGCTTGAGGAGAGTGTCTGAAGTGGTGACGGCTCGTCCGTCCACCAATACCTGTTGCTTCTGCTCTCACAAGTCGTTTGCGGCCTGCCTGCATGCTTGAGGCATGAGCGTCCGTCTCCGCACCGCCCTGTTGCCCCTGCTCTTCTTGGCACCGACCCTCTCACCGGCCGAAGCCCAGTCAGGCACCCGGCCGCAGGATGTCATCATTACCTATTACAACGCGCTCGGGCACAAAAACTATGCGGCGGCGTATGCCCTCTGGGACCGCCAGGGCCAGAACAGCGGCAAGAGCTACGCGGCCTTCAAAAATGGGTTTGCTCAGACCTATGCCACCTATGTCGCGATCACTGGACCCGTACGGATCGAGGGTGCTGCTGGCTCGCTCTACGCCACTGTGCCAGTCAAGGTCACGGCTCAGCTGAAGAATGGACAGCAGCAGTCCTTCTGCGGCAACTACGTGGTCCGAAAGAACAACACCGGGGGAAGTGCCGCTTCACAGGTGTGGCGCATTGACCGCGCGACGCTGCGCTGAGTAGCCGAGTCTCCTTGTGCTGCTGAGGCAAGATGATTGGCAAGGCATGACACAGCAGCCCGCTGTACCAGGCCAGTTGCGCTGTGACGGAGTTGCCAGCACTGTCCGAAGACGCCGTGCCTCGGGTCTGCTGGCAGCGGCTTGCGACTCGATCATGGACATGACGCTGTCTCAAGGAAAGCGGTGGTAGAGCCACACTGCGGAGCCGATAACGCCCAAGGCAAAAAGGTGCCGGTACAGCCACATCGACTGATGGCTGGGTCGCTTGCCGAGGTCCTGAACGGCGCCACGCGCAACGGGAGGTGTCTGACCTGCAGTATCCAACCTGTCCCTGCTCGTCGCGCTACAGATCACCGTGCCGCACGATTGAGAGGTCGGCTCGCCCGCACTGGCCGAAGTGACCCGTTTCCCGGTTGACGACTCCAGCGCGAGATCGCCCCTGTGTCACGGCTACTCGTCCATGAAGCTCCTGTTCTCCTGCGCCATCTGGCTTCAGCTCAACCGCGCTTTGTTCAGCTTGGGCCTACCTGGGCATGACGTGATGACACTGCTCGCGCCTAGTTCACCACCCCACAGGTCAGGGCATCGAGCACTTCAACGCTGCGCAGCCTCACCCGCAACCGCATGATCTCCTCTTCGAGAACAGCTCGGGCGACCTCATGCGTCTCGGCCCCTAGACGGCGCGTTAGTGCCGCTTTGAGATGCTCCAATTCACTTAGCAGCGCTATGCGGGCATTGGGAGACAGACTCAGCCAGTACTCAAAACTTTCGCGCAGCGGGTGGGAGGACTGTGCTATGCCCAGCTTGCCGGAAAGGACGGTGGTGATCGCCAGGCGCCGCAGGTGCGCGTCGTCCAGTTCGCGCCGGGCAGGCGCAGTTCAGCCGTTTCCGGCAGAAGCACGGCCAAGGGGGTCCGCTGCTGAGCCAGTCAGGCGCAGGTACAACAGCGGACGGCCCAGCGCGTCGTACTCCAGTCGCCCGCGTTGCCGACCGCCAGACAGACGGATGTCAAGGTCCGCACCGGGTTCCAGCGTATCGTCGCCCAATATGACCTAGCTGCCTGTGGCGCCCATCAGTGTTTCCAATCGCAATGTGCCCTCTTACCTACCAGCGTAGGAATTTTGAGCACTTTCGGTCTTACCCTCCGATTGGGGATATGTTCTATTCAAGGAGCGGTCAGGCTGCACGACGGTGATTTCACCATCTGGATCGGGGAGAGACGTCTCATTTAGGCCAGTCCAGGTTTCAAGCGCCTCGTCGCTCCCTCAACAGTCCGAGGGGAAATATTCGTGACCGTACCCGTAGAGCCAGCCCACCGCCCTCAGGTTGATCCGGTCGCCTCGGCGCGACGCTTCCACAGGCTAGCCCCGCAGCACATACTGGACGGACTCGCTGAGCTGGTCGCGCCAGTCCTCGCTGATGTAGAGCTCCAGTGGTTCACGCAACTCGGCGGGAAGACGCTCATGGGTTTCGGGCGGAAACCGGAACGGGTAGAGCGGCATGCCCCACTGTACAGCGCGTGATACCGGCCAGCGCAGCCCACGGCGTGTGTCATGGTGAAGACCAGAATGCTGATGACCATAGGTGGCGTGGCGCTGGTGCTGGGGATCATACTCAACGTCTTGATGGGCCGGCGGGCCTTCATGCGGCGCAACGCCTCAGGGGTGCAGGAATTTCGCAGCTACGGCCACTCGGTGGCGGCGGGCTGTTTGGAGCCGCTGGTGCGCCTGTTTGCCTTCCTGTGTATCATCGGCGGCATCTTCCTGCTGGCGTCAGGCCTAATGCTGGACCCACCTACAGTGGGGCCATGACCGAGGGCGAGATGGAGATCGTTGAGAGGATAGGGGTGCAAGGAGGCCCCGCCAACGTGCGTCTGCTGGACGGTGGTCCGGAGGTGTGGTCGTTGGCTTCGCTGCCGTTACCAGGCGGGAGGTACGGTCACAGACGATAATTTAGAGGTGACGTTGCTGCCACGCCCTACCGAGTTGCTGACCTGATGGGCGAGCTGACCTGGTGGCCGGCAAGCGACGACGTGCGCCGCGCGCCGCGCCTGCCAGTGGGCCAAGGGGAGCGGCGCTGCGATGCGCCCTAAGCGAGGGCTACCTAGGCCCAAATGACCGCGAGGCCCTGTGCGGCATGACCCAGGCGCGCCTCAAAGTCTTCTCGGACCACGGAAAACCGTTGCCACCCAACTTGGTGCAGCTGTACCGGCGCCTGAAACCACAGAAGCTGCGGCCGCGAAGCCTACGAGCTTAACTGCAGCCGGTAGACTGACATCATGCTTACAATTCGGTGCTGGGATGGTCGCGTGAAACAATGTGCTGCTCTGCTGCTGGCCAGTCTGCTGTTGGCCGCCTGTTCGCCTAGCCCGGCCCCCGTGGCCGTCACCGACCCCTATGACCAGCTCATTGCTGCCGTGGGCAGTGAAGTGGCCCTGGCCCAGCGCACCCGCAACCTAAGTCCGGAACAGGCCAGGGCGTTTTTTGCCAGCTACGGCATGGGCTACCAGGACCATGACGCCCTCAGCGCGCAGCTCGCTGACGGCTGCCCCACTCGCTTTGCTAGTACCGAGCGCAACAAGTGGCATGTCATTAGCGGCGGCCACTACTACATTGACGCTGAGGGTCGCCCCCGCAGCGCCTACCGGTATTTGCCACCCGTCACGGCCGCCGCCCGCGACACCGCCTGCCAGGGCACGGTCGGCAATCTCGACAACCCCGACGGGTACGACGGCGGTCACCTCATTGGCAGTCAGCTCGGCGGCTGGGGCAAGCGGGCGAACATGGCCCCCCAAGAGTCGAATTTCAACCGGGGCAACTGGGTGCAGATCGAAAACCAGGCCGCTAAATGTAGCCGCTTGGCGAACGGTACCCTGACCTACCTGGCGCGCGTGACCTACCCCAACAGCAGCACGAACACGCCCAGCACCTGGACCATTGAGATGACCATTGCTGGCGATACGTTCACCCGGACGTTCAACAACGCGGCTGGTGGCGGCCCCAACGGCACGGCGTACCGTCAGCAGGCGGTGTCCTGGCTGATCGGCAGGGGCTGCAGCTAAGCCAAGGGCAGCGGCAAGGCCCGCAGCGCATCCAGGAACGACGACGCCCCTTGATACCGGGCGTCGTCGCCGCTTAGGGTCAGGTCGCCGGCCTCGACGGCTCGGGCGGCCCAGGCGAAGAAGGCCGTCAGGTCGGTGCTGACCACCCGGCGGGGCTGTTCGTCAGGGCCATAGGTGATGACCTGGCCGGGCGTGCCGGCTGGGCCGGGGTCAAGGTCCACGGCCAGCCCGTTGCCGCCGCCGTCGGTGGCGAAGGGCAGCCAGCCCTGACTAAAATTCACGGCCCGAATGGCGCCGTCGGGCTTGCTGATCAGGCTGGCATCCTCCTGGGCCAGATCCATCCAGGTGGTGTGTTCCTGCAGGGCCCGCTTCAGCGGCAACCAGGTCAGGCCAAACAGGACGCCGGGGAGGATGTCGTCCTGACCATCGTGGGTGGCGTAGGTCTGCCGGACAGCCACTGGCAAGGGCTGGCCCAGAGCCGCCTCGGCGGCCTGTACGTCTAGAGGGTCGACTGGAGGACGGAGTGGGGCAGCCAGGGCCGGCAGGGCCAGGCGCAGGGCGTCACCGAAGGCAGCAGGCATGGCAGTTAGCGTACACACTGGGTGTCAAGAGGAGTTCACGGCCAGACTGAAGCTCAACTACATGGCTCACCAGAAAGCCTTTGGCTACGCCTAGCAGATCCTCTCAGCACCTTCGCTGCGGCGAAATGCTGGCGCTACAACACAGCCCTTCGCGAC
>NZ_WQLB01000043.1 GCF_009755355.1 Deinococcus arboris | reverse complement strand
TAGGTTCTCAGTGCACGAGGCGGCACTTACTGTGCCGTTCCCTCCCACAGAGTGACCAGCCAATGGGTGAGTTCAGCGGCGGGCCTGGGCCTGGCCAACAGGAAAGCCTGCACCTGCTCGCACCTTAGGAACCGCACCAGCTGCACTTGGCGCTCAGTCTCGATGCCTTTGGCCACCACGGTGAGTTTCATTGGAGAGCTTAGGACGGAATGGCCGGCCCCAAAGGTGCACAGGGCCATGAGCACGCCCAAGCGGCGAAGCTGACGGATGGTCCGCGCCGCGCCCTTAATGTCCCGGATCACCAGCCGCTCAGTGACCTCCAATTCCAGCCACTCGCCGCGCAGGTGGTGGCGGGTCAGGGGGTCGCGCATGCTGTCGACAAAACTGGGTTGGGCGAACGGCCGGGGCGAGATATTGACCGCCACCCGCAGCGGGGTGCCTGCCGCCTGCCAGCGCGCGGCCTGGTCCAGCACCCAGGTGCCCAGCGGCAGAATCACAGCGTTGTCCCCGGCTATCGGAATGAACTGCTCAGGCGGGGCTTCCCCCAGGTCGCGGTGGGGCAGCGCCTTCACGCCGGTCACGGCACTGCCCCGCAGCTGCGGCTGAGAGGGCAGCGCAAATTCCTGCCGGTCCACCAGCGCGCCGCGCCGTCTCAAGGCGCTCCTGGGCGTGCACGGTGGCCTTCATCTCGGCATGAAAGACGTGGTAGCTGTTTTCCCCTCCGTTTTTGCCTGGTACATGGCGAGGTCCGCGCGGCGCTGCAGGGTGTCGGCGTCAGGCACCGGCGCGGGCGACTCGTCCGGGGGCTACCCCTGATACGCGCTCAGTCCGATGGAGGCGGTTACCACCGCCGGCTGGCCTAGGCAACTGAAAGGGCCTCGCCAGGATGAGTTCTGGTAACTTAAGCCCGGTAGGCTGGTGAGTTGTGACTGACCAGAAGCCCTCCCGCCACCGTTTTCCCCTGAGCATCATTAGGTATGCGCTGTGGCTGTACCGCCGCTTCCCCCTCAGCCAGCGTACTGTCCAAGAACTGCTCCATACGCGTGGCATTCACGTCAGCCACGAGACGCTCCGTCAGTGGGACATCGAGTTCGCTCCACTCTTGACGGAGGAACTGCGCCAGCCAGAACACTACCCCGGTTCTCGCTGGCATCTGGACGAGATGCATGTGAACGTTCGTGGGGTCACGCACTGGCGGTGGCGAGCTGTGGATGAGCACGGCCATGTTCTGGACATCTTGCTCCAGGACTACCGGGAGACTGAGGCCGTCACGTCCTTTTTCACGCACCTGTTGGGGCAGTATGACGTCCCGACGATGATTCAAACGGACAAGGTGCGGAGCTACTGGGCAGCGCTTTGCGTGCTCCAAGCGGTGGAGCACGTCCAAGTGCTTTCGACTGCTTGATGCAACAACATGATCGAACAGTCGCACCGCAGGGCACGGCAGCAGGAACGCGGACAACTGGGGTTCAAGCGACGACGGAGAGCTCAGGAAGTTCTCGCGTTACACACTCGTACCTCGAATCTTCATCACCATACCCGCACGACTGTCTCTTCGACAATCAAACGAGTCAACCAGTGCTGCGGCACTGGAACGCCGCGTTGGCTCAAAATCAGGCAACGAGCTGGGGCATTACGATGAGGTTAAATCGCCAGAACCGCTCGTTGCTATGCTTAAGAACAAGCGCCAGTGCCTCCATCTATTCTTTCATTCAAGGGGATGTCTGAAGTTTGTGAGCGCCGCTCTATATCTTGAGTGGAAGCAGACCTTTCGGATTCGGGCGCAAGGTCATCTCAACCGTTTGCTCTTTTCGCTGGAGGCTCAACCGTATGCGTGTTGCTGCACTTTTATGCCTCACTCTCTTACTGTCGTCTAGGTGCATGCAGAGCATCAGGTGAACCTCGACTCTTTCCCTATCTCCCTAAGTCCCACAGCGCATAGCACCCCTACGCCCGCTGTCTACATTCAATCGCCTGGATGGCGTGCAGCCTACCGCTTCTACTCGCATAATTCATTGGCCACATCGTCACCAGTCCCCGCGGCGTCCCGGTCAGTGCCACCTCTACCGTCGGCAACCTTCAGTTACGATAAGACCTCAACAATTACTCGTGTATCCGCGTGGCGGCCAATCCGTAAGGCGGAATCACCAGCACTTCCTCCAGTGCAGGCAATTTCACTACCGACGTCCTTCGGATTCAATAGGAGCGACCATATGAATCGATTGTTTTTTCTCCTCCTGGGCACGTTGCTCCTTGGCGCTTGTGGCCAGCCTGCCGTACCCAGTGAGCCCCCCACCGCCGACCTAACACCCGTCGGTCAGCCCTTCACCCTCACTTTTACCGGGCTGGGCACCCCTGACTTCGCCGTCAAGCTCAACACGGCCGTGGCTAAGCAGGCCCTCACCGACCAGCAAGGCAGCGTGGTGCCCGTCCGAGTGCTCAACCGGGGCAGTGTGGACATCATTCCCGCCGGTCAGGCCCGTACGACCGGCTTCCGGTACGTCTACTCGGTGGTCAGCGTCACGAGTACTGCGGCACTGAACAATGTCAGTTTCCTGGGTGTGCGGACGACAGGCAGTCTCAATGACACGGCCATCAGTGCCCTCATCCGCGCGCCCGGCGCCGCGGCCTACACCCCTTCAGAGGCCGGGACACTGGCGCTGAGCACGCAAGCTGCGCAGGCCAGCACGGTTAATCCTACGACAGGCGCTTTGCAAGTCCTGCCGAACACGGATGACACAGTGCAGTATCTGCCCGAGAGCGACTTGTACACGCCACCCGGCATGTTGGGACTCCTGCCGTATGGCTTCACCGTCCTGAACAGCAGCACCCTGGGCCGCATCTTAGCGGTAGGGACCGAAGCCAATCGCATGGTGATTGGCATGAAGGTGCCGCTGCAAGCCAACACCCAAGACGATCCGTACGCCTTCAGTTTCACGGCAATTCCGGTGAGTGATAGTGCCAGGCGCGTGACGCAGAGCCGGGAGGGAATTCTCAGCAACAACAATGCCAATGTCCAGGCCCGTGCGACCGCTATTGGTGGCACCATCACGGTCTTAAGTGGCAGCACGCTGCCTGGTACGCTGGTCCTGCCCAGCGTCCGCACGGCGGGCCCGGCTGGCGCAGCGACACGCACCATCACGGCGCCTGCTCCCTAAGACCTTACCTTTCACCTTACCTGATCCCAGGGAGTCCCTATGAAGCGAACCATGATGTTGACCCTCACCGCGCTGCTCAGTTTTGCGACCGTGGCCCGTGCTCAAACCACTGAAGTGGAGATTTCAGGCCTGACTATCACGCCAGCAGACGAGGGCAAAGTGCTGATGATTCGCAACGGGCGTGTTGTGATTGTCAGCCTTGATGAATTGCCGCAACTACGAGGGCGTCCTGGCGTTGATGGTGCCCCTGGACCAAAGGGCGACAAAGGCGATGCCGGAGCCGCTGGAATTGGCGTGGCAGGCCCAGCCGGTCCACAAGGCTCAGCGGGGCCTGCCGGACCGACTGGCGCCCAAGGACTGAAAGGAGACAAGGGTGACGTCGGTCCGGCGGGCGCGACCGGGGCTGGGGTGGCGGGACCTGCTGGCCCACAAGGCCCGGCTGGCGCGACGGGTGCCACTGGGGCGGCGGGAGCACCGGGTCTTCCAGGTCCAGTAGGTCCGCAGGGTCCAACTGGCGCGATGGGCGCCCCTGGGGCGGCGGGGGCACCGGGGCCAGCCGGCCCGCAGGGTGCTGTGGGGCCCGCTGGAAGTGTAGGGCCACAAGGGCCGGCGGGGCCAATAGGACCCGCCGGGGCCACTGGGGTCACAGGTGCAAATGGCGCCACGGGCGCCCCTGGACCGTTTGGTCCGACGGGAGCACAGGGTCTTCCAGGGCCAGTAGGGCCACAAGGGCCCGCCGGTGCGACAGGCGCGACCGGGCCTCAAGGGGCACCTGGCCCGGCTGGGCCACAGGGTCCTGCAGGTCCAACAGGACAAATTGGGGCAACCGGAGCGCCGGGCGCCACTGGATTGGATGGTCCGCAGGGTCAGACAGGCGCGACGGGGGGCACTGGAGCTACGGGCGCGACCGGCGCGCAAGGCAACGCAGGACCAACAGGAGCTCAGGGCCCCCAAGGCATTCAGGGCCAGGCTGGAGTCACTGGTGCCACCGGGGCACAAGGGAATGCCGGGCCAACGGGAACTCAGGGTCCGCAAGGGGTACAGGGCGTCACCGGCACTCAAGGTCCAACTGGTGCGACCGGTGCGCAAGGCAACACAGGACCAACAGGAGCTCAGGGCCCCCAAGGCATTCAGGGCCAGGCTGGAGTCACTGGTGCCACCGGGGCACAAGGGAATGCCGGGCCAACGGGAGCTCAGGGTCCACAAGGGGTGCAGGGCGTCACCGGCACTCAAGGTCCAACTGGTGCGACCGGTGCGCAAGGCAACGCAGGACCAACAGGAGCTCAGGGCCCCCAAGGCATTCAGGGCCAGGCTGGAGTCACTGGTGCCACCGGGGCACAAGGGAATGCCGGGCCAACGGGAACTCAGGGTCCGCAAGGGGTGCAGGGCGTCACCGGCACTCAAGGTCCAACTGGTGCGACCGGTGCGCAAGGCAACACAGGACCAACAGGAGCTCAGGGCCCCCAAGGCATTCAGGGCCAGGCTGGAGTCACTGGTGCCACCGGAGCACAAGGGAATGCCGGGCCAACGGGAGCTCAGGGTCCGCAAGGGGTGCAGGGCGTCACCGGCACTCAGGGTCCAACTGGCGCCCAGGGTGCACAAGGACCCCAGGGGATTCAGGGGCCAGCCGGAACGACTGGTGCCACAGGTGTACAAGGCGCCACAGGTGCGGCAGGTGCACAAGGACCCACCGGTCTCCAGGGTACCCAGGGGCCGCAAGGGGTCCAAGGACCAACCGGCACTGCCGGAGCCACCGGCGGACAAGGCGCGACCGGCGCAGTGGGTGCGCAGGGCCCGACTGGCGCACAAGGGGCACAAGGACCTCAGGGGCCACAAGGGCCAGCAGGCCCACAAGGGCCGGTTGGACCCACGGGGCCGCAGGGCCCCACAGGACCTGCTGGACCAAGTGTTGTGCCGCTGGGCCGGTCCGCAGCAGACGACAACAAGGTCTGAGGGGCAGAGGGAGAGGGGGTGAGCTGAGCTCACCCCCTCTCCTCTCGAGCTGCTTACCAGGCAGCGGCATCCTCTGCGAATGCACTTGACGGTCCCTCTGATCTAGGCCATAGCAGCGCGCGGTCTAGGCTGGAGGTTGAATCAGGCCTGTCGCCTCAAGAGCTGCGATGCCGCGCACGGTGGCTCACCGATCACGCCGCCAGACGAAGAACCTCAGATAAGCCGCCCGAAGCACTGCACACCGTTACTGCCACATGATCAGGACTCTATGTCGCAGCGTCCCGTGGCTCACTCAGCTGCCACGCGTGGAGAGCAGTGCCTGCACATCACGTTGCTTGAGCAAGAAGCGGCGGCAGTTGAGCGTGTCAACCTACTGAGGTTAAGCTGCCAAAAGACTCACGGAACAGCACGGATGATGAAACCGTCCGACGGGCTACCAGTAACGGTTCCTGCTGCCACTGCTTTACCATCACTCTGTAGATCAAGTGCGTAACCGTATTCGGTGATGCTGCCACTGTCGATCGGCGCACGGAGATAGCCTTGCGTTCCATATGCGGTGTCCAGCGCCCCTGTGGTCGTTAGACGCATCAGTAGGGGGTCAGTTCCTGTGGCTGCCCCATTGTTGGAGTTCCCAGCGATCACCAATTTGCCGTCAGTTTGTTGCCGGACAGCATTCGCAGTATCCAAGGCATTCCCGCTTCTTCCGGGGTCAAAAAATCCAATACCTCCACTGCCAAAGCTCGTATCGAGCGCTCCAGTTGTTAGGTAACGTGCTACAATGATGTCTTGTCTCGATCCCAGATTACGATCGCCCACAGAACCGACAGTGACAATTTTGCCATCCGATTGAATGGTCAGTCCGTTCGCCCGATCTGATCCAGAGCTAGTCACAGAGGCAATGCGTTGCGTAGCATCGGTAATAACTATGCCGTCGCCGTCAAAAGACGTGTCAAAAGAACCATTGGCGTTAAATCTAGCCAAAGCAACATTCTCGTAGTCATTTCCCGCTTCAGATGTGTAACCGGCTACAACGATTTTACCATCAGACTGTATCTCTACGGCGTTTGGGACTTGGACAAGAGCGGTCGTACTGTATTTAAAGTCAACTATTCCATCCGTATCGAAGGTCGTGTCCAGCGAACCGTTCGCATTCAAACGGACGATTCTTGCACTTGTGGTCGTCGTGCCAATCAAAACCACTTTATTATCACCCTGTACGGCAAGGGCTGTGAGTGAGTCCACTCCCGTTCTATTCACGATGGCGTAGCCATTCGTGCCGAACGATGAGTCTAAAACACCATCCGCGCTGTAGCGCGTCGCGGCGAAGTCCGTTCCATAGGTGCTGGGATTTCCGTTCACACCAGGAATCCGGTTGGTCCCACCAATCACAAGTTTACCGTCGGTCTGTTGACGGAGGCCAAGCACCTGATCGTCGCCCCCGAATACATTGATTGCTCGACCGTTTGTGCCGAACGTCGTGTCAGGCAACCCTTCAGCGGTGTACCGCACAAGCACCGTATCTGAATCATTTTGAGCTGAGGATGCGTCCCCAGCCACAACGATTTTTCCGCTGGATTGTACGACGACGCCACGCAAATCGTCATTGGTTCGGGCGTCAACACGCACGATGCCACCAGACCCGAAACATGTATCGAGTTGACCAGGGGAAGACGACGCGCCGCTCGAAGCTGTCAAGAAGGCATTCGGGCTGCCTGCATTTCCTGCTACGCGCACTCGGCAGAACACCGTGCCACTCGTTCGTGTTGACCCTGCGAGCGTTTTGATGACTGGCGTTCCAAGACGGTTGACCGCCGCCTGGAACGCCGTCTGGTTTCGGGGAAGTTGTGCTTCCAGAGACTCTGTGATACTCGTAACACTGTCAAGGACAGGCACAAAGGTGAGTTGGACCGTATATGGATCATCCTTCGGCAAGGCCTGAAGAGGAATTTTGATGGCGAGCGTCACTGTCCCCGTATTAGACCCAACAGGAAGGGTTCGGCTAGGTCCTGCATGGCTCACGAACCCGTAAGGGAGCACGCTGCCCTGCTGACCGTTCGGCAGCGTGAGGCCCGCAACATCCGCCTCGTTGTACAGCTGTAAAGCATCTTCCTCACCTGGCACCAGTGCGGGCACCTGCGCGAAGACATCTTGCGTGACTGGGCTGGCTGGATCAATAGCAGCGGCCAACGCGGTCAATTCGCTACCAGTGTATGGAGCCGCACTGCCACCTGGGTACTTGGTCAGGGCATAGACCGCACTCTGAGCAGGATTTCCATTGAGCGCTGCACCTAGAAACGTCAAGTTTGTGACAGCCGTACCACTAACGCTGACTGGAAAGGTGACGTGGAGGTAACGGAAGCCCGCTGAGCGCGGTTGTCCGGGAGGGACAATGTCTGTACTACTCCGTACAGTGGCCGTTTCACCGACTGTCACGCTGGTTGGACTGGTCAGGGCCTGTCCACTCAAAGTTTGAGCGGTGACGACCGGTTGGGCCTCGCCCAGGCCACTAAAGGTAATGGCAATGGGTGCACCGACAATGACGGGCATAGGGGGCTTGACTGGCTCTTCGACAACTGGAGTCGGCAGAGGAGCCTCTGCGAGGTCCTGGCGACATCCGGTGAGCAGCAGTGCAGTAAGCATGATGAAAACGGGAACACGCATAGCTTGTACCTCCAAGGTCTCATCAGAATAAATTCTGGGACTGTCAAAAATCTTCAGATCACTCAAGCGTGAAGGGCTTCCCCGACTCACAGTCAAGTCTGCAGGAACAGGAAAAGTCGGCTCTTGTGGGAGTCATTTCAGGAAAACCGGGCCAGGACGCTACTGACAAGAAACGTGTCTTGGCAGAGTAACATCCTGTTTTGCAACCTCAATGCGATTCTGGCAACTTAAGCCCAGTAGGCTGATGAACCGTGACTGACCGCAAGCCTTACTGCACCGTTTTCTCCTCAGTCAGCGAGACGTTCAAGAACTGCTTCACGAGCAGGGCATCCATGTCAGTCACGAAACCCTGCGGCAGTGAAACATCAAATTCGCCTCATTGTTGGTACAGGAACTGCGCCAGCGAGAACGCCGGCGGGGTTCTCGCTGGCATCTGGACGAGATGTGTGTAAACGTTCGTAGGCGACGCACTGGTTGTAGCGAGCTGTGGATGAGCGCGGTCAAGTCCTGTACATCTGGCTCCAGGACTACCAAGACACCAAGGCTGCAATGTCCTTTTTACATACCTGCTGCGGGAACATGACGTCCCGACGGTAATTCAAACGGACAAGCTAAGGAGCAGCAATCAGAGCGTTTCCTGTGCTGCACAGCGTGGAGCACGTCAGGGTCGTTTCTGCTGCACGCTGCACCAACCTGATCGAGCAATCTCGTCGATCAACCCTGCAGCAGGAATGCCCACAGCTGGGCTTCAAGCGAGGACAACGAACCCAAAAATTTCTTGCGCTCCACGCTCGAACCACGAATCTTCACCGCCAGACCCGAACGACTGTACCTTCCACAATCAGACGAATCAACCAGTTCACAGCGTTACGCCACTGGACCACCGCCAAGCAGATCGCCGCCTGAGGATCAGGCGGCGATCTGGGTCGCTTTGACCATGATGGGGTCAAGTTGCGGCTTCCAGCTTCTCGGCGAACGTCTGCAACTCCTGGGTCAAGCGGGCAGTTCAAGATTATTGGCTGAGTGACCCTTGCTCGGCTTTGACCACCTAACCCAGGTGTGAAGACGAGTATGCCTGGGCTTATCATGGATGACTGAGGGTGACTCGGTGGTCCAGTCAGATGCAGCAAGCACAACAGTGGCCGCAGTCATTTCTAAACTCACACAGCGCTCCACGGTCTTCTGAATCTTCCTGCGACCACGTTCAGGCAGCACATAGAGTGGCAAGCCTTTCCGGTGAGTCCCCGGTTCAGTGTGCCACTCTATGTTCGGCGTCGGGCCAAGAACCATAACCCGCCGAAGAGCAGAAGAGCAGCGGCAAAGCCCGCAGCCACGGCTAGTTGCACAAAGCGCACTGTTTTGAGCTGCAGGGGGTAGATGTTCTGTGCTTTGAGGTAGGTATCGTTGACATAGCGGGCGCCACCTGCCGTCCGTCCGTCGAGAAAGGCCTCCGGATCCCGAATGATCATTTGCTGTGGCGAGCCGATCAGCGTGCCCGGCCCGCTCTCGCCGAACAAACTGGTGGCGGCGGCGCTCGTGGGCGTCACCAACTGCACCAGCTGAGCGCCCCGGCCATACCACCAGCCGGTGAGGAGCGTGACCAGCAGCGCCAGGAGGCAGAGCAGGGCCAGAATGCCCAGAGGCCGGCGGAGGCGGGCGAGCATGCGGCGATCAGCTGCCGCTGCTGGCGACAAACTTGAGACTGACCGTCAGGGTATCATTGACCTGTCCGCCGATCCGGCTGTTCTTGACGCCGTAGTCACTCAACTTCACTGGGAAGCTGGTGCTCACGGCCAACACGTCGCCCTTGAGGCCGGCCGCCTTGGTGGCCGAGCTGGCTGGCGTCTGCTTGACGGTGGCGGTGCTGGTCACGTTTTTGGTAACGCCGTTCATGGTCAGTGTGCCAGTGACGGTGTATTTGTCGCCGCTCATCAATTTGACCGAAGTGGTTTTAAACGTTACAGCAGGCGCCCTGTCGAAGTTGAGCCAGTCGGCACTCTTCATATGGGTGTCGCGCATGCCATTGCCCGTGGTGATGCTGGTTCCGTCAACTGTTACGGTGCCGCTGCCACTCTTGGCCGCCGCATCGTAGCGGAGCGTGCCGCTCACTTTGCTGGTGCGGCCCGTAAAGTTCTCCACGCTGGTCTGGCTCTCGACCGTCATCAGATTCAGCTGGGTGGCGCCGCTGACCACGGTATAAGTCACAGGGGCGGCGCTGGCAAGGGGCAAGGTCAAGGCCGTCAAGCTGAGCACGATGAGTCGCTTCATTTGATCCTCCAGAGAATGGGAGCAGTAGACGAGGGAAGTGAGAAAGGCGGCCGCCGCGTGCTCTGCGGCCTCCTGTACGGTAAGCAGGTCAGCTGTGCGTGGCCTGTGCAGCCGGAGGCCCCGCGCACAGGCGGCGCACAGGCGGGCGTGCTATGCCGGAGGGGTGAGTGTGTCTGCTGTTCTCCCCCGCCTGCTGATCGTGGAAGACGATCCGGGTATCCGCGACTACCTTCAGGTAGGACTGCGCTACGAAGGGTTTGAGGTCAGCACGGCGCCCACCGCCGGTGAGGGCCTGAGCCGCTACGCCGAAACTGGCGCCGACCTGATTATTCTGGACGTGATGTTGCCGGGCCCCGACGGCTACGCTTTTTTGCGTGACCTGCGGCAAAGGGCCCCGGTCCCCGTCCTGATGCTGACGGCCCGCGACAGCGTTGAAGACCGCATCCGGGGGCTGGAGGGCGGCGCCGACGATTATCTGGTCAAGCCTTTCGCATTTGGAGAATTGGTGGCCCGCATCCGCACGGTGCTGCGCCGCACCCGACCGGATATCGTGGAGTTGGCCCGCTACGCCGACCTTGAACTGAATGAAGGCACCCGTGAGGCTTTTCGGAGAGGCCGGCGCCTGGACCTGCGGCCCACCACCTTTAACCTGCTGCTCTTCTTGACCCGCCACAGCGAACGGGTGTTGCCCAAACAAGTTCTTCTGGACGCAGTCTGGGGACAGGGTTTCCTGGGCAGTGACAATGTGGTCGAACTGTACGTGGGCTATGCGCGCCGGGCACTGGGGGATCCGCCCCTGCTCCATACGCTACGCGGCTCTGGCTACTTACTGCAGGAGCGCCGGTGACTGCCCACCGCATAAGGCGGGCTCTGCTGCGCCTCCCTCTGGAACTGCGCCTCTTTCTGGCGCTCCTCGTCACCATCCTGATCGTGACCTTCAGCATGTATGGCCTGGTCCTGCTGCAGGCGCGCGACTACGCCGAAAACCAGCTGAGGCAGACGCTGCGGCAAGAGCTGACCCACCTGAACACATCGGGCGGCCCCCTACGCAACCGCTTACAGGCGGCTGCACAACTCAGTGACAGCTGGGGGGTCTGGATCGCGCCTGGCCAGGCCCCCCACTTTACGGACGGCCTCCAGCATCCTGCCCCACCCGTGGCCGCCTTGGAACGGGCACGCCAGGGCCTTCCCGCCGAGTACCGTACTCCCCACACGCTGGTGCAGTTGCGGGCTGTGCCTGGTGGCGTGGTTGGCCTTTCCGCCAATCTGGACAGCATCTCGGACTTCGTCCTGCGGCTGTGCCGGATTAACCTCATGATCGCGGCGGTGCTGGTCACGCTGGCGTGTGGGATTGGGGTCACCCTTATTCGGCTGGGCCTCCGCCCCCTGCGCCGCATCACGGCCCAGGCCCGGGAATTGTCGGCCAGCCGACTCCATCAGCGCCTCGCTGTCCCTGACAGTCATGACGATGTGCGGGCTCTGGCCCAGAGCCTCAACAGCATGCTCGACCGGCTGGATCAATCGTTCAATGACCTGCGGGCCGAAGAGGCCCGGACCCGCGCGTTCGCCGCCGACGCTTCCCATGAACTGCGGACACCCCTGACGGCGCTGGGCGGTTATCTGGAAGTCCTGGCCCGCGCCCCGGAAAACCAACAGATGCGCCTGGAACTGCTGGTGTCGGCGCGCCGTGAAGCTGACCGGGCAGGCCGACTGGTCGAGGATCTGTTGACGCTGACCCGCCTGGATTCGGGCGAGACTCTACGCCCAGAACCGCTGGAGGTGCGCGCCTGGTTGGACCAGCTGGCCACACGGGTCCGGCCTATCATGCCGGAGCATCAGGTGGTCATCGAAGTGCAGGGCCTGACGCAGCTGTGGGTGCAGGCCGACCCCCTGCGGCTTGAACAGGCCCTCTGGAACTTGCTTAGAAATGCAGCCCGCCACGCGCCCCACGGCTCCACCATTGCCGTGCAGGCGCTCCAGCACCTGGAGACCGTCACGTTTGAGGTTCGGGACGAGGGTCCGGGCTTCACGCCTGAGGGGCTGCAGCGCGGGTTTGAACGCTTCTACCGCGCCCAGCGTGACCCGACCGGAGCTGGGCTGGGTCTCGCTATCGTGCAGAGCATTGCCCAGGCGCACGGCGGCTCGGCAGGCCTGGGCAATCGGCCCACGGGTGGGGCCTGGGTGCAGTTCACTGCTCCGGCCTGGCCTCGCCGCAGCCCTCTGCCCAGCTGACCGGCTGGGCCCTGAGAAGCCCATCCCAGTGGTGCCTGTACCCCTGAGATTGTCACTCATCTCGGGCATGCGGCTCAGTTGAATGGCAAACACTGATTCATGCTTCAGTCGATTCTGGCCAGAAATGATGCAGGCGGCTTGATGCTCAAGCCGCCTCTTGAGTTCCTGCTCACGTCAGGTTGCCAGGATCGCCCCCACTGACAACTTCGTGCAGTCCTTCCCTGGTTCGCATACTGGACGTGAGGCACCAAGCGAAGTCCAAGGCAGCAATTTGCTTACCCGACCTCGCCTTGGACAGCGGTCAGGGGCAGTTCACTTTCTTGTCAGGTTTGAACAGGCCGTTTCCGCCCCCATCACAGTCATCATACTGGGGACCGCCATCAAGGAAGTCCGTATCGCCATTGCCCCTGAGCGTGTCGTCACCTGCTTCTCCGTAAAGGTTGTCTCGGCCAGAGTCACCCTGCAGGTAGTCATTGCCAGTGAAGCCGTACAAGGTGTCGCCGCCTGCGTCACCCTGGACATGATCGTCGCCCGTCCCCCCATACAGCGTGTCATCGCCAGGATTGCCGGAGATCCAGTCATTCCCGTCACCGCCATCAATCTGGTCACGGCCCCCATACAGCACCGCATTCGAGATGCCGTTCCAGTCGCCGTAAATCACGTCATTGCCGCCCAGGCCGCAGATGATGTCGTCGCCCTGATCCGCGTAGATCACATCGTCCCCTGGCGTACCCACAATGACGTCGTTCCCCGTGGTGCCGATGGTTATGAGATTGGGTTGGGCTTCAATCGTGGCGGTTTGGCCCAGACAGGTGCCGGCTTGGGCGTGGAGCAGGGGAACACTGGCCACCGGTGTACTGGACGGCGTGGACTGGCCGCAGGCTGCAAGCACCACCGGAAGGATCAAGACGAAAGCAGATTTGTTCATAGATGCTCCTTAGCAACGGGGACGGAAGAACAGGGCGCATCTCGGTATAAACCCGCGCCTGCACGTCCCGCACGGGAGAATGATGCACTACGGTATTGAAATGAAAGGGCACTTTTCAGTTCAGCGCTGGACCACCGTCACCGATCCGCAGGCGGTTGAAACCCTGCTCAATCCACAGTTGTTCCGGTATGTGCGGCCATTTCTTGGGCACGAATGCACAGCGACAGAAGCGGCGCGGGTGATCGGCAGCCGGGTGGACACCATGCTGTATCAAATTGGTCGCTTGACCCGACTGGGGTTACTGGAAGTGACGGCCACCGAGCAGCACCGGGGGCGCCCCAGTCGGCGCTACCGCACGGTGGCCGAAGGCTTCGTCTTGCCTTTCTCCGCGATGCAGGCCGAAACATTACTGGACCTCTTTTTGAAGCGGGACGCGGAGACCCGTCAGGCCTTCGGTGCCCGCCTGGTCGCGGCCCTGGCCGGCGAAGGGGGCGGGTGGCATGTGCGGCTCTACCTCAGTACGGAAGATGCGTCTGTCAACTGGGAGGCAGTGCCAGATCACCGGCCAGATTGGCGTCAGGAAGACCTCTTGGCGCCCGGCGCACCAGCGTTGTGGCATACCAACATCATGGTCTCCCTGACGTTTCAGGAAGCCAAAGCGCTGCAACGAGAGCTGTTGGCGGTGTTCACCCGGTATGCGGTCTCGTCCCAGCAGGCGCTGGCATCCGTAGAGCGCCAGCGCTACGCCTTGCAGTTGGGCCTCAGTCCCCAACCTGTAGGTTCAGAATGGTGAGTGACCAGAGAGGGGTGACTGAGGTTTTCAGCCACTCCTGTCTTTCCCCACTGTTGTCCTGGCCCTGAAGCTGGACGGCGCCTGCACGCTTGAGAGAGCGTAAAAGCCTATATCCCTCTTCACTGACGCTGTTCAGGCGTTAGATTTCTGGCACCAGTGGGTGGCGTTGGTCTGGCTGGGTGCCGACCCATCACAGTGAAGGTGAAGGCTTCCCGGTCAGTCTCCACGTCTCGCCTCTGGGGGCGTCCCCTGCCTCTGTCAGACTGGGCCGGTGAGCCCGACCATGTTCACGGCCACCACGTCCACGCAGGCGCGGCTTCTGCAGCAGGTCGCCTGCCTGCGCTTGCTCGCTCCCCTCTGTCAGCGCTCCCTCAGTGCCAGTGAAGTTGCACACCTGGCCCGGGTTCCCCTGAAAGCAACGTGCCATTACCTGGCCCAGCTGGTGTCTGCTGGCCTGATTGTGGTCGAGGGGACGCGGCCCCGGACCGGCCGACCAGTCAAGATCTACCGCGCGGTCGCCTCAGGCTTCCGGGTCCCGTTTACTCTGACCTCTCACGCGACCATTCGTGAGTTGCTTGACCGCGTTTCCGGCGAATTTGTTCAGGAGGTGGACCTTCATCTGGCCAAGTTGTTTGCAGCTGACCTTCAGACCGACCTCCTGATCACGCCCGACGGGCAGGGCCATCTCCGGACGACCCTGGCTCCGCAGAACGTGCAGCCAGACACCTCATTGCCCGGCGCTTTGAGTCTTCTGAGCCGCTGCCGCTTGACCCCCGCCACCCAGCGCGAGCTAGAGGGCCGACTGCGTGACCTGACAACCTGGCTGACGGAGCAAGCGGCCCAGCAGCGTCAGACCCTTGAGGCGGAACCCTGTCTGGTGGGCCTGTTGTTTACCCCTGCTCCCGAGAGCTGACGTCCTCAGATACGGCTCCGCGGCGAGGGCGGACGCTCATCACCCCAAGGCCTGAAGCGCGTTTGAGCCTCTAGGTGTTGGTCGGGGCCGCCGCCGTCTCTTCGAGCCGCAGCACGCCGTGCCAGACCAGCGCAGCCAGCAGGGTCACACTCCCCGCCACTCCAAAAATCACCTGAACCGGCACCTGGTCTGCCAGAGGAGCCAGGAGCAGCAAGATCAGGGGCATGCCCGCCATGCTGACCACCGTCAGGAGGCTGCCCACCCGACCATAAAACGCGGGGGCAATGCACTGTTGAAACAGGACGCCAATGGACACGTTGGTGGCGGCATTGGCCAGCCCCAGCAGCGCGGCCAGCCCATACATCTGGGCAGCTGTCTGCGAGACACTCAGGACCAACACGGTCAATCCCATAGCTGCCAACCCCAGCACACTGAGGCGCCGCACCGGCACCCGCGCCCCCAGCGCGGCCAGGGCGAAGCTTCCGGCAGCCAGACCGCCCAGCAGCAGGCCGAAGAACAGGCCGAAGCCTTGAGCGCCGGCACCCAGCGCCGTCATACGAGCGGGCAGGAGCATCTCCAGCGGCGCGAAACAGGCATTGATCAGGAGCGCCAGCACGGGCAGACTCAGGGTCAATGGGCTGCGCCGGGCGTACGCCAGCCCCGCGCGGACGTCGACCCAGAGCCCCTGTCCTGCAGGGCTCGGTGGGCGGGTGGGGAACTCAATTCCCAACAGTAAGGTGGCAAACACCAGAAACGACACGCCATCCGCCAGCAGGGCCGGGGCGCTGCCCACCGCGCTCACCAGGACGCCACCGCCAATGAGCCCGGCGAGTTGCATGGTCTGTGTGCTGCCCTGGAGGAACCCAGACGCCCGCGCCAAGTGCGCGGGTGGGACCAGGCGGGGCGCCACCCCCAGACTGGCCGGACTGTAGAAGGCACCGATCAGTCCCGTCAGAAACGAAGCCGTGTAGATCACAGGCAGCGGCACCTCACCCTGCAGGGCAAGGAGGCCCACCGTCAGTTGCAGGGCGCCCCGGAGGAGATTGCCTGCCAGGAGCGGGAGGCGCAGGGGCCAGCGGTCGATCAGCGCGCCGAACAGGGGCGAGAAGAGGGCGGGCAGGAGGGTCAGGGCCAGGTTGACACCCATGAGGCCTGCACTGCCGGTCTGGTGGAGCACCAGGAAACTCGTGGCGATGCCGGCCAGCGAGGTGCCTAGAGCGCTCTATGCGCTGCCAAGCCACCACAGGAGAAACGAACGGTTCCAGAGTCGAGTGGGCGTAGCTGTCATGGTCTCAACGTGAAGGCGAAGCTACTCTACAGGCGACGCCTCACATGGAGTAGAGCGGTAATGCAGCCAAGGAGATGAGCAGTGGTAGACACCGACATGTGTTGAGAGTGCACTCCGCCGGTACTCGATAACACCAGGGGGCCGCCCTACTCAGCAGTCGGCGCGGTGCGGCGGCCGTTGGGCCCTATAGGGTGGCCAGCACGACAGTTGTTAACAGTTCAAGAATTGTGCTCAACTCGGTATCAGCGGCTCTTCATCGGCCTCACAGGCAGGACGCCTGCGGCGGAGGTGGGTGGAGCGTCAGAGAACTTCCACGCTCGGTCCACGGCCTGCTACCTGCCTGCGCGCATCAACTGGGCAGCTTACCCACTGTCTGCGAACACATCATGCCCAAGCTCTGCACGACCAGTCTGACCCCAGTGCTGAGCAGGGCCAGGAGGACGCCACAGACCAGCCGCACGGTGTGCCGACGCCCTTCCGCGGCTGCGGAGTTGGCCACTGACAATCCCAAGGCCTATGAAAGCGGCCAGAAAGGCGAGTCCAGACGTGGCCATACTTGATCACACCACGCCCTCCGTCATCACACCGTCACCCATGCGGCAGAGCTGGACCGCACCTTGCGCCACTCGTTTGGCCCGCTGCCGTTCCTGCTCGGCTGCGCTCAGGGACATCCACCAGATCACCGAGCCCACGATGAGCAGCACCGGCGCGGCGGCCACCAGGACCCAGCCCCAGCGCTTAGGCCGCCCAGCGGTCCTGGCGCGGCCCAGGACTTCTGTGCCGGCCAGGAACAGCAGGAGAGACCCAAAGCAGATCAGCAGCGGCACCATGCCGCATCAAACCATGCTGACCGCTCTCTCCCCACGGGAAGCAGCAGAAGAGGGCTGCGCTCCTGGAGCAGAGGAGTCACACCCATCCCGGCCCCCTCCTGCTGCGGGCTCCGCAGCAGGTCTGAAGCGCTGGACTGGGCGGCCTGCCAACTGCCGACGCTGCCGATGAGGAGCAAGAGCACCAGGGGCGGGATCAGCAGGGCACTTACGGGCCAGGCCGCCCCCACCTGGCAACAGCGCACCTGCCGGATGGCCCAGACCGCCAGCGCCAACGCCACACACACGAAGACACCACTCCACAGCATCAGCACGCATCAGAGCGTATGTGCTGGCCAAGCGCCTGTGCGGAATCCGACGCAGTGGTGGGAAGATGCCCCCACCCAGGGCCGGGTAACTGCCTCATACGGATTCCGTCTATTCCGTTAACAAACCAGGACAGAACTGGTTGCCAAACTCCACGCCCGAAACCCGCCCTGCTCCTGCTCGCTCTGCTCGGATTCAATCGTTTTTGCAAACGATTTAATCGGAGTCCATATCAGTCCACCGTTTGCAGGGTCAGGCGGCCTTCAAGACGCTCCATATGCTCAGCCGTCCAGGTCAAGGGGGGCGCTGCGACTGGCACCGGAGTCGTCGCGCGAACCTGACTGACCTGCCACAACGTGACGCTGCCCCCCACCAGGCTCAGCACCAGCAGCAGGGACAGCAGGCTGCCGTGTCTCAGGAGCTTCTGTGCCCTCGGGTGAAACAGCGGGGCCAGCGTCCAGGTCAGCAGCCCGGCGGCAGCGGCCATCAACATCAATGCCCCAAGGCTCAGTGGGTCCATGCCCCATCACACCACTGTGGGCGCCTACGCAGTGCAGCGGGCCGTCATCCAGTCCAGAGCCAGCATTTAGCCCACGTTGACTCAGGCACCCGTCTAACTGGTCTGACAAAGGGCGACGCACACCAGCAGGACCGGCAGCGAGAAATGCAGCGCCAACACGACGTCCTGAGGCCAGGGCTGCCCGGCGGGCAACACCCCAAGCTTCAAGACACTCCACACCAGCACCCCCAGGGCGGCCACGCCCACGAAGAGTGCACCAACACTCAGAGGCTCCATGCACCACGAGAGCATGCCTGGAGACGCGGCACATCAGCCCACGTTCAGGGCCCGCACAGCTCTTCCTTAGCGGGCGTTGAGGGTTGGGGGGACACCCATCAGGCCGCTGGCCTGACACCGTCAGCCACGAGACAGCAGGTCAACGCACAGGGCCAGAGCAGGCAAGACGAAGTACAGCGTCAGCCCAGCACGCAGGGGCCAGGCCGTGTGGATCAGCTGCCCAGCGGTGGCCATGCCGCGCCACACCGTGGCCCCCAGGGCACAGATGCTGATCATGACGCCCACCGTCAGAAGTTCCATGTAGGTGCAGCGTACATGACCAGGCGGTTAAAGCAAGGTGCAAGTCAACAGGCACGGCGAGCGACGGTTCTCCGGGCGCCGGACTTGGTGCTCAACCCTTTAAAGGTTCTGCAGCAGATCCAAGTAGGCCAGCAGGGCCGGCAGGACGAAATACAGGGTCATGGCCGTACGTGGACCCCAGGGTGTGCTCACGGTCTGCCCAGCTGGGGCCATCGCCTGCCACAGTACGGTCCCCATGACACAGATGCCCATCAGCAGCACGCCGACCAGGATGAGTTCCATGGGTCAGCAGACCACGCCGCAGCCGCCCCACGGTCAGAGGCAGCTCAAGCCAGCCTGAGCAACTGTTGAGCAGCTGTTGAGCTTCCGGGTGGCGGAGACCAACATTGCTCAATATGAGGCAGTGCCAGAACAGCTGTCGAGTTGACCCCACAGCCATGCCGTAGGCTGGTTTGTTTATCTGTGAGCTTGTCTGTTCGTGGTGGTTCCTGGCACCACCCCCAGTGCATGTCCCTAATCAACGTCGTCTGTTCTTGAGCACTACTGCATGACCACAGGATTGAGCAGGGCAAAAGTGTGGCCGCCTGAGAATGGAGACTCTTGCACCAAGACGGCCTGGAAGGCTCTCATCATCGCGCCAGTCATGCCTGTGGTCATCCACTAGACCTCGGTACGCCTCTAGCTCCTTTTATTCTCTCGGCCGTGCCCCGGCACCCTTTGCCTGCCCTCTAGGGCTGGGCGAGCGCGTGCCCTGTGCAGCAGCATGGACCCCAATCGCCATAACAGGCCCGCATGTATCCACAAGCAGATGACGCTTCCATCCTCTGACCTTTTTGCCACCGCCATATCCACGCGGCTCAGCTCTAAGGAAAACCTGCTTCAGCACGGTTTTCAGGCGCACTTTAATTGCCACAACCTCCCTTGGCAACGAGCCGGAGTGGATTTTCTGGCTCTTCAGTGAAGGTACCCTGGCTTTCCTAGTTCCTTACTTTTATACTGATCTGTAAGGAGCCTGCCATGAACGTGACCGCCAAACTGAGCAGCAAAGGGCAAGTGACCCTCCCCCGCGAAGTCCGGGAGCGGCTCGGCCTGAAGCAGGGCGACGGCCTGGTCTTCCAGATTGAGGGTGATACCGTCACCCTCCTCGCCCCTCAAGACGACAACCCCTTCACCGCCCTCATCGGCACCTTGCCGCCCCTTCCCACCGATGCCAGAACCTACTGGCGAGAGCAGCGTGACGGTGCCGGCGACGAATGACCCATTGTCTCGATACCAATGTCCTCAGCGCGCTGTTCAGTGGAGAAGTCCACGCACCAAGCATCGCCCGCACCCTCAATACCCTGCGCCTGGCTGGCCCTTTGATGATTCATGGCAGCGTGTACGCTGAATTGTTGGCCGCCCCAAGCACGACGCCCAGCCGTCTCGATTCCCTTCTTTCTCGGGGTCAGGTGCAGGTGGACTGGGCCACTGATGAAGCGGTCTGGCGGCAGAGCGGGCAGGCGTACAGCGCGTATGCCCGGCGGCGTGCGAAGTCTGGAGGCGGACCACCCCGCCGCATCCTCGCCGACTTCTTGATCGGCGCCCACAGTCTGGCAGTGGGGGCACACTTGGTCACCTTGGACGACACGCATTACCGGCAGGCGTACCCTACGCTTCAGCTCGTGATTCCTGGGGGGGGTTGAGATCTCCGGTCCATTGCTCGATATGCAGCCCGCCTCCGGATAGCTAGTCCAGTGGGTTCTGGCAACTTAAAGTTGGAAGGCAGGTGAACCGCCCGTGACCAGAAGCCCTTCCGTCACCATTTGGCTGGGAGTGCGCGTCACCTTACTCGTAAGACGCCGGCAGCTGCTTCAGCTCTGCCCACTGCGCCTGATCGTGTCCGAAAATCACCAGCTCCACCTGCTCGCGTTCCACCAGGTCCAGCAACTTGATCGTGCTGGCCCGGGTCAGTTCACCATCCGGCGCACTCCCCGCCTGCTGTGGGTCACGGGTCAACCCCGCCTGGAACGGCACCGCGTCCACCGTCAGCAGCACTAACCCTGTCTCCGGCAACCGCACAAGGACCGATTGATGACCTGGCACGTGCCCACTCGTTTCGATGAGTTCCAGACCCGGCAGCAGGGTCGTGTCGCCGTCGATCAGTTGCAGGCGGTCGACAGGCTGATCCCACTGGGCCCGGAGAGCGTCAAAGCGTGGATTGCTCGCCGCATCAAGATGGTGAGTCCGCTGCACCACGTATTGTGCGTTCGGAAAAGCCGCGTGGCGCCCGGCATGATCAATGTCGTAGTGCGTCGAGATGATGGTATCGATCTCTTCCGGGGCGACGCCAATCCGAGCCAACTGCTGAAGCACATCCTGCCCGTTTTGAAAGTCGGCGGCGGCCTCAGGAATGGGGTCTGGAAGACCAGTGTCAATGAGGATGTTGCGGCCAGTTGTGGTCTGCACGAGGTAACACACCACCGGGATCTGGTAGGCCGGCATGGACCCTACCTGCATGAGCAGCAACCGCTTCACATCTGTCTGACTCATCTGCGCCTCCTGAAGGCGAATACACGGGTTAGCCGCTTGAGCCGCGAGGCTTGGCAGGGCGAGGGACAGGCCCGCATCAGTTCACGTGGCAACGCAAGACGAACCAGCGGCTGCCCCGTTCAGCCGGCGGCCTGGTGGAGCAGCCAGTGGAGGGCCTGCGGTCCAGCGTTCAGCACCGACAGGTGCCCGTCCCCCGCTGACCGGGTCAGGGTCGCCCGGGGCAAGTGGGCCGCCAGCCACGCTGCATGCGCCACCGGCACGATCCGGTCCTCGCCCCCGTGATACAGCGCGACCGGCGCCTGCACCTGACTCAGCTCCACCCCCCAGGGCCGGACGTACGCCAGGTCGTCGTCGATCATGCCGCCTGGCCCCTGGGCGAGCGCGGGGCGGACCACTGTGTTGAGCCAGGACCAGTCACCTGCTAGGGCTGCGTGGTCGCGCGGGGTGAACATCTCCGGGTCGAACACGCTGTCTTTTAGGACCCTGGCCAGCGCGGGTTCGCCCTTCAGGGCCGCCTGCAGTTCCGCGCGCCCGCCGGGATACATGCCTTCAAAATAGTCCAGGGCCGGATCACCGTAGGGCGCCAGGCCAGCGAGGCTAACGGCGGCCACCACCTGCTCGGGGCAGAGGGCGGCGCAGGCCAGGGCATGTGGGCCGCCGCCCGAGTGCCCCATGACCGCGTAGCGCGCGATGCCCAGTGCACGGGCGATGACCGCAACGTCGTGCGCCGCGTCGGCGACCGTCCGGCCGGGGTGGCGTGGGCGGTCTCCGTAGCCTGGGCGGTCAACGCCAAGCCAGCGCACACCCAGAGCAGCGGACGCGGTGAAGAGGGGTGCGGGCGGCCAGCCAACATTCGGGGTGCCGTGGTGCCAGAACACCGTCAGGGCGACTGGTCCGGGTGGATCCACCCGGTAGACCTGAAGAGGCTGACCATTCGGCATCGTGATGACCAGGGTGTCCATCGTCACCGCTCATTTCAACACAGAGTTGGGCTCGCCGCGACTTTCATCTGGCTTCTACGGGTTATCCACTGCTCGCTGCGCCTGGTCATGCAAGAAGCCCGCAGAGAGCCCCAGGGCGCCCACAAACAGCGCCAACCCCAGCCACGCCGGCGCCAGATGCCAGAACTCCAGGTAGCCCACATGGTGATGGACCCACAGCGCCGCCGTAAACCCAGGCACCCCCGACGCCAGGAGGGTCCACCACAACCACCGGGCGCCACGCCGGTAGCCCCACAGCACGCTGAGCAGCACCCCGATGCCACTCGAAACCAGGGCCCCACCAAATCCGGCCCGGTCATGCGCGATCAGCGGCACCAGATTGGTATTAACGGTCCTCAGCGCCTCGGGCGTCGTGTGCAGAAACATCAGGTCCTGCGGCACGAAGACCTGGGTCACCCCAACAAAGCAGATGGTCAAGCCGGCCAGCATCAACCCTGTTCCTGTGGCGACCCACAGCAGTTGACCTGCCATGCCCAGCTGCCAGCGGCGGTCATTGCGCAGGTCAGGCCCATCAGCCAGTCCTTCTGCTTGGGGTCGGTCCCGGAGGCCCAGCACAAAGAGAGGCAAAAGCAGCAGCGAAACCGTAGCGTGCAGCGGATCAAAATAACCGTAGCCCAGGAACAACCCGAAGCTCAGAAAGCCCACGCCGCCAGACCACCGCAGCGCGTCCCAGGCCCAGGCCCGCCCGCGCCGCAAGGGGCCGCAGGCCAGCCCGGCATACAGCACGCCCAGCGACACCATGGTGCCCGCCAGGGTCAGCCGGTCATGCGTCAGGAACGCGCAGGGTTCAGGTCCTCCAGTCCAGGGCCCCCCTGACGGAGAAAGGCTTCGTCGTAAGGTAAGACGACCCACTGGAGCCCGATCCAACTTGCCAGCACTCCCCCCAGAGTGAGCCCAAGACCAAGCAGGAGCATCCAGAGCCAGCCGCGGGGGGTGGGCGGCGGCGGTGCGCTCAGGGCCAGTGTTTCGTGCACGCGGTGCGCGAGACCAGGGCCGTGATAGATCAGGCCGGCCCGCAGATGCACCAAGTTGGCCCCCGACGCCAGGAGGCTGTGGATCTCTTCCGGAGTGTGGGCGCTGCCCGCCACGATGAGGGCCTCAGGCCCCAACTGTTGACGCACCTGGCCCAGGGTCTGGAGGGTCGGCGCGAAGCTGGCTGGTCCAGTTGTCTGCCCCTGAGAGGAGGCCTGCGTGTCTTTGATCAGGACGCCAGGCAGCGCAGCAGCACGGATGATGGCGCAGACGCTGGCCAGGTGCTCTGCTGATAAATCAGGCGGCACAGCCAGCAGTACAGGCCGGGCGGACGCGGCCGCCAGTCTGCGCAGTGTGTCAGCGTACAACTGGGGCACTGCGGCCGCTGTGATGTCCAAGGTGAAGAGGTCGACCACCGGTTGAAGGACTTGAATCTGCTCATGCCATTCGGCAATCACTTGAGGTCCAGTCGCGTCCGGTGCGTGTGCCAGACGGGCCAGGAGGGGCACGCCTGGCTGGTGCTGTCCCGCCAGGGCCACGCGTGCCGCGTGGACGCCCTGGTTGATGAGGCGGTGACCGCTCTGCAAAGTCTCTGTCCTAGGATTGCGAACTGCCAGGGGGTCTTGCGGAGAAGACGGAACTGGGTCCAACGTGAGTGGGCCGACTTCAAGAAAGCCCAGGCCGAAAGTGCAGAGCCCTGCGGCGGCCTGGCCACCGACATCTACGCCGGCGCCCAGCCCGACGGGCGCCCGGAAGGTGAAGCCGAGAAGGACCCGCTGGAGAGACGGGTGAGGTCGGAGACGACCCACGAGGTCCAGCAGTTGCCGGCCTCTGGGATGGGTGCCGACTCGGCTGAGTACCGTGAGGGTGAGGCGCTGGGCGTGGTCAGGGGGCAGCCAGAAGAGGAGTGGCCGCAGGAGAGGACGGTACGACCAGTCAGGCATGCTGCAGTTCAGTACAGCGCGCCCTGTGGTTCTGCATTGTTCCTTACCACCCGCCGGGTAAGGTCATGATGGGGGGGTGTAGGGACATGCATCGGGCGACCTGATGCAGCTTGTGAGTAGACGGAAGACCGAGGGTGGACACTTACAGTTTGCGGTGATCTTCCGAACTGCTGGACAGACTGCATGAGTCATCCCGCGTCGTTGAGGTCCAGTGGCGGGTTTACGACACCCTGCCGCTGAGGATTGGTCAAATCTGGAAGGCCCAACTCGTTCGGCCTGAGGCAGACCAATTGATCTCCCCAGCGAAGGACCAATTGGAGGCCATGCTCCTGTTCCCAGCTGGGCTCGGTGAAGACAAGTACATACGGTGTCCCTGGTGCCTCTGATGGACAGACGACCCAGACCGCTTTCGGCGTGACCTGCGTCCAGAGGGCGTCTGAAGTCCTGATGGCCGCCATCTCTGCTTCGTAGTCCTCGTCGCCGTACGACGTGACCTCGAGACTGAAGTGGAGGTCGGCCAGGACAGGTGGGGTCGCTTGTTCGCGGGCCTTCGCGGTCAGGTTGAGGAAGGCGAGGGCCGCTGCTTGCGCAGTTTCCCACTGAGCACTGTCAGGATCGACATTAAAGTTGAAGGGAAGTGCCAATCCATCGAAAAACGGGACAGGTAAAGGCACTGTACTCCACCAGTTCTCATCTTTGAAGGTGAGTGAAGTGAAGGGTGGCTGGATGGACATGAGTAGAGTTTGCTGCACACTAAAAGCCCAGGAAAGACGTTGTCAGCACAGTTCGGGTGTCCTGTACGTGCGTCTGGCTGGTCCAGAACGCCAAAGGGAAAGGGCGTCAACCGCCAGAGGAAGGTGCGTCTGGCGGGGTAGATCATCGCACCGAGTGAACTCTTCTAGCGGGTGTCCCTCACGCAGATTTTGTCTTGGCGCGGCCAGGGACCTATCAGGGCTGCAGGGCCGAACCGTGTGATTCACGAATGGGCTGTTGTGCTGAATCCATGCCCTTGATTTGAACTGACCTGAGGGTCAGGGCCGCCCACTCCACAGGCAAGGCGTCGTCTGGAGTTTTTCGCATGGTGCGGGTCTGCTCTGACCACTCGTATTGCGGCTGTTGCTAAGCGGCGCAGCGATCAACGTGACGGTCTGTGCAATCGCCTCAAGAGCGCTGAAGTTGAAAGTGCGCGTTTTGTGAGCGTGACGGGACGACACTGGTGACAGAGACCAGCGGGATCATTGGGAGATCAACACGCTTGAAAACGCGGACCCTTCTTACAGCTGCACAACGCACGCGCTCAGGCGAGCCCGTTCCCTACCGCTGGCGACTCACGGAAGAGCAGCGCCGCACCGCTTACCTCTGGGTGTCTGGGCTGGGTGCGGGCTTACAGCTCTTGACGGCCCTGATGTTGATGGTGATTGGGACGGGACCACCCATTTGGTGGCCGCTCACTGGCAGCGTGATCTGCCTCCTGGCGTGGGGTCTACTCTGGTCACAGCGGATCCCGTGGCAGTGGGTAGACTACGGCATTCTCGCGGCGGCGAGCGGCTTAGTGACCGCGCAGTTGGCGCTGCAAACCGCACCGTTGACGGCAGACATCCTGTTTGGGTGCGTGTTCCTCCTTCTGGCTGGGTTCAGTGTGCTTCCCTTGGCACAGGCCGTGTTGTATACAGGGGCCCTTCTCTTGGCCGTGGGCGTGGCGTTGTTGGTCCACGGTGGCCCGTACTCGCTGCTTTGGAATGTGGGCCTGGCCGGGGTGTTGGCGGCGCACCTGTCGACGTTCGGGCGCAATATCACGATTGAGCGGGCAGAAACGGCGGCGTTTGAGGCGCTGGCGAACACAGACCTCCTGACGGGCCTGGCCAACCGGCGAGCCATGCTGACCCGCGTACAGGCCACGTTCTCTCTCTCCCCGCGGGCAGCGGTCTTTCTGGTTGATGTGGACCGCTTCAAACGGATTAATGACCGGTTTGGGCATGACGTTGGAGATCAAGTGCTGCAGAGCGTGGCCGGCTGCCTGAAGCAGGGAGTCGGCGCGCATGGTCATGTGGCGCGGTGGGGCGGGGAAGAGTTTTTGGTCCTTCTACCAGGTGGTGGAGAGGTGGAAACGGTCGCAGAAGCCCTGCTGGCGCGCGTAAGGCAACAGGGAAGCTGGAAAGGTGTCAGGGTGACGGTGAGTCTGGGGGGCGCGGCGCGGGCCGAGGTCGAGACAGTGGAGGAGTGGCTACGCCTGGCGGATGCGCGCCTCTATGAGGCAAAGACAGGTGGACGGGACCGAGCGGAACTCCGTCAGCCTCACTTGTCGGAGGTGCAGGACATCACACTGAGTTAAGTGTTCGGACAGGGACTTGAGTCGGTGGCCTGCCGCGGCACAGACCTGCCCCCAGCGGTGAGCTGAGGGCAGATCAGAAGTGCGAACCGGGAGCGAGAGGTTTATTTCAGGGCGTTGAGAAGCGCCGCAAGGCCAGTGAGGAGGGTGCCGAGGGCCGTCACGAGGACGGCCACTTCACCCCACTTCCCTGGCGTTTGCGGGCGCTTCGGTGTATCCTTACGGTGTCTAGCCATAAGGAATCACCTCCTTTTCACGCACCCGAGTCGCAATCGGGTGCGTGTTCGCATGTCCCGTGCTGCGCCTCCCTCCCGGTTGTCATGCACCCCGTCCCATTGCTGGGACCCCCTTATTCTAGCGAACTTCGCGTCAGACAGTGGTGCGCTGGGCGCGGCCAGGAACTCTGCTGAACGAACTCCATTCCACTGAAGAGGACTGAGGGGGATTCCGGCATACCCTTCTCCGCCAGACTTCTGGAGGTGGCCGGCTCATTTGAGAGGGCCTGTGGTACGGGGTCGCTGACGCTGGACATCGCCACCGTGCGCCTGGAACATGGTTGATTGCTTGGAAGCAGTGTGGCAATCGGGCAGGGGCCAGAGGCTGGTGTCTTACCTGAAGGACATGAAATGCTGGGCCTATAACGCCCTCTTCACCGAAGTGATGTTCTCGCAGCTCGGCCTGGATGCCCTACTTCGACGAATTCACAACCATGCCGTCTAGGCCACTGGACTTCGGTCTCAAAGCGGCCTCAAACTGTCCGAATCATCGGTAGTCAGGCCAGTGAGCTCCCTTGTTCTGGACGTGACGCAAGAAGTAGATCCGTCGAGAAAGTCAAATGAAGCCTTAACGACGCAGTCAAGATGGGGAGTGACGCCCTCTCTGGTGGACGTAGCCGTACGCCGCTCAGCTCCTTCAGGCTCCGTGCTTTACCCTTTGGTGGCTGAACAGCCCCAGCACGAGTCGCAACCGTCACCCCTCACCCAACCGGCTACGATGGAGCCAATGACCAACACCGCCCGGGTGGCGCTCATGGCCCTGCTCCTCAGCACCGGGGCCCTGGCCTTGACCACTCCAGGCCGCCTGCACCGCGCCGGCAGCCTCTCCGTTCCCCGCGCGGCCCAAACCGCCACCACCCTACTGGACGGGCAAGTCCTGATCGTGGGCGGCTGCACCCGGCCCAGTTGCGAGCTTGACGCCCAGAGTGCCACCGCAGAGTTGTTTGACCCCCGTACCGGTCAACTTCGCCCGACCGGGTCACTCGCCAGCCCCCGTGTCAGTCAGACTGCCACGCGACTCGCAGACGGCCAGGTCCTCATCGCAGGCGGCTGGACGGTCGGGCGAGTCGTCGACACAGCCGAGCGGTATGACCCGCAGACCGGCCGCTTCACGCTGACCACCCCCATGCGCGAGCGGCGCAGTGCGCACACGGCCACCTTGCTGGCCGACGGCCGAGTCCTGATCACTGGCGGCACTGTGCGTGAGGGCCGTGCACTCAACTCTGCGGAGGTCTATACCCCGCAGACTGGTCAGTTTGTCCCTGTTGGTTCACTCACCCAGGCACGCGCCGCACACGTGGCGGTGCGGCTGATGGACGGGCGCGTCCTGATCGCAGGCGGCCACGCCGACCGCAGCGGCGCCCTGGACACCTTGGAACTCTTCGACCCAAAGACCAATACCTTTCATGCCGCAGGCCGCATGACAACGCCGCGTAACAAGCTGGCCGGCACTTTACTGCCTTCAGGTCAAGTGCTGCTGCTGGGGGGCACGCGGGGATATGACCGGGACACGGTCCTCACAAGTGCAGAAGTCTTTGATCCTGCCAGAAAGGCCACGCGGGTGACCGCCAGCATGACGCGGCCCCGTTACAAGTTTACGGACGCGGTCGTCCGGCTGGCTGACGGGCGCATCCTGGTGGCGGGTGCGGGTGGCGCAGACGTGTACACCGAACAGCGGCAGGGAGTGGGACTGGGCCGGTTTGACGCGGTCATGGGGACCATGCCAGGCAACGACCAATTTGTCACGGTGAGCCGCTTGCCGGATGGGGGCGCGCTGATTGCCGGTGGGTATGACGCGGGCATTCAGCCGACAGCAGCGCTCTGGCGCTTCCAGCCGGATGTGGCACGCCCGGCACCATGAGTGGCCTTCACTGAGATTCAGATGCTGTGGCACAGTTCAGAACGCTTTGGGGCTGCGCATTTGGGGGTTCATGAGGTCGCCGGCGGGAGAGCGTCACCAGGGGGTCCGCAGCCATCAAGCGCGCCCTTTTTGACTGACAGCCGGTTCCGTCAACCATACTGTGCCCGCTCACTCTGGAGTCCCTATGCGGAAACTGATCGTCAGCAATTTCGTCACCCTGGATGGCTTCTACGACACTCTCAATGGCGACTTCTCTGACCTCTTCCGATATCGCCATCCTGATTACCGGAACGATGATTGCTTCGATGACTACAACACGGCGCTCCTGCAGGAGGCCAGCACGCTGCTGCTTGGGGGGCGAGCGGCGGCTCTCGGCAATGAGACGTATTGGTCAGGCGTCCTTGGGGACCCATCAGCGACACCCGTCCGCCGTGAATTTGCCGAACGCCTGGCAGTGATTCCGAAGATCATCGTTTCTGATCGTTTGACGGCTGCTGAGCTCACCAGTTGGACGGCCAGTACGCGCATTCTCCGCTTGGTGGACGCTCAGGCTGAAATTGCCGCTCTCAAAGCGCAAGGCCAGGGCAGCCTGCTCATCTATCAGAGCCGGGCGTTGTGGAATCACCTATTGGTGCATGGGCTGGTGGACGAGCTGCATCTCACGACCTTCCCGCTTCTGGCGGGTGCGGGACGCCCACTCTTTACGGGTCGTCCTGCGGTGCAGTTCAAGCTGCTGCGAACAGAAACTTGGGCGGGTTCTGGAAATGTCCTCAGTGTGTGGGACGTCTCTCGTCAGGGTTCTGGCAACTTAACCGAGCGGGGCCACAGGAGATCAGCGGGCGGCCTGATGTTCAGCGCTGTATGGCTTCCTTCCAGAAGAGAACCGCTGTGGATTGGTTACCTCTTGTGGTGGCAGGGACAGTGGTTCGGGTGCAGCGGTGAAGATTCGAGACTCGGGCGTGCAGAGCGAGAAATTCCTGAGTTCGCCGCCGTCGTTTGAAGCCGATCTGACTCCGTTCCTGCTGCCGTGTCGGTCGATGGGACTGTTCCACAAAGTTGTTGCAGCGGGCGGTGGAGATGACCTGAACGTGCTCCACGCCGTGGAGCACAGGGAGTTCCCGAATCGCCGCCCCAGAGCTCCAGAGCTTGTCGGTGTGAATAACCTCCGGAACGTCGTATTCCCCCAACAGGCGCACGAAAAAAGATTTAGCCGACTCCGTATCGCGATGTTCCTGAAGGAGAATGTCCAACATGTCCCCGTGTTCGTCGACCGCTCGCCACAACCAGTGCTTGACGCCTCCGACCTTGACATACACCTCGTCCAGATGCCACCGAGAACCCCGGCGGGGTTCTCGGTGGCGCAGTTCTTCGGTGAGGAGCGGGGCAAATGTGATGTTCCATTGCCGTAAGGCGTAACCGATGACGCTGAGGGGAAAACGGTGGCGGGAGGGCTTCCGGTCAGTCACAGCTTCCCAGCCTACCGAGCTTAAGTTGCCAGAACCCTCAGGAGCGTGTCGCCCGTTCGGGCGGCACACTGTCACCGAATTTCCGGACCACCC
>NZ_WQLB01000042.1 GCF_009755355.1 Deinococcus arboris | reverse complement strand
GGATGCCTGGAAGCAGATGCCTACAGCCAGCGGCGAAAGTATTCAAGGGATTCAGAAAAGCCCCACAGACGAGGAGGCAAAAGGGCAGATGGTGGAAAGCATCAGCCCACCTTCAGGTGGGCGTTCCTGCCTTCAACCTCTGGAACAACAAAAACTGACGCGCCCACTCGGAGCGCGCCAGTCAGAACAGCGGAGACTTACTTGGTCGGAACTTTGATGGCGCCGCTGATGATCTTGGCCTTGACGGCCTCCACGCGGGCCACCTGGGCGCTGGTGATCAGGCCCTTGTTGTACTGGTCCACGGCGTAGCCCACGCCGCCTTCTTTCAGACCGAAGCGGCGCTCGCCACCCTTGAACTTGTCTTCCTGCACGTCCTTGATCAGGGCGTACACAGCGTTGTCCACGCGCTTGAGCATGGAGGTCAGGCCGTGGTTCAGGGTGGCGGCGTTGCCGTCAAAGTCACCCTGGGGGTTCTGGTTCTTGTCCACGCCGATGAAGAACAGAGGCCGGGTGTTGCCAGCGCAGGCCTTGGTGTAGGTGGCGCTCTTCTTGATGCTGGCGAAGTTGTTGGTGTTGAACTTCACGCCGGCGGGCAGGTTCGCGGCCTTGAGGCACTGCGTCTGCTTGATGTAGTCGATCACGCCGTTGCCCGACGCGCCGGCGGCGGCGAAGATGATGTCCGCACCCTTGGCGCGCATGCTGCCAGCGATTTCCTTGGCCTTGGCGGGGTTGTTCCAGGCGTCAGGGGTGGTGCCCACGTACTGCGCAATCACGCGCACTTTGGGGTTGGCGGCCTTGGCGCCCGCCGCGTAGCCGGCCTCGAACTTGTGGATCAGGGGGATGTCCATGCCGCCCACGAAGCCCAGCACGCCGGTCGAGGAGTTCAGCGCGGCCAGGTAGCCCACGAGGTAGCTGCCCTGCTCTTCCTGAAACACCAGGCTGGCGACGTTCTTCTGAGGGGACACGTCGTCCACCAGACCGAAGAACAGATCGGGGTTTTCCTTGGCGACCTGGCTGATGCTGGCGTTGTTGGCAAAGCCCACACCCACGGTCAGGTCAAAGCCTTCGTTGGCAAACGAGCGGATGCCCTGAATGGTCTGGCTGGGGTCGCTGGGCTCGAAGTCCTTGGTCTGGACGCCAAAGGCCTTGACGGCGCGCTGGCTGCCTTCGTAGGCGCTCTGGTTAAAGCTCTTGTCGAACTTGCCGCCGGCGTCGTAGGCGAGGCCGACGCGCAGGCTCTGGGCAGAGGCGACCGTGGCGGTCAGGGCAAGGGCAAGGGTCAGAATCTTTTTCATTTCAAAGGCCTCCGGGAACAGGAATCAGGTGAATGCTTGAACAGAGTATACGGAAATTGCCAGCTGTCTAGACCCGACGGCGGCACAGTTGTGAAGCGGATCGGGTCAGGGCGGATTTGAACACTCTTGAGGGGATGTTCACGTCTGGACTGTCACGCGAGTCTGACAAAGTAATAGATGGGGACGTGACCCTCTGAGCGTACCGAAGAGACGTGACGGCTCTCTGAAGAATGAGGCACAGCAGGCGGCTTTCCGGCCCACTTCTCGCTATGCTGACCCGCATGAGCCAGGCCGCGCTTGACCGTTATCTTGCCCTGAGTGCCGAGGTCGCCCGCCACAATCAGGCGTACCACGAACTGGACGCCCCCCTGATTCCGGACGCTGAATATGACGCCCTGGTGCGTGAACTGCGCGCCCTGGAAGCCGAGCATCCCGAATGGGCCGAGGGGCAGGCGGCTCTGGGGGGCGCGACCCCGGCGCAGGCGGTGGGCGGCGCGCCCAGTACGGCGTTTGTGCAGGTCAGCCACCCCACCCCCATGACCAGCCTGGACAACGTGTTCAGTGACGAAGAGCTGGGCGAGTGGCGCGAGAAACTGACCCGCGCCCTCAACCTGCCCGCCGACCACGACGACCTGACGTTCACAGGCGAAATCAAAATTGATGGCCTTAGCGTCAACCTCTATTACAAGGACGGCAGTTTGCAGTGGGCCGCCACGCGCGGCAACGGCGTGACGGGCGAGATGGTCACGGCGCAGGTGGCGACAGTGCCGGGTATTCCCACCCGCCTAGAAGGTCTGAAGGGTGAACTGGAGGTGCGCGGCGAGGTGTACATGAGCCGGGCCGACTTTGCTGCCTTTAATGCCCAGGCCGAGGAACTGGGCACGCCACTGCTGAAAAACCCACGCAATGGGGCGGCGGGGGCCCTGCGGCAAAAAGACCCGGAGGTCACGCGCTCGCGCAACCTGAAGGCCATCTTCTACGCGCTGGGCAAGCGCGACGGCGTGCCCGCCCAGACGCAGGGCGAGGTCCTGGCGTGGCTCTCGGCGCAGGGCTTTCCAGTCAGCCCCTACACCCGCACCCTGCACGGCCTGGCCGAGGCCGAGGCTTACCACGCCGAGATGACGGCGCAGCGTCAGGCCTTCGAGTTTGATGCCGACGGCACCGTCCTGAAACTGGACCCCCTGCGCCTGCAAGAAGAGGCGGGCTTTACCAGCCGCGCGCCGCGCTGGGCGATTGCCTACAAGTTCCCGGTCGAGGAAGTAGAGACGGTGCTGGAAAGCATCAGCATCAACGTGGGCCGCACCGGCAAGCTGGCGCCGCTGGCACACCTGCAGCCCCGGCTGATTGAGGGCAGCACCGTCAGCAAGGCCACGCTGCACAACGAGGATTACATCGCAGGGCTGGACCTGCGCGTTGGTGACACGGTGGTGGTCCGCAAATCGGGGGGCGTCATTCCCCAGATTATGCGCGTGGTGGTCGAGAAACGGCCCCAGGAGGCCGCGCCCTACGAGTTCCCGACCACCTGCCCGGAATGTGGAGAGCCTGCGGTGCGCCACGAGGACGACGCCAACACCTACTGCGTCAACCCCGCCTGCCCCGCGCAGGGCTACCGCCTGATTCAGTATTTCGTGTCCCGCGGGGCGATGGACATTCAGGGCATTGGGGAAAAACTGATCGCCCAGTTGCTGCACACCGGCCTGGTGCAGGACGCCGCCGACCTCTACAGCCTGACCGCAGAGCAGCTGGCGGGCCTGGAACGCGGCGGTGAGAAAAAGGCGCAGAACATCCTGGCGCAGCTCTCGGCCAGCAAGACGCAGCCGCTGTGGCGCCTGGTCAACGCGCTAGGGCTGCCGCATGTGGGCGAGCGCAACGCGCAGGTGCTGGCCCGCAACTTTGGCAGCCTGGACGCCCTGATGAACGCCACGGCCGAGCAGATTGAGGCGGTGCCGGGCCTGGGCAAGATTATTGGGGCGTCGGTGGCGGTGGCCCTAAAAGAAGAGGGAACGGTGCGACTGCTGACCAAGCTGCGCGCCGCCGGAATTGACCCGCAGGGCGAGGCCGAGGCGCGCGGCGAGCAGCTGCGCGGCCTGAATTTCGTGTTGACAGGCACCCTGGGCCGCCCACGCGACGCTATCAAGGCCCAGCTGGAAGCGGCGGGTGGGCGCGTCACAGGCTCAGTCACCGGCAAAACCAGCTATCTGGTGGCGGGTGAAGAAGCAGGCAGCAAGCTGACGCGCGCGCAGGAACTGGGGGTCAAGGTGCTGGACGAAGCTGGCCTGGCCGACCTGCTGGCCGAGAAGGGCGTGACGACCGAACCGGCCTAAGTGGAACAGGGAAGAAATGGCCCTTTGACCCACTGCTTCAGAGAAAGCAGCCCGCAGAGGGTGGGCGTCTCCAGCGGCCAGAGCCCGCCTCCCTCTTCAGGTAAGGCCGCGTGCCAAGGGGTTGCCCATCACAGCTCTCTTCCCGACCTCCATCAATCCCGCTTCACGCCGAACGGGATACACTGAAGCCTATTGGCGCGGCCCGCTTTCCTCTGTGGGGCGCGCGTGGAGGCAAACGAGCATGGCAACACCCGACATTGAAATCAGCAAAAATGTCCTGATGGACATCGCCGCCACGACGCTGGACGGCATAGACGGCACTGAGGTCTCCAGCGCGCCCATGAAGGTGGGTGAGGTGCTGCGCAGCCAGACCCCTGGCCGCCGCCCGCGCGCCCTGCGCGTGACCCGAGACGGCCAGGACGTAACGGTAGACGTGGGCCTGAACATCGAGTTTGGCCGCAACCTGGTGGCCCTGTCCGAGCAGGTGCAGCAGGCGGTGCGCGAGAACATTGAACTGATGACGGGCCTGAAGGTACGGGCCGTCAATGTCAGCGTGCAGAACGTCTGCCTGCCCAAAGGCAGCTCCGCGTGACCCGCCGCCGCGAAAAGGCCGCCGCCCCCACCGGCACCCGGCGCGCCGCGCGCGAGTTTGCCTTCCGGGTGTTGTTCGAGGCAGACCGGGGCGACCTGCCCATGCAGAGTGTCTTTACCCGCGCAGAAGGCGCCATGCGTGCGGGTGACGACACCTTTGCCCCGCTGAATGAGGAGGCCCTGACCTTTGCCCAGACCTTGGTGCAGGGCATCAGCGCCGCGCGGCCAGACATTGACGCGACGCTGCGCCGCACCATCCGTGGCTGGAGTTTTGACCAGATGGCCCAGACCGACCTGAATATTCTGCGCCTGGCCACCTTCGAGATGATGTACACCGGCGAGCCGCATCCGCCCGTCATTGAAAGTGCGGTGCGGATTGCCCGCAAGTTCGGCGGCGATGATTCGGGCCGCTTTGTCAACGGGGTGCTGGCCGGCCTGAGCCGCAGCCTTCAGGAGCAGCCGGCCCCCGCGTCCAGCCCGGAGCCGCGCGAGTGACGGTGGGCGCGGCGGCCCAGCCGCTGACCGGCGCGCCCGCCGCCGAGGCTCTGCTCGAAGAAGCCGCTCGCCGCGCGGCAGCCCTGCCCGCTGCGCCCCATCTGGCGCTGGTGAGGGTGGGGGACGACCCAGCCAGTGTGGCTTATGTGCGCGGCAAGGCAAAAAAGGCCACCCAGGTGGGCCTGAGCAGTCAGGTTCACGCCCTGCCCGAAGCCACTGCCCAGGCGGAGGTGCTGGCCCTGCTGGCGGCCCTGAACGCCGACCCGGCCGTCAGCGGGATTTTGGTGCAGTTGCCCCTGCCAGCCCACCTGAACCCCGAGACCATCCTGACTGCCGTGGATCCACGCAAGGATGTGGACGGCCTGCACCCGGTCAGCACGGGGCGCCTGTGGACTGCCCAGGCGGGCCTGCGTCCCTGCACCCCAGCGGGTGTAATGGCCCTGCTGGCCTTTTACGGTGTGCCGGTGGCCGGACGGCGCGCCGTCATTGTGGGCCGCAGCGCACTGGTGGGCCGGCCGCTGGCAGCGCTGCTGCTGAACGCCGATGTCACCGTGACGCTGGCTCACAGCCGCACCCCGGACCTGGGCGCTGTAACGCGCGAGGCGGACCTGCTGGTGGTGGCCGTCGGCCGCGCCCATCTGGTCACCCCCGAGATGGTGAAGCCCGGCGCCACCGTTATTGATGTGGGCATTAACCGCGTCCCAACGGAAGACGGTAAGGGGCGCCTGACCGGCGACGTGCATCCGGCTGTCGCTGAGGTGGCCGGCGCCCTGACCCCGGTGCCGGGCGGCGTGGGACCTATGACGGTGGCCCAGCTGCTGATGAACACCGTGCTGGCTGCCGAAACGCAGCGTCAAGAGGCTGCTGGTGAACTCGTTCGCTGAGTTGCTCGAAAACCGCTGGCTGTGGGTGGCCGTGCTGTCCAGCACCGGCGCCCAGGTCCTGAAGGTCCTGCTGATTCTGCTCATTGAACGGCGCTGGCGCCCCTCGGCCTTCATGGAAACGGGCGGGATGCCCAGCAGCCACAGCGCGATGGTGGCGGCCCTGACCACAGGTGTGGGGCTGACCGAAGGGGTGGGCAGCCCCCTTTTTGCCGTCAGCGCCGTCTTTGCCCTGATTGTCATGTACGACGCGACGGGCGTGCGTCACAGCAGCGGCCAGCAGGCCCGGCTGCTAAACGAACTGGTCGAGGAACTGCGCGCCGTGGTCCGCGAGGGCTTCGCGCCCCTGCCGCTGCGTGTGCTGCTGGGTCACACCTATCTGGAAGTGCTGGTGGGCACATTGATCGGCATAACGGCCGGCTTTATCGCCTTTGCGGGCGCTTAGTACAGAGAATAAGTGAGGCGGGAGCGGCTCATCCGAGTAGGGATGAGCCGCGTTGTCGTTTCTGCCTTCGCGGGTACTGATAGCCAGAGAGAGTTAAGAGCGAGGGGGCTTCTTTTTAGAGGAGCTTCTGGGATGGCCTCACAGCGGTTACGTGTTCCCTTGCTGATGCGAGGGCGGCTCGATCAGTTCCGCACACCCCACTGCCTGGCTGCGAAGAGTTGCCTTGTGCGCTGCCGATCTAGGCTGGCTCGCCCTGGAAGCAGTCAGAACGTCGAATCTGGCTGAGGTCTTTGGAGAACTTCTGGCACCGTTCCAGGCATCTCTTGTTGCCTCGCTCCAAACAATCAGATGTGCCAGTTCAGGCTATCTCCTAAACCGCCTGGAGCCCCTTTACCGCGCTGTCCAGCAACGTCTCTAGCCGCTGATGGGTGAAGGGGCGCTTGCCTTCCAGTAGCACATGGTCGCCCGCGTGCAGGTGCCAGTGTTTGCTGCCGCCCATCAGGCGCAGGGACACCGCTTTCAGGTCGGCGTGGCGGGGGCTGACGGCGGCAATCAGCAGCGGCTGGCCGCCCGCCGTAATCCGCACACTCATGACCGTGGTAGGCAGGTCATACGGCCGCTCCATGCGGTAGATGTAATCGGGAAAGTCTGCCACCTTTTCAAAGCCTAGGCCGCGCGCCCTGGCCCCGGCTTCCAGCCAGCCAAGCAAGTCCACCCACTGCGCGTACAACGCCGAGTCGTGTGCATGTGCCATGTGGCACAAGTGTAACGCAGAGGACAGCGTGGAGCGTGCGGAGGGTCTTGTGTGGTGATCAGAGCAGAGGAGGCAGTGAAAGTGGAACAGGGTTCTTGGAAGTGCGCTGTGTCAGGCAAGCCAGCCGCAAAGGCACCAAATGGCCAGTGCCACGCCCAGAACCTGCTCTGCTGCGCGATTCTCTGACATAGGGAGCGGTCTGGCCAGATCGCTCTCCCGTTTGCATAGAGAACCCCTGTACTGAAGCGGAGTTCACCACCTTCTTTGATCTCTCCTTCGCCCGTTTACTGGACCAGAATCCGGCCTCCCGCCGCCTGCACCGTCACCTGACCGCCGCGCAGGGGTTCGCCGGTCATGGCGTCGAGCCAGGTGCCGCCGGGAAGGGTCAAGGCCACCTCGTGGGACTGGGGTTGGCGGCTGGCCAGGACGACAGCGCGGTCGGTGTGTCCGTCTTCGTGGGTGTACTCACGCAGGAAAGCTACAGCGTCGTCCTCGGCGTGTAGAAAGCGCAGGTTGCCGCGTTGCAGGGCCAGGGTGCGGCGGCGCACGGCAATCAGGGCCTTGACCCCGCCGCGCAGGTTGTGGTCCCAGCCGTCCTCATCCCAGGGCATCGGTTCGCGGCACCAGGGCATGGCGCCGCGCCGCGACTGGCTCAGCCCCACCTCCGAGCCGTAGTAGGTGCAGGGCACCCCTGCGTAGCCCATCAGCAGCGTGAAGGCCGCCAGAAACAGCGTGCGGTCGTTGCCCACGCGGTACAGCGCGCGGGGAATGTCGTGGGATTCGAGCACGTTGAACATGCTCAGGGCCACTTGCGGCGGCAGCGCGTGATAGGCGTCCCACAGCATGTCCGCCAGTTCTTCGCCGCCCAGGGCGCTGGGTTCGAACAGCAGGTTACCGCGCGCCAGCCATTGCATCACCGGCAGGCCAAAGCCGTGGTAATTCATGGAGCCGTCCTCGCCCTGGCCGTTCAGCGCGTGTTCGGGGTCATAGAAGCGCTCGCCGAACACGTAGGCGTCCGGCCTTTCCTCGCGCGCGGCGCGCTTGAGGGTCTGGTGCAGGGGCAGGTTGTCCTCGTCGGTGCCGCCTGTGCCAATCATGTGGGCCACGTCCAGCCGCCAGCCCGCCGCGCCCCGGCGCAGCCAGTGGCGCACCACCGATTCCTCGCCGCTGAAGAACTCCTGCACGGCAGCCGGGTTGCGGTAATCAATCTTGGGGAGGGTAGGCACATCAAAAAAAGCGTGGTAGGGCGGCTTGCCGGGTTCGTCACGCCAGGTAAACAGGCTACGTTCGGGGGCCGTGTCGCCTTCCAGGGCCGCGCGGAACAGGGCGTTCTCGTTGCCCACATGGTTAAAGACCCCGTCCAGGACGAGCCTCATGCCCGCACTTTCAGCGGCGCCCGCCAGTTCGGTCCAGGCTTCGTCGCCGCCCAGGTGGGGGTCAATGTGGCGGTAATCGGTGATGTCGTAACGGTGGTTGCTGGGCGACACGAAGATGGGGGTCAGCCAAAGGCCGGTCACGCCCAGGTCTTGCAGGTAGGGCAGCGCCTGGGTAATCCCGTTCAGGTCACCGCCGTAATGGCCGTGAATGTCGCCCCAGGCGTCAATAGGGGTGTGCCAGTCCACCCGCTCCACCACCCGGTCGCCGTACAGGTACTCGCCGGTCTGCACGTCGTTGCTGGGGTCGCCGTTGCGAAAGCGGTCAGGGAAAATCTGGTAAAAGACGCTCTCCCAGGCCCATTCGGGGGCCACGTGCCCTGCCAGGTAGCTGAACCAGGACCGGAAGCCCCGGCGCGTGCGGTGCAGGCCCAGCCCGGTCAGGTGCAGGTGGTCGTTGCTGAAGTTCAGCTGCCAGGCGTAGCGGACTCGGCCCTCGTGCACCGGCAGGTCGGCCTCGAACCAGCGGCCCGGCGCGCCCCCCACAGGGTCAATCTCGCGCGCTGGATGCGTTTCGATTTCGCCCACCCGCACCAGCTTAAATTTGACCTCGGTAACAGGCAGGGTCGTGCGCAGCCGAACACGCACAGTGCTGCCCGTGGGGGTGCCCAAGCGCTCCGTGTAGGCGGGCGTGTGGTCGTGCTGGGTCGAGAGCAGGGGAAAAATAGTCATGGCGAAACCTCCGGCACAGCGCAGCGGGCACGGCCTCTCAACTCGCGTGAAAGCGGAGGAGAGGTCGTGCCCGCAAGGGACAAGCGTTGCCTGTGAACTGTTGCCGCCCAGTGTGCGCGGCCTGAGGGGCTGGGGTCAAGGGGCCTGGGCAGCCCAGGTCGTCAGGGGTGCAGTGCCGCCCAGGGCAAACTGTCCCCCCGCCGCAGAAGAAGGCTCCGCGCCCGTCTCACACAGCCTCCTGCACCTTCTGGCCGACGCCTGCCCCTGACCCGCCGCGCGTAGACTGGGCACCATGACCCGCCGCCAGACCGTCAGCGTGAACGTGGGAGGCGTGCCGATTGGCAGCGCGCACCCCGTGGTCGTGCAGAGCATGACGAACACCGACACCGCCAACGCCGAGGCCACCGCCATTCAGGTGGCGCAGCTGGCCCGCGCCGGCAGCGAAATCGTGCGCGTGACGGTCAACACCCGGGAAGCCGCCGCCGCCGTCCCCGAAGTGGTGGCCCGCCTGCAAGAAGTGGGCCTGAACGTCCCCATCGTGGGCGACTTTCACTACAACGGCCACATCCTGCTGCGTGAATACCCCGAAACGGCGCGGCTGCTGGCCAAGTACCGCATCAACCCCGGCAACGTGGGGGCCGGGCAGCACCACGACGCCAACTTTGCCACCATGATCGAGGTCGCCAAGGAGTACGGCAAACCCGTGCGCATCGGCGTAAACTGGGGCAGCCTCGACCAGCAGGTGCTGGCCCGCCTGATGGACGAGAACACGCGCCGGGGCAGCCCCAAAAGCGGCACCGATGTGATGATTGACGCGATGGTGGTCTCTGCTCTGGAAAGTGCCCAGTACGCCGAGCGACTGGGCCTGGCCCACGACAAGATTCTGATTTCGGTTAAGGTCAGCTCGGCCCCTGAACTCTGGCAGGTGTACCGCCAGCTGGCCCCGCTGTGCGACTACCCCCTGCACCTGGGCCTGACCGAAGCGGGCATGGGCATGAAGGGCATCGTGGCCAGCAGCGCGGCGCTGGCGCCCCTGCTGATTGACGGCATTGGCGACACCATCCGCGTTTCGCTGACCCCCGAGCCCGGCGCCAGCCGCAAGCTGGAAGTGGAGGTGGCCCAGCAGATTTTGCAGAGTCTGGGGCTGCGCCAGTTCTTGCCGCAGGTCACCTCCTGCCCCGGCTGCGGACGCACCACCAGCACCTTTTTTCAGGAGCTGGCACAGAAGATTCAGGATTACATCCGGGACGCCATGCCCGACTGGAAGGCCAACTACCCCGGCGTGGAGGACATGCAGGTCGCCGTGATGGGCTGCATCGTGAACGGTCCCGGTGAGAGCAAGCACGCGAATATCGGCATTTCTCTGCCCGGCACGGGCGAAGACCCGCGCGCCCCGGTGTACCAGGACGGCAAGCTGCTGACCACCTTGAAAGGGCCGCGCATTGCCGAGGATTTTCAGGTGTTGCTGGAACAGTACGTAGAGCGGCGCTACGGGCAAGGGGTGGGGGTTTAAGGCTTGGAGCCTCAACCGGGCGTCTGGGTGTTTCTAGGTGTTCGCGCAACACCGCCCGCCGCCGTGTTCTCGACACTGGAACTGGGAGAGGCGTGGGTTCAGCAGCACGGCCTGGAGGGAATGCTGACGTGGTCTCCGCTGGACATGAGTGTCTACGAGTGGGTGGTCGCTCAGGGCAGATTCAGCTCCAGGCCTGAAACACCGACCCCACAGTTCCTGGCGGGCTTTTCCTCGGCCTCTCAGCCACATCATCACTACGAAAGACCTGAAGAATCTGGCGGCTGATCCGGACGCCGATTGAATCGAGCAGCATGCGGGGTGGACTCCGAGCAGACTTGACAAGCGGCGCAAGAGAGCGAGCAGGAACAGATGCGGATTCCGCGATCTGGAAGCGCAGACGGTGCCTTTTTTTGCTGTGCGGCAATTCAGCGGAACCCATATAACTTCTGCCATCATGGGTTCATGACCGTCTGGGGCACTGGCAGCTTTGAAAATGAATACGCCGCCGAGTTTGCGAGGGAGGTCGTGCAGGACGGCGCCTTTGCCCTGGCCGAAGCCTTCGACGTGGCCCTGGACCCCGACAACGAGTACCTGGAAGCCGAGGAAGGTCACCGCGCTCTGGCCGCCGCCGAGGTGCTGGCGGCCGTGTTGACCGGCGACACCCGCAGCCTGACCGACGCTGGGCTGCGGGCCTGGGCGCAGGCGGCCGATCTAGCTGACCTGACCCACCTGCGCCAGCTGGCCCTGGAAGCCGTGGAGCGCGTGCTAGGGCCAGGCAGCGAGCTGCCGGACCTCTGGGAAGAGGGTGAGGACGCCGATACCTGGCGGGGGGACGTGGGTCGCCTGCGCGCGGAACTGGGTTAGGGCGTGGCTTCGCCTATAGCCTGGCTGGCGGCTGATCTGGACGCCACCGACCCCAGCCTGGGTGAACAGTGGACCGCAGAGCTGCACCGCTGCGCGCAGGCCCTGGGCTGGACGCTGTCGCCCTGGAGCGCGACCTCAGCCATGACGGCACTGCGGGCGCGCGAACTCGTGGCCCCTTACGGCACGCGGCGCATAGAACTGCGGGCCCACGGCTGGCTGCCCATCCTGGCGTTTGTGGAGGGGAAAGAGCACAGACCAGCGACAAAGCTCGGTGACCCCTGGGACCCCGAGCCGCGCCCCTACCTGAACCCGCCCGAGCTGGTCGCGTGGTGGCAGGCGCGCGGCTGGCTGGTCCCGGACGCTGCGTGGCTGGGTGGTCTGCCGGACCCCGATGACCTGGCCGCCCTGAGCCCCCGCGAGAGCAACTTCCTCAGGCGCCTGGGCTGGAACCGGGGTGAAGCCCTGCTGCTGCCCTGGTAAAGGCTTTAGCCTGCGCCTGGCCGACCGTTCTGCCGCTCATAGTTGCGCCGAAACATCAGATTGGCCTGCCGCAGCCCCAGCCCCTCGTAAAACGGCACCAGGTCGTCGTCGCAGGCCAGGTCGGTGGCATAGAGGTCCCCCAGCTCGGTCAGCATCCGTTCCATCAGCGCGCGGCCGATGCCCTGGCCCTGATGGTCGGGGTGGACCTCCAGCAGCGGAATAAAGGCGGTCAGCACCCCGTCACTGATGGCCTGCACGAAACCAATGACCTGTCCGTTTTGAAGTGCCAGGACGAAACGGTAGGAACCGGCCAGGAGACGGTGAAACGTCTCGGGACTGGGTGGGTTAGGCCAGCCCACAAAAAAGCCAGTGAGTTGTGCCGGGCTGATGCCCTCCAGTGTGGTTTGCAGGGTATAGGCGGCTGGGCGGCGCTGGTCGGTCACACCTTCAGGCTAGAGAACTGCTGCCCTCAGCACATCCGCCACTTCACGCACCACGCTCGGCGTTAAAACCTCAGTTCGAGGCCCACACCCGCGCCCAGCTGCCCGGCGCTGCTGGCCCGCACAAAGGCCCGCCAGCCCGCTGGCCCCAGCACGGGGCCGCGCAGACCGGCCTCGCCGTACAGGGCAAACTGGTTTTGGGTGCTGCCGCCTGGTATGGCGGTGGGGACCGTCAGCTGCCCGCCCAGGCTGGCAAAGGCGTCTACCCGGCTGAGCGGAATGTTCAAGTCGCGCAGCGTGACCCCGGCGGCGTAGCGGCTGGAGGTGCTGGCATTCGCTGACCAGGGAAACTCGGCGCTGCCCTCCAGCCCCAGCGTGCCGATAAAGGGCACGGGCAGCAGGGCCGTGCCCGCATGTACCCCGTAGCCCGCCGTCGTGGCATTCACTCCCGCCCACACCGCAGCGGCCGAAGCCGAGGAACCCAGGGTCAATGCAGCAACAACAGGCAACAGGACGCGCATGGGCCCGAGCTTAACCGTGAACCATGAGCTTTGCTGTTCTGGGAGCAAAGGCCATGTGGGATGGCACCGTTTTGGTGGCAGATCGCCGCAGTTGCTGAGCAGGCTGGCAGAGCCAGAACAACAACAAGGGAAGGCCAGATTGGTGCCCTTGATTCTGGGGTGAGCAGTCCTGCACAGGCGGTCATCGTGAAAAGGACGGAAGCACTTGTCTCCTGTTGGCTTGACAGGAGCCTGCGGTGACACCCGGACCCCGACTATCCGTCCAGCCGCACCTCTGCCACTTTCGCCAGCATGCGGAACGTCTGAAAGAGGTGATAGGCGTTCTCACTCTCCCAGCCCACCGTGACCCCATCCACCCGCGTCACGCCGGGTACGCGCTCGGCCGCGTCGGCGCGGGCCTGATGGTTCAAACTCAGCTGAACGGCGGCGGGCCAGCGGGTCGTGTGTGGCTGGGCCTGAGCCGCGTTCTGTACGGCCTGGCGCGCCCCTTCGTGAATGCGGCGCGTGGCCTCGCGCGGGTGCAGATGAGCGGCGGCGAAGGCACTCAGACCTTCCTTGACGGCCACCGTGACCACCTGGCCGCCCAGTTCCGCCGAAATCTCGGCCATCGCCACGTCGTCGCCACTGGCAAACAGCACCGGCACGCCGTAGTGCCCGGCCAGCAGGCCATTGAGGCCGTACTCGCCCGTCGAGACGCCATTGATGCGCACGTCCCGCACAAAGCCGTTCCAGGTGTGAGCCAGGGGGCCGCGCACACTGCCTGCCCGGGCGTGGTAGCCCACGAACAGCAGGCCCACCACCCCCGTCTCCTGCACCCCCTGGACCATGCTCAGAGGCTTATCGTTGCCGCTGGTAAACCGCACGCCGTCAGGCAGCAGGTCGGGCAGCAGGTTGCGCATGGTGTCGTGGCTGTCGTTGACCAGCACGTCGGTGGCTCCGGCGTCCAGCGCGCCCTGGGCGGCGGCGGCCGCTTCCAGCGTCATCTGGGTGCGGGCCCGTTCGTATTCGGTGCCGCTCACCAGCCCACCAAATTCGGGAGGGCTCACCTGCACCCAGCTGGAGACCCCACAGATGCCTTCCATATCCACGCTGATCACGACTCGGCGCTCACTCATAGGCCTGAGGGTAGCGTGTAGGGGATGTTCAAGAGGGAGGCCGAGTGGCCAGGCCAGGGGAGTCCCCTTGACACGCTCCAGCCCTTTCGCATAAACCTGAGTTTGTCAGTCGGATTTAGCTTTCTGGCCTGCTCAGCGGGCCTGCCCCACCACCCGCCTGCGTCAACAGTTCTCACCGGGTGTCATCCCATGCGGTTGGCGCCTGCCTTGCCTGGAGTCTCTATGAAACCCCTCCTGACCTTATTGGCAGCCCTGGCCGTGTCTTCGGCCTCGGCCCAGACCTTTCCCCTGACCATCAAGCACGACCTGGGCACCGCCACCCTGCCGGCCATGCCCAAGCGCGTCATCGTGCTGGGCGAGGAGCTGACCGAACTGACCGCCGTGCTGGGGATCAAGCCGGTGGGCTTCGCGTCGGGGCGCATTGGCGAGGCCCGGCTGGGGCAACCCCTGACCAACCTGACCTCGCCCGCTGGCACCTCGCTGGGCCAGCCGGTGTATGTCGGTGCCACCGACAAGCCCAGCATGGAAACCATCCTGGCCCTCAAGCCCGACCTCATCCTGATGTGGGGCGAGCCGGACGAGACACCCCTGTACAACTCGCTGCGCCGCCTGGCGCCCACCCTGGCCTGGAATTACAACCGCGACGCGCAACTGGGCTGGAAAACGGGCCTCCGCGAAACCGCGAAGGTGTTTGGCAAGTCGGCCCAGGCCAACCGCTACATTCAGCAGTACGACGCGCGGATTTCTGCCCTGCGCGCCAGGGTCGCGCCCAGGGTCGAACAGGCGCCCCGCACCGCGTTCCTGGCCCTGTTTGGGCCGCAGACCATCTCGGTGCTGGGCGAACAGTTCGCGTTTTCCAACGTGCTGCGGCGCCTGGGGATGACCATTGCCACGCCCACTGGTGTAGACCCCAGCGTGTACTTCAAGGAACTCTCGCCGGAAGCGGTGCTGACGCTTAGTGCAGACCGGGTGCTCGTGCTGCGGGTCAAGGCGGCCGGAACGCTGCCCGTGGACGCCCTGCTCAAGCGGCGGGGCCTGCCGGTGGTGACGTACCCCCTGGACCCGCAGGAGCCTCAGTCTGGCCCCCTGACCGACCTCAAGCGCGCCGAAGCTCTGGCCAAGCTGCTGGCCACGCCACGGTAAGGTCGGCGCCCTGCCGCTCAGGGCGGCCCATAGCGGCGGCTGATCCCTCCCTGCTGCGGGGTAAGGCCAGCCGCTTTCTTCCGTTCCCACCGTGTTAGCCTTGACTGTTATGAGCCGCGTTGCCCTGAAGTCAGCCCGCGAAATCGAGACCATGCGCCGTGCGGGGGCGCTGGTGGCCGAAACCTTCCGGGTGCTGGAACCTTACGTGGTGGCCGGCGCCACCCTGAAAGACCTGGACCGCCTGGCCGAAGAGCATATTCGCAAGGCCGGAGCCACCCCCGCCTACCTGGGCTATGGGCCGCGCAACAACCCCTTCCCCGGCACCATCTGCGCCAGCGTGAACGAGGTCATCTGTCACGGCATCCCCGATGGGCGTGAGCTGCAAGAAGGCGACATCGTGGGGGTAGACATCGGGGTGCTGCTGGGCGGCTATTACGGCGACGCCTGCTACACCTACACTGTAGGCAAGGTGCGCCCCGAGGTGCAGGGTCTGGTAGACGCCACCCGCGCCAGCCTGAATGCCGCGCTGGACCTCGTGAAACCCGGCGCCCGCCTGGGCGACCTGGGGCACGCGGTCCAGACGGTGGCCGAGGGCCGGGGCTACAGCGTGGTGCGCGAATATACAGGCCACGGCATCGGCAAGCGGCTGCACGAGGAACCCACGGTGCTGCATTACGGCGCGCGTTACACGGGCCTGAAATTGCAGCCTGGCATGGTGTTTACCATCGAGCCGATGGTGAATCTGGGCCGCCCCGAGACCCGCCTGCTGGGCGACGGCTGGACCGTCATCACCGCCGACAAGCAGCCCAGCGCGCAGTTTGAGCACACGGTGGCCGTGACGCAGAAGGGCCACGAGATTTTGACGCTGTGACGGGCCCCAAGCCGCCTGCTCCACCCCGATTTCCGAAGGGCGGTCTGAGAAGCTTCTCGGGTCTGCTGGAAGATGAAGCGGTCGAGCGGGGGTGGGCTTTCGAGGGCGACCTGTCCAGCGCTCACGCACTGAACAGCGTGACCTTCGAGGGTTGTGTCTTTCGCGGCGTGAACCTCGTGGGCAGTGTCTGGCGGCGGGTGCGTCTGCTGGACGTGCGGTTTGAACGCTGCGATCTGAGCGGCGCCGTCTGGGAGGACGTGAGCCTGGAGCGGGTGCAGGTGGCCGACTCTCGCCTGCTGGGCGTGCAGGCAGCGGGCACACGCCTGCGGCAGGTGCGCCTCAGCCGGGTGTCCATGCCGCTCTCGGTGTGGCTGAATGCCGACGCGGCCCACCTCTGGCTGGAAGGCTGCGACCTGGGTGAAGCGGTGATGATGGGCGCCAGGTTGGGCGGCACCGTGATGCGCGGCTGCCAGCTTCCGCGCACCGACCTGCGGGGGGCGCAGCTGGACGGAGCAGATCTGCGGGGCTGCGACCTGGGCGGCGTGCGCCTGGGGGCCGCCGAACTGCAGGGCGTGACCATCGAACCCGCGCAACTGCTGGACCTCGCCCACCTGCTGGGTGTGCGTGTGGCGGCGCTGGAGGGCTGAAGAGACACCTGGCCCCCGTGCCTGGCCCAGAACGCACATAGACCGATGAGGCCAGAAGAAAGGGCGTGGAGGAGAGGCGCGACTGCCTCCTCCACGTCCTCTTCTTCGTCTTAACGCAGACGAGCTTTATCGTGCAGCTTCTGGGCGATTTCCATGATTTCGCCCATGTCCCAGTCGGGTGAAAAGGCCGCCGAATCGTGGCCGCCGTCGACAAGGTCGCCGCCCTCAATTTCGGTGTACTCGCCCACGCGCACCTCGGACCCGTCTTCGGGGTGGGTGCCGTTCCAGATCTGGCCCAGTTCCTTGTAATCGGTGTCGCTAAAGCGGTACAGAATCTGGTGCAGGCCCCGGTCCATCACGGCCCTGGCTTCGGGAATCTTGGCAGTGGGAATGTTTGGCATGGGCAGCATCTTGTTGATGGTCACGCCAGTCAGACTTTCTAGGGCCTTGCCGTAAGCAATCTGGTGAACGCCGCCGCGCACCAGCAGGTAGCCCACCAGGGCTTTGGCCGTGGGGTCGTCCACCATCTCGTAAACACGCAGCTTGTTGTGGCGGGCCGCGCCTTCAAGGAAGAAGTTATGCGTCAGGTCCAGCATGAGGTTGCCGCTGGAATACACGTAGTCGCCGGTCCAGGCCTTGCCGTGAGAGTCGGCAATCAGGGTGCCGGGGCCAGCCCCGATAAAGTGCTTGGTGTTGCGCACGTCCTGGGCGAAGGAAAAGGGGTGCGTGGCCGGGTCCACAGGCTCTTCCTGCGCCTTGGGATCAGGGCCGGCCAGCAGGCTGTTGATGGCAGCCGACACGAGTTCAATGTGCCCCAGTTCCTCAGCGGCAATGTTGGCAATCAGTTCGTAGTAGGGCCGCAGGGTGTCCTTGCCCCGGAAATTGAACGACTGCGTCATGTAGTTCATCATCGTGGACATCTCGCCAAAGCGGCCGCCCATCAGTTCCTGAACCGTGGCGGCGCCGTTGGGGTTCGCTTCTTTGGGGAGGGGAAGGTCAAATTGCAGTTTGTCGATGCGTAAGAACATGGTGTGCCCTCCTAGGTACAGTGATGCACCCGCAGCACACCGGAATCCCCGTCCTCATAAGGTCTGTTCCCCTACCTTGTGGGGGCTGCCCCAACGCTTAGACCCGGTTCCCTGAGAAGCGTTCCAAAGCCGTTAACTCTACAGGAGCCCTGGCGCGGTCCGCCAGAAAGCGGCCCTGGGTCAGCAGGCGGTTGGCCGCCGTATGGTCGTGGGCCAGCGCCTCGGTCACGGCCTGATTCAGCAGCGCCAGTTGCTCGCCCAGCAGGCTTTCGGGGGTGTGGCCCTGACCACCCAGTTGCTGCCGGGCCGCTGGGGTCACGGCCAGGTAGGCGCGCAGGGTGTCGGGCAGATACTCGGCGCGCGTCTGGCGCAGCAAAAAGTGGGTGGCGGGTTCGGTGTCCTGCGGCGCGTCTTCCAGGCGGCACAGCAGGGCCAGCGTATAGAGGCGGTGCGGCTCGGGCAGGCGCAGGGCCAGGGCTGGGGCATCGTCGGCCTGCACAGGGGGATTGGGCAGGGTGGCGGTAACCGGCTGCCGCAAGGCCAGGGCCGCGCGGTCCATGGCGTGCCGGTGAATCAGGTGGCGGCGCAGCAGCGGGAAGCCAAAGACGCTGCCAAAAAAGAACAGGGGAACCAGAATCTCTTCCACAGGGACAACCTCGGCGGCAGGGGAGGGGAAATGAGGAGGCCGGAGGACCGGCGGGAGAAGGCCCATCGGCTGAGCTGAAGGCCACAGTAGCCCGGCGACGGTTCTGACGGCGTCCGTCTTTAGGCGGAAGTTGAGGGAAGGTGGGGCTGTTAGCCCGCATGTTTCAGTGGAGGCGGCTCAGCCTGGCCGCCGTGCGTCAGTGCTGAAAGGAGCCCTGGCCACCGCGCCTACTGACTCCTAACCCGTGGGTTGTGCCAAAGATTCAAGCTGAGCGAGCTGACCCGGCGGCGCAGAAGACGGAGGCAGCACCGCCGCAGCGTGGAGTCTAGGTGCCCAATCAATACGGATGGCTCAGTGGACCAGACGGAAGCCGCCGCACAGCACTCAGGCGAAGGTGCGACGACCAGGCAACAGACCGCCGAGTTATTCGGGGGTGGCAAAGCGTCGCAGCCGAGCGAACGGCAGCGATAAAAAGGAATCGGTTCCTGGAAGCAATTCAGGGCCTCTTCAAGCTGCTCGGCGTCGCATGTGTATGGCTGTTCCGAGGAGCAAGCTGCTAAACCCAGATTGGCTCTGCTCGCAGGCACACCAATTTCCTTTGAGGACAGTTAAAGAACCGCCATCCGTTTTTTGCGGCACTGCTGGGAGGGCTGGTTCTTCCTCATTCCGACCGCCTCACCGAAGAAAGGCAGGCGACCCTGTGCGCCTGCCCTGCTCACCGCCGTCTGCTTCCTTCATGTCAATCTAGCTGATTCACAGGCCGCGCTAAGTCCAGCCAGCCACAGTCGCGCAGGTACGCGCGGAACTCGGTAAGCAGGTCGCGGGCGTCCTGACGTTCAGATTCGTGTAGAGCGCGCAGCCAGGCCTCGCCCGTGGCGCGGGTGTAGGCCAGCAGTGGAGCAGGCCGGCCCAGGTAGGTCTCCAGGGTCTCCAGAAGGTCCTCATAGCGGGCGCGGCGCCAGGGCTTTTCCCGCGTGATTTCGGCCAGAAAGTCAGCGGCGGCGTGCTCCAGCAGCAGCGTGCGGCCCACAGGGCCGGGTGCCTTGACGGCCACCACCTTGGGCTGGCTCATGCGGCCCCGTCTGAGGAGGCCTGAAGGGCACTCGGCGTCAGATGCGTGTCCGGCAACGGGTGCCAGCCGCTGGCTTTTTCAGAGGGAACGGTCATGGCGGGCAGTCTGGCGGCGGAAGGTCACCGGTTCTTCTGCTGCGGGTCAGGCTTTTGTCAGCGGAGAACCGAAGTTTGGGTCGCAGCGGGCGTCCCATCTGACCCTGCCCCCGCCGGGGGCATCCTCACAAAAGCCCCTGTGGGAATTGTTCCAGCTGGCCCCAGCGCTTAAACTTGCTCTATTACCACGGTTCCGTGGAAGGAGAGCATTACCTTGGAAACCCTTCGCGTCTCCGGCACTTCCCGTCCTAATGCCATCGCCGGTGCCATCGCCGCTCTGCTGCGGTCACAGGGCGAGGTGGATATTCAGGCCATCGGCCCAGCCGCCGTCAATCAGGCGGTCAAGGCCCTGGCCATTGCGCGCGGTTACCTGACTGGCGACGGCCTTGACCTCTACACCCAGCCGGAATTTGTGAAGCTGGATGTACAGGCCGAGGAACGCACCGCTGTCCGCTTTCTGGTGAAGGCCATTCAGGGTACGCCCAGCGTCTAGCAGTGAATTTGAGGAGCGGGGCAGCCTGTCTGTGGCCGCCCCGCCCTTTTTGTCTCCGGGTTACGCGATGGTCACTTCGCCCTGAAAGCCTGCGGGCAGCCCCAGCAGTTGCCGCAGGGGCGCGTCGCCGTGCTTGAGCAGCAGGCTCAGAAAATTGAGTTCGCGTTCTTGCGGCACGCCACCGGGTAGCAGGTGGGCCTTGAGGCGACTGAGCTGCCGGGTGCGGTCATTCTCAGCGCGGGCGAGGGCATGAATGGCCAGGGTTTGCAGGTGCGCCACGCGGGCGGTGGTGCGGGCGCGGGTGCGCTCGGCAGCACCAGTCAGGGTGGGGTCCAGGGCGCCCAGGTCGGCAGTCAGCTCCCTCAGTTCGGCGTCCAGGGCGTCCAGTCTGGCCACGGCGGCGGCCCCGGCCCCACGCTCGGCGGCCAGGGCGCGGCCCAGCACCCCCTCGGGGTCCGCCCGGACCTGGGCGGCCGTCGCTTTCAGGCGGCCCAGCAGGCGGGCCACGTTGGGTTCCAGCCAGGTCACGCTCAGGCGCGGCCACAGCAGGGGCTGGTGCAGGCCGTGCAGCGGGTACACGTCCCGCAGCTGCGCCGCGTAGGCGATCTCACCGGGGCCCACCACAAAGGCCAGGGTGGGCAGCAGCGCGTCCTGCACGGCCGGGCGCAGGCCAGCCGCTGGAGTCAGGCGGGTGGGGTCGGCGTCCAGCCGTGTGAGCAGGTCGCTGACGGTGTAAGTCCGGGTCTCGGTGTAGAGCTGACTTCCCTCAGCGCGCAGCAGGCGGCGCTGGCCATCCTCCTCTTCCAGAAAGAGGTTGGTGGCGCCAGCGGGCCGCCGCAACTGCGGCTCAAAGCCGTCCTGTTCCAGCCGCACGGCCGCCGCTTCAATGGCCGCCGAGGAGGCCAGGGGCGCCCGCAGCTCACGCGCCAGGGTGGGGGCCATCAGGCGGGCCAGGGCTGGGTGCAGGGGGTCCAGCACCACCAGACCGGCCGGTGCCAGCAGGCCGTGCATCAACCGGGCAAACACGTCGGCGTAGCTGCCGCCAGCGCGGGTGGCCGCGTCTATCCGGGTGCGAACCGCCCGCACATGCTCGGCCGGCGCATCAAAGGTGTCCAGAAGAGCGTGAACCTGCGCGGTCCATTCGGGGCGCCACGGTACGCGGCCTACCGGCACCCCGGCGGGCACGTCCAGGGTCAGGCGGTGCAGGCGCTCATTCATGTCCAGCAGGGTCGTGCTGGCCACCTCGGCCGCGTCGTGGTCCTGGCTGGCCACCCAGTACACCGCCACGACCGGGCGGTCGTCGTCGTGCAGCTGCCGGGCCAGCAGCGTGGCGTCGGCGCCCTTGTGCACCGCGTAGGCGGGGCCGGTCAGCGCGCCCGCCTGCTGCCCGGTGACCACCACCCGCGAGCGGGGATGGGCCAGTCGCTCCAGCTGCGCTTCTGTGTCGGCGTTCAGCGTCCCCAGGTCGCGGTGATAGTCGCGCAGGGCGCTGGCCAGGGCGCGGCGGTCCAGGTCCGGCCGCTCCTCGGTGAGGGCCTGCGCGGTGGCGCCCACCGGCAAGCGGAAATACTCGCCCATGTGCCCCTGCCTGAACTCTGCCGCTGCGCTCTTTGCCATGCTGCTTGCTTCCCTCCCGGCCACCAAGCTGGGGTGGACGCCTGTCGTGAATGTGTGAACCAATGGCCCTGGGCGGCTGCCCGGCCCGGCGCCGCTACGTTCGCGCGGCGGCGGGGCCAGATACTGCAACGCCGCTCACAGTACGGCGCGGCGTTGCCTAGCGCAGCGGTTCGCGGGTAACCCGCAGGAGGCCCTCTCGGTCGGTCAGGATAATACGCCGGTAGCCCAGGTCCAGTAGGCCGCGCGTGCGGAAATCGCCCAGCAGTTTGGTGATTGTCTCGCGCGTGCTGCCCACCACATGCGCGAGGTCCTGGTGTGACACCCGGTCACGCAGGGCCAGGGCGCCGCCTTCTGGCCAGGGGCCTTCGCGCTCGGCGAGGTGCAGCAGCGCCACCGCCAGCCGCTGAGAGACCTCCAGAAAGACCAGCCCCGAGAGCCGCTCCTGTACGCCGCGTGTTTGCCGCGTCATCTGCTCGGTGAGGGCCACGCCCACAGCAGGCTGCGCGCCCGTCAGGCGGGTCAGCGCCTCCTGGCCCAGCAGCAGGGCCTCGGTGTCGTCCATGGCCTCGGCGTACATGCCGTAGCGGGCGCCGGGTGTCAGCGCCAGCACGCCCAGCAGGGCGCCGGGGCCGTGAACGTCCAGCGTGACCTCGCGTGCGCCGGCACCCAGCCGGTACAGGCGGGCGGCGCCGCGTAACAAGACAAACAGGGTTTCGGCCGCGTCTTCTGGGTGGTACAGCAACTCTGTGCGGCTCCAGCGGTTCACGCGGCCGGCGGCCATCACCTGCGCCTGAGCGTCCGCAGGCAGGGCACCGAAAGCTCCGGGCAACATGCACAGCAGTATGCCCCAGCCTGGGCAGGTGGGTACGGGGGCGGGCAGAGGCGGAGGGAAGAGCGCAGCCTGAAAGTTGAGTGCGGCCCAGGCAGGTTCGTCTTCTGGTGGTTTGAAGAGGGTAGAGGGGTGTAGTTCGGTCTTGATCTGCCCACTGGCACGGTCCCGCCCGCCCGGCTGGCTTGCGGCGGCATGAGGGGTGAGCATTCTTCCCTGCTGCACGGCAAGGCGTTGTGTGTGCAGCAGGCGCCTCCTCTCCAGCGTTCCTGGATTTTCCTCCACGGCGCGGGGTGCTGCTCTCTGAACCGGTTGCATTACAATCGGCTCCAGCATGACCACCCCCGAGCCGCCTCAGCGCCTGACCCTGTTTGACCTGCCGCTGGACGTTCTTTCGCTGGACCCTGTTCTGGACCGCCTGGGTGCCTGGGTGACTGCCCCGGTGCGCGCGCCGCATACCGTGGTGACCCTGAATCCTGAATTCATTGTGCAGTCGCGCACCCAGCCGGATTTTGTCAATGCCATGCAGGTGGCCGATCTCGTTACAGCCGACGGTGTGGGAACCGTGTGGGCCGCCCGCCAGCTCACTGGGACCGAGGTGCCGCGTGCCCCTGGCTTTGACATCGTGCAGGGCTTAATGCAGCGGCACGGCCCACGCCTGCGCGTGTTTTTTCTGGGGGCCAAACCCGGCGTGGCCGAAGTCGCCGCGCAGAACGCTGCTCGGGACTACGGCATTCAGGTGGCGGGCATTCACCACGGGTATTTTGACCTGCCCGACGACCAGCGCGTGGCGGAACTGGTACGTGAAAGCCGCGCCGACCTGCTGCTGACGGGCATGGGGGCCGGGCGCCAGGAAACCTTCAACCAGTACTGGCGCCAGGTGATGAACGTCCCGGTCATGATCGGCTGCGGCGGTGTGATTGACGTGCTGGCCGGCACCGCCGACCTTGCGCCCGCCTGGACCCGGCGGCTGGGTGTGGAGTGGATCTGGCGCGTGGGCCTGGACCGCAAACGCTGGAACCGGGCGCCCCGCCTGGCTCAGTTTGTGCGCATGGTGCGCGCCGAGAAAAAGCGCTTGAAGAAATGACGGCAGGGCGCTGAGGAGCTTGTCTCAGCGCCCTGCTTGAGGGCGTTCAGCTGTGTCTATAGTCCTGTGGCTGAATGGCTCTCACATGAAGGCGTATGCGTCTGCCTCTTGTAGACGAATGCCAATGTTTGCTTCAGGGCGAACGGAACAGAGGCCCTCAGGTTTCAGGCGTGGCGCGGAGACAGCAGGGCCCTGGCACGGGGTCGGCACCACAGCCGACATCCTTCTCAGACAGCGGCGCTAACCCCAGTGGTCGCCAGTGCCCGGTCCAGGGCCGCCAGCATGACCGCTACTTCTGCTACCGAGATACTCAGGGGCGGACCCAGCAGCAGGTGGTCGCCCCGCGTGCCGTCCACCGCACCCGAGCCGGGGTAGGTCAGCAGGCCCTCCTCGCGGGCGGCGGCAGCCACGCGCTCGGCCAGACCGGGCTGCGGAAAAGCCTCTCCGGTCTCCGGGTCGCCCAACACCAGCCCCAGCAGCAGGCCGTGGCCCCGCGCCGCCAGCACCTGCGGATGCCTGGCTTGCAAGGCTTGCAAGCCGGACAGCAACTGCGCGCCGCGCTCACGGGCCGCCGTCACCAGCGCCTCCCTTTCCACGATGTCCAGCACACTCAGCCCGGCCGCCACACTCACCGGATGACCGGCGTAGGTAAAGCCGTGCTTGAAAGCGCCGCTGCCGTTCATCACCGTGTCGTAGACCGCTGGGGCCGCCATCAGGCCGGCCAGCGGGGCGTAGCCGGCGGCCAGGCCCTTGCCCAGCACCACAAGGTCGGGCGTGACTTCCCAGCCCAGCCGCACGGCCAGCGGCGCCCCGCAGCGGCCCATGCCGCTCATAACCTCGTCGGCAATGAACAGCACGCCATATTCGCGGCAGATCTTGGCAATGTGCGCGTGGTAGCCCGCATTCGGCGCCAGCGCCGCGTCCGAGGCACCCACCACCGGTTCACAGATAAACGCCGCCACCGTCTCTGGTCCAGCCGCTTCCAGCACGGCCCGCAGGCGTTCGGCATCCTGCAACCCGCTGAGGCTGGGGTCAGGTTTGGGCATCTTGGGCCAGGCGTCTTCGCGGATCAGGGGCGCGTAGACCTCGCGCCGGGCCCCCATTCCAGACGCCGCCAGCGCCCCCAGCGAGGCGCCGTGGTAACTGGGGACGCGGGTCACCACCTTGAAGCGCCCCGGCTCGCCGCGTTCGACGTGGTATTGCCGCGCCAGTTTGATAGCGCTCTCGTTGGCCTCCGAGCCGCCGGAAACCCCCCAGAAGCGGAAGCCAGGCAGCGTCAGAAAGTCGGCCAGCCGCGCCGCATACGTTTCCAGAACCTCACTGGAAAACTGCGAGCCGTGAACAAAGGCCAGTTGGCTTACCTGCGCGGCCATCGCCTGCGCGACCTCCGTCCGGCCATGCCCAATATTGGCCACCAGCGCCCCGGAGGAGCCGTCCAGATACCGCTGGCCCTGGGCATCCTCGATAAACACCCCCTCAGCACGCACGGCGACGGGATAGGACTTACGGGAGCGGTAAAAGACGTTGGACATGACAAGTTTCCTCTTGAGGTCAGGTGGGAGAAGTGAAGTGAGTGGGGAGGGCCAGCCACTCGCCCAGCGGCGGCGCTCCCTCCACTTCCAGCGTCAGCAGGATGAGGCGGCAGGCAGCGCGGTGGGCGCTCAGGTCGGGAAAAGGTTGCATTTCACGGTAGCCGGCTTCAAACGCCTGGGCCTGCGCCCCGTCCAGCAGCACTTCCCAGAAACAGAGGTCCAGTTCTGGTGGCGCCAGGGCCGACGCCTCGACATCCACTAGGGCGAAGGGCTGCCCCTCACGCCACACGAACTGGCTGCCGTTCCAGTCAAGCAGCATGGGCACGGCGGCGCTGGGCGCTGGAGCGGCCCGAAGGATCGCTGTCACCGTGGCCTCATGTGCGGCCCAGTCCTGAAAGCGGTAGCGGGGGGCCACCGCCTGAATCATCGCCAGGGCGCGGGGATAAAACTCGGCGAGGGGAAAGCGGTGGGTGCCCGTCACGTCGCCAAAGTGGAGCTGCGGGTGGGTGTGTACCGCCGCCACCCGCCGGCCCAGCTCGCGGGCGTCGGCCTGGGCAAAGTCACCCGTGTCACCTTCTATAAACTCGACCCGAAGCGTGGGCCCACCCTGAAAGTCGGTCAGGCCAGCCACAGCTGGTACCGCCCAGACGTTCAGGCGTCGCCAGAAGGCGTAAGTCCCAGCCGTGGCTTTCAGGTCGCGGGGGTCCACCCCGAACAGCCTGCCCAGGCCCAGCATGAAAGCACTGACCTCAGGGGCAGTCCACCACGAGCGGCGCCAGAGTTCGGGGCCGGCCTCCGTCTCGACCCGCCAGACGTGCGACGCGCGGCTGGGGTCGCCGGCGTTCAGCTCGGTGAACGACTGGGCCTCTACCACGTATCACCTCCGCCCGGCGGGGGCCACAGCCCCAGCGCCTGACGAACCAGCACGACCTGCCCCAGATGGTAGGCGCCGTGCCCAGCGAAGTTGACCAGCATGGCGGCCCAGGGCTGACCCTGCGGGGTGGTGCCGGCGGCAAAGTCGGGGTCGCGGCTCAGCTCGCGCAGCCGCGCCTGACCCGCCAGCAGCTCGGCGCGCAGGGCGGCCCAGTCGCCCGGTGGGGGCCAGCCGGCGCTGGCATGTTCCGGCCACGCGGGGGCCTGGCCCGCCGCCGCGTCCAGCAGCCACGCCTGCCAGAACTGCACGTGGGCCGCCACCTGCGCGGCGGAATGCGGCAGGCCCGGCGGCACGCGCGCGGCGTCCTCTGCCCCCAGCCCTTTAAGCGCCTGCTCCCACGACACATTCGCTGGGCCGCCCAGGAACAGGTTGCCGGTGGCCTTGCCAAAGACGCCGCTTACCACGTGTCGCCGCCGCCGGGAGGAGGCCAGGCCCCCAGCGCCTGCCGCACCGTCACAACCTGCCCAAAGTGGTGGGCGGTGTGCAGCGCCATGTCGGCCAGCAGTTCCCCGATGGTCTCTTCGTGGTTGACGGGGTTGGCCAGGTCAGGCCGCGCGGCGTGCGGGTCTATGCGCGCCAGCAGTTCGTAAAATTCGTTTTTGACGTCCCGCCACTCGTCGGCGCCGACTGCCGGCCAGGTCTCGGCCGCCGCCTTCGGGTACGGCTGGCTCTGGCCCATTTCGATGATGTCCAGCATCCAGCGGTTCCACCAGTTGATGTGCGCCACCAGTTCGGCCACCGAATGCGGCAGGTGCTGGGGGCGCGTGGCGGCCTGCTCGTCCGAAAGACCGCTCAGGGACGCCTCCACGCCCACAAAGGCCTGCCCCCCCCGGAACAGCTTGGGCAGCAGGCGGGCGAAGGCCAGTTGAGCGCGGGTGTTGCGGTCAGGGTCAGTCATGGGGGTAGTGTTGCAGAAGGCCGGGCGCTGAGGGCAGCAGAGAGGAGGCGGTTAGAGAAATGAAGGCAGACGTATACATCAGGACAGCGGCCGAACTGGGCCTGACGTTCCGGGATGCCAGCGACACCGCGCAGGTGCTGGGGGCCATCTACGGCCTGGACGGCCTGATTCTCTCTGTGGCCGACCTCTCGCCTGAGTTCCTGAATCTGCGCACCGGACTGCTGGGCGAGCTGTTTCAGACCTTCGTGAACTGGCGGCTGCCTGTGGCCGTGGTGGTCCCCGACCCGGCCGCCCACGGCGAGCGCTTCGCCGAGCTGGCCCGCGAGCACGCCCGCCATCCCAGCATCCGCTTTGTGCCTACGGAGGTGCAGGGGCGCCAGTGGCTGGAAACGCAGACGGGATAAACCCGCTGGCCTTCTCCCAGCCACATTGGCTCTAATACCGCTGGGCCACCGTTTTCGTTTGCAGGAACCAGAACAGGTAGTCCGGGCCGCCGACCTTGGCGTTGGTGCCGCTCATGCCGTAGCCGCCGAAGGCGTGGGTGCCTGACAGCGCCCCGGTGCATTTGCGGTTGATGTACAGGTTGCCCACATGGATGCGCTTTCTGGCTTCGGCAATCTTGTGAGGGTCGCGGCTGTAAAACGCGGCAGTCAGGCCATATTCCGAGTCGTTGGCCAGGTCGATGGCGTGCTGCCAGTCGCGCGCGCGGGTAAAGGCCAGCACGGGCCCAAAGATTTCTTCCTGAAACAGCGGGTCGTTCGGCGCCACATCGGCAAAAAGGGTGGGCGCGACGTAGCCGCCCTCGCGGCCGCCGGTGTCAGGCGCCTCGCCGCCCAGGACCAGGCGGGCGCTCTGCTGGCCGCGCGCCACGAAACCCTGAATACGCTCGGCGCTGCCGGGGTGGATGACCGGGCCCAGGTCCGCGTTGTCTTCAGGCAGGCCCACCTTCAGCCCGCTGGCCAGCGCCGTCACCTTCTCCAGCAGGGCGTCGTGCACGCTCTCCTCGACAATCACGCGCGAGCAGGCCGAGCACTTCTGGCCCGCGTACCCGTAGGCCGCCTGCACGATGCCGGCCGCCGCCGCGTCCAGGTCGCCGTCGGCGCACACGACCGTCGGGTCCTTGCCGCCCATCTCGGCAATGACGCGCTTGAGCCAGCGCTGACCGGGCTGCACCTTGGCGGCGCGCTCGTAGATGCGGCAGCCGATTTCCTTGCTGCCAGTAAAGGCAATCATGCGAATGCCGGGGTGGTCCACCAGCGGGTCGCCCAGCACGTCGTCGGTGCCGGTCAGGAACTGAATAGCTCCTCTGGGCAGCCCAGCCTCAAACAGCAGTTCGACCAGCAGGTACGACGACAGTGGGGTTTCGCTGGCAGGTTTCCAGATCACCGTGTTGCCAGCGGCAAGGGCCCCCAGCGCCATGCCCAGCGGAATTGCACTGGGAAAGTTCCAGGGGCTGATACAGGCGACTACGCCCAGCGGCTCATACACGGTGGTCACGTGTTCGTCGGGCATGGGATAGACCGGCTTGCCCTGCGACCAGCGCAGCGTTTCCCGCGCAAAGACCTCGAAATGGTCCACCGACTCGGCGACCTCGCCGTCGGCCTCGGGCCAGTTCTTGCCGTTTTCCAGGGTCATGACGGCATTGAGTTCAAAGCGGCGCGCCCGTAGCAGTTCGGCGGCGCGCTTGAAGATGCTGGCGCGCTGAAAGGGGTCTGAAAAGCGCCAGTCCTCGAAAGCCGTCTGGGCGGCTTGAATCGCCTGCTCCAGCTGCCCTGGGGTGGCCTTCTGGAAACGCCACACGGTCTCGCGGGTGTCGGCTGGATTGCGGACCTCGAAAGTGCCGCTGCCCTCGTCGGCCTGGCCGCCAATCAGCAGGGGAAAGGTGCGGCCCAGATACTGCTCGCGGACCTGGGCAAACGCCTGGCGCTGAAGAGCGGCCACCGCCTCGTCGCGGAAATTGAAATAGGGTTCATGCTCGAAGGGCAAAAACCCTTCCATCATTGTGGTCGTCATGTGCCGTGCCTCCTCTGAAAGTTTCTGGAGGCTAACACACGCTGGCCCAGGCCAAGGAACAGGCTGACAGACGGCAAAAAGGCGGCGCTGAGGCGTGTTGAGAAGAGGAGCTGGCCTGTGAAAACCTGTCAATTGAAAGGTGAGGTCTTCAGGCCTCCTGGCTGGCCCACAGCGCCGCACCTATCAGGCCCGCGTCGGCCCCCAGCGCGGCGTGAACAAGTTCGGGTTGATACCGCACTGGAAAGCAGGTCAGCGCCGCGCGCACCCGCGCCAGATAACCAGGTCTCAGGCCCACGCTGCCGCCCAGAGCCACCCGCGTCACGCCCAGCAGCGCGGCCACGTCGGCACACTTCCAGGCCAGCAGCGCCGCTGAATGGTCGTAGGCGGCGCCCGCTGCTTCATGCCCAGCCTCGGCGGCGTCACACAGGGCGCGGGCATCGGCCAGCCCCAGCGCGGCGGCCTGTGCCCCCAGGGCCGTGCCGCTCGTCTCGAATTCCAGTGGTCCCAGGCGGCCCAGGGGAGTCGGGGCACCCTCACCCCACACGGCAGGCACCTGGACAAAGCCCAGCTCGGCGTCCAGGCCGTTGGCTGCCAGGTGCAGCCGCCCACCCAGCACCAGCCCCGCCCCTACGCCAGTGCTGACCGTGACGAACATGAATTCTGTGGTGTCCCTTCCAGCGCCTGCCACGTATTCGCCCCAGGCGGCGGCGCGGGCGTCGTTCAGGGCGGCGGCGGGCAGGCCCAGGCCCGCGCCCAGTGTCTCGGCCAGGGGAATGTCCACCCAGCCAGGAAAGGTATGGGCGGCGGTGGCGGTCACCCGGCCCCCGGCGACGGCCCCGGCGCAGGCGACGCCCACAGCACCTGCCTGTGTGGCCAGGGGCTTTGCCAGCTCCAGAACAGCGTTCAGCACGGCGTCTGGTGCGGCGGGACGCGGCGTGGCGGTCTGGCGCCGCTCGGTCACGCGCCCGCCGTCCACAAGCGCCGCTCGGAGACTGGTGCCGCCGATATCCAGGGCCAGCAGCGGAGAAGAGGCAGGCCAGGCGGTGCGGGTCACAGGCGCATTCTGGCATCCCTGAAGGTCACACCCCGTCGAAAGGGGAGAGACGTGAAGAGGCTATGGGGGTTTACGGCGCCCCAGCGGTGTGAATCCATCGCGCCGACTTCTTCCTACAGGTCCGACCCATCTGGGAGCGTCCTGCCTGGTTTCAGTTGGCTTCAGCCTGGAACATATCGAGAGCGCTCGTGCTGGGGTGAGCGGCCTTCCCGCAACTGCTGTTGGCGGTTTTTCGCCTGCTCTGCAAAGGCCGC
>NZ_WQLB01000041.1 GCF_009755355.1 Deinococcus arboris | reverse complement strand
TAAATCGTTTGCAAAAACGGTTTAATCGGAGCAGAGCGAGCAGGAGCAGAGCGGGTTCCGGGCGTGGAGTTGGCAAACCAGTTCTGTTCTGGTTTGTAAACGGAATAGACGGAATCCGTATGAGAACACCGGGAAGGCGGCCCACACTGTGCGGGCTGTCAGACTGGAGGCCATGTCCGAGATTGCCTTTGTCACTGGCGGCCCCTATCCCGTCCGGGAGGGCAACCGGCTGGAGCTGCTGCTGGACGGGGAGGCCGCGTTCGAACGACTGTGTCAGACGGTAGAGGGCGCCACGCACTGCGTCTGGGCGGCCATCACGTTCATGTGGCCGGCCTTTGAATTTCCGCAGGGCCGGGGTCATCCTCTCGCCTTCCTCCACCGGGCCGCCGAGCGTGGCGTGGAGATTCGGCTGCTGTTCTGGCGCCCCGACGAAGAAACGGCGAGCCTGAGGAAAAATGCCTTCTGGGGCGCGCCCGAACACCTACGGCAGCTTGAAGGCCTCCACCCGAAAGTTCACGTGCGCTGGGACCGCGCGGCGCCGGGTTTCTGTCAACACCAGAAGCTGTGGCTGGTAGATGCCGGTGAAGCCTCGTCCAGCGCCTTTCTGGGGGGCCTGAACCTCAATCCTCATTCTCTGGCCCGGCCAGGGCACCGCGGCGCGGGGCAAAACCATGACCTCTATGCCGAACTGCGCGGGCCGGCGGTGGCCGACGTGCAGCATAATTTTGTCCAGCGCTGGAACGGAGCCAGTGAACGCGACGGGGGAGAGAGGCGCGGCGCCGACCTGCCCTTTCCCATACAGCTGCCCCCGAGGGCCGGAACTGCCACAGTTCAGATTCAGCGGACCACCGCGCCGCACCGGTATGACGGCGGCCCCGCCCCGGTTGGCGGGCAGCCTCTGGACGGCGCTGCTGGCGAGCGCACCATCTTTGTGCAGTACCTCCAGGCCATCCGGCAGGCGCGGCGCTCCATCTATCTGGAGCATCAGTACCTGGAGGTGCCCGAACTCGTGGAGGCGCTGCGCGGCGCCCTTGAGCGGGGCGTCGAGGTGGCGGTGGTGCTGCCAGCAACACCGGATGTTCCTGCGAGCGCCTACGTCACCCCGGAGCGCCGGGCCTTGTTTGAGGCCAGGGCTGCCCTGGGCGAGTTTCCGACCTTCTCTCTGGTCGGGCTGGTCGGGCAGGACGACACTGGACAGCGCCGGACGGTCTGGATTCACTCTAAAGTCATGCTGATTGATGACCAGTGGGGCACCGTCGGCTCGGCCAACCTGCACCGCTTTTCCATGTTTGGCAACGGCGAACTGAATGCAACCTTCTGTGACGCCGCCGTGGCCCGCGCATTCAGAACCGAATTGCTGGCCGAGCACCTGTCGCTGGACACGTCGGCCCTGGACGATGTGGAGGCGCTGCGGCTGCTGCGGCAGGTGGCCACAGATAACAGGGCGCGACTTGAGCAGGGAGACAGTGCGTGGCAGGGCATCGCCGTCGCGCTGAAGATCGGCCAGTACGTGCAGGGCGAGGACCCCCTGACGGCCGGGCTTTAACCTCCTAGCGCAGCACGCCGGCCCACACCAGCAGGCCCCACAGGATCACCGGAATGGCCAGCGACCCGGCAATCAGTTTCAGGAGGCGCCACCAGTCGTTCAGGAACTCCCGCATGCCTCCAGCGTAGCAGGCGCCCGCCGGGACATTGGGGGCCGCCTTCACGCTGTCTTACCCCAGCCGCCCCCGCCCGGCAGCCGCTGCTTAGACTGGCCCCTATGACGATCAGCGACCTGGCTGGCAAGCGCGCCCCGCAGCGCCTGCTGACGAATATTCCCCGGCTGGTGGCCCACTATTACGAGACCCGGCCTGACCCGGCCGACCCGGTGCAGCGCGTGGCCTTTGGGACCAGCGGCCACCGGGGCACCAGCCTGAACGGCACCTTCAATGAGGCGCACATTCTGGCGACGGCCCAGGCGGTGGCCGAACACCGCGCGGCGGCGGGGATTGAGGGGCCGCTGTATATGGGGCTGGACAGCCACGCGCTGTCCGAACCTGCTTGGATCAGCGCTCTACAGGTGCTGGCCGCCAATGGCGTGCGGGTGCGCGCTCAGCCGGGCGTCTTGACGGCCACCCCGCTGATCAGCCACGCGATTCTGGAACACAACCGCGCCGGCGGAGGAAGTGCTGGGCACAGCCTGGCCGACGGCATTGTCATCACGCCCAGCCATAACCCGCCTCAGGACGGCGGCTTCAAATACAACCCCCCCAGCGGCGGCCCGGCCGATACTGACGTCACAGGCGCTGTGCAGGCCCGCGCCAACGCCATTCTGGAAGGGGAGCTGCGTGAGGTGAACCGCCTGAGCCTGGAAGACGCGATGGGCGCGCTGGAAGACTTCGATTTCATCACGCCGTATGTGCGCCAGTTGCCGGAGGTCATTGACATCGACGCCATCCGGGCCAGCAGCGTGCGGCTGGGGGTGGACCCGCTGGGCGGCGCCAGCCTGCCCATCTGGGACGCCATCGCCGCCGAGTACGGCCTGAACCTGCAGGTGGTCAACCACGACCTGGACCCGCGCTTTGCCTTCATGAGCGTGGACCGTGACGGCAAGATTCGCATGGACTGCTCCAGCCCCTACGCGATGGCGGGGCTGCTGGCCCTGAAAGACGACTTCAATGTGGCTGTGGGCAACGACCCCGACGCAGACCGCCACGGCATCGTGACAGCCGCCGGCCTGATGAACCCCAACCACTACCTGGCCGTCATGATCGAGTACCTGTTCACGCACCGCCCGGAGTGGCGGCCGGACGCCGCCATCGGCAAGACGCTGGTCAGCAGCGCGCTGATTGACCGGGTGGGCGCCGGGGTGGGCCGCCGGGTCGTGGAGGTGCCGGTGGGCTTCAAATACTTTGTGGGCGGGCTACTGGACGGCTCATTTGGTTTTGGTGGTGAGGAATCGGCGGGGGCCAGTTTCCTGCGCCGGGACGGCCAAGCCTGGACGACCGACAAGGACGGCATCATTCCGGGTCTGCTGGCCGCCGAGATGACCGCTACCACCGGCAAGACCCCCAGCGAACGCCTGGCCGACCTGAGCGCCCGCTACGGCGAGACTGCCTATGACCGTCAGGACGCCGCCGCTACCCCGGAGCAGAAGAGGGTGCTGGCCAGCCTCAGCCCCGAGCAGGTCACGGCCACCACGCTGGCCGGCGACCCGATCACCGCCCGCCTGACCCGCGCGCCGGGCAACGGGGCGGCCATCGGCGGGCTGAAGGTCACCACCGATTCGGCCTGGTTTGCGGCGCGGCCCAGCGGCACCGAGGATGTGTACAAGATCTACGCCGAGAGCTTCAAGGGGCCAGACCACCTGGCCCAGGTGATGGCCGAGGCGCGCGACGTGGTGAACGCGGCGCTGGGGCAGTAGGAGAGAAGAAGCCGAATTGGCCGAACAGGGCCGGGCCTCGCGGGGCACCTGCCCTTTCGCTGTGAGTGCTGCCCGGCGCACTGTTGACCCATGAACGCAGAGCCAGGTGGGTTGGTGGCGGGGGTGCTGGTGCTGGTGGCTGGCCTGCATGTGCTGTGGGGCCTAGGCTTCTTCTGGCCAGCGCGGGACGCCGGGCACCTGGCCCGAATGGTGATTGGTGGCCGGAACGCCCGCGACCTGCCCCCGCCGGTGGCCTGTCTGGGGGTAGCCGCCGCGCTGCTCCTGGCAGCGGCGCTGGTGTGGCTGGCCCCACAGGGCGCGCCGCTGGTGCGTCTGGGGGCTGGGGCTGTGGGAGGCGTGCTGTTGCTGCGCGGCGCAGGTGGGTTTTTCATGCCCCTGCTGGCACCGCAGTTCGGCACCCAGCCGTTTGCCTGGCTGAACACCTGGGCGTATTCGCCCCTGTGCCTATTGCTGGGCGGCGCGATTCTGGCCGGCCTGGTCTGAGGGCGGAACCCAAAGTGGCTGAGGGTGCCACCCGTCAACCGCTCTGAAGCCAACAGAGGGAGAAGTTGTGGGGCAAAAGTGGCCTTGGCCATAGGGTAGAACTGGCCGCCACTGTGAGCCGCCAGTCTTCTCGCATGGTCTGCTATATCGCTGGCCTCATCCGGTCCATAGAGGGGGCGCTGTGTGGGTGGGGGCCCTGAGCACCTGTGCGCCTTCTCATGAATCCATGCGCCAGGTCAGTAAGTTTTATGTGAGCAGGTCCGGTTTATGGTTTCTCCACGTTAACGCTTGGCCGCCGCCGCGTTGCAGGAGGAATACCCATGGAAGACAGTGGCATCTTGCCCCACACCTGGAACAGTTCGTATCTCGTGATGGGCTACCTCATCCTGGCGCTGGGGTCGTATCTGGCCCTGGAGTTTGCAGGCCGGGCCGGAAGCAATATTCGCAACGTGGCGAACCGCTTCTGGCTGGTCGGGCAGGTGCTGGTCTTCGGCCACGTGCTGTGGGCCACCCATTTTCTGGCCAAGATGGCCTTTGGACTGAACACGGCGCTGACGGTGGACTACCGCTTTATGATCCTGACCGGCGCGCTGACGCTGCTGGCCCTGTTTCCGGCGTTTCTGGTGGTGTACACCGGCCGCTTTTCGTTCTGGCGTCTGGGCCTGGCCGGTACGGTCGCTGGCGGCGGCTTGGCGCTGATGCACTACGTGGGCCGCTTTGGTGATTCGGCCGCCGGGACGGAAATTCAGGTCAACGGCTGGCTGATGGCGGCGTTCGTGCTTGTTTCTATTCTGGTGAGCAGCGGCGCCCTCTACCTGTCGCGCCTCGTGGCCTTCAGGGGCATGCAGCAGTTCAACCGCGTCCGTCAGGTCGCCGTTCAGACCGGCGGCGCGCTGCTGATCAGCGCCGGGTTCTTCGGGGCCGCGCTGCTCGGGATGGCCTCCCTGAGCTACCGGATCACCGACGTTCTGAAGGTCGGCAATGCCGCTGCCGGCGCCGATGTTCAGCTGCTGACCCTGGTGACCATCGTGATTTCCTTCCTGCTGCTGGGTCTGGCGGTTACCAGTGTCCTCATGGACGCCGGCCGCAGCGGTGACGACGAACTCGACTTCGGTGACCTGGGCGCCAGCGCCGCCGACTAACCCTCGCCTTCTCTCACTCCATCACCCTCCACTCTCTGAAGTTTTGAAAGGACCCTTTGCTCATGGCACGAATCCTGATTGTTGATGACTCCCCGGCCGACCTCAAGTTCCTCGAAACGGCGCTGCAAAGTGCGCGCCACCAGGTCACGGCCCTGAATGACCCTGCCCAGGTCGAAGCCGTGGCCGACCAGGTGCGTCCCGAACTGCTGATGGTGGACGTGGTCATGCCCGGCCGCAACGGCTACGAAGTGGTGCGCGGCCTGCGCAAGCAGCCTGGCATGGAAGCCCTGAAGGTGGTCTTCGTGTCCAGCAAGGGCAACGAGACCGACGTGAAGTGGGGCCTGCGTCAGGGCGCTGACGACTATCTGGTCAAGCCCTACACCCCCGAGCAGCTGATGACGGTCGTGCAGAAGCTGGTCGGCTGATGCAAAGCGCCCTGCTCGTCCGCGTGCAAGGTGAGCGTTTTGCTCTGCCGCTGTCGGGCGAGCAGGCGATTGCTGAGCTGGGGCCCGTGACGCCCCTGCCGCACGGTGAGCCGCTGCTGCGCGGCCTGACCACCATCCAGGGCCGCGCGGTGCCGCTGCTGGACCTGAGCGCCCTGCTGGCTGCCGAGGAAGGGGCCGGTGCCCCCCGCCTGGTCGTGCTGACCAGCCTGGAAGGTGACCGCGTGGCCCTGCTGGTCCACGAGGTGTACGGCGTGACCAGCCTCCCCAGTCCTCCACCCAGCACCTCGCTGCTGATTGATATGCCTGGCGGCCCGCTGCTCAACGCCGCCACCCTGGCCCGCGAAGTGCGCGGTCACCTGGGTTCCTGACCCCGCACGGCTCTTTCGTCTCTCCCGCCCCGGAGGCCCACCCATGCAAAACTCCCTGCCATCCCATACGGTTCGTCTCACCCGCGCCATGCGCCGCAACAAAGATGCCCAGCGCGTCGGCTGGCTGGGGCAGCTCCGCGTGGGCCAGAAGCTCTCGCTGGCCGTGCTGGCCTTCGGTCTGCCGCTGACCGGTCTGGTGAGCGCCCTGCTGACCGAGCAGCAAAAGGACATCACCTTCGCGCAGCGCGAGCTGGTCGGGATTCAGCAGTTCGCGCCCCTGCGCGACATCAACAGCAACCTGTCAAGCTTCGTGGACACGGCGCTGGAGCAGGACACGGCCGGCGCCGACAAGGCGGCGGCGGCCGTGGACCGCGCCATTGACCAGCTTGAAGCCCAGGTGGCCCCCGAATACCGCGAGCGCGTGCAGGCCCTGCGCCGCGACTGGAAGATTCTCCCCGACTCGATCGGCACCCAGCCGGACCTGGCCGTGCTGCAAACCTACGGGCAGCTGCTCTCCACCTACCAGCGCGACCTGAGCGAAGACCTGCTGACCCAGTCGGGCCTGATGCTTGACCCGGAGCCGGCCGCCTTCTTCGTGATGGAAGCGACCCTGCGCAACCTGCCGCGCATGTCCACGCTGCTGAACCTGGCCTACCTGACCGTCGAAGCCGGCAACCGTGAAGCAGGCGACGACAGCGCGTACATCAACGTGCTGCGCGACCTGAACGTGCAGCTGCTCGACAGCGTGGCCGCCTACAACGCCAGCATGGAACGCGCGGTGCGCTACGACCCCACGCTGGCGCCGCTGGGCGAATCGGCCCAGAAGCTCAGTGACGCCGTGACCCCGGCCGTGGCCGACCTGGGCGCCGCCATTGAAGCCAATAGCCTGAAGGGCGTGAACGTCAACAGCATCGAAGGCGGGGCGCTGCTGCAGGTCACCTCCTCGTTTAACAGCGGCGTCAAGGGGCTGGTCGGTGAGATTCAGGACCGCGCCGACCGCACGCAGCGCGCCCAGTGGATCACGCTGGCCGTCATCGTGGCCGCGCTGATTCTGGCCTTTACCCTCCTGATTCGCCTGTCCCGCTCCATCGTGAAGCCGCTGTCAGCCCTGACCCGCGCCAACCGCGCGCTGTCGCAGGGTGACCTGAACGTGCAGGTGCCGGTGCAGACCCGCGACGAGCTGGGCTTCATGGCCCACACCTTCAACGGCGCGGCCGTGCAGCTGCGTGAAAACGAAGCGAAAAACGTTCTGGAGCGCGAGGAGGCCCTGAAGCTCCAGGGCAACATCGGTTCGTTCCTCGACGTGACCATGGACATCGCGGGCGGCGACCTGACCCGGCGCGGCGTGGTGTCCGAAGACGTGCTGGGGAACGTCGTGGACTCGATCAACGTGATGGTTGACGAGCTGGGCGCGGTGCTGGGGGAAGTGCAAAAGGCCTCGCAGTCGGTGACGACCGCCAGCCGCGACATGCTGGGCACCACCGACCAGATCGTGCAGGGCGCCGACACCACCACCGCCGAAACCCGCCGCGTGGCCGATCAGGTGCGCGTGGTGACCGAGGGCTTCCGCGAGATGGCCGAGGCCGCGCAGCAAAGCGCCGAGTCCGCCCGTCAAGCGCTGGAAGCCTCGCAGCAGGGCCGCGAGGCCGTGCTGGGCACCCTGGACGGCATGCAGAACATCCGCCGCGAGGTGCAGGGTGTGTCCAAGCGCATCAAGACGCTGGGCGACCGCTCGCTGGAAATTCAGGAAATCGTGGACACCATTTCGCGCCTGTCCAGCCAGACCAACCTGCTGGCACTGAACGCCTCCATCGAGGCCGCCGGTGCAGGCGCCGCAGGCAGCCGCTTTGCGATCGTGGCCGACGAAGTGCGTAAGCTGGCCGATTCCTCGGCGCAGGCCACCGCGCGCATCGCCAGCCTGATCCGCACGGTGCAGCTGGAAATCACGGAAGTGGTCAGCTCAGTGGAAGACGGCACCCGCGAGGTGGAGCAGGGCTACCGCGTGGCCTCGGCCGCCGGGGAGCGCATCGAGCAGCTGGGCAAGCTGGCCGCCGAATCCGCGCAATTTGCCGAGCGCATTAACGCCGCCACCGCCGAGCAGGTGCGCAGCGTGGAGCAGGTGGGCCAGGCCGTCGAGCAGATCGGTCAGGTCGCTGAGGCCTCGCACGCGAGCGTGCAGCAGGGCCGTGACGCCGCCCAGCGCCTGCAGCACCTGGCGCAGAACCTGCTGCAGGGCCTGTCGCGCTTCAAGCTGCCCACGAACTAAAGCGCCTGAGGCTGGGCCGAGGTGACCTGCGCCCTGTGCGGGCGCCGCCCGGCCCAGCTTCCGCCCCGTCTGTCCCCCCTCCCTCCTTCGCCCTGCCTGACTTCCAGAGAGGAACACCGCCATGACGTACTCGCCACAGACCCCGGTCACCCTGGACGCGGACCTGACCGCCACGTATTTGCAGGATGCCCGCAGCGTCGTGGCGGGCCTGGAAGACGCCACCGTTGACCTGTGGGTGCCCGACGCCCGCCCCGGCGCCATGGAGCGCCTGTGGGTGCTTAGCCACCGCCTGCACGGCACCGCCGCGCTGTACAGCCACCCCCAGACTGCGGCCCTGGCCGCCCTGATGGAGCGCCTGATGGAAGGCCGCGCCGGGCTGGGTGAGGCGGCGGTGCAGCCCCTGACCGAAATCATCGAGCGCATGATCACCAGCCTCAGCGCGGCCCTGAACCGCGTCGAGAGCGGGCAGAGCGAGGGCGAGGTGGGCCTGCACTTTGCCGAACTTGCCGGCCCGGCCTTCGTGACCGACTTTCTGCGCAGCCAGCCGTTCCGGCTGGAAGCCCGGGTCAGTCAGAGTGACGCCCGTGAAGACGTGTTTGCGGTGGTCAACGCCGAAATCTGGGAAGACTTTGGCCCGGAAGCCGCCGAGCTGATGGGCCTGCTGCGCGCGGGTCTGCACGCCGAAAGCCCGGACCTGGCCGCTCTGTTCCGTGCTGGGCACACCCTGAAAGGCTCCAGCGCCATGGTGGGGCTCTCCACGCTGGCCGAGGTGGGCCACGCCGTCGAGGACCTGCTAGGCGCCGCCCGCGAGGACGCCGTGACCCTGGAGCGCGCCCTGCCGCTACTGGACGACGGCCTGAATCTGGCCGAGGCGGTGCTGGCCCACGCCGAGGGCCGCGCCGAGAACCCCAGCGAGCGGATTCAGACCTACCGCAGCATGGTGGCGGCGCTGCTGGCGGGTCAGGAAGTCACCCTCAGTGCACCGGCATCCGAACCGGCGGCCCCCACCGCCACCCCCGAGCGCCTGAGTGTGCGCGTGGACAGCGCCCGCCTGGACGGCATGCTGGACGACGTGGCGGGGCTGGTGGCCGCCCGCGCGCGCCTGAACGGCCTGTTCCTGCGGCAGCAGCAGGTGGCCGCCAGCCTGGACGCCGCCCACGAGCGGGTGCAGCGCACGGTGCGCGACTTCGAGGAACGCTACTTAAACCCGCACCTGCAGATGGGCGCGGGGGCGGCGGCGGCACCCACCCAGGACGGGCAGCTGCAAGACCGCATGGCTGACTTCGGGGCGCTGGAGCTGGACACCTACGACGACCTGAACATCCTGGCGCGCGCGGTGACCGAGCTGAGCGCCGACCTGGTGGAGGTCCGCGCCCAGACGGCACAGAGCATCAGCGCGCTGGGCGACGAGGTCACGGCGCTGGAAAAACTGACCCGTCAGCTGCGCGTGGAACTCAGCCGCGCCCGCCTGGTGCCGCTGTCGCGCGTGACCGCCCCGCTGCACCGCTGGGCCGGACGCCGGGACGACCTCACCCTGACCATTGAGGGCGAGGACAGCCTGCTGGACGCCCAGCACGCCGGGCCGCTGGGCGAGGCGCTGCTGCACCTGCTGACCAACGCCGCCGTTCATGGGGGTGAGGGCGCAGACGCCCGCGCCGCCCTGGGCAAGCCCGCCCGGCTGAGCATCAAGGTGGCGGCGGCCGTGACCGACGGCCAGCTGACGGTCACGGTGCGCGACGACGGCAAGGGTCTGAACTTTGACGCCCTGCGCGCCCGCGCCCTGCAAGCCGGCCACGCCAGCGCCGGCGAGCTGGCCGCCTACACCGACGAGCAGACGGCCGCGCTGGTCTTTCTGCCGGGCCTCAGCACCGCCCAGCAGGTGACGCAGGAAGCCGGGCGCGGCGTGGGCATGGACGCCGTGCGCGACGCGATTGCCCGCATGGGGGGCCGCGTCCGCCTGACCAGTCAGCCTGGCCAGGGCACCGCCGTGAACCTCTCGGTGCCGGTGGCGCAACAGATTACCGACGTGCTGGTCATGCGCGTGGGCTCGGTGCGGGTGGCGGTGCTGGCGACCCAGCTGCAGGGCATGAGCGCCCTGACCGGTCAGGCCCCGGCCGGCAGCCTGGACCTGGGCGCCGCCTGGGGCGAGGCTGCCGGCACGTCGCGGTATGTGGCACGGTTGAATCTGCCGGAGGGCGGTACCCTGCAGGTTATCGTGGACGACTTCCTGAGCCTTGAAGAAATCGTGTTGCGCCCGGCGGGGAACCTGCTGAGCGGCCTGGGCTACCTGAGCGGCATGACCACCCTCAGCGACGCGGACGGCCGCGCCTACCCGGTGCCGGTGCTGGACCCGGTGGGGCTCAGCCGCATGCAGGCCCAGCCGCGCCGGGCTGCCCTGGCCGCCGCGCCGGCCCAGGCCCACATCCTGCTGGTGGACGACAGCCTCAGCGTGCGCCGCCACGTAGGCCGCACGCTGGAACGCGCCGGCTTTACCGTGACCACCGCGCACGACGGCCAGGACGCCCTGGAAAAGATGCTGGCGGGCCTGGGCGCCGACCTGGTTCTCAGCGACCTGGAAATGCCGCGCATGAACGGCTTCGAGCTGCTGCGTGCGCTGCGGGCCAGCCCGGCCCACACGCAGACGCCCGTGGTCATGATGACCACCCGCGCCGGCGAGAAGCACCAGCAGCTCGCCCTGGAACTGGGCGCCAACGATTACCTGGCCAAGCCCGCCGAGGAGCGGCTGCTGCTGCGCCGCCTCACGGCCCTGCTGCCGGGCGCCGCTCAGCCAGGAGCCCAGGCATGACCAGCCCCCTGCTGGACACGCCCGCCAGCTGCCTGGTGGTCTCGCCGCAGCTGTCACGGGCGCTGTCCCACGCCGCCCTGATTGAGGTGGCGGGCTGGACGGCGGCCACGGCGGCGGGTGGCCTGCACGCCCTGACCCAGATTGAGCGTGAGCGGCCCCCGCTGGTGGTGATTGACCCCCTGCTGGACGACCTCAGCCCTGCCGACCTGCACGAGATTCTGCGGGACGACCCGGCCAGCGCCCAGACCATCGTGCTGATTGCCGGCGCGCAGCTGCCCAGCCGCTACGGCGGGCCATTCGATGTCGTGGTGCCGGCTGGGTCCAGTGCCCCCGAGGGCCTGGCCCGCGCCCTGGCCCGCATGCCGGGTCCCGCCGCGCCCACCTGGGACGACCCCGAAGCGGCGTCCCTGGAAGGCGACCTGAGCGACCTGGGCCTGACCGACGTGCTGCTCTGCGCCCAGGAACTGCAGCTCTCGGGCCTGCTGATCGTGCATCTGGGGGCGCAGCCCGCCCACCTGGTGCTGCGCCGGGGCGAGATTATTGACGCCGAATATGCGGGGCGCGCGCCCACCCAGGCCGCGACGCTCCTGCTCAGTGCCCGGCCCGAGGGCGACTTCCGTTTTCACCTTCTTTCCCCGGACGCCCTGGGCGGGTATCCCAAGCAAATTACCCTGCCCACCGCCCGGCTGCTGATGGAAGCGGCGGTGCATGTCGACCATGCCCACGCCGCTGACAGTCACTCTTCTGCCCTGGAGGCTTCATGAATCCGTCCGACCTCACCGACCCCGCCAACCCCACCACTGTGCTGGTGGTGGACGACAGCGTCAGCGTCCGTAAAGCCCTGGAGCGCATCCTGGCCCCGCAGGGCTTCGCCGTGCGCATGGCCGACAGCGCCGAGGCCGCCCTGGAATCGCTGGAGCCGATGCCCGACATGATTCTGGCCGACATCCTGATGCCCGGCATGAGCGGCCTGGAACTGGCCCGCATTCTGGGCGACCGGGGGATCAGTGCCCCCATCATGCTCATGAGCGGCATCGTGGATGAGGTGACCCAGCGCGACGCCCAGGGGGCCGGCGCCTGTGGCGTCCTGCGCAAGCCCTTTACCCCGGCCGAGTTGCTGCCGGCCATCGAGCCGCATCTGCGCGCGGCCCTCGCCGCCCGCGCCCCGGCGGCCCCCGCTGCCGCCGAGCCTCCCGCAACCTCTGTTCAGACTGGCACCGATGGTGGCCTGCTGGACAGCCTGGGCCGCCTGGGCGGCGTACTGGGCGCCACGCTGTACGGCGAAGGTGGTCAGGTCAGCGCCCAGACCGGCGCGGCCCTGCCGGAAGCTTTTGCCATGTACGCCCGCTTTCTGGTGACGGCGGCCAACGTGGGGGGCACCCATGTGGGTCAGGGCGACCTGCGCCACATCATGCTGACCTATGCCCGCCAGCCGGTGCTACTGACGGCCTCTGGCAACGGTCAACTGGCCGTGGTGCTGGAGCAAGCAGGCGCCGCCGCCGCCGTCGAAGGCTGGCTGGCGTCCCGGCACAACTAAGGGACTTGGTGAAGCGTGGGCTGTGGGAGATAGACCCTCACAGCCCACCCGCTCTAGGTACAGCCCACCCACTTTTCCTGAGTGCGGTCGTGTTAACCTGAACCCCGGAGGCCCGGCGCCCGTGCAGGTGCCCGGCGAGAAACGACCCTATGGACTATTACGAACTGCTGGGCGTGGCGAAAACCGCAAGCGCCGACGAGATTAAATCCGCCTACCGCAAGCTGGCCCTGAAATACCACCCTGACCGCAACAAAGAGGCAGGGGCCGCCGAAAAGTTTGCCCAGATCAACGAGGCCTACGCGGTTCTGAGTGACGCTGAAAAACGCGCGCACTATGACCGCTTTGGCAGCGCGCCCGGCGCTGGCATGCCGGGGGGCGACCCCTTTGGCGGCATGGGCGGCGCCGGATTTGACCCGATGGACATCTTCGAGCAGCTGTTTGGCGGCGCCGCAGGCGGCCGGGGGGGCCGGCGCGGCCCCGCGCGCGGCGACGACCTCGAAACCGAGGCTCACGTCACGCTGGCCCAGGCCCGCGCCGGTGAAGAAATCCAGGTTGATGTTGACCGCCTGACGGGTTGCACCCACTGCCACGGCAGCAAGACCGAACCCGGCGGCAAGCCTCCTGTCACCTGCACGACCTGCGGCGGGGCCGGCGCCGTGCGGGCCCAGGCCCGGACCATTTTTGGCGTCGTGGAAACGCAGCAGGCCTGCCCCACCTGCCGGGGCGAGGGCCAGATCATTCAGGACCCCTGCACGGTGTGTAAAGGCCGGGGCCGCACCCTGAAAGCCGAAACGGTGAGTGTCAAGCTGCCGCGCGGCATTGATGAGGGCTACCGCATTCGCGTCAGTGGCATGGGCAACGAGGGGCCTGGCGGCAACGGCGACCTGTACGTCCATATCGAGATGGAGCGCCACCCGGAGCTGCGCCGGGAGCAGGAACACCTGATTCATACGGCCAAGATCGGGTTTGCCCGCGCGGCGCTGGGCGGCCAGGTGACGGTGCCCACCCTGGACGGCCCGCAGACGGTGGAGGTCAAGGCCGGCACCCAGCACGGCGAACTACACCGCCTGCGCGGTCAGGGGATGCCGCGCCTGCAAGGGTCGGGCAGCGGCGACCTGATTGTGGAATACGACGTGGTGGTGCCCAAGCCTGGCCAGCTGACACCTGAAGCCCGCGAGGCCCTGCTGGCCTACGCGCGCGCCGTGGGCGACGAGGTGAACGAGAAACACGAGGGCTTTCTGGGCAAGGTCGGCAAAATCTTCCGGGGCGAGTAGGCCCGTTGCCCCATCCGGCTTGAATGGTCTGTAACAGCGGCCTGAGCCGGGTGAAGAGAGATGGCATCTGTCTGATGCGGATTTCGCGATATGGAAGCGCAGACGGGGCCTGTCCGGCTGTGCTGTAATTAAGCGAAATCCGCATTTGTCCCTGCTCGCTCTACTGCGCAGCTTTCTAAGTCCGCTCGGATTTCATCGAGCAGAATGCTCGATTCAACCGGAGTCTGTCTGAGGCTGCAAAGGAGTCGCATGATCCGTTTACCTGTGCTGGGGCTGGTGCTCTCGCTGGTCGCGCTAAGTGCCTGCGGTCCTGAAGACCTGATTACCAGGGGGGAATACCAGCGCCTGCGCACGGGCCTGAGCCTCCCTGAGGTGCAGCGCATTGTGGGCGCTCCTGGCGAGCAGCTGTCCAGCACCGCCACCCAGGCGGTGTACCAGTGGAAGAACTCGGCGGCCAGCTACGCCAGCGTGACGTTTGTGGCCGGGCGCGCCACGGCTATCACCAGCGTCGGCCTGAACGAGACCGCCAAGGTCAAGACCAAAAAGGTCAAGAAGAAAAAGACGCGGCGCTAAGTGCAGGTGAGGTCACCCCCAGGTCAGACACCGCTGACCTGGGGATTCTCATGGCCACCGGGCCCTCACGGCACCTCCTGAATCCCAAATTCGTCCTTTAAGGCGGCCAGGGCGGCGTGATGCCCGGCCATGCCGTGAATGCCGCCGCCAGGTGGGGTGGCGCTGGAACACAGGTACACGCCGCGCACGGGGGTGCGGTAGGGCGTTGGCGTGGGCACTGGGCGGGCCAGCAGGCCCCACAGGTCGCCCGCGCCGCCATTCACGTCCCCTCCATGAAAAACGGGGCTGAAGCTTTCCAGTTGCCGGGCTGTCGTGCGGTGCCGGGCCAGCACCCGCGCCCCAAATCCGGGGGCAAAGCGCTCAAGCTGCCTCTCCACCTGGGCCTGGGCGTCCTCAGCGCTGCCGCTGGGAACGTGGGTATAGGCCCAGAAGGTGTGGTGGCCAGCGGGCGCGCGGCTGGGGTCAAAGAGGCTGGGCTGGGCGCTCAGGACATAGGGGCGCGCCGGTATGCAGCGGGTAGTGACGGCCTCAGCCGCGGCAATCTCAGGGGCGTGGCCGCCCAGATGTACGGTGGCGGCCAGGGCGACCCGCTCGTCCTGCCAGGGCACCGGGCCGGACAGCGCGTAGTCAAACTTTTGCAGGCCGGGGCCATAGCGGTAGTGCGCCAGGGCCGCGCGGTACCTCGCCGGCGCCCGCTCACCCAGCAGGTCCAGCAGCACGTGGGGGCTGCTGTCCACCAGCGTTACCCGCGCTGGGGGCAGGTCGGCTGGCCCGCGCACCGTCACGCCGGTTAGCACCTCACCGCCCAGCCAGGTCAGGTAAGCGTGCAGGGCGTCGGCCAGCCGCTGTGCCCCTCCTGCCGGAAAAGGCCAGCCGACCGCGTGGGCCAGCAGCGCCAACACCAGCGTCTGCGCGGCGGTGCCGGGGGTCGTCAGGGGCAGGGCGGTGTGGGCCGCCAGCCCTGCCCACAGCGCGCGGGCCTCGGGGGTGCGGAACAGGGCGCGGCCCAGCAGGTCGGCGCTGGGCAGGGCGCGCAGGCCAAAGCGGGCCAGGGTCAGGGGCCGGCGCGGCACGCGGGGCAAGGGCCGCAGGATGTCGTCCAGTAGCCCTTCCCAGTCGTGCAGCAGCGGTTCCAGCAGACGCTTCCAGGCCGGGCCGTCACGCCCCAGGCCAGCCGCCGTGGCGTCCAGGTCACGGTGCAGCAGCACAGCGCCGGCCCCCAGTGGATGCGCGGCGGGCACTGGGGGCTGTACCCAGCGCAGGCCGTAGGCGTGCAGCGGCCAGGTGCGAAAGGCCGGACTGGCCGCTGCCAGCGGATGAATCGCAGAGCCGTAGTCGTGGATAAATCCGGGCTGCGTCAGGGCGCGGCTCTGGAGGCCGCCTCCTACCTGATGATGCGTTTCCAGCACCTGCACCCGCAGGCCCGCGCGGGCCAGGGTCACGGCCGCCGAGAGCCCGTTGGGGCCTGCGCCCACCACCACCGCGTCCAGTTTCACGGGCTCAGCCTACCCTGGCCCCGGTGCGGCGGGGCCGTCCCTGTCAGGCAGACGCCGCGCCCGCTGTTCCCAGGCGGGGCACGCCCGCGCGCGGTGACACCCCGGCGGTGCGCCGGGTATGCTGCTGAGCGGTTTCCGGCCTCCTGCGCCGCGCACGTCCGCAGCCTTTCTCTTCGCCCCTCTCTCTGGAGGATTTCCCCTTGTCCGTCCCCCACCGCGCTCCGTCCACCCTGCTCAACAGCCGCCGCTCGCCCCTGCTGGTGTTTGCCGGGCAGAGTAACCGTCCCCTGGCCCAGGCCATCTGCGACCACCTGGGGGTGCCGCTGGGCCACAGCACCACCGAGAAGTTTTCCAACGACAACATCATCGTGCACTACGAGGAATCGCTGCGCGAAGGCGACGTGTTTATCGTGCAGACCTTTTCCACGCCCGTCAGCGACTCCATCATGGAACTGATGCTGATGATCGACGCGGCCAAGAGTGCCAGCGCCGGGCGCGTCACGGCTGTAATTCCGTATTACTCGTATGCCCGCAGTGACAAGAAAGACAGCCCGCGCATCTCGATTGCCGGGCGCCTGATTGCTGACCTCTTGCAGGAAGCCGGCGCCGACCGCATCCTGACCATGACCCTGCACGCCCCGCAGGTGCACGGGTTTTTCAAGGTGCCGGTGGACCACCTGTCGGCCGATGTGGTGCTGGCAGACCACTTCAAGAGGTCAGTGCCCGACGCCCACACCGGCGTGGTGCTGGCCCCCGACGCCGGGAGCATCAAGCGCGCCTCGCAGATCGCCCGCCGCCTGGATTCTGGGCTGGCCATGATTGACAAAGAGCGCCTGTCTGACACCGAAGTGCGCCCCCGCGCCCTGATCGGAGATGTGGAAGGCAAGACCGTGTTTATCGTGGACGATGAGATCAGCACGGCCGGCAGCCTGGTGGAAACCGTCAATATCGCGCGCAGCATGGGCGCCAAGGACGTGTACGTGGCGGTCACCCACGGCGTCTACACCGGCCCGGCCATTCAGCGCATCGCGGCCCTGGACGTAACCCAGGTGGCCAGCACGAACACGGTGCTGGTGCCCCAGAGCAAGCTGGACGGCTCCAATGGCCGACTGGCGGTGCTGGACGTGGCCCCGCTGTTTGCCGACGCGATTACCAACATCCACACTGGCGCCAGCGTCAGCACGCTGTTTACCTGAGACGCGCGCAGCGAAAGGAGGCAGGGCCAGATCGGCTCTGCCTCTTTGCCTGCCAGCAGGGCTTTGCGGCACATGTTGGCCTGTGAACCTGATTGATATCATGGGTGGTCATTTTTGATTTGACGCCGAGCCTTATGAAGACGGTGACGCCGCTGTCCTGGAGCGTGTTAAAGCCAGAGCATTCGAGGCGGGCCGATAGTCGCCCGTCATGTTTCCCCGCTTTCCCATCACTGCCAAGTCGCATGCATTGGGGCCTCACACCAGCAGGGGCAACGGGAAGGCACCCGGACCATTCTGGATGTGCCTGGCTTGCCAGAAGAAACGGAGGACTGAGGGACGCGCTGCCTGACTGGTGAGGAACTGACGGCGCTCTGTGACGCCCGGCAGCCGTCTCTGGCCCAGAGAGAACAGAGTGATGAGCCGACGGAGAACATCGGGCGCGGCGAGAGCCTGTAGGTCGTGGCCTCCGCTACTGGACATCCCGCCGCGCTGTATTTCACGGGTGCCTCGTTCGGTTGACGCGCAGCGCCCTGCCAACCTGTTATCAATGGGGTATGGCTTGGCTTGGGTGGCTGTTGGGTGGAGGCGCGGGGTTAGGCCTGGCGCTGGGGGTCATGCTGGTGCGCGGACCGCTGGCCCTGGGGCTGGCGGGTCTGGGTGCGGGGGCCGCGGTGGTGGCGCTGGTGATGACGCTGGCTGGCGACAGCTTCAGCCGGGGGTTTGGGCTGGTCTACGTGGGGGTGGGGCTGGCAGCTGCTGGGCTGATGGCCGTGCCGCGCGCTCTAACGGCCGGCGGCGCTTCCCCAGCACGTGAACTGACGGCCTGGGGGCTGGGCATGGCCCTGATGCTCCTGGTGGTGCTGGCTGGGCTGGGGCTGGACCGGCTCCTGGCGGCGGTGCTGCCCAACGTGCCAAAAGCGCAGGCGTCGTTCGGCCTGCCGGGGGGGCTGCTGGTGGGAACTCTGCTGGGCCTAGCCGTGGGTGTGCTGCTACTGCGCCGCTCGGCCTGAGGCCTGGATGTTCAGAGACCTCCGCCGCTGCCGCGTTAAGAAAGCCCCGCTGATTTCTTCAAAACTTCCCTGCAAAGCCTAAAGGCGTCGTCAGACGGCCCCTTTGCAGGGGTTCCTACAATGACCTTCGAGACCAGGAGGCGCCCGTAGGGCCAGCCCGACCTGTCAAGGAGAGACTGTATGGACTGGAAAAACCTTCCTGGCACTGGCAATGTCGAAGACCGCCGGGGCGCCGGTGGCCTGCCTGGCGGCGGCATTGCTGTCGGTGGGATTGGCGGCCTGATTATTGCCCTGATTGCCATGTTTTTTGGGATTGATCCCGGCGCCGTTCTGGGCGGCGATCAAGAGAGCGCCCCAGCCCAATCGCAGGGCGCCCCGGGTGCCAACGACGAGGAATTTCAGTTCACCAAAGAGGTGCTGGGCAGCACCGATGTCGTCTGGAGTAGCATCTTTAAGCAGGCTGGCCGCACCTACACCGAGCCCACCCTGGTGCTGTACACGCGGGGCACCCGCAGCGGCTGTGGACAGGCCAACAGCGCTGTGGGGCCGTTTTACTGCCCCGTAGACAACAACGTCTATCTGGACACCAGCTTCTTTAACACCATGCAGCAGCGGCTGGGCGGCGGCGGCAACTTTGCGTATGCCTACGTGCTGGCCCACGAGGTCGGGCACCACGTTCAGAACGAATTGGGGATTGCCGATCAGGTCGAGCGCCGTCAGCGCAGCGCCACCACCGAGGCCGAGGCCAACAGCTACGGCGTGCGCCTGGAACTCCAGGCAGACTGCTTTGCTGGGGTCTGGGGCAACCGCACCCGCGAAGACACCAAGATTACCCAGACAGACGTGCAGGAGGCGGTGCGCACCGCCGAAGCGATTGGCGACGACAACCTTCAGCGTCAGTCGCAGGGCTACGTGGTGCCGGACGCCTTTACCCACGGGTCCAGCCAGCAGCGGGTGAAGTGGTTCATGACGGGCCTGAACAGCGGCGACCCCAACAAGTGCGACACGTTCAACGTCAATTACAACCAACTCTGAGGGTGGACCCCAGGGCGAAGCGAGAGAGTGTTTGCGCAGGCCAGAGGCGCCAACGGAACCTTGAGGCGTTCCTGGCTCCAGGGTAAGACTGGAAGTCAGCAGCAGGCGGGCACGTGGGCAGGTCTCACGCGCCCGCCCTTCTTTTGCAGTCTTCTGTAGGCATGTGGGAAGTTGCGGGCGTGCCTGTCACGATCAAGCGCAGTGCGCGGCGGCGGACAGTGGCTCTTCAGGTGGCGCCTGGAACTGTGACTCTCTATGCCCCCGTGCGGGTGCCAGTGGCGCAACTGGAAATCATTCTGGAGACGCGACGTGACTGGGTGACCAGACATCTGGCGGCCTATGCGGCCCGCCTCCCAGCCCAGGCTGCGCTGCAAGATGGTCAGCCATTGCCTTTTTTGGGTCAGTTCCTGACTGTACGCCTGGAAGGGGCCGGGCCAGCGCGGCGGGTGGGAGAGACCCTCTTTCTGCCTCTCGACCAGCCCGAGGCCGCCCTGGAACGCTGGACTCGTGCAGCCTGCGCTGGGCCTTACCGCGCACTGGTCGAGGCGTATGCAGGTCAACTGGACGCCCAGGGGCGGCTCGGCCGCGTGACGGTGAGTACCGCGCGGTCACGCTGGGGCAGCTGCACTGCCAGGGGCGATATTCGCCTGCACTGGAAACTCAGCCGCGCGCCGCTGGAAGTTTTTCACTACGTCGCTCTCCACGAGGCCGCGCATCTGCTGGAACTGAATCATTCCGCGCGCTACTGGGCGAATGTGGCCCGCATCATGCCGGACTGGTCGCGCCAGAGGACATGGCTGCGCGAACAGGGCCACACCCTGTAGCGGGTGTCAGCCTGCGGGACAAGGCGCAGTAGGAAGTCCTGTGTTGCGACTTGAAAACTTGGTAAGACGGCACAGCACAGCGGCCAGCCCTCTCAGAGCTGGCCGTACAAACAGTCGGGGGCTGGTCGCCCAGGGTTACATCGCAGGCATCGGCTCCGGGAGCCCAGGGGTATCTGGGTTCTGGGTGGGATCTGGCTCGGGCATGCCAGGCAGGTCCGGGTTGGCCGGCGGGTCGCTGATGGGGCCGGTGTCGCTGCGGCCCGGCATCTGCTCGGGCATGGGCGCGGGCGTGTCGGTGGGTTCGGTGGCGGGGGAGGGGGGTCGGTCGTAGGGACCAGTCATAGGAAAACCTCCTGAAAAGAGTTGAGGGTCTTAGTGTCCGGCGGCTTTGCCCTGTGCTGCGTGCCAAACCTGTAAAGGTCTCTTCACGCCGCGTAAGTGAGAGGCCGCCCCGGCACGCGGCACACTGGGGCATGGTGCGCCCTCTGTCTGCCCTGTCTGCGGCCCTGCTGGCTGCCGCGCTGTCTGGTCCTGCTGCGGCCCAGGCCCCCAGCGTGGCCTTCTCGCCCTTTGTCAGTGGCTTAGAGCAGGTCACGGCTATTACGCATGCAGGTGACGGCTCGGGGCGGCTGTACGTGGCGCAGCAGGACGGGCGCATCCGGGTGGTTCAGGGCAGCCAGGTCCAGAGCGGCACCTTTCTGGATTTGCGGGCCCTGACCCGGGCGGGCGGCGAGCGCGGGCTGCTGGGGCTGGCCTTTGACCCTGCCTACAAGACCAACCGGCGTCTGTACGTGCATTACACCGACCGGAACGGCAACACTGTGCTGGCGCGCTACACAGCCGCGGCGGGCGGCACCCGCGCCGACCCCGCCAGTGCCAAGACCCTCTTTACCGCCAAGCAGCCCTACGCCAACCACAACGGCGGCCAGTTGGCTTTCGGGCCAGACGGTTTTCTGTATCTGGGTCTGGGGGACGGCGGCTCGGGCGGTGATCCACAGAACAATGCCCAGAACCTCGCGTCGCCGCTCGGCAAGATTCTGCGCTTTGATGTGCGCGGCGCCGACGCCAAGCCCGCGCCCGGCAATCCCTTTGCAGGCCGCAGCGGCGCCAACGCCAACATCTGGGCATATGGCCTGCGCAACCCGTGGCGCTTTTCCTTTGACCGGCAAACTGGCGACCTGGTGATTGCCGACGTGGGCCAGAACGCCTTTGAGGAAGTGGACCGGCAGCCGCGCGCCAGCAAAGGCGGCGAGAATTACGGCTGGCGCGTGCGCGAGGGCCGGCAGTGCTACGAAGCCAACTGCAAGGCCGGCCCCTACACCGAGCCGGTGCTGGTGTACGGCCGCCAGGAAGGCCAGAGCATCACGGGCGGGTACGTCTACCGGGGCAGCGTAGTCCCGGCGCTCAAGGGTCAGTACGTGTTTGCCGACTTCGCCTCGGGCACGGTCTGGGCGGCGCCCACCACGGGCCAGAGTTGGACTAAGGCCACACTGGGCAAGGTCAGCGGCCCCAGCACCTTCGGTGAAGACGAGCGCGGCGAGATGTACGTCGCCGAATACAGCAGCGGACGGATTCTGAAGCTGACCGCGCGGCCTTAAAAGCGCCGGCATGGGCTGACTGGCGGATGCGCGGTCAGCCCCTGGTCTGATCTTCTGGGCAGGATGCAGCGCGTTCTCGTGATTGGCACCACTGGCAGCGGCAAGACCACCCTGGCGCGCGCCCTGGCTGGGCGGCTGGGGGTACCTCACGGCGAGCATGACGCCTGGAACCATCAGGCGGGGTGGCAGGAAGCCCTGCTGGCCCAGTTTCGTGCGCAGGTGGCCACTTTTACGGCGCAGGACGCCTGGGTCATGGACGGCAACTACGCCAAAGCCCGCGACCTGGGCTGGGCGCGGGCCGACACGCTGGTCTGGTTGGATTATCCGGGGCCCGTGGTGTTCTGGCGGGCGCTGACCCGCACGGCGCGGCGGGTGCTGACCCAGCAGGAACTCTGGAACGGCAACCGCGAGCATCTGCGCGGCGCGGTCAGTGCCGAGGGACCGGTGCGCTGGTTTTTCCGTACCCACTGGCGCCGGCGCCGCGAAACCCCGGCGCTGGTGGCCCAGTTTCCCCACCTGACCCTGGTGCGGCTCAGAACCCCGGCGCAGGCCCAGGCGTGGCTGGCCGCGCAGCGCCCACCTACAGCGGACCTCAGCGTGATTGAGGATCATACCCCTCAACCACGCTGAGGCGAACACAGTGAGTGTCCGTCAGAGACCGTGGCAAAGGTGGAGGGGCGTTAGTGGCCAGTTAATGCAACGGGCAGCCGCTGTCAGCGGGGTGGCCCTGCAAACTCCGCCAGCAGGGGCCGGTGGTCGCTGAAGGTCCAGGGCAGCACCCGGCTGGTGGTGGGGGTCAGGTCGTCGGTCAGCAGGTGGTCAATGCGGACCCGCAGCGCTGGAAAGCTCCAGCCAGGGCCGCGTCCGGCGAGGTCGTGGGCGTCGGGACCGTAGGCCACCCGCAGCCGCCGCCACACCCGGCCACGCGGCGGCGTATTCAGGTCGCCGCCCAGCAACACGCGCCCCTCCGTCTGCGCGGCCAGCGCCTCCAGCCGCGCCACCTGGGCTTCACGGTTGTTGCGCGTGCGCTGCAAATAGGCCCAGTCTCCCGCCAGGGCGTCCACCACCTGTACTGTGCCCAGATGGGCATTGACTACTGTCAGCGGCTGCCCCTGCCAGCGCAGGCGGGTGACCAGGACCTCGCGCCGGTTGCCAGGCAGCGGCAGGCGCTGGGCGGCCAGGATAGGCAGCCGCGTCAAGGTGCTGACCTCGGCGGCGTGTTCGGCGTGGTAGCCGGGCAGTGCCTGTTCCAGGGCTGCCCGAAAGTCAGCTCCGCCAAAATTGCTCTCCTGTAGCAGAATCACGTCGGCGTTCAGGCTCCGCAGCGCCTGGCCCAGCTGCCCTGGACTCACGCGGTCACCGCGCAGCACGTTGTAGGTCACCACGCGCAGGGCCCCGCTCTGCTGAGGCGACCAGTGCAGCAGGCCCGCGCCCCACAGCGCCAGAACCGTGGCCGCCAGAGCCGCCCGGCGGCCTCGTCGGCGCCAGAGTGCCCAGCCGATCACCAGAGGCGCGGGCAGCGCCCAGACCACCGGCGGCGCGTACGCCAGCAGCAGTGTGGGGACCGTCCGTTCTCCCAGAGCTTCCCCCAGCCCCCAGACCAGCACCACCAGAATCAGATACACCCAGGCCAGCATCCGCCGACTCTGGCAGAGTTGCGCGGCGGAGGCATCCAACAAAAGGGACAGCGCGCCGGCTGTCCCTATGATTGCTGACTTGTGCGGCGTGGTCCTGCCTAGCGGTACTGCGCGGCCAGCAGCCTCGCCTCTTCCTGGGCGGCCAGGTGCTGACGCTGCACCTGTGCCACCGCGTCGCTCAGGGCGTCTTTCAGCTCACTCAGGCCGAGGTTTCTCAGGGCACTGACCGGAATCCCCTCTGTGCGCTCGACCTCACGGGTCAGGGCCTCAGGGTCGGCGGCGTCGGCCTTGTTCAGGGCGACCACCGTGGGCAGGTCGCGGAAGCCCAGCTCCTCCAGAATGCGGTTCACGGCGTCCAGCCGGGTGTCGGCGCCGGGGCTGGCGGCGTCCACCACGTGCAGCAGGACGTCGGCGTCGCCAATTTCTTCCAGGGTAGAGCGGAACGCGCGCGTCAGGTCTTTGGGCAGGTCGCGGATAAAGCCCACGGTGTCGGTCAGCACCACCGGCCCAATGCCCTCCAGGTAGCCCTGGCGGCTGGTCGGGCGCAGGGTGGCAAACAGCTTGTTCTCGGCCAGTACCCGGCGGGGTTCTTCGGCCGCGTGGGTAAAGGCGTTCAGCAAGGTGGACTTGCCCGCGTTGGTGTAGCCCACAATCGAAATCACGGGCACGTCGTTGCGGGCACGCTGCTTGCGCCGTTCTTCGCGCCGCTGCGAGACACCTTCCAGCTGCTTTTCCAGAAGGCTCAGGCGGTCGTTGATGCGGCGGCGGTCCAGCTCCAATTTGGTTTCACCGGGGCCGCGCGTGCCAATGGCCCCGCCCCCGGCGCTGCCCCCCCCGCCCCCAATGCGGGAGAGGGCGGCGCCGGCCCCCAGCAGACGCGGCTTCATGTAGCGCAGCTGCGCCAGTTCGACCTGAAGGCGCGACTCCACGCCCTGCGCGTGCAGCGCGAAGATGTCCAGAATCAGCTGCGTGCGGTCAATGATTTTCAGGCCAGTGGCGGCCTCAATCTCGCGCGCCTGGGCGGCCCCCAGCTCCTGCCCGAAAATCAGCAGGTCGGCGTCCAGGTGATACGCCTTGCTGGTCAGCTCTTCGAGCTTCCCGGCCCCGACCAGCGTGCCGGCTTTCAGGTGGCGGCGGTACACCAGTTCCCGGTGCACGACCTCAGCCCCGGCGGTGCGGGCCAGCTCGCTCAGTTCGTCCAGGCGCTCTTCGGCGTCAAATTCGCCCTGGTCAATCTGCACCAGAATGGCGCGCTCCCGGTCTTTCTTGGCCTCACGAGTGCGGGCCGCGCGGGCAATCTCTTCTTCCAGGGCGCTGACCTGGGCGCCCAGGTCAAACTCGTCAATCTGGAACGCGGGCACAGGCGGCAAGATGCGCCAGTCTTCTTCCTCGCCTACCGTACCGGGCGGCGTCAGGTGCGCGGTATGCACCAGGCCCGGTTGGCCTTCTTGCCGCACCTCAATGGCGCTCACCGCGTCCAGGCGCTTCAGGAACAGGGTCGAGAGGTCACTCTTGCTCAGGGCGCCGCCGCGCGGGTGGGTGTGCAGCAGGTGAAAGCCCGCCAGGCGGGTCTCGCCCAGCCGGACCTCGGGAAATTCGGTGGCGCGGGCGTCCGCAACACTCACAGAAATCACGCGGCCCCGGCGGTCAATCAGCACACCGACCTCGCGGCGCAGGTCGTGCGAAAGCTCGGCGAGGTTGCGCGCCAGCTCCGGCGACCCCACGCGGCCCGGCTCGATGCGGCGGCGGTAGAGGTTGCCCAGGGTTTTGAGTTGTGCGGGACGCAGGCCAGAGGTATTGCCATGCACTTTATCTATGGTCGTTCACTTCCTTAAAAGGACGCCCGGCTGCAGGCCGTATGCCGCAGGCAGACAGAGAAGGTGAAGAGGGGCGAGCGGATGCTCAGAGCCCAGAGGGTCGCGCCTGGGCCAACCGCAGGCCAGCCGAACAAGGTTCGCGGGGCCGGGGTCGGCACAGGGGTTCGGCATTGGCCTCATTTTACTGTGAGGGCCGCTGCCAAACGTGTGCGATTACAGGAAAATCTTGATCTTCAGGATCATCGTGCCCTCAGGGTAGGACAGGAGCGGCGGAACCGGCATCCGCTGTGTGGCGTACCGTGCATCACGATGGCTGCCCCCGACCTGCTGCGCGACACCCTGCGAGAAGTGCTGTATGGCCCGGACGGCCTGACTGGCCTGTTCAGTGCACCCGGTGAGCGTGGGCTGCTGCACACTGTCCACACCCTCACTTTTGGCGCGGTGCAGGCCCGGCCTGCCCTGGCCCGGCGGGTGCTGGCGCTGCGGCACCACCTGGAGCTGACCGCCGCGCGCCTGAGTGACCCCCACGCCCTCCTGGAAGACCAGAACGACCCGGCCACCTGGACGCCCACCGACGCGGCCGCCTGGCGCGCCGAACTGGTGGCGCTGGCCCGCGCTGGGCAGGCCCTGTACGACGCGCTGTATCTGCCCCTGCCACCCGAGGCCCTGCGGGAGGCCCACGGCGCGGTGGTGCTGGCGGCGCGGGAAGCGGCAGTGCTGGGCGTCCTGAACGCAGATCACAACGGTGTTTCGTCGCGCTGAAGCAGATTGGCCTACAAGCGCACATTACGAACCGCTGTGGCCGTGGCCCCGAGGGGTGTGTTTCCCCTCCATCCCGCCCAAGGGCGCGGTGACCCTGAACGCAAAACCCCCAGGCGTTGACCTGGGGGCTTGGCTTTGGCGAAGAGGGTGGGATTCGAACCCACGGTAGCCTTGCGACTACTTCGGTTTTCGAGACCGACCCATTCAACCACTCTGGCACCTCTCCGCACGGGAAAGAACGGGCAGAGCGGAGTGTAGCACAGCCTCTGGCGGCGTGCCAGCGACCAGCAAAGGGGCTGAGCTGTGACTTGGGGCCAGAGGCGGGAACGCGCAGGGAATCCCGCCGCGTTTCCCTGGGCGTTCCTGAGCGCGGGCGCACACTCACCCCACGCCAGAGAGATTCAGCACCTCTGAATCCAGGCGAGACGCCCCTGCCCTCTTTCTTCTTTGTCCTTCCAAGGAGTTCATCATGTCGCACCCCGCTTCCCGTGTGCTGCTCGTCACTTCGCTCATGCTGGCTCTGGGGGCCTGTGGTCAGGCGCCCGCACCTGAGCGGCTGGACAGCCAGCGCTTTCCAGAGTGCCCCGTGACCGAAAGCGCTGGTCTGAATGCCCAGCGTGTGCCTGACCCCTGCACACCTGGCGACCCCGGCGAGCCGGGAGATCCGGGGGAACCCACCTCCTCCGACCCGCAGGTGCGGCCCTGGAGCGAGCTGGAAAACCGCGCGGCCCAGTACGGCGTATCGCTGTTGGAAGCCGCCAATCCCTACCTGCAGGCGCCAGCGGCTTTCCGCGCCCAGGTGCTGCCGGACACCCAGGCGCAGATTGACGGGCTGTTTGTGGGCGCGCCCAGCGTTTGGCAGCAGACCCTGCCGCCGCCCAGCGCCGACCCCTACGACCTGTGCTCCAGCGTGCTGGTGGACTATGTCAACGACCCAGCCAGTGGGCATGTCCTGATGGAAGAGCCGCCCACGACCATCTGGCCGGGCGCTCTGATTCAGGGCGAGAGCCTGTACGGCGGTGCCTCGACTATGGCCACCATCAGCGTTCCTACGAACAAGCGGGTGCCCCTGACCATCGAAAGCGACACCCGCTTTACCAGCACGCCCAACGTGACGCCGGATTCGGCCGGGGTGCTGGGCGCCATCGGCAATATGTTCAGCGGCGCGTCGTCGCTGGGGCAGCCCAGCAACGTGTTCCTGAAGGTGCAGGAGGCCTCAAGCCTGCGCGAACTCAGCCACAAGCTCAAGCTGAACCTCAAGTTTCACGGGGTGGGCGTAACCGGCTCTATGGATTCCAGTTCCAGCGTTGAGAAGAGCAGCGTCTACGTGGTCTTCGTGCAGACCCTGGCCAATGTTGGCGTCACCGAGAACGGCACGCCCGCCAACATGCTGTTCAACAACAGCCTGACCACCGGCGACCTCTCGTACCTGCAGTCCATAGGGCAACTGTCCTCCAGCAATCTGCCCACTTACATCAACAAGGTGCAGTACGGCCGCTTAATGGTCCTGCGCTACGACACCCACCGTTCGGCCAGTGCCCTGGCCGCCGCCCTGGAAGTCAAGTACAGCGAGCAGTCGGGCAGCCTGAGCACCGAGCAGAAGGAGCTCGTCAAAAACAGCAGCCTGAACGTGCTGGCCATGGGCGGCCCTTACGCCGCGCAGGTGGCCCTCTTCAGCGGCGACGCCTGGCGCGACTACTTCAAGATGACCGATTTCCCGCTGACCACCCTGAAGCCCATCGGCTTTACCCTCAAGCGCTGGGACAACCGCAACGCCATCTACCAGACCACGTCCAAGTTCCTGAAGCGCACCTGCCGACTGGGGCCCAAGATCGAGCTGCGTGTCAGCAACCGCAAGGGCGACACCGAGGTTTACCTGACCAATTCCAGCGGCAACAACACGACGATTGTGCAGCAGTCTCAGGACGGCTCGGACCAGTACTACGACGTGTCCAACCTGATGGCCAGTGACCTGAACCGGCTGCGCATCCGCAGCACCGTCAATTCCTATGGCTTTTTTGGCACGTCCCGCCGCGATACCCGCGTGGCCCTGCTGGTCAACGGCAGCGAGCGCCTGGTCAGCGAGGACAGCTGCAGCACCTGCCACTCTGGTGACTTGCAGGGGATGACGGTCGTGGGCTCAACCGGCGTGACAGGCCGCTAAAGCAAAAGCGGACGCCATCTCTTCCCCCGCCGTCCTGGCGGGGGTTTTGACGGCCCACGCTCCCTCTTGCACGGCTTGGGGCCGCAGGCGTATGCTGGGAAGGTTGAACACTGCTCTGGGTTCCAGGGTTGCACCAGTCCGTGTTTCGGCAGGCCACCCCCAAAAGAGCGGGTGCGCGATCACCTCAGAGTTCCGTTTCGTCAACCCTTGGCCGCCCCGTCCGCGTGGGCGGCGTTCGCCCTCCCACCCGCATCTGCAAGCATAGGAGTGATTTTCCCTGCCTACCACCCAGCAACTGCTCCGTAAGGGTCGCAAGACGATCCAGAAGAAGAGCAAGGTCCCGGCCCTGAAGGGCAGCCCCTTCCGCCGCGGCGTCTGCACGGTCGTCAAGACCACCACCCCCAAGAAGCCTAACTCGGCGCTGCGCAAGATTGCCCGCGTTCGCCTGAGCAGCGCCTTTGAAGTCACCGCCTACATCCCCGGTGAAGGCCACAACCTGCAGGAGCACAGCGTGGTGCTGATTCGCGGCGGCCGTGTCAAGGACCTCCCCGGTGTGCGCTACCACATCGTGCGCGGCAGCCTGGACACCCAGGGCGTGAAGGACCGCAACAAGAGCCGGTCCAAGTACGGCACCAAGAAGCCCAAGGCCGGCGCTGCCGCTGCGGGCGCGAAGAAGAAGTAAGGCGCCTAGGGCCGCCCTGCCGGCCCAGCCCGCCTTCACCCCAAGGGGTGATGCCAATGAAGCACGTTATTCGCGCCTGAAGTGCGCGCGCTCGCCCGGAACGGTCCGGGCTGAGCCTCAAGGGAGTCAACCATGGCACGTCGCCGCCAAGCCGAAGTGCGTGTTGTTCAGCCGGACCTGGTTTACCAGGACGTGCTGGTCAGCGCGATGATTAACCGCATCATGCGTGATGGCAAGAAGAACCTCGCCAGCCGCATTTTCTACGGAGCCATGAAAGTCGTTCAGGAGCGCACCGGCCAGGAGTCCCTGAAGATCTTCAAGCAGGCTTACGACAATATTAAGCCCCGCGTGGAAGTGCGTAGCCGCCGCGTGGGCGGCAGCACCTACCAGGTGCCCGTCGAGCCCACCGAGCGCCGCAAGCAGAGCCTGACCCTGCGCTGGATGATCAGCGCCGTGGACGGCCGCCCCGAGCGCACCGCCGTCGAGCGTCTGGCCGGCGAAATCATGGACGCCGCGCAGGGCCGTGGCGGCGCCATCAAGAAGAAAGACGACGTGGAGCGCATGGCGGAAGCCAACCGCGCCTACGCGCACTACCGCTGGTAATTCCGATTTTGGGGCAAGGCCCCAAAATCCGAGCGGAGCGAGTGGGAACAGCAAGCAGCTTGTGCGGCGTGAAGCGGCCAGTGGCGCTTTTCCACTGGCCGCGTAACAGAGCACAAGCTGCCCAGGGACAGCCCGGCAGCCCACTCCCCCGGACGGTAGGCGCCCCCTACCGTCCATCTCGCGTGAGGCGAGGAAGCCCGCTGCCCCAACCCCTCAACAGGGTGCCGAACTGACGGTGACGAGACACGTCACCCGACAGAATCAGGGAGTCTTATGACCACCAAAGCCCAGAGCTATCTGACCCACTTCCGGAACATCGGGATTGCCGCGCACATTGATGCCGGCAAGACCACCACCACCGAGCGCATCCTGTATTACACCGGGCGCACCCACAACATCGGCGAAGTGCACGACGGCGCCGCCACCATGGACTGGATGGAGCAGGAGCGCGAGCGCGGTATCACCATCACCGCCGCCGCCACCACCGCTAAGTGGAAGCGTAGCGGCACGGACCAGGAATATGTCGTCAACATCATCGACACCCCTGGTCACGTGGACTTCACCATTGAAGTGGAGCGCTCCATGCGTGTGCTGGACGGCGCTGTGGCCGTGTTCGACTCCAGCCAGGGCGTGGAGCCCCAGTCCGAGACCGTGTGGCGCCAGGCCGACCGTTACGGCGTGCCCCGCATCGCGTTCTCGAACAAGATGGACAAGACCGGCGCCAGCTTTGAACTGGTGCTGAACGACATCCGCGAGCGCCTCGGCGCCATTCCTGCGCCCGTGCAGTACCCGATGGGCGAGGAAAGCGACTTTAAGGGCATCATCGACATCGTGCGTCAGCGCGCCCATACGTACACCAACGACCTGGGCACGGACATCGTCGAGAGCGATATCCCCGAGCAGTTCGCGGGCAAGGTCGCCGAGATGCGCCAGCAGCTGATCGAAGCCGCCGCCGAAGTCGACGAAGACCTGATGATGATGTACCTCGAAGGCGAGGAGCCCAGCGTGGAGCAGCTCGTGGCCGCCATCCGCAAGGGCACAATCGAGAAGCGCATCTTCCCCGTGCTGTGCGGCAGCGCCCTGAAGAACAAGGGTGTGCAGCTGCTGCTGGACGCCGTCATCGACTACCTGCCCAGCCCCCTGGAAGTCCCGGCCATCAAGGGCAAGATTGAGGACAGCGAGGACACCACCGAGTTCCCCGCCGATCCCGAAGGCAAGCTGGCCGCGCTGGCGTTCAAGATCATGGCTGACCCCTACGTGGGCCGCCTGACCTTCGTGCGCATCTACTCGGGCACCCTGCAAAGCGGCAGCTACGTGTACAACGCCAGCAAGGAAAAGCGCGAGCGCGTGGGGCGTCTGCTGAAGATGCACGCCAACAGCCGCGAAGAAGTCACCGAGCTCAAGGCGGGCGAGCTGGGCGCCGTGATCGGCCTCAAGGACGCCGGCACCGGCAACACCCTGATTGGCGACGGCGACGACAAGGTTCTGCTGGAAAGCATCGACGTGCCCGAGCCTGTCATCAAGCTGGCCATTGAGCCCAAGACCAAGGCCGACCAGGAAAAGATGGGCGTGGGCCTGCAGAAGCTGGCCGAAGAAGACCCCACCTTCAAGGTCGAAACCGACCAGGAGTCGGGCCAGACCACGATTGCCGGCATGGGCGAACTTCACCTGGAAATCCTGGTGGACCGCCTGAAGCGCGAGTACAAGGTGGAGGCGAACGTGGGCGCCCCCCAGGTGGCCTTCCGTGAAACCATCACCCGCGCGGTGGACGTTGAAGGTAAGTTCGTGCGTCAGTCCGGCGGCCGTGGTCAGTTCGGTCACGTGAAGATCAAGGCCGAGCCCCTGGAACCCGGCGCCGGCTTCGTGTTCGAAAACGCCATCGTGGGCGGCACCGTGCCCCGTGAATACGTCGGCCCTGCCCAGAAGGGCATCGAAGAAGCCATGCAGTCGGGCCCCATGCTCGGCTTCCCCGTGGTGGACATGAAAGTCACCATTTACGACGGCAGCTACCACGAAGTGGACTCCTCGGAAATGGCGTTCAAGATCGCCGGCAGCATGGCGCTGAAAGAAGCTGTCCAGAAGGGCGCTCCTGCCCTGCTGGAGCCCGTGATGCGCGTTGAAGTTACGGTGCCCGACGACTTCATGGGCGACATCATCGGTGACCTGAACAGCCGCCGTGGTCAGATTCAGGGCATGGAAGCCCGTGGCAACGCGCAGATCGTGAAGGCCTTCGTGCCCCTGAGCGAGATGTTCGGCTACGCCACCGACATGCGCTCCATGACCCAGGGCCGCGCCAGCTACTCCATGTTCTTTGACCACTACAGCCAGGTGCCGAACAACATCGCCCAGCAACTGATGAAGAAGTAAACGCCGCTTAGGCTAGAAAGGAGCGCCTCCTCGGAGGCGCTCTTTTTGATGGCTGTTCCAGCTATGTAGGCAAGGGGGCGCTCAAGCTTGTGTCAGACAGTTGCAGTGTCTGGAGTGGCGGGCGGCTCCTGTTGAGCTCGCGCTACTCTGCTCACATGACTGCCCCTGCTTCTGCTCCCACGCCTGGTCCGGTGCCTAAGCGCCTGAGCTTCCTGACGGTGCCGCTGCTGATTTCGCTGCTGTATGCCGCCTTTTCCCTCCTGACACTGCCTTTTCTCGGCCCGCGGATTCAGGAGATGCTGCCCCAGATTCAGGCGCAACTGGGCCTGCCCACCGAAGTGCTGCCTCCGGCCCTGATCCCCACGGTGCTGTGGCTGTCGTTTGCCCTGACCAGTCTGGAGATTCTGCTGCTGTATTTCACCCGGCGCGCCGTTCTTGAAGGCCGGGCCTGGGGCCGGGTGTCCAGCCTCCTGATCGGCGTGGTCAGTCTGCTGATCTTTCCGCTGGGCACCCTGCTGGGCCTGGTGATGCTGGTGGGCGCCTTTGACCGCGAAGTTGTGGCGTACACCAAGAACTAGACGCTGCGTTCGCACGGGGCGGTCTGACCACTGGGCCAGGCCGCCCCTTGTCAGGCCAGGCCAAATCATGTACCCTAACTCTTCGGTACGCCGTGGAGTCACGGCTCAGCCGGCGGGGGCTGAACGGCCTTGCGACGGCGGCGAGCGGAAACGCGGCGTAGCGTGCCAGCACGGCGGGACACTGCCCTGGCGAGATTCAACCCAATGTGGGCGCACGCGTGCCCCCAGAACCCTGCGGTATGCGCGGGGGGATGCCCGAGCAAAGGGCACTTTTGCGTGCTGTCCACCGCTTGGAGGGAGTAAAGA
>NZ_WQLB01000040.1 GCF_009755355.1 Deinococcus arboris | reverse complement strand
CAGTCAGATTTTTACCGCCTATCACACAGGGCTTGAAGGCGGCGCCGTCTCATACGGACTCCGATTAAATCGTTTGCAAAAACGATGAAATCCGAGCGGACTTGCAAAGCTGCGCAGCAGAGCGAGAAGGAGAAAAACGGGTTCCGGACGTGGAGTTGGCAAATCGGCGTTTTCCCGATTTGTCAACGAAACAAACGGAATCCGTATCAGCGGGCAAGATTCGCGCGGTGGCGGCGGCGCGAGGTGCACACTACGTGCCCGTGTGGCTGGACTGTGACCCCACCGAACGCGAACGCCGGGTCACCCATCCCGGCCGCCTGGCGCGGGCCAAACTGCGGGACCCGGCTCTGCTGCGGGCCATTCTGGAAGCGTCAGGCACGCTGCCTCCACCTCCGGACGCCCTGGTGCTCGACACGACCAGGATGAGCCCGGACGACGCAGCGCGGGAGATTGTGGCGTTCCGGGCAGGGTTGACCTAGCGCACCCATACGGATGCCGCTGAAGTGCAGCACCGCAGAGACAGGAACCGTCGGCGCTTCCAGATCGCGCCATCCGCAGCTGTTCCTTCTCGCTCTCCTGCGGCGCTTTTCAAGGCCGCTCGGATTCCACTCGGCATTCTGCTCGATTCAGTCGGAGTCCTTTCAGCGGTCTTTTGCCCGCACCGCTGTCAGGGCAGGCACCATCAGCCGCAGGGTCTGGGTCTGACCAGTGGCTGTCACCTCACTGGCCCTGAGCACCACGCCGTCACAGCGCAACTGAGCGAACTGCCCCAGCGCCGCAAAGGTCTTACGCGAGATCAGGCGGTAATCCTGCCGGGCGTCCCAGACGCGCAGGGTGTTGCCTCCACCCACCACGTAGCGGCCACCGCACACCACCACCCGCGCGGACGGCAGCACAGAGTCCTGCAGGCGGGCCTTGAACCGGCCATCCGGGCCGTACACCTGCACCCCAAGGCCGTGGGTGCCCTTGAGGGGCCAGCTCCACATCACCAGGGTGTCCTGACCTACAGGCGCCCTGGCCTCTACCCGTGGGGTCCAGCCGTCAGAGGCGAAGAACTGGAGCATCTGCCTCACGTTGGTCGCCTCCTGTGCGGACATTCTTCCTGGGGCGCCAGGGCGACCAGGGCGGCAAGTAGGGCCAGCAGCATGTCGCCACTCTAGGGGCCGCGTCTGACGGGCAGCTGAGGCCTGCACCAAGCGCCGATTTCACTGTTAAAGACGGGGCCAGCCGAGAACAGCGGGTGGAGGGTGCACGCCAACACGCTGGCGCCCGCCCTCAATAGACGTGAAAGTCCTGAACGCCCGTGGCCTCGCTGTACTGGGTTTGCACGTCCTGCACGCGGGCATGGGGCGGGCCGCGCCGCAGCCAGTGCAGCAGGCGGTCCAGGTCGGCCTCGTGGCCCTCGGCCACCACCTCGACCCGGCCGTCGGTCAGGTTCTCGGCGTAGCCGTGCAGCTTGAGGTCACGGGCATATCTCTGCACGTAGCGCCGGTAACCAACGCCCTGCACAGTGCCACTCACAAGGGCGGTCAGTCGCATGGCGCCATGCTAGCGGCAAAGGCGCCTGCCGGATTGGGCTTTTCTGACGGTTGCATGAGGATGCGGTGGGTGCGGCCTTCACGCAGGGCTGCGTACAATGCACAGAATGCGGCCAGGAGCGTCAAATCTGCGAGAGAACGGCGCCCTGGCCCGGTGGGTGGAATGACAGACGATCATCAGCCGGCAGCCCCTGTAGAGACGCCCCCTCCTCCTTCTCCACCCGCGCCCCGGCGCCGCCGACGCTGGCCCTGGCTGCTGGGCGGGCTGGCGGCGCTGCTGCTGGTGCTGGCCTTCTTGCCGGCTCTGCTGGGCGGGGTGCTGCTGGCCCGCTTTGGGGCGCCGGCCGGCCTGAGCGCCGACCGTATCGGCGGCCCGCTGTGGGCGCCCGAACTGGGCGGCGTACAGCTCACCTTTCCCGGCGTTCAGGCCAGCGCAGGCAAGGTCGGCGTCACCGTGGCCGGCGTGAACCCGGCAGAGCGCACCGTGCGGCTGAACGTGCGTGTGGCCGACGCCCAGGTGGCCCTGCGCCTGCAAGACCTGATAACCGGCGCGGGCGGCCCAGCCACCGGGAACGGCTGGCGTGTGGTGCTGGGCACCGTGGACGTGCAGCGCACCCGCGTCACCGTGGACGGCAGTGGCGTGAATGTGCCGGACGGCCAGTTCACGGTGCAGCCGCAGCCGAGCGGGGGGCTGACGGTCACCGGCCGCACCCGCGAGGGGGGGCTGAATGCCAAGGTGAGCCTGGGCGAAGGCCCAGCCGGCAATGTCTTCATTGTGGACCTCGACGCCGACGCGCGGGTGCTGAACCATTACTGGCCCGGCGTGACGGCTGGGCGCATCACCGGGCGCTATGTGCTCGGCGACGGCCCAGTGCGCGGGGACCTGCGCCTGAGGGGCGGCGCGCTGCGGGTGCCCGAAGCGGGCTTTGTGACGGTGACCGGCCTGGGGGGCGCGGCCACCCACCGGGGCGACCTCGTGACCCTGAATCTGGCCGGGCGCGGCTGGAACGGCCCAGTGACGGCCCAGGGCCGCATTGACCTGAAAGCGCAGAACTGGCGAGTGACCGCCGACGCGCGGCCCACACTGGCCGGGCTGGCGGGGGCGCTGGGCACCACCGGGCAGGGACAGGCGCGCGTGCGGGTCATGGCGGGCGGCTGGAGCACCGTGCGGGTCAAGGCGTACGTGCAGGGCGCAGGCGAACTGGCCGGCGTGGGCCTGCGCGACGTGAACGCCGAATACACCTTCCTGAACCAGGATGGCAATACAGCCGGACAGACCAACGACATCGCCTTCAGCGGCCTGACCACCGTGGCCGGCGCCCAGCAGCGTGTCGAGGGCCGCTGGGCCTTTGGCCGCGAGGGGCGCGTAACCGTGGCTGGCGTGCTGGCGCAAAAGCCGCTGGACGTCACCGCCACCATTGACGCGCAAAACATCATTCGCGCGCAGGGGCAGGGCCTGGGGGGGCCGCTGCGGGCCACCTTTAACCCGCAGGGCCAGCAGCTTCAGGCCGCCCTGAACCCCACCTTCGGCGCGGCGGGGGGCCGCCTGACCCTGGCCGGCACGCCGCAGAATCTGCGCGCCAGGCTGGAAGGCGGCCAGGCCGGACCTTTTGCCCTGTCCGGCACCGCCACGTATGACGGGCGCGGCCTGCGCGCCGACCTGGACACCAGCCAGGGGGGGACGGCCCGCCTGACGCTGAACCCGCAGTTTCGCGGCACCTGGGCGATTCAGGGCCTTCAGGGCGCTGGGCTGAACCTGTCAGGCAGCGGGCGCCTGGACCTGACGGGCGGCGACGTGACGGGCCGCCTTCAGGCCACGGTGCCCGGCGTGCGCGACGCACTGGCCGGGCCTCTGAACCTGAACTACGTGCAGCAGCGCGGTACCTTCACGGCCGGCCAGCAGGCCCTCACCTGGAACGGCGACAGCTTTGGCCTGCGGGCGCGCAACCTGGCGGTGGCCGGTGACCTGCGCGTCACGGGTGACGTGACCGTGACCACGACCCTCAAGGCCTTTGGGTCGCTGCGGGCCGTGGGCAACGGGGTCAGCCTCAGCGCCTTTGGGCGCGGTACGGCGGCCTCGCTGCGCGGGGAGGTCGGCGGCGTGACCGTGCTGGCCGACGCCGACCTGCGCGCGCCCTACCGCACCGCCGCGCGGGTGCAGGGCAGCGATATTCGCGGCACCTTGCAGGTGCAAGAAGGCGGCGCCGTCGCCTTTGACTTGCTGACGGCCGGCCAGCGTGCACGCGGCGTGCTGCGCGGCGACGCCCTGACGGCCACCGGGCGCGTCAATCTGGCGGCGCTGCGCCCCCTGGCGCGCACCCAGAGCCTGCGCGGCACCCTCGACCTGAATCTGGCCGGGCAAGGCGGCACCGTGACAGTAGACGCGCAGGCCCTGGGCGCCGCGGTGCAGGGCACCCTGACGCGGCAGGCGGGCGCTGTCCGAGCCGACCTGCTGACCGTGTACGCGGGCGCGCGGGCGCGGGTCTCGGGGCGCGTGTTTCCCGATGTTGAGGCGGGCGGCCAGATCAGCGCCCAGGGCCAGACCCTGAATGTGGCGGTCCGCGGCCCTTACCGCGCGCTGCAGGCGGCCGTCAGCGGCCGCACCGGCGAACTGTCGTTTGGCGGCGTGACCCTGCCCGCGCAGGCTGTGAATCTGCGCGGCAGTCTGACCCCGCGCCTGACGGCGTCGGGGCGCTGGGGCGACCTGAACCTCACCTACGACGGCGCCAGCGGCCTGACCCGCGTGCAGGGCGCGCAGGCGCTGACCGCGTTTGGCCAGGCGGGGCAGATTCAGGGCGCGGCCACCTGGGGGCCCGGAGCGGGCGGCGCCTTCCGGGGAGCGGTGGACGCGCGCGGCGTGCTGGACCAGTACACGGTCGCCCTGCGCGGCCCCTGGAACGGCCTGAGCCTTCAGCTCACCGATGGCGAGGGGCTGCGCGCGGTGGGCACGGCGTCCCTGCCGTCCGGGCGCTACGACGTGGATGTCAGCGGGCCCCTAGGCGGCGGCCTCTTCGTGAATGGCAACGTGCAGGGCACCGGGCTCTCACCGCGCGGGCAGGTGCAGGTGCGCGACGCGGCGGGCGGCCGCGCCACCGTCACCCTGAACGGCTTTGACAACTTGCAGGTGCAGGCGGCGGGCCTCACGCTGGCGGGGCAGCGCCTGGCCGGCAACCTGACGGCGCGGGCCGGCGTGCTGAGCGGCACCCTGACGGCGGGCCCCCTGACCCTGCGCGCCGCTGACGGCGGAGTGCGCGTGACTGGCGAGGTGGCGGGGCAGGCCGTGGTGGCCTCGGGCCGGCTGACGCTGCCGGCCACCCTCTCGGACCTGCAGGTGCGGGTCACTGGCCCCTACCTGAGCGCCCAGGCGAGCGGCGGCGTGGCGAACCTGCGCGGCACCGTCACCCTGAAGCCGCAGGCGTTTGGCACGGGGGCCACGCGCCTGAGCGTTCCTGCGCAGACCTTTCCACTGAGTGGCAGCCTGACCGGCGCGCGCGTGCGCCTGGGCGGCCTGACCTACGCGGCGGGCACCTGGGCAGGCACCCTGCCGGTGCGCTACGTCCTGGGCACCCAACCCGGCGTGGTCACGCTGCGCGGCGAGGGCCAGGGCCTGCTGGCGGCCCCGCGCGGCCCCGTTGGCGGCGAAGTGGCCCTGCTGCCCACCCTGGGCGGCACCGTCAGCGCAGGCCTCTCCCCTTTCACCGCCGGCCTGCCGGACACCGTGCGGCGCGAACTGGTGCCGGGTCAACTGGTGGCCGTTCTGAACGCGCAGGGCGCGCGCCTGAGCCTGGCGGGCAGCCGCTATCTGGGTGACCCCCTGGGCCTGGACGCCCGCCTGAGCTGGGGGGGCGGACCGGTCCGGGCAGCCGGCACCCTGACCCACCCCGGCTCCCGCCTGCCCGTGGCTTTCGATGGCCGCACCCTGACGGTGCGCGGCGCCGCCCTGGACGCGCGGGTGCTGCGTCCCGTACTGGCGGGGGCCGAGGGCCGCCTGAATCTGGATCTGACCCTGCCGGACTTGCAAGTGAAGCGCGCCAGCGGGCGGGCCACCGTGGATCTGCGCGCCCAGGGCCAGCGGGCCGCCGGCCGGGTGACGCTGGCGGGCGGGCAATTGTCCGCCGACCTGAGCAGCACCCTGGCCGGCCAGGCGCTGCGGGTGCGCGGGCCGCTGTACCCGCAGGCCAACGCCACCGTGACCCTGAACGACCTGCGCGCCCGCCTGACGGGCCAGGCCGGCGAACGGGCCACCGATGTCCTGACCCTGCGTGTGGAGGGCACCTACGACAGCCGCGCCGTTAACCTCACCCTGACGGGGACGGGCCTGACGGGGGGCGCCGCGACCGTCACCGCCGAGGGCGCTCTGGCGGGCGCGGCGCTGAACCTGCGCGCTGCTCAGGGCGAGGGACCAGGCCTGGCCGGCTGGCGCCTGAGCGGCGGGGCCAGCAGCGCCGACCTGCAGGCCCTGGCGGGTGTACCTGGCCGCCTGAGCTTGACCCTGGGCGGCACCCTGGCGGACGTGCAGGCGCAGGCCGCCGGCGAGGTGTCGGGGGTCACGTTCACCGCCCCAGCCCGGTACGCCGGCGGCGTCCTGCGCCTGAGCGGCGCCCAGGCCACCCTGGGCGCGGCGGCCCCGGTGCAGGGCACGGCTCGCCTGAGCGGACCGGTCTTTCCGACTCTGAACCTCAGCGCCAAGGTCAACCTGACCTCGGTGGTGCCAGGCGAGTACACGGCGCAGATTGCCGGCGCCCTGAGCAAGCCAGACGTGCGCCTGGGCGGCAGACTGCGCAGCGACTTCAGCGGGCTGCGCGCCGCCGGCACCCAGCTTTCGGCGCGGCTGCTGGGCCGTGACTACCGCGCGGTCTTTGCCGGCCCAGCGCTGGGGGGCGAGGTGCGCGGCCAGCTGGGCAGCGGCGCGCTGGGCGGCCTGCAGCGGCTGGCCCTGACCCTGAACACCGCCTATGTCGCCCAGGGGGTGGACGTGCGCCTGCGCGGCCCGCTGGGCTGGAACGCCCGCACCGGGTTTTCTGGCTCGGTGCGAGCGGTGGGGGACATTCCCGGTGGGCCGCTGGATGCCGTGCTGGATGGCCAGGGCGAGCTGCGAGTGGCGGCCCTGGTCGGCACCGGCGCCCGCGAGGCCCGCCTGACCGGGCGCTTTCCAGCGGCCCTGCCCCTGCGCCCCGGCGGGACCCTGACCCTGGCGGCCTTCGATGTAGGTGCCCTATGGGGCCGCGCGGAGCAGCTGCGTGTCAGCGGCGCGGCCACCCTGGGCGGCGCGGCCTGGACCAACCCCAGCCTGGCGTTGAGCGGCACCTTGACCGATACGCTGGGCGAACTCAGTGGCGACCTGAGCGCGCAGCTGGCCAGCGGTGACCTCACGGCCCAGCTGGCTGGTCCCCGCCTGAGTGGACAGGCCAGTCTGCAAGGCGGCCGCTACGCCCTGACCCTGACCACCGGGACCGTGCGCGCCGCGCGCCTGCTGCCCCCAGGGCTGGACGTGGACGCCTTGACAGCAGCGGGCCACCTGGACGTGCGTGGCTCGCTGAGCGGCGGCCTGGAACGAGTGGAGGCCCAGAACCTGTCTGTGCGCGGCGAGCAGGGCCAGACCGGCCCCTTCAGCCTGTACGGCCGCGCGAGTTACCAGCCGGCGGGCAACCGGCTCAGCGCCGACCTGAGTGGCAGCCTGAGGGGCGCGGTGGTGTCGGCCCGCGGCGCCCTGCCCGCCGGCCTGACCGTCACGGCGCGCGGGCTGGGCACGGCCGCCCTGAACCTGCCAGCCCTGGGGCGCGGCACGCTGGACGGCGCCGTCACGCTGAGCGGGGCGGTACAAAACCCGGCGGCGGCCGGCACCCTGACCCTGAACACCGAGACCCTGGAAGCCCAGGCGGCGCTGTCGGGCCGCCTGCTGGACCCCCGCCTGAACCTGCGCCTTTCACCGCGTGGCGGGGCCGGCGGCACCCTGTACGCCGAGGCCAGCGGCCTTGACCTGGCCGCTGGGCGCGTGCAGGCGCGCGTCTACGGCGCCCTGACCAGCGGCGCCACGCGCGCCGACGTGAACCTGGCCGGCACCTGGCCCGCACTTTCGGGCACCGTGCAGGCCACGGTGCCGGGCCTCCCGGACTCCCTGACCCTGCGCGGCGACGGCCGGGGCGGATACACCCTGAACGCAGGCCGCCTGGGGGGCGGCAGTCTGACCCTGGGCGGCGCGGGCTTCCTGCCCACCCTGGGGGGCGCCCTGACCCTGACCCCGCTGCCACTGGTGGGCGGTCAGGGCGACCTGAGTGCCCGCCTGACCCTGGGCGGCACGCTGGCGGCCCCCACCCTGGTCGGCACCGTGGCTTCACGCGGCGCGGCGGCGGCGGGGGTGGCCCTGAACGACCTGAGTGGCACCCTGACGGCCGCCGGCACCACCCTGAGCGGCACGCTGAGCCAGGGTGGGCGCCCGGTGGCCTCGCTGAGTGGAGGCGCCGTGACCCTGAGTGGCCTGGGGGCACAGGCCTTCGGTTCGGCGCTGGCCGCCTCGGGGCAAGTGGGCCTGAGCGGCGACGCCGACGTGACCCTGGACGCTACGGGCACCGTCGCCGGGCGGGTGCAGGCCACCTGGAAGGCGCAGGCCCTCACGCTGCGCAGCAACCTGACTGGCCCGCAAAACCTGCGCGCGGCCCTGGACCTGAGCGCCACGCGCCTGACCGGCTGGCGCGGCGCGGCGCGCGTGACGGGTGGCCCGGCCGGCGTCCTGACCTCTCCCCTGGCCTTAACCGTGGGCGGCGCTTTCGCCCAGCCTCTGGTCAAGGGGGAAGCAGGGCTGCTGGGCGCTGGGGCGCGCGTGGTGGCCGACGCGCGCGGCGTGCAGCTGCGCCTGGTGGACGGCCCCGGCGCCCAGGCCAGCGGCGTCATTGAGGCGCGGCCAGATGCGGGCGGCACCTGGCGCCTGCTGGGCGCGGCCGGCCTGACCCGCCCCGAACTCTCGCTGACGGTCACGCCCAGTGGGCCACTCAGCGACCCGCAGGCGCAGCTGAGCGTGCGCCGGGGCGAGTGGCGGGCCAGCGGCACCGCCAGCCTGCGGGCGGCTGACCTGAGTGTCTCCGATGGAGAACGCAGCGGCACCGTGCGCTGGACCGGCGCGGCCCTAAGCGCCGACCTGCCGGGCCTGAATCTGGGCCAGCTGGGGATCGGGGGCCTGAGCGGCGTGCTGACCGCCCGCGGCACCCTGAACCCCGACAGCGGGGACGGCCAGCTGGCCCTTCAGGTGGCCAACCTGCTGACCCCGTACCGCGCGCCTCACCTTGACCTGCCGCTGAGTGGCAATGTCAGCGCTGACGTGACCCTGCGCGCGGGCCGCCCCGAGGTGCGCGCGACCCTGGCCCTGAGCAGCGGCACCTTGCAATTTCAAGCGGCGCAAGTTCAGGCGCCACAGCTCCAGACGGCACAGGGCGGGGCCTTCTGGACGGGCGCCCTCACCGGACAGCTGCGGCAAGGGAGCGGCACCCTGGACGTGAACCTGCAAGCCGGCACAGGTGGCGTGCAGGGCCGCCTGGAGGCTGCCCGCGTGCCCCTGACCCTGGCCGGGCAGACGCTGGCGGTCAGTGGCAGCGCCACCCTGTCCGGCCAGAGTTTCCGCGCCGACCTGATTGGCACCGGCCAGATGGGCCAGGCCATCGTGACCGCTTCGGGCGGGCTGGCCGACCTGCTGCCGGCCTTGGCGGGGCCGCTGGCGGTGGCCCCCACCGGCGAGGGCTACTCGGTGCGCGCGACTGCCGACGACCTGGCCCTGGGTGACCTGGTGACGGCCCCGGCCCTGGGCGGCCGCCTGAGCGGCGAGGCCACCCTGCGCGACGGCGGCGGCACCTTCGTGCTGCGCTCGGATGACCTGACACTGGGCAGCCAGCGCCTCCCCGCGCGCCTGGAAGGGACGCAGGTGGCGGGCGACTGGCGCATTCGCGGCTTCCTGGGCGAGTCGGACTTTACGGCAGGGCTGAGTGACGGGGCCGTCTTCGGGCAGGGCAACCTGCGCGCGCTGCCGGTGGGCGCGGTGGTGGGGGCCGCAACCGGGACCGCGCCGGGCGAAGGTGTGGTGACGGGCGTGGCGCGCTTCCGGTTCCCCCTGGCCGACCCCCTGGCGGGGCAGGTGAACGTGGTCGCCGAGCGCATCCGCGTCAGCGCCACCAGCGGCGAGGGCGAGGCGGCCGTGACCGAGACCCTGACCGGCACCGGCACCCTGGACTACGCGGCCCGCGAACTGCGCGGCGTGAACATCCAGCTGACGGGCGCCGGCACCTGGAATGTGCGGGGCCAGTACACCCGCCAGCAGGTGGACCTCACGGCCCAGCTGGCCAACACGACCTTTACCCCCGCGCTGCGGCTGGTGCCGGGGCTGGCCGCCCTGCAACCCAGCCTGAAAGGCAGCGTGACCCTGAGCGTGGCCGGCACTTACGACCGGCCACGCGGTTCGGTGCGGGCGCGCAGCCTGGAGGGCGCGCTGGCGGGCCTGAGCGTACAGATTCCTGACTTTGCTGGCGACCTGCCCGACAGCGGCGCCTTTGCAGCGGGTGGGCAGGTGCTGACCGGCGGCACGGTGGGCGCCGACGGCGTGGTCGAGCTCCGCGGGCAGCTCACCCAGGGCCGCCTGAGCGGCACCGTGGCGACCTTCCGTGGCCTGCTGGCCCCCGCCGCCCTGGGGGCGCTCCCCGCCGCCCAGGTGCGGCTGGAGCAGCAGCCAGGTGACCGCTGGACGGTCACAGCCAGCAGCACCAGTACCGGCGCGGCGGGCGGCGGCACCCTCAGTGTGAGCGGGACCGTCGCGCCCCTGATTGACCTGACCCTGAGCGCGCGCAATTACAACCTGCCGCTGGCCGCCATTTACGGACGCGAAAGTGCACTGAACGCTGACCTGCGCGCCACCGACGACGGCACCCTGATTCGCGTGCAGGGAGCGGCTGACTTTACTCGCCTCGTGCTGGGGCGCGTGAATGCCCCGGCCACCATCCCGGCCCCCGGCCAGAGCAGTACGGGCGCGGGTGGCCGCCCCACCGACAATTACGCCAGCCCCCTGGCCCCCGAGTACACGACCTTCCCGCAGCCGGCGCAGGACGGCGAGGAGGAGGGCGCGCCCAGCCTGCCCATTCTGGAACGGCTGGTCTTTGAGGACATTCCTATTCGCGCCAGCAGCGGTATCCGGGTAGACGAGAACCTGGCCCGCGCCGAATTTGCCGGCGGTCTGGTGCTGTCCGGGTCGGGCGACCGCCCCCGCCTGGCCGGCGAGATTCGCTCTCAACGCGGCTTTATCTACCTGCGCGAGAACGAGTTCACGCTGGGCGACAGCGCCGTGACCTTTGAAGGCGACAACGTATATCCCCGGTTCAATGTGACGGCCAGCGGCACCGTCAGCGGGCGCACCACACGCGGCGACACGGCGATTACCCAGCGGGTGCCGGTCACCCTGACGGTGGCGGGCGAGTTTGTGGCCCGCGCCAGCGGCGACACGGTGCTGAGCCTGAACACCACCCTGACCTGCACCCAGATCACCGCTGAGTGCGCCGACCCCAATACCGGCGTGCCCTACGGCGAGGCCGAACTGTACGCCCTGGTGGCGACCGGCGTGCCCAACCTGGCCACCCTCCCGAACAACCTGGCCGCCCTGGGCAGCAGCGCCCTGCAAACCGCCCTGAACGTCTTTGTCCTAGGCGAGCTGGAACGCACGGTGGCCAACGCCTTTGGGCTGGATGTGTTCCGCTTTACCCCGCAGATTGCAGGCGATTCGCTGGGCGCGACCATTACCCTGGGGTCGTACCTGACGCGCGACCTGTACCTGCAATATCAGGTGGACCTGAACGGCGAAGGGCTGCTGAATGCCGAATACAGCACGCCAGACGGGCGCTTTACCTTCCGCGCGACCACCCCGCTGCAAGGGCTGAATCTCCAGTCCATTCGCCCCAGCTTCAGCGCCGGCTACAACCTGAATTCGCGCACCAACGTCAGTATCGGGGTGCAGAACACCGAGCAGAGCACCCGCTTCCGCTTTGGTGTGAGCTACCGGATTGGCGGGAGGTAAAGACCAAAAGCAGCGCCGCCTCCGAGACAGTGGAGGCGGCGCTGAATGGTTCTGGTGACGGATTGGGCCATTCAAAGGAGCCGATGAACCGGGCCTCCGGCGAGCCAGTGCTCGTCAGGGCAGACGACAGGCACAAGGGCAACAGCAGAAGGCCGATGAAAAAGCCTGCCCCAAACAGACTCAACAAGTCTTGGCCGCTGGCGGGCCAGACCGGGCCGTTTGGGTCAAGCAGCCGGGCGGCAGCCATCAGCACATCAGCAGCATGGGGCCAGCCACACTAGGCCGGCAAACCACAGCGGTGAACGAGCCGGCGCTAGGGCAACAGAGATGGTCAGAGAGTCCACCAGCCGCCTACCCGGCCCGCTCCTGCCCACCCCAGACCGCGCCCACAGCCTCTTCGACGCTTTTGACCCCGCGCACACCGTCCAGGCCGGGCGGCACCACGAGACGCTCGTAGCCGGCGCGGCGGGCTTCCTCGGCGCGGCGCAGGGCCGCCTGGGTGCTTCTGACCTCGCCGGCCAGGCCCACCTCGCCAAACACCGCCACGTTTTGCGGCAGGGCGCGCCCCACCACCGCCGAGTACACCGCCAGCGCCACGGCCAGGTCCAGACCAGGGTCCGGCACCTTCAGGCCACCAGCCAGGTTGACGTAGATGTCCAACCCACCCAGCGTCAGGTCCAGCCGGCGCTCCAGCACGGCCAGCACCACGTCCACCCGCCGGGGATCCAGTCCCACCACCACGCGCCGGGCGTTGGGGTAGGGCGTCTTGCTGGCCAGCGCCTGCACCTCCAGCAGCATGGGCCGCTGCCCATCAATGGTGGAGGCCACCACGCTGCCGGGCACACCCACGGGCCGCTCGGCCAGGAAAGCGGCGCTGGGGTTCTCCACGGCCATCAGGCCCTCGCCGCGCATCTCGAAGACGCCCAGTTCGCCGGCCTGCCCAAAGCGGTTTTTGACGCTTCGGAGCAGCCGGTATGCCCCCACCGACTCCAGAAAGACAGTGGTGTCTACGATGTGTTCCATGACCTTCGGCCCGGCCACGGTGCCGTCTTTGGTGACGTGACCCACCAGCACGGTTGCCGTGCCCGTCTCCTTGGCCGCGCGGGTCAACATGGAGGTGCCGTCGCGCACCTGGGCCACACCTCCAGGCGCACCCTCGCCCTCGACCGTGACGGTCTGAATACTGTCCACGATGCACAGCGCAGGCTTGTGTTCGGCCATCAGGGCAGCGACGTGTTCGGCGCGGGTGTCGCGGGTGAGCTGAATATCGGCGGTCACGCCCAGGCGGTCGGCGCGCAGGCGAATCTGTTCCAGCGACTCCTCGCCCGCCACATAGAGGACTGGACCCGCCGTACTGGCCACCCGGTCGGCCACTTGCAACAGCAGCGTGCTTTTGCCAATGCCGGGCTCGCCGCCGATCAGCGTGACCCCGCCTGCCACCAAACCGCCGCCCAGCACGCGGTCCAGTTCAGGAATCCCACTGGGGGTGCGCGGCTCCTCGCGCCGGCCCACATTCGAGAGCGGGGTCAGCTTGCCGCCCGTGACCCCGCCGTAGGCGCCACCACGCCCACTCTTGCCGGGCACCAGGGCCGGCGCTTCTTCCTCAAACGAGTTCCAGGCCTGGCAGTTGGGGCAGCGGCCCAGCGGCTTGGCGGCCTGATAGCCGCAACTGGTGCAGACGTAGCTGGTCCGGACTTTAGCCACGCTCACCTGAAGGTCTGGTGCCGGGGCGGCCATCGGCCCGCCAATAGACCTGACCGTCGGTGGCCAGATAATCGCCGTCAACAAGTTCTGTCAGCAGCACGCTGGGGTCCGGCAGGGTGCTGTGGTCTGCCAGCAGCTGATCCACCTGCCCCTGGTCATACGAGACACCGGGGTCCAGTAGGCCCGTCAGGTAATCCAGAATGGCCAGCTGGTGGGCGCGGCGGCGGTCGCTGGGCCAGGTGTGAATGCGCCCGTGTTCGTCCTGAAAATCGTGGATGCTCTTCGTCATGACGGCTATCGTACCTGGGTGACTGGGAAAGATGGTTCCCGGCAAGAGGTTTGGGTGCGGCCAACCGCCGTGCAGGTGCCCGCTCTCGTGGTGGCGTGTGTGATACGGACGCTGAGTGGACCGTGGGCAAACCCCATGACATCAGAGCGAATGGAAGGACAAGCGGGCTGAGGGGCGTGGTGCTTGCACCTCGACGAGACGTCAACGGAACAGACGGCACCCGTATAACGCCTCGACAGCGGCGTGTGGTCCTTCACCCCTAGCAAGGGAGAAACTGACCTCCCCACATCTCTTTTCGGACGCCGCACGGCGCCAAAGACAACCGCTGTCCCCGGGAGGAACAGCGGCTGAAGAGGAACCTCTGTGCTTACGCCAGAATTTGTCTTGGCGCGGCTTCTTCGCCTTTCTCGAACTGAATGCCTTCCTGGCCCAGCACCACGCGCACTTCCTCACCGTGGTTGTGCGCCAGTTCCAGGGCCAGTGGGTCCTCGATTTCCTCGCGGACCAGGGTACGCAGCTGACGGCTGCTGCCGACCGCGTGCTTGGGGCTGCGGGACTTGAGCTTGCCCACCAGCCAGGCAGCAATCGCGGGGTCAAAGGTCACGGTTAGCTCGCGGCTGGCGAGTTCCTCACGCATCTCGCCCATCAGCTGCTGGGCCACGCGCACCAGTTCTTCCTCGCCCAGCGACTTGAAGCGGATGACCTCGTCCAAACGGTCCAGAAATTCCGGCGTAAAGATGTGGCGCAGCGGCGCATTGTTGTCGGGCGTCACTGGACTGAAGCCCACCGTCGGATTGACGTTAAAGCCCGTGTTGCTCGTCATGATGATGATCGTGCGGCGGAAATCCACGGTGCGGCCCAGGCCGTCGGTCAGGCGCCCGTCGTCCAGCACCTGCAAGAAGGTGTTGTACACGTCGGGGTGGGCCTTTTCGATCTCGTCGAGCAGAATCACGCTGAACGGCTGACGGCGCACCGCTTCGGTCAGGCGGCCGCCCTGCTCATAGCCCACGTATCCGGGGGGCGACCCGATCAGCTTGCTCACCGAGTGGCTCTCCTGAAACTCACTCATGTCCATGCGGATCAGGCTGCGCTCGCTGCCAAAGAGGGTGCGGGCCAGGGCCTTGGCCAGGTGCGTTTTGCCCACGCCGCTGGACCCCACAAACAGGAAGCTGGCGGCCACGCGGGTGCGGCCCCCCAGCCCCACGCGGGCGCGGCGCAGGGCACTAGACAGGGCCCGGATGGCGTCAGGCTGCCCATACACTTGGTCGGTCAGTTGGCTTTCCAGGTCCACCAGTTGCGCCGCAGTTTCCTCGCTATAAATGCCGCCCATCGAATTGATAACGCTCTCGATGTCCTCGCGAGTGACGTAGGGCTCGCCGTCCTCGGTCTCGGCCACAGGCAGGCCGATGCTCATGTTCAGGCGCACCCGGCTGGCGGCCTCGTCAATCAGGTCAATCGCCTTGTCAGGGAAGTTGCGGCCCGGCAGACTGCGTTCGCCAATCCGTACGGCCAATTCCAGCGCCTGCTCGGGAATCTGCACGCCGTGGTGCTCCTCGTACTTGGGCTTGAGGCCGCGCAGGATTTGCAGGGTTTCGGCAGGGCTGGGTTCCAGCACGATCACCGGCTGGAAGCGGCGTTCCAGGGCGGCGTCCTTTTCGATGTAGCGGTGGTATTCGCCAGTGGTCGTTGCGCCAATGACCTGAATCTCGCCGCGGCTCAGGGCCGGCTTGAGAATGTTGGCGGCGTCCAGCGTGCCTTCCGCGCCGCCTGCCCCGACCAGGGTGTGCAGCTCGTCAATAAAGGCCATCACCTTGGCGTTGCGCAGCTCCTCAATAATCTGGCGCAGCCGCTCCTCAAACTCACCCCGGTACTTGGTGCCGGCCACCACGCCGCTGAGGTCCAGGCTGACCAGCCGGACCCCGTGGAGGTTGGGCGGCGTGCGCTTTTCGTGGATGGCCAGGGCCAGCCCCTCGACGATGGCGGTCTTGCCCACGCCGGGGTCACCGATCAGCACCGGGTTGTTCTTGGTGCGGCGGGTCAGGATCTGCGTGACGCGGCGGATTTCCTCGCTGCGGCCAATCACAGGGTCCAGCTTGCCCTCGCGCGCCCACTTGGTCAGGTCGCGGCCGTACTCGTCCAGAAAGGGCGTGGCGACCGGCTTGGCGGGCTTGGTGCCCTGGCCCTCGCCCTGCGCCAGAATGCGCCAGCGGATCGTGTCCACATCCTTGGTCAGCTCCTGCAGGATGCGGAAGGCCACGCCGTCGCCTTCGCGGATAATCCCCAGCAGGATGTGCTCGGTGCTGGTGACCTGGGCGCCCAGTTGCCGGGCCTCGGTGCTGGCCAGTTCCATCACGCGGCGCGCGCGCGGGGTAATGCTGGGGGCGTCGTTCAGGCGGTTGCCCTCGCCGCGCCCGATGATTTCCTCGACGCGGCGGCGCAGGCCGTCCAGCGACGCGCCAAATTCACCCAGGATGCTGGCGGCCGTGCCGCCTTCGCGCATCAGCCCCAGCAGCAGGTGTTCGGGGCCGACCATCGCGTGTCCCAGGCGGTTGCCCTCTTCACGGGCGTAGTGAAACACCAGTCGGGCGCGGTCATCGTATCTGTTCATGGGTAACCCCCAGGGCAAGCGCAGGCGGCGCGGGAACGTTGAAAGCAGGGTGGCAGAGAGAGCCTCCTGTGCAGGTTGAGCGAGACGGTAAACACCTTGAGGGTAGACTATCGCCGCGCCTGCGTGTCAGGCAGGGGAAACCTTACGTTCCGTTCACATCTGCGCCACACTGAAACTGTAGCGCGTGGGCTGTGACGAACTTCTTTCTTGCCTTCCTCTTGCCCGCTACCGTGAGGCCATGAGCGACCCCCACGCCCGCGACATCATTTTTGGAGACCAGCAGGAACGCATCCTGGCCCGGCTTCAGGCCCTGGACCCCCACCTGGCCCACGATATTCAGGCGTTTGCCTACGACACGGTCTATGACCGGCCTGGCCTGGACCTGAAGACCAAGGAGCTGATTGCCTGCGCGCTGCTGGTGTCGCTGGGCAGTCCGCCCGAGCTGAGGACCCATCTGCGCGGCGCACTCAACGCTGGGGCCACCGAGGCGGAGGTGCGGGGGGCGCTGCACATGTGCGTGCCGTACCTGGGTTTCCCGCGTGCTGTCGCGGGATTTGAACTGCTGCGCCAGCATCTCAGCGCCACACAAAAAACCAGCCCCACAGAGGAGGCTGGCCAGGGAGAGAGAGGTTAGAAGCTGGTCTTGACGCCGATACGGGCCTTGAAGACCGTGCCAGGGCGAACGAAGCGGTTGTCGTAGATCGCGTAGTCGGCGCTGCCAGGTGCGAAGGTGCCGCCCGCATTGGTGTTGCTCCCGCCTGTCGTGATATTGGACTTGAAGAAGGTATCCACGCCCACGTCACCTACCAGGCTCAAGCCGCCTGTCAGGGCGTAGCTGACCATGACGCCAGCGCCTACACCGAAGGCGTTGCTGCTGTATGTGACGTTGCCACCTGTGTAGTTCTCAGACGACTGGAACATGCCGTAGCGACCACCGGCATATAGGGCGGTGCCCACGCCAGGCGCCAGTTCCCCCAGGTTGTAGGTGCCGTCTACAGACACCACGGTGCTACTGCCACTTTCGGTGGCGCCGACACTCTGCTTAATCTCACCAAACGTGGGGTCACCGGGGCTCAAAGTACTGCTGTCCCGAATCGCATCGGCCGCGCGGCCATACGCCACGCCGGCCTTGATGCCGATAGGACCAAGCACGTTGGGCGCGTGGACAAAGACTTCGCCGCTCAGGCCACCGGCATAGCCGCCGGTCAGGCCGAGTTCGACGCCGTTCAGGGACTGCGCGCCGGCCGTGCTGGCGGCCAGGGTCAGAAGGGTCAGGGGAAGGAGCTTCTTCATGAGAAGTAGCCTCAGGGCTGAACATGAGAAACTTCCATGAGCCAGTTGACGGCGGATTTAGGTGCTGGCTTGCATAAAGGTTCGCTGAGGGCCCATGCAGAGGTTCAGACAGCCACAGCTGTCCGTGCCAGCCGACCTGCCCGGCCCTCACCTATCTCCTCCTCACACTGGTCAGAAATTGGGACACCTGCTAAACTTGGACCGAGTCTAATTTGTCATGCTGGGCACGCCAGCATCTTCCCTACACACGACCCCACGGAGGCCGCATGAATATCCTGACCCTGATTCGCCAAGTCCCTGACGCCGAAGCGCGCGTGAAAATTAGCAGCCAGGCCGTTGACCTGGACGGCACCACACTCGTGATGGACGGCATGGACGAGTACGGCGTGGAAGAAGCCCTGCGCCTGCGCGAAGGCGGCGCGCCTATCGAGCAGATTATTGCGCTGGCGATCGGCCCCAAGCGCAACGAGGACGCGCTGCGCACCGCGCTGGCGATGGGCGTGGACCGCGCCATTCATGTGGAAACCGACGAGAAGTTTGACGCCGTGACCCTGAGCAAGGTGGTCGCGCAGGTGGCGCAGGCCGAGAACGTGCAACTCATTCTGGTGGGCGGTCAGGAAGCCGACTGGGACTCGCAGGCCCTGGGCGCCGCCAGCGCCGAGCGCCTGGGCTGGCCCCAGCTGACCTGGACCAACGAGCTGAAACTGGACGGCGGGACCCTGACCGGCCGTCACGATGTGGACGACGGCAACGAGAGCTTCCGCGCTGAGTTGCCCGCCGTGGTCAGCACCCAGCAGGGGCTCAACGAGCCGCGCTACCCCACGCTGCCCAACATCATGAAGGCCAAGAAAAAAGAGCTGCGCAAGGACGACGCCGCCAGCTACGGCCTCCAGAACCGCGTGCGCACCGTAAACGCCGAGATTCAGACCCGCGCGCGGCGCAACACCATGATTGACGGCAAGGACCCGCAGGCCGCCGCCGCGAGGTTGCTGGACCTGCTGCGCAGCGAAGCCAAAGTGATTGCCTGAGCAGGGTTGGGGGGCACAGAGCGCTGCTCTGCCCAGCCAGTGCCCCAAACGCTCGGCCTCTTGCCGATGCACTTTTCCCTCTTCCTCTCTGACGGAACCGGAGGTTCCCCATGATTCTGATTGTTGCTGAACACAGCGCCGGCAAACTGGCGAAGTCCACCCTGGAAATGGTCACCGCCGCCCGTGATTCGGGCCGTGAAGGCCCTGTCACCGTGCTGGTCCTGGGCCAGAACATAGCCGGCGTAGCCACCGAGGCGGCCGCTGTGGCCGACCAGGTCCTGGTGGCCGACCTGCCTGCCCTGGCCACCTACAACGCCGAAGCCTGGGCGGCGGCCACCGCCCAGATTGCGGGTGAAGGTGAGGCCCATACCGTCATCATCGGCGGCAGCCGCTCGGGCCGCGAGTTCGCCCCGCGCGTGGCCGTCAAGCTGGACGCCCCCTATCTGGAAGACGCCACCAGCCTCAAGGCCAACGGCGCCGCCCTCCAAGCCCAGCGCTACACCTACCTGGCCCGCGTAACCGAAACCGTGGAGGCCGAAGGTCCCGTGGTGGCCGTGACGGTCAAACCCGGTTCGTTTGAGGCAGCCGCACCAGCAGGAGAGGCTGGCGAGCAGTACGACGTGGAACTGACCCTGCCCGCGTCCCGCGTGGAAGTCACCGGCAGAAGTGTAGAAAAGAGCAGCCGCGTAGCCCTGACCGAAGCCGATGTGATCGTGACGGGCGGGCGCGGTGTGGGGAACGCCGAGAACTTCTCGAAGTACGTCGAGGGCCTAGCGGACGCCCTGGGCGCTGGCGTGGGCGCCACGCGCGCCGTGGTGGACGCCGGCTGGCGCCCCTACGCCGAGCAGGTGGGTCAGACCGGCAAGACCGTGCAGCCCGGCGCCTACATCGCCCTGGGTGTCAGCGGCGCCGTGCAGCACCTGAGCGGCATGGGCAAGAGCAAGAACATCATCGCCATCAACAAGGACGCCGAGGCGCCGATTTTCAAGGTGGCCGACTACGGCATTGTGGGCGACATCAACGAAATCGTGCCCGCGCTGATTGAGGCGAGCAGGAAATAACGGGGGTAGGTTGTAGGAGGTGGGTTGTGGGCAAAAACCACAGCCCACCCCCTCTTTTGCACTGCGCCGCGCCGCCCAACAAGAGCCTTCCACGCCCCGGCGACAAACGGCACCCCACACCCTCCATCCCGTTGTTGAGCGAGTCTTGACACTCCTGCATCCTGGGCCCCCGCTCCACAACACTGGAGGCATGAGCGAAACGACCTTGCCAGCGGGTGTCATCGTCACGGGGGCGGCCAGAGGTATTGGGCGCGCGATTGCCGAGCTGTACACCGAACGCGGCTGGCGCGTCCTCAGTGCCGACCTGAACCTGCCGCCCACCCTGCGCGGAGGACGGCGCGTCAAGGCCGATGTCAGCACCGCCGCTGGCCGCGCCCGCATTGGGCGTGCGGCGCGCGAGATGGGGCGGGTGGACGTGCTGGTCAACAACGCGGCGTACCAGGGCGCCCACGGCAGCGTGCTGGAGGTCAGCGAACGCGGCTGGGCCAGAACCCTGAACGTGAATCTGACGGCCCCACTGCTGCTGACCCGCGAGTTGGTCGAGCTGCTGCCGCGCGGCGGGGCGGTGGTGAATGTCGCCAGTGTGCAGGGCCTGTTTGCCGAACAGGACAATGCCGCCTACAACGCCAGTAAGGGCGGCCTGGTGAACCTGACCCGTGCGATGGCCCTGGATCTGGCCCCCCACGGCCTGCGCGTCAACGCGGTGGCGCCGGGCGCCATCAGCACCGAGGCGGTGCTGCAAAGCATCCAGGACAGTGAGGACCCCGCCCAGACCCGGCGCGACTATGAAGACCTGCACGCCCTGCGCCGCCTGGGCACCCCGCGCGAGGTGGCCCAGGCCGTCTACTTTCTGGGCAGTGACGAGGCCAGCTTTATCACCGGCGCAGTGTTGGCGGTGGACGGCGGCATGACCGCCAGTTTCATGATGGCGGGGCGACCGGTGTAGAAGGGCAGTGGGGAGTGGGCCGTAGGCAGTGGAAAAGAAAAACGGCCACCGTGCGGGTGGCCCTTTTCGTGATGTGGATTTAGACAGCTTTTGGCGTGCGCTTCCAGCTCAGCAGCAGGAGAATCAGGGTAAAAGCAATCATGCTCAGCACTGGGATGGTCAGGATGGTATTGAGTGGAGAGTCCAGGCCCCAAACCGGCCAGGGGGTGCCGCACGAGGCCGAAGGGTCAGCGGTACAGGCAAGCGGCACAGGCACCACGCCCCAGGTTTCCAGGTTGTGGTACAGGGCCACCAGTACGCCAATGCCGGCCAGCGGCACCACGTAGCGGCGCACACGCAGGTCGCCGCCCAGGGCCGCGACGCCCAGGATGACGGCCAATGGATACATAAAAATGCGTTGGAACCAGCACAGGATGCAGGGATTAAACTGCCGCACCTCGCTGAAGTACAGGCTGCCCAGCGTGGCCACCAGCGCCACCACCCAGGCCAGATACAAGCGGTTGTCGCGCGTCATGGACCCTTACTTGCTCGCGGCGTCAATGGCGCGGCTGATGTCGGCAAAGGCGTAGCTGCCCTGCTTGCCGTCGGCGGTCATGACCTGGGCGCCGTTCACGAACACCGTGGGGGTGGCGTTGACGCCCGCGTCATTGACCTGCTTCTCGTCGGCGTCCACGCGGGCGGCGGTGGCGTCGGTGTCGAGGCAGGTGTTGAAGGCCGCGCTGTCCACGCCCTCGACATTGCCGGCCAGGTCCTTCAGGCGGGTCTTGGTGGCCCAGGCCTGGCTCTCTGGCCCCTGCGCACGGAAGAGAATGCTCTTGAAGCTGGTAAAGGCGCCGTTTCCACCCTGGTCATAGACGCACTTGGCCGCCTGGGCGGCAAACTTGGAGTCGTTTTCATTCAGGCGAGCCACCTCGGACAGAAAGGGCCAGACCAGCGTGTACTGCTTGATTTTGCCGGTGTCCACATACTTGTCTTTCAGTTGAGGGGCCACGGTTTCTTCAAAGCTCTTGCAGACAGGGCACTTGAAGTCCTCGACCACCACGACGTTGACAGGGGCACTGTCCTGGCCGTTGTAGGGCTGGCCGGCCAGGTTAAAGTCGCCCTTCAGCCCCGCGCCAGCGGCAGGTTTGCCCTGTACAGCGAAAATCGCCAGCCCAATCAGCGCGGCGGCGGCCAGGGTGCCAATAACCAGCACCGTGCGGTTGGAGTTGTTGCCCTGCAATCTCGTCATAGCGCCGAGTGTACCGTCCCGCTTCCAGGACTTCTCTCTGTTTCCTTTCCAGAAGCGGCAAGAGGGGGCCGACATGGGCCAAGAGCTTGGCTGTTCCAATCACGACCAAAGTAGCGCCGCCCCCAGGTGACCAGGGACGGCGCCGGCACAGCGGACAAACAGTCAGACAGGCTGAGCAGCCAGCCGTTCACGGCGCCGCGCCTGGGCCCGCAGCACCAGGCCCACGATCTGCCGCACTGCGCTGATGCCCAGGCCCAGCAGCAGGGCGAGCAGGGCCGTGCGCTGAAAGTCCTCGCGGCCCGGCAGCGTCAGTTCGGGGTCAATCTTGGTGGCAAAGCGGCCCGCCGCCACCAGCACGCCGGCAAACAGCGCCCCCGCAAACGGCAGCACCAGCAGGCCGCCTGAATGCTTGAGCAGCAGCAGCCCGCCCAGGGCGCCGCCGACCAGTGGCAGCACCACCGACCACTGCTCGGGGGGCGCCACCGGACTGAAGTAACCCAGGCCGCCCAGCACCAGCCCGGCGTAGCCGTACCAGCCGCCAAACTCGTCGGCCAGGATGGTCAGTAGCACCCAGGCCAGCAGGCGAGTCGTCCACTCGCCGGGCGTCCACATGAAGTAGGCCAGCAGCCCCAGCACCAGGACCCCGCCCAGCAGGTGAATCAGAGCGTGGGTGGCGCTGCGGGTGGGGCCCTGCGGGAGTGGGGCCGCCAGCACCGACGGCGCGGGGGCCTCGACCTGCGGGGCCGGGCGGCCCAGGGCTGGGGAGCTGGGAAAGGGGCGACCAGCGGGGGCGGCCGCCACCGAGGCGGCGCGGCCCAGGGCCTCTGGCTGTCCCTCAGCCGCCTGGGTCTCTCCTCTCTGAGCGTTGGTCTGCGGGTCGGGCGGAACGGTCATGCGCTTTCTTTCTTAGCACGACTCTTGCGTGCAGGGGCGGCGGCGACCAGTTCGCCCTCGTCGGGTGCCGGCGACGTGGCGGCCTTACGCGGGGTCCGCTTGGCCGGTTTAACATCGGCAACCTCGCTGATTTCACGCGCCGTGGCCGGTTCAATACCCGGCACCCGGCGCAGGTACTCACCTGTGTGGCTGGTGGGGTGCGCGGCCATCTCCTCGGGCGTGCCGGTGGCGACCACTAGGCCGCCGCGCACGCCGCCTTCAGGACCCAGGTCAATCAGGTGGTCGGCGCACTTCATCACGTCCAGATTGTGCTCAATGATGACCAGGGTGTTTCCACCCTCCACTAAGCGCTGCAAGACTTCCATGAGCTTACGGACATCCTCGAAATGCAGGCCGGTGGTGGGCTCATCAAGGATGTAGATGGTCTTGCCGGTGGCGCGCTTGCTCAGTTCAGAAGCCAGCTTGATGCGCTGCGCCTCGCCGCCCGACAGGGTCGTGCTGGGCTGCCCAATGCGCATGTAGCCCAGGCCCACGTCGCACAGCAGGCTCATCTTGCGCTCAATGGCGGGAATGGCTTCAAAGAACTTCTGCGCGTCTTCTACCGTCAGGTCCAGCACGTCCGCAATCGTCTTGTGGTTGTACTTCACTTCCAGGGTTTCGCGGTTGTAGCGCGCGCCCTTGCAGACCTCGCACGGCACGTAGATGTCGGGCAGGAAGTTCATCTCGATCTTCATGACGCCGTCGCCCTTGCAGTGTTCGCAGCGCCCGCCTTTGACGTTGAAGGAGAAGCGCCCGGCCTGGTAACCCCGGCGCCGCGCTTCGGGCGTGCGGGTAAATAAGTCACGGATTTCGGTGAACACGCCTGTATAGGTGGCGGGGTTCGAGCGCGGCGTGCGGCCAATCGGGCTCTGGTCAATCTCGATGACCTTATCGAGGTGGTCCATGCCCTCAATGCGGTCGTAGCGGCCCGGCGTGGTCTTGGCCCCGTTCAGTTCGCGCGCCAGGGTGGCGTGCAGGATGTCGTGAATCAGGGTGCTTTTGCCACTGCCGCTGGGGCCGGTCACGACGGTCATGGTGCCCAGTGGAATGTCGATGTCCACATTCCGCAGGTTGTGTTCGCGCGCGCCGAAGACCTTCAGGTGCTTGCCGTTGCCCCGGCGGCGACTGGTGGGCACCTCGATCTTTAACTCGCCGCGCAGGTACTTGCCGGTCAGGCTGCCCTTATTCTTCTTAACCTGCTCGGGGGTGCCGACCGCCACCACCTGACCGCCGTGGACCCCGGCGCCGGGGCCCATGTCCACCAGATAGTCGGCTTCCATCATGGTGTCCTCGTCGTGTTCCACCACGATCAGGGTGTTGCCGAGGTCGCGCAGGTTTTTCAGGGTGCCGATCAGGCGGCCGTTGTCCTTGGGGTGCAGGCCAATGCTGGGCTCGTCGAGCACATACAGGACGCCGGTCAGGCCGCTGCCGACTTGAGTGGCGAGGCGAATACGCTGGGCCTCGCCGCCGCTGAGGGTATTGGCGGTGCGGTCCAGGCTCAGGTAATCCAGACCCACATCCACCAGAAATTTCAGGCGGGTGCGGATGGCCTTCAGGATAGGTGCGGCCACCGCCGCGCCGAAGTCGTTCAGGGTGTACTCGTAGCGCAGGGGCCCGTGGGCCCTGGCCGTGCCGCCCAGGTGGCCCTTTAAAAACGGCTCGATGGCGTCGTGGGTCAGGGTCTTGTCTTGCAGGCCGGTAAAGAAGGCGTCGGCTTCCAGCACGCTCATGCCGCTGGCCTGCGAGATGTTGATGCCGCCTATGCGCACCGCCAGAATCTCGGGCTTGTAGCGGGTGCCGCCGCAGGTGGGACAGGGCCGCAGTTCCATGAGTTCTTCCAGCTTCTCGCGCATGAACTCGGACTCGGTGTCGGCGTAGCGGCGCTCCAGGTTGGCAATCACGCCTTCAAACTCGGTCATGAAGCGCATGGTTTCTTTGCCCGCGCGGCGATACACCACTTCAAAGGGGGCGCCGGGCCCCTCCAGGATGGCATCTTGGGCGGCTTTGGGCAGCTCCCGCCAGGGCACCTTGACGCTAAAGCCCATGTACTCGGCCAGCGCCTGCAACTTGTCCCAGTAGTACACGCCGCCGCCCGTGCCTTTCTTGCTCCAGGGCAGGATGGCGCCCTCAGCAATCGACAGTTTGTCGTCAATCACGAGGTCGGGGCTAAATTCCTGCTTGCTGCCCAGGCCCGCGCAGTCGCCGCACGCCCCGTAAGGCGAGTTGAAGGAGAAGGACCGGGGTTCAAGTTCTTCCAGCACGCTGCCGTGTTCGGGACAGGCGAACTTCTCCGAATACAGCTCCTCGTGGGCGCTGCCGTCCTCACCCCCGTCGGGCATCAGGACGCGCAGCAGGCCCTCGCCCCGGCGCAGGCCCAGCTCCACGCTCTCGGCCACACGGCTGCGGTCGGTTTCGCGTAGAGTCACCCGGTCAATGACCACGTCTACGTCGTGCTTCTCAAACTTTTCCAGCTTCAGCTTCTCGGCCTCTTCCAGTTCGTACAGCGTGCCGTCCACCCGCACGCGCGCAAAGCCCTCGCGGCGCAGGTCGGCAAACAGCTTGCGGTACTCGCCCTTGCGTCCGCGTACCACCGGGGCCAGCAGGATGGCGCGCTTGTCGGTAAAGCCGGCCAGCAGGCGGTCCGTGATTTCGCTGGGGCTCTGCTTCTCGATCTTGCGGCCACAGATGGGGCAATACGGGGTGCCCACGCGGGCGTAGAGCAGACGCAGGTAGTCGTGAATTTCGGTAACGGTGCCCACGGTGGAGCGGGGGTTGTGGCTGGTGGTTTTCTGGTCAATGGAGATGGCCGGGGACAGACCGGTGATGCTCTCCACGTCCGGTTTTTCCATCAGACCCAGGAACTGCCGGGCGTAGGCCGAGAGGCTTTCCACATAGCGGCGCTGGCCCTCGGCATAGATGGTGTCGAAGGCCAGGGTGCTTTTGCCACTGCCGGAGACGCCCGTAATCACCACAAACTGGTCGCGCGGCAACTCGACCGTAATGTCTTTGAGGTTGTGCTCCTTGGCACCCTTCACAATCAGGTTGTTTTGCAAGGCCGTGCTCCTTGAATTGTGCGGCCAGGACAGCGTGGCGGGGCCGCCGTGAGTTCTGCTGCGCGCGTAAGGCAGGGCCTCCGCTTCTGAAACGAGACAGTCTAGCAGGTCAGGGCAGGAGGGGGCTAGGGCGGGGTGAGAGGATCGGCGAGAGGCCAAATCCACGAACACTCTCATCGTGAATTTGACCTCTCCGAGAATGGATGCAGAGGCAGCCTTGGTCGGCTCATCCGCACCACTCCAACTCGGTTGATCGTTCTGTCCAGTGCTACGGCAGCGTCAGCACCCGCACATTGCCATCTTTCGCACTCAGGTAATTCAGCCGCTTGCCATCCGGGCTGATGCCCCAGTCGCTCTGACGCACCTGATCGCCCAGGTCGCCCAGGGTCGTCCAGGCGTTCGCCGTCACGTCGTACTGCCGGAGCGTATGAGGGCCACCCGAGGTCTTGAGCGGAATCAGCAGCAGGCGCCGGCTGTCCCGCCAGCGGTAAGAGCCGTAATCGTTCAGCTCGCGCGGCGTGCCGCCCGCCGTGGCCTGCACCCACAGTCCATTTCTGGCCGCCGAATCAAAGGCAATGGTGTAGGCCACGAAACGGCCGTCCGGGCTGACCGTCAGGGCTCGCACGCCCAGCGCCTGCCGCAGCACCCGCCGCGCGCCGCTGCGAATGTCCAGCGTGAACAGTTCGCGGTCACGGGCCTGCGGAGTGGGTTTGCCCGTCAGCAGCAGCGTGGTGTCGTTTAACCAGGCGCTGACGCCGCCGCCGTACAGAGTGGCCACCTGCCGGGGGGCACCAAAAACATCGGCCACGAACACCCGCGAGGCACGGCGGTCGTAATTGCCGCTGGTGTCGCTGCGCGTATACGCGGCCCGCGTCTCGGCCCGGTTCCAGGTCACGTCTGACCCGCGCGTGGGCAGGGTAAACTTGCGCCCATCGGCCAGGCGCTCAAGGGTGGTCGCGTCGCCCGTGCCTGGCCGCACCGCCCAGCGCAGAGCCGGGGAAAAGAACGCCACGCTGGAAAAGCGCCGGGTGACGGCGCCGCCGCTGGCACTCACCTGATAGATGCCGGTGCTGCCGCGCGCCGGGGGACCGTCGAGAAACAGCAGGGCGCGGGAATCAGGGGTCCAGACCGCGCCAGGGCAGCATTCACCGCTGAGGACCGCGCGCGACGGGAGGGTGGCCGCCAGGGCCGAGCCTGCCAGCAAGGCAGCCAGCACCAGTCGCCGGCTCACCGCGCCCCTCCGGGCGAGGGCGGCCAGGGATTTTTAAACTCGTTCAGCAGGGCTCCGCCGCGCAACGCCGCCGGCTGACTGTCGGGGGTCTGCCAGCGGCGCGGCTGGGTCAGGTCGTACTCGTAGCCGCGCCCAAAGCTGCCGGCCAGGGCCAGCGAATTCCAGTCGGCGGCGATATAGGGCAAGGGGTTAAAAAAGCGCTGGTGCGCGCGGTCGCGCAGTTCCAGGTGCAGATGCGGCGCGCTGACACAGGTGCCCTGCGAGTCGCCGCTCTCCCCTACCACTTGCCCCCGTTTGACCGTTTGCCCGACCCGCAGCGGTGAACGCACGCGCAGGTGCCCGTAGAGGCTCGACAGGTTGCCCGCATGGTCAATCACGAGGTTGTGGGGCGGGCTGCCGTGGGGGCCGTCCACCTCGGCCACCACGCCGTCTCCAATCGCCAGGACCGGCGTACCGCACGGCGCGCTGAAATCCAGCCCCGCGTGGATGCCCTGGAGGTTGCCGTAGGTGCTGCGGCGCTGGCGGTACGCCCCAGTGGTGTTGCCGTAGCCCTGGCCCAGCAGCCAGGTGTCGGGGCCGGGGGCACCCTTGAAGGGCAGGCCAAATTGCCCCTTGGGCGGCGCAATGGCGCTCAGGGGCAGTGGCGCGGCGTAGTGCGCCAGGGCCACCCCGGTCAGCACCACGGGCAGCGCAAGCAGTCGGCGGGGGAGCATACCCGATGCTGGCGGGTTCGGGGGCTGGTGAGCGTGGGCGCGGCTACCATCTGGGGGAGTCTCGTCGGCCCCACCCCCCAGCCCCCTCCCCCAGAGGGGAAACGACTTCGCCGCGCAGGGCGGCCTGCGCGTTGCCGCTGGTTTGACTGACGCGCCTGGAACCTGGTGACAGGGGAGCAGACGTTGGCACTGGGCAAGAGTTTTGACTGGCGTCGGCCAGCTTGCCCACTTCGTTGACGGGTCCGGCCTCGACGCCATCCTTCGCCCCACCGCAAGGGCCTGCGCGCTGCGCGCACAATGGCCTCGCCTGAACCTGGGCGGTAGAGGGCAAGGGGTCTTGGGGCGTGCTAGAGGATCTACTTTTAGAGGAATAGCGTCCTTATTAGAGTCGTCTCGCGGGGCGTTTTCCTACTGTGGATGAGGGGGCCATCTTTTTCTTCTGTACCCTTGCAGGTCGTTTCTCTTGGTCGGCCTGACCTCCTACGGCACAGAACTGCGGCGCTGGCCCACTTCTTACGGCGGCATTTGGCATTAGCCTGAGGTTCTGGAGGCCCCAATGCCCAAGCCGGTACTGCTGACTGTTGATGACGACCCTCAGGTGTTGCGGGCGGTCGAGCGCGACCTGCGTGAGCGCTACCGCCAGGACTACCGGGTGATGCGCGCCGCTTCGGGCGCCGAAGGCCTGGAAACCTTGCAAGAACTTGCGGCGCGCGGCGTGCCCGTGGCGCTGATTCTCTCGGACCACCGCATGCCCGAAATGGACGGTGTGGAGTTCCTCAAGGCCTCCCTGCCCCTCTTCCCCGAGGCCAAACGCGCGCTGCTGACCGCCTACGCCGACACCAGCGCCGCCATCCGCGCGATCAATCAGGTGGGGGTAGACCGTTATCTGCTCAAACCCTGGGACCCACCCGAAGACGGGCTCTACCCCGCGCTGGATGAGCTGCTGGCCGAGTGGCGCCTGACGTACCGCCCCGCCTTTGAAGGGGTGCGAATTCTGGGCAGCCGCTGGTCGCCGCGCGCCTACGAGCTGCGGGAATTTCTGGCGCGCAACCATGTGCCCTACCAGTGGCTGGATATTGAGAGTGAAGCCGACGACCCCGACTTAAAGCGCCTGAGAGCCGTGGTAGACGCAGGGGCCGAGTTGCCACTGGTCGAGTTACCCGGCGGCGCGCAGCTGCCCGCCCCCACACCCGCCGATCTGAGCGAGCATGTGGGACTGCAAACCCGCGCCGAGCAGGAGTTTTACGACCTGCTGATTGTCGGCGGCGGCCCGGCGGGGCTGGCCGCTGCGGTCTACGGGGCGTCCGAGGGCCTCAGAACCCTGCTGGTCGAGCGTGAGGCGCCAGGCGGGCAGGCGGGCCTGAGTTCCCGGATTGAAAATTACCTGGGCTTTTCGACCGGCATCTCGGGCAGCCGGCTGGCCCAGGAGGCGGTGATTCAGGCCCGGCGCTTCGGGGTCGAGATCGTGACGCAGGCGGTCACGGCCCTGCGCGCCGACGGGCCTTACCGCGTGCTGGAGCTGGCCGATGGATCGTCGGTCAGTGGACACGCCGTGATTCTGGCCACCGGCGTGCAGTGGCGCGCATTGGATGTGCCGGGGCTGGCGCCGCTGCAAGGCGCGGGCGTGTACTACGGCGCCGGCACCACCGAGGCGCTGGCCTGCAAGGACGAGGACGTGTATATCGTGGGCGGCGCCAATTCGGCGGGGCAGGCGGCCATGAATTTCGCCCGCCACGCGCGGCAGGTGATGCTGCTGGTGCGCGGGGCTTCGCTGGCGACCAGCATGTCGCAGTACCTGATTGAACAGATTGAGCAGACGCCGAACATCCGTGTGGAGCTGAATTCCAGTGTGGTAGGTGTGCACGGCACCGAACGCCTGGACGCCATTGACGTGCACTGTTCCATCAGCGGGCAGACCCAGACCCTGGAGGCCACCTCGCTGTTCATTTTCATCGGCGCCGAACCAGGCACCGACTGGCTTTCCGGCACCCTGGAACGCGACGGGCGCGGCTTTATCCTGTCTGGGCCGGACCTGATGCATGGGGGCAAGCGCCCCAAAGGCTGGCCCCTGGACCGCGACCCCGGCCTGCTGGAAACCAGCCTGCCCGGCGTATTCGCGGTGGGCGATGTGCGGCGCGGGTCGGTCAAGCGCGTGGCGTCGGGGGTGGGCGAGGGCTCGGTGGCGATCTCGTTCGTGCATCAGTATCTGGCGCGGGTATGACCGGCCCCAGCCTGAGAAGCGCCCTGCGCCGCATTGGCGTCCTGAGCGACCTGACCGACGAGGACCTGGACTGGCTGGCCGCTCAGGGCACCGAAGCCCGCTACGAGCCCGGCGAGGTGGTAAACCGCCAGGGCGACCACGCCAGCGACATGCAGGTGATTTTGCAGGGCGCCGTGGAAGCGCGCCGCGACGCCGAGGGCCTGCTGGGCCCCCGCTATCAGGCGCGTGCAGGTGACCCCTTTGAGGTCAGCGGCAAACTGCCCTACTCCCGCCTGACCACCTACCCGTCCACCTCGCGGGCACTGGAAGAAACGTGGCTGTTCCGGCTGCCGGAAACCGCCTTCCCGGCCATGCTCGCGCGCCTGCCGCAGCTGGGCCCGCGCCTGGTGGCGGTGATGTCGGACCGTATCCGCGACTCCGCGCAGAGTGAGGTGCAGCGCGAGCGCCTGCTGTCCCTGGGCCGGCTGGCCGCCGGGCTGGCACACGAACTCAATAACCCCGCCTCGGCCAGTCGCCGCGCGGCGCGTCGCTTGCGAGACGCCCTGGCGACGCAGCGCACCGCGCAGACCGCCCTGGTCGTCCAGCCCTTGAACGCCGAGGCCCGCGCCGCGCTGGAAGGGCTTCAGAGTCGGCTAGACACCGCCCAGCCCCTTCATCTCAGCGCCCTGCAAAGGAGTGACGCTGAGGACGACCTGCATGACTGGCTGGACGATCAGGGTGTGCCTGACGCCGCCGAGCTGGCCCCGGTCCTGGTCGAGGCGGGCCTGCATCACCAGGACCTCCTCCCGTTGTCTCAGGTGGTGTCTGGGGACACCCTGGGCGCGGCCCTCCACGCGCTGGCGGCCGACGCGGCGGTGTCGGCCCTGGTGCAGGAGGTCGAAGAAGGCACCGCCCGCATCTCGTCGCTGGTGGGGGCCATCAAGGAACACACCCACCTGGACCGCGCCGACCGCGCCCCGACCGACGTGCGCCGGGGCCTGGACAGCACGCTGACCATGCTGGGCCACTGCCTGAAAGGCAGCGTGACCGTTGAGCGCGACTACACCCCGGACCTGCCCACGATTGACGCTAATGCGGGCGAACTGAATCAGGTCTGGACCAACCTGATCGACAACGCCGCTGACGCGATGAACGGGCGGGGCCACCTGCTGGTGCGCGCCGTGACCCAGGGCCCCGACCTGGTGGTCGAGATCGTGGACGACGGCCCCGGCATTCCCGAGGACGTGCGCGCCTACATCTTTGATCCCTTCTTTACCACCAAGGACGTGGGCAGCGGCAGTGGCCTGGGGCTGGATATCTCGCGGCGAATTGTGCAGGGGCACCGGGGCGAGATCAACGTGACCTCGCGCCCCGGCGAGACGCGGTTTCAGGTGCGCTTGCCACTGAAGTGAGACGGACTCCGACTCCATTGTTGGCGAGAACGATTCCATCTGAGCTGACTTACAGAGCTTGGCAAGACAGCTCTTCGAATCCACAGGAAAGGGAGAAAGGGCAAAAGCGGCTTGACGAGCGTAGAAGTTGCCTATCGGAACAGCACCAATGTGGAAACGGAACAGACGGCATCTGAATAAGGAGGCCAGCGGGCCGTGCCCAACATCGGCGCGGGCTTTCCCATCTTGGAGGTCCCATGCGTATTGCGGCGCTGTATGACATACACGGCAATCTGCCTGCCCTGGACGCCGTGCTCCGCGACGTAGACGCAGCTGGCGCCGACCGCCTCCTGATCGGCGGTGACATGGCTTATGGGCCACTTGTGCCGGCAACGCTGGACCGCCTGATGGCGCTGGGTGACCGGGCGCTGTGGCTCCGGGGCAACGCCGACCGGGAACTTCTGGAATTCCATGCGTTAGGGCACACTCGCCAGCCCGTCGCCGCTGAGGTTGAGCAGGCCCTGGTCTGGGAGGCGCAGCACCTTGGGCCGCACCACTGGAACTGGCTCCGGGCCCTGCCCCAGCAGCAGCGGGTGGAGGTCACGGGTCTGGGCCCCACCCTGTTTTGCCACGGCTCGCCCCGCAGCGACGAGGAGATCATCACAGCCCTGACCTCGCCGGAGCGGCTGGGGCGCGTCTTGGCTGGCGTGAATGAGCAACTGGTGGTGTGCGGGCATACGCATGTGCAGTTTGACCGCAGTTGGTCTGGCGGCCGAGTCGTGAATGCGGGCAGCGTGGGCCTGCCCTATCAGGCGCCGGGGGCCTACTGGGCGCTGCTGGGGGACCGGGTGGAACTTCGCCGGACGGCATACGACCAGAGACAGGCGGCGGCCCTCTTCCGTGCCAGTGGGCATCCGCTCGGTGAGTCGTTCGCCAAAGCGCTTGAGCAGCCCGTCACCGCCGAAGACGCCAGCCGCCTGTTCGAGCAGCGGGCCCTGGAGCAGGAACAAGGCAAGGCGTCGCAGGACTGATAGAGGTCTTTGCAGTGACGGTGGGGCATTTATTCCCTGAAGACCGCTCTCTCGTCACCGCCACTCGCTCTGCTCCGCAGCTTTGGCAGTCCACTTATCTATCAGCAAAGCTCTCACCGGGGCGGTCCAGTTCGCCCTATTGATCGCGGCATAAATTCATATCGAACAATTGTTGTGGCAGCCCGACGTATCGCACACGCTGCCACG
>NZ_WQLB01000004.1 GCF_009755355.1 Deinococcus arboris | reverse complement strand
CGCTTTTCTACTCCATCGGCAAGGCGCCCGCCCTATCGCTGTAACGCTCTGCGGCCATTTTGCTTTACCGCGCGAGTCTCCAGTCCACCAGCCGGTCTGAGCTGACTGGTCCTGTAAAGCTACAGAGCAGAGTGAGTGTCTGCCGCAGGCAATAGCTGGACTTGACGGGCCTGCTCTTGCCTTTCAGTGCATCGGTGTGCTGCCGCTAGACCTTCTTGAGGGCGCTCTCGGTGTGGGCGGCCAGGCGACCGTCGTCCAGTTCGACGATATAGCGGGGGTCGTCGCGCGACGCGCGGTATTCAAAGCCGCCCACCTCGCCGTCCTCGTGGGCCACGCGCACCACTTTGCCCTCGGCGTGGCCGCCGTGACTGTTCCACCGCACCCGGTCCCCTGTTTTGAGCGTCATGGGGGCAGCGTAGGCGGCTGGCCAGTCTGGGGGATGACCGGGCTGTTCGGGCAATCTTTAGCGCTCGCCGCGCACGTAGGGGCGGCCCAGAGCGGCGGGGGCGTCACCGGCCTGCCCCCGCACCCCGGCCACGGCCAGCACCACCAGCACCAGCACGAACGGCATGGCGCTCCAGACCTCACTGGGCACGGCGCTGACCCCCTGAAGCCGGAATTGCAGGGCGTACAGCAGCCCAAAAAACAGTGCGCCAGCCACCGCCCGCAGCGGCCGCCAGCCCACGAAAATCACCAGGGCCACCGCAATCCAGCCCAGCCCGGCGGTCATGTTGTCAGCCCACGACGAGCGGTAGGACAGGGCCAGGAAGGCCCCCGCCAGCCCGGCCAGCGCGCCGCCGCCCAGAACCGCCAGTACGCGCACCAGGCCCACGTTGACCCCCAGAACGTCGGCGGCGGCAGGGTTCTCGCCCACCGAGCGCAGGGTCAGGCCTGTGCGCGTGGCGGCCAGCCAGAACGCCAGCAGCGCGGCCAGGCCCAGCGCTGCCAGGGTAAAGGGGCTGAGGGCAATGCCACCCACAGTCCAGTCCGGCACCTTGTTAAACAGGGGCAGCCCCTCAAAGCGCTTGCCCAGCAGGCCCGCTGCCCCCGTGCCGATCAGGGCCAGGGCCAGCCCACTGACAAACTGGTTGGCGCGCAGGGTGACCGTGGCCAGGGCGTGCAGCCCAGCCAGCGCCGCGCCCGCCAGCAGGGCCGCGCCCACCGCCAGCCACAGGTTGGCGTCTGGAGCTGAGGCCGCCACGGCAAAGGCGGCCAGGGCGCCCACAGCCATCACGCCTTCCAGGCCCAGATTCACCACCCCGGCCCGCTCGTTCAGGATGGCCCCCAGGCAGGCCAGCAGCAGCGGGGTGCCCACCGCCAGCGCGCGGGGCAAGGTGTCGAGCAGGGCGTTGTCCATCAGGAGAACCTCGCGGGGATTGAGGGGCGTGTGAGTGAAGAGGGAACGAGAGGTGGAGTGCGGATGGCTTTCAGCTCGATGTCAGCGGCCAGCGGCGCTCTCATGCCCGGCCCCACACGACGCGGTGCCGCACGAATACCTCGCCAGCAATCAGGCACAGCAGGATGACGCCGCTAAAGATGTCCACGACGCGGTAGGGCAGGTTCAGGTCAATTTTCAGGAGGTCGCCGCCTGCCAGAATGACGCCCATCAGGGGTGCCGTGACCAGGCACAGGGCCGGGTGGCCGCGCGCCAGCCACGCCACGATCACGGCTGTAAAGCCGTAGCCCAGGCTGACCTGCCCGGCTTCCAGCAGGCGGTGGTGAATGCCCGCCACCTCACCCGCTCCGGCCAGGCCCGCCAGGCCGCCGGTCAGCAGGGCGACCAGCGTGGCCACGCGCGCGCTGCTCAGGCCCGCGTAGCGCGCCGCGCCGGGGTTCTCGCCCACCACCCGCAGGGCGTAGCCAAACGTGGAGCGGCTGAGCAGCCACTGAAGGCCGAGCGCCAGCGCCACGCCCAGCGCCAGCGTGGGCCAGTGCACCTGCGTGCCGCCCAGGGTGGGCAGCCAGCCAGCCGGCACAAAGGTATCGGTATAGATGTAGCCGCGCACGTCTTTGCCTTTCCACGGCCCGGCAATCAGGTAGGTGACCAGGGCGACCGCCACGTAATTGAGCATCAGCGTGGACAGGATTTCGTTGACATTCAGGCGCCGCAGCCCTGCCGCCAGCAGCGCCCACAGCCCGCCGCCCAGAAACCCGGCCGCGAACATGGCTGGCAGCAGCAGCGGGCCCGGCAGCGGCATGAACAGGGCGGTCCCGGCCGCCAGCACCGCGCCCAGTAGCAGCTGTCCCTCGGCGCCAATATTAAAGAACTGCGCCCGGAAGGCCAGCGCCAGCCCCGCACCAATCAGCAGCAGCGGAATGGTGCGCCGCCCGACCTCAGCCAGGCCGCCCGCCTCGCCCAGGGTGCCGCGCAGCATGGTGCTGTAGACCTCGGCGGGCGACTGCCCAGCCAGCGCGAAGACCAGCGCGCACAGCAGCAGGGCGACCCCCACCGACCCCAGCGTGACCAGCGCCGCGCGGGTGGCCGAGGGCGCGGCCAGAGGCACGAGCCTCATGCGCCGGCCCCTAGCGCGGCCACGCCCTGCCCGGCACCCGGCAGGCTGTGGGGATGGGCGCCGCCCATCAGCAGGCCCAGGGACTCGCGGGTGACCTCGGCCACCGGGAACGGCCCCAGGAGCGCGCCGCCTACCATGACCCCTACCCGGTCAGACAGGCTGAGCAGCTCATCCAGGTCTTCGCTGACCAGCAGCACGCCAGCGCCCGCTCCGGTGCGGTCGAGCAGCGCGCGGTGAACCTGGTCGGCGGCGCCGATGTCTAGCCCATAGGTGGGGTGAACGGCCAGGATGACCTGCGGCGCCCCGGCCAGTTCGCGCGCCAGGATGAGTTTCTGGATGTTGCCCCCGCTGAGCAGGCGCACCGGGGTATGAATGCTGGGGGTGGCCACGGCGTATGCCTCTACGTCGCGCCGGGCGCGTTCGCCCTCGGCGGCGAGGTTGCGCGCCAGACCACGGGCCAGCGGCGCGCGGTCGTAGTCCCGCAGCGAGAGGTTCTCGGCCACCGTCATGCTGGGCACTGTGCCGCTGTGCAGGCGGTCTTCAGGAATGTGGGCCACGCCAGCGCGCGAGCGTTCGGCGGCACTGCCGCTGAGCGGCTGACCGTTCAGGCTGACCTCGCCTGCAGCGGGCCACACCCCGGCCAGCACCTCCACCAGTTCACTCTGACCGTTGCCGGCAATGCCAGCGACGCCCAGCACCTCGCCTCGGTGCAGATCGAAGGACACGCCGCGCAGGGCCGGCAGACCGCGTGTGCCCTGCGCGTTCAGGCCACGGACGCTCAGCAGTGGGTCGGGTGACCCGGCCCCTGGCGCCCGCTTGCGCGTGAAGTCCACGGCGCGGCCCACCATCAGGGCCGCCAGGCTCTCGCGGGTGGCGCCGGCGGTGGGCACGCCGCCCACCACCTCACCCCTACGCAGCACGGTCACCCGGTCGGCCACGTCCAGCACCTCGTCCAGCTTGTGAGAAATGAAAATCAGGCTGCGGCCCCCCGCGCGCAATTCGCGCATCACACGGAACAGTCCCTGGGCTTCTTGTGGGGTCAGGACGCTGGTGGGCTCGTCCAGAATCAGGACCTGCGCGCCGCCCAGCAGCGCCCGGATGATTTCTACGCGCTGTTTCTCGCCGGGCGACAGGTCCGAGACGCGGGCGCCGGGGTCTACCTCCAGGCCGTACTGGGCCGACAGCGCCCGGATATGCCCGGCCACCCGACGCGCCGGAAACAGGCCGCCCGCGCGGCCCAGGGCCAGATTCTCGGCCACGGTATGCCGCGCCACCAACAGGGGATGCTGCGGCACCAGCCCGATGCCCAGCCGCCGCGCCTGCGCTGGGCTGCCGATGCGTACAGCGCGGCCGGCGACTTCAATGTGGCCCTCGTCGGGCTGATACAGGCCATACAGCATGGAGATCAGGGTGCTTTTGCCTGCGCCGTTCTCGCCCAGCAGGGCCAGCACCTCGCCGGGCTGCACCGTCAGGTCCACCCGGTCATTGGCCACCACGCCCGGAAAGCGTTTGGTGACGCCCAGTAGGCGCAGGGCGGGCGGCGCGGCGTCGGGTGGGGGAGGCGGCGCTCCAGAGTCGGTCACCGGGTCATCGTGGCACAGCCAGCCGTCCAGCGTGGCAGTTAGAGCAGGCAAGGGCGCACGGAGGGGCAAGCTGGATGTCATCCGCCTGAAGTTGGGGAGCAGTGTCGTAGCGGGAGCAGGCAGACGGTTTGGGGCAGGTCATCCAGTGATCTTTCGGCAACCGTCCTGGGGGTGAGCGGGAGGCCAGCCTCAGCATTTGCTAGCAGGTCGAGCCGAGTGGATTCGGAGTGCGTGATAGTTCCGCAGGAGAGGGCAGGCGCACGGCGAGTTCGTGGGCGTGGAAGTGAACAAACCGTGCTTCTCCGTAGGGTTCACGACCAGACAGAACTCGCCAGAAAAGCCGGCTGCTTCTGTTAGTCTTCAGACACTCCACAACTTTGTAAGAAACCGGGCGTTATCCTCCACGAAACGCCGCAGTGCCCTGTATCCTCCGTCTTCCACTCTGGATTTCTCTGCTCTGGCCCAGGAGCGACGTGACATGACACACAACCCGTTTCGCTACCTTCTGAATGATCTGAGTGACCAGCCTGGCCCCTACCGCCTGCACCCCTTGACAGGGCCAGTGAACCTGCGGCAGCTGCCCGAGCGCGTGGACGCCTTCACGCTGAGTGGTCCGGCCGGCACAGAAACCTTCGTGATTCACGGCCCGCGCGCCTTTGGCCGGGGCGGCAGCTTTAACCTGCTCTCGCCGTCCCACCGCCACCTGCTGCTTCAGACCGTGGCGCACACCACCCTCTGCGCCGATGAATATCTGGGCCTGCACCCCGAACTGAATGATGCGGGCTTTACCCTGACGCGCGGCCAGGTGAGCCAGTGTTCCTCGGAGCGGCTGACCCCTCTGTGCGCCCGGCACCCTGATGGCCGCGTGCTGTGGTTTCACGAACTGCTGCGCCAGCCGTTCGGGTTGCCTCTGGAGCAGTACGTGCATTACGGCGCCGTGCGCCTGGCGGCTCTGCGGCACCACGAGCCCGCCAGCACCGTGACGCTGATGGCCCAGAGTGACGAGGCGCTGCGGGCACAGGGGCTGACCCCGGACACCTTGCCCGCGCTGCTGATGGTCAGTGCCTGGCTGCTGCGCTCCGAGGCCCTGGAAGCGCTGCTGGACGGCGAGATTCCCGACGCCCAGTGGCTGCCGCCCAGCGATTTCGAGTGGCATCCAGTGGCCTATCAGCAGCTGCATCTGAGCCTGACCCGCAGTGACCTGCGGCAGCAGCCACCACCATTTCTGCTGGCCCAGCCGGCATAGCGTCCTGGACATGGCAGAGCGGGCAATTCGGGGTCGCCCACTGGCTCTTTGGAAGGACCACCCAGCTTTATCCTGGGTTTGACCGCTGGTTTGGGAAGCTATTGAGCAGGGCGAGGCTCTGCGGCCAGCCGGTGGCCTTCGTGGAATGGCTGGTGAAGCACTCCCGTCATTGAGGCAAAAGAGTGTTACAGGCAGAGCGGAAGAAAAAATTTCTCTTCTGGACCGAGAGCAGCTCGGGACCGTTGCCCAGCCGCACACGCCAGTAATCTGGTAAATCACCGACAAGCGGCGCCACGACTCTTTTCGTCTGGCGCCGCTTCTCTGTGTTCAAACTCGCTCTTGAACTGCCCTCTTCAGTACAGGGACGCCCCGCTGGGAAAGGGCACCACGTCAGCCAGGCCGTCCGGGTCCAGGCGCACGATGAAGCCGGCGTCTTCGCGGTAAGCCATTCCGCTGTCCACAGCCAAGCACAGGCGCCCGGCATACGGAATCGGCGCGCCGGCGCCCAGCGTGGGGCCGTGCAGATGTTCGTCCAGCAGGATGTAAACCGGCGTGTGGCCGTGGACAATGCGCGCGCCGCCAAAGGTGTCGAGCATTCGCCGGGCCTTGGCCTCGCCGCCGCCCAGCACGAACACGAAGCGCTCGGTAAAGGCGTTCATAAAGACGCCCCAGTCGTCGGGGTTGGGGTGGGCCATCACCGCCTTCACGCTGGCGTTGACGTCGTCTATGGTGCTGCCCATCTTCAGATACACCGTGCTGTCGGCGTGAACCAGCAGCCACTCGCCCACGCGCAGCATCGCGGGCCGCTCGGAGAGCCAGCCCATCTCACTGGGTTCCAGCTGATCGGCGTCTCTGGGCTGGCCGCCGTTGTCCAGCCAGTATTCGCGGAAGCCCAGGCGGTCGTGGGGGTCGCCCTGCCGGAACACCAGGGCCGCCAGAAACATGACCTCGTGGTTGCCCAGCAGGGCGCTCACCAGGCCGCCCGCATCGCGCGCCTGGCTTTCGAGGTTGCGAATCAGGCGAATCACGCCCACGCCATTGGGGCCACGGTCCACGTAATCGCCCAGAAAGACCAGATGGGCGTCGCCGCCTGTCCAGCGGTCAGAAAAGTCAATCAGGCCGGCCCGCAGCAGCAGGGCGCGCACCTTGTCATAGGCCCCGTGGATATCGCCCACCACCCACAGCGGTCTCATGCGGCCGCCGGGGGTCGGGACAGGGCGCTCATGGGTGCCTCCTGCGGGGTGCAGGGTGGCCGGGGGCCGCGCAGATCATGCCGAAGTGTACCGTTCGGCGGCGGTCTCAAAGAGGGTCTCCTTCGCCAGTCTTCGTGTCCAGGTCGCTCTCGGCCTCGCCCTGCGGCAGGGTCCGCAGTTTGGTCATGCGTTCAGTGATGTCTTCCTGGATGCGCCGCACGTTGCTTTCCAGACCCAGGCGCGCGGCGTCGAGCTGGTGGCGCAGCCGCATGATTTCTTCTACGCCCGCCAGATTGACGCCCAGTTCCTGGGTCAGGCGGCGAATCTCGCGCAGGTGGTCTATGTCGCGCTCGCTGTACAGCCGGGTCTTGCCGCTGGAGCGCCCCGGCCGGATGAGCTGTTTGCGTTCGTAGAGCCGCAGGGTCTGGGGGTGCATGTCCACCAATTCGGCGGCAATAGAAATCACGTAGACCGGCCGGTCGCGGGGGTCCAGGCGACCGCCCTCGGCGGGCAGGGCCTCGGGGCGCCTGGCCTGCTCGCGCAGCTCGCCCTCAATGCGCTCAATCTCGGCCTCAAACTCGCCCTGAAGGTCGTCCAGTTCGTGTTGCAGGCGCATCACTTCTTCCACGCCCGCCAGATTGACGCCCAGTTCCTGGGTCAGGCGGCGAATCTCGCGCAGGTGCTCGATGTCGCGTTCGCTGTACAGCCGGGTCTTGCCGCTGGAGCGCCCCGGCCGAATCAGGCCCTTGCGCTCGTACAGCCGCAGGGTCTGGGGGTGCATGTCCACCAGTTCCGCCGCCACGGAGATGACGTATACGGGCCGATGTTTGGCGTCAGAGGGCATAACGTCCCTTGAGTATACCGGAGGCAGTGTTTATGAAACCGTGAAGCGGCAGAGGCCTGAGTCAGAGGGCGCAGGTTGATTGAGGAGGGGAGAAGAGCGGGGAGGAGCCTGCACCCCTTTGATGTGTGCCAACTCCGCCCAGAGCGGCTTGCGCCCCTGAACATCATGGGCGCGAAGTCGCGCCGAGCCACCCCGAACGTTCCGGCAGTTCACCCCTTCAGATCGCCGGGCACCTCCCCTCTTCGCCCTCTCTGGGTCAGGGTTGGACACCCGTTCTGGTTCACCCCTTATAGTCGCCCTATGACCACTGCTGACCTGAGTGCGCTGCTCAACCGCGAGCAGGCCGACGCCGAACTCTTTGACCTCCTGCGAATTGCCAGCGTCAGTGCCGACCCCACCCGCAAGGCCGAGATGGGCCAGGCCGCCGAGTTTCTGCGGGCCAAGCTGGCGGGCCTGGGCTTTGCCGCGCGCGTGGACGCCACCGCCGGCCACCCCGTCGTGTACGCCGAGCACCTGAAGGCGCCGGGCAAGCCCACCGTCCTGATTTACGGGCACTACGACGTGCAGCCCGAGGCGCCGCTGGAAGAATGGGTGACACCGCCCTTTCAGCCCACGGTGCGGAATGGCCGCATCTACGCACGCGGCAGCACCGATGACAAGGGCCAGGCCTACGCCCACGTCAAGGGCGCCGAGCTGCTGCTGTCGCAGGGAGACCTGCCCGTCAATGTGAAGTTCCTGCTGGAAGGCGAGGAAGAGATTGGCAGCCCCAACCTCGAAGCCTACTTGCAGGCCCACCAGGCCGAACTGGCCGCCGACGTGATTGTCATCAGCGACGGCAGCCGCTTTGCGCCTGAGATTCCCACCATCACCTACGGGGTGCGCGGCCTGAGCTATGTGGAGATTCACGTTCAGGGGGCCAACCGCGACCTGCACAGCGGCAGCTACGGTGGCGCGGCGCCCAACCCGATTAACGCGCTGGCGGAAATCATCACCCGCCTCAAGGATGACCAGGGCCGCGTCACCATTCCGGGGTTCTACGACGGTATTGACGAACTGACCGCCGAGGAGCGCGAGATGTGGGCCAGCCTTCCCCACAGCGATGAGGAGTTTGCGGGCAGCATCGGTGTGCCCGCGCTGCCCGGCGAGGAGGGGTATTCCACCCTGGAGCGCCTGTGGGGCCGCCCCACCCTGGACGTGAACGGCATCTGGGGCGGTTACCAGGGCGAGGGCAGCAAGACCGTGATTGCCGCCAAAGCGGGCGCCAAGGTCAGCATGCGCCTGGTGCCCGGCCAGGACCCCGAGCGGATTACGAGGCTGATTTCCGACTACGTGCCCACCATCGCCCCGGCGGGCGTAACAGCCAGGGTGGTGCCGCACCACGGCGGCAAACCCTTCAAGTTTGACCTGAACAGCCCCTACAACCAGGCCGCCAACCGCGCCCTGAAGCGCGTCTATGGCCGCGAGGCCGTGTTTGCCCGCACGGGCGGCAGCATTCCGATTGTGGCCGCCTTTGCCGACATCCTGCGCGCGCCGGTGCTGTTCGTGGACATGGGTCTGAACGAGGACGCCCCGCACAGCCCCAACGAGAGCTTTGCTGTGCAGGACTACCACAACGGGATTCTGACGAGCGCCTATCTGCTTGAGGAGCTGGGCCAGTGAGTAGCGAGTGGTCAGGGGGGAGTGGAGAGCTTGTGCTGCTGGCCACTTCCTCCTTGCCACTCTCCACTCCCTGTTTGGCCACGGCCCGTTGGGAGCGCCCATGAACCTCGCCTTTCTCGCCTCACACGGCGGCAGCGCGGCGCGGCAACTCGTGACCGCGTGTCAGCGCGGCGAACTGGCTGCCACGCCCGCCGCTCTGGTCAGCAACAACAGCCGCAGTCCCGCTCTGGCGTGGGCACAGGCGGCGGGCTTGCAGACCGCCCACCTGAGCAGCGCCCGGTACCCTGACCCCGACGAACTGGACGCGGCGATCCTGGCGTTTCTGGTGGGCGCCGGGGCCGACACGCTGGTGCTCAGCGGCTATATGCGGGAAATTGGGCCGCGTGTGCTGACCCACTTTTCCGGGCGGCTGCTCAACATCCACCCCAGCCTCTTGCCCCGGCACGGCGGGCGCGGCATGTACGGCGACCGCGTGCATGAAAGCGTGCTGGCCGCTGGGGACAGCGAAAGCGGCGCGACAGTGCATCTGGTCACGGCCGGCATTGATGAGGGGCCAGTGCTGGCCCAGGCGCGCGTTCCAGTGCAGCCCGGCGATACGCTGGACAGCCTCAAAGCCCGCGTGCAGGCCATTGAAGGCGACCTGATGCTGCGTGCGGTGCAGGGCCTAGCAGCGCCGAGTGCCCTGTCACCCACATGAAGCGCAAGGTCTTTGACCTGCGGCCCTGGTCGCGTGCTGTGCGCCACAGTCAGAGCGTGGTGCGCGTGCCTGGTCACGTCATCGTGGATTTCACTGCCCACGAGGTCGCGCGGCCTCAGGACGTGCCCTTTGGTGACCAGACGGTGCGGATTCTGGACCACGGCTTTCGCTGGGTGCGCGTTCACCCCACAGGCAGCGGTGAAGGCGTGCTGGGCAGCGCCCTGAGCGCCATGCTGGACGGGACTGGCTTCCCCCGGCAACTCTATGTGGACCTGCACGGTGGTGAAGGCGTGGGCGAGGATGGGCTGCCCTGGCACGACGACCTCTATCTGGATGTGATTGGCAACTGGGTGGTGGGGGAGACCGGGCACGGTAGCGTGACCGAGGCGCACATCATCGATGGGGAGGACTTGCAGGCAGCGGTGGCCGCCGGGCTGGTGACAGAGGCGCAGGCCGAGGCCACCTGGACCCACGCCCGGCAGATCAGGGCCGAGCTGCTGGCCGGCACCTACGCGCCCCTCACGGTGCTGCGGCGGTATCTGGAAGACCCTTACACCTGAGTGCAGAGCCAGGCAGGCTGGGACACGGCACCTCTGAGGGTGCGTTTGCCCAGCCCGCTTGTTCTCACTGGAGGTTCTCAAGACTTGGAGTCAACTGCCCTGACCAATGGTGAAATCCGAATAGACCGTGGAGACGGCAGGCTGCTGAGCTTAGGGGAGTGCTTGAGCCTAGTCCGAGTTGCTGTCGGGGCTATGATCCAGCCCGCTGCCCTGACCCCGGTCGCCACTCTGATTGGCGTTGCCCTGCCCCTGGCCGCGTTCGTTACCAGGGCCGCCCTCCATGTGAGACGGAGTGTCGTCCTCGCGGTAGCGGGCGCCGCCACTGGGCTGCTGCTGGTTGCCGACCTGCTGGTGGCCCTCGCCCTGGCCCCGGTTCTCGTCCCTGTCCGTGCCGTTGCGGTCGTTGTCTGCCATAGCCAAGCCTGACCCACGTTCGGGCAAGAAGCGTGCGACCTGACTAAAGATCAGGTCGTCCTTGTCTCCGGCTGAGCTGGTCTGCGGCCTCCGCTATACTTGGACCCAGTTCAAAATCTGGTGTTCTCCTGGAGGTTTTTGCATGACCCAAACTGCTGCTCTCCCCGCCTTTGCTGTCCAGGCCGTTAAAAAAGCCCTGCACGATATCCCCATGAACGCCACCGTGGGCGTGCAGATTACCGGTGTGGGCGTGGGCTGGGCCACTGGCGAGGCGCCGGACACCGCGCCGTTTCGCAACCACCTGGGCACCATCCATGCGGGCGTGCAGTTTCTGCTGGCCGAGGCGGTCAGTGGCGCGGCCTTTGCGGGCGCTTTTGCCGCGCAGCTGATGACGGCTGTGCCCCTGATTGAAAAGCTGGAAACCCATTATGTGGGCCGTGCTCAGGGCGACTTGACGGCCCGTGCCGAGGCGGCTGACCCCGCCGCCCTGCCCCAGGCTCACGCCGACTTCGCGCGCGAGGGCAAGGCCCGTCTGGTGCTGAATATCAGTGTGCAGGACGGCGAAAACAAGGAAGTCATGCGCGCTGTGGCCCACTGGTACATCCGCGCCCGGCCTCAGCAGGGGTAGTCGGAAGCAGCAAAGCCTTGCTTCCCCGGTGTGTTCCTGATGTTGGGGACTGTGAACGGCGCAGTGCGGATTTCTAACAAGGGGAGGCCGTTGCCTGGAGAGGGCAGGGCGCCGGCTCACCTTCGGCGTCGCGGCTATGAGGCCAGCCTTGGTAACGTGCCAGTGTCTTGGCTGGCCTGATCTTCAGGCCGGCTGCGTCCTCCTGTCGTGCTGTCTGCTGGGTGCCGCGCCCCCCTCTTGTTGTCCCGCTGCTGTTTCGTATTAGCCTGCGCGCATGACTGCGCTGCTGCTGGATCACGTTGCGATTGCCACCCCGGACCTGGACGCTGGGGCTGCACCTTACGTGGCGCTGGGCCTGAAGGCCGAGGGGCCCGACGAGGAGGTGCCCACCCAGGGCGTGCGGGTGCGCGCCTATCAGGTGGGCGATACCCTGATTGAACTGCTGATGCCCACCCGGCCCGACAGCCCCATTGCGGCTTTTCTGGACAAAAAGGGGCCGGGCCTGCACCACACGGCCTACCGCGTGGCTGACCTGGACGCTGAGATGGCCCGCCTGGGTGCTGAGGGCGCCCGTTTTTTGCAGGCGGCCCCGGTGCCAGGCCGGGCCGGATCGCGGGTGGCCTTTTTGCACCCCAAGTGGGGCCAGGGCACCCTGATTGAACTGGTGGAACACCCGCAGGGCGGGGGCCACCCTTGACCCGCCGCGCCCGCCCGCTGTGGTGGGGGCCGGCGCTGGCGCTGATGGCGGCCATCTGGTATTTCAGCGCGCAGCCGCAGACACCTGGCCCTCGCCTGGTGCATCCGCTGGACTGGGGGGTGCATTTTCTGGTGTACCTGGCCCTGGGCTTTGCGCTGGGGCGGGCCACGGGGCGGCCGGGATTGGCCTGGGTGCTGGCCGCGTGGTTTGGGGCGCTGGACGAGGTGCACCAGGCCTTCGTGCCGCCGCGCGAGGCAGGCGTGACCGACTGGCTATTCGATACCGCCGGCGCGTGGCTGGGCAGCTGGGCGGGCGCGGGGCGAGAGGAGGCCGGAACCGACGAGCCAGACGCCTGAACCAAGTGGAAGGGCTAACGGTTTAGAGGGGAGCTGCCTTTTCGGCCCTCGCCTGCTGCACGCGCCGCCTGAGCTGCTCGGCATTGAACGCCGACACCCGGAGGTTCAACTCCTGGTGCCGGTGGTGATTCAGGCTTTCCAGCAGCGCCTTTTCCGACTGCAACAGGTCAAGGCGCCCTTGCCCGTTGGCCTGGAAGGTTTCAAAGGCCGCCGCCAGCGTCTGAAGGGCGGTGTGCTGGCCGGCGTCATGCAGCGCGCGAGCGGTGATGAGGAGCTGTTCTTGCCCCTGCAACCACCGTTCAAGCTGAGCGCGCGTCAGCTCTAGGCCGCCCTCTGCGTCGTCCATCTCGGCGCAGGAGTACAGGAACGGGTGAAGCAGGGGCATATCCAGAGGCGTGCCGGTGTCTTCCCACACCGCTTCCAGTTCGCGCAGTTGATAGTACGTCTCTAACCCGTCCTTGGCCCGGATGTCGTCAAGGTGGGCCAGCGCCCACCTCAGGCGCACGACCTGCCACTCTCTGAGGGCGAAAAACCTCGGCCAGTTCTCCCTATCGGCCAGGCGCTGAAGAAGGTCCCGCACCTCTGCTCTGGGCGTGTCACTGCGGGAAGACACCAGTTCAGAGAGCAGCGTCAGCTCATCACCAGACGCCGCCAGCAGCCGGTTCTCTGCCAAAGCCGCCAGTTCCTGAACGGTCATCCACCTGTCGGCCCAGCCGAGCAAAATGGCCGACCAACTGAGGGCCTGAGGAAAGGGCTTCACCTGCTGAGCATAGGCGTTCACTCCCCGCGTCGCCCCCTTATGTGCGGGTCTCCAGATCAGGGCTGAACCTGGCATTCCCTGGCCAGGACCCGTTTGAAAGGCAAATCGGCTGCCTTCTCTAGTCGCTTTTCCCACGTCCTACGCCCCACGTTCTACACCCCCTTTTTACCTCTTCTGAAGCCTGAGCGCAGGGTTGCAGTTTTGTCAGAGGCCGCCCCCTAAGCTGACCCGCATGACCACCCTGCCCCCACCCCCCGCGCACGCCAGCCATGCGGCGGCGCTTCAGGCGGCCCTGACCCAGCTGGAAGGGGTGATTCTGGGCAAGGGCCCGCAGCTTCGCCTGGCGCTGAGCTGCCTGCTGGCGCGCGGACACCTCCTGATTGAGGACCAGCCAGGGGTGGGGAAAACCACACTGGCGCAGGCATTGGCCCGCACCTGTGGCCTGCATTTTCGCCGCGTTCAGTTCACGGCCGACCTCCTGCCCGCCGACCTGACGGGCGTGTCGGTCTGGGACGCCCCCAGCGCGTCGTTCCGCTTTCTGGAAGGGCCCGTGTTCAGCGAGCTTCTGCTGGCCGACGAGATTAACCGGGCCACGCCCCGTACCCAGGGGGCGCTGCTGGAGGCGATGGAAGAGCGTCAGGTCTCTGAAGGGGGCGTGACCCGGCCACTGCCCAGCCCCTTTTTCGTGATTGCCACCCAGAACCCGGCGGCCTTCGTGGGCACCAGCCCCCTGCCCGAGGCGCAGCTGGACCGCTTTCTGATGACGGTTACCCTGGGGTACCCCGACCCGCGCGCCGAACGGCAACTGCTCGAAACGGGAGGGCGCAGCATCTCGGTGCGCGACCTGCCGGCCGTCCTGAGTGCGCCGGCGCTGCTGGCCATGCAGGCCGAGGTGGACCGGGTTCACGCTGCCGCCCCACTGCTGGACTACGTGCAGGTGCTGGCGCGCGCCACCCGCGAACACCCGGCCCTCTCGGCGGGCCTCAGTCCCCGTGGCCTGCTGGCGCTGCTCTCGGCGGCGCGGGCCTGGGCGTACCTGGCCGGGCGCGTCATGGTGCTGCCCGAGGACGTGCAAGCGGTGTTTCCGGCGCTGGCCGCGCACCGCCTGACCCTGCGTGACCCATCCGTGTCGGTGGCCAGCGTCCTGCGCGGCGTCCTGGCCGACACGCCGATTCCGTAAGGCGGCTGGCATGCGCGCGCCGCCCCTTGCTCTGCGGCCCACCGGGTTTGGGCTGACCTTCTTGTTGGTCATTTTGCTCACCCTGATTGGCTGCGTGAACTACGGTCTCAGTCTGGGGTACGGTCTGACTTTTCTACTGGGCGGCGTCTGGGTCATGACCGCCACACAGGCTCTGCGGGCGGCGCGGGGCGTCCGGGTGTCGCTGGCGCCGCCCGTGGCCGTCACGGCAGGCGGGCTGGCCGACTTCAGCGTGTCCTTCTCGGGCGGGGCTGAGGGCGTGCTGGCCCTGACCCTGCGGGGGGGCGGCGCGCAGGCAGTGGGCGCGTGGCCGCTGATTGGCGGCGTGTCGAGCGGCACGCTCTCTGTGCTAGCCCGGCACCGTGGCCCCCTGAGCGTGGAGGGCGCGCTGCGCGTCTCTGACCGGCTGGGGCTGTGGCGGGTGGCTCTGCCCGCCCCCGACCCTCAGACGGTCCTGGTTCATCCGGCGACCGAACAGGGCGTCCCGCCGGCCCCCACCCGCACCGTGGCGGGCAGCGGCGACGGCGCCCAGCGCACACGCGGTGACGAGGAATTTGCAGGGCTGCGGCCTTACGCCCCCGGTGACTCGCCCCGGCAGGTGTCGTGGCGGCATGTGGCGCGCACCGGCACCCTGCTGACCCGCGAAACGGACGCGCCGCAGGGCCGCGCCCGCCTGCTGGACTGGGCCGATACAGCGGGTGACCCCGAGGCTCGCCTCTCGCGCCTGAGCGCCTGGGTCACCGAGCTGACGGCCACTGGCTTGCCCTTTGCCCTCCACTTGCCCGGTGCCCGCCTGCCGGTGGACAGCGGCGAGGCACACGCCCTGGCGGCTCGCCGGACGCTGGCGCTGCACGCGCCCTTTCCGCAGGCCGTTACCCCACCGCGTCGCCCGGGTCTGGCCCTCACCGCTGCTCCGGCCCGGTCGCTGTCTCTGGCCCAGGCGCTGGCCCTGCGCGGCACGCTGCTGGCCCTAGCGGTCACCCTGGCGCCTACGGCCCTGCGCGCCCCGGTCTGGCTGACGGCCCTGGTGGCCGCGCTGCTGGCCCACGCCGCGTGGCGCACCCGCCCCACCCCGCCGGGGACGCAGGCCCTGGCCCCGCTGCCGACCTGGCTGCTGGGCCTGCTGGCTGTGGCCGGCGGCGCCGCCCTGAACGCAGTTTACGGCACCCTGCTGGGCCGCGACGCAGGGACGGCCTTTCTGGCGCTGCTGGTGGCTCTCAAGACCGCTGAGAGCCGCGACGTGCGCGACGGTCGCCTGCTCATTCTGCTTGGCCTGTTTACGACCAGCACCCATTACTTTTTCAGCCAGGGGCCGCTGACCGCGCTGCACACACTGCTGTGTGCAGCCCTGCTGCTGGCCGCCGCGCCGGGGTGGACGGCGGCGGGCCTGACCCTCACACGGGCGGCGCTGCGCCGGGCCGGCGGCCTGCTGGCCCTGGCCGCGCCGCTGGCGGCCGCACTGTTCGTCTTGTTTCCACGCCCCGAAGCGCCGCTGTGGCAGCTGCCGGTGCAGGGCCAGGCCACCACCGGCCTGTCAAGTGAGATTCGCGCCGGGGAATTTAGCAACCTCGCCCAGAGTGACGCGGTGGCCTTCCGCGCCGACTTTCAGGGCGAGCCGCCTGCCTCATCCGCCCGCTACTGGCGTGGCCCCGTGTACGAGGCCTACGACGGCGAAACCTGGCGTCAGGTGCGGGGCGGAGGCGCGCCCGCCAGCGTGGAGCCGACGGGCCCAGCCCAGGCGTACACCCTGACCCTGGAGCCCAGCGGGACGCCCTGGCTGCTGGCGCTGGACGTGCCGTCGCGTGTGCCGGCCGGCGCGTCTATTACGGGCGCGTTTCAGGCGGTGACCTTTCGTCCCGTGACCACCCGGCGCCGGGTGGAGCTGGAAAGCCGCCCCGCCCGCCTGGGCCGCCAGGAAGATGCCAACCGCCTGGCCTTTAATCAGCTGCTGCCGAGTAGCCAGAGTCCGCGCGCCCGCGCCCTGGCCCAGACCTGGCAGGGCCTGGCCCCGGCCGCGCGCGTGGACGCCGCACTGAACTTTCTGCGCCGGGGCGGCTTTACCTATACCCTGTCGCCGCCCACCCTGCCCGCGCAGGACCGGGTGGACGCTTTCCTGTTTGGGACGCGCACCGGTTTTTGCGAGCATTACGCCAGCGCCTTTGCCTTCCTGATGCGCGCCAGTGGCCTGAGCGCCCGCGTGGTGGGCGGCTATCAGGGCGGCGAGTCCAACGGCGACTACCTGATTATCCGCCAGCGCGACGCGCATGCCTGGACCGAGGTGTGGCTGCCCGGTCAGGGCTGGGTGCGGGTGGATCCCACGGCGGCCATCGCCCCCGCGCGGCTGAGCGCCGGGGTGCAGACGGCCCTCACGCAGCCCCTGGCCACGGCGGCGCTGCCTCCCGGCCCCCTGGCCCAGCTGCGGCTGCGGCTGGACACGCTGCAAAACCGCTGGAACGACCTCGTGGTGGACTATGACGGCGAGCGCCAGAGCGATCTGCTGACCCGCGCGGGACTGGGTGGCGTGGGTCAGCCAGCGTATCTGATTCTGCTGCCGGTGGTGGTGGCGCTGACCCTGCTGCCCGCCCTGCTGGTGCTGCGGCGCCGGGGGCGCCCGGTAGACCCGGCGGCCGGCGCGCTGCACGATTTGAGCGCGCGTCTGCGCCTGCCACGCGCCCCCGGCGAAACCGCCGCTGACTACACCGCCCGCGTGACCCAAGCCCGCCCGGACCTGGCCGAGCCGCTGGGCCGGGTGCTGCTGGCCTATCACACCGCCCGTTACGCCCCTGGCGACCCGGCAGGGGCCCTGCGTGACCTGAAGGCGGCGGTGCGCCAGGTGCGGCGGTAAAGGAGGCGGCTCACCGTCTTTTCCGGCGGGCCTCCCTTAGCATGGAAGGCGTGAATGTCCAGAAGCTTTTCCTTGCGGTCATTGCCGGGTGTTCGTCGGCCCTAATCGCCTACAGCGCCTTGTATGTGCGCGGCGATCTGGGCGGCGTCATGGCCTACTTGCGGGCGCGCGGGGCGCTGCGCCGCCTGCGCGAAACGGGCACGGAGGCCGAGGTCACGGCCGCCCAGGCGCAGCTTCATGCGCTGGGCGAGCGGGTGGGCGACCCGGCCTTTGCCGCCAGCCTGATTCCGCTGGCGCTGCTGCTGGGCGCGCTCGTGGCTTATCTGGTGTGGCGCACCTTTGCGCGCCGTGAATTGGGCAGTGCCCGCCCCGACGTGCAGGAGCGCATGGTGTACCGCCTGGCGCACCGCCGCGGAGGCCGCTTTACCCTGGACGATCTGCGGGCCGCCAGCCCTCTGAATGACGAGCAGGCGCGCGCGGTCACGGCCCGCCTGCTCGACCTGGGCCGGCTGACCCGCGACGGCGAGGGGTTCCGGCTCTCATGACACCGGACCAGCTGGCCACGCTGCTGGATGAGGCCAACCATGCCCCCACCTACAGCGTTCGGGCGGCGCTCGCGCGCGTGGACGGCCAACCTCACCCCCGGATTGCTGCGCTGGCCGCCCACCTGACGGCGGTGAAGCAGGACGTCTGGGCCGCCGTGTCGGCAGCCACGGGCGCTGCGGCGCCGCCCGCCGACGCCGGCCTGACCCGCCTGATGACCTGGGAGGTCGGGGCTATCAGGGCGCTGTCGCCGGGCAGCCTCTCGCTCTCCGTGAATCATGCTGGCGCGACCTCCACGGTGGCTGAGCTGCTGCGTGCGCTGGCCCGCCACACCCTCTGGCACGCCGGGCAGATGGCCGCCCTGGCCAACCGGCCCCGACTGGCCTGACATGCCCCAGGAGCGGCCCTTCCTGACTGACCCCAGCCCGGCGGGTGAGGCGGCAGGCGGCGCTGTTCCACCGGCGCTGTTTGATCTGGCGGTTAACCGCGCCCACGCCGCGCTGCGGGGCCTGCGTCCCACCCAGCCCGAAGCGGCGCTGGCGGCCTGGCACGCCCGGACCCGTTTTGCCCGCCGCGTGCCACTGGAAGCTGTGAAGGCGGCGCTGGCGGCCGCTCCTGCGGGTGAAGGGGTGTGGCACTGGGCTGGAGGGGAAGGGGGAGACTGGCAACCAGGCCGCGCGCCATTTCCATAACGGGCTGGGTGGTGTTGAAATGGAGCGAGGTTTGACTGTCTGTTGCGGCCATAGAAATGGCATGGGAGTATTCATGCTCACACTGGAAAAGTTGCAGGGGCTGATTCGTGAGCGGCTTGGTCACTGGGACATCTCCGCTTATACGGGGAAAATGCTCGCATGATGGCGGTGCAGCAAACCTGCTGCAGAACATCCTTTCTAGAAAAGGGAAAATGCCGAAGGCAACGTGGCGCTGCTGCGCGAGTTCGGAACATCCCCGCCCACACGGGGAAAACACTCTGAAATCACGCATATTTTACCTGCGTTCTCGCCCTGTGGTCTCTCAATAGGTTTCCGATTCAAAGTACATTGTCATGCGGCGCGGCTCAACAGGCCTGCGATGAAAGTCTGACAGCTTGAGCCTGCTGATCCTGGGCGGCATCCGTCAGAGCGAGGTGCAGCGCTCCATTTGTCTCTGCTAATCTCCACTATCAAACCTCTTCGTGCGCAACAGCCTCCAGCGCCACTTCCACCGCGCGGTTAATCTCGACCTGCGGCAAATACGGCAGTGGCGGGCGCTCCTCGGGCCAGGCCAGCGCCACCGCTGCGTTGGCCGGGACATGCAGAAAGCCGCAGGGAATGTGGGCACGGCCGCCCCTGTCCAGCGCATGCAGCGCGGCGTACAGCACAAAATTGCAGACATACAGACCTGCTGTGTTCGAGATATGGCCTGGAATCTCTGCGGCCTGCCACGCCGCCAGGGTGGCCCTCAGGGGCCAGGTGCTGAGGTACGCGGCGGGGCTGCCCTCGGGGCTGGCGGGGGCGTCGCGGTAGGTCTGCCCGGCATTATCGGGGATGCTGAAGTCCATGACATTCAGGGCCACCCGTTCCAGCGTGGGCTGCGGACGCCCCGCCGCCAGGCCCGTCAGCAGAATGGCCCCAGGCTGGTGGGCCTCCAGCAGCCCGGCCAGCTGCCGCCCCGCCGCATGGGGCTCGACCGGCAGCAGCGCCGACTCCACCTGCCAGCTGCCCACGACACGCCCGTGAAGCGCCTGCGCCGCTTGGGCGCTGGGGTTGTCCGGATGAGTATGAAACGGCTCAAAGCCAGTCAGGAGGAGGGTGGGCATAGGCGGAGGATAGTGGGCCGCAGGTCAGGCAGGATAGGCTCAGTTATGAACCATTTCGTGGCGCTCATGCTGGTGGCTGTCGGCTCTTTTGCTGTCGCGGCGCCGGTCACGCAGTACGCCGTGCTGAAAGCACTCAAGGTGCAGGGCAAGGTCGTGACCATGTCACTGGACTATGTCGAGGTCTTCTCTGATACGCCAAAAGACGCCGCACGCGCCGTTGACCTGGGGTACTTTCCAGATGCCGAGACTTTTTACAACAGCGTGCCCGCTGGCATCTATATTCGCAACGTCAATTCGCAGTTGCGTACCCTGAAAACAGACGCCCGCACCACCTTTGAGCTGTCGTGCATGAATGCGGCCGCCTCAGCGGTGGTGTCCAAGTCTGTGCCTCTCAACCAGTTTGTGGGGTCGTGGCAGGGCAACTCGAAACCCTGCTGGCCGTTTCAAGAAAGGACGGTACGCCTGCAATTAGACGGCACGCGGGTCTTGAAGGTCAGTCAGGTTTATTTCCCCTGAAGAAAAGAGAACAGACCTGCAGCCAGCGTCTGAGGGCTGGTCTTTGTACTCTCTACGCCCTGGCATCGCAATAGGTCGCCAACCGATCTAACAGCCATTTCCCGCGCCACATAAGGGCCAACAAGTGGTCAGATGAAGAAAGGAAGAGGTCGCTCCACTGTCTGAACCTGGTCCAATCACCCTCGTGTCCAACTGGCAGGGACGAAATAAGTATTGGCAACTGGCTGATTGAAATCTCTACCTGTTGTCAGATTCAAGGAGCTTCTTAGGACGTAACCGGTTTGCTCCCCGTCGGCGCGAATCGTGTCAGTTACTGAACCAGGCCCTAGAGATCTGTCTAACAGTCTGTCTATATAGGGCCCCTGCCAGCCTTGACCGGCGTCCATGAGCTTTGTGTGTATAGTCCGGGCGTTCAGTTCACAGCCTCGTTCCGGTGTGTCACCGGGGCTTTTTGCCCCAGTGGTCGGGGGCGACGTGCGTCTTGAGCCGTTCACAACGAACGCACAGAAGTGGCAGTGCCTCCGGGCACTGTCCGGTTTGTCCTGGCCTTTTTTCCTGTCCGCCGTCTTGGCGCGGCCCCTCACGTTCAAGGAGTGATATGCACCGGAGAATTTCCCTTTCCGCCCTGAGTCTGGCGCTGATACTTGGCGCCTGTAGCCAGCCTGGCAGCGAGCCGCCCCGTCCTCAGGACCGCCTGAGCGTCACCCTCAATCTTCCCCAGCTCCGCACCCTGGGCGCTCAGGGCTTGCCGTATGCGCCGGGCGGCGCGGGCGTGCAGGAGGTCAAGGTCAGCGTGCTGGACGGCCAGGGCCAGCCAGTGCGCTTTAACGGTGACAACGCCGCCGACCCGCAGGGCCAGCAAACCTACTTCGTCCTGACGCCCGGCAAGAGCCAGCTGAATCTGTCGCTGGTGGCGGGCGTGGCCTATACCTTCACCAGCCGCGCCTACGACCTGGGCGTCACCAATGCCGGGCGGCACCTGCTGGCGTTTGGCAAGGTCAGTCAGAGCTTTACGGCCTCGGGCCAGACGCTGGCGCTGCCCCTGAAAAGCGTGCTGGGGGGCGGCCGTCTGACCAGCCTGCCCCTGAATATGGTGGTGCCTGGGCAGGAAGTGGAATACGTGCTGGGCCTGAGCGCTAACGGGCGCGACGATCTGCGCGTGCCGCAGGACGACTTTCAGGTGGTCTACACGGTGCAAAACGGCGCCAACCTCGGCACCGCCGAGCCCAAGCGCGGCGTCCTGGTGCGCGCCGACAGCCAGCCCACTGGCGACCTGCTGGTCACGGCTAATGTGACGGGGCTGCTGGCCGCTGGCCAGGACGACGCCGTGGAAGGCCAGATGACGGTCACGGCCCGTGCCCCTTTTGCCGTGAATGTCGGGGTGGGCAGCGACCTGGTGGCCCCGACCATCCAGAGTTTCGAGTTGCTGGGCCGCAGCGGCGAGCAGGTCACGCTGCGCGGCGCCGTGCAGGACAACGTGGGCGTGGTCAGTGCGCGCATCTACAGCGGCGCCCGCCTGCTGCGTCAGCTGTCGGCGGGCGACTTTACCGGCACCACCTTTACGGCCACCGTGCCCGGCGTGCGCCCCGGCGAGCAGACGCTGACCCTGCTGGTCAAGGACGCGGCCGGCAACGAGATGACGGCCGACCTCAAGGTGCCGGCCGGCGACACCGCCGACACCATTGCCCCCACCGTCAGCGCCCTGAGCGCCACCCCGAACCCGCTGCGCGCTGCGGGCGACGTGACCCTGCGGGCCCAGGCCAGCGACAACGTGGGCGTAACGGCCGTGAGCTTCTACGACGGCGCTCGCCTGCTGGGCACCGACAGCACCGCTCCCTACGAGTGGACGCAGGCCTACACGGCCGCCGAGAATGGCACCCGCACCCTGAAAGCCGTGGCGACCGACGCCGCCGGCAACCGGGGCGAGACCACCACCACCCTGACGGTGGACATCCCCGCAGCTCCCGGCCCGTTCCTGGGGTCTGGTCCAGCCACCCTGTCGGCCGATGTGGTGCGGTCCAACCGGGGCGAGGGCGTGGGCGGCAGCACCGTGCGGATTTACCGCAGCGGCGACCGCCAGACTGTGCTGGCCGAGCGGACCACCTCCGCCGCTGGGTATGTGGAATTCGCTGCTATCCCTGAAGGCACCTACGATCTGGTCTTCAGCAAGGCGGGCATGGCCGGCTCGGAAATCAACGGGGCGGCGGCGCGCGGCACCCTGAACACCCGCCTGAAGGTGGGGCAGTTCAGCGCCGCCGACCCCAACGCCCCCACGGACGTGCCGCAGCTTAAGCTGATGACCCCCGACGGCGCGGCCTGGAAAACTCTGGCACCCGGCGCTGTGTTTAACGACGCCGTGAACCTGCGCGCCTACACCACGGGCGGCGCGCGCCTGATGCGCTACTTCATGTTCTCGCTGGTGACGGTGGATGCCAGCGGACAGATGGCCGACCTGCGCGGCGGCCTGACCAGTCTGGACCCCGGCGTGACGGCGCCCGGCGAGGGCCAGCAGGACAGCGGCCTGGTGTCTCTGCCTGCTGCTGGGCTGCAGGGCGACATTTACGTGCAGGTCTCGGCGCTGGACTTTAACTACAACCGCGTGGCGTACCTCGTGCCCGTCACGCTGCGCCGCAGCGGCACGCCCGGCGCCGTGACCGCCCCGACCGGTGTGGCGGCGGTGGCGTACACCCTCAGCGAGCGCATCGGCTACATCATGGGCGTCGGGCCGCAGGGTGCCCCGCAGGGCAGCAATCTGTGGGTCAGCGTGTCCTGGGCCCAGCCGGCCAGCACCGAGGGTCTCACCGGCTTCCGGGTGCTGCGCGCAGCGGCGGCGGGCGGACCCTACACCCAGGTCGCCTTTGCCGACACGGCGCAGTGCAGCGCGGCCACCAAGCGCTGCACGGTCAGCGACAACACCAGCACCCTGGAAGCCGACCGGGACTACTTTTACCGCGTGACCGCCGTGGGCGCGGCCGAAGCCACCAGCGACGCCCCTGCTCTGCCCAGCACCCACACGCTGCTGCCCTTCCGGCCGCAGCTGGTCAGCCCGGCCAAAGACAGCCTGGGCGCCGACCTGCTCCCTACCTACACCCTGCGCACGAACGCCTTTGCCACCGGGGCCACGGGCGCGCGCTTTACCCTGCGCACCGACGACGTGTTCACCGGGGCCGGGCGCCTGACCATGCCCTCAGTGGTCCTGCAAAAAACCACCTCCACGACTGTCACGGACGCCAGCAGTGGCCGCGTGTATTTCGACAGTGCGGGTGCCGCCGCTGGCAACGTGGTGAATTACGACGCCGCCACGGACCTGCTGAGCCTGCCGCACAGCCTGGACCGCGTGGCCCTCAAGCTGACGCCTGCGCCGCTGCAGGCCAACCGCCGCTACAGCTGGTACGTGCATATGGGTTACGCCTACCGCCTGCAAGACCCGGCCCAGCCGCAGTCGGCCACCAACCCCATCGTGGCCTACGCCGTGTACAGCGACCCCGACACCACCAAAGTGGTGCCCGGCGGCGTCACCCAGAGCTACACCGACGTGTACGACTTCACCACGCGCCCCTGATGTCCCCCTTTTCCCTGCGAGGCTCCACCATGAAGACCCCCCGTTTTGGCCTGGCCGCCCTGACCCTCACGGCCCTGCTGGCCGCCTGTGGTCAGCCCACCCCGGTGCAGGTTCCTGCGCCCAGCGTTGCGGCGCCGTCCCCCGCCGCCCCCGTGGCTGTCAACGGGCGTACCGGCGCCCGCTACCTGCGCCAGCAACTTGTCGTGAATCTGCCAGCCCCGGCGGCCGAGGCCCTGGCCGCGCGCCTGAACGCCCGCATCATTGACCGCATTCCGCAGCTGGATGTGGTGGTGCTGGAATTGCCCGCCGCAGACGACGCCCTGGAAGTCGCGGCCCTGCTGAACCGCGAGGGCGAGGTGCGCTACGCCGCCCCCCACCACCTCGCCGAGCGCGAGCCGGACCAGAAGACCCCCGAGCAGGCGGCCCTGGGCGCCCAGGCCGCCGTTAACCAGACGTTTGACAGCCTCCCGCAGTACGCCCTGGACCAGAACCACATGGCCGCTCAGGCCGCCTGGGACGCCGGCTTTACTGGCGCGGGCGTCACAGTGGGCGTCGTGGACGACCCCAGCGACGTGTCTCACCCCGACCTGAAAGCCACCTGGAGTGGCAAAGCCTACGACCCCCGGGGCGCCGGCAAGGTGTACACCACCGCCCAGAGCTGGCTGGACATGATTGACGGCCTGGACGGGTCGGTCAACGGGCAGGTGGACCCCAGCATCGAGCACGGCACGGCGGTGGCGTCTACCATCACGGCCGCCAAGGACGGCAAGGGCATCGTGGGGGTGGCCCCCGGCGCCAAGTTCCAGCCTTCCATGATTTTCGCGCCGGGCAGCGTGGGCACCGCCGCCATCGCCAAGGCGATTTTGTGGCAGGTGGACAACGGCGCTCAGGTGCTCAACAACTCCTGGGGCGGCCCCGGCTACGACCCCACCATCAAGCTGGCGGTGGACTACGCCCTGCGCAAAAACGTGACGGTCGTGGCCAGCGCCGGGAATTCCTCGCGTGAGGAATGGTCGCGCCCCGCCATGTTGCCCGGCGTCATCGCCTCGGCGGCGCTGGACATCAACAACAAGAAGGCCAGCTTCTCGACGTTTGGCCGTCACATCAGTGTGGCCGCGCCAGGTGTGGACGTGCTGCTGGCGGCGCCCCTCTTTCTGAATGACGACGGCAGCCGCAAGAGCGGCGCCACGCCGGCGGGCGGCAGCGGCTACCAGCTCATCAGCGGCACGTCGTTTTCTGGGCCCTACACGGCCGGGACCGCCGCGCTGATTCTGGGGGCGCGCCCCGACCTGGACCCCTACCAGGTGCGCCGCCTGATGGAAGAGACTGCTGACGCCAGCGTGGGGAGTAGTGCGGGCGGCTTTGACCGCGAAACCGGCTACGGCGCCATTCGCCTGGACCGCCTGGCCGAGCGCCTGAAGAACGGCCCCATGCCCGAGAGAGGCGGCACAGTCCGTATTCAGGTGCAGGTCAAGGGCGACACTGGCACCTACGTCGCCGCCACCACCGCCTCCGACGTGATTCTGGAAGGTGCCGGGCCAGACGGCATGGTCTACGGCGCCCAGACCGACAGCCGGGGCGAGGCGCTGTTTGCCGCGATTGCGCCGGGCAAGTACACCCTGCGCATCGGGACGCCTGACCTGCTCGTGACCGGCGGCAAACCCGAGGAACGCGGCACCTACGTCGGTGAGGTCACCGTCACGAGCGGCGACGCAGGCACCACCCCCACCGTCTTCCAGCTGGACAAGGGCTATTACAACCCGTTCCCCACCGACCCCTACGAGGCCAACGACACCCTGGCCAGCGCCAAGCCCGTCGAGGTGGGCAAGGCCACCGACCTGGCGTACATCTTTAATAAGGATTACAACGCCACAACCGGCAAGGATAAGTACGACGTGGATTTCTACTCGTTCAGCGGGACGGCCGGGCAGAAGCTGGACATCGTGCTGCACGACAAGTATTACCCCAGCGAGGCGCTGGGCAACCTGTGGGGCGTCGTCTACATCCGTGACGCGGCCGGTGTGACGCTCAAGGACGCCTCGGGCCGGCCTCTCAAGCCCAATACCGTCACCAACATCCTGTCGGTCACGCTGCCCAGCACGGGGACGTACTTCCTTCAGGTGGGTGCCTACACGCACCTGAACCCCACGAACGGCGAGGCCCCCTACACCGGCACCGTCAGTAACAGTTCTCAGAACAAATACTTCCTGGAACTGCGCCAGAAGTAAGCAGGATAAGCGAGTGGTGGCGGCTGGCCGAGCTGGCTGCCCGTTACCTCACCCGCTGTGCGCCGCCGAAGCCCCGCTTGGGGTTTTGGTGGCGCTGCGCTTTGGGCGTGGGGGAGAAGGCGAAGGTGGGGGCAGACACGCATGCGGAGGTTGGCGCCTCGCTCCGCCTTCACTTCTGTAAGGCAGCCTCGGCTGGAGTGGGCGTCGCAAACGAGTCAATCCGCGCAGAGTGCTCAGAACGTGAAGTTGCCAGGCTGGTGCCCTCCCAGTGGGCAACGAGCTGAACGGCACCCAGTTTCCCCTAACCCCCGTCATGTTCGCCGCAGTCTGGTGCGGCGCTCCGGGGCTATGCTGCCCCCATGCCGGAACTGCCGGAAGTTGAAACCACCCGCCGCAAAATCGAGCCGCTGCTGCTGGGCCGCACCATTCTGGAAGTCGCCCACGACGCGCCTCATAAGTACCGCAACACCCATCTGGCGCAGGGGCGGCGCGTGACTGGCCTCAGCCGCCGGGGCAAGTATCTGCTGCTGCACCTGGCCGAGCAAAGCGCCGCGCAGGACGAGCCCCATAACCTCGAACTGCTGGTCCACCTGGGCATGACGGGCGGCTTTCGCCTGGAAAGCGGCAAGCACACCCGCGTGACCTTCAAGACCGACGCTGGCGAACTGTACTTTGACGACGCCCGGCGCTTTGGCAAGGTGGCGGTGGTGCCGCGCGGCGACTATGCAGGTCACCCCACCCTGGCGGCGATGGGCCCCGAGCCCCTCTCAGAGGACTTCCGCGAGGATGACTTTGTGCGTCTGGCGGCCGACTGTGGTCCGGTCAAACCGTGGCTGCTGTCACAAAAGCCGGTCAGTGGTGTGGGCAACATCTACGCTGACGAGAGCCTGTGGGCCGCCCAGATTCACCCGGCTCAGACGCGCCTGACGGCTGACGAAGCTGGGCGCCTCTACCGCGCCGTGCGCGAAGTGATGGGCCGCGCCGTCGAAGCCGGGGGCAGCAGCCTGGGTGACGGCGTGGGGAATTACCGCCAGCACGACGGCGCGCCCGGCGAGTTTCAGCACCAGCACCACGCGTATGGGCGCGGCGGCCAGCCGTGTGATCGCTGCGGCACGACCATCGAGAAAATTGTGCTGGGCCAGCGAGGCACCCACTTCTGCCCTCAGTGTCAGCCGCTGCGCCCCGTGGGGGCCGCGTGACCGACCTGACGGGACTGCGCCTGTCTTACACCCGCGCCGAACTGCGCCGCGCAGACCTGCACCCCGAGCCTCTGGCGCAGTTTCAGGTCTGGCTACAAGAAGCCCTGGACGCGGGCCTGCGAGAGCCGTATGCCCTGAGCCTGGCCACTGCTGACCAGAGTGGGCGGCCCAGTGTGCGCACCGTCCTGCTGCGCGGCGCCGATGAACGTGGTCTGACGTTTTACACCAACTTCGGGTCCCACAAAGGCCATGACCTGGCCGTTAACCCGCAAGCCGAACTGCTGTTTCACTGGGCGGAGCATGAACGGCAGGTGCGCGCCTATGGCCCCGTGGCCCGCGTCCCGGACGAGGAGGCCGACGCCTACTTTCACGCCCGCCCCCGCGAGAGCCAGCTGGCCGCCCATGCCAGCGACCCGCAAAGTGCCCCCGTACAGGACCGGGCAGCGCTGGACGCCACCTTTGCCGCCCTGCACCGCCGTTTTCCCGAGGGGACAGAGGTGCCCCGTCCGGTGTTCTGGGGAGGCTACCGGGTCACCGTGCAGGAGTGGGAGTTCTGGCAGGGTCGCCCGAGCCGCCTGCATGACCGCTTCCGGTATGCGCGCCAGGATGACCGCTGGCAGGTGCAGCGCCTGCTGCCCTGACGCACCGAGAAGACGGAAGGGTTTCAACCAAAGGGCCAGACTGAATGCGAGCTGTCCAGGTGGTGACTTCTTGAGGAGCAGAGGCCACGGCACGCCTTACACAACGGTTCTGCTCTGAACAGCACGCCCTTAAATCTATAAAAGCCGCTCTCCATCACCTGCTCCGCCCGCGTCACATCGGTTAAGAAAACCCCTGAGGCGGCTTCAAATATCACTCTGACTCTCAGGGGTTCTTGCACCGACTGTAAGGGCAGAAGCCTGGGGCGCGGTCCACTAGTATGGCGCCATGCCGCTTCAGGTCATGGAATCCAGCATTCGTGCCCGCAGTGGGCAGCTGGAAGATAGCGCTGACCTGCTCGTGGTCACCCCCCACCACATTGCCCTGGTGGCCGGGCTGAGTTTTGGCGCCACGACAGGCGGCGCCCGGCCGCACGACCTGCCTCCAGCGCGCTTTGCGGCTGTCGTGGGCGCGGCGGCCCTGCGGGACCTGCCCCCCAGCGCTGACCTGCGGGATGCGGCGGACCGCCTGACCCGCGCGCTAAGTACGGCGCTGGGGCGGACCCGGCACGGCGAAGCGCGCCTTCAGGTGGCCTTTGCGCTGGCGGCCGTCAGTGCGGCGCGGCGAGAGGTCTGGCAATTGGGGGCCGTGGGCGCCCACTGGGACGGCGGGACCGCCGGCCAGGGCGTCTACGGCCTGCCCAATCAGCTGCCTTCCCTGGCGGCGGCGGCTCAGGCGCGCGCCGTGTTTCTGCACGCCCTGCTGGCCCGTGGTGACGCCAAGACCGCCGCCACCCTGCGCCACGACGACCCGGCGCAGGTCATCATTGCGCCGCTGCTGACGGCGCACGCGGCCCTGGCCAACACGACTGGCCCCTTCGGCTACGGTCTGGTAGATGGCCGCCCCGTGCCTGATGAACACCTGCGGGTGCATGTGCTGCCACCCGGCCCGCGTGAAGTCTGCCTGGCCACGGGCGGGTATCCGGCGGTGCTGGGCACCCTCCAGGCCACCGAGCGCCACCTGGAAGACGTGCTGGCCGCTGACCCCCTGCTCACGACCCGCTTTCCCTATGTGCGGCCCCAGCGCCCTGGCCAGGATGGGTACGCTGACCGGGCTTACGTACGCGTGCGCGTGTGGTGAGAGGGGAGGGGGTTCGGCTCTGGCCGGCAGGTCTATTGCATCCCGCTGAACCAAAAGAGATGGACCTGGCGATAGGTCTGTCTGGTGGTCTTCTAAGAGGAGAGCCAGAAGATTGACCATGAGGTTGCGTTAAGGCGCGCGGCTCTGTAGAGCTGCTGGGCAGGGACAAGTCTGTGCTCATTCACAGGTGGTTCGGTGTTTTCCACACGACAACAGAAGATTCCTGCGCCGCTTCAGAGGCGCCCATGAATCTCCTGAAGAACAGAGACTTGTGGGCTGGGTCTTCCTCTAGCTCGCCAGCGCTTGTTCGTCTCCTTCCGCCGTAGAGCACAGTTGGTCAGCTCAGGTGGCTGATGGCCTTAACTGGAGCCCGGCAGCCTCACTCTCTCACTGCCCCTCACGCAGGAACACCTTCTTTGTGCGGCGGCTTGCCGTTGCGGCGCATCGGCCCGCGCCATGCTGGGCCGCATGAATCACCTGTACACCGCAGAAGTCACCGCCACAGGCGGGCGCGCCGGCACCGTGACAAGCAGCGATGACCGCCTGAACTTCGCCCTGAGCGTGCCGGCTGGTATCGGCGGCGACGATGGCCCCGGCACCAACCCCGAGCAGCTGTTTGCCGCCGGATACGCCGCCTGCTTTCAGGGCGCCCTGGGTGTGGCCGCGCGCCGGCAGAAGCTGGAACTGACCCCAGACAGCACCGTAACGGCTCGCGTGGGCCTGCGCCGCGAGGGGCTGGCCTTTGCGCTGGACGTGGCTCTGGAAGGCCATTTCCCCGGCCTGAGCCAGGACGACGCCCTGGCCTTGATGCACGCCGCCCATGCCGTTTGCCCCTACAGTGTGGCCACACGCGGCAACGTGGATGTTCTGCTGAGCGTGCGCTGATTACAGCTGCCAGAGCAGTGGCAGGGTCAGCCCTGAGCGGCTCCCACGGCAGGACAATAGCCTAGAGCCGATTGGCTGCTTCCAGACTCACCCCCCGCTTTTGCGGCTTGTTTCCCTTGAATTGAACACCTAGCCCCGAGAAAAGCTTTGACCTGAGCGCCGCTCGCAGCTTTGGCAACAGAGAGTACAGCGCTCAATCATGGCCACACCGGGCCGTTCCTGAAAAGGGTTTTCACTTTGTCTAGATCACAAGGCGTCAGCGGGATTCCCCTTTGGCGCTCTCTTTCTTGACTCATAGCGGAACTCAGCGTGGTTGAGGATCATACCCCTCAACCACGCTGAGGCCGACACAGTGGGTGTCCGTCAGAGACAGCGGCGAAAGTGGAGTAGAGGGGCGTTGATGGGCCCTCAATGGAACTGGCAGCCGCTGTCAGACTTCTGGCCGCAGACGCGCCTTTGTCTTCTTATCCTCCGGCACCCAGAGTCAGCTCAGCGCCGTCCTCACCCAGCAGGCTGAGCCGCTCTTCGGGAGTCAGGGCCACCATCACGCGCTTCAGGACCACATCCACAGCCTGCTCGGCGCTCTCATCCAGGGTCAGGCCGTCTAGCAGAGGCACGTCCTGGGCGCGGGCCAGGGCTTCCAGCTCATCTTGCATGGCGCGGATCTCTCTGAAATAGGCCATGTAGCGGTGCAGGGGACGGCTCGCAGCCGTTTCAGAGTCGCGGCTTTCAAAGTGGCGGCGGTGTTCTTCCTCGTCGGGCAGCGTGACCAGCATGGGCACCAGCAGTGCGCCCCGGAACGCCTCTGCACGCAGGTAGCCGGGCACCAGATGAACGCCTTCGAGCACCAGGCTGCTGCCCTCCTGCACGCTGCGGGCCACCACAGCCCCCAGGCCGACGCTCACCTGCTGCACCTGGTCACGGAAGCCGGCCAGCAGGGCCTCGCGGGTGGGGGTCTCGGGACGCGGCACCCCTGGCGGGAGCAGGGCCTCCCAGGCGCTGAAGGTGCTGGCGTGCAGGGTGGGCACCAGGGCGGGGGAGACCATGGCCCGCATGACCTCCCGAATAGAATCGGTGCTGACCACGCGCGCAATGCCCAGGCGGTAGGCAATCTCGGCGGCCAGGAAGCTTTTACCAGTGCCTGACACGCCCCCCAACAGCACGATCACTGGCCTGGGCGGGCGGCGAATGACGCGCAGCAGGCGGTAGCGCGCCCCGACATCTGGCCCCACCTCATCGCGCAGCAGCGCCTCGACCTTGTTGCGGATGGCGTGGCGGGCGACCACGCGGTCGTCGCGGCCCCGCAGGTCGCGCTGGGTCACGCGCGCCACCTTGCGGGCCACATCCGGCGCGACCCCGGCGGCCAGCAGTGACTGCACCAGAATGCCCTTGGAAAACGGGCTGGGCATGTTGCTGTCGCTGCCCAGCACGCCCAGTTTGCCGCGGTTGTGGCGCAGGTAGCGGTAGGTCAGGCGCAGATGTTCACCGTAGCGGGTGGCCAGGGCGTCTTCGGTCAGGTTGTCAATTTCCTCGGCGCTCAGGCGCCGCACGCCGCGCTGGCGCAGGCCCACATCCACCGTGCTGGCCGTGGCGTAGGCGTCTTTACCCGACAGCCCCGCGTCTTCCAGCGTGCGCGCCAGCACGCCCCGGCTAAACGGCAGGTCGCCCTTCTTGGCCGTCACCAGAATGTCCACGAAGGCCGGGGTCTGGGCCGCCGCTGCCTGCGCCACGGCTGACCCGGCCACGTCGCGCGCCACCTCGACCATCAGGGCCTGAAGCTCGCTGGGACTGACGGTGGTGCGCCGCGCGAGGCGCAGTTGCTGCTCAATGCGCCGCGCCGCCGCCGCCGCACCCGCACCGGTGGCGCCAGCATTGACCAGCGACTCGACCAGCAGCCCCCGGCTAAACGGAAAGGCGTGGCGCGCGGTGCCAATCCGCAGCTCGGGCAGGGTCATGGCCGGCGGAACTGGAAGAGAAGGGCGTTCACCGGCGCAGTGTACTCCCGGCGCCCTCCTGGGAACCGCGCGCTGCGCCCCATCTGGGCCTCAAGGGCGGGGGAGGTCGCGGCGCACGGCACCTTCTAGCAGCAGGCCCAGGGCGAGGCGCATTTCCTCGCGCAGTGGACGCTCGGTGCCGTAGGCGCTCCAGCGCAGCGCCACCATCAGGTAGGTGTCGGCAATCAGGTTGCTGATGCGCTGCAGGCTCAGGTCGGTGCGCATCTGCCCGGCGTGGTGCATGGGGCGCAGAATCAGCTCAATGACCTTGCTCAGGGGCAGCGCCTGGTAGGCGGTGCGGGCGCGTTCGGGGTTGGGGTTCATCACCTCGTAGGCCAGCGGCGGAAACAGGTCGCGCTCGCGGGTGTTTTCCTCGGCCAGACGGTCCCAGACCTCGTACAGCACCGTCAGGGGCGGCGTGCCTTCGTGCAGCCGGGCCTCGGCGTGGTCGCGCAGGCGGTTCATGACCTCGCTGCCGTAGTCCAGCAGCACCGCTTCTTTGTAGGGGTAATAGTTAAAAAAAGTGCCGCGCGAGACGTTACTGGCCCGCGCGATATCCGTCGCGGTGGTCGTCTGAAAGCCGCCGCGCTTGAACAGGTCAATGGCGACAGAATAGATGCGGGCGCGGCGGCGCTCCTTCTGGCGTTCGCGCAGCGAGGTGGAATCCATGATTCCCCAAGGTATAGCGCGCCCGGTTCAAAATTGCACCCTGTTCAAACAGGAACTCAGTTCACAGAGTGGGGCGGCCAGGCAGGGGCGCTGGGCGTGGCCTATCGCTTAGGCTGTACCCCATATGAGCGTGACTCTGGGCATTGACATAGGCGGGAGCGGGATCAAGGGCGCGCCAGTGGACACCCTGACCGGGCAGCTGGTCGGCGAGCGCCGCCGTATCCCCACCCCGGAAGGCGCCGCGCCTGCCGACGTCAAGGCAGTGGTGGCCGAGCTGGTCCGGGGCTTTGGGCTGCCCGGCCCGGTGGGGGTGACCTTTCCCGGCATCGTGCAGCGGGGGCGCACCCTGTCAGCGGCCAATGTGCATAAAGACTGGATTGGCCTGGACGCCGACACGCTGCTCAGCGAGGCGGTGGGCCAGGAGGTGCATCTGCTCAATGACGCCGACGCCGCCGGGCTGGCCGAGGCCCGCTTTGGCGCTGGCGCCGGGCAAGACGGCACCGTCATGGTGCTGACCTTTGGCACTGGCATTGGTAGCGCCCTGATTCATAACGGCGTGCTGGTGCCCAACACCGAACTGGGACACCTGTGGCTGCGCGACAAACACGCCGAAACCTGGGCCTCTGACCGGGCGCGGGAACGCGACGACCTGAACTGGAAACAGTGGAGCAAACGCGCCTGTTCCTACCTGCAACATCTGGAACTGCTGTTCAGCCCGGAGCTGTTCATTATCGGTGGTGGAATCAGCAAAAAAGCCGACAAATGGACGCCCCACCTGACCCTGGACCGCAGCCGTGTGGTGCCCGCGCAGCTGCTCAACGAGGCCGGCATCATCGGGGCGGCCATGCAGGCGGCCCTCCTCGCGCCGCCCGTCCAGTCATCGCGCGCTGCGGCCAAAAAAGCTTAGACTCCAAACGTCATCTTCGGAACTATTCACGCGCCTGGGGCGTACAGGGAGGAGTATGGGATTCTTAAAACGGATGATGGCCGCAGTCGGTGTGGGTGGCGCGCGCGTGGACGCCCAGGTGCAGAACCCCGCTGTGCGCATTGGCGAGAGTGTCAACGGCGTGATCGTCGTGACGGGCGGAGGCGTGGACCAGCGCATTGAGCGCATTAACCTGGGCCTGGCGACCCGCTACAAGCACGATGACACCTATGTTCACCACCAGCTCAGCAAGGTGGCCGTGGTGCCGGGCTTCGACCTGCGCCCAGGCGAGCGCCGCGAATTCCCCTTCAGCATTCCTGTGCCTGCGGGCACGCCCCTGACCCTCAGCGGCACCTCGGTCTGGCTGGCCACCGACGCCGACATTGCAGGCGCCGCCGACCCCGGCGACCAGGACACCCTCCAGATTCTGCCCAGCCGCGAGATGGAAACCCTGTTCATGGCCGCGCAGCAGCTGGGATTTCAGCTGTCAGGCAGCGAGGTGGAATACCACCACGGCCGCATCGCCCAGGAAATCAGCTTCCGCCCGCCCTACGGCCAGTACAAGATTGCGGAAATCGAGATGATGATTTTCCCGCAGATGGGCGGCCTGGACGTGATTCTAGAGGTTGACCGCCGCGCCACTGGCATGGCGAGCATCTTTACCAGCGAGACGGAGCGCAAAGGCAACTGGCACCTGAGCAGCCAGACCTTGCAAGCCGGCTCTGACGCGGTGGCCCGCGAACTGGAAGGCCGCATTCGCAGCCTGATGTAAGCGGGAGCACCTGAGCCGGGCGGCGCCGTGTCCAGGCGCTGCCCGGTCTCTTGTCCCGCACTCAAGGCAAGAGCAGCCAGAAAGTCGGTAACGCGGTTTCCGCCTGTGTCGTTCGCCCATCGAGAAGTGACCTCTTTGCCAGTTCCATGCCTGGAACCCGCTTCTCTTGCTCTTGGCCGCAGCTTTCCAAGCCCACTCGGAATTTATTGTTTTTACAGCTGATGAGATCGGCGTCCGTGTAGGGTCGGGTATGCCCCTGCCACGCTTTGGCGAGCCCAGGTCCCTGACCGCAGGTCCCGGAACAGACCTGCGTACCATCTGGACGCCTGACAGCCAGGCTGTCGTGTTCGAGCGGCTGTCGGGCCAGGTGCGGCGGCTGTACCGCCTGACGCTAGACGGGACAGACCTGCGGGAAGTGCCGCTGGATGAGACCCCAGGCCACAACACCACGGGCCGGGCGGCCTTCCGGGACCCAGAGGCGTTTGTGTTTGTCAGTGACCGGGAGGGGCCGCCCGCTTTGTTTCAGAGTGTGGCCGGCCGGGTGAGCCTGCTGCTGTCTGGCCCAGCACCCTGTCATGGGCCGGCCCTGCCGCCGGATGGGCAGGGGCCGCTGCTGTTTTTTCAGCAGCCGTCAGAGGACGAGGCGTTTATCTGCAGCCTGGACGAAAGTGGCCAGGTGAACCGCTTGACCCAGGCGCCGGGAGTACAGGATCAGCCTTGGCCGCTGGCAGATGGCCAGGGTTTCATCTATCACGGCGCTGATCAGGACGGCCACCGACTTTACCGGCAGGCGTTGGTGCCTGGGGCTCTGCGTGAATGCCTCAGTGCCGAGGACGAAAGCACGCCTTACGTCACGCCTTTCCCCTCACCAGATGGCCGCTGGCTGGCCTTCACTTCGGCCCTGAGCGGCCAGGAGCAAATCTGGGTCATGGACTTGCAGGATAGGACGCGGGCGCAAGTGACCTCTGGTGACCCTCATAGCTTTCCGGCCTGGAGTCCTGACGGCCAGTTTCTAGTGTGTACCCAGGGTCAGCCCACCGCCAGGTCACCCCACGGCCATCTGGTGCTGCTGAGCGTAGAGGGCTAAAGACAAGGCGGCTGTCCTCTGTGATTTGGAGGACAGCCGCCCGGAACAAAGGCTTACTTCACAACGATATTGATAATCCGCCCCGGCACGTAAATCTCCTTGACGACCGTTTTGCCCTCAATAAAGCGGGCCACGTCGGCGTTGGCTTTTGCGGCGCTCAGGGCCTTCTCAGCGGCGGCGGTCTTGGAAATCGTGATCTCGCCGCGCACCTTGCCGCTGACCTGCACGCCCAGGGTCACGGTGTCACGGGTGGCGGCCTGCTCGTCCACCGCAGGCCAGCTCTGGGTATGCACGCTGCCTTCGCCGCCGCGTTCGGTCCAGATTTCCTCGGCGATGTGGGGCACCACCGGGGCCAGCATCAGGTTAAACATCTGCAGGGCCTCGGCCCAGGCAGGGGTGCCGAACACCGGGGCGCGCTTGGCCTTGACCAGCGTATTCGTCAGCTCCATCAGGGCAGCGACGATGGTGTTAAAGCTCAGGCGCTCGAAGTCGCCGCTCACTTTTTTCAGGGTGGCGTGAACCGCGTACCGCAGCTCGGCGTCCGTGACCTTCTCGGCGGGGCCCACGGGGTGGTCCTCGAAATACAGGTTCCAGACGCGCCCCAGCCACTTGGCCGGACCGTTGATGCCCTGCGGGTCCCAGGGCCCGCCCAGTTCCCACGGCGCGATAAACAGCAGGTAGGTCCGCACTGTGTCGGCGCCGTATTCCCGCACCAGATCGTCGGGGTCCACCACGTTGCCCCGGCTCTTGCTCATCTTCTCGCCGTCCTCGCCCAGAATCATGCCCTGATTGCGCAGCCACGCAAACGGCTCGCTCTGGGTGGTCAGGCCCATGTCGCGCATGACTTTGGTCCAGAAGCGCGAGTACAGCAGGTGCAAAATGGCGTGTTCAATCCCGCCGGTGTACAGGTCCACGGGCAGCAGGCCGGCCTTTTCAGGATCGAAGGGGTAGGTCTCGTTGCCTGGACTCAGGTAGCGGTACATGTACCAGCTGGAATCCACGAAGGTGTCCATGGTGTCGGTGTCGCGCTCGGCGGGGCCGCCGCAGACAGGACAGGTGGCGGCGGTCCAGTCGGTGTTCAGCTTCAGGGGGCTCTGACCAGTGGGCGTGAATTCCACGGTCTCTGGCAGGCGCACGGGCAGGTCCTCGGCCGGCACCGGCTGGGCACCGTGTTCGGCGCAGTACACGATGGGAATGGGCGTGCCCCAGTAGCGCTGGCGCGAGACCAGCCAGTCGCGCAGGCGGTAGGTGGTCTTAGCCATGGCGATTCCGCGCGCTTCCAGCTTCTCAATGATCGCTGTGATATTGGCCTTGCCACCGGGCATACCGTCAAATTCGCCGGAATTGATGATGGGGCCGATTCTGCTCGGGAAGTTTCTAAAAAACTGATTCTGTTCGCCAGGCTCTGGATACGACCTCTCCAGTTCTATTTCGGGCCAATCAAAATTTTTCAAACGGCTTAAATAGTCATCATGAGCGTATACAATATTATTGTTTATGCCAGGGAAAATGATATAATTTGTGCCTAACAACAATGCGGTTCGTGAGGAGTATTGCATTCCATTATGATGCCATTTAGATTTTTTATTATTGCTTGGCAGAGGCGTTGATATTGAATTTAATCTATCGACTACCTTATCTTTACTATGAAAATCTCCTGAGATCAAATATAAATCATCTTCAACCTTGATGTATTTAAATGATAAATCATCAATTGCCTGTTCTATCAAAGAATAATCCTCTTCTTCGACGAACATGAACCATCTTGGCGTCTCAAAGACCCGTTTAATCTCCAGACCAAATTTCCTGGCAAAGGCGAAGTCGCGCTCGTCATGGGCCGGCACCGCCATGATCGAGCCGGTGCCGTAGGTGACCAGCACGTAGTCCGCCACCCAGATCGGCAACTGGTGCCCCGTGACCGGGTGCGTGGCGTAGCTGCCGGTGAATACGCCGGTCTTTTCGCCCTCCTGCTGGCGTTCCACGTCTGTCTTGCGGCCCGCTGCGGTGACGTAAGCCTCCACCTCGGCGCGCTGCTCATCGGTGGTCAGGTCCGAGACCTTGCTGTGCTCGGGGGCCAGCACCAGGAAGGTCGCGCCCATCAGGGTATCGGGGCGGGTGGTGAACACCGTTTCCGGCCCGGCGGGAGTCTGAAAGGTCACCTCGGCACCCACCGACTTGCCAATCCAGTTGGTCTGCATCAGGCGGACTTTCTCGGGCATGTCAGTGGCCGAGAAATCCAGCAGTTCATCGGCGTAATCGGTGATTTTCAGATACCACTGGCTCAGATTGCGTTTTTCGACTGGGGTGCCGCAGCGTTCGCAGGCGCCGTTCACGACCTGTTCGTTGGCCAGCACCGTCTGGTCCTTGGGGCACCAGTTCACCAGGCCGCCCTTCTTGTAGGCCAGGCCGCGCTTGAAGAACTCGGTGAAAAACCACTGGTTCCAGCGGTAGTAGTCCGGGTCGCAGGTGGCAAACGAGCGGGTCCAGTCAATCATGGTGCCCATGCGCTGAAACTGCCCGGTCATGTACTCGATGTTGCTGTAGGTCCAGGTGGCTGGGTTGACGTTGTTTTTAATGGCCGCGTTCTCGGCGGGCAGGCCAAAGGCGTCAAAGCCCATCGGGAACAGCACGTTGTAGCCGCGCATCCGCATCCAGCGGGCCCGCGCGTCTGGCGCGACGTTGGCGTACCAGTGCCCGATGTGCAGGTTGCCGCTGGGGTAAGGAAACATGGTCAGGGCGTAATGCTTCTCGCCGGGCGCGTCCTCCCGGAAGATGTACAGGCCCGCCTTGGCCCACTCTTCCTGCCACTTGCCTTCTATGGCGTGGGGGTTGTAGCGCTCCATGCGCGGCTCCTGAATGTTGATGCTGGCGGTTTCATTGGTCTGGGTCATGGGACAGGGCTCCTTTGAGGGCAAGGGGGACTGAGGGGTGACAGGGGACGTGACTTGTTCCTTCAGCCATCAGCAAAAAAACGCCCCGGCACGCAGCCGGGGACGCTCGAACGTAGCGGTGAGGCTAGTCGAGGCGTCCCCGGCTGAGAAGTGCAGAGCGGATCATGGGAGGCAGTTTAGCGCACAAACGGCCTGCTGGCATCGGCCATCTGGCCTTTTTTAACGCAGGGGCGTGCTGCCCAGGCTGACCAGCGTGCCCCCGCCCCGGTGTTCAGCGATATACAGGACACGCTCGCGGCCGCGCGTCAGGACAGCCTCGAACTGAATGCCGTCGTCAGGGCGGGTGGACAGGCGGGTAAAGCCCCCTGCTTCCAGCAGCCGGAGCAGCGTTTCGGGCTGCCAGTCGGCGAACAGATACTGCTCGATTCGGGTGTCACCCCGGCGCACCTCGGCCCTTACGCTGCTTGATTCAGGACAGAGGGGGGTGGCACCGGCAGGGACAGGGCCCACGCCCCAGACCTGGCCCGGCTGCTCGGCGCAGTACAGGGCCCCTCGCCAGCGCGCCCCGGACTGCCACCAGGCGGCCCCAGCCAGCAGGACCAGCAGTGTCAGCAAGGGCCCCAGAATACGGCTCTTCACGCGCTCAGGTTAGCCCAGGGCCAGCCGCAGCCACAGGGCCAGCAGCCCCGCCAGCAGCACGGGGGGCGTGAGGCGCAGCCCGGCGCGCAGGTAGTCGCCCCAGCTCACGTCCAGGCCGCGCCCGCGCAGCACGTGCAGCCACAGCAGGGTGGCGAGGCTGCCAATGGGTGTCAGCTTGGGGCCGATGTTGGCGCCGACCACGGCGCCGTACACCAGGGCGTCCCGCGCCGCCCCGGTGACGCCGGCTTCCTGCAGGCCCAGGAGGGCAATCAGGAGCGCGGGCAGGTTGTTCAGGCCAGCACTGAGGGCCGCCACGCTGAGCCCGGACGCCAGCACCCCTGCGCCTTCACCCCGCGCGGCCCAGCTGGCCAGCCAGTCGCCGTAGTGACCGCTGAGCCCGGCTTCCCGCAGCCCCGAGACCACGGTGAACATGGCCAGACTGAACATCACCACGTTCCAGGGAGCCGTCCGGACCACCGCGCGGCTGTCCACCTGCCGCCCCAGCGCCGCCACCAGCCACACCCCAGCGGCGCAGGCCCCGACCACCGCGCTGATGGGAATGCCGTGGTCTTCGGCCAGAAAGGCGCCGGCCAGCAAGAAGGGCGCCGCGACCACGCCGGCGCGGCACACAGCCCAGGAGTGAACGGCGCTGCGCGGCTCAGGCAGGTCAGCAGGGTCGTAACGCTGGGGGAGTTGCCGGCCATACACCAGCAGCAGGGTCAGGAAACAGGCCAGCACCACCGCCAGATTGACGGGCACCATCACGTGGGCATAGCCAGAAAACCCCAGCCCAAAGGCGTCGGCGGCCAGCAGGTTGGTCAGATTGCTGATCGTCAGCGGCAGGCTGGCGGCGTCAACCACAAAGCCCACGGCCAGGGCCAGGGCCAGGGTGGCGGCCCGGTTCAGCCTGAGCAGCGCCGCCAGTTCCAGCACGATGGGCGTGAGGATCAGCACGCCGCCGTCGTTGGCAAACAGGGCAGCGACCAGGGCGCTAAGCCCCACCAGCAGGGCCAGCAGCCGCCGGCCACTGCCGCCGCCCCAGTGGGCCACGTACAGCGCGCCCAACCGGAACAGGCCGGCCGCGTCCAGCAGCAGGCTCAGGACCATCAGGCCCACCAGGGTCAGCGTGGCGTTCCAGGTGGCCTGCCACAACGCGGGCAGAGCGCTGAGCGGGACCACGCCAGTCATCAGGGCGGTCAGGGCCCCCAGTGTCGCGGCGCGCGCCGGTCCCAGGCCAGAGGGCCGCCAGATCACCAGACCGACGGTTACAAGAATAAGCAGCGCGGCCAGCACGCCTGCACTGTAGAGCCTGCGTCATTCACCTCATGCCAGCAGGCCGCCGAGCAGCCCGCCTGGGTCTGGGAAAGGCCAGGAAATTCGTTACACTGCCCTCAACATGCGACTTCAATCTCGCCGGGCGCGGTGGTGGCCGCGCGCTCTGCTGGGTCTGGCGGTGCTGGTGGCGGCACTGGTGGGCCTGGTCTACGCCCTGACCGACCACCCCAAAGCTGTGCAGGCGGCTGACCTCACCTGCCCGGCCACCACGCCGACCCTGCAGAGAGGTCAGGCGGTCAAGGTGCTGAGCTGGAACGTGCAGTATCTGGCCGGGCGCGGGTACGTGTTCTTTTACGACACTCTGGCGGGCGACGGTCCCGATACCCGCCCCACTCCCGAAAGCCTGGCGCGCACCCTGACCGAGGTGGTGGCTGTGATTCACCAGGAAAACCCTGACCTGATCCTGCTCCAGGAGCTGGACCGCGACAGCAAGCGCACCGACCACGCCGACCAGCTGGCCCAGCTTCAGGCGCGGCTGGGCGGGGCCTATCCCTGCGCGGCCACCGCGTACTATCACCGCGCTGCGTTTGTGCCCCACCCCAGCATCATGGGCGAGGTGGGCCTGAGCCTGGGCACCCTCAGCCGCTTCCGCCTGGAGGGGGCGACCCGGTACGCCCTGCCGCGCATCTGCGGCGACCCAGTGACAGTGGCCTTTAACTTCAAGCGCGCCGTGCTGGGCGTCACCTTGCCTGTTCAGGGCGGCCCGCCCCTGACCGCCTACCAGACGCATATGGACGCCTTTGCCCAGGGCTGCGACACCATGCACAGGCAGGTGGCGGCGGTGGGCGAGTTGCTGGGCGGCACACCAGGCCCCTGGCTGATGGGCGGCGACTTCAACCTGCTGGGCACAGCGGGGGCGTACACGCGCCTGCGCGAGCGGGAACGCGCCTATTTCAATCCTCAGACCGAACTGAAGCCCCTGATGGACGCTTACGAGTCCTTTCCCAGCGAGGCGCAGATTGAGACAGGGGAGGAGAGGTACTACACCCACTTCCCGAACGACCCGGCGGTGGGGCAACCCGACCGCACCATTGACTATTTCTTCTACTCGGCGGGGTTGGCCCACACGGGCGACCGCATTCGCCAGGACAGGCCCAAAATCAGCGACCACTTTGCCATGCTGACGACCATACGAGTGCCCTGACAGCGGCGGCCAGTTCGGTTGAGGGGTGCTGTTCGCCCTTCACTTCCGCCTACGCCGCTGCCTCTTTCTGTCACGGACTTTGCTACTCTTGGCCGCTCAGGATTCCGCTGTGAGCATCAAGTCAGAGGGCTCACCAGCAGTGCCAGCAGGCCCAGTCCCAGCAGAGCCAATGGGGCCAGGCCGGGTAAGCCCAGGCCTACGCATGTCGCCGTCAGAATGCCAGGGGTTAACCCTGCACCCAGTTCCAGCTGTATCCGGACACCGGCCCCAGCCGTGGGGCAGCTGCCCCCCAGCCAGTGGAACACGGCGAGGGCCAGCCAGGACGCCAGTCCCGCACTGAAGGTCAGGGACAAGTGGGCGCCTGCCAGCAGTGCGCCTACCGCACACACCGTGCCTAGTGTGAGACCGCTGGGCAGCAGGCTCCACCACAGGGCCTTGGACGCGGGCACCGGGGCTGCTGGCGGGGGCAGCGCTGGCAGCCCCCGCAGTCCGGCGGCCAGACATGGGCCCATCAGGCCGGGCAGCCCGGCGGCCAGGGCCAGGCCACCCAGCAGGGTCGGCAGCACCGCCGCTGGAGAGGTCAGGAGAGGCAAGGTGGCCCGCCAGAGCAGGATCCGGGCTGGCGTGGGGTGGACAGGCGGCTTCACGGTCCACCGCCGTGCGGGCCGCAGGCCATCGGCATTGACCGCCAGGAGCGGCAGGCCCAGCCGCCGGGTTCTGGCCTGCACGGCCTGCACCTCCAGCAGTCGCAGCAGGCGTGGGGGCAGGGCTGAACGCAGCGTCTGCTTCCAGATGAAGCCGCCAGCGAGAAGCGTCAGGAGCCCGCCGACCATGAGCCCAAGGGGGTGCAGCGGTCCCAGAAGGGGCAGGAGCACCGTGAGCAGCAACCGGACGCGGCGGCTGGCGGTGAGTCGCTGCGCGTGGCTCGCCGCCTGAAGGACCGGCACGGCAGCGGCGAGGCCAGGCAGGGCCGCCGCCACAGGCCAGGCTGGAAGACTGACCGCCAGCAAGGCCGCGCCGCCCAGAAGCCCTGCGCCTAACCAGGGGGCTGCTGTTCGGAGAAGGGGCCAGGCCAGGACCGCCCAGGGCGGCGTGGGCGAACGGAGCCAGCCCAATTCGGCTGTGGTCAGGGCGACATTCGGGCGGCGGCTGACGAGCACCGCCAGCAGCAGAACCGTGCAGATAGCCGGTGTGACCAGTCCCAGTGGAAGCGCGAAGGGTGCAGGCTGGTACAGCTGCCAGAGGCTCAGCAGGGCGACCAGTCCTGCGGCCCCCAGGTAGGCAGCCAGCAGCGGCACCCCACTGGCGCGCTGCGCGGCCCAGTAAAGCTCCAGGCCCGGCGGGTGGTCAGGTGCTGGGCCGCCCAGACGGCGTGGTGTGAAGTGCCGCTTTTCACGCGCTGTCCAGGCTCAACGTCTGAACATCCATAGTCGCCAGTTCGTTGCCGTGGGTGGTGATGATAAAGGCGTTGCCGGCGCGGGCGGCAGTCTGAATGGCCTCTCGCGTGACCTGCCGCGCGGCACTATCCAGTGTGCCGAACGGTTCGTCCAGCAAGGTCAGTGGCAGGCCCAGCGCGCCGCTCAGGGCCACCTTTTGCCGCGTGCCCTGAGACAGTTCTGTGGGCCAGGCGCCCAGCCAGCGTGTCAGTCCTAGGGCTGCGGCCAGGGTCAGCAGCGGCTGAACGGGCCGGCGCCACAGGGCCGCCGTGAAGTGCAGGCTTTCCTCAGCGGTCAGGTCGTCGGGTAGGGGAGCGTGGGTCGGCACCCAGGCGGTGGCGGCGCGGGCGGCCAGACTTCCCGGTGGAGGACCCAGCACTTCGGCCCGGCCGGTTGCGGGTAATTCACCGGCCAGGACACGCAGCAGCGTGGTTTTGCCTGCGCCGTTGGGCCCCAGCAGATGGAGCACCTCGCCCCTGTTCAGGGTGAGATGGGGCAGGCACGCCAGCGGGCGGCCCGCTGCCTGAAGGGTCAGATGAGACAGAACGAGGGGCGGGGGTGTCGTGGTCACTTGGGTGGCGGTACGCGGCGGCTGAGCCAACCGTTCCTGCGCTGAAGGCGATTGGTCAACTCCACGCCCATCAGCCCGATTTTGCTTTTTTCTGGTCAGATTGAACCGCTGGCAAAGATTTAAGTGGGGTCAGAGCGGCTGCCCGTTCCACCCTGAGGTCAAAGCACACCCCTCAGGTCCACCTCTGCCGCTGTCTGCTGAGCTCACTTCGTCTCGGAGTGGCTGAGGGCTCCTCATCCAAGCGCTCTGGGTGCTGCTGTCAGTAGCAGGACTTCACAACGCCAACAAGAGCGGGCAGAGGCATCATCTCCTCTGCCCCTGAACCGTCTCCGGCTCTTATTCCTGGCTGGTGATAAACGGCAGGTTGCGGTCAAACTGGGCGCGGTCCAGGCCGTAGCCGTAGACGAAGGCGTCGGGGATGGTAAAGCCCAGGTATTCCACCGGAATCTCGACCTTGCGGCGGCTGGGTTTGCTCAGCAGGGCGGCAATCTTAAGGCTCTTGGGGCCGCGCCCTTCAAGGTAGTGCAGCAGGTAATTCATGGTGATGCCGGTGTCCACGATGTCTTCCACCAGCACCACATGGCGGTCACTGATGGGAAACTGGAGGTCTTTGACGATTCGCACCTCGCCGCTGCTCTGCTTGGCGTTGCCGTAGGAACTGGCCTGCAGAAAATCAATGGTGCAGGGGATGTTCAGGGCGCGCACGAGGTCGGTGTGGAACATAAACGCGCCGTTCAGGACACAAATCAGGTGAGGCTCCAGCCCCCGGTAATCCTCACGAATCTTGGCCGCAATTTCCTGAATGCGGGCTTGCAACTGTTCTTGCGTAATCTGGACGGGGCCGTTGCCGGGGGCGAGACTCATACCTGCTCAGGCTAACACGGCCTGCGCGCGCCAGGGAGGGCCGCGCTATCCTCGCCCTCATGACAGGGGCGGCGCAGTGAAGAGTGAAACAACGCTGGATTTTTCGCGTGTGCCGGGGGTGCTGGGCCGCATCGTGGCCGAGCGCGTGGTCGATTACCAGGGGGCTGACCCAGCGCTGGGGGAGCCCTGGCCCGCCGCGCGGCGCCTGGAGGCGGCGCTGGCGGCTCCCGGCCTGGCCCTGATTGCCGAAGTCAAGCGCGCCAGCCCCAGCCAGGGCGCCATCGCCCCACTGGACCCCTTAGCGGCGGCGCTGGCCTACCAGGCGGGCGGCGCGGCGGCCATCAGCGTTCTGACCGAGCCGAGGCATTTTGGCGGCGACGCCCAGGCGCTGCGCGACGTGGTGGGCGGCGTGACCTTGCCCGCCCTGCGCAAGGACTTTGTGGTGCACCCCGCCATGCTGCGCGAGGCCGCCGACTGGGGCGCCTCGGCGGCGCTGCTGATGGTCAGTGTGCTGGGTGAGGCCACCGCTGAATTTCTGGAAGGGGCGCATCATCTCGGTCTGGACGCACTGGTCGAGGTTCATGACGAGCGGGAACTGGACGTGGCGCTGGCCGCTGGCGCGCGCATCATCGGGGTAAACAACCGGGACCTGACCACCCTGCACATTGACCTGGAGGTCAGCCCCCGCCTCATTCGGCGCGCGCGGGAGGCCGGATTTGCGGGCGTGCTGGTCGCTGAGAGTGGGTACCGCACCCCAGCTGACCTGACGGGTGTGCGCGGCCTGGCCGACGCGGTGCTGGTGGGCACCAGTCTGGCGGGCAGCGCGAATCTGGAACGCGCCGCCCGTGACCTGATGGCCCTGTGATGAGGGCGCTGATGGGATGATGGGACCGTGACGGCCCCCGCCTCTCTGACCCTGCTGGGCACGGGAGACAGCAAGGGCGTACCGCGCTTCTGGTGCGCCTGCGCCGTGTGTACCGAGGCGCGTACGGGGGGCGTGAATCGTCGCCGCCGCACGACCACGCTGCTGCGGGTGGGTGCCCAGAGTGCGCTGCTGGATGCGGGCCCCGATACCCACGCCGCCCTGGCCCGCCTGCCGGCGCCGCTGGTGCCGGGCATGGTGCTGCTGTCTCACGCACACAACGACCATCTGCTAGGGCTGGGTGACCTGCTGGATTACGTGCAGTACGCCGGGGGCACCTTGCCGGTCTATGCCCCGGCCAGCGTGATTCCGGCCATCCGCGAGCGCTTTGGCTACGCCTTCCGGCTGCGGTCGCCCGTGCAGGTCTGGCCCGACGAGGGGGTGCGGGTGGGCGGCGTGACCCTGCGCGCCTTCCGCGTGCCGCACGGGGCGAACGGCGAGAGCCACGCCTTTCGGCTCGATGCTCCCGGCTGGGCGGTGGCCATCATGACCGACGCGATTGACGTGCCCGGCAACACGGCTGCCGCGTGGCTGACCGGGCTGGACCTGCTGGTCCTGGGCACCTCCTTTGCCGACGAATCGGCCCAGGCCCACAGCGGGCGCAGCGTGTACGACGTGCGTGAAGCCCTGGCCCTGCCCTGGGCGCAGGCTGCCCAGCAGGTCATCCTGACCCACCTGTCGCATGAGGTGGACGCGCGGCAGGTCGCCCATCTGCCGCCCGGCTGGCGCTACGCCCACGACGGCCTGACTGTGCCGCTGCCCTGAGGAATAAAGGGTCAGGCCGGCCCTCTACGCAGCAGGCTTAGATTCTGCCTGGGACGAGAAAGAGTGACCGAGGGGCCAGGGCAGCGGAAGGTCGGTAAGGCAGTCAGCCTGACTTGAACTCACAGTGGACCCCAGAGCAGCCAAGGGTGATAACCCTCAACCGCTCCCAGAGATAGCGGCGTGAGCGGCAATCAGGGGTGTCTCTCATCCCAGGGTGAAACCGTCACTGTCAGACGAGTCGCATCCACCCCCAACTTGCAATGAAGGAGAACGAGGCTAGACCTGTTCGGCTGGCCTGTCACTTTCTGAGGACCTCCGTCTCACGGCGACGCTCTACACTGGGCGCGCAATGGCCGCTGCCCATCCCCCCCGCTTCCTGCGCTGGCTGATTCTGACGGTCACAGCGCTGGTGCTGCTGGGCACCTGCCTTCAGCCCGAGGTGCGCGCCTTTCTGGTGCGCGCCTACCAGGCCCTGACGAGCAGCGACCCCCAGGTGACCCAGGTGTTTGTGTCGGGGCTGGGCTGGGCCGGGCCGCTGGCGCTGCTGGCGGGCTTCGTGCTTCAGGCGGTGCTGCCGGTGCTGCCGGCGCTGGTCATGATTGCTGTGACGGCGCGCGCTTATGGCCCGGTCGAAGGCTTTTTCATCGTGTACGCCGGCACGCTGCTGGGGGCGGCGGCTGGCTACGGCCTGGGCCGGTTGCTGGGCGATACCCTGGTCCGTACCCTGGCTGGCGAGCGGGCGCGCAAAACCGCCTACGACTTTGCGCAGCGCCACGGCACCCAAGGCGTGCTGATGGTGCGCCTGATGCCGGTGCTGTCGGCCGACGTCCTGAATCTGGTGGCGGGCGCGGCCCGCATGGGTTTCCGGCCCTTCATGCTGGCCACGGCGCTGGGGGCGCTGCCGGTCACGGCGCTGGTGGTGTGGCTCTCGGGCAGTAGCGAGCGCCTGGCGTGGGGGGTGGGCCTGCTGTCGGCGGCGGTGGGTCTGGTGGTGCTGGTGCGCTGGTGGCTGGCCCGCCGGGCCGAACCTGAGGCGGCGCGCGGCGAAGCGACTCGGGTAGACTGACCGCACAAAGGTGTCGCCTGTCACAGGCGCGCAGCAGGAGGCTCATGACAGGGAAAAGAGAAGACGCTTCGGCGTCGGCATACGAGCGGGCTGGGGTCAGCATTGACGCCGGGCACCGCGCGGTGGACTTGATGAAAGGTGCCGTGGCGCGCACCCACACCCCCAACGTGCTGGGCGGCCTGGGCGGCTTTGGGGGGCTGTTTCGCGCGGCCTTTGGCGACATGGCCGACCCCGTGCTGGTGGCCAGCACCGACGGCGTGGGCACCAAGACCAAGGTGGCGGTGCGTACGGGCCAGTTTGCCGGGCTGGGCGCCGACATCGTGAACCACTGCGTCAACGACATTCTGGTGCAGGGCGCCCGACCGCTGTTTTTCCTTGATTACGTGGCGATGGGCAAGCTGCACCCCGAGCGGGTGGCCGAGGTCGTGACGGGCGCGGCGCAGGCTTGCGAAGCCCTGGGCGTGGCCCTCCTAGGCGGCGAAACCGCCGAGATGCCCGGCGTGTACGTGGACGGTGAACTGGACATTGTGGGCACCATCGTGGGTGTGGTGGACCGCCCCGCCCTGATTAACGGCCAGCGCATCCAGGTCGGCGACACCGTTCTGGCACTGCCCAGCAGCGGCCTGCACACGAACGGCTTTTCGCTGGCGCGCTTGGCCCTGGATAGCCTCGACTGGACAGAGGCCCGCGCCGATCTCGGCGGGCAGACGCTGAGCGAGGTGCTGCCTGTGCCTCACCGCGCTTATCTGCCCGCCTACGACACGCTGGTGGCGGCGGGGGTCGAGGTGCGCGGCATGGCCCACATCACCGGGGGCGGCCTGGTGGACAACCCACCGCGCGTGTTTCCGCCGGGCATTGGGATGGCGATTGACACCGCCTCGTGGACGGTGCCGCCCGTCTTTGAACTGATTGTGGAGCGCGCCGGCGTGCCCCGTCAGGAAGCCTTTCGCGCGCTGAATATGGGGGTGGGTTTCCTGTTCATCGTGCCTGCCGGGGCGCAGGCGGCGGCCCTGACGGCCCTCACGGCCGCTGGCGAGCAGCCCTGGGTGATTGGCGAGATGGTGGCGGGCCAGGGCGTGAGTTTCCGGGGCAATTCTTGACCAGGCGCCCGGCGTCGTCCCAGCGGCCGCCGACCGGGTTTGCTGCGCCGGACCGGTCAGCGGCCACCGAGTTCTGGGTGGTGCGCCACGGTGAGAGCACCTGGAACGCCGACGGGCGCTATCAGGGCCAGGCTGACGTGCCCCTCAGCCATATCGGCATCTTGCAGGCTTCCAGCCTCGCTGAGCGCCTGACCGGCCAGAGCTTTGACGCCGTTTACACCAGCGACCTGACCCGCGCCGCGCGCACTGCCGATCTGGTGGCTGAACGTCTGACCGGCGCGCCGCAGCCGCAGGCCCACCCTGGCCTGCGCGAAATTGATGTGGGCGAGCTGTCGGGCCTGGTGATTGCCGACATCCGCGAGCGTTACCCGGAGTATCTGGCCACGCTGCTGACCGACCCCTGGAGCACCCGGCGCCCCGGCGGCGAGAGCATGGAAGACCTGTATGCCCGCAGCGGCGCGGCCTTTGCCGAACTGCGCGCGCGGCATCCTGGCGGGCGGGTGCTGGTCTTTACCCACGGCGGCGTGGTGCGTGTGGCGGTGGGCCTGGCCCTGGGCGGCGTGCCTGCCAACGCCTGGGCGCGCCTGAGCGTGTCCAACACCTCGCTGACCCGCGTGCTGCTGGGCGAGGGCAGCGGCATGCTGTTGGGCTTTAATGACGACGCCCACCTGGAAAACCTGCTGGACGCCACCGAAGCCGACGACGTGCTGGGCCAGGCGCCGTAAGTCTCCTCCGAACTTTGGGGAAGTCGTTGGCAACAACGGTTTCATTCGGCCGGACTTGGAGAGCTCTGTCAGGCCGCAGGAGCAGAAGCGGGCTGACGGGCGCGGAGTTTGCTTGGGAGGCACCTTCCCGAGTGGTCAGTGGAACAGACGGAATTTGTATCGTAGCGGAACCCAGATGAGTTGAGAGAAGTACTTTCCACAGCGTCTCAGGCGAACGAAATGAGAGTTTGGCACAGGCAGCGGCGTGATCGGCATTGAAGGGCGGGAGGGCGTGGATGGGCCCTCCCGCCCTTGCCCTACACTCTTCTTCATGAGCCTGGCCTTTAGCGGTGAACTCTGGTACTGGCGGGGGCCGGCGCCCCATTACTTCGTGACGGTGCCGCCCGAGGAGTGCGAGGCTATCAAGGCGGCGTCCAAGTTGGTGACCTACGGCTGGGGCATGATTCCGGTGCAGGTCACGGTGGGGAAAACGGTCTGGACGACCTCGCTGTTTCCGCAGGAGGGCCGCTATCTGGTGCCGGTGCGCGCCAATGTTCGCAAAGCGGAAGGTCTGGAGGAAGGCGACACCGTGGAGGTGCAGCTGGACGTTCAGGCGGCCCGGCGGCGCAAGGCAGAGGAGCCTCAGGAAGACTGAGCCGCCTGGGCACAGGGGTCTCTTCTAGCCGCTGGATTGTTTGGGCCTGCCTCTCGGTGAGGTCATGCGGCCTGGCTCTGGCGGCTGGCTCACTACCACCTTTGTCTCGCCGCTGCCAGAGCTTTGCTCGCCTTCTGTCCGGGGTTGACCGGAAGCCGCTCCTGTTTGGACTGTTCACACCTCGCACAGACTCGGATTCAGCCACTTTTGTAAATGGTTGAATCCGGGCGGACTTGAAAAGCTGCGGAGCAGTGCGAGTGGGAGCAAAACGAGTTCCAGGCGTGGAGTTCGCAAAACGGCGTTCTCCCGGTTGGGCAACGACACAGACGGAATTCGTATCAGACTCGATGGGCTCACTTCATGCCCAGCCCTTCTGTCTGCTTCTCTGCGACTCTGTCTTTAGTTGCTGCATCCACTCAAATGAATATTGTGTCGCCAACGACGAGGTTGGAATCTGCCTCGCCTCCTATCAGATGACACGCCCGGACCCTCTGCTCTAGGGTGAGCCCAGATGACGACCCCTCTGTTCCCCTGTTGCCCGGAGACGCCGTGACCGCGCCGCCTGTGGCCTCTGCCCCCCTGCTTATCCGCTACGAGGGAGGCGACCTGCGGGCCCTGGCCCGCGCGGTGACCCTAGCCGAGGCGGGCCTGGACGGCGCGCGGCCCCTGCTGCGCTTTGCCCGGCAGCGCGCAGCTCGGGGTGAGCGGGCAGTGGTGCTGGGCGTCACAGGCAGCCCTGGCAGCGGCAAAAGTACCCTGGTGGACGCCCTGATTACGGCTCTGCGGGCGCGTGGCCAGCGGGTCGCGGTGCTGGCCGTGGACCCCAGCAGCCCTTACAGCGGCGGCGCGATTCTGGGGGACCGCATTCGTATGCTGCGCCACCACGCTGACCCTGGCGTCTTTGTGCGGTCTCTGGCCAGCCGGGGAGCGCTGGGCGGCCTCTCGGCGCGGGCACCCGGCGTGCTGTCGCTGATGGAAGGGGCCGGGTTTGACTGGGTCATTCTGGAAACGGTCGGGGTGGGGCAGAGCGAGGTGGACATTGCCGCCGCCTGCGACCACACGCTGCTGGTGCTAACCCCGGCCGGCGGTGACGGTGTACAGGCCTTCAAGGCAGGCATCATGGAAATTGCCGACGTAATTGCCGTCAACAAGGCCGACCTGCCCGGCGCTGACCGCACCATGCGCGAACTCATGGCGGCGCAGGGCCTGGGCGCCCACGACGCACACACGTGGTTTGCCCCCATTCGCAAGACAATCGCTTCTAAAGCAGAAGGCATAGACGCCGTGATTGCCGCGGTGGAGGCCCACCGCACCCACCTGGGCGAGGCTGGTCTGCTGGCCCGCCGCGAGGCCAGGGCCGAATTTGAGGTCAGGACGCTGGTGCAAGAACGCCTGCTGAGCCGCGCCCGTGCCCATGGCGGCGAACTCTACGCCCGCGTGGCGCGCGGCGAACTCGACGCTGATCAGGCTGCCGAGGCCCTGCTGGGGCCAGCATGAAGGCCCGCCACGCCGCGCCGCTGCTGGCGGGCGCCCTGGTCGTTCAGCGCCTGCTGGAACTGCGGGTGGCCCGCGCCAACGAACGCTGGGCCCAGGAGCGGGGAGCGGTGGAATATGGTCGAGAGCATTACCAGCTGTTTTTTGTGCTGCACCCGGCCTGGCTGCTGGCCCTGCTGCTGGAGGGGCGCCGAAATGGGGGCCGAGTCAACGGGGTGGCCCTGACGCTGCTATTGCTGGCCCAGCCGCTGCGGTACTGGGTGATTCGCGCCCTGGGGCGCTACTGGAACACCCGCATCCTGATTGTGCCGGGCGGTGAGCGCGTGACCGCTGGGCCCTTCCGTTACCTCAAACACCCCAATTACGCGGTTGTGGCCCTGGAACTCGCGGCGGCGCCCCTGGCGGTGGGCGCGTGGCGCACTGCGCTGGCGTTTACCCTCCTGAACGCGGCCCTACTGCTGGGCATCCGCATTCCGGCGGAGGAGCGGGCGCTGCGGACTTATCTGGAGGTTGAACGCCAGGCAACGTCAAAAGGCCCCGCTGCTGGGGCCTCCTGACGACCCGGAAGGCATGCGAACTCGACTCCAATCATCTGCAAAGACGATTGAAGTCGAGCGTGCTTAAGAAGTAAGACAGCAGGGCGAATGGGTGCCGAGTAGCTCTCCAGTCACCCAAGGAACTAGGCCGGCGACCTGCCAACCTATCTGCGACCCAGACTGAAACCGCTTCAAAAATTTTTCACTTAGAAAAGCCGTCCAGCAGGCCTTCTGACTTCGGCTCACTTCCCGAACTCTGTCCTCAGTCCACTTGCGGGAAGCGGCGCTCGAACACCAGACCGCGCGGTGTGTCGGCCAGCAGCACCGGCACCAGCAGCGGTACGCCTTGGAGTTCCAGGCGGGCGCGGGCAGGACCGTTGGTGCGCTCCACAGCGGCGGCCACGGCGCGCACCTGCCAGCCGAGATGTTCGGCGCTCAGCAGGGCCTGCAATTCGGTGTGAGCGTCGCTCAGCTCGGCCGTGACCAGGGCGGCGGTGGGTACGCCGCGTATGTCCTGAAGTGGAGGGACGTCGTGCAGGCCGCGTACCGGGTCAAAGTGCACCAGGTAAGTCCCGCGCAGCGACGAAGCGGCCTGGGCCAGCGCCTCGGCGCCGGGCAGCGCCACCAGAATGTCCACGTCGGGCAGCCGCGCGCTGAAGTATTCCGCTACCGCCTGCACCGCCGCGCCCGGCAGGTCCAGCAGCCGCGCCCGCATATCCTCCGCGCTGGGCAGGACACTGGCGATGGCGTTGCGGAAGACATCGGGCATGGCCAGAGTTTAATGAATCCCCTCTTCCACAACTGTCACATTCCTGTGACAAAACGCCTGATGCCTAGATGAACGACTGGGGCGCAGCATAGGCCAGATGTCCTGGGCTTCCCAGGAGTACCCTGGCGGCGATGCAGGCCACCCTTCCCGCCGCCCGGCACGCCGCCGCCATCGCGCTGGCAGTGACCGCCGGGCACTTTATCAATGACGCTTACGGCGCCATGCTGACGCCCCTGACGCCCGCTCTGCAAGCCAAATACGGCGTGAGCATCGCTGCCGTGACCTTTCTGTCCAGCGTGTATTCGCTGACCAGCTCGGTGTTGCAGCCGCTGCTGGGCATTCTGGGTGAGCGCCTGGACCGCCGCTACGCCGCCGCCCTGGGACCGCTGATGACTGGGCTGGGCCTGACCCTGATGGGCTTTATGCCGTGGTTTGGGGCCCTGGTGCTGCTGGTGGCGGTGGCCGGATTTGGCAGCGGCTTTTTTCATCCGGCGGGCGCGGCGTATGTGGCGCAGCACAGCCCCCCAGACAAACGCGGTCTGTGGGCCAGCCTGTTCAGTGCGGGCGGCACCGCCGGCATGGCCCTGGGGCCGGTCTTTGCCGGGGTGGGCCTGACCCACCTGCCCTGGTTTGCCCTGATTGGGGCGGCGGTGGCGGCCCTGACTTTTGCGGTGACGCCCGCGGGCGTCCAGAAGGCCCGGCGCGTGTCGCTGGCCGAGTACGCCGGCATCTTCCGGGGGCCGCTGGCGTGGCTCTGGGGCATGGCGGTGCTGCGCTCCCTGGCCAGCATGGGCTACAACGCCATGCTGCCGTTCATGCTGCTGGAACGTGGCTACGGCGCGCGTGAGGTGGGCCTGACCCTGGCCACCTTCGCCGTGGCCAGTGCCGTGGGCGGCATTGTCGGCGGGCGCCTGAGTGACCGGCACGGACGGGTGCCTGTTCTGCGCGGCGCCATCATCAGCACCATTCCGCTGTTTGCGCTGCTGATTCTGTCCAGCCCAGCCAACTGGTGGTTCTATCCCCTGACCTTCGTGGTGGGCGCGGCGGTCAATGCCAGCATTCCGGTGGGCGTGGTGGCCGCGCAGGAATATGCACCCGGCCACGTGGCCGTGGCCAGCTCGGTCATGATGGGGTTTTCCTGGGGGTTTGCCGGGCTGCTGCTGTTTCTGGTGGGCGCCCTGGCCGATGTCACGGCGCCCACCACAGCGGCGCTGGTCAGCCTGGCCCTGCTGATTCCGAGCGCCCTGATTGCAGCCCGCCTACCCGAGCCCGCCAGAGGAGAGTTGCGTTAGGGCGAGGGACGCAGAGACGGATTCCCGGCGTTTCGCCATTCTCTCGGGGCTGTTCCAGGGGATTGGCGAAATGTCCGTCATTCCGCTGTCGTGCCTCCTAGCTTCGCTCTTCCGCGCCGCTGTCAGCGTGCCAATGAAGGGGCTGGTGTGTTTCAGTCATCCTCCGCTGTTTGAGGAAGAGGCTAGGGACTGGGACGAGTTCATGGACACTGCGGCAGAACCTTGCGCGGCTGTGCCCCGCTGCTCGCCTCCTGGTCTGCTCTTCAGGCAGGCTGCTGCTGGGCGGTCTGCACGGCCTCCATGACCAGTCCCAGGGCGCGGCGGCGCAGGGCTGGGTCTGGAATATTCATGGTCAGCATCAGTTCGTCGGCAGCCGTGCCCTCGGCCAGGGCCAGCAGGCGCGTGGCCACCGCCGCCGGGTCGCCGATGATGGTGCGGCGGCGCAGGCCGTCGGCCACCGCCCACTCCTGCGGCGTGTAGGGGTAAGCCTGGGCTTCCTCCACCGTGGGAAACGGGGCGATTTCGCCGCGCGTCAGGCGCAGGAACATCAGGCCCAGGGGCAAGCTCAGCTCCTCGGCTTCGGCGGTGGTGGGCGCGCAGATCACGCCGGCCGCCACCAGCACGCGCGGCGCGGCAAAGGCCGCTGAAGGGACAAACGACGCGCGGTACAGGTCGGCCGCCGCGCGGGCCTGCGCCGTGTCAGGGTTGATGTGCCAGGCAAACGCCAGCCCCTGCCCGGTCTGGGCCGCCACCCGCGCGCCGTACCCGCTGCTGCTCAGCAGCCACAGCGGCGGAAACAGCCCCTCGCCCGCCGGGGCCGCCACTGTGCCCGCAAACGGGTGCCCAGCCGGATAGGTGCCTGTTCCGAACGCCAGCAGTTCGGCCAGTTGCCGCTCAAAGGGTTCCTCGGCATTGGCGCCGCGCAGGGCGCGCGCGGTGCGGCCATCGGTCCCTGGGGCGCGGCCCAGGCCCAGGTCCACCCGGCCGGGGGCCAGGGCCGAGAGCAGCCGGTAGCCTTCTGCCACCACCAGGGGCGCGTGATTGGGCAGCATCACGCCGCCCGAGCCCAGGCGAATGGTTGTCGTGCGCTGCGAGGCAGCGGCCAGTACCGCCAGCGGCACGCTGGACGCCAGTGCCGCCATGTTGTGGTGTTCGGCCACCCAGTAGCGCAGGTAACCCAGCCGCTCGGCCTCCTGGACCAGCGTCAGGGCGTCCTCAAGCGCCTGAGCCGCCGAGGTTCCTGAAGGCACCGGCACCAGATCAAGCACAGACAGAGGCAGGGGAGAAGAGGTCATGAGGCCGAGTGTGCGCCGCAGGGCCGCAGGAAATGGCGCGTCTGGTTACGGTCAGAGGGGACTGCGACTGAAGGCAGACGATGGGCGAGGCGGCGCTAGACCCTGAACAAGCCGGGCGACGTGGCTAGGCGTTTAGTTCGGCGGCGCTTCGCCTGCGCCAGAACGCGGATACTATGAGCAGGCAGCTTGACCCTGCTGATTGCCATTGCGGGCGCCTCTGGGTCGAGAAAAACCACCCTGCTGCCTCTTCGGAAGTCATTGGTTCCCGAGGTGCCGTGGCACGACTTCGATGAACGCTGGGTGGCGGGCGGCAAACGGGAGCGCCAGGCACTGACGGGGAGCTGGCTTAAGACCGCGGTGCAGAGTGGCCGGTCCTTCGGCCTCCTGGGCCGTGCTCACTGGGCGAGATTCTGGCGGCGTCCAGTGCCGCCGCCTTCACGCGGATTCATCACTTGCTGCTGGACGTGGTCGACCCCGAGCGGATGCGCCGTCTGCGGGCGCGGGGCGACGCCCAAGCTACGCAGGAGACCTTGAATTGGGGGGCCTGGCTGCGGTTGCATCGGACGTTTGCCGACTGGCGGCTCGACGTTCTGATGCAAGGCGGCTGGGACGGGATGCGCTGGGAGCAGTGGCAGACAGGTCCTCAAGCTCTCTGGCCGGGGCAAATGCTGGAAACCATCCACCACACCCCGGCGCAGACTGCGCAGGCCGTGCTGAGCTGGCTAGGAGATAAGAACAGGCCCGGTTCAGCCTCCCGGCACACCTAGCCGTCTTCTCCGCCGCCCCGCCCCGCCCCCTATCCTGGGGCGCATGAGGGCCGCCGCTTGAACAACGAGATTCCTGTGGCTGCTCTGGGCGGGCAGGGCGAGGTCATGGCGCACGCGGTAGACGCCTGTGTTCACTGCGGGTTTTGCCTGCCGGCCTGTCCCACCTACACACTGCTGGGCGACGAGATGGACAGCCCACGGGGCCGCATCGTCCTGATGAAAGAAGTGCTGGAAGGCACGCTGCCGCTGGCCGACGCCGCGCCGCATCTGGACCGCTGTCTGGGGTGCCAGGGCTGCGTGACCGCCTGCCCCAGTGGCGTGCCCTACGGCGAACTCATCACGGCCTTTCGCGGCTGGAGTGAGCCACAGCGGCAGCGGAGCGCCCTTGACCGGGGCAAACGCTGGGCGATTCTCAGGGCGCTCCCCGCGCCCAGACTGTTCAGTCTGGCCGCGCGGGTGGGGCAGTTTGCCAAGCCGCTGGCGCCTGCGCTGCCAGCGGCCCTGCGCGCGCCCCTGGACCTGCTCCCTGAAAGTGTGCCTGCCCTGCACCCCAGTCCGAAGGTCACGCGGTCCAGGGGCCAGCAGCGCGGCCGGGTGGCCTTTCTCGTGGGCTGCGCGCAGCAGGCGCTGGCCCCCAACTTTAATGCGGCGACCCTGCGCGTGCTGGCCCAGAACGGCATTGAGGTCGTGGTGCCAGACGGCCAGGGGTGCTGCGGCGCGGCGGCGCTGCACACGGGCGCGCGTGCGGAGGCCCTGAGCCTGATCCGGGCCAACCTCGCGGCCTTTGACCCCGGCGAATACGACGCCATTCTGTCCAATGCCGCCGGGTGCGGGGCGGGCCTCAAGGAATACCCGGCGGTCCTGCACGGCGAGCCGGATGAGCCCCAGGCGCGCGCCTTTGCCGCCAAGGTGATGGATGTGAGTGAATATCTGTTTCAGCTGCTGCAAGCGGGTGACCTGGCCCCACCGTTGCCGGCCTCACGGCCCTTGCAGGTGGCTTACCACGACGCCTGCCACCTCGCCCACGCCCAGGGGGTGCGGGCCGCGCCGCGCGCGCTGCTGCGGTTCATTCCGGGTGTCAGTGTGCTGGAAGTTCCTGAAGGTGACCTCTGCTGCGGCAGCGCCGGAACCTACAACTTGGAACAGCCGGAGCTGGCCAGCCAACTGGGCGCCCGCAAGGCGAACCATATTCTCTCTGTTCAGCCGGACCTGATTGCGTCGGGCAACATCGGCTGCCACACCCAGATTCAGAGCCATGTTCGCCGCGCACGCAGCCGCGTGCCGGTGATGCATACGGTCGAAGTGCTCGACCTGGCCTACCGGGGGGAGCTGTGAGAGACAGTGGCAAACGAGCAAACACCACTGCCCACTCACCGCTCACCACGGACCTCCTGCGCCGCCTCGCTCCCCGTCAAGTCCTGACCTCTCTGGCCGAGCGGCGTAACTACCGCTACGACGCGATTCAGTTTGGTGAGACGCCGCTGGCCGTCGTTCTGCCCGAAAGCACGGCGGATGTGGTGGTGGCCGTCAAGGCCGCGCGCGCGGCGGGGGTGCCCATCGTAGGGCGCGGCGCGGCCAGTGGCCTGTCGGGCGGGGCGGCGCCGCTGCGCGAGTCGCTGGTGATCTCGTTCACCCGCATGACCGGCCTGCGCCTTGACCCAGTGCGCCGCGAAGCCCACGCGCAGGCCGGCGTGGTGACCCTGGCGGTCAGCGACGCCGCGCGGCCCCACGGCCTGATCTACCCGCCCGACCCTGCGTCTTTCCGGACCAGCACCATCGGCGGCAACCTCGCCGAGAACGCGGGCGGCCCCATGTGCTTCAAGTACGGCGTGAGTGGCGACTATGTCAAAGGACTGGAGGTGGTGGACGCGCACGGCGAGGTGCACACGCTGACCCGTGACGCCTACGATCTGGCGGGCCTCCTGATCGGTTCTGAGGGGACGCTGGGCCTGATGACCGAGGCGGCGCTGCGCCTGTTGCCGCCGCCCCGCTTCACCCGCACCCTGATGGCGCATTTCCCTGAGGTCGGTGCCTGCGCCGAGGCCGTCAGCCAGGCCATTGCGGCGGGCGCGGTGCCCAGCAAACTGGAATTTATGGACCGGGCCTGCACGAACGCCGTGGAAGACTATCTCGTCCTGGGGCTGCCGCGCGGGGCCGAGGCCGTGCTTTTGGTGGATACCGACGGCGACGACCTGGAAACGGTGGAGGAGGAGAGGGCGCTGGTCGAGCAGGCCTGTGTGGCGGCGGGCGGCACCGTGCGCCGGGCCGGAACCGACGCGGAGGCCGCTGCCCTGTGGCAGGCCCGCCGCAGCGTGTCCCCGGCGCTGGGCCGCATTCGCCCGCAGCGCATGAACGAGGACATCGCCGTGCCTCGCTCGGCCCTGCCGGAAGTGGTCCGTGAAATCCGGGTGCTGGGCGACGCCAGCCCCTTTCCGGTGGTGCAATTTGGGCACATTGGCGACGGCAACCTGCACCCCAACATCCTCTTTGACCCGCGCCAGGACGACGCGGAGGCCGTGCATCATCTGGCCCACCAGATTGCCCTGGTGGCTCTGCGGCACGGGGGCGTGCTGAGCGGTGAACACGGCATCGGCTCCATGAAACGCGACTTTATGACCGACGCCCTGGACCCCGTGACGCTGGATGTGCTGCGCGACGTGAAACGCACACTGGACCCGGCCGACCTCCTGAATCCCGGCAAGGTGCTGCCGTGAGGGCCCGCAGGGTGACAGGCGCGAAGTCACGGCTCCGCTTTTCCGGCCACCCGGCACCGGAGGCGCCCTGTGCCCATTCTTGATCTGTCGCCGGGCGACCAGACCGTGACGGTCAGCGGGGACACACTGCTGCTGGAGGTATACGCGGCGCTGCCGGCTGGCCTGTTCCCCCCGTTTCCACCGGCCGAACTGCCCGGTGGCGTGGGCGGGCTGGTCACGCGCGGCGGCTTTGGGCAGACCTTCTTTTTCGCGGCCGATGTGCTGGGCGTGACCTTCCGGGCGCCCAGTGGCCGGGTCGTGCGCGCGGGGGGCCGCACCGTCAAAAATGTGCAGGGCTACGACCTCACCCGCCCCTTTGTGGGCAGTTTCGGCCTGCTGGGCGAAGCGCTGGAAGTTACTCTGCGGCTGCGCCCTGGGCGGGCCGCGGCACATATTGTTCATCCTGGTCCCCTAGCGCCCACCGGGGCGAGGTTTACCTGGCAGGCGCCGGACGGCATCCACAGCCTGCACTTTGGGCATGCGGGTGAGGTTGAGGCGGTGACAGCCCTGCCCGGCGCCCAGCCCGTCACCGCCCCGCCCGACTACACCGCCCTGTTTCCTGATGGGATGGGCGTGGGCGTGGGGGGGCCGCTGCGCGACGGGCGGTGTGGCTGGGTCAATGGAGGAAGAGCCCCCGAGCCGCCAGCGCTGTTCCGTGCCCTGGCCGCCCGGCTGTAGCGGGATGGAGCCTGTCAGCTTCAGCGGAAGGTGAGGGCCTGTCCGAAGAGGGCGCTGGGTGGCCGGCACCCTTCCAAGCTGCGGCCGGCTGCCTGAGACGGACTCGGATTGAACCGAGCAGAATGCCGGGTGGAATCCGAGCGGACTTAGAAAGCTGCGCCGCAGACTTGAAAAGCTCCGTAGGAGAGCGAGCAGGAACAGATGCGGATTTCGCGATATGGAAGCGCAGACAGTGCCTGTCTTTGCTGTGCTGCAATTCAGCGGAGTCCGCATGAGGACTGGCGGAAGCGCTTCACCCCAACTTGCATCCGGTTCAGTATGCTAAGGGGCGTGCGTAATCACCTCTTTCTGATGACGGCCCTGCTGCTGGGTGCAGCGGGCGCGCAGACCGTTGACCTGCGGCTGCTGGAAACCACCGACCTTCACACCAACGCGCTGGGCTACGACTACTACCAGGACAAGCCCACGGGCGAGTTCGGCCTGGAGTACACCGCCACGCTGGTGCAGAACGCCCGCAAGGAAAAGCGCAACACCATGCTCTTTGACAACGGCGACCTGATTCAGGGCAACCCCCTGGGTGACTACGTGGCCCGCGTGAATCCCCTGGCCGCAGGTCAGCGCCACCCCATCCACGCCGCAATGGCGGTGCTGGGTTACGACGCCGGCAACCTGGGCAACCACGAGTTCAACTACGGCCTGCCCTTTCTGGAAAACGTCCTGAAGGGCGCGCCCATGCCGTATGTCAGTGCCAACGTCTACCTCGAAGACGGCGACGGCAACCCCGACAACGACAAGAACGCCTTCACGCCCTACCTGATTCAGCGCAAGCTGGTGTACGACACCACTGGCCGCCCCTACTACATCAATGTGGGCATCCTGGGGCTGCTGCCGCCGCAGATTATGCAGTGGGACAAGAGCAACCTCGAAGGCAAGGTCACCACGCGCGACATGGTGGAAACGGCCCGCAAGTTCGTGCCCCAGATGAAAGCGCAGGGGGCCGACATCGTGGTGGCCATCGCCCACAGCGGCATCAGCGCTGATTATCAGCCAGGGCAGGAAAACGCGGCGGCCGAACTGACCAAGGTGCCTGGCCTAAACGTGGTGCTGTCCGGCCACAGCCACCAGGAGTTTCCTGGCCCGGTCTACAAGAGCATTCCCGGCGCCGACATCACCAAGGGCACCATCAACGGCAAGCCCGTGGTCATGGCCGGATTCTGGGGCAACGACCTCGGCATCGTGGACCTGAAGCTGAACTTTGACCGCAAGACCCAGCAGTGGACCGTGCAGGACGGCACCGCCGCCATCCGCCCCATCTGGGACAAGACCGCCAAGAAGAACCTGGTGACCCCCGACCCCCGCATTGCCGCCGCCGTCAAGGCCGCCCATGAAGGCACGCTGGCCTACGTGCGCGGCAAGGTGGCCGACCTGACAGCCCCCATCAACTCCTACTGGGCGCTGGTGCAGGATGATCCCAGCGTGCAGCTGGTCAGCAACGCCCAGACCGCCTACGTCAAGGCCGCCCTGAGCAGCACCCAGTACAAGGACCTGCCGGTGCTGTCGGCCGCCGCGCCCTTCAAGGCGGGCGGGCGCAGCGGCGTGAGCTACTACACCGACATTCCTGCCGGCACGCTGGCCATCAAGAACGTCGCCGACCTGTACGTCTACCCCAACACGGTGCAGGCTGTGGTCGTGACTGGCGCCCAGCTCAAGGAATGGCTGGAGCGCAGCGCCGGGCAGTTCAAGCAGATTGATCCCAGCAAGACCGAGCCGCAGGCGCTGGTGGACGAGGCCTTCCCCACCTACAACTTTGACGTGATTGACGGCGTCACCTACGAGATTGACGTGACCCAGCCCAGCCGCTACACCAGCCAGGGCCAGGTGGCGAACGCCGCTGCGGCCCGAATCAAGAACCTCCAGTATCAGGGCCAGCCCATTGACCCGGCCGCGCGGTTCGTCGTGGCAACCAACAACTACCGCGCCTCGGGCGGCGGGTCGTTCCCCGGCCTGAACGGCACGAACATCGTGCTGCAAGCCCCCGACGAAACCCGCGAGGCGCTCGTCAAGTACTTCAACGAGCAGAAGACCGTGAATCCCACGGCCGACGGCAACTGGAAACTGACGCCCATTCCCGGCGCGACCCTGCTGTATGTCAGCAGCCCCAACGCCCAGAAGTTCCTGCCCGCCGGCGCGCAGCTGCTGCGCACCCGTGAAGACGGCTTCGCGGAATACACCATCAAGTTCTAAAACAGGCCAAAAGTCAGTGCGCCGGATGTTTTTATCCGGCGCACTGCTTGTTTTTGCTTAGATAACTGATGAGGTGATGCTGAGCGGTTTCATTAAGCAACGGTTGAATCCGCTAGGTAATACAGACTCCGATTGAATCGTTTGCAAAAACGATGAAATCCGAGCGGAGCGAGAAGGAGAAAAACGGGTTCCGGACGTGGAGTTGGCAAATCGACGTTTTCCCGATTTGTCAATGAAACAAACGGAATCCGTATAAGCCCATTTGTCGAAAATCCGTTCGGCCCGTTGCGGTGGAACATGCACATGTTGATACCAGCGGCCCCAGTTGTCGTGGGGATAAACGCACAAGGCATCGAACACCGCCCCCACCAACCAGATGTATTCATGAGGCATCTCCGACCAGTGGACTGTTCCCCAGCAGTCGGAGAGTGCCTGAAGTTCTTGTGGGCCGTAGCCCAGCAGGGTATGCATGAGGTCGGCAGGGACGAAGTCACCACAAGCGAACGCTTGCAGCACCTCGCCAATGACCCGTTGTTCGGGATGCGTGAGGTCAACTTTCGCCATGAGATGGACGGCGCCACGGGTGCCCACAGTCTTTGACAAAAAAGCACCCCCGGAGAGGTGCCTCATCTTGTCTGCCTTTCCTCAGTCCCGGTCCACGTTCCGGAGGAAAGCGGGAATGTCGTAGTCCTTGGGGTCGTAGGCCGTGCCGCCGCGCACCGGCTTGACAATCGTGTCAATGACGCTGGAGCGCAGGCCCCCCGCCACCGTCACCGGCATGTCGTTGAAGCCCGTGGCGATCACAGTCACGCGCACCTCGTCGCCGGCCGCCTCGTCGGGGGTAATCCCGAACAGGATGTCGGGTTCCTCGAAGCCGGTGGCCTCGCGGATTTTCTCGACAATCTCGTTGGCGTCGGTCATGGACAGGTCGTAGCTGCCCGTCACATTGACCAGAATGCGGCGCGCCCCCTCGATGCCGCGTTCCAGCAGCGGGCTGTGGATGGCGCTCATGGCGGCCTCTTCCGCGACCTTCTCGCCGCGCCCGGCGCCGATGCCCATCAGGACCGTGCCGGAGTTGGCCAGCAGGTTGCGCACGTCGGCAAAGTCGAGGTTGATCATGCCTTCAACGTTAATCACGTCGCTGATGCCCTTGACGCCGTAATACAGCACGCGGTCAGCAATCAGGAAGGCCTCGCGGAACGACACCTTCTTGTCCACAGCGGTCAGCAACTTCTCGTTGTTGACCACGATCATGCCGTCCACGCGGTCGGCCAGTTTGCCAATGCCTTCTTCGGCCACGCGCAGGCGCTTGGGGCCTTCAAACTTGAACGGCCGGGTGACGATGGCGACCGTCAGAATGCCCATCTCGCGGGCGATCTCGGCCACCACAGGGGCGCTGCCGGTGCCGGTGCCGCCGCCCATGCCCGCCGTAATAAAGAGCATGTCGGTGCCGTCCAGGTATTCCTTGATGCGCTCGCGGTCTTCCAGGGCAGCCTTCTCGCCCACTTCGGGGTCGGCCCCGGCCCCCAGGCCGCGCGTCAGGCGGTCACCCAGCTGAATGCGGATCTCGGCGTGGCTCTTGGCCAGCACCTGCGCGTCCGTGTTGCCGGCGATAAACTCCACGCCTTCCAGTCCCGATTCAATCATGCGGTTCACGGCATTGTTGCCGGCCCCGCCCAAGCCAATCACGCGAATTCTGGCCGCTTGCATCATGTCTCCTTCCGGTCTGGCGCCGGGCCCACGGGGGGCACAGCCCAGAGGCACTGCCGCGCAGTGTAGCGCACCCGTCTGGCGGGGAAGTCAGGGCAGCGGGGGCCGCAGTCTGGCTGGCCCCCGCTCCGCTTTACATCCAATCTTTAAACCAGCCGCGCACCCGGTCGGCCAGGCTGGGGCCGACTTTGTCCTTGGGTTTGTCGGGTGTGGCCGCGACCGGCTCTGGGGTGGGGGCTGGGACCACCGGCACGTCAGGGGTGCTGGGGGCGGTTACCGCCGGGGCCATGTCGCCGTACACCAGATGCGGCACCTTGCCGTCCTCTCCAATGCCGTACAGCACGAGGCCCACGCTGCCGGCGTGGCCAGGGCCACTGACGATGTCGGTCAGGCCGCCAATACCGCGCGGGCGGCCCACCCGCACCGGTAGCCGGAAGCGGTCGCGCGCCAGTTCGGGCGCTCCACGCAGCAGCGCCGCGCCGCCCGTCAGGATGACGTTCTGGGCCACCAGCTCCACCGGCCCGAGGGTGTGGTCAATCTCGTCCCGAATCAGGCCGAAGATCTCAGCCAGACGCGGCTTGATGATGCGCGACAGTTCAAAGGCCGTGATGGCGTGGGTGCTGCCCGAGGACGTGGTGATTTCCAGGGTCAGGTCCTGGTCGGCCAGTTCCGGCAAGGCCGCGCCGTACCGCCGCTTGACGTTCTCGGCTTCCTCCATGGGAATCTTGAGAATCTGCGCCAAGTCGGCGGTGACGTGCTCGCCACCCAGCGGAATGCAGGCCGAGTGCGCCAGGTTGCCGCGCTTGAACACCGCCATGTCGGTGGTGCCGCCGCCCATGTCCACGACCACGACAGTCTGGGCCTGCTCGGCGGCTTCCAGGGTCGCCAGACCACTGGCCAGGGCGTGCAGGGCAAACCCCTCAACCCGCAGGCCAGCTTCCTGCACGCAGCGGCGCAGGTTCAGCAGTGGTCCGGCGGTGCCAGCCACGATATGCACGTCCACTTCCAGCCGAACACCGTGCATGCCGACCGGGTTTTTAATGCCTTCCTGGCCGTCCACCACGTATTCCTGAGGCAGCGTATGGATAATTTCTAGGTTCGGGTCCAGCGGCACGGCCCGCGCATTCTCGATGGCGCGGTCCACGTCAGGCTGGGCAATTTCTTGGTTGCGGCGAATGGCGGCCAGGCCGTGGCTGGTAATCGCCTTGGCGTGGTTGCCCGCCACCGAGACATACACGCTCTCGACCTTGACCCCGCTGACGCGCTCGGCGGCCTGCACCGACTGTTTGATGGCGTGGGTGGCGCGTTCCAGATTGACCACAGAGCCGCGCTTCATGCCCTCGCTGGGCACGGTGCCTTCACCGATGATGTCCACACTCCCGCCCGCAGCAACCTCGCCTATGACGGTCGTGATTTTCGTGGTGCCGATGTCCAGGCCCACAATGATGGTGTTGTCTTTCATTCCTGGACGCTCACCCCCCAGGGGTAAATCGAAATCTTGTGGTTTGGATACATGCTGATGCTCTCAGCATACTTCAGTAACGCTTGCACGTCGCCTGTCCACACGCGGCTGCTGGCCTCTTTTCCGGCCACCGTGAGGGTCAGGCCTGTCGGTGAATAAGCAACCGACTGCACATTGTAGCGGGACAGGGCGCGCAGCACCCGCAGCATTTCGGGCAGGCGGTCGGGGCCCCAGCCGCTGATCAGCGGGAGCTTCGCCGTATTCAGGGCGCCGGGCAGCACCGTGCCGTCGGCAGCGATGGCCACGACCACGCCGTCTAGGCGGCGCAGGCGGGCGTAGGCGGTGCGCTCGGTCAGCTGGATATGGACCGCGTCGGGAAAGGTGCGTGTGACCGTGGCCGATTGAACCCAGGGGCTGCCCAGCAGGCCACGTGCGCGCCAGGCGCCGTAATACAGCCAGCCAAAGTCAGGGCTCAGCCCGGCCAGGGTCTGCACCCGCGCGGGCGACAGGCGCACGTTGCCGTCAACCGTGACGGTGCGGATAGGCAGCCCAAACCAGAGCCCCAGCGCGGCTCCCACCAGAAGCAGGGTCAGGATGAGGCCCCACCAGCGGCGGCGCAGGCGGCGGCGAGCTGGTCGGGCTGGGGGGTCCGGGTCGGGGGCCACCGCTGGAAAGATCAGGTCAGGCACGAGCACAGCAGAGGCAGGTTCCTGCGGCTCAGGGCCGACCCGCCGGTTGCGCCCCGGCTGCGTCAAGGCTCAGCCTGCCCTGGCCACAGCTCGTATTCCAGTTCCAGGGGCACCTTCACGCGCGCCCGGACGGTGTCCAGCAGCGCGTGAACGTCTGCCGCCGTCGCCCCCCCCAGATTGACAATGAAGTTGGCGTGTTCCGGGGCAATCAGGGCGTTGCCGATGCGCGTTCCTTTCAGGCCTGCCTCGTCAATCAGTTGACCCGCGCTGACCCCGCCAGGGTTCTTGAAGGCGCAGCCCGGCGTTTTCATCTTGGGCTGCCCCCTGCGGGCCTGATCGGCAAAGTCCATCTTGGCCAGCACAGCGTCCGGCGTGCTGACCGTCAGGGCCAAGCGCACGCGGCTGACCACATGGTTCCGGGGAATCCCGCTCTGGCGGTAGCCCCAGGGCAAGTCGTCTGGCGTGACCTGCCGCGTGCCTTCAGGCGTGACCAGCTCGATGGTGTGCAGGCCGTCAAACATCTCGCCGTACCGGGTGCCGGCGTTCATCCACACGGCCCCGCCCACCTGCGCCGGAATACCCACCGTGCCTTCCAGGCCGCTCAGGCCCAGTTTCTGCAGCTGCCGCACCAGGCCTGGCAGGGGGACGCCGCCGCCCACCCAGCCAGTGACGACGCGCGCCGGGGTGCTGAGCAAGGGGTCGGGCGTCAGGTCACGTTCGGCCAGGGGGCCGGAGAGACGCAGCACGCGCTCGGGCACCCCGGCGTCCGCAATGACCAGATTGCTGCCGCCGCCCAGAATTCGGTAGGGGCGCTCCATGGCCTCGGCCAGGGCGTCATGAGAAGTCACGAACCAGACCTCGGCCTCGCCGCCCACGCCCAGGGTGGTAAACCGCGAGAGCGGCAGCCTTTCAACCCGCGTGCCGCTGCGGCTGACTGCGGCGGTCACGCCGCGCCGCCCACGAGGTCGCGCGCCAGGGTCCATACATCCCCCGCGCCCATCGTGACGATCACGTCTTCGCGGCTGGCTGTCTCGCGCAGCACGCGCAGCACCTCGGCGCGGTCAGGCAGGTAGCGCACGCCCGCGTGGCCGTTGTCGGCCATTCGCCCAGAAATCAGGGTGGCGTGAATACCGGGAATGGGCGCCTCACTGGCGGCGGCAATATCCAGCAGCAGCACCTCGTCGGCGTCCATCAGGGCGTCGGCCAGGCGGGGCCAGGACTGCTGGGTGCGCAGGTAACGGTGCGGCTGAAAGACCACCCGCACCCGCCGCCCGGTCTGCCGCGCGGCCTGCACGGCGGCGGCGACCTTGGTGGCGTTGTGGGCGTAGTCATCAATCACCAGGGCGCCGTTCAGTTCGCCGATGCGCTGCCAGCGCCGCCCAGGCCCCCGGAAGTCAGCCAGCGCGGCGGCCGCCAGCGCCAGGTCGCCGCCGTGCAGATGCACGACCGCCAGCGCAGCCAGCGCGTTCAGGACGTTGTGGGTGCCGGGCAGGGCCACGCGCGCGTTCACCAGCGGCTGCCCCCGGTAGACCACCGCAAAACTGGTGCCCTCGGCGTCGGGTTGCAGCCCTTCGGCGCGGTAGTCGGCGCCCTCGGCCTGGCCGTAGCTGAGCTGCTCGCGGGCACCGCTGCACAGGGCGTCCAGACCAGGCCAGTCGGCGCACAGCAGCACGCGGCCCGACTGCGCCACAAAGCGCGCAAAGGCCGCGTGCTGCTCTTCTACAGTTTCCCAGTAAGTGGCCTGGGAGCCGCCCACATGGTCGTCCTCGGCGTTGGTAAACACGGCGGTGCCTGCGCCCAGCGCGGCAAAGCCCTTGTCGGACTCGTCTACCTCGGCCACGAACGGGCCGCGCCCCAGCCGGGCGTTGCTGCCGAACTCCGGCACGATGCCGCCCACGAACGCAGAGGGGTCCAGGCCGGCCCCGGTCAGGGCCACGGCGATCATGCTGGTCGTGGTGGTCTTGCCGTGTGTGCCGATCACCCCCACACTGGGCCCGGTGCGCAAAAGGTCGTCCAGCAGCGCCATGCGCGGGCGCACCGCCACGCCAGCGGCGCGCGCGGCCAGCAGTTCCGGGTGGGTTTTGGGTACGGCTTCCGAAGCCACCAGGATGTCCACGGGGCCGTAAGGGGCGTCCGTGATGTGGGCGGCGGCGTGTCCGGCCGCGACCGGCACGCCCTCGGCGCCCAGCCGGGCCGTCAGGTCGGTAACAGCCTCGTCGCAGCCGCTGACGCGGTGGCCCTGCGCCGCGAGCAGGCGGGCAAAGGCACTCATGCCGATGCCGCCGATGCCCATCAGGTGGTAGTGGAGGGAAGGGGAGGCCGCTTGAAACGCCTCGGCGGGGCCGGGCGGGGGGATGGGAAGAGCGTGGTCAGTCATGGGAGGGGAGGGGCCCTTAACGCAGGTGCCGTTCGATCAGGGACGCAAACTGCCCCGCTGCGCCCGGCTGGGCACGCTGGCGGGCCGCTCCACTCATGGAGGCGCGCGTCCCCGCTGAGGCACACTCTAACACCGCCTGTCCCAGGGTTTCTGGCACGCTCTTTTGCTCGACCACGCGCCCGGCTCCAGCCGTCTGCACGGCCAGGGCGTTGTGGTACTGGTGATTTTCTGAGGACTCGGGCAGCGGCACCATCACCAGCGGCACCCCGTGAAAGGCGGCCTCGGCCAGGGTGCTGGTGCCCGCGCGGGTAATGGCCAGGTCGGCCACCGACCACGCGGCCACGGCGTCCACGTAGCCGGCGGCCTTGTACCAGTCTAGGCCCCGGACACGCGGCCCGACCTCCGAGAGCCAGCGCGGCCCGGTGGAATGCAGCACCTGTACGGCGCGTCCTCTCTGGCCAGTGAAATCCAGGTTGACCAGGCCGCCCCCCGTGTCTTCGGGCAGCAGTCCCTCCTGTCCCAGGATGTTCTGCAGGGTGTCCGGCACGCTGTTGTTTAAGAACAGCGACCCCTGCGACCCGCCCATGATGAACAGGGTCAGGGGGCCGTCTTGCAGCCCCAGGCGCGAAAGGGCCTCGGCGCGGGGCAGACGCTCTTCGCGCACTGGCATGCCGACCAGGGTGGCGCGGGCGGGGTCCAGGCCCAGCACGCGCTCGTACACGGTGCCCACCGCGCGGGCGCGGCCCACGGCGAGGCGCTGGGTCAGGCCCAGACGGGCGTTCTGCTCGTGCAGCACGGTGGGCAGCCCCAGACTCTGGGCGGCCAGCACGCCGGGCAGGCTGGCAAAACCGCCAAACCCCACCACCGCGCTGGGCCGCAGCCGGGCCAGCACCATCCTGGCCTGCAAGACCCCCTGCCCGGCGCGCAGCAGTTCGCGGGGGTCAGGGCGGCCCTGCCCGCTGCGCGCCAGTTTGCCGGCGTCCACGCCTTCAAAGGCCAGCCCCTGTTCGGCGGCCACCCGCTCTTCCATGCCGCCGCGCTGGCCCAGCAGCAACGTCTCGTGCCCGCGCGCCGCCAGGTCGCGCGCCGTGGCCACCGCCGGATAGATGTGTCCCCCGGTGCCTCCCGTTGCCAGTACAACCAAGCTCATTGGGGGCGAGTGTAGCGGTTGGGGAGTGGGAAGTGGGCAGTGGTGATACGGATTCCGTCTGTTTCGTTTGCAAATCGGAACAGGACCGATTTGCAAACTCCACGCCCGGAACCCGTTTTGCTCTTTCTCGCTCCGCTCGGATTGAATCGTTTGCAAGAACGATTCAATCGGAGTCAGTATGAGTGGAGAAAAGAGAGGGCGTGCCGTCCAGGCCACGCCCTCCATCCTTACGCTTTTTCTACTCCCTACTTCCTACTCCCCACTTCCTGACTTCAGTCGAACAGGTCCCCGATGGCGCCGCCCACGCCGCCACTGCTGTGGCCGCTGCCGCCGCCCAGGCCCTGCTCGAACTCTTCATAAGGCTGCACGACCACGAAGCCGTCGCCCTGAAAGACCATCTGGTAGGTCTCGCCGCCGCCCCGACCAAACATGCTGCGCAGACTGGCGTCCATCCGCAGCTGGGGCTGCAGGTTGCCGCTCCAGGCAATCGTGGCGTTGGGGTCAGTAAAAATCGGTTCCTGATGGGTCACGCGCAGGGTCAGCGGCTTGCCGTGCGAGAGGATGGCCACCATGCCGTGCCCCTGCACGCGCACGCTAAAGAGGCCGCCTGCCGCCATGCCCGCAATGCGGCGCTGCATGGTGATGTCGTACTGCACGCTATCTTCAAAGGCCAGCAGGTCGTTGCCGTTGACGTTCAGGCTGTCCCCTTGCAGGCGCAGAATCTGCACCTCTTTGCCCTGGTCGGCCAGGTAGGCCACGCCCCGGCCCTCGATTTTGGCCAGGGGGCTCATCTCCTGCGAGACGGCGCGCTTGAGGGCTTTCATCAGGCCGCCTTCCAGGGTGCCCTCGCGCTTGAAGCTGAGGTTGCCCTTGTAGGCCACCATAGCCCCCAGCTTGCTCCAGATACGGCCATTGACCTTGACCTCCAGCATCTTGCTGGATTCCAGTTCAAAGACGTCGCCGGGGTTGTCCCGCTCGGCGGTCTGGGCCAGAAAGTCACGGAGGCTGTAGGTGCCGTCGCCGCCCGGATGCATGTTGGTCATACCGCCAGGGTACGCCAGGAGTGGCGTCAGGGTTCCCGCGTGCGGCAGGGCACCGGAAGAGAGGCGATACTCAGGTTGTCTCCGTCCCCGTGCAGGGTGCGGCAGCCCAGAAAGCGGCCTGACGGCCAGGCCCACACGTAGTTGTTGGTGAAGTCGGTCGTTCCGTTCGTCATGGTGCGGACGTTAGAGGTGGCGCTCACGGTCAGTTGGCCGCCTTTCAAGCGCACCTGCCAGCCGACAGGGACGCCCAGGCCGTCCAGATTGGCCGGCGCCACGGCCGGGGGCCAGAGAACCCGTGTGTGCCCAGCGGCTTTGACGCGCACCCTCAGGTCATCTCCGATGGTGACGGTGGCCCCGGTGGGGTGAAAGGTGGCCAGAGGGAGCGCAGTGCTGGGCAAAGGCGCGGCGCTCAGCAGCCCCCAGCGGCGGGTGCTGTGCTGGTCACTGAGGGCCAGGGTGGTGTCCGTGATCTGCCACCGCACCAGTGCTGAGCCCAGCGGAGCGAGCCGGGCCAGTCGCGTGACCTCCGGCCAGTGAAGTAGGGTGCTCGAGGTGACCCCCAGCGCCAGCAGGCGGCCCTGCGGCAAGAGGTGCAGCGAGGTCGCGCCGCCGGGCAAAGACAGGCAGCGGGCCTGACGCGGCGGGCGCAGCGGCCAGGCCACCAGCTGCTCGTCGTTGGCGGTGCTGACCAGCGTGCCCGCATCTGTGAACAGCAGGCCCCTCACTGGCCCCAGGTGTGCTGCGGTCCTCGCCGCTGTGCAGCCTCCCGAGAGCTGGCGCTCCTGCCCATTGGCCAGCGAGCGCAGCCGCACCCCACCACCCCGAGAGCCAATGGCGAGGGTGCGGCCATCAGGCGAAAAGGCCAGGGCGGTTGGGGTGGCAAAGAAGTCGCCGGAGCCGTCCTTCTGGTCTCTGTAGAACGGATGCTGGAGGGTGTTGACCCACCGCCCGCTCTGGGCACTGAGCAGCCGCACGGCGCCGTTCTGACCAGCCACAGCCAGATGCTGACCATTCGGCGAGAGGGCCAGGGGTTCCAGGCTCCAGGCGGCGGCGGACAGCTGGACATGCCAGCGCGCCTTCAGCGTGTTGGCATCCAGAGCCACGAGGGTTGAGCCGCCCAGCTACAGGGTGCGTCCGTCAGGGTGCCGCAACACCGGGCCGAGGCTGCGACTTTCGGGCACCTGCGCCTGGCGCTTCACCCGCCCCGCCGCGTCCAGGCGGACGAACACCGGCACGCGGCAGGCCGGGGCTTCGTCTGGCGTCAGGCACCGCCAGCCTGCCCACCCGCCGTCAGGTAAAGGCACGCCGGATAGGAGTGCCGAGGCTGTGCTGGAGAGCCACAGCACAGCGGCGCACGCAACGCTTTTGACCAGAGGCATAGGGGCAGCTTAGGGACTGGGCCGCCCCAGTCATCCTTCAAAAGTTCGGTGGCTGCTTAGAGCGCCTGGCGGCGGGCAGAGTGACCAGGCGGCGTGACAGGGCGGAGTAGCCTCTCTGGATTTGAGGTGCGGTGTACTCCCAGCCAGGGAAAAATGGGAACACCACTCTCACGCCAGCAACTGGCCCAGGCGGCGCAAGACCTCCTCAATGGTCTCCAAGCCCAGCGCGTAACTCAGGCGCACCTGGCCGGGTGCCCCAAAATCGGTGCCGGGCACGACGGCCACCCGCGCTTCATCCAGGATGCGGCGCGTAGCCTCCAGTTCGTCAGGGTGAATTCGGCTCGTATCGGCCATGACATAAAACGCGCCCTGCGGGGTCGGCGTCGTGAGCCCCAGCGCGTTCAGACCCGCCACGATGTGGTCGCGCCGGACCTGATAGGCACGCCGGGCCTCCTCGATAAACCGCGCCGTGGCCTCGTGCTGCGTTAGTGCCGCCAGCGCCGCGTACTGGCTGACACTGCTGGCATTGCTGGTGCTCTGCGACTGTATAGCGTTCATGGCGGCAATCACGGCGGCTGGCCCGCCGGCGTAGCCGATGCGCCAGCCAGTCATGGCATACGCCTTGCTGGCCCCGTTAATGGTCAAGGTGTGCTCCGGGGCATAGGTGCCGATGCTGACCTGTTGGGCGCCGTAGACCAGATGCTCGTACATCTCGTCGGACACGATGGTCAGGCCGCGCTGCCAGGCCAACTCGGCAATGGACTGCAGCACTTCAGGCGGAAACACCGCGCCTGTGGGGTTGCCCGGACTGTTCAGCACGATCATGCGGGTGCGCGGCGTGATGCGGGCGGCGAGGTCGTCGGGGTTCAGTTGGAAGCCGCTTTCGGCAGTGGTAGGCACCGGCACCGGCACCGCTCCTGTCAGGGCGACCATCTCGGGGTAGCTGACCCAGTAGGGAGCCGGAATCAGCACCTCGTCGCCAGGATTGAGCAGCGCAAAGAAAGCATTGAAGAGGGCCTGTTTTCCGCCGCTGGTCACGGTGACCGCATTAGGGGCGTAGCGGAGGCCGTTTTCCCACTCAAACTTGGCGCTGATGGCCTCGCGCAGTTCGGGAATGCCGTTCACGGCGGTGTATTTCGTCTTGCCGCTTTCGATGGCCTGAATGGCGGCGGCCTTGATGTGCGGCGGCGTGTCGAAGTCCGGCTCGCCCACGCTCATGGAAATCACGTCCACGCCCTGCCGCCTGAGTTCCAGGGCGCGGCTGGTCACCGCCACCGTGGCCGAGGGCTTGAGGCTCTGGGCGCGGGCCGAGAGGGTAAAAGGGGAGGCAGAAACAGGGCCGCTCATTCCCCGCAGGGTACAGGCGGCCCGGAGGCAAGGCGGCGAAAAGGTTAGAAGCGGTAGGTGAGGCCAAACCCGCCGCCCACCAGGGGCAGGAGCGGCGTGCCGCTGCCTGGAACAAAGCCGGCGCGCACGCGGGCCTCGCTGAACCAGCCCAGGTTGCTCTCCCCAAACTGCCCGCGTACGCCACCTGTTACGCCCGCAAACCACACGGCCCCGGCCAGCGTGCCCAGGCTGGGACCGCCGTAGACGTTCACCTGGCCCGCCGTCCCCGAGAACAGCACGTCGGCGTTCACCAGGGGCAGTGGCCCGTTCAGGTCGGCGATAGGCAGGATATACAGGCCGGCGGTGCCGCGCAGGGTGGTCTGAAAGGAGCCGATCTGGCCCAGCGGAGCGCTCAGGCCCAGTGAAACGCCCGGCGCGATATAGGCTTCGGTCCCCACACTGCCCCAGAGGGTCAGGCGCGCGTCGGGCGATGTGCCCTGCGCCGCCGCAGTGCCGGCGAGAAGCAGCGTCATGGAAAACAGGCAGCAAGTCTTCATGTGGCCTTCACTTTAACAGCCGGGCATGTGCCGGATTGCCTCACTTGAGCCGCCGGGCCACCTGTAATGAAGGGTGACCCGGCGGTTGTCTGTGTAGTTTCACAGCGGTCTTCTATGGCCTTGATGGTCAGGGCGGCGCCACCATCCAGGTCAGGAAGGCTGCCGCCCAGGTGCATTGGCCCACGTTGATTGAGGGCTCTGTGACTCAGTGGTGCGCCTCAGCGGTGCTGGCTCTTACTCTCAGTGCAGCAGGCCGATAGAGCGGGCGCGGCTGACCGCCTCGGTGCGGTCACCCGCGTCCAGCTTGGCGTACAGCCGGGCCAGGTGGTCTTTGACGGTATCGGGCGAGACGCCCAGGTTCTTGGCGATCTCCTTGTTGCTGTAGCCCTGCGCCAGCAGCGGCAGCACCTCGGATTCGCGGGGGGTCAGGCGGGGCACGTCCACATGAGGCAGGCGGTCCACATCCGGGTTGGCCACGATGTCGCGCAGTTGCCGGGCCAGGCTTTCGGGGTCGGTTTCCTTGCTCACGTAGCCGCGGGCCCCCGCCGCGCGGGCGGCCTGCACGATGGCGGGTTCGGCAAAGGTGGTGATCAGGACGCTAACCAGCCGGGGGTTGGTCTGACGCAGGCGCTCGCAGACCTCAATGCCGGTCATGCCGGGCATCTTCACGTCCAGCAGCGCGGCGTCGGGTTGCAGGGCGCGGCAGGCCTCCAGCGCGGCCAGGCCGTCACTGGCCTCGGCCACCACGTCAAAGCCCTGGTGAATCAGGGCGTACTTGAGGCCCATACGAAAGAGGGGATGGTCGTCGGCAATGACTAGTCTCATGGGGAAACCTCCGGCAGGGAGAGCGTGAAGCGGGTCAGGGCGGGCAGGCAGGCGTCGGCACCGGCAGGGGCTTCGGAAAAGGAGAGGCCGGAGGAAGCGTCGGGAGGGGGCAGGCGGCTGTAGTGCAGGTCGCCGCCGTGGGCCTGGGCGATGCGGCGGGCGATGAAAAGGCCCAGACCAGCGGTGCCGGCGGTGTACTGCTGCCCGGCAATCGTGGTGGGCTGGGCGTTAAACGGCTGGGCCAGCTCGTCCAGGGGCGCGGCCAGGCCGGGGCCATCGTCGGTCACGTGCAGGCCATCTGCGGACACGCTGAGAGTCACGCCGCTGCGGGCGTAACGCAGGGCGTTGGTGGTGAGGTTCATGACGGCGCGTTCCAGCACCGCCGGATCGGTCTGGGCGTGTCCTTCACCCTGAACGCTCAGGGTCAGCCCCTGGGCCTCGGCCTGAGGGGCGGCGCGCAGGGCCACATCGTTCAGCAAGGCGCCCAGATCGGTGGAGATCAGCTGCACCTGCACGTCTTCCTGCTCGAAGCGGTGGGCGTCGGCCATCTGCTGCACCAGCGCCAGCAGCCGGGCGGTTTCGGCTTGCATCTGCTCGCCCATCATGCGGCGTTCTGGTTCGGGCAGCGGCATGGTGGTCAGGATCTTGGTCAGGTGGCCGGTGGCGATCAGCGGCGTTTTCAGGTCATGCACCAGCGTGGCCATGAAGGCGTTGCGCCGCGCCTGCTCGGTGCCGAGACTGGACAGTAGGCCCGTAAACGCGCCCCTCAGCGCGCGAATCTCCGTCGGATCATCGGCGTGGGCGGCCTGAAAGGCGCCGGCCTCAACCTGGGCTTGAAGGCGGCTAAGGGGCCGCAGCAGGGTGCCACTGAGCAGATAGCCGACCGCCGCGCACAGCGCTCCCACCGTCACCATCCAGGCCAGCAGGGTCAGCGGCGCCACGTTGGGCCGGGCCGTCAAGGTCAGCACCACATTGGGCAGAAAGGCCAGCAGAAAGATCACCAGGGTGAACTGGGCGCGCAGCGTCCGCAAACTGGCCTGACCAAACCCGGTGGCCGGGTGGGGCAGGGTGGGCGCAGACGTGGACATACCGCCCAAGGTAGCGGCCGGCCTCTGACAGAACCCTCACGGGTCTGTCAACCCCCACCCCCAGCGAATGCCCCCGCTTCAGCGCCTGCCTATGCGTTGCTCATCCAGGGCGGCTGAGGTGGCCAGAAGTGGACTGAAGACCTCTCCGGTTAGATCGCTTGCAAAAGGGGATTCAAAGCGGGTGGGGAAGAACGTGCAAGGCCGCTGTCCAAGCGTGAAGGCAAGTTCTGTTGAGCGGTTTCGTAAGCAACTGATGCTGAGGTCTGGAACCTCGTCTACCCTTGACGCACACTATGGCCACCAGTTCTGTAAGCCTCAGAAAGTCTCTGAATCAGTGGTCCTGAGTTGCGTCCGGCGGCCAATGGCGCAGGCCCTGTGCGAAGACGCGCACGGCGAACCGCCAGGCCTCCCCAGCCGCTGGACCGCCCAGCATGAAGCCGTGCAGGTAGTCCACGAGCATCTGGCCAGCACTTTGCGTCTCCTCAGCGGTCAGGGGAAGAGGCCTGACCGCCTGCACGAATAAAGCATCGAAGCGCGCGACGACAGGCGCCGTAGGCACGCGGCCAGCTGCAATCTCCAGCGTGAGGCCCGGATAGCGCTGCACCACACCGAGATACAGCGCGGCCAGGCGCTCCAGCCGCCCAGCACAGGTGGGCTCTCCCTCAAGGGAAGGGCCAGCCTCGTCCAGGGGTGCGAAGGCAGCGAGGACGGCGGCATCAAGCAGAGCCTCCTTGGTTGGAAAGTAGTGGTAGAGCGACATCACATCTACCTGAAGCGTGCGGGCGAGGGCGCGCATGGAGAAGGCGGCGCGGTCTCTTTCCAGCAGGGCCAGGGCGGCACTGAGCACGGTGTCTTCGGTCAGCCCAGCGCCACGAGCAGGTCGTCCCCGGCGCCGGGGGGGAAGAGGAGCAGTCATTGAACTCCATTGTGCGTGTTGGCCCCTCTTTATTTCTACGCTATAGAATTTAAGCATGACGAAGCCTCTGCGCGTGACAGTTTTTCTGGGCCTCAGCCTGGACGGGTACATTGCGGGTGACGATCACGGGCTGGACTGGCTCAATCTGGTGCAGACCACGCCCCCGGAAGACACGGGTTACGCCGAGCTGATGGCGTCTGTTGACGCGCTGGTCATCGGCCGCTCGACCTACGATGTGGTGGGCTCGTTTCCAGAATGGCCCTACGCGGGCAAGCGGGTGCTGGTGCTCACGCACCGGCCACTTGACGCGCGGCAGGGTGTAGAGGCGTGCCAGGGGGAACTGACGCAGGTGCTGGACCGGTTGGCCCACGAAGGCCACGAACACATCTACCTTGACGGTGGTGATGTGGTGCGGCAGGGGCTCCGGGCAGGGGTGGTCACAGACCTGACGCTGTCCTGGGTGCCTGTCATCCTCGGCTCGGGGATTGCCCTCTTTGAGCGTGGTCTGCCGCAGCGGGCGTGGCACTTGAGCCGAAGTCGCGCGTTTCCAAGTGGCCTGGTGCAGGCGACCTACACCCCGAGGCCGTGACGGCCCCACTGTGATACGGACTCCGATTGAATCGTTTGCAAAAACGATTCAATCCGAGCGGAGCGAGAATGAGCAAAACGGGCTCCGGGCGTGGAGTTTGCAAATTGGCTCTGTTCCGATTTGTAAACGAAACAGACGGAATCCGTATGAATGGTCGGCCAGCAGGCGGCTCAGACAACGCTGTCCAGAATACTCAGCCCCCTGTGTGTGATCAGCGTCGTGCCAGCGGCTCTCTACACGGGTTGACACTTACTGCCTTTTCAGGGCTCTAGGCACAGCAACAGGGCGACCCTCCGCAGAAGGTCGCCCCTGGCCGTGCCCTGACGCTCAGTTCTTGCTCTTGCCCTGGGCCTTGGCCTGTTCCATGGCCAGTTCTTTGAAGGCGTTCAGGCTGCTGGCGTTGGCCTGGCCCTCAATGGCCTTGACCGCGAGGTCCTGCATCTGCCGGCTGGCAGCCCCCACCTGCTCGGACAGCTGCGCCGCGCGCCTTTCAAGCAGGTCCAGGCGGGTCTGAAAGTTTTGGGTGCGCTGCTCGTAGATGCGGCGCTGGCCGTCAATTTCTTTCTCCTGCAGGTCGGTGCGCACGCGCGCCTGCCGGTTGCCAATGCCAGTGCCTTCGGCCTCGGCGCGCTTCAGGGCGGCCTCGCGTTCGGTGGGCAGGGCGGCGGCCTTATCGGTCACGTCGCGGAAGTGCGTTTCCCGCTGGGTCAATTCGGCCTCGCGGGTGTTCCATTCGCGTTCCTGCGTGTCCAGGCGCTCGGCGCGGGTGCGGGTCAGCTCGGCCTGTTCGGCGCGGTAGGTTTCGTCATCCAGGCGCCGGGCCAGGTCGCGGCTGTACTGGTAATCGGCGTCCTCGCGTTCCTGGGTGGTCGCGGCGGTCAGGTCGCGCTCCTGTACGCTGCGCTCCCGGGCGTCCTGCTCGGTCTGCCACTCGCGCTGGCGCGCTTCCCAGTCCTCGGCCACCTGGGCCTGACGGGTCTCGGCCTCGGTGCGGGCGCTTTCGGCCGCCGCGTCGTATTCGGCCAGCAGGTGGCGCAGCGCGTCTTCACCCGCATCCAGGTCGTACAACTCTTTCAGGGCTTCACGCTCGGCCTGGGCCAGCTTCAGCACGCCCTGAAGCCCGGCGGCCTCGGCGCTGAGCTGCTCGGACAGTTCGGCCAGCGTGCCGGACGCCCCGGCCTGAAGCTGCGCGAGCAGGCCCAGGGCCACTTCCATGCGGCCCGGCTTGCCTTCCGGGGTGGTGGGCAGGGGTTTCGCCGCTTCGGCCATTGGTCCTGCGGGGGCCTGCTGCGCCTTTTGCGTCTGCTGCTGCGCCTGTTTCTGGGCCTCGCGCACCTCTTTTTCTTTCTGGTTCAGCTGGCTTTTCAGGGCGCTCAGTTGCCCTTCCAGCTGCGTGTATTCGGTGCTAAGGTCGTCAAAGGCTTCGAGAATCTTGGCTTTGGTGGCGGTCTCGCCGGGACGCTTGGGGGTCACGCTTCACCTCGGAACGCGCGGGCCGCGAGGCCCTGGGTCTGTTCGCTCACGCGCTGCTGCTGGGCCTGGAGTTCGGCCACCTGCGCCTCGGCCGCCGTGATGGACGCCTGAAGCGACTCAAGGTGAAGTTCGAAGCCCTGCTTGCTGGCCGCCCATTCGCGTTCCAGCAGGTCCGAGCGCACCTTGGCGTCGGCACCTGCCTGCCGGATGCCTTCTTCGCGCGCCTTTCTGACCTCTTCTTCCAGCACCTGCGGAAAGGCTTCGACGCGCGCGAGGTCTTTTTCAAACTGCTCAGCGGTCGTTTGCAGGGCGGCTTCGCGCTCCCGCCAGTCGCGGTCCAGGGTCAGGCGGCGCTCGGCGAGGTCGCGCTCCTGGGCACGGTCAGCGGCGTGCTGGGCGTCGGCGTCGTGCTGGCGCTCGCGCTGACGCCGGTAGGTGTGGTCGGCTTCTTCCTGCTGGCGTTCGCGGGCTGTGTCGGCCTGCATGCGCTGGGCCTCGGCGGCAAATTCAGCGTCCTCGCGTTCCCAGGTGCGGCGGTCAGCGGCCTGCTCGCGGTCCAGGGCGTCCAGCCGGGCCTGATGTTCACCGTTCAGCCGGGCCAGCCGGTCGCGGCTGTCCTGTTGCAGGGCGGCCAGAGCGTCGGCCGCCACCCGGAGGCGGCGCAGTTCGGCCAGTTCGCGCTGGGCGACCTCGGTGGCGGTCACGAGCTGGCTCAGTTTAGTCGCTTCGCCGGACAGCCGCTGTTCCAGCTGCGCCATGACAGCGCCGACTTCCAGCTGCACATCGGCCGATTCGCGCACGATGTTGTCCACCGTGTATTCAGCCGCCTGGGTCAGGACCTCGCGGTTCTTGCGCTGCTGTTGCACCTCGGCGCGGCTTTGAAACCGGCCTTGTAGGGCCGTCTGCTCCTGACGGAGCTGTTTGAACGCCTGCTGTAAAGATTGGGCATCGTGGGTCGTCATCTTTCCTCCGCGTAAAGCCATCTGCTTTTACGTTTAAAGCGTAACACTGACTGTGCATTTTGTGCAAGAGGTCACACTGAAAGAGGGTAGAGGGCCGCAGTGGCCTCGGCAACAAAACTTGACCGGCCGGGGCCGGTCAGAAGATTGGGGACTGAATTGTCGGCGCGGTTATTCTTCGGTGCTCAGCACGGCCAGGAAGGCTTCCTGGGGCACTTCCACGGTGCCGAACTGCTTCATGCGGGCGCGGCCCTTCTTCTGCTTTTCCAGCAGCTTCTTCTTGCGGCTGATGTCGCCGCCGTAACACTTGGCCAGCACGTCCTTGCGGAAGGCTTTGACGGTGGCGCGCGCAATGATTTTGGCGCCAATCACGGCCTGCACCGGCACCGGGAACATCTGACGCGGAATGACCTCGGCCATCTTGTCCACAATCTTGCGGCCCAGGCTGTAGGTCTTGGTCTCGTGAACGATGACGGCCAGTGCGTCAATGACCTCGTTGTTCACCATGATGTCCACCTTACGCAGGTCGCCTTCGCGGTAACCGATCTGCTCGTAGTCCATGCTGGCGTACCCGCGCGAGATGCTTTTGAGGCGGTCGTGGAAGTCGTACAGGATTTCCCCGAACGGCACCTCGTACAGCAGCTCCACGCGCTTGCCGACATAGTTCATGGTGATCATGGAGCCCCGGCGCTCTTGCAGCAGCTGCATCACGGTGCCCACGTACTCCTCGGGCAGCATGATGCTCAGCTTGATGTAGGGCTCTTCGACACTGGTGATGCGGTCACGGGTGGGAAACTCGGCCGGGTTCTGGGTCTCGAAGATCTCGCCGTTGGTCAGGGTGACGCGGTACACCACGGCGGGCGCGGTGGCGATCAGGTCCAGGTCGTATTCGCGCTCCAGGCGCTCCTGAATAATCTCGGCGTGCAGCAGGCCCAGAAAGCCGCAGCGAAACCCAAAGCCCAGCGCTTCACTGGTTTCCGGCTCGAAGGAAAAGGCCGCGTCGTTGAGTTTGAGCTTGTCCAGGGCGTCGCGCAGTTTGCGGTAGTCCTCGGTGTCGGTGGGGTAGAGGCCGCTAAACACCACCGGCTGTGCGGGTTTGAAGCCGGGGAAGGCCTCGGCCGTCTGCACGTCCTTGCCGGTCAGGGTGTCGCCCACCTGCGCGTCGTGGATGTCTTTGATGCCGGCCGCCACCCAGCCCACTGCACCCGCAGAGAGTTCCTGGCCCACGACCAGGCCGGGGCTGAAGGTGCCCACCTTGTCCACCTCGAAGGTCTTGCCGGCGTTCATCAGCAGAATCTGATGCTTGGCCTTCAAGGTGCCTTCCAGCACGCGCACGAATAGGATCACGCCCTGGTAAGCGTCATAGAACGAGTCGAAAATCAGCGCCTTGAGGGGCGCCTCTGGGTCGCCGCTGGGCGCTGGAATGCGCTCCACGATGGCTTCCAGAATCTCGGGGATGCCTAGCCCCGCCTTGCCCGAGGCGAACACGGCGTCCTCGGCGGGAATGCCAATTACGTCTTCCAGTTCCTGGGCGGCGCCTTCGGGGTCGGCGGCGGGCAGGTCAATCTTGTTGATCACCGGCACAATTTCGAGGTTGTTGTCAATCGCCAGATAGGCGTTCACGATGGTCTGCGCCTCCACGCCCTGCGAGGCGTCCACCAGCAGCAGCACGCCCTCGCAGGCGGCCAGGCTGCGCGAGACCTCGTAGTTGAAGTCCACGTGGCCCGGCGTGTCAATGAGGTTGAAGGTGTACTGCTCCCCGTTCTCCCGTGTGTAGGACAGCCGCACCGGGGTGGACTTGATGGTGATGCCGCGCTCGCGTTCCAGTTCTAAGGTGTCGAGGGTCTGGTCACGCTTGTCCCGTTCGGACATGGCGCCCAGCCGCTCCAGAATGCGGTCCGCGAGGGTCGATTTCCCGTGGTCCACATGGGCGATAATGGAAAAATTCCTGACATTCACACAGAGCAGTCTAGAGCATCGGCGCCAAAGGGCATGCGGTCAGGCGCCCTATTGAGGCCGTGTTCTGGCAGGCTGGGCCGGCACAGGGCCGCCGTTCAGCGGGTCGCGGCCCAATGTCCCTGTGCTGTTCAGGCGGCCCGGCGCGGTCCCCAGTTGGGCTGACTCCGCCTGGATTCCTCGCTGCTCCGCTTGGTCGCCTCTTGGCTTCGCTGATCCCCGCCTGAGTTTTAGCGTCTGCCCGTTCGCCCAGGACCAGGGGTGCCCCTCAATTGTGTGGGCGCCGCTGTCTGTCACAGACACTCACGTCGTTTGCCTGAGAAGGGGTCAAGGGAGATGGTCAGTGGCCGCTGTGGTCTCTGCGGTCAGATGCGCTCACGTGCCGTGTCCCGCCCCCTTATGCTGCCTCTATGTTCCCCCGCACCCGCGCGCTGCCCACGCGGCCAGCGATTGCCCCCTGGAAAATCCTGCTGCCTGTGCTAGTGCTGCTGGCGCTGGGCTGGTGGGGCTACCGCTGGCTCACGCGGCCGGTCAATCCGCCGCTGCAAGCTGCCGCGCAGCAGGGCACCGTGGCCGGCGACTGGGCGGCGCTGCGCACCTTTGGGCCGCGCGCGCCAGGCACGCCGGGCCATGCCCGCACGTTGGAATGGGCGGCGGCGCACCTGACCGCTCTGGGCTACCGCGTGACCCGGCAGCCCTTTGAGGTCACGGTGTTAGAAGGCCTGGGCGCCGAGGTGCGCGTGGGCGGGCAGGTCCTGCGCGGCCAGCCGCTCTGGGGCGCGCAGGGCGGCGAGCAGGAGGCCCGGTTGGTGCGGATTCCGCCGGACGCCACTACAGCCACCCTGGAGCGCCTGCAGCTGCTGGGCCAGCTGGCCGTGACCACCTGCCCGGCCGGGCGCTGGGCGGCGCTGGCCGACGCTGTGGTGGACGCGGGCGGCCTGGGCCTGGCGATTGTCAATGACTGCGCGCAGCCGCCCAAGCCCAGCCGGGTGGACGGCACCACGCTGCCGCTGCTGGAACTGCCGGCCCAGGACGGCGCCGCGCTGCTGCGGCAGGTGGGGCAGACCGTGATGTTTACCACCCGCACGAGGACGCGCACCGTCACGGCGTCCAACCTGCTGGCCGCGCGGGTGGAGTCCACGCCGGACGTGCTGTTCGGCGCGCACCTGGACAGCGTGCCGGGAAGCCCTGGCGCCAACGACAACGCCAGCGGCGTGCTGGCCGTGCTGAATCTGGCCCGGCAGGCGGCCGGCACCCCCCTGGCCGAGCGCGCCTGGTTTGTGCTGTTTGACGACGAGGAAACAGGCATTAACGGCAGCCGCCTGTTTGCGCAGCAGTACAGCCCGTCTCTGCGTCACACGCGCGCGGTGCTGAATCTGGACATGGTGGGGGTGGCTGCCCAGCCGCTGGGGGTCGCCGCCCACGAGGATTTGCGGGCGCTGGTGCGCCGGGTGCAGCCAGACGTGCGCCTGTTCGAGGATGAGCCGGTCAGCACCCGCGAGACCTTCGGCCGCAGCCTCAATCTCACTGGCCGCAGTGACCACGCCGCGTTCAAGGTCCTGAGGATTCGCACCCTGTTTTTGCACCGGGGCGAGGACCCTGCGTACCATTCCCCGCGCGACCGGACCCTAGAGCCCGCGCTGGTGCAGGAGGCCGCAGACCTGGCCAGGCGCCTGGCCGACGCCGCGCTAGAAGCGCCATTTACCATGCGCGAGCCCTGTGGCATTACAGGCCGTAACTGCCGGTAGCGGCCAGGGACTGCGGAGCTGAGCTGCTTCTGATTGCGGCTCAACTCTGCGGTGTGGGCACTCACCCTGAGCCTGTGGCCTGGGCAACTCAACATCGGATGGCGTGAACCGAGAGATAGCTTCTTCTAACCCTGCTGACTGCCTTCTGGGTGCGGCGTGACGCGCTCGGGACACCTCACTTTTGTGTGGCCGCATTCAGCTGTAGCCGGAGAAAGGCTTGCGTTCCAGATGGCTCTGTGACCGTGGGCAGGCTAGAACGCGGTCCTACGGCCCTGAAGGAGGGCTCCAGGCGAGGGCCCTGGGTCTGGTCTGTCACGCTGCTGGATCAGACCGGCCGCAGTGACCAGTCTCATCTGTGCGGTGTCAGCGCGCGATGAGATTGAACTGAACCAGTCGAACATCGGCAGTAAAGGCCCGGCCAGGTGGGAGGTGCGCGAAATACAGGGGGACAGTGAGGTCAGTTGTTCCCTGCTTGAGGGCCGCGGTTACCCGGTAGGTGTAGACCGTGAGGGGCCCTGGCCCACCAACGACGGGCACGCCCCCTTGGGCGGGGACCACGCTGGATGTGCGTTTCTCCACCAGGGTCAGAAAGGCCGGGTCCACCTCCAGCGCCCGCCAGGTATAGCCTGTCCCGGCCGCCGCGCTAAGAGAAAAGCGCAGCAGGTCTCCAGGTTGCACCGCAATGTCCTGTCCGGCAGCGCCCACTGTAAAACTCAGGGTGCGGGGCGCAGGGGGAGCCGCCGAAATGCCCAGGAGCAGAAGGGCGGCGCAGCAGAGGGTCATCATTCGAATGGGCATAACGGCTCCAGGGGGCGCGCAAGAAACATAGGCGTAGTCCACCAGCCGCGCCGACTGAGGACTGCCCCGTTGACTCTAGCGCGGCCCACAGCGGCCAAGAGATGTTGGGAGAATTCGAGTGGCTTCAACATGACGCTGTTGCCTTGGACTCGCCGGGAGAGAGCGATTGGAAGACTGCGCTGTTCGAATTGATCGAGAGCGTCAAGCCGTAGGTGCCCACTACCTGCGCGCCACCCTAGCCTGTGCGCCGGGCTACCACCCGGTGAAAGCCCAGGTGCGCTCCAGCCTCTGTCGTCAGATAGCTGTTTTCCGACCCCACGGCCTCATTCCACTGCATCCACAGCGCTCGGCCCCCTGGCATCTGCTCTGCTCTTTCCACCTGCACCGTGCGTGACATCGTCCAGTGGCGGCGCCACCAGGCCGGCGTATGGAAGGCGGCAAAATCAGGTGGCCACTCTCCGGGCAACTCGTCCATTTCCGTTTGCACCCCTGCGTTGACGATGCCGACCTGATGGCCTGGCTTGAGATACCGAATGAGGGAAGGCAGAAACGAGGCGTCGGTGCCGAAGTATTCAAACGCGTCAATGCAGAGGATGGCATCAAAGAATTCGTCGGCAAAAGGCAGGTGGCGCGCGTCCGCATGGATGGGAAACACCTGATCCTGAAGGGCCGCCCCCCGAATTCGCTCTGCATTGTCGGTGGCGGAGATCCAGAGATCGGTCGCCCACACCTGAACCCCAAATTCGCGTGCAAGAAAGATGGAACTTAGGGCCCGGCCGCAGGCCAGGTCAAGCACCCGCATGCCCGGCCGCAGGTGCATGACTTCACACAGCCATTCTGTAAGCCAGAGGGCGTGGGGACCCATTTCGTGCTGAATAATCCACGCCGGATCGTAGGCCTGCGACCTGGGAAACTGGGGAGCGCGGAGCAGCTCAGGGCGAGGCGGCAGCGGATTGGACACAGAGCGTCAGTGTATCGCGGTGGAAAGCGACTAAGGGCATCAGATTGAATAGGCCGCTGCACCGAGACGGGGCAAAGCCTGCAACGCGAAGGGTGAAGTCTCGGTGAGTGGGAGTCTGTCTCTCTGGCGTCTCAAACAAGAGGCGCATTCAAAGGCTCTCTTGAGACGTGGTGTCTCTGTGGCTTCCGAATAACGGCAGCGAGGTGTTTGCTCTATTTATCTGGACTACTTGGAGAGACGAACACGAGTCTTTGCTCAGGCAGGGCAGCACTTCATGTCTCTCTACTTTTGCCCACCGTTAAGGTCTCCTCCCGGCCCAGAGTGTTAAGTTTCTGGCATATGTCAGTTGATGCGCTGGCCCTGGCGTTCCTGCGGATGGTGCTGACGGCAGGCCTGTTCGCCTGCTCGGCCTACGCCCCGCCCGCCCAGGGCGGCGGCACTGTGATTTATCCGCCTGCTCGGGGGGAAGTCATTCTGACTGCGGTGTTGGACGGCGCCGAACGCGACATCGTGCGGGGGGCAGTGGAGGCTGGCGGCGCCTATACCCTGACCCTGCCCAGTCCCCCACCGCAGACGGGAACGCTGGCCGAAGAGCTGACCGCTTTTCCGGCGGCGGTGCAGGGCGCGCAGTGCCGTGGGGCCCCAATCCTGAGCCCACCCACTGCCCGGCTGCTGCTGCTGCGGGCCGGCCGCTTTCTTGCCAGCGGCCAGGTGGCTGGCCGCCTGAATCCGGCGACCTCGGCGGTCACGTTGCAGGCAAGTCCGGTCAACGTCGTGCTGACCACACGGCAGTTTCTGTACGCCGAGCGCCCCGCCATCTTGAGCGGTGCCCGGATCTGCACCGTGACGCTATCTGGTGGGCAGGTCGTGCCAGGCCGCGTGCAGGCGGCCCTGACCCTGGCGCGCGGCTGGAACACCCTGGTGACCCGCACCGAACAAACTTCGGCAGCCGTGACGGTCAGCCTCAGCGCCAGTGCGGCCCTCAGCGGCGTGGACTGGCAGTATTTGCCGGGCACGCCCTGAGCCAGGCGGCGGATGCGGCGCGCGCCGGGGCTGCCTTAGCCTGCAGCCATGTCCACGTCTCTGGCGTATTTTACCGACCTGGCCCTGCGCCGCCTTGAGGGCGCCCAGATTGAGCGCGGCCCGGCCGCCACCGTCATTCGCTCGCCGCACAATCCGACCTTCTGGTGGGGGAACTTTCTGCTGATGCCGGCGCCGCCGCAGCCGGGCGACCTGACACGCTGGGAAGCGGCCTTTGTGGCGGCCCATCCGGGAACCACCCACCGCACCTTCGGGGTGGACACCCCCGGCGGCGACGAGGGCGCGGCCGATGAGTTTCGCGCCGCTGGGTACGGCGTTCACGAGGACACCGTGCTCACCACCATCCGCACAGTGCCGCCCACCCGCCTGAACCGTGACGCCGAGCGGCGGCCACTGAGCAGCGCGGCCGACTGGGACGCGGCCCTGGCGCTGCGTCTGGCCGTCAATGCGGCCAGCCCAGAGCCGCTGGACTCTGAGGCTTACCGTGAATTTGCGATGCGCAAGCTGGCGTCCTACCGCGCCATGCAGGCGGCCGGTCAGGGCGCGGTGTTTGGCGCTTTTGAGGCTGACGGCACCATGCTGAGCGGCCTGGGCATCTTTGACGCGGGGCAGGGCGTGGCCCGCTACCAGAGTGTCGAGACCCATCCTGAGGCGCGTTCGCGTGGCCTGGCCGGCACCCTGGTCCATACGGCCGCCGAGTGGGCGCGCCAGACCCTGGGCACACGCACCCTGGTGATTGTGGCTGACCCTGGCTACCACGCCCAGGCCCTGTACGAGCGGGTGGGGTTCCGGCCCACCGAAACGCAACTGGGCATCGAACGCCGCCTGGCTGAGGACCAAGCCTGGAGCGGTTAACCACAGGGGCCTGCGGTGAGGGGTGTCGGGGAGAAAGCCTACCAGTCTCCTTCACGACTGCTCACTGAGGCACTCTCTGATTCCACCGCCTCCAAGTGCTTCAGGCCGCACGAACTGGGCATGCGGCGCCAGAGAGTCAGCAGGAGCAGGGTCTGGGTGTGGACCTGTTGGTCCTCTCCTGGTGCTTGAACGCCACTCGGCACTGCGGCAGGCGGCGCCAGTTGCCCCAAGTGCCGCCGTTGAGAGGCTCCCTCTACACCCGTCGAAGCCGTTCGTGCGGCTGCGGGGGCAGGGTGACCTCAATGGGGTCATCGGGCTGTACGTCGCCGCCCACCAGCACCACACCCATGACACCGGCCCGGAAGACCGGCTGCCCTGCCTCGTCCCGCCCCACGAGTTCTTTCAAGAGCCCTGGCTGAAACGCCTCAATCTGCGCGCACGGGTTGCGCAGTCCGGTGACCTCAACCACCGCCTCACCCAGCCTCAACCGGGTGCCGCGCGGGAGGGCGAGCAGGTCCACGCCGCGTGTGGTCACATTTTCGCCCAGGTCGGCGGGGCGCACGGCGAAGCCCCGCAGGGCCAGGTCGTTCAGCAGCTCGGCGTGAATCAGGTGAATCTGGCGCAGGTTGGGCTGTGTGGGGTCGGCTCGCACGCGGGAGCGGTGCTGAACGGTGCGGCCCGCGTGGGCGTCCCCGGCCACGCCCAGCCCGGCCAGCAGCGTAATAGCCGGGCTGGGCACCTTGCTAAAGCGGTGGGTGCTGTCACGGGCCACACACAGAACCGTTGCCGTCATGGCCTCATTGTGGGTCAAACAAAGGCTCGGAGCGGCTCAGCAGCGCCCGGACAGGGGCAAACGAGCGGCGGTGCACCGGGCTGACCCCCAGCGATTGCAAGGCCGCGCGGTGGGCGGGAGCGCCGTAGCCCTTATGCCCTGCAAAGCCGTACCCAGGGTATTCGCCGTCCAGTTCCAGCATCAGGCGGTCGCGCTCTGTTTTGGCCAGCAGACTGGCGGCCGCCACCGAGTAACTCAGGGCGTCGGCCCTGGGGGGCGCGCTGATGGGCAGGCCCGCGCGCAGTTTCAGGTAATCGGTGACCAGCGCCTGCGGGGGCGGGTTCAGGCGCGCCAGCGCCCGCAAGGCGGCCGCGTGGGTGGCGCCCAGGATATTCAGGCGGTCAATTTCCTCGGGCCAGGCGTGTTCGACGGCCCAGCTGAGCGCCACCTCGCGCACCTGCACGGCCAGGGCCTCGCGCACTGCCGGTGTCAGCTGCTTGCTGTCGCGGAAGGGATAATCCGTGGCCAGGCCCGGCAGAATGACGGCCGCCACGGTCACCGGGCCAGCCCAGGCGCCGCGTCCGGCCTCATCCACGCCAGCCACACGAAAATAGCCGCGCCGCCAGTGTTCGCGTTCATACGCCCAGTCGGGCGTGACAGAAGGAAGGGTCATGCTGCCCGGCACGCTAGCAGAAGGGGCCGCCCCGAGCAGGCTTGAGTGTGACATTGAATTGAGAGGCCTCGCCGGAGATGCGCGGCTGAGCGAGTCGCCGTCTCAGGCGGCCTTTGTGAACTGGAAAGGCGAGCTGCCCTCCCTGCGGTGGAACACCGCTGTCAGGCCCCCTGGTCTTGCGGCCCCGCCGCTTCCTCTGCCCGCATGTGCCACTCTGTACCCGTGACCCGCAGGCCCCGGCAGAAAATCCGCTTTCAGAAACCCGACGCTCCTGGCCGGCCCTCCGCCCGCCCGGTGCCCTCCGACCATCCCTACGCCGAGGTGCGGCCCGCCCTCCTGCCGCCCCGCCTGGAGGGTTTGGCTGCGCCCCTGACCAAAAGCGGCGTGCGCGGCTTTCCCGGCATTGACGACGCCCAGGCGCTGCTGGCCCAGACCATGAAAAAAGACCGCGTGAGGGGCGAGGTGCTCGACCTGAGTGCCATGGGCGGGCTGCTGGCCAGCTTGCCCGGCGTGACCCTGCGCGCCGTGGAGGGCAGCGCTGCCGCCCTGGGCGCGCTGCGGGCCGCTGGCCTGGACTCGGAACCGGCCGTGCCCGGCGACCCCCTGACCGGGCGCTGGCCCGAACGTGCCCGCACAGTGGCGCTGGTGCTGGCCGGGGACCGGGGCAATGCCTACGCCGCCGCGCAGGTGGCCTGGGCGCACGCCTGCACGCCGCCCGGCGGCACCCTGTACCTGGCCGGCGACCGTGACAAAGGCTTTGACCGTTACGTCCGTCAGGCCGGCGCGGCCTTCGGGGCCGGCGAGACCGTGGCCCGCGACGGCGGGATGCGGGTGGCGCGGCTGGTGCGCCGCCCCGGCCCCACGCCCCCACTGCCCGCCCCCGAGGGCTACGAGGCCTACGGCGTCACGGTGGTGGGCGGCCCCGGCGTCTTCAGTGCCGCCCGGCCTGACAAGGCCACCGCCCTGCTGCTGGACACCCTGGCTGACTTGGAGGTGGAGAACCGCGACCTGCTGGACCTGGGCTGCGGCACCGGCCTGATCGGCGCCTGGGCCGCCCGGCGCGGCGCGCGGGCCGTGCTGGTGGATGGCGACCTGGCCAGCGTGCGCAGCGCCCAGGCCACCCTGCACGCCAGCGGCCTGAGCGGCGAGGTCATTCATTCGGATGTGGACGCCGACCTGGGAGAGCGCACCTTCGACCTCATCCTGACCAACCCGCCCTTTCATGTGGGGCGCGGCGTGGTGCTGGATGTGGCGCGGGAATTCATGGCGGCCGCTGCCCGCCGCCTGCGCCCCGGCGGCACCCTGTATCTGGTGGCCAACGAGCCGCTGCCTTACGAGCGCGACCTGGCGGCTCTCGGCGCAGTCAGTGAGCGGCGGCGTGAAGGCGGCTTTAAGATTCTGAGCGTCACACGCCCGGCCTGAGTGTGGGAACCTGTAGACCGGTTCCCTCGTAATCTTCCTGTTGGCCCCGGCTCTGGTGTTGCGCCGCCTCTCTTGTCCCTGCTCCGAGTGTTGCCGCCTGGCCTGACATCTTGCCCAGGGCGCTCCAGGTTGTTCGGGCCGCACCAGCTGCGCCGCGTGCGGCTCGTCTCTGCCAGAGGAGACCTGATGACCACCCTGACTGGCCTCCCGGTGACTGTGCTCCGCGCCGCTTCTTCGCTGCCCCCGCCCTGCGCCGCTGTTTGCTAGACTGACCCGTTCTGACGCCGGGTGCCTGCCCACGCGCCGCCCGCATGTCCCCGCCCCAAGACGCACCCCCACAGGAGGCCGCATGGCAGATTCTCCCGTTCGCACCCGCAAGAAAGTTGACGCGCCCGAGCCTGACGGCGCCGCGCCCAAAGCCGCCGCTGTTCGCACCCGTGCCCGTGTGGGTGCGCCCAAGCCTGCTTCCGACAGCGCGCCTGTTCCGGCCAAGGCTGCCCCACAGGCTGCCAAGCCCGCGGCGGCCGAAAAACCCGAGGCGCCTGCCAAAAAGCCGGCCCCCAAGGCCACCGCCAAGGCGGCCCCCAAGCCCACGAAGAAAGCAGAGGCCAAGCCCAAGGCGGCTGCCGCAGAGGCCAGCGCTGACCTGCCTGCTGAGGGCCCTGTGGCGCCTGTGGAGGCCGCCCCAGCGACCAAAGCCAGTGCCAAGGCCGCCAAACCAGCCAAGAGTGCCAAACCGGCCGTGCCTGTCAAGGGTGGCCCCGCCGAGAAGCCCTACTACGCGCATCCCAGCATTCAGGAACTGCTGAAGGCGGGCCGCGCAGCGGGCGTGCTGTCCAGCGAGGACATCGCCACAGCCCTGGCCGCCGCCCTGGAAGCGGCGGGGCTGGACCCCGAAAGCCCCGACGCCTTCGAGGACATGCAGCTGTTCCTGGCCGGTCAGAGCATTGAGGTGCAGGACCTCGACGATGACGAGGAAGACGCCGAGAGCGAGGAAGGCGAGGAAGGCACCACAGCCGCCGCCGCGCAGGATGACGACGAGGAAAAATACTTCGACGACATGCCGCGCGCGGTGTCCAACGACCCGGTGCGCCAGTATCTGCATGAAATCGGCCGGGTGCCGCTGCTGACCCTGGAAGAAGAGATTGCGCTGGCCCGCCGCATTGAAGAGGGCGAAGAAGCCCGCAAGGTGCTGGACGAAGACCTGGACCTGGATGACCGGGGCCGCCGCCGCCTGATGCGTCAGATGGAAGACGGCGCCGCGGCCCGCCAGGGCCTGATTGAAGCCAACCTCCGCTTGGTGGTCTCGATTGCCAAGAAGTACACCGGGCGCGGCCTGGGCTTTCTAGACCTGATTCAGGAAGGCAACCAGGGCCTGATCCGTGCGGTGGAAAAGTTTGAGTACCGCCGCCGCTACAAGTTCTCCACCTACGCGACCTGGTGGATTCGTCAGGCGATCAACCGCGCCATTGCTGACCAGGCCCGCACCATCCGCATTCCGGTGCACATGGTCGAAACGATCAACAAGCTGACCCGCACCGCGCGCCAGTTGCAGCAGGAACTCTCCCGTGAGGCCACCTACGAGGAGATTGCTGAGGCGATGGGCCCCGGCTGGGACGCCGCCAAGGTCGAGGAAGTGCAGAAGGTCAGCCAGGAGCCGGTGTCGCTCGAAACCCCCATCGGGGATGAGAAGGATTCCTTCTACGGCGACTTCATTCCCGACGAGAACCTCGACAGCCCTGTCGAGAACGCTGCCAAGACGCTGCTGTCTGAGGAACTGGAAAAGGCCCTTTCCAAGCTCACCGAGCGCGAGGCGATGGTCCTGAAGTTCCGCAAGGGCCTCGTAGATGGCCGCGAGCACACGCTGGAAGAAGTGGGCCAGCGCTTCAGCGTGACCCGTGAGCGCATTCGCCAGATTGAAAACAAGGCGCTGCGCAAGCTCAAGTACCACGAGAGCCGCACCCGCAAACTGCGCGACTTCCTCGATTAAGCCCCAGATTCTCTGCCGCCCCGCACCTGCACTGGTGTCGGGGCGGCGCCCTTTTGGGCCGCAAGTGTGGAAACCAAGGCGCCGCCGAGCGCGTATCCTCCGGCAGACATGATTGGTGCTGACTCTGGACGCTTGTGGTGACCGCCGCGCAGGCGCGGCCTGTGGCCGGGCGGTGGCTGCGGTACGGCGTGGCTCTGCTGCCCCTGTGCCTGGCCGGCGCGCTGCCGCTGTGGACCACTGCGGCGCTGTGTGCGCTGCTGGCGGCTGGCGTGCGCTGGCCGGTGTGGGCGCAGGGCCGGGTGCTGATTACCCAGCTCATTCTGGGTCTGAACCTCCTGACCGCGCTGCCCAGCGCCTTAGGCCAAGGTCAACCAAGTGATCTGCTGACGCTGGGCGCACAGTACTTGCTGCTGAGTGTCCTGGGTTTCGTCCTGACTTGGGGCATCAATACGCTGGAAGAAGGCCAGCGGCGCGGCTTGCTGGCCCCTCTGCTCATAGGGGCGCTGTTTCCTCAGCCATTCGTGCTGGTGGCTCTTTTTGGCGGCGCCCTGGCGCGGCAAGACCAGAAAGCGGCAGACCTGACCTCTTCGGCCCCCCGTGGCTGGTGGAGTCTGCTGGGGGCCGGGTTACTCGGTCTAGTCCTGTTGGCCGCGTTGCTTCCCCCAGCGCCGCCTGTGTGGTCAGCTGTTCAGCTGGACACCATCACCTCCGAGCTGCCGCCGCGCACAGACACTCGGCCGCAATCTGGTCCAGTGGGCCGCGCAGAAAGGGGAGGAACAGGTGGGCAGGTCATGGCTCAGCCCTCCCCAGTGATGGACCTGGGACAATTGGGCTTCCCGGCAGAATTGACGCTTCTGGCGGGGCTGCTGTGCCTTGTGGGGGCTGCCCGGTTGTTTCAGGGGCGGGGACGGCGCCAGAGCCCCCCCCACCCAGCCGAGCTCCTGATGATCGTGGGGTTACTGGTCCTGGGAATAGCCTGGCTGGTCACAGGTGTGCTGCTCTGGCGCGGCGGGGCTGGTGGCGGGGCAATCCCCCCAGCAGCGACCATAATCCAAGGTGGGCAGAGCAGTGGGCCAGAAGGGCAGCTGACAGCCGCCAGATTCTCGCTCCTGCCACTGCTTCAGCTGCTGCCGTGGCTCACGGCCATCATGTTTCTGGCCATGGGCGTCTGGCTGCTGCGGCTGAAGCTTCGGCCTGATTCTCTATCCGGCGACGTTACTGAGGAAGCGGCCACGCCCGCTGACCCGGCCGAAGCTCAGCCCCTTCACCGGGTCCGGCAGGCCTACCGCGCGGCGCTGGGTGCCCTGGCCGACGCCGGCCTGGGCCGCGCCCCCCACGAAACCCCGGCCCTGTATGCGGCGCGCCTGACCGGCGGGCACCCCAGCCTGGCCGCGCCCCTGCACACCCTGACCGCCGCGTACGAACCGGTGCGTTACGGCGGCCAGCTGACCGACCAGACCGCTGAAGCTGCCGAGGCCGCCGCCCACACCATCCAGACCATCGCCCCCACCTTGACCCCACCCGAGGCCACCCCATGACCCAGACTGCCCCTCTGCCTTCTACCCCCGAATTTGCCCGCGCGGTGCTCCGCAGCGTTGCCCAGGTGCTGGTGGGCAAGGAAGACGTGACCCGCCTGGCGCTGGCCGGCATTCTGGCCGGCGGGCATGTGCTGCTTGAAGACGCGCCTGGCACCGGCAAGACCATGCTGGCGCGCGCCCTGGCCGTGTCGCTGGGGCTGGGCTTCCGGCGCGTGCAGTTCACCCCGGACCTGCTGCCCAGCGACGTGACCGGGGTGAGCGTGTTCCGGCCCGCCACAGGTGAATTTGAATTCGTCCCTGGCCCCATCTTTACGGGGGTGCTGCTGGCCGATGAAATTAACCGCGCCACGCCCAAGACCCAGGCCGCGCTGCTGGAGGCGATGGGCGAGGGACAGGTCACCGAATCTGGCGTGACCCACCCGCTGCCCCGGCCATTCGTGGTGATTGCCACGCAAAATCCGGTGGAACACGAGGGCACCTACCGCCTGCCCGAAGCGCAGCTGGACCGGTTTCTGCTGCGCCTGTCGGTGGGGTATCCCTCGGTGCAGGAGGAAGTGCAGATGCTCGCCCGCCTTCAGGGGGAACATCCCATCACCTCGCTGCGGGCAGTGGTGACACCCGCTGACCTGCTGGCGGCCCAGAGCGCCGTGCGCGGCGTGTTTGTCTCGGGGGCGGTGCAGGACTATATCGCGCGCCTGAGCCGGGCCACCCGCGCACACGCCAGTGTCGCTCTGGGCGGCGGGCCACGGGCCAGCCTGGGTCTTCAGGGGTCAGCGCAGGCGCTCGCCTGGCTGTCGGGCCGCGCCTTCGTCACGCCTGACGATGTGCAGCGCGTGGCGGCGGCCGTGCTGGCCCACCGCCTGAGCCTGAACATTGAAGCGCGCCTCCAGGGCCAGCCCGCAGAGGCGATTGTGCAGGAAGTGCTGCGTCAGGAGCCGGTGCCCGCCGAGCCTGCCCCCACCGGAGGGGCGCCCAGCGAGCCTGTGCCCGCATGAGTCTGCTGCTGGCCGCCCTGCTGTATCTGGCGCTGGTGGGGGTTGGGGTGCTGGCGCTGTGGCGGGGGTCGCGCCGGCCGCCCCAGGTCACGCTCGCCCGTGAGGTGGTCGCCACGGCTTTTGAAGGCCAGAGCCGGCCGCTGACCGTGCGCGTCACAGTCCGCAGCCGCCGCCCCCTGCGGGTGGTGGTGTATGACCCTGCGCCGCGCGCCGTCGTGCCGGGGCAGGAGGTGCAGCTGGGCGCCCTGCACCTGGGCCACACCGAGCGCGAGCTGCACACCACGGTGCGCCTGAACCGGCGCGGCACGTTTGTCTGGCCGGGCGCCACCCTGGCCTGGTCAGACCCGCTGGGGCTGTTCTGGCACAGCGCGCCCCTGGAGGCGCCCGCCACGACCCTGGATGTGTTTCCCGGCACCCACGGCCTGCGGCTGCCCGATCTGCTGCGGCCTCTGCTCAGTGAGGGGGGCCTGAGCCGCACCCTGGGGCTGGACGACCCCATCAGCCTGCGAGGCGCGCGCGAGTATGTGCCTGGAGACCCGCCGGCCCGCGTTCACTGGCGCCTGTCGGCCCGCAGCGGCACCCTGACTGTGCGCGAACTGGACCGCACGGCCGCCAGCAGCGTCACGGTGTTTGTGGACACCAGTGGCGGCGGCGAGGTGTACGCCGACAGCGCCGCGCGCCTGGGCGCCAGTCTGGTGCAGGAGGCCCTGGCCCTGAATCTGCCGGTGGCGGTGGCGACAGGCGCGGCCCCGGTGCCGACCGGCCGCGATCCTCAATCGCTCCGCGCGGCTCTGGGTACCCTGGCCCGCCTGGCCCCCACCCAGGCCCCCCCACAGTTGCCACCCATCCGGGCTGGGGGCAATCTGGTGATTCTGAGCGCCAACCCGGCCCCGGCGCTGGTCGAGCAGGCGCTGCAGGCGCGGGCCACAGCCAGCCGCGTCAGTCTGGTGGCCCTGCCCGAAGGGTTCTATCTGGAACCCGGCGAACAGCCCCGGCGCCAGTGGAGCGCCCCGCCAGACGATGTGCGCGACCTCGAACGCCGCGCCGCCGTGCTGGCGGGCCTGGGCGTGCTGGTATATGTGCTGCGCGGCAACCAGAGCGTCCTGAAGCTGGGCGCGTAGGCACCTAGAAAAGAGGGGAGGCGCCGTTGTGTCTTGAGGTCAAAATTGTGGAGTACCACCAGCTCTGCGGAAGAAGAGGCGCCCACAGTGGAACCCAAAGCAGCTACATTTAACGGCTCTGAGACGAGCTTCACCTCAACAGACAGCAGCAGTGGAAGTCAGGGGGAAGCTTTGATCCCTTGGGTAAAACTGGCTGCCACTGTCAGCTTTGGCGTTGAAAGGATGCGCGCCTCGACAGCCTATGGGTGCTTGCCCGATCTGTAGACACGGTAGATGGAAAGCGCCTGGGGGATTTCACTCAGGCCGTCAGTTTTTGCTGGTTAGACCATGCGTCTAAAGCTGCATGAAGAAGGCGTTCAGCTGCCGCCCAGCGCAGGCGCGGTAGCGTAACGCCATGACCAACCACGACGACCGCACGGCCCCCACGGCTGACGACCTGACAGGCCACACGGACCACACCAAGAGCGAGACCGAAATCAGCAACGTGGACCTGCAGTTCATGGGGCGCCAGAACCCTGAAGCCCAGATTGACGCCGCCGTAGACGCCGAGAACAAGTCCCCAGCCGATTACCGCCGGGAGGGGCTGGACAAGCAGGACATCGCCATGACCCAGAGCATGGACGCCAGCGACCCGCCCAGCACCAACATGGGCGACAGTGACAGCCAGGACAGCTAAACCGCCCCTGCGGGCCTGGCGCCCATGAGCGAATTTGATGAGCTGCAAGCGGTTATTCGCCGCCACGCCGCCGCACGTCAGGCCGAGCAGCGGGCGTGCGAGGCCTTCCTCAATGCCCTCTACCACGCCCTGCGAACGGCCAGCGGACCGGGCCTCCCGCTCAACAACGTCACCCTCGACTTCACCCTGGACCCCACGGTGCGCCTCCGGCCTCCGCCCAACGGCAGTTTTCATGCAGCCTGGCTGCGGCTGGGCTTGTGTGAGGTGCTGGTGCGGGTGCGCCGTTTGGATGGTGCCTTTCAGGGTGAATACGGGTCAGAGGGGGTTTTTCGACTGGAAGACACCAGCGAGGACGCCCTTCTGACCCTGGCGCGGCAGCTGCTGCGCGACGTGGGGGTGGCTTACGGCGCCGCGCTGGTCACCGAAAGCCACCTGAACTGAAGGAAAGCGCCGTCCCATTACCTTGGGCGGCGCTTTCTGGTTTGTCTTTAGCCTTTCACAGCACCGGCGGTTAGGCCCGAGACGATATTGCGCTGGAACACCAGCACCAGAATAATCAGTGGCACCGTGACCACGATGCTGGCGGCCATAATCGGCCCCCAGGGCTGGTCAAACTGGGTGGCGCCGGAATAATTGGCGATCACCACAGGCGTCGTGCGGTTGGTGCTGGTGAAGGTCAGGGCAAACAGGTATTCGTTCCAGGCGTTGATAAAGGCCAGCAGGCCAGTGGTCACCAGCGCCGGCATCATGACCGGAAACAGCACCAGAAAGAGCGTTTGCAGAGGAGACGCGCCGTCCACCAGCGCGGCCTCTTCTAATTCGGCGGGAATGTCGCGCACAAAGCTGGTCAGCACCCACACCGTAAATGGAATAGTAAAAATCAGGTACGACAGGATGAGCCCCAGGGGGTTGTTGTACAAGCCCAGGTTGCCAATCAGGGTGTACAGCCCGCCCAGCACGGCGATCTGCGGAAAGACACTGACCGCCAGAATCACGTACAGCACGATGGCTTTGCCCTTAAATCGGAAGCGGCCCAACGCGTAGGCCGCAAACGAGCCGAGCAGCAGGCTGACCAGCACCGACCCCACCGCCACGATCAGGCTGTACAGCAGCCCGCGCTGAAAGTTGGGGTTGCCAAAGACTTGCACGTAGTTGTTAAAAGTCGTGGGCGCCGCAATGAATTCGGCCGGGGTCAGGAACAGGTCGCCCGCTGAGCGCAGGCTGGTCAGCACGGCCCAGAAAAATGGGGCCAGCAGGTATAGCGCAATCACCAGCACCAGCAGATAAAAGGCCAGGCGTTGCAGGTAATACAGGGCCGGGTTGGTCGTTTTCAGATTCATGGGTGTCTCCCTGGCCCCTCAGTCGAACTTCACGCGGAAGGCGGTGACGTACATCACCACAATCACCATGATGATGAGAAACACCGCCACGCTCACGGCGCTGCCCAGGCCCAGCAGCTGGTTGTCAATCAGGGCCTGACGGGCGTAGCCGGTCATAGATGTGGCGGCGGCGTTTACATTGCCCAGCATCACCGACATCACGTCAAACACGCGCAGGGCGTCAAGGCTGCGGAAGACCAGTGCGACCAGCAGGGCCGGGCGCAGCAGCGGCAGCGTCAGCCTCCAGAACTGGGTCCACTTGCTGGCGCCGTCCATGTCCGCGGCCTCATACATGTCGCCCGGCAGGCTTTGCAGCCCGGCCAGAATCAGCAGCGCCATAAACGAGGTGGTTTTCCAAACATCCACGGCCACCAGCGCCCAGATGGCGGTGTCGGTATTGGCCAGCACCGCCTGGCCGCCCAGCATGCCGCGCCCAATCAGGCCAAAAGAATCGTTGTAGAGGTAGGCCCACATCTGTGCCGAGACGACGGTGGGAATGGCCCAGGGCACCAGCATGGCGGTGCGCAGCAGGGCGCGCCCCTTGAAGGCGCTGTTGACCACCAGCGCGATAATCATCCCGAACACGGTTTCTAAAAAGACCGACACCACCGTAAACAGCAGGGTATTTTTGACGGCGCCCCACCACTTGGGGTCTTGCAGGAAGCCCAGCGCAATGCCGTCTTCGGTGGTAAACCAGAAATTGCCCAGCCCCAGGAAGGTGCGCTGCTCGGGGCTGGTCAGGTTGGCCTCGAACAGCGAGAAATAGAAGGTGCGGTACAGCGGATAGCCCGCCACCAGCGCAATGGCAATCAGGGTGGGCAGCAGCAGCCAGATGGCCTGGCGCGCGCGGGCAGCTTCGATGCCGCGCGTGCGGGTCGGCCGGGCCGGGGCAGTGGTTTGAACAGTCATGTTCGGGAAAACCTCCTGGTGAACAACGGGGCGGCCGGGCGAGCCCCACCGGCGGCCTGGGGGGGATGGACAGGGCCAGTCCAGTGACCAGAACGAAAAAGGGGACACCCGGCAGCTGGGCGTCCCCGCAGTGGTGGGGCCAGGCAGCCCCACCGCCAGAGGCTTACCAGCCCCGGCCCTTGATGCGGGCGATGTCGGTCGCCAGCTTGGTCACGGCGGCCTGCCCCTTACTCTTGCCACTCAGGACATCGCTGACGGCAGAGGAGAAGGCCTGCGACACCTGGTTGTACTTGCTCTTGGTGGGGCCGGACGGCCGGGCCACAGCGCTGGTAAAGACGTTGTACAGGCTGCCGAAGAAGGGGTTCTTGGCCAGCACGTCCTTGTCCTTGTACAGGCTCTGGAGGGTGGGGTTGTAAGCCCCTTCAATGGCGCGGATCTTCTGCTCGGCGGGGCCGGCCAGGTAGCGCACGAGGTCAATGGCGGCCGCCTGGTTCTTGGAGTAGGTGCTGACGCCCAGCTGCCAGCCGCCCAGGGTCGCGGCGTTGCGGCTGCCGCCACTGGGCAGCGGCGCCACGCCGATCTTGCCCTTGACCTTGCTGTCGGCGCCCTGACCCAGTGCCCAGGCGTAGGGCCAGTTGCGCATGAAGGCGGCGTTGCCGGCCTGGAAGATACCGCGCGCAGCTTCCTCGTCGTAGGTGGTCACGCCGGCGGGGCTGATGCTCTTGACCCAGCTGGCAGCGGTGTCCAGCGCCTTGGCCGCCTGGGCGTTGTTAATCGTGATGTTGCCCTTGGCGTCCACAATCGTGCCGCCGCCAAAGGAAACCAGCCACTCCATAGCGTCGCAGGTCAGGCCCTCGTAGTTCTTGCCCTGCCACACGTAGCCGGCAAAAGCCTTGTTGGTCTTCTGCTCGCCGTCCTGAATCTTCTTGGCCATCAGGGCCATCTCGGTCCAGGTTTTGGGCGCGGCGCTGAAGCCATATTTCTTCAGCAGGTCGGTGCGGTAGTACAGCAGGCCCGCGTCGGTAAACCAGGGGATAGCCACCAGTTTGCCGTTGACGGTGTTGGCGTCAATGATGCCCTTGAAGTGGGCGTTGATTTCGTTGGTGGGCACCTTGCCCTTCAGGTCCACAAAGTGCTGCGACAGCAGGCCTGGCCAGACCACGTCCAGCTGGTACACGTCAATATCGCTGCTCTTGGCGGCCAGCTGCTGCTGGTACAGGCCCAGGCGGTCGTTGGTGAGGTTGGGACTCTCGAAGATCTTGACGGTGTTGCCCGTCTTCTTGGCCCAGCGCGCGGCGCCCTCGCGGCACAGCTGCAGCTCCTGGCCCACGGCCCCGCAGGCCAGGGTGATGGTGACGGCGCTGGCCTGAGAACTGGCCACAATGGCCGCCGTCAGGCTGATGAACGCAATAGCTTTCTTCATGCATCCCCCTTGGTGGGTGCCGGTCAGGCCCGGCCCGCCTCTTCTGTGAAGCGGTTCCACATCTTTCAATTCTGGTGAGGCTCAGCGTACACGCCCGGTTCTGGCCTGTCAATGGAAACAGTTCCATCCTGACTCAAGTGAATGAGGAAGGGGCTGTGCGGCGTGCAAGGATCTGGCCCAGGGCGGTCAGCTCAGCCGAGAGACCCTGCGGCCAGAAGGTTTTGCCCACCGGCTTGACCCAGCTTTTCTGCTCAGGGGGCGGCCGGTCGGGGGGCGTCCACCAATTCATAGGCGGCGTCGCGGGTGCCAGTGCCCAGTTTGCGCAGCAGGCCGCCCTGAACCAGATGCCGCAGGGCACGCCAGGCCTGCTGGGTGTTCAGGCCGCAGGCCTCGCGCACATCGACATTTCTGACCCGGCCCTGCTCGCGGGCCAGGGCCAGGGCCACAGCGCGCACTTCGGCGCCTGTGGGGCCACTGGTCTCGCGCGTCAGGCGCACGGGGGGCCGGGGCTCCACAGGGGGGGCTGGTGTCACAGGCACAACAGGTGGCGGTGCCGGCGGCTCATGGTCCATACGGCGGTCTGCCGCAGCTGAAGGCCGCGCCGCGCGTCCCAGCGCCGCCTGAACCTCACCGCTCAGGACATAGGCGATGCCGCGCCCGACCCCAGCTTTCTCAATCAGGCCGTGGTCTTCCATGCCGCGCAGCAGCCGTGGGGTGCGGTCTTCGGGCAGTTGCAGGGCGCGGGCCAGCCAGGCGCGCGTGGCCTCGCCCTCGCGGGCCAGCACCGACAGCACAATCAGCATGTCCAGCGACAGGGTCTGCATGTCTTCCTGCTTGCGGGCCACAAAACGCACGAACTCGGCGTCAAAGCCCGGCGAGTGCAAAGACAGGGTCACGGCGTCGGGGTAGGTGGTGAACTCGGGGGGCTCTTTGCCGTGCCGCAGCATCAGCGAGTACATCTTGTCCACGCCCACGCCTGCACGCTCCACCAGTCCCAGGCGCGACAGCACCTCGGCCAGCAGCGGATTGCGCCGCTTGGGCTGGTGACGCAGGATGTTGCCCGGCGTGATGCCGCCTGGCAGCCCGCCTGGATTCATGATGTCCAGGTGGTCGGGAAAATAGTGGACATGCACGGCGTCGCGCAGCGTGTAGTCACGGTGGGTCAGGGCATTGAGCAGCGCCTCGCGGTACACGACCTCGTCCTGCTCCCAGACCTCAATACGGAAGAGGCCCACCTGCACCGGCGTAAAGCGGTTTCTGGCCTGAATCAGTTCGGCCAGGCGCGTCAGCAGCGCCGGAATGGGCCGCAGCAGGTCCTCCCGGAACTGAAATTCGGGGTCGGGGGTCGCGTGGTGATAAAAGCAGACCTCGGCCTGGGGGACGTGCGCCCGCAGCGCCGCCGGGGTGCCGGCCAGCAAAATGGCCGCCAGCGTGGGCCGAAGCGCGCCGCCGCTGGGCACCAGCAGACCTAGTTCGCGCAGAAAGTCCAGGTCAGGGAGATTGGAGGCACTGGCCCGCCGTCCCAGGGCGCGCAGCCGCGCCACCTCGGCGGGGTCCAGGTCGGCTAGCGAGGCGTCGGGCGGCACGACTGCCGTGTAGTCCTGGTCTGCCACCGGCTCAGCGGCCGAGGGCGTGACTGGCACCAGATGCGCGCCGTCCCAGGCGATGACCGAGCCGTCGGGCGCCGCCAGCACATAGGGCGCGTGCGGCACGAAAACCATCAGCACCTTCAGGCCGCCGGGCAGACGGTGGTGCTGCACGTTGACGGTCAGGCGGCCCCCCGACAACTCAAAGATGGCGTGGGTAACCATCAGGGGATGTAGCTCGCTGGCGTCTCGCTCAGGGGTGCCAGCATTCAGGACATCTGTGCCCACCAGCACGGTGCCGCCGCGTGCGTTGGCCAGCCCCACGGCGTAGCGGGCCAGCTCCTGCGGGGAGATATTGAGGGGCAGGTGGATGCACGTCGGCCCCGCCACGGGCAGCACCCCCAGCGGCGAGATGGCGTCGGTCGCGTCCAGCGTCACAAGCGGGCAGTATACCGCTGGGGCACAAGAAGGTGCCAGAAGCAGAAGGGGTGGCTGGTTGGGCCGCGTGATTGGAAGGGCTCTCTAGATCAATGAAAGACGAGGGTTGCGTAGTCTCGCTGAGAGGGGAAGACGGTCACCTGACGATAGATCTATGGGTATCCGATCTGAACTGAAATCGGAGGGGTCCGTACGGCACACGCTCCGACCTCAGCATTGGCCGAAACGACCGGAATGGGCGAGCGGCGCAGCAGAGCGACGAGAAGACAACGGGCGTCCCAGCGCAGCGTTGACCATCCCGTTCTTCTTTGATGTGTGGGTGCAAGAGGCCGTACCCCGGTCTGCACTGCCCCACGGCAGTCGTCCAGACCCGTTGCGAGATGCAAGGAATGTGGGGAAACAGGCGCGAGGACCTCGCACGACCAGTACAGAATGGTGCTTCGCCTTCAAGCCCCTGTAGCCTCCAGCTGGGTCCAGACCCGTTCAAGCCGGACCTGATCTCGTTCTAGCCACACCAGTGCGGCGCGTCGGCCCACGCCGTACACCACGGCCAGTTGCCCGGCGGCGCGGCCCAGGGCGGCAGCCTCACGCACAGAAAGCCCACGCAACACCACACTGGGTTCACGCCACGGACCGTCGCCGTTTACCCCTGGCAGCGGCGCCCACCGCGCGACCTGCTGCCGCAAGGCGGCCTGCGCCGTCTCATTGGCTCGGTTGCTCTGGCGCTTTCCCCCTGGATTCCAGGCGGTCACGATGGCCCAGCGGGTGCCCGGCGTGGCCCAGGTCGGCCAGACCCCGGCTGACTCTCCGTCCAGAGAGACGCGCTGACCCAGTGGGCCATATGCGGCGGCCAGGAAGGCCCGGCGCTGCTGGGCGTCAGGCCTCACAGTGGTCTTGCCCGAAGGTAGGCAAATGCCGTTAAACCCGGATTATTCGTCTTCAAGCCGAGAAACTCAGGAGGGCTCTGGGGGCTCCTCTCAGCGGGCGACCGTGGCCATGACGTTGGTAATTTGCGCGTTGCGGTAGCGCAGCACCAGGCTGACCTTCTGGCCCACCTTGAAGTTGCCGCCCAGCACCACGCGGTAGCCGCTGGACTCGCCCAGTGTCAGCACGCCCTGCACAGGCAGGCCGCTGACCACCTCGCAGCGGGGGGCGCAGCGCAGCATACGGGCGCGCCCCACGCTGCTCCAGACGCCGGTTAGTTCGTCGGCGCGGGTCACACTTAGGGCGCCGGTCAGCAGGGCGCCGCCGTGGGTCAGTTTCAGGGTCAGGGTGGGGGCTGCGGCCTGCGCGGGCCGCAGGGTAGCCACGCCAGTCAGTACGGCCAGCGCCATTCGGAGGAGGGCGGCGCGCCTCACGCCAGCACCTCTGCACCAGCGTCGTCCAGCAGGGCGTCATCCTCTGGCGTGTCTGGGTGAGCACCGAGTGCGTCCACGTCGGTCTTCATGATTTCGCGCAGCACGCTGGTGGCAAAGCTGCCGCGCGGCAGGGTAAAGGCCACGGTAAAGCCGTCGGGTTCAGGGTGCGTGGTCGCCTCCTGCAAAAACACGCGCGTCAGGCGGCGGTCGCCCTTGCGGGACAGAAACATCTCGGGGGTCAGGCCCAGGGCGCCCAGCGCGGCCTGTTCCAGCTGTCCGGCCTCGGCCGTCAGGGGCCGCACCTTCTTGCCAAACAGCGTGCCGGTGGCGCTCACCTCGCCGCGTGCGGCGCGCGGCGTTTCCAGGGCGGCGTCCTCGACCAGAAAGACGCCTCCGGTGTCGTGTTTCTTGGCCATATCGCCCGCGAGCAGGGCGTCAAAGACCCCGGCTTCCAGACGCAGATTGACGAAAGCGTTAAACACCACGCTCTGCAGGGCGGTGGTCAGAAACCGGCGCACCCGTGGGTCACGGACCCGTGACTCGCCGCGCACCACCCGCAGGCCCTCTTCGGCGTTCAGGCCACCCAGCCCAAAGCGCTGCGGCCCAAAATAGTTGGGCACGCCGCGCTGCTCCAGCGTGGCCAGGAGGGCCGCCGCCGCCTCGGCCTGACCCGCCGCCCCGCGCACCCGTACGGTGAAGCGGTTGGCCCGCAGGTGCCCCAGGCCCAGCTTGTTCGTGTGGCGTGTCAGGTTCAGGATCCGCACGCCGTCCAGGGCAAACTGCTCCAGGCGGCCTTCAGCTTTGGCCGGCAGACTGAGCCACTGGGTTGTGACCGCATGGCGATCTTTGAGCCCCGCCACGCCGATGTCACGGTCTTTGACCCCCAGTTGCAGGCTCAACTCGCGCAGGACGTGGGCGGTGGTGTGCCCGGTTTTTTCCAGCTGCACATACAGAAAGTCGCCCTCGCCCGACAGGGGATAGGCCGGCAGCTCCTCGACCCGGAAGTCGTCCGGCGCCTGGCGCAGCAGGCCGCCCGTGCCCTTTTCTTCTGTCAGGGCGCGCAGCGCCGACCACTCGAACACCAGACTCACGATGGGTCCACCATAGCCCGCTTCATGAAGAGTGGCGTGAGACGTCCCTCATGTGGAGGGGGAACAGGGGTGGCTGTTCGACGGACTCGGATTGAACCGTTTGCATAAGCGATGAGATCCGAGCGAAGTGAGGGAGAGAACAAGCGGGTTCCGGGCGTGGAGCTTATACAGCGGGTCTTCCCGATTTGTTGGCGTTACAGACGAGGTCGGTTTGAGAAGGGTGGCCTGAAGACGAGGAAGAGGAGAGCACCCATAGGCGTATAAAAGGCACTGGCAGTTCTGCGGCCGTCTCGGTCAGGCGCAAGTTGGCTTATCTATTCAATTCAGAACACGGTGCTCCGCGTAGGCCGGGGGGGTCCAGTCAGCGCGGAACAGGTGGGTGGCCTGGGTGCGGGCCGGGGCGTACCACACGCGCACCCCCGAATCGTAGACGCTGACCGGCAGCACCGCTTCCTGGCCGGCCGCCAGTTCGGCCAGTGCTTCGCCGGTCTCGGTGCGCACGCGGTACCAGGCGTTCACCCCAGCGGGTGACCAGCCGGCCACGCGCAGGCGGCCGCCGGACACGTTGCGCAGGTGCGCGCCCCGCTCGGACAGGGTCACGCTCAGTTCGGGCCAGGGGGGCGTGACCGGCGTCTTCCAGCGCGATCCGAACCCCAGCGGGGCGCGGCTGGCCGGCGCGCGGAACAGCGCTGCGCTCAGCAGGCCCCCTACACTCAGCAGCAGCACCGTGCCCACCACGGCCAGCAGCACAGCGTCGCCGCCGCGCCACGCGCTGACGGTGGCCCCGCCCCCTACCAGCAGCCCCACGAGCGGCCAGCCCGTATCCAGGCGGCGCGTCGCCGGCACAAAGGCAGCGGGCCAGTATTCGGCCAGCAGCAGCAGGGCCGCCCCCAGCCCGAACAGGGCGGGCACGTCCAGCACCGGGGCGAGCAATAGCAGGGCCAGGCCAGGAACGGCCCACAGGGCCGCGCGCGGAATCAGACTGCGGCGCGCCGCCTGCCCAACCCGCAGCAGCCAGTACCCCACAATGAGGGCCGTAACGAGCAGCAGCGGTGTGGTCAGCTCGCCTGGGGCCAGTAAAGCGGCCAGCTGCTGCACCGGCCCTGAAGCCGGCTCAGTCATCGCGGTCGCTCTTGCGGTGCCGGCCCAGGCCAGCGGCGGCGCCGCCCCCGGTGCCGGGCATCGGCACTGCTGCCGGGGCTGACAGGCCAGAGAAGCTGGGGCTGGCGGCGCCAGGGGTTGCCAGTCCAGGGGCAGTCAACACGCCGGGCTGGCCCTGGCGCTCTAGTTCGTACACCAGATGCCCAATTTCGTCTTTCAGAATGCCGTCCCAGGCGGTCTGCACGGCGTTGAGGCTGCCGGGCATGGCGAACACGACCGCGCCGCGCACCAGGCCAGCCACCGCCCGCGACAGCATGGCGGCGCCGCCCACCTGCTGGTAGCTGAGCATGCGGAACAGCTCGCCAAAGCCGGGAATGGGTTTGGTGATGATGCTCTCGACCACCGGCACTGTCACGTCGCGCCCCGTAATCCCGGTGCCGCCCGAGCACAGCACCACCGCCGCCTCACGCGAAAAGGCCACCAGCGCCGAGCGGATGTCCACGGCGTCGTCCCGAACCACTCGGTAATTCACCACTTGATGCCCGCCGGCCTCCAGCTGGGCGCGCAGGTAGGCGCCACTGTCGTCGGTCTCGGGGGTGCGGGTGTCGCTGACGGTCAGCACGGCGGCCCGCACCGTGCGCGGCGCACGGGCGCGGTGGGACTGTGCGCCGCTCTCGGGCGCGGAAGAGGTGGGCTGCTGCGGGCCGCGAGGCTGGGTCATGCCCACCAGCATAGACCGCCCCTGCCAGCGTTCACGCCCGCCCTTCTTCCCGTCCGGCTGGCCCTGGCCCGGCGTTCAGGACATGGCGCACCGCCTCGGGCAGCGCTGCGCGGTCCGAGCGGCGCAGCGCCGTGCGGGGCCGGCCCAGCGTGAGCGCCAGGTACACCAGCGCCTGCTGCTCCAGAAAGGCGCGGTAGCCGTCTTCCTGTTCAGCGGGCGCTGGGCTGCGCACGCATTCCAGCGCCAGCAGGCTCAGCTGTCCGCGCAGCTGTTCCAGGGCCAGGTGGCGCGCGGCGCTGACACCACTGTTACCGATGGTGTCGCGCAGGGCGTCCAGCCGTTCGGGAGCGCGCAGCAGGGCGCGCGCGGCGCGGCGCACGTTGGGGTCGGCCAGGGTCAGGTCGCAGGCGCGGCAGGGCTGCTCGCGGCTGGCCTCGCCGCACACTGGACAGGGGCGCCAGCCCTGTTCCTCGCGCCACTTCCGGGCGCGGGTAATGGCTTCGGCGGCCCGCAGCGCCGCCGGTTTCAGGTCGTCGCCCACCCCCTGCACCAGTTGCCGCGCCCGCGCCCGGTCCGGGGCGGGCAGGGGCGGCGGCGTGACGGGGGCCGGTGGCTCTCGCACCGTGCCCACGCTAAAGCGCAGGTCGGTCAGCGGGGTGTCCAGCAGGGGATTCAGGGCCCTGAGGAAGTGGTGCCGCTGCATGCTGAGGTGGTGGGCCGTGGCGCTGTCGCGCACCTCGATAAACAGCACGCTGCCCTGCTGGGTGCGCGGCCGGGTCAGGCGCGCGATGTCTGGACCCACGGCCTGCGGCCACAGCAAGATGGCCTGCGCCCGCTGAATCCCGCGTGCCAGCCGCGCTGTACCCAGGGTGGCGCCCATCAGGTCCCCCAGGCGCCGTGGGCCGCTCAGGCGCCGCCCGCGCGTCACCGGGTCACCTCGGCCCGCTCGGGGACGGGGGCGTGTTCGGGGGTGGCCTGTTCCGGGGTAAAGCGCCCCGCGTGGGCCCGCATGGTCAGCGCCGCGCCTGGGGCCCGCTCGGTGCCCGTCACGATGGCCTGGGGCACGCTGGCAGCCAGGTCCAGCAAAAAGGCCCGGCGTCCAGGGTCCAGTTCGGCGGAAAAGTCGTCAATCAGCAGGACCGGCCGCTCGCCGTAGCGCTCGGCGAGCAGTTCCAGTTCGGCGCGGCGCAGCGCCAGGGCCACCGTGCGGCCCTCGCCCCGGCTGGCGTATTCGCCCGCCGCCAGCCCGCCCAGAGTCAGCGCGAGGTCGTCGCGGTGGGGACCAGTGACCGTGGAGCCTCGGCTCAATTCTTCTCCCCGGCGCGCGGCCAGGTCGGCGGCGTAGGTCTCGGGGGTCGTGGACTCCTGCAGGGTTAGGGTCAGAGGCTTGTGGCTGCCCAGCGCTGTGTTGGCCTCGGCGGCCAGCTCATTCAGGCGCACCAGGGCGCGGCGGCGCACCGTCATGATTTCGGTGCCCAGGCGCACCAGGGCGTCGTCCCAGACGTGCATGGCCCATTCCTCGCCGCCCCGCAGGGCCGCGTTGCGCTGCGATACCGTGCGGTCGTAGCGCGCCAGATGCTCGGCGTAGCGGGCACTGAGCCGTGACAGCAGGGAATCCAGGTAGCCCCGGCGGCCGGCCGGCGGCCCGAAAACCAGTTCGCTGTCCTCCGGGCGAATCCACACGGCGCTGCCGCGCGGCAGGTCGCCGGTGCGGACCCTGACCCCGTCCTGTTTCAGCTGGCGCCGCCCGCGCCCCAGGCCCACCTCCTGCACGCTCAGGCTGCCGCCAGATTCCAGGTCGGCGCGCACGTAGGCCTCGGTTTCGCCGCTTTGCACCAGCTGTTCCAGGCGCGTTACGTCCGTCTGCCCGGTCAGGGCCAGAAAGGCCGCTTCGAGCAGATTGGTCTTGCCGGCGCCGTTCTCTCCGAACACGCCCGTCACGCCGGCTGGAAAGCGCAGCGTACAGGGGGCGAGGTTCCGGTAATTCAGGGTGGAGAGCGAGTCCAGACGCACCCTCCCATTCTAGGCGCGTCCGGCAAAGCCACAGCGGCCCCGCTGCCATTGGTGAAGAAAGGCGGCTGCAACCGGATGACGCGAGCGGCCTGTCATTGAAGGTGACAGGCCGCTCGCGCAGGGCAGGAGCCCTTACTTGGCTTTGTTCAGAATCAGGCTGGTCAGGTCATGACTGGTTTTCATGGAGACCAGCGGGCCAGTCCAGGGCGAGTAGGGTTCCATTTCATACGCCAGAATCTGGTCTTTCAGGCGCTGGCCTACTGCCGAGGAGAGGAAGGCCTTCATGGTGGCCTCGTCCTGGCCGGGGGGCAGCAGCACCACCAGGGTCTGTTTATCGAGGCCCAGCAGCACCTCGTCGCTGATGACCGAGCCCACGCCCAGGGTGGTCTTGGCCCGGCCCGTCAGCGCGTCTTTGAAGCCCAGGACCTTGAGGTCGTCAATCAGGCGCTTGGCCGAGTTGACATAGTTGGTGCCGCCGGGAAACGGGGACACCACCACCACCTTGGGGTATTTGGCAAAGACGCCCGCCGCCAGCAGCTTGCGGCCATTGACCCGGTTGGTTTCGGCCACCTGCTTGATGACCTGCTCGGCCTGTTCCTGACGGCCAAAGACCCTCGCCACCGCGCGGAAGGAGTCGCGCCAGTAGCCCGGCTGGGCCTCGGCGTAGCCGATGGTCGGGGCAATCTTACTCAGGTTGTCGTAATTCTGGTTGCCCGCCCAGGTCGAGCGCAGGATGAGGTCGGGCTTGAGGGCCGCAATGGTTTCCAGGTTGGGGGCCGTCCAGGTGCCCACGAATTTGGCCGCCGGGTTCAGGGTGCCGCGGCCCAGAAAGCCCACCTTGGCGCGGTCCGGTTTGAGGGTGCCAGTGGCGGTCAGGTCGGCTGGCTGCACGCGCGGACCGCCCAGGCCCACCACGCGGCTACCCAGCCCCAGGGCGTAGACCCAGCCCAGCATTTCTTCATCCAGCACGACCAGGCGCTGAGGATTGGCCTTGACGCGGGTGGTGCCCTCGTCGTGCTTGACCGTGAAGGTGGTCACTGACTGGGCCGCCGCCAGCGGATTTGAACATTTTGGAGGTCAGGCGAGATCGCGTCAGTCCTTGAGGTAGGGCGCTGCAGCTTGGGTGGTGCCCTTCCAGAAGCCTCATCTCGGGGTACGCTGGGCGGCATGTCCGACCTGACGCTGCTGCCCAGCCCAGAAATGCTGAACGCTCTGGGGGCCGATTTCCTGCCAGGCCTGATGGGCATTCGTTTTACCCATGTCGAGCGTGGACTGCTGCGCAGCGAACTGACCGTGCGCCCCAATCTGCTGGCGCCCAACGGCTTTTTGCACGCAGCCACCGTGGTCGCGCTGGCCGATACCACCTGCGGCTATGGCACCCGGTTGCTGCTGCCCGAAGGCGCCAACGGTTTTACCACCATTGAACTGAAGAGTAACCACCTGGGCACCGCCCGCGAGGGCCTGGTGACCTGTGAGGCCCGCTCCGTTCACACCGGGCGCACCACCCAGGTCTGGGACGCCGAAGTGACCGGCCCTGGCGGCAAGCTGATGGCGCTGTTCCGCTGCACCCAGGCCGTGCTGTACCCGCGCTAGGTCGTGCCTGCCGCCTCCTTTTTCCTGCGTCATCCCGACCCCCTGACCCGCGAGGTGGCGCGCGCCTATGCGGGCGGCGCTTTTCTGATGGACAACGGTGACGGCCTTCAGTTTTACACCGTGCCGGAGCGCGCTCTGGTGCCGCTGACCGAAGCGGAGGGCCTGCACGTTCCCCGCCGCCTGCGCCGCGACCTGAAACACTTTGAGCTGCGGCTGAATACGGCCTTTCCCGAGGTGCTGGCCGGCTGCCGGGGTGAGTTGCCGGGCAGCCCACCGCGCGACGGCCAGTGGATCAGTGACGAACTGGCGGCCATCTACCTGCAACTGCGCGAGACGGGGCTGGCCCACTCCTTTGAGGCGTGGCGCGGCCCTGAGCTGGCCGGGGGGGTGCTGGGGCTGGCGCTGGGCGGCGTCTTTTTTGCCGAAAGCAAGTTTCACCGTGTCACCAACGGGAGTAAGGCCGCCCTGATTGGGCTGGCGGAGCATTTACACGCGCGCGGTTTTGCGCTGCTGGACGCCCAGATTCAGAATCCGCACCTGGCCACGCTGGGCGTGCAGGAGGTGACTGGGCCGGTCTACCGCGCCCAGTTGAAAGCGGCGCTGGCGCTGAACGTGGGCCTGGAAGGCTAGCGCCTGGGGCTGTACACGCCGAACCAGACTCTGGGCCAGCCGGTCTTAAACACATCCGGTCATCAAAAGCAAGGCGGGTTTCTGCACGGCGGGCCGCCTAGAGTCTGGCTTACCTCGCCACCCACATCCAACCGAGGCTGAAGCGGCGCCGTGCGCGTCCCTTCTGGGAGGTTTCTATGTTCAAGAAAGCCGTGATGACCGCTGTGGCAGCCCTGATTCTGGGCAGCACCGTGAGCGCTTCTGTGTACCCCTTTCCTCCGCGTGGTCCCGCTCAGTGCGGCGTTCCTGGCTTTCCCCCCTGCCAGCTGAAATAGAGCCCCCAAGAGGCGTGGTGACACTGAGCGCAGAGCGCGGAAAAGACGGCTGTGTCTTTTCCGCGCTCTGCGTTGCGTGATTGCTGATCAAGAGGCTTGGGGGTATTCTGCCCGAACAGAGCGAGAGTCCGTCGGGGGCAGCGGTTTGAGGTGAAGGTGATGGGAGGCTGTGCTTCTGTCGGCGGAATGGACAACCGCTGTCAGAGTGGCGGGTAGTTTTATTCAGCAGTCCACAGCGACCTGCACTTCTATTTTGCTCCTGTCTGCTACACCGTTCGCCCGAGAGCGGTTCAGGTCTTCCTCTCAGCCCTCCCGCTGTCAGGGCGTGGCTTCGGCTGGGCGGCTAATGTCGGCGGGCGCTTCTGGTCCTTTGTTGGGAAAGCTAACGGTAAAGGTCGTGCCCTGCCCGGTGTGGGTCTGCACACCGATCTCGCCGCCAAAGTGGCCGGTCACGATGTCGTGAATGATAGACAGGCCCAGGCCCGTGCCCTTGCCGACCTCTTTGGTGGTGAACATCGGCTCGAAAATGCGCGGCAGCACGGCTGTGGGAATGCCGCTGCCCGTGTCCTCAACCTGCAAGGTGCGCGCACCCTCCTGCTCGCCAAAGCGCACGGTCACGGTGCCGCCGGGGGGCGTGGCGTGAATGCCGTTCACGACCAGGTTGGTTACAATCTGGGTCAGGCGGCCGGGTTCGCCGTGCAGGGTGACGGCTTCTTTGGGGCGCTCGAAATGCAGCTGAATCTGGGCGGCGCGCGCCTCGTGGGCCAGCATGGCCAGGGTGTCGTCCACGGCGCGTACCGCGTCGAAGCTGTGGCGCCCGGTGGCGGCGTCGCGGGTATGAGAGCGGATTTTTCGGATAAAGTCCCCGATGCGGGTGAGGTTGCGCCCCGCCGCGTCCAGCGCTGCGCCCAGTTCGCGGGCGATCTCGCGGTGGTCGTCTGGCGTGACCTCGGGGTGGCCTGCGGAGTCCTGGTATTCCTGGGTCAGGCGCGTGGCCTCGTGCAGTTCGTTCATGGTGGCGGCCAGCGGCGTGTTGATTTCATGGGCCAGCCCGGCGGTCAGGCGGCCCAGGCCCGCCAGCTTCTCGCTGGCCAGCAGCCGCGTCTGACTGGATTGCAGCGCCGCTTCGGCGTCCCGCCGCGCCGAAATGTCGCGCTCCACGCTCAGGAGCATCTCGCGCCCACCCAGGGTCACCAGCGCCAGATTGATCTCGACAGGGTAAATGCTGCCGTCCTTGCGCAGATGTTCGGCGTCAAAGTACAGCCGCCCGGTTTCACGGACGCGTTGCCGGAAGCTTTCGTTGGCGGCGTGGTCGGCCAGCAGCGCCGCGCCGCCGGGCAAGGAGAGGTAGGTGCTCTGGCCCGTCAGTTCTTCGCGCGTGTAACCCCGCATCCGGGCCGCAACCTCATTGCACTGCACAATCGGCATGTCCCCGGCAAAGTCCACCAGCAAGATGGCGTCGGGTGAGGCCTCGAACAGCGCCGCAAAGGTCTTCTGGCTGTCTTGCAGCGCCTGCTCCGACTCGACCCGCTCGGTCACGTCGCGCGAGTTCATGACCATGCCGCGAATGTGCGGGTCGTCCAGCTGGTTGGTCGCCACCCATTCCAGGTAACGGTACTGCCCGTCCCGGCGCCGAAAGCGGCTGGTCAGGCGGGCAGTCGCGCCGGGGCCGCCGAAGACCGCCTTGGCAAACTCGGCGCGAATGGCGTCGTGTTCGTCGGGGTGCATATGGTCCAGCACCTGCTCGCCGCGCACCGCCTCGCCGTCGTGGCCCAGCACCTCGCTCATGGCTGGGCTGGCGTAGATCAGCTCTCCATCCGGACGCACCACTGTCAGCAGGTCGTGACTGTGCTGAACGAGGGCCCGGAACCGCCGCTCACTGGCTTTCAGCTGCGTCTCGGCTTTCAGGCGCTCGGTCACGTCTTCCACCGTCAGCAGGCTGGTGCCGGCCTGGGCGTCCAGCGGTTCGGCCGACAGGCGCACGTCGCGCACCTCGGCGGGTGACTCTGGGCCAGCCTGGCGCTGCCAGCGCGCGGGCAGGTCGTGGGCGGCCTGGCCACCTGTCAGCGCGGCGCGCAGGGCTTCCTGATCCTGTGGCTCGGTCCACAGCGGCTGGCCGTGCGGCCCGGCGCCGTAGAGGTCGGCCAGCGGCCCGCCCACCACCGCCCAGAAGGCCGGGTTGGCCTGCTGCACCTGCCCCGACGCCGTGTCAATCAGCGCCAGGCCCACCGGGCTGGTCTGGAAGACCTGCTCAAAGCGGTCACGGGCGGCGCGCAGGGCGCCCTGCTGCTCGCGCTCGGCCGTCACGTCCAGCATGACGCCGCCCAGCGCGACCAGTTGCCCACCTTCCATCACGGGCGTCATCAGGTCGCGCAGCCACAGCACGCGGCCGTCGGCGGCAAAGAAGCGGTATTCCAGCGACAGGGCCTCGCCACTGTGCATGCTCTGTGCGTGGGCCTGCATGACCTGCGCCCGGTCCTCGGGATGCAGGTGGGCCTCCCAGAAGCCCGGCGTGGTCAGCCACTGCTGCGGCGTGAAGCCCGTCATGGCCGTCAGCCGCTCTGAGACAAAGGTGGCGTTGCGGGTCTGGGGGTCAGCCTGCCACACGACCCCCTGCACCAGCCCGGCCAGGCGCGTCAGAGTCCGCTGCTCCTCTAGGGGCATCTTCGGCCTACCCCTGGGCGGCCAGGGCGTGTGCGGGCGCGACCTGCACCCGGTTACGGCCCGCGCCCTTGGCGGCGTACAGCGCCTCATCGGTCTGGCTGAGCAGCCGGGGCGCGCTCAATGAACCTGGGCCGCCGGGGTCGGTCGCCACGCCAATGCTGGCCGTGACCCGCACCTCCTGGCCGTCCCAGGGCAGGCGCAGCGCCGCGATGTGTTCACGCAGGCGCTCGGCCAGAATCCGCGCGCCCTCGGGGCCGGTGTGCGGCAGCAGCACCGCCAGTTCCTCGCCGCCGTACCGTCCGGCCAGGTCGGTGGCGCGCACCTGCTCGCGCAGCGCCGCGCCCAGCAGCCGCAGCAGCGCGTCGCCCGCCAGGTGGCCGTAGGTGTCGTTCACACGCTTGAAATGGTCCACGTCGATCAGCAGGATGCTGGTCGGGTGCGCGTGGCGCGCGCCCAGGCGCAGCGCCTCGTCCAGGCGCCCGGCCCAGGCGCGGCGGTTCATCAGGCCGGTCAGGTCGTCGGTGGTCGCCAGTTCAAACAGCTGCACGTTCTGAATGGCCACCGCCGCCTGCGCGGCGAAGACTTCTAACAGGGTCAGGTCGGCCGCCGCCGCCGCTGGCGGTTCCAGGTCCACCAGCACCACGCCCACGTTGCGGTCGCCCGCTTGCAGCGGCAGGGCCGTCAGCGGCGTGCGGCTGGGTTTGCCCCGGCGCGCGGCCTCGGCCACGGCGGCGCGCTCAAAGTCGGTCAGGTCGGGCCACTGGCGGCCCTCGAAGCGGCCGGTGGCCACTCGCACCTCGAAAGTCTGGGCCGGGGCCGCGCTCAGGGCGGGGTCGCGGCCATCCGGCAGCACCGCCACGCAGGCCCCAGAGAAGCCCAGAATGCCCTGCAACTGCAGCAGAATCCCGCGCAGCAGGTCGTCCAGAGACTGCAGGCGGTGCAGCTGCGGCGCCGCCTGGAGGATGTGGTTCAGGCCGTCGCGCGACGCCGTGATGGCCCGCATGTGGCGGTGCGCTTTCAGGGCGGCGTCCACCCACACCAGCAGCTTGTCCGGGCCTTCGGACTTGTCGTGGTAGCCCTGAATGTCGAGGTCGCGCAGCATATCGCGGGGAGGGCGCTCTGAAGCGTAGCCGGTTTGCAGCACCACCTGAAGGCCGTACCCGCGCGCCCGCAACTCGCGCACCACGTCCTCGCCCGTCATGCCGGCCATAAAGTAGTCCAGCAGCATCAGGTGAATGTCGTGCTGCGCGACCAGCCGCAGGGCCTCTTCGCCGCTCTCGGCGCTCAGGACCTCGTGGCCGCAGCTGCGCAGCAGGCGCTCGACGGTGGCGCGCAGCTCGGCGTCGTCGTCAACCACCAGCACCGTGTGGCCTGTGCTGGCCTGCGCGCGGCTCAGGCGGGCCACAGGGACCACCGGGGGGAAAGGACGCTTTGCATGGGCCCATGCTAGGGCGCGAACTCTGGCACGGTTCTTGCAAGCCCCTGGGTCAGAGGAAGGTGAAGCCCCGGCGGTCCCCGGCCGTGGGCTGCTGGCCGTCTCCCCCTAGCCAATTGCTGCGCGCGCGCCCGCCCGGCCCGTACCCTGAGGGGCATGACCGCCGCTGCTCCTGTCCAGGCCCAAGAGGGCCGCGCTTCGCCCCTGCGCGTCCTCATTTGCGACGAGATGAACCCCGGCGAGCTGCAGCACGAGGGCTTTGAGATTGACTACGCCGGCAACATGCCCCGCGAGGAGACCCTGCGCCGCCTTCCCAGTTACGACGCCCTGATTACCCGCAGCCGCACCCGCGTGGACCGCGAACTGATTGACGCGGCTGGGCCCCGCCTGCGCGTGATTGGGCGCGGCGGGGTGGGCGTGGATAACATTGACCTGGATTACGCCAGCCTCAGGGGCCTGCTGATTCTGAATGCGCCGGAAAGCAACAACGTCTCGGCCGCCGAGCTGGCGGTCATGCACCTGATGGCCGCCGCGCGCGGCCTGACCCGCAGCGACCGCAAGACGCGGGCTGGCGAATGGGACCGCAAGTACCTGGGCCTGGAACTGAAAGACAGAACGCTGGGCATCGTGGGTCTGGGGCGCATCGGCTCGATTGTGGCCGACCGCGCCCAGGGCCTGCGGATGAACGTGATGGCCTACGACCCCTACGTGCCCGACAGCAAGTTCGAGCGCCTGGGGATTGCGCGCGCCGCCACTCTGGACGAGCTGCTGGCGCAGGTGGACGCCCTGACCGTCCATACCCCCCTGACCGAGGAAACGCGCGGCATGATTGGCGCCGCCGAACTGGCGCGCCTGCGGCCCGGCGCCATTGCCGTGAACGCGGCGCGCGGCGGCATCATTGAGGAGGCGGCGCTGGTCGAGGCCCTGAAGTCAGGTCATCTGTTCGCCGCTGGTGTGGACGTCTTCGAGGAAGAGCCCCCGGCCCCCGACCACCCCTTCCTGAGCGCGCCCAACCTGGGGATCACCGCCCACCTGGGGGCCAACACCGCCGAGGCCCAGGAGCGGGTGGGCGCCGAGATTGTCTCGCGGGTGCTGGCCGCCCTTCAGGGAGACGTGAGTAAGGGTGCCGTCAATGCCCCGGCCCTGGACGCCAAGACGCTGGAAGCCCTGGGCGGTTACCTGCAACTGGGTGAAAAGCTAGGACGGATTCTGGCCCAGCTCCTGCCCGGCGCGCATGACCTGGAAGTGACGTTCCGGGGCGAGTTCCCCGCTGACCCCGCCCCCGTGGTGACCAGTGTGCTGGTGGGCTACCTGTCGGGGCGCACCGACGAGACCCCCAACATGATTAACGCCCGCGCCCTGGCCAAGGAGCGCGGCCTGAATCTGGCGGTCCGGGAAGAGACAGACAGCCCCGACTACCAGACCGAGGTGGTCGTCAAGGTCAGAAGTGGCGGCGGCCAGGAGAAAGAGCGCACCCGCACGGTGGGCGGCACCGTGTTTGGCCGCAGCCCCCGCCTGACCCGCCTGCGCGACTTCCGGGTGGAACTGGAGCCCGAAGGCTACATTCTGATTGCCAGCAACCAGGACAAGCCCGGCGCGGTGGCCCAGCTCTCGGCGCTGCTGGGCGGCTGGGGCGTCAACATTGCCGGGATGGCCCTGGGCCGCGCCCAGAAGGGCGGGCAGGCGCTGTTTACCCTGACCCTGGATGACAGCCTCAGCGCCGAACAACTGGCCCAGGTGCGGGCGCTGGCGGTGATTGACAGCGCGTATCTGGTGCGGGCATAGAGGCTGGACCATCATGCAGCCTGGCTAAGCACGCGCTCAGGGTAAACAGGCGGGCAGCGCGGTCAGGGCGCCGGTGGCGCGGTTCAGGGTCAGCTGCTCGCCGGGGTTCAGGGTCAGGACTGGGGCGGCCACCGCTGTTCCCACCTGCCATTCCAGTACCTGAACCCTGCGCAGCCTGGGGGTCTGGACCAGAATCAGCACGCTGTCGGGGTGCCGGCCAGGCAGCAGGGCGGCCGGGCTGTTCTTGAGGTCCAGGGGCTGATCCACGGTCCCGGTGTGGTCGGCCTTTCTGGCAATGGCGGCGCTGGCGTCCTGCGCGCGGTAAGCGCTGAGCTTCCCGGACTCTTCCAGGGTGACGGCCCAGAGGCCGTCGGGGGTCAGGGTGTCGGCGCTGACCGCCATGCTGTTGAGGGTGCGCGTGATCTTGCCGGTGGCCGCGTCAATCACCCGCAGCGGCTGGTGGCGCGAGCCGGTCTGGATAAAGCGGCTGGCCCCGCCGCCGATCAGCGCGAAGCCGCCCCAGCCCGGCTGACTCCATTCGCGCCGTACCTGCCCCGAGGCAGTGTCCAGCAGGGTGTAGGTGCCGGCGAAGTCCTGGGCCAGCAGGCTCTGGCTGTCGCCGGCAAAGCTGAGCGATGAGGTGCCGTTGGGCCGGGACAGGCGGTGCAGGGTCTCGCCACTGCTGGTGCTCAGCACAAAAATGACTGGCCGGGGATCAAAGCCGCTGACGGCCAGCAGGCGGCCGTCCGGGCTGACGGCGGGCTCGCCCAGCGACCCGAGAGCCAGCTGCCGCTGCCAGGCGCCCTGCTCGGCGCTGCACCAGGCCAGCAGGCCAGTGGCGCTGGTCACTGGCGCGGCGGCCCCTGCCCCCTGATGAACGCTCAGCAGCGGGGCAAAGGTAGCGGCCGAGTCTGCCGCTGGCTCGGTCTGACAGACATTCAGGCGCAGCGCCCCGGCGCCCCACTGCAACCAGCCAAAGGTGGCGGCGCGGCGAAAAAGAAAGCCCCGGCCGTCATCTCCCAGGCCCACCACGCCCGGAAGATCAAAGAGGGCGGCGCGCAGGGCCGTGAAATCAGAAAACACGGCGGGCGCGTGGTACACCTCGGCGTCCAGGCAGTGCAGGCCATAAAAGGCGGGCCCTTCTTCAAAGGTCAGCGCCTGCTGCTTGCTGCCCAGCAGCGCGGGGTCTTTCAGGCGCAGGCTGCCCGGCCAGAGGTTCAGGCCCAGTGACTCGACCCGCAGCGCCGCCTCATAGCTGCCCGCAGGCAGCCCCAGGCTGGCGGCCAGGCGGTCTGCGGGCTGGGAGAGCCCAGCCAGGGCGGAACTGGTCAGCAGACCGGCAAGGACAAGGCAGCGCAACACGCCCGGTAGTGTTGCACGCGGGGGCGTGCGGGCCGTCCGCACATCGGCTCTGGGCCTACAACACCCTATGTAGCCGGTCAGCCGCCACCAGCAGCACGTCCCAGACGCTGCTAAACGGCGGGGCATACGCCAGGTCGGCGTCAAAGAGCTGCTGCGCGGTGCCGCGTGAATGCAGCAGGGTCGAGACCACATCCACCCGCTTCACGCTCTCGTGGTTCTGGCCGATCAACTGGGCGCCCAGCAGGCGGCCCGTTCTCTGTTCCCCCGTCAGGCGCACATGAATGGGTTTGGCCCCCGAGTAGTAGCCCGCGTAGTCGGTGCTGGTCACGTCCACGCTGGTCGCCTTCAGGCCCAGGTCCTCGGCCTGTGCCTGAGTCAGGCCGGTGCGGGCCACGCCCAGCCCAAAGGTTTTGAAGATCCCGGTGCCCACCACCCCCGGAAACCGGGCGTCGCCGCCCGCCATGTTGACCCCGGCCACGCGCCCCATGCGGTTGGCGGTCAGGCCCAGCGGAATATGCACCCGCCGCCGCGTGACCCGGTGCAGCGCCTCGGCGTTGTCGCCCGCCGCGTAGACACCAGGCACGCCGGTTTCCTGCTTCAGATTGACTGCCACGGCGCCGGTCTTGCCCAGCCGCGCCCCGGCGGCTTTGGCCAGGGCTACATTGGGTTTGACCCCCACCGCCACCACCACCACGTCGGCGCGCACCAGGCCGCGGTCGGTTTGCACGCCGCTCACGCGCCCCTGGCCTGTCAGACCCTGGACGGTCACGCCGCAGCGCACGTCCACGCCATTCCGTTCCAGTTCGGCGCGCACCTGCCGCTGCAGCCCGGTGTCCAGCATGCGCCCGGCCACCTCTGGGTCGCGCTCCAGCAGCACCACGCTGAGCCCACGGCAGCGCAGGGCCTCAGCCAGTTCCAGGCCGATGTAGCCGCCGCCCACCACGCAGGCCCGTTTGGCGCCTTTCAGGCTGGCCTCCAGCGCTTGCCCGTCAGGAATGTCCCGCAGCACATGCACGCCGCCCAGGGGTGTGCTGGCCCAGTCCGGGCGAATGGGGGAGACCCCGGTGGCAATCAGCAGGCGGTCGTAGGGTTCGGTGACACTGCGCCCCGAGGCGCGGTCGGCCACGGTCACCGTGGCGGCGCTGGCGTCTATCCCTGTCACCTCGTGCCCCGTGCGCACCGCAATGCCCCGGCCCCGCAGCTGCTCGGGGGTGCGGGCGATCAGCTTGTCAAAGTGATCCACCTGGCCGCCAATCACGTAGGGCAGGCCGCAGGCGCCGTAGCTGACCTCGCGGCCCCGGTCAAAGACCACCACCTCGGCCTGTGGGTCAAAGCGGCGGGCCCGGCTGGCGGCGCTCATGCCGGCGGCCACGCCCCCCACAATCACGATTCGCATAGGGGCAGCCTAAGGGGCCGGTGTGCCGGTGCCCGCCCAGCGCAGGAAACGGTGAAGACGGGCCTCACGGCGCCGGGCTACCGCCCAAACGTCTGCACTCAGTAGGTGCTGAAGGTGGTGCCCGGCGTGCCGTTGCCCAGCCCGGCCCCAAAGCTGACCCATTCGGGGTTCATCAGCACCCGGCAGTGGCCGGGGCTGTCGAGCAGGGTGCGCAGCGCTTCTTCGGGGGTCAGCGCGTTGTAGGCGGCGTTTTCGCCCACCTGGGTGCCCTGATAGCCGCTGGCCAAAGCGCGCTCTGGCGGCTCGCTGCCGGTGACGGGATTGATGTGCCCGCGAAAGTTCAGGCGAATCATATCGTTCACCTGGGTCTGCGCCGCCTGCGCCAGGGCGCTGTTCCAGACCAGGGGCTGCGCCGGGGCAAACAGCGTGTCGCCGCAGCGCTGGCCCTGGCGCCGCGCCTCATTGGTCAGGGCCAGAAAGGGGGTCAGCCACGTTCCCGCCTGCGCGCTGTCCAGCTGCGCGGGCTGCACATACACCAGCGCCGCGCGCCCCCCCTGCACCGAGACCCCGTAGCGGGTAAAGCCGGCCCGGTGGGCACACTGCCCAGACAGCGCCCCGGCCACGGCCCCTGCCTTGCCCAGTTTGGGCAGGACGAAGGAGCTAAAGCGCTTGGCGGGGTAGCCCGCCTGCTGCAATTCAGTCTTCAGGACAAAGCCGCGCAGCACCTGGCCCGCTACCCGGTCCAGCGTGCCGTCGCGCTGCGTCGCCTGATTACAGCCCAGAAAATCGGCCTCAACCAGCCCGGCAAACTGGCCCGCCTCGGTCACCGGTTGGTCCGAGGCCAGCAGGGCGGTTTGCGCGCCTACGCCCCCCAGCAGCAGGGGCAGGGCCGCCAGCCAGCGGCACCAGGCAGAGGGGAGTGTCATATGAACAGTTCATCAACTTCTGGCCACACTTCACTCACAAACTGGAGGATTGATGTGCGGTTTCCGTCAGTTGAACGGCGGCCCTGATTCTGAGGAACGCCGGAGAGGGGCAGCCTGATGCCCTGCCATCGCAACCTCCCTTGCTGGTGCTTCTCGCTTGGCTGCGTCACGCTGCAAACGGGTTCGGAGTCTGCTGCGATTCCTTCTGTGCCGGCCTCACTTGCACAAGGTTGACGGTGCGCCCCAGCCCAGCCTCTACCATGCGGGGCATGACACCCCCCGACGCGGCCCACACACCTTTGAACCGAGAGCGCCTGATTGCCCCCGGCCCGGTGGAGGTCGCGCCCGAAGTGCTGGCGCAGCTGGCCCAGCCGCAGATGCACCACCGCGCCCAGGCCGGCATTGACAAGCTGATGGAGGCCCGCGCCGGATTGTCGCAGCTGCTGGGCGACCCCTACGACGCCGTAATCACCACCAGCAGCGGCACCGGGGCCTTTGAGGGCGCCCTGGTCAGCACCACGCCCCCCGGCGCCCGGGTGGTCAATGCCCAAGCCGGCAAATTCAGCGAGCGCTGGGGCGAGATGGCCAGCCGCTTTGGCTACCGCACCGAACTGGTGGCGCGGCCCTGGGGAGACGTGCTGGACCCGGATGAGGTCGCCAGCGCCGCGCAGGACGCCCACACCCTACTTGTGACCCACAGCGAGACCAGCACAGGCGCCCTGCACGACCTGGAAGCCATCGCCCGCGCGGCCAAGGCCCAGAATCCAGACCTCATCATCATTGCCGACTGCATCACGTCCTACGGGGTGGCCGAGTTGCGCCCGGCCGCGTGGGGCGTGGACGTGGTCGTCTCGGGCAGTCAGAAGGGCACGGCCACCCCGCCGGGCCTGGGCTTCGTGCTCTTCAGTCCCGAGGTGCAGACCCGCATGATTCAGAACCCAGAGCGCGGGTTTTACCTGGACATGACCCGTGAACTGGCGGGCCAGAAGGCCGGCAACACGCCGCAGACCCCGGCCATCAACCTGATCTACGCGCTGTCGGCGGCCCTGGACCGCCTGCTGCGCGTGCCACTGGAGGTGCTGTGGGCCGAGCAGCGCCGTAAGACTGACGCCCTGATTGCGGCGGGCACCGCCCTGGGCGCCCCGGCCTGGGCCGCGCGCACCAGCCCGGCTGTGGCGGTGCTGACCCCACCCGCGCCGCTGACTGGGCGGCAGGTCGCGGGGCAACTGGCCCGCATGGGTCAGCGCGCCCTGCCGGGCCAGGCGCCCCACGAAGACACCGTGTTCCGGGTGAGCACGATGGGCTACGCCGACCGTTACGACGCCCTGGGGATCGCCGGGATTCTGGAAGACTGCTTTGCGGCGCTGGGCGCATCCTTTGACCGGGGCGCAGCTGTGCAGGCCGCCTGGCAGGCGCTGGCCGACTGATTTCAGTTCATCCCGGCACGCGGTGGAGGAGACTCCGCCGCGTCTTTATTTGGATGTGATGGATTTGGGTGTGATGGCCCCTTGAGAGGAGACGAGCAGCTCTGTTCGGAGAGGCTTCTCTGTGACCTTTGCCCTGGCTTAGAAGCTCCAACCTGCAAATTCTCGGCACCTGCATCCGCCCCTTCTGCCCCGTAAGCCCTCTGACCTATCCTCAAACCCTGTGATGTGTTGTACCGTCTTACCCATGAGACTGTTGCAAGCTTGGAAGTATGACTCCACCTGAACGCCCCCCCCTGCCGCCGCCCAGCCCGGAGCACGTTGAAGCGGCGCAGCGCCTGGGGCTGACCATGAAGCGGCTACACCGCCACATCAGCAGCCGGGTTATGCGGGGTATGCAGGACGAGTTGCAGGGCCACGACCTCAGCTTTTCGCAGGTCACGGCGCTGCACCAGCTGCGCGCCTACGCGCCCCTGACCGTGACCCAGCTCAGTGAGCGCACCCGCCTCAGCCTGCCGGCCGCCAGCCACCTGGTCGAGCGCCTGGTCAAACGCGGCCTGGCCGCCCGCCAGGAGAACCCGGAAAACCGCCGTGAAAAGTTGGTGGACCTCACGGGCGCCGGGCGCAGCGTGGTGAACCGGATGGACACCGAATTTGTCGGCGCCTACATCACCACGTTTACCGGCCTCAATCTTCAGACCATTCTGGCCGCCGAGCAGCACCTGCAAGCGCTGCTGGATGAGCTCGAACCCCTTTCCCCCCATTGCCAGGAGCAAGCATGACCACCCCCGCCACCCCCGAGCCAGCCGGGCGCATTGATTACGCCAAGACGCTGGACCTGTCCACCAAGCGCCTGATTCTGTTTGGCGTGCTGCTGGGCCTGTTTCTCAGTGCGCTGGACCAGACCATCGTGTCCACCGCCATGCCGCGCATCACCCAGGAGCTCAATGGCCTGAGCCTGTATTCCTGGGTCACCACCGCCTACCTGCTGACCAACACGGCGCTGGTGCCCATTTACGGCAAACTCTCGGACCTGTATGGCCGCAAGCCGATTCTGATGATCGGCATCGTGATTTTCCTGCTGGGTTCGGCGCTGTGTGGCCTGAGCGGCGAGCCGTTCCTGGGCAACCTGTTTGGCGGCGGCATGATGCAGCTGGTGGTGTTCCGTGGCCTGCAAGGCGTGGGGGCCGCCGCGCTGGGGTCCGTGGCCTTTGCCATCATTGCCGACCTGTTTGAACCCGTGGACCGCCCCCGTTACCAGGGCCTGTTCGGCGCCGTCTTTGGCCTGAGCAGCGTGATTGGCCCGCTGCTGGGCGGTTTCCTGACCGACCAGGTGTCGTGGCGCTGGGTCTTTTACGTCAACCTCCCGATTGGCCTGATCGCCCTGGCGTTCATTGCCAGCAAGATGCCTCGGCTGGCCAGCGGCCTGCAGGCGAAGGTGGACTGGCTGGGCGCTTTCCTGATTCTGGTGTTCGCCGTGCCGCTGCTGCTGGCCCTGACCTGGGGCGCCGACGGCAACTATGCCTGGACCAGTCCCATGATTCTGGGCCTCTTCGGCCTGAGCGCCGCCGCGCTGGTGACCTTCCTGATCGTGGAAAGCCGCCACGAAAGCCCCATCCTGCCCCTCACGCTGTTCAAGAACCCCACCTTCGCCTGGGGCGCCATTGCCCGCTTCATGATCGGGGCCGGGTTTCTGGGCGCCATTCTGTTCCTCAGCCTGTATCTGGTGCAGGTGCAGGGCGTGTCGGCCACCGCCGCCGGTACAGCCACCATTCCGCTGACGGTGGGCCTGATTATCGGCGCTATCGGCTCGGGCCAGATTGCCAGCCGCATGGGCCGCTACAAGCCGCTGATGCTGATTGGGCTCATGACCGCTGGCCTGGGCTTTTTTGCCCTCTCTACCCTGAACGCCGACTCTAGCTACAACAGCGTCATTGTCCGCATGGTGCTGCTGGGCCTGGGCCTGGGGCCCGCGCTGCCGCTGTACACCACCGCCCTTCAGCTGTCGGTCAAGCCCTGGGAAATTGGCGTGGCCACCAGCGCCGGGCAGTTTTTTCAGCAGATGGGCAGCACCATCGGCACCGCCATCTTCGGCGCCATTCTGACCGCCGGGGTCAGCAGCAACCTGGCCACCCAGTTTGCCGCGCAGGCCGCCAGCAATCAGGGCACGGTGGCGACCACCTTGCAGACCATCAGCGATGAGATTCGCTCGGGCAACGGTCCAGAAGGCAACCGCAACCAGACGCCCGAAACCCCCGAGCAGATTCAGGCCCGCTTCGTTACGCTGCGCAAAAACCTGACGGCCGCCATTCAGACCGGCGACCCGGCCGCCGTGAACGCCCTCAAGCAGGACAAGTTTATTGCCGGGCTGCCCGCCGCCGCGCGCCAGCAGTTCACCTCCATTCCAGAAGGTGGCGTGGCGGCCAGTGTGAAAGCCGGCTTTGCCCAGACCCAGGCGGCCATTGAGGCGGCTGTGAACAGCGGCGACGCGGCCCAGGTGCGCGCTGTGGCGAGCAACCCGCAACTGCCCCAGGGCCTGCGCGACAACCTGAACGGCATTCCCGCCCAGGCCCTGGCCAGCCCCCAGGCCCGCGAGCAGCTGCTGAGCGGCATCCGGCAGGGCCTGGCCCAGGGGCAGGAGACAGCCGCCGAGCAGGCCACCAGCCAGGCCCTGAGCGCCGCCCTGACCGGCGTGAACGACGGAGAGAAAATCAGCCTCGCCAGCGCCCGTGCCGCCAAGGTGGCCTTTGCCAACACCATTTCCAGCATCTACCGCTACTCGATTGTGGTGGCCCTGCTGGCGTTCCTGGCCACGCTGATGATGCCCAATCTGGAAATCCCTCGCCGCGCCAAGGGCGAGAAAGCCGCGCCCGCCCACGTCGAAATCTAAGCCCTTCTTGCCTCAAGGCATTCACGAAGATCCCCCTCTATGTGGAGGGGGTTTTTGATGAGCACTTGGCCTTATTTCAGATACGGCGTAAAGCGGGCCAGGCTGTCGGCGTCGGGTTGCTCAGTGGCGCGCACCACACGGTTTCCACCGAAAACCAGCAGCAGGCGGCCTCCAGCGGGCGCGTCGGCTTTCAGGGTGCCCTGATTGACCCGGTAAGGCCCAGTCAACACCGCCTGCATGGTACTGGGGTCAAAGACCAGCGCTGCGCCACTCAGCGCCGGGGTCTGGGCTTTCACGCCTCCAGATGCCGTGACAAAGCCTGTCTTCACGTTCAGGGTCAGGGTCGGGGCACTGAGCCCGCGCAGCCGCGCGTCGCTGTAGGTCACGCCGCCGGAAGCCGTGACCGTACCAGCTTTCAGGTCGTAGGTCAGCTGCGGGGCTTTCAGGGTGCCGCCCTGCTTAGTGGTCACTGTGGCCCTCTGCGCGTTCAGGGTCTGACCGGGCAGCAGGTTCAGGCGTTCGGCCGTCAGGTTCAGGCCGCTGCGGGCATCGGTGGCGGCGCCGCCCTGAGGCAGGTCGGTCGCCCCTGTCTCCAGGTTCAGGCGCTGCTCGCCGCGTGGGGTGATGCTCAGGCCGCCAAAGGTCAGGGCCTGGGCACCGCCTAGCGTCAGGGCCAGAGCAGCCGCAAAGAGAGGTCGAAGTTGCATCCGCTTACCCTATCCAGACTCTGTCCGGGTGGCGTGAGGGCCCGCGTCAGGTGCCGTTCAGGTGTGCGCCGGGCGGGGGCCACTTCTGTCCTCATGCGGTTCCAGCCATCCCCGTCCTGCGGGACGCTACACTCCGCGCCGTGATCCCTGCTGTTTTCTCGCTGGCGCGGCGTGCGGCGCTGCTGGCGCTGCTCCTTGTGTGTTCCAGTGCCCTGGCGGCGCCCCGTGTGGGCCAGCACGACGGGTATACCCGCCTGGTGTTTGACCTGCCGCGCACGGCCGCCAGTCAGGTGAAGGTGGCAGCCCAGAGCGTGACCGTCAAACTCGACGTGACCCTGAAAGCCGAGCAGGGGCCGCTGAGCGCGCCGGGGGTGACCGCCTACGCGGTGGCGGGCGGCACTGTGACGGTCACCCTGGCTAAAGGTCATGCCCAGGCCAAAGTCAGCGTTCTGCCCCCAGCGGGCGGGCAGGCGGCGCGTCTGGTCATTGACGTGCCGACCAGTGTGGCAGCGGCGCAGGTGCCAGCCACGCCGGCCTCGGCTCAGTCGGCTGTAGCCCCAGCTGCGGTCACCCGGCCAGTCAGCACCGCCACCCCAACCCTGCGCCCGCGCGTGGTGCTGGACGCGGGGCACGGCGGCAACGACCCCGGCGCTGTCAGCCGCTGGGTCACCGAAGAGGCCGTGACCCTGGACGTGGCCCTGCGCACCCGCGCCGAGCTGCTCAAACACGGGGTTGATGTGGTGATGTCTCGCACGGCCGACCAGCACCTGAGTGCCAACAAACGTGCTGACCTGGAAGCCCGCTCGCGGCTGGCCAACACTGGGCAGGTCAGCGCCTTTGTCAGTATCCACATCAATTCGGCCGGTCCAAGCGCCCAGGGCATCGAGACCTATTACTTCGGGCAGTCGCTGGCAGGCAGCAACCGTAGCCTGGCCGTGCAGGAAAACGGGGGCGGCAGCGTGGGCGAGGAACTGACCCGTCAGGCGTCCAATCTGGCGCAGAACCTGCTGGGCGACATTCTGGCGCAGGCCAAGGTGGCGTTCAGCCGGCAGCTGGCCCAGCGGGTGCAGTCGCGTCTCATCGCCGCCACCGGGGCCGTCAACCGTGGTGTCAAGACCGACACCTTCTACGTCATTCGCAACCCCACGACGCCCGCCATTCTGGTGGAACTGGGATTTGCCAGCAGCCCCAGCGAAGGCCCCCGCCTGGCCCAGCCGGCCTACCGTGAACGCATAGCCCAGGCGCTCGCGCGGGCGATTCTAGATTTCCTGAATACCAAATAGGGGAAGGTTGCAAGACTCCAGGTGAGCGCTCCATCTGGAAGTCGTGGTCGTTGGGGCAGAGGGTCGGCGCTGCTCACAGGCCTATTGAGAGAGGCTGGGCGCATAGGGCGCCGGACAATCTGCCGATTTACCGCACTCGTTTCAGTACGGACGTGGCTGCTCGTCTCTGTCACTCAGAAGACAGCCTAACCCTCTCGCCTCTGCTTCCTTCTGAACTCAGCCCAATCAGGAGAAAATCTTAGGCAACGTATCAGGCGCCGGCGGCGTCGCGTTACTATCGGGGGCATGTGCTGGAATCACTTCCAGCCTGTCCTGTAACGTTCATTCCCCTGCATCCCGGAGGTCCCTTCTATGACAATTTCACGCTCCAGTGGTGTTTTGCTGCATCCCACCAGCCTGCCTGGCCCCTACGGCATCGGTGAACTCGGGCAGCAGGCGCGTACTTTTATTGACTGGCTGGCGGCGGCAGGTCAGCGGTACTGGCAGGTCATGCCTCTGGGCCCCACCGGCTACGGCGATAGTCCTTACCAGGCGTTTTCGGCCTTTGCAGGCAACCCCTACCTGATTGACCTGACTGCCCTGCGTGAACATGGTCTGCTGGATGACAAGGACTTCAACGCGGTGCCGCCCTTCAGCGCCAGCAAGGTGGACTTCGGCCTGCAATACGTGTGGCGCAACCAGATGCTGGAACGCGCTTACGCCCGCTACGCCTTTGGGGACGCCCAGCACCTGAAGCCCGACTTCGAGGCGTTCAAGACCTCCGAGGCCGAGTGGCTGGACGATTACGCGCTGTTCATGGCCCTGAAAGACGCCCACGGCGGGCTCCCCTGGAATGCCTGGGAAGCGGGCTCGCGCGACCGCGACCCGGAGGTGCTGGCCCAGGCCGCAGAACGCCTGAAGAACGTCACCGAGCGCGTCAAATTCGTGCAGTTCCTGTTTTTCCGGCAGTGGACGGTGCTGCGCCGTTACGCCGCCGAGAAGGGCATTCAGATCATCGGGGACATTCCCATTTTTGTGGCGATGGATTCCAGCGACGCCTGGGCCGCCCGCGACCAGTTCTATTTTGACGAGCAGGGCCAGCCGACCGTGGTGGCCGGGGTGCCGCCGGACTATTTCAGCGAAACGGGGCAGCTGTGGGGCAACCCGCTTTACAACTGGGAAGCCATGGCCGAAGACGGCTTTGCGTGGTGGATCAAGCGCTTTCAGGGCAGCCTGAAGCTGTACGACGTGATTCGCATTGACCACTTCCGGGGCTTTGCGGCTTACTGGGAGATTCCGTTCCCGGCTGAAACGGCCATGCACGGCCGCTGGGTGCCGGCGCCGGGCCACGCGATGTTCGAGGCGGTGCTGGGCGCGCTGGGCGAATTACCTATTATTGCCGAGGACCTGGGCGTGGTCACCCCCGACGTAGAAAAACTGCGCGACGACTTCCAGTTTCCTGGGATGGCGGTGCTGCAATTTGCCTTCGGAGGCGGGGATTTCAGCGTGAATGACTTTCTGCCGCATAACCTGCGGGAAAATCAGGTGGTCTACACCGGCACGCACGACAACGACACTACGCGCGGCTGGTGGCGCGCCGCCGAGGAACTCGAACGGCACAATTTCCGCGTCTACACCAGCAGTGACCCCACTGAGGAGGTGTTTGCCCCCATGCTGACGCGCATCGCCTTCGAAAGCCGCGCCAAGCTGGCGGTGGTGCCGCTGCAGGACCTGTTCAACCAGGGCACTGAGGCCCGCATGAACCTGCCAGGCACGACGGGCGACCACAACTGGACCTGGCGCTATAACGCCGCTGACCTGCTTCCTGACCTGGCCGCCACCCTGCGGACGCTGACAGAAGAAACGGGGCGATTGAGCCGCTAAGAGCACCGACTAGCCACTGCGCTTGACGATATGGCCAGCAGAGAGAGAAAGAGTGTTTGGGTGCCCTCTTGCCTTGAGGGCACCCAAATGCATGCTGAGAGTCACAAGAAGTGTGAGGTCATTGATCAGGGGTCATCTGTGAAGCGCCGCTGGGTAAACCGGCGGCGCTTTGAGCGGATGAGATTCAGAGGCCGCTGAGATTCAGAGGCCGCTTCTGCCGACTGATCTGTTCAAAGAGGGGGTCCCTGGCCCAGGTGGTCTTGCAGGAACGTGCGGATGTCTGTGGTGGGTCGCCCCAACAGCTGCTCAAGGGCCGGGTTGGCCCCTGCAAATTCCCCCGCGCGGCCCGCCTGATACATCCCCAGAATGAGGGGCGCGGCGGCTGCTGACAGACCACGCGCCTCTAGACGCCTGCTGAGTTCTTCATCAGGGAAGACCGTGTGCTGGACGGGGCGGCCCAGCACGTCTGAGGCGATGCTGGCCAGCTCGGTAAAGTCCACTGCTTGCGCGGCAGTCAGAGGCGGCGTCGGGCCTTCGTACTGCCCCGGCTGTGCCAGGATCGCCGCTGCGCCGCCGGCCAGGTCGTGGTGTGTGGTCCAGGCGACCGGGCCGTCCTGGGGGGTGTCGAGCCGCCCGGTCTCCAGCGCGTTGCCCATGAACATCGGAAGACTTTCGGCGTAGAACCCGTTGCGCAGGGCGGTCCACAGCAGCCCGGAGTGCTTGAGCATCTCTTCGGTGGCGGCGTGGTCGCGCGCGGGTGGAAAGGCCGAGGCGGCGCCGGCGGCCATCTGGCTGGTGTACACGATGCGGGTGACCCCAGCGGCGCGGGCCGCCTCAATGGCGTTGCGGTGCTGAACCAGGGGATCGCCGCCGTAGGTGCGCGCGTTGGATGACACGAGAAGCACCTGCTCTGCACCCTCGAAAGCGCGGGCCAGCGTGTCCGGCTGGGCGAAGTCGCCCGGTCGCACCCGGACCCCCAGCGCCGCCAGATCGCCAGCTTTCTCGGGGTTGCGGACGCTCACGCCGGTCTGATTAGGGGAAACCCTGGTTAGAAGTTGCTCAACGATAAGGCGGCCCAGTTGGCCGGTGGCACCTGTCACAACAATCATAGAGCCTCTCCTTGGCGGCACTTTCACCTCTGATATCACCAGAGAACCCAGTGCTGTTAACGCAGATAACATTATTCTGTTTTCCCTGATTGATCAAGGGGCTGACAATTCCGTGTTACCGTGGCTAACATGGAGCCCAAGATGACGGCGGTGCGGGAGCGCATCATCAGCGCCACCGCCACGCTCCTGTCGCAGGGTGGTCGGGAAGCCGCTTCGACACGCGCCGTGGCCGCCGCCGCCGGCATTCAGGCGCCAACCCTGTACCGTCAATTTGGTGATCTTCAGGGCCTCTTGGATGAGGTGGCGCGCACTACCTTTGCGGCGTATGTCCATGCAAAAAGCATCCAGCCTGAGACCGACGATCCCGTCGCTGAGCTACGGCGCGGCTGGGACACGCATATCGCCTTTGGGCTGGCCCATCCCGCCGTGTACGCCCTGATCTACGAGAATCCGGTGGTTGGGACGCGGTCCCCGGCTGCCGAAGCGGGCCACGTGGTGCTGACGCAGTTGGTGACGCGCGTGGCCCAGGCGGGCCGGTTGCAGGTGAGCATTCCCCGCGCCGTTCAGATGATTGCGGCGGCGGGTGAAGGGGTCACGCTGACCCTGATCAGGAGCGCGCCAGAGCGGCGGGATTCTCAACTGTCCTCCAGCATGCGCGAAGCGGTCCTGGCAGCGGTTCTGACCCCAGAGCAGGCGGTGACCAGACCACGCCAGACTGCGCAGGATCAGGTGACCGCACATGCGATTGCCCTGCGCGCTGGACTGACAGACCAGCAGACGGCTCTGTCTGGTGCAGAGCGTCAGCTGCTGGCGGAATGGCTCGACCGCCTGATCGCGGCGGCCCCAGCAGACTGACCAGGGCCAAGGATTGTGTGAGGGCTGGCCGCTCTCTGTCCAGGCTCCATCTGCATTACCCTGCCGCTATGAAGCTCTACACCAAAACAGGGGACGGCGGCACCACCGGGCTCTACGGCGCCGACCGGGTCAGCAAGGCGCACGCGCGCGTGGAAGCCTACGGCACCGTGGATGAACTGAACGCCGTGATTGGCCTGGCCCGCGCCCACAACACCCGCAGCCACAAGCCCGACGCCGCGCTGGACGCCGACCTGGAATACCTGCAAAACGCCCTGTTCGATGTGGGGGCTGATCTGGCCACGCGCGCCGGCACTTCCTATGAGGCCCGGCTGACCCGCATGGACGCGCAGGACGTGGCCTTTCTGGAGGCCATGATTGACCGCTATCAGGAGGCGGCCCCGCCCTTTACGGGCTTCATCCATCCGGGCGGCACGCCCGTCGCGGCCTCACTGCATATGGCCCGCACGGTAGCCCGCCGCGCCGAGCGCGAGATCATTCGCCTGCTGGCCGAGGAAGAGGCCAACGAGCAGGTCCAGATTTACCTGAACCGCCTGTCGGACCTGCTGTTTGTGATGGCGCGCGCTGCCAATCAGGCCGCTGGCCTGGAGGAACACGCCTGGCTGGTCAAGGGCCGCCGGTAAGGGACATAAGGGGGCGCGGTGAGGACCTGAATGTCTCACCGCGACCTGGCCAGCTTCTTCTGTCCTACAGCCGCTCGGCCTCAATCGTCGTTCTCAGCGATTGAGGCCGAGCGGCCTTTCGCAGTGGCGCCGCCGCATTCAGCGAGCCCAGAGCGGGAGAGTACCTGAAGAGACAGTGGCAGAAGAAGGAGTTGGACCAACGTCAGCCCGTTCCTTAAAGGGGCGCCGTTGTCAGGCCGCTCGTCACGCGAGGAGGATGGCGCTTCGGCACTCGCTCTCCCGACTGGCGGGCGCTACAGCTGGAGTCCGTGGTCACCCCATCAATGGGACGTCGGCTGTCCTTCCAGCTGTTCCCCGCAATGAGGGCAGAAGCGGTAGGGCGGCGCGGCTGGCGCCTGCGACTGCTCCTGCTGGCGCAGGCGGCTCAGCTCGTCGGCAAAACCGCTGGCGATCATGCCGGCCGGCAGCGCCACCATCCCTACCCCAAACAGCATGATCAGGCCGGCGGCTGCCTTGCCCAGCGTGGTGGCCGGGTACACGTCGCCGTAGCCGGTGGTGGTCAGGGTCACCACCGCCCACCACAGCGCCTGCGGAATGCTCTCGAAGCCCTTGGTGCCTACATTGGCTTCCACCTGATACAGCAGGCTGGCGGCGATAAACACCAGCACTAGCACAATCAGCACAGTGGTCAGCAACTCGCCGGCCCGCTGGGCCACCACCCGCCCAATCAGCTGCAAAGAGTCCGAATAGCGGCCCAGCTTGAGCAGGGACAGGAGTTTCAGAAGCCGCAGGCCACGCAGGCTCGCCAGGGCCGTGCTGCCCGGCACCAGCAAGGACATCAGCACCAGCAGGTCAATCACCGGTAGTGGCGAGCGGGCGTAACGCCAGTAGTCGGCGGGGGCCGAGCCGTAGCCAGGGCGCAGGGGGGTGACATACAGCCGCGCCAGGTACTCCAGGCCAAAAATAACCGCGCACAGGTAGTCAAACGCCCGGATGGCCCCGCCGTATTCCCGCTGCACGCTGGGGACCGTGCCCGCAATGGTCATGGCCACCACCAGCACAATCAGCACCACCAGGAGCCCATTGAACAGCCGCTCGGCGATGCCCGCCCCATCATTGGGGTCCAGAAAATCGCTGAGGTGATACATCAGGGGCGGATAGACCCGCTGGTCAGGGGTGCCGGACTGGTTCATACGCCATGGTAATAAGGCGCGCCGCTGGGCGTGAAGACAGGACAGCCGAGCTCCACGCTCACTGCGGTCTGCTGCCGTATTGGGCGGCTTAAATCGCACCACTCAACTCCACGTAGGCCGCTGTCTGTAACAGTCATTCGCTTCCCTACGAGTTCTCTTCAACCGCATGAACTGTCATACGGACTCCGATTGAATCGAGCAGAACGCCGGGTGGAATCTGAGCGGACTTGGAAAGCTGCGCAGGCGAGCGAGCAGGAACAGATGCGGATTCCGCGATATGGAGGCGCAGACGGTGCCTTTCTTTGCTGTGCGGCAATGAAGCGGAATCCGTATCACTCTTAGGCCAGGCGGTCCTGTTCAGGCAGCACCACATGCGGGGCGAAGGTGGCGCGGTTGTCGGTCACGCGGCCCCGGCCCTCGCGGATGCCCAGGCCGCAGACCTCGGCGCCCGCCACCCAGACGCCCAGCACCGGATAACGGGGAGTGCCCTGGGCTTCAAAAGTGGGCAGTTCGGTGTAGGCCTGTTCGACCACCGCCAGGTCGCCGTAAGCGCCGGGCGTGCTGACCTGACCGGGCAGCTGCACATTTTGCCCCTCGCGCGAGAACAGCGGTTTTTTCACCACATTCTCGCCCAGGGCGCCTGGCCGCAGCGTGGCAGGCAGCAGGCCGGGGTGACCGGGAAACAGCTCGTGCAGCAGCGCCAGCAGACCCTTGCTGCCGGTTACCGTTTTCCAGAGCGGTTCCAGAAAACGGGTGCCAGTGCTGGCCAGAAAGGCCGCGTCACGCGATTCCCAGGCGTATTCGTAGGGCCACAGCCACATCAGTTGCCGGATCGGGAGGCTCCAGGTGTCCAGCAGATACCCCTCCTGGGGGCTGGTGCCCAGTTCGTCGGCAAACAGGAACGAGCCCCGCACGCCCGCCGCCTCGGCCAGTTCGCGCAGGTAGGTCACGGTGGCGATGTCCTCATCCACCCGCGCCGAACTGAAGGTGACTTCGTTCAGGCCGCGCGCCGCTTTCAGGTGCGCCCACTGCTCGCCCAGCCCTTCGTGGATGGTGTTCCACTGGGTCGCGTGGGCAGGCAATTCGCCCCGGCGCTGGCGGTCTTCCAGCCACTGCCACTGGCTGACGGCCGCTTCCAGCAGGCTGGTGGGGGTCTGGGCGTTGACCTCCAGCAGTTTCACCCTCTGGCCGTCGTAGGCCACGTCCAGGCGCATATAGACGGTGGGGTCGTCGCGCTCCCACGACTCGCGCACGGCGCTGTGCAGAAAAGTGGGGATACCCAGTTCCGCCAGGCGGCCCGCCTCAATGGCGTGGCCGGTGGCCTCCAGCACCCGGTCGGTCAGGTCCTGCGTGGCAGTTTTGAGCCGCTCGATGTCCTGGGGCGTGAAGACATAGAAGCCGTCCTCGCTCCAGTAGGGCACCGGATGTTCGGGGGTGGCGGCGTACCAGGTAAAGCCGACCTCGCGCAGGCGCGCTTCCCAGTCGGGGCGGGGCGGGAGGGTCAGGCGCCTCATCCGCCGTACCCACCGCTGCTGCTGCTGGCGCGCGCGCTGCTCGTCAGGCCGCCGCGCGACACGCTGGACGCTGTATTCACCGGAGCAGAGCGGCTGGCCGCGCGGGTGGCCACTGCACCTGCCACGGCCGCCGCCGTCTTGCTGGTCTTGCGGCCTTTGACCTTCACACTGTCGCCGTCGCAGTCCACTTCGCCGTCCTGCTCCAGTTCGCAGTCCTCGGGAACGATGACCTGCTGGGCAGGCTGGGTGTACGTCTGTGCAGGGGCGTCCACACACGAGGCGAGCAGGCCGGGCAGCACGGTGGACATCAGGGTCAGGGAAAAACGCTTGTTCATGGTGGGTCTCCGGGGTTAAGGGACGTGAGTTGAAGGGGCCAGCGTTCAGGCCGCTGGCCAGAGGGAAGAAAGCGGCTTTAGCTGCCCGAACTGCCCGCGCGGCTGGAACTGGTGAACCCGCCCCGACTGACCGGCGCCTTGAAGCTGCCGTAGGTGCCCTTCTTGCTGTCGTAGGTCAGGCCGGACCCCGACAGCGCGCCGCTGCTGGTGTAGCCGATGTAGCGGGTGGTGCCGCCCACAATGCGCGCGTAGGGCCCGTAAATGCCGCCGCTGGTCTTCTGGCAGGGGTTGGGCAGGCCCCGGCTGGTCATGGCGCGGTTCACCGCCAGGCAATCGGCGTACGAGTTGTAGCGCACGCGGCTGTAGCGGTCGAGGTCCAGGTCGTCGCCGCAGGCGGCCAGCACCGCCGGCAGCGCGGCCAGAAGGGGCAGGGTAAAGCGCTTGCTCATGTGCCTGACTACGCCGTGTCCCTGTCAAAAGTTGCATTCGCCACCATCTGACGAATCTGGGCAGCAACGGCGCGGCCCCCGCTGGCGGCCTGGGCGGCTGTCAGGCCGCCGTAGCCCAGCAGCAGGGCGTTGGCCGGCGGGCCGGCAAAGGTATAGGTGTCCAGCGTGGTGACCTGAATGTGCTGCCGGGCCAGCTGCCGCGCGGCCTCAGGGGCCGAGATGAGTGGGGCCAGGTGCAGGCACAGGTGCAGCCCTGCCTGAATGCCGCCCAGGGTGGCGTGTGGGGCCAGGCCGGCCAGTTCTCCGGTCAGTGCCGCGCGCACCTGCGCGTGCCAGCGCCGGGCGCGGCGAATGTGGCGGTCCAGATGCCCGCCCGACAGCAGCCAGGTCAGCGCCGCCTGAACCGGCAGCGGGTGGCCAAAGTCCAGCAGGGTGCGGGCGCGCACCAGGGCCGGGCGCAGTGCGGGCGGCGCGACCAGAAAGCCGGTGCGCACCGCCGGGGTCAACACCTTGCTGAGGGTGCCCAGATACAGCACGCGCCCCGGCGTGCCGGTGTGCGCAGCCAGGCTGGCCAGGGTGGGCAGCGGCGGGGCGTCGTAGCGGAACTCGCCGTCAAAGTCGTCTTCCACAATCAGGGCGTCACAGCGCTCGGCCCACTCCAGCAGGGCCAGGCGCCGGGGCAGGCACATGCGCCCGCCCAGCGGAAACTGGTGGCTGGGTGTCACGTAAGCCAGCCGCGCTGGGGGCGTGTCCGGCCCCACCACCAGGCCGTCCTCGTCCACGGGCACGGGCACGGGCCGGTGCCCAGCGTCCAGCAAGACTTGCCGCGCGGCGCGGTAGCCGGGGTTCTCCATCAGCACCGCCGAGCCAGGGGGCAGCAGGGCGCGCACAATCAGGTTCAGGGCGTGGAGGGTGCCGGCCGTAATCAGCAGGTCGCCTTCCTGGGCGGCCAGCCCGCGCTGCCGCCCCACAAACGCGGCCAGGGCGGCGCGCAGGCTCTCCTCCCCGGCAGGGTCGCCGTAGTCGCCCGGCACCGGGGCGCGGGCCGCTTCGGCCCAGGCCTGCCGCCACGCCCGGATGTCCAGCGTGTGCGTGCCGGAGACCCCCAGCCGGAAATCGGTGCCCACGCCGCGCGCCGGGCCGTCCACCGGCAGGTCGCCGGGCGCGGGCAGCCAGGCGGGCCCGGTCCAGGCCGCCACGGGGGCCGGCGTGGACGGCGCCGGTGTGGCCAGGCGCACCCGCGTGCCCCGGCCCACCTCGGCCTGCAGGGTGCCGTCGGCCAGCAGTTCGGCGTAGGCCGCCTCCACGACGCCGCGCGTGACCCCCAGGCTCCGGGCCAGCGTGCGGGTGCCGGGCACCGCCGCGCCGGGCGGCAGCGTGCCGGCCAGCACAGCTCCTCGTACCTGCCGCGCCAGCTGGGCGTGCAGGGCCTCGGCGCCGCCGCGCGCCAGCGTCACGGCAAACGGCAACTCATCGGCCCGCAGAGCCAGTGGCTCCCCAGAAACCGCAGAAAGTGGAACTGCCAGGGGGGCCACCATGCCCGTTAGTGTACCCCCATGAGCGGTGAAGCCCTGTGACCCCCCGAACCCTGCGCGCCATTCCCCCGGCCCAGGCCGATCTGGCCCTGGCCGCCCTGAGTGACCTGCGCCCGCACTCACCGCAGACGGCCAGTCCGGACGCCCTGCGCGCCTTTCTGACGCAGGCCGAGGCTGAGGGCTACCGGCTGGTGGGCGCTTTCGCGCCGGGCCAGCCCGAGGCGGTGGCCGTGGCCGGCTACCGGGTGATGAACCTGCTGTACGCCGGCACGGTGCTGTACGTGGACGACCTGAGCACCCGGCCGGCCGCGCGGGGGCAGGGTCACGCCGCCGCCTTGCTGGGCTGGCTGGAAAAAGAAGCCGGGCGCCTGGGGTGCGCCGCACTGCATCTGGATTCTGGCGTAGGCGAGGACCGCTTCACTGCTCACCGGCAGTACCTGAAAGCGGGCCTGAATATCACTGCGCACCACTTCAGCAAGAGGCTCGGCCATGGAGAACAGAGATGACTGGTCCCCAGCGGTCCGGCGGCGTCAACATCTACGACCCGGCCCAGCGCGACCCCAGCCTCAGCCGCCGGCCGCAGAACCGCCGGGATGACGCCTGGATAGAGGCGCTGCTGACGCGCGCCCCGCTGGGCCGGGTGGCCACGGTGTACCAGGACGAAACCGGGCAGGTCTGGCCCTTTGTCACGCCGCTGGCTTTCGCCTACCGCCCAGACTCGCGTGACCTCGTGTACCACACCAACGTCGTGGGTCGGCTGCGGGCCAACACGGCGCAGGGCCACCCGGCCACCTTCGAGGTCTCGGAGATTGGGGCGCTGCTCCCCAGCACCTCGCCGCTGGAACTGAGCGTCCAGTACCGCTCGGTCATCGTGTTTGGCCAGGCGCGCGTGCTGACCGACCCCGAAGAAGCCCGCGCCGCCCTGACGACCCTCAGTGAACGGGTTTTTCCGGGGCTGCGGATAGGGCAGCACACCCGGCCCATTCTGGACAGCGACCTGGCGCGCACGGCGGTGTACGCCCTGAGCATCGAGCGCTGGAGCGGCAAGGAAAACTGGGCTGACCAGGCCCTTCAGGAAGAGGGCTGGCCTCCGCTGCCACCCGAACTGGCGTGGCCCCGTCCAGCAGAGGCCGCCCGATGACCCGCGCCGACGCCCTGCAAATGGGCCTCCTGTCTGCCTTCTGGGGGATTTCCTTTCTGCTGATCCGCCTGAGTGTCGAGGTCTTTCCGCCGGCCTGGGTGGCGCTGGGGCGCTCGGTGTTCGGGGCGCTGGTGCTGCTGGCGGCGCTGCTGATTGGGCGTCACGTCCTGCCGCCCCTGCGCCTCTGGAAGCCGCTGCTGCTGGTGGCACTGCTGAACAACGTCATTCCCTGGTCGTTCTTTGCCTGGGGCGAACAGACGACCAGTTCCAACATCGCCGCCATCCTGAACGCCACCACGCCGCTGTTCAGCCTCCTGATTGGCCTGGGCCTGCGCGACGCCCAGCTGTCTGGGCGCGTGGCGGCGGGCGTGCTGCTGGGTCTGGGCGGGGTGGCGCTGACGGTGGGCGGCGGCGTCAGCGGTGGGCACGCCACCCTGTTCGGGGTGGCGCTGCTGCTGGCGGCCAGCCTGGGCTACGCCTGCGCCACGGCGGTGGCCAAGCGCACCCTGTCGGGCCTGAATCCGGTGGGCCTGGCCCTGTCCCAGCTGGGGCTCTCGGCGCTGATGCTGACACCAGTGGCGCTGAGTGGGCCGCAGCCCGGCACGATCACCCTGACCGCGCTGGGCGCCCTGCTCGTGCTGGGCGTGGTGGGCAGCGGCCTGGCCTACCTGCTGTATTACGGCCTGCTCTCGCGGCTCTCGGCCACGCAGCTGACAGCCGTGACCTACCTGCTGCCAGTCTGGGGCCTGTTCTGGGGGGCGCTGGCGGGCGAGCCAGTGGGCCTGACCTCGCTGCTGGGGGTGTTGGTGGTGCTCGGCGGCCTGCTGCTGATTAACCGCCCGGCGCGTACGCCTAAGGCCGCTGCCGCGTAGCGCGGCGGCTGGACACGGCGGCGCCCGGCCCCGGTTCTTCCCTCTACACTGAAGGCGCTGGCTGGCCCCGGCTGGGGCTGCCCCCGCCTTTCTCTCCCCATTCACCTACACAGGAGACCCATACATGACCACCACGCAGAGCAAATGGCTGGACGCCGAACTGAAGTACGACAGCGGCGTGTACAACAAGCACCACGTTGTGATGACCAAGGGCCTGGGCGCTACCGTCTGGGACGAGTCGGGCCGCTCGTATATCGACTGCGTGGCCGGCTACGGCGTGGCCAACATCGGCCACAGTCACCCGGATGTGGTGCGGGCGGTCAAGGAGCAGGTGGACCGCCTGGTGGTCATGCCCCAGACGCTGCCCAACGACAAGCGCGCCGAATTCTTGCAGGAACTGGTGGGTGTGCTGCCGCAGGGCCTGGAGCGTGTCTTTCTGTGTAACTCCGGCACCGAGGCGATGGAGGCGGCCAAGAAGTTTGCGATTACCGCCACCGGCCGCCAGCGCTTTGTCAGCATGAAGCGCGGCTTCTCGGGCCGCAGCCTGGGCGCCCTGGCCTTCACCTGGGAGCCCAAATACCGTGAGCCGTTCGGTGACGCCGTGGACAACAAGAACGTGGATTTCGTGACCTACGGCAACGTGGAGGAACTGCGCGCGGCGATCACCGACCAGACGGCCGCCGTCATCATGGAACCTGTGCAGGGCGAGGGCGGCGTGCGCCCGGCCAGCGCCGAATTTATGCAGGAGGCCCGCCGCCTGACCAAGGAAAAGGGCGCCCTGCTGATTCTCGACGAGATTCAGACCGGCTTTTGTCGCACCGGCAAGATGTTTGCCACCGAGCATTACGGCGTGACCCCCGACGCCATGACGCTGGCCAAGGCCATGGCAGGCGGCCTGCCGATAGGCGCTTTTGCCATGACCGCCGAGGTCGCTGACCGCATGCCCGCCGGCGGGCACGGCACCACCTTTGGGGGCAATCCCCTGAGCATGGCCGCTGGCGTGGCCGCCATCCGCGCCATGAAACGCGAAGGTATGGCCGAGCAGGCCCGTGAAAAGGGCGCCTACTTCATGGAGAAGCTGCGCGCCATCCCGTCTTCCAAAATCCGCGAGGTGCGCGGCCTGGGCCTGATGATCGGCGTGGAGCTGAAAGAAAAGAGTGCGCCGTACATCCACGCCCTGGAACACGAGGAAGGGGTGCTGACCCTGCAGGCGACGCCGCTGGTCGTGCGCTTCCTGCCGCCCGTGACCATCAGCAAGGAACAGATTGACACGGTGGTGGCCGCTTTCGAGCGCGTGCTGGCGAATGTAGACCCCCGTGCCGAGCGCCGCGCCGAACTGGCGCAGGGCGCCGAAGACAAGCAGACCGAGTAAGCAGGCGTGTTGGGAAGGGGGACGGTCGGGTGGCCGTCCCCCTTTTGCTGTGCTGCTGCACCTGTCCCACGCGGCTACTGTCCGTTTCTAGAACAGCTGGGAAGAGTTCCCCAGTGCAAGGCCAATTTCCAGTAATCCGTTTCTTTGCTTTCTCGGCTGCGGCGCTGTTCTGGTTTGCGCCGCAACTCTGCGTGCCCTTCCAGTCAGTTCAACTCTAAACCATGTTCGGAAGTTGGCTCGCCTGTGGCTCACGGCCCCCGGCTCAACCTGATGCACGTCTTCATGAAGCTGGACAGTTCGGCCGAACGTGCGGTTTCTGCAATCGCGCACTCGTGAACTTCCTTACACTGGGAGGCGATGAAGCGCTGGGTGGCAGGACTGACGGCAGCGACGCTCCTGGGAGGAGCGCTCGCGGTGGGTGTGGCGGCGCAGCCGGGGGTCACGCTGGCCCCTGGTTTGAGCATTGCAGGGCTTGAGGTGGGCGGGCTCACAACTGAAGCGGCGCGCACGGCGCTGGCAGCCCAGGCGGCCGCGCCACAGGTGCAGGTGCGGGCTGGCACGAACGTCTGGACCGTTGGCGCCGAGCGGCTGGGCTGGCGTGCCGACCTGGAGGGCAGCCTCCGGCAGGCGCAGGAGGCCACAGCGGCGCGTAGCCTGCTGCAAAAGGTACAGGCGCTGGTGGGACAGGCCCCCAGGCAGAACATTCCCCTGGCCGTGAAGGTGGACGCGACTCAGGCCGCCCGGACCCTGGGCACCCTGACTGCTGGCCTCAACACGCAGCCAAAAAACGCCGCCGTGTTCTTCGACAAGGCCACCAAGAAGTACGCGGTCAGGCCCGATACCCCCGGCCGACAGGCCGACGTGAAGGGGGCGGCGGCCACCTACGCCGCCAACCCGGCCCTCACCGCTCTGGCGGTGCCGGTCAAGGAGTGGGCGGCCACCTATACCGCCGCCGCTCTACAGGCCCACATTGAGCGGGGCAACGCCCTGAACCGTCCCTTTACCGTCACGCTGGACGGCACTGACCGCGCCGCCGCCCTGACCGCCTTGCAGGTTGCCAACCTGTACTGGGTGCGTGAAAGCGGCATCGTTCCCGACGAAGAGACCCTCAAGCGCGCTTTTGGCACGCTGACGGCCGCCATTGACCGCCCGGCCCAGAATGCCCGTTACGTGTTGCAGGGCGGCAAACTGGTCAAAGCCAAGGAAAAGGCTGGCCGGGTAACCAACCGCGCCGCTGCTTACGCCCTGTTCCGCAAGCAGGTGCTGGATCCAGCGGTCAAAACAGCGGTCTTTCCCAGTAAAGTCGAGCAGCCGACCCTGACCCTGGCCGACCTGCCGGCCGCCGATCAGCTGGAACTGATTGCTGTGGGCAAGAGCACCTACTACGGCAGCAGTGTCGCCCGGCGCACGAACGTCGCCAACGCCGCCGCCAAGATCAACGGCGCTGTGGTGCCAGCCGGCGAGGTTTTCAGCTTCCTAAACGCGCTGGGCGGAATTACCCCGCAAAACGGCTTTGTGGGCGGCCTGATTATCAGCGGTGGGCGTACGGTGGACGGGCTGGGTGGGGGCGTGTGTCAGGTCAGCACCACCGTCTTCCGCGCTCTGTACCAGGCAGGCCTGCCGGTCATTGAACGCAACCAGCATTCTTACCGTGTGGGCTACTACGAGCCGCAGGTGGGGTTTGAGGCCGCTGTGTACGACCCTGGCCTGGACCTGAAACTGAAAAATGACACGGCGGCGCCCATTCTGGTCAAGACGATCAACAACAACGCCACCAGCACCCTGGAGGTGCAGGTGTGGGGCGTCAAGCCGGCCCGCACCGTGAATGTCAGCGCGGCGACCATCACCTCGCGTATCGGGCACCCGGCGCCGCGTTACGTCGTGAATGTCAACCTGCGGCCTGGAACGGTGCGGCAGGTGGACTGGGCGGCCGACGGCTACAGCCTCTACATCACCCGCACCATCAAGCAGGGCGGCGCCATTCGCACCGATCAGGTCAAGACGGTCTACAAGCCCTGGCAGGCGGTGTACGAGACGGGGCCCAGAAGCTGAACGCGGGCCAAGGAGAGGGCGGTGGGGGAGACCTCGCCGCTCTTTGTTGATGCCTGTCTGCCTCACGAACGCCCGTTTGTTCCTCACGCCGGAACGCCAGGCGGTCTAGACGCGCCCGCTTGACCCCCGCCCAGCGCCCCCTATGGTGGAAGCCATGAGCGCGAAGATCGTGGTGGTAATTCTTAGCATCGGGGGCATCCGAGGCTAGGCGTCACCGCCCCTTCGCACCCCCCGCCCCACCAGGCGGGGGGTTTTCAGGTTCAGGTTTGCGGCAGCAGAGGAGATCACTATGGGCACAGCGCACAGCACCTCACCCACACCCGACCGGGGCCACATGAACGGCGCCAAGGCCCTCTGGGCCACCCTGGCCAACCACGGCATTTCGACCGTCTTCGGCTACCCTGGCGGCGCCATTATGCCGGTGTACGACGCGCTGACCTTTTACCCCGAGGTCCGGCATGTTCTGACCCGCCACGAGCAGGGCGCGGCCCACGCCGCCGAGGGCTGGGCCAAGGCCACCGGCGAACTTGGCGTGTGCATGGCCACCAGCGGACCCGGCGCCACCAACCTGGTGACTGGATTGGCCGACGCCATGCTCGACAGCGTGCCGCTGCTGGCGATTACCGGCAACGTGGCTTCACACCTGATGGGCACCGACGCTTTTCAGGAAGCCGACATCACCGGCATTACCCTGCCCATCACCAAGCACAACTACGTGGTGCGCGATGTGGCCGAGCTGCCGCGCATTGTGGCCGAGGCCATCCGCATTGCGCGCAGCGGGCGGCCGGGGCCGGTGCTGGTGGACATTCCCAAGGACATTCAGCTGGCGGCGTTTGACGGAGAGATTCCGTCGCCTCATGCCCGCCCGGAGCACCCGGCGCCCAGTCCAGACTCCCTGAAGCGGGCCCTGGACCTGCTCAGGACGGCGAAAAAGCCCGTCATCATGGCCGGCGGCGGCAGCTTGGACGCAGCGGCCGAGGTCACAGCGCTGGCCCGCGCCTGGGACATCCCCGTGATCACCACCCTGATGGGCCTGGGCGCCTTTCCGTCCAGCGATCCGCTGTGGCTGGGCATGCCGGGCATGCACGGCAGCGTTGCCGCCAACCGCGCCATCAGCGAGGCCGATGTGCTGCTGGGCATCGGTCTGCGCTTCGATGACCGCGTGACCGGACGCGTCAACGGCTTTGCGCCCAACGCCGCGATTATTCATGTAGAACTGGACGCCGCCGAAATCGGGAAGATCATCCGCACCCACATTCCGGTGCGCGGGGACGCGCGGGTGGTGGCCCGGCAGCTGGCCGAGGCGGCCGACCCTCAGGGGCATCCCGACTGGCACGCGCAAGTCGCGGAGTGGAAAGCCCGCACCGAGACCCCGACGCACTGGGGCGCTGGCGCAGCCGTTAAAGCCGTGGTGGACCGTCTGCGGCCCGACGACATCCTGAGCAGCGATGTGGGGCAGCACCAGATGCTGGCCGCGCAGCTGGCCCGCTTCGAGCGGCCCCGGCGCTGGATCAACTCGGGGGGCCTGGGGACGATGGGCTTCGGCCTGCCCGCCGCGATTGGGGCCGGGATGGCCGAACCCGGCGTGCGTTCGGTGGTCATTGCGGGCGACGGCGGCTTTCAGATGACGGCCCAGGAACTCGCCACGCTGAAGATGTACGACATCCGCAACGTCAAAATCTGCATCATCAACAACTCGTACCTGGGCATGGTGCGCCAGTGGCAGGAGCTGTTTCACGAGAAACGGTATTCCGAGGTCTGGCTGGGCGACAGCAATCCCGATTTTGTCAAGCTGGCCGACGCTTACGACGTGCCCGGCTACCGTGCCCGCAGCGCCGAGGAGCTGCCCAGCGCGATTGACGCCTGGCTGAATGACCCAAAAAGTGCCCTGCTGGAAATCGTGGTGCCGCATGAACATGGAGTTTTCCCGATGGTGCCCGCCGGCGCCGCCCTATTCGAGATGATCGAGACCGAGCCGCCCCGGCCCGCGCCCCAGCCGGCCCCAGAGCAGACCAAGGAGACGAGCGAAGCATGACCCCCGACCACTTGCTGTCTCTGCTGGTGCGCGACGAACCGCGTGTGCTGACCCGCATCACGGCGCTGTTTGGCCGCCGGGGTTACAACATCAAGAGCCTGTCGGTGGGCGCCACCGAGCATCCCGGCGTCTCGCGCATGACCATCGTGGTCAGTGGCGACCGGGGCGTGGTGGAACAGGCCATGCGCCAGCTCGAAAAGCTGCACGATGTGGTCAAGATCATCGATCACGGCCTTGAGAAGTACGTGGACCGTGAACTGGTGCTGGTCAAGGTGGCCATCACGCCCGAGAGCCGTGTGGAGGTGCGCCAGATTGCCGAGGATTTCCGCAGCCGCATTGTGGATGTGGGGCGCCACGCCCTGACCTTTGAAGTGACGGGCGACGAGGGCAAGATCACGGCCTTTATCGAGCAGATGCGGCCCTTCGGCATTCTGGAAACCATGCGCACCGGCCGCATCGCCCTGACACGCGGCAGCAACGCCGACATTCCCACGCATGTCTACGCCGGCGAAACCCAGGCGCTGCAGCCGGCCCTGCAAGTCGAACCCCGTGAAGAGCGGGCCCGCGAAGTGCCGAATGTCTTTTGAGGGAAGGCCTGCTCAGGTCGGGTCGGGGGACAACCCAGCAGCGGTGCCCATCCCTCTCAGCGCAGTGTCCAGCGCCAATGCCAATTCCGAGGTGGTCTCCAAGGTGTAGATATCCACGCAGCACCCGCAGCCCTCGTTGCTGAGGGCCTCCAGGTCCAGCCCCGCCGCCTCTGCCCACGCTTCAAAGTCATGACCCTGCTCGGGCTGGTCGGCGTCCAGAAGACCTCCATCCGAACTGCGAGGGCGCTGCTCCTGTCCATATACGGTCAGTCTGACCTTTCGCCTAGCCCACAATCCCACCCAATTCACGTTTTGTAGGAGAATCCCCCAATGGCTGCAACGATGTATTACGACCGCGACGTATCCACCGCCCCTATCGAACACAAGCTAATTGCCATCATCGGCTACGGGTCCCAGGCGCACGCCCACGCCCAGAACCTGCGCGACAGCGGCTTTAACGTGGTGGTAGGCCTGCGGGAAGGCTCGGCCAGCCGGGCCAAGGCCGAGCAGGCAGGTCTGCGCGTGGCCAGCATTGAGGACGCCACAGCAGAAGCCGATGTGGTCATGCTGCTGATTCCTGACGAGCAGCAGCCGGGCGTTTACGACCAGAGCATCGCCCCTCACCTCGCAGACGGCAAAGCGCTGGCTTTTGGTCACGGCTTTAATGTTCACTTTGGGCGCATCACGCCGCCTGCTGGGGTGGACGTGTTTCTGGTGGCGCCCAAGGGTCCTGGCCACATGCTGCGCCGGGTCTACGCCGACGGCGCTGGGATGCCCGGCATTTTCGCCGTGGCCCAGGACGCCACGGGGCAAGCGCGCGAGATCGCCCTGGCCTACGCGCGCGGCATCGGCTGTACCCGTGCGGGCGTGCTGGAAACCACCTTTAAGGAAGAAACTGAAACCGACCTGTTCGGTGAGCAGAGCGTGCTATGCGGCGGCGTGACCCACCTGATTCAGGCGGGTTTTGAAACGTTGGTGGAAGCGGGCTACCAACCCGAAATCGCCTACTTTGAGACCCTGCACGAGGTCAAGTTGATCGTGGACCTTATTTACGAGAAGGGCTTTGAAGGCATGCGCCACTCCATCTCCAACACGGCCGAGTTCGGCGATTACGTGACCGGGCCGCGTATCATCACTGCCGAGACCAAGGCCGAGATGGGCCGGGTACTGGGCGATATTCAGGCGGGCAAGTTTGCCGAGCGCTTCATCGCCGACGCCGAAAGCGGCTTTCCCTACATGGAAGAGCAGCGCGGCAAGATGCGCGACCACACGCTGGAAGTCGTGGGCAAGGAACTGCGGGAGAAGATGCCCTTTATCAACAAAAAGGCGCTGGAAGTTTAAGTCGCTTCTCGTCGCAGGCCCCCGCTGGAGAAGGCGGGGGTTTGTGCTGTCTGGTTTCCCAAACGAGCGTTTGCATTAGACAACCTGCCCCGGCCTCGGTGCCTGCCCCTTACGCTGAGGCCATGTTCACATTCGGCCTTCTTCTTGGCGTTCCTCCGGTGGAGTGAGCGGCCAGCAAGACGTGCCGACCCCAGCCCCCGGAGGACACCCCTCCGGGGGTTTTCCTTGCTTCCCCTCACAGGAGTTCCCCCATGACCCAGTCTCCGTCCGGCCACATCCGCATTTTCGACACCACCCTGCGCGACGGCGAGCAGTCCCCCGGCGTCGCCCTAAACCACTCGCAGAAGCTGGAAATTGCTCATCAGCTGGCCCGCATGGGCGTGGACATCATTGAGGCTGGCTTTCCCATCGCCAGCCCCGGCGACCTGGAAGGCGTGTCACGGATTGCCCGCGAGGTCAGAGGCCCGGTAATCACAGGCCTGGCCCGCGCCAACCGCGCCGATATAGAAGCCGCCGCCAAGGGCGTTGAGGCCGCCGAGAAGCCCCGCATCCATACCTTTATCGCCACCAGCCCCATTCACATGGCCAAGAAGCTGAATCTGGCCCCCGACGCCGTGGTCGAGCGCGCGGTGCAGTCGGTCCAGTACGCCCGCACCTTTGTGGATGACGTCGAATTTAGCGCCGAAGACGCCACGCGCAGCGAGTTGCCCTTCCTGATTCGCATCTTCCAGGCGGTGGTGGAAGCCGGCGCCACGACCATCAACATCCCCGACACGGTGGGGTACACGACCCCTGAAGAAATCAGGACGCTGTTCGGTGCGGTTCGCGCCGCCCTGCCAGAACACGTCATTCTGTCGGCCCACTGTCACGACGACCTGGGCATGGCGGTGGCCAACTCGATTGCCGCTGCGGAGGGCGGCGCCCGCCAGATTGAATGCACCGTGAACGGCATTGGCGAGCGTGCAGGCAACGCCAGCCTGGAAGAGATCGTGATGGCGTTTCATACCCGCCGCGACCACTACGGTCTGGAAACGACTATCCGTACCCGCGAGCTGTACCGGGCCTCCCGCCTGGTCAGTCGCCTGAGCGGGATGCCAGTGCAGCCCAACAAGGCGGTGGTGGGGGACAATGCGTTTGCCCACGAATCGGGCATTCACCAGGACGGGGTGCTGAAGGCGCGCGAGACCTACGAAATCATGAACGCCGAGCTGGTGGGCCGCGAAGCCGCCGTGCTGGTGATGGGCAAGCACTCGGGCCGCGCTGCGTTTCGCAAGGCGCTGACTGACCTGGGCTACGCCGACCTGCCCGACGACAAAGTGCAGCACCTGTTCGGCCGCTTCAAGGACCTGGCCGACCGCAAGGGCCAGATCTACTCTGATGATCTGCGCGCGCTGGTAGAAGCCCGCAGCGATATTCCGCAGACCTTTACCCTGGAAGGCTTTCAGATCACCAGCGGCATGAACATGACCCCAGTGGCCTTTGTGCGTCTGCACACGCCTGACGGCCCTGTGGACGCCACCGCACATGGCGACGGCCCCGTTGAAGCCGCGTTTCAGGCCATCAACAAAATCACCCGGATTACACCTGAACTGGAGAGTTACCGCATTCAGGCGGTCACGGGCGGCGGCGACGCGCTGGGCGAGGTCAGTATTGGCGCCCGCTACGGCGAAACCAGCTTGCACGGCACCGGCGTGGCGACCGACGTGGTGGAAGCCAGCGCCCGGGCCTGGCTGCGCGTCATCAATCAAGTCGTGGCCGGCATGGGCAAGGCCCGCAGCATCACGCAGACCACGCCGTAATGGATGACGCTGTCCCCGGGTGCGGACCCGTGCTGGAGGTGGCTCTGCTGGATATTCGGCCAGGCCTCACCACCGAATTTGAAGCGGCGTTTGCCGAGGCGCAGACGATCATCTCGTCTATGCCGGGCTACCTTCGGCACACGTTGCAGCGGTGCCTAGGGGCGGACCACCATTACGTCTTGCTGGTGTGGTGGGAGAGCTTGGAGGCCCATACGGTTTGCTTTCGGGGCAGTCCTGACTATCAGCGGTGGCGGACACTCCTGCACCATTTCTACGATCCCTTCCCGACAGTCGAGCATTTCGTGGATGTTGCTCTGTGACGCGGCCTCTGCGCGTGGTGTTTATCTGCACCCAGAACAAGCTGAGAAGCCTCACCGCCGAGGTCCTGTTTCGCGACACAGCGGGCTGGGAAGTGGCGTCGGCCGGAACCAACCGGGACGCGCTGACGCCGCTGACCCGTGATGTGTTGGAATGGGCCGACGCCGCTGTGTGTATGCAAAAACGCCACCGGGATGTTGTGCGCGGGCAGTTCCGGGGCGCGCTGCCGGATGACCGCATCGTGACGCTGGGGATTCCCGATGACTACGAGTTCATGGCTTCAGAGCTGGTGACCCTGTTGCTGGACCGCGTGCCTGCTCGCCTGGCCGCACTCTCCCCGCGACCAGACCAAGCCACTTAAGGGTGGGCAACGGTCTTTTTTCCTTCGGCGTGGCAGCATAGCGGGGTGAATCCTCTGCTCCTCCGAACGGCCCTCATCGCAGGCGCCTTGATTGGCCTGCTGAATATCGTCTTCGTGGCGCTGGACCACGGGCTGCCCAACATTCCCGTCTGGTTCTATCTGGCCCAGTTGCTGCTGCTGCCCGCCATGCTGCTGCCCATGTACTACTTTCCGCAGGCGGCGACCACGCGCAATTTCCTGCATCGCGCCGGGCTGTTCGCCCTGGGCTGGGCAGTGCCGTTTGCCATTTACAAGCTCTCTAGCGACGCCCTGAAGCCCAATTTCGATCTGGCCGCCGCCCTGATTTCCTATGTGGTGACCCTGGCGCTGCTCTCGCTGCTGTTCGCAGCCATTCGCCGCCCGGCCAAGGGCGCCTGACGGTGCGCCTGGCTGTTCTGAGCGACGTACATGGCAACGCCTTTGCCCTGGAGGCGGTGCTGGCCGACATTCACGCTGAGGCGCCGGACGCCACCTACAACCTGGGCGATACCGTGTGGGGCTTTTCCGACCCAGCCCGCGCCTGGGCTCTGCAACAGGAGTACGCCCCGCCCAGCGTACGCGGTAACACCGATGAGCGCGTGGCCGGAATGAGAGCCGGAAAGGACGAGACCCGTGCTTGGCTCTGCCCACAGTTGCCTGCTGAGTTAGGAGAGACCCTGGCCGCTCTGCCCACCTTTCTGGACATAGCAGACGGCGAAGTCCGGCTGGCCCATGGCAGTCCTCTTAGTCCCTGGGAAGCCCTGATGCTGACCACGGAAGGCTTGCACACCCGCCCAGTTCACTTCGCCGAAGTGCGGGAGCGGCTGGTCGGATTCACCCACGAGGCAGGCGGACGCCTGTGCATTGTGGGCCACACCCACCGCGAAATGCTGACGGTGGTGGACGGGGTCACGGTGATCAATGCCGGCCCCGTCTCGCGCCAGAAAGATGGGCTGCCACTGGCCCGCTGGGTGCTGCTGACCCGCCGGGCCGGTGGATGGACGCCCGAGTTTCGCCGCGTGGCTTACGACGTTCAGGCCGCCGCAGCCTGGGCCAGAGAGCACGGTCCGGCCGGAGCTGGTGACCATGAAGCGCAGTGGCTGACCACCGGCCGCGAACCATAAAAAAAGCCCCCTCCGAGTTGTGGAGGGGGTCTTGTTCAGTGCTTAGCGGCCCGAGGGCACGAACTCACGGTCTGCAAAGTCTTCGCGGGGCCGGCTGCCCCGGTCATCCCGGTCACGGCTCCAGCGGCCCTGGCCACCCTGGCCCTGACCACCACGGCCACCGCCCTGGTAGCCACCGCCACTGCGGTTGCCGTAGCCACCACGGCCACCGCCCTGAGAGCTGCCACGATTGCCGTAGCCGCCTTCGTCGCGGTAGCCACGGCCACCGCCGTAGCCGCCGTCGCGGCGCTCACGGGTGGGCTGCTCGAACAGTTCGGGCAGTTCCTGGGCGATTTCCACGGTGACTTCGCCGTCCAGTGGGCTGGCCGAGAGGAGTTTTTCCACGTACTCGCTGGGCACGTCGGCCACAGCGCCGCCGCGCCACTGGCGCACCTTGCCCAGGCGGCGGGTATCCACGTCGGCGGTGCGGGCGAGCATGGCCACCGCGCGCGCCACGCTCATGCGATCGGCGTTCAGCAGGATGGTGGTCAGGCCTTCTTCACCGCTCAGCAGGCTGGCGGCCTTGACCGGCTCAGTCACACCGCTGATTTTGGCCAGCGCGCGGGTCAGGGCTTCCAGACCCAGTTCGCTGAACAGACGCTCGGCCTCGGCCTGGAAGCCGGCAGCGGCGCTGGCGTCCACCTTGCGCACCATATCGGCGCTGGAACGGGCGCTGGCGGCCGCCACTTCCTTGGGGGTGGGCAGGGCGCGCTCGATAAAGCGCACACCCGTGATGCGTTCCAGGCCCGCCACCTCACGGTTCTCGCGGTCACCGTGCATGATGATGGCGGTGCCAGTGCGCCCGGCGCGGCCTGTACGGCCCGAGCGGTGAACGTAGCTCTCGGGGTCCTGGGGCAGGTGGTACTGCACCACCAGGTCCACCTCAGGAATGTCAAGGCCGCGCGCCGCTACGTCGGTGGCCACCAGCACGCCCACGCGCCCGCTGCGGAAGGCCCCCAGGGCGCGCTCGCGCTGGCTCTGGGCCAGGTCGCCGTGCAGCGCCTCGCTCTCGATGCCGCGGTGAATCAGCTCGTTGGCCAGTTCATCGGCCTCGCGCTTGGTGCGGGTAAATACGATGGCCTTTTCGGGGTTGTACACGGTCAGCAGGTCGGCCAGCACGCGCGTGCGGCTGCGGCCCACCTTCACCTTCAGGTGCTCAACCGTCTGCGCGGCCTGGCTCTTGCCTTCGCCCACCATGTCCACGACCAGGGGGTCATTCAGATACTTGCGGGACAGGCGGTTGATGTCACCGTTCAGCGTGGCGCTGAACAGCAGCGTCTGACGGGCTTCAGGGGTCTTTTGCAGGATGGTCTCGATGGCGTCGGCAAAGCCCACCGACAGCATCTCGTCGGCCTCGTCCAGCACCGCAAACTGCACCTCGCTGAGGTCCAGGTTGCCGCGCTCCAGGTGATCAATCAGGCGGCCTGGGGTGCCGACCACGACGTCCACGCCACGGCGCAGGGCGTTTTCCTGAGGGCCGTAGCTGGCGCCGCCGTACACGGTGACGGTGGTCAGGCCGACGCCGCTCTTGGAAAACTCATCGGCGACCTGCTTGGCCAGTTCGCGGGTGGGGGCCACCACGATGGCGCGGGGCAGGCGGGCGCGCTCGCGGCTGGGTTCCAGCTTCTGGATGATGGGCAGGGCAAACGCCAGGGTCTTGCCGGTGCCGGTGCGGGCGCGGCCAATCAGGTCGCGGCCTTCCAGGGTGTGGGGAAGGCTGGCTTCCTGAATGGGGCTGGCTTCGGTGATGCCGCGCTCATGGAGACGCGCCGCGAGTTCGGGCGCAATCAGTTGGTCAAAGTTCATTTGTGGTCCTTTCGGGAAAGTGTGTCCCCAGTGACCAGCAAACGCCCTTAACCGGCATCCCGCATGTCTCTGAAAGTGGGGTCACTCTCCAGCCGCGCGGGTATCTCCCGCCTCGGCGCACGAAGAAAAAGAGTACACCAAAGGCGGGCTGTGTGCAAGGGGTGGGTAAGGTTAGTTGTAAAATCCTATCTGTAACCGACATCAGCCCAGCAGGGTAGAGAAGGATTTACCGGAGCGGTCAAGGAAGATGAGCTGCTCCAGGTCTACCCGAGGAATGCGGTGGGAGGTCCAGTTATAGGGCTTCTGAAAGATCTCAAAGAGTACTGTGCACCCAGCAGGTGATTGGCTATGGACGATTTTTGCCTATTCTCTGAATATTCTGGCTTTTAAATCGAAGAAAATATCTAAAGTCATAAGCCCTCTCCGTTATTAAAGTAAGCGGCCTGGCTCATGTTGTAAGAGCTCTTGGTGGAGAGCATTCGAGCCATCTGATCTCAAGAACTACTACAACGAATAACGCCCCAAGAGTTGAATCCTGGGGCGCCTTTAAATTAAAGCTGTGTTTACAGGGCGAGGATGGTGCTGAAGTCGCCGCTGAGGCCGCTGGGGAAGAAGCCGCCGGTGGCTGCCTTGCCAGTGGTGTCGAGCAGCACGATGTTGGCAACCTGACGGGGGGTACGGCTAAAGGCGATGCCATTGGCGTCTGTGGGGACGATGTTGGCGCTGCGAGCAGGAATGAAGCTGGGGTTGCCGTTTCCGGCGGTGAGGCCCTGGTCGCGGTCATCAGCGCCGTCTACAGAGTCACGCAGGTTGCTGATGGCCTGCACCACCTGTTCGACCGTCAGGTTTGCAGCAGCCTGTTGGGTACGGCGGTTGTAGAGCTGGGTGCGGATGGAACCAGAGTGGTATGCCTCAACAGCGAGAATGCCGGCCGCGTTCTCCAAGTTACCGTTGGCTGAATCGTCGACCAGCAGACGCGCGGCGCCCTTGTAGGCCGTAACACCTACGTCTTCGAAAATGAAGGCGCCGTGCAGGAAGAACAGCTCATTGGCGTACGGGTTGAAATTGGTAATCGCGTTGTTCGATGCCAGTTTACCGGCTGCCACGAAGGAAGCACTGAGGTCAATTTGGGGCTGCGACACTGCGCCGCCCTTCAAAACCCCACGAATAACCTTCACGTGTGCCAGCTCGTCATCGGCAATTTCGTGTGCCATGGCCAGCATGTCGCCGGTCAGACCAGGAACCGCCACGCCACCGCGGCCAGTGAAGCCCGCGGGCAGCGTCACTTTGCTGGCGTCGCCACCAGCAGCGGTGAGTTCGTCCAGACGGCCCACAGCCGCGAGGTAAAAGGCCGCTTCGAGATATTCCAGGTTCAGCGCGAAGTTGAAGATGCTGGCATCCAGATTGGGCTTGGTGGGGGTGTTAGCCATGACATTGGTGCAACCGCTCAACACGGCGCCGGCGCCCATCAATCCTGCTGCACCAAGAAACTTGCGGCGGGTGCTCTGTCCTGGGGTGGTACTGTTGTCGCTACTCATGGTGGGAACCTCCGGAGATATGGCCATAGACTAGGTGCTGGGCAAGAGGGTCAATCGTGAGCCTGCAGCTGGATCGCTCTTAGAGGAGACGCTGCACTACGCTCTCGTTTGCCTTCATTGGATTTATATGCTGACTCAGCCCGATTGGACCACATAGTCTATCTTTCATGAATAAGGAATGAAGATAGGTCCTCAAAGCCCGTCTAATCGGTGCCCAAGATGTACCACCGAAACAGATAGTCGGCTACATGAATTAAATGAAGGACACCTTAATTGTTTGTGCCGTGCATGCAAGATCGGCGGCAAGAGCAGCGTGACTGAGACTTTCGAGCGAGATACTGTTGGCTCTGTTGGGAAACCTAATGCGACCTTGCGTGTCAGCTAAGCATAGTTGTCGCTTTGTTATTTTTTACCTGTCGCCCATTTATATGAAGCAGAGCTTTTGTTTTTCGATCTCTAAACGCAACGCGGCGAAGTCATAGAGTCGTGACTAGGTTGTAGATGGAGAATGGATCAGGACGGTGGAGGTGTCTCCGCCTGTGCGGGCCAATGACCCCCAAGGGAGAGCCAGGCGTTCAGCAGATCTTCTGGGACAGGTGCATTGAGGTGCAGAGGGTGATCGGTTAGAGGATGAGGCAGGGTCAAGTACTGAGCATGCAAAGCGTGACGGGCTATAAGGGTGCTGCTGCGTCCATACACCGGATCGCCCAGCAGAGGGCTGCCCAGGTGCGCCAGATGGACGCGAATCTGGTGGGTACGTCCGGTGCGTGGTTGCGCGCGCACCAGGGTCACTGTTCGCCCATGTCCAGTTGAAATCGTGGCCAGTGGCGTGAAGAGCGTCTGCGCCTCACGTGGCTGAGCACCACCTACTGTCATGCGCTGACGCTGGACCGGGTGGCGGCCAATCGGGGCGTCGACTGTCACAGGCTGATCTGCTCGCCAGCTGCCTGCAGCGATGGCCAGATAGACCTTCGCCGTTTCACGCGCTTTGAAGGCATTGGCCAGGCGTGCATGAGCCCCTACCGTCTTGGCCACCACGATCACGCCGCTGGTATCCCGGTCCAGTCGGTGAACGATGCCGGGCCGGTAGCCATCTGGGCCGTCAAAACCAATCTGCTCTGGCAACTTCATACGTCCCAGGAGCGCATTCACCAGGGTTCCGGTATTGAGGCCAGGTGCCGGGTGCGTCACCATACCAGGCGGCTTATTGACCGCAATGAGGTGATCATCCTCAAACAAGACGTCGAGTGGAACCTGTTCTGGCGCCACAGTGGCGTCAGGCACAGGCGGGATCTGCACATGTAAGACTTCTCCACCGCGCAGCTTCAGGCTGGACCGTGTCGCCACCTGTCCTTCAACCTGAACAAAGCCGCCAGCGATCCAGCCAGCCACCTGCGAGCGGCTAGACCCGCTTAGCGTTGCCAAAATAACGTCCAGCCGCCCCGGTCCCGCTGTGAACTGAAGTGGAGCGGCAAGACCAATCACGGCAGACAGTCTAATGCCTCTTTCTGAACCGTCTACAGGGCCCCGGTCATTCCCTTCGTGGGCATATCTTCTGGGGCGGATTTCATGATTTCTTTACGATCTCTCTAGGCCCATCCAATCTCAGTAGTTTTGTATATAGCTGTTCGACCGAAGGTATAAGTTTCGGCAGATTGAGTTTTGCATCAAGTAGATCCATTCCGTTCTATGAGGGCGCCGCCTAATGAAATTGATGTCTGGAGGACGATATAAAACGTCAGAGAGGCGCTCATTTTGGAGGACAGACTGGAAAGTATTAAATACCTGATCGAGTTTTAAGATTTTGTTTGATTGGCAAGATTGCCGTCTTCGGAGTTCAAATCATACTTTCTCACCGCCTCTTCCCATCTGGAGAACCCATGCCGAATATTGGCCCCGCTGAACTGATTGTGATTTTGCTGGTCGCCCTGGTGGTCTTTGGACCGCGCAAACTGCCTGAACTGGGCAAAAGCCTGGGCCACGGGCTGCGCGAATTTCGCCGCAGCACCCAGGGCCTCAAAGATGACCTGAACTTCACGGCGGCGCCAGTCGCCGCACCTGCTGCACCTGCACCTGTGGCGGCGACGGCCCTGGCTGCGTCATCGGTGGCGGCTGCCGACGAGCGCTCTGTTTAATCATCCCTAACCAGTTTTTGCATTTGCATGAGGCTTCGCTAAGGCATTGGCCCTCCACAGCCGTATACGCGCCTCTGGCCGGCCTGTTAGCCTGAGTGAGTTCTCATGACGCCCTTTCCCCCTGACCTGCCCGATGAGGCTTTGCTGCACGCCATGTCCACCGGGCAAGAGGAGGCGCTGGCTGAGCTGCATCGCCGCTACGCCCGGCTGCTGTACGCACTGGGCCGGCGCATGCTTCACCAGACCGAGGATGTCGAGAGTTGTGTGCAGGACGCTTTTCTAAACGCTTGGCGGCACTCAGGGCGGTTTGACCCACGCCGGGCCAGTGCCAAGACCTGGCTGGTCAGCATTGCCCACCACCGCTTTTTGCAGGAGTTGCGGGACCGTCCCGAAACCCCGCTGGAGATAGAAGACTGGGACGCCCCGACCGCCAGTGCCGACCCCACGGACCGCATCCTGGCCCAGCAGGTGGTTCAGAGCCTGGAGCCACATCACCGGGAACTGGTCGAACTGGCGTATTACCGGGGCTACACCCACAGTGAACTGGCCATCCTGACCGGATTGCCGGTCGGTACAGTAAAATCTCGCCTGCGTGCCGCCCTTGACCGGATGCGCGAGCGTATGGCCAAACCACAGCGGCTGTGAACGGCAGTTCCCCGTCCAGCGTCCAGCAGGCCGGCGCAGCGTATTCAACTGTGCTTCTGTCCCCCACGCCTCTCGTCTCCCTCAGCAAAGCAGGTGAATTCAAGTGACTGTCAACCGAGAAGAACTGGTGAGCCTCGCGCTTGGCCTGCTGAGCCCGGACGAAGAAGCGCAGCTGCGCGCCGCCCTGGACGCTGACCCCGCGCTGCTGGCGGCCTACCGCGAAGACCTGGAAACTTTGCACGGTTTGCCCAGTGCCCTCCCGCAAACCGAGCTGCCTCCTGGTGCCCTGGACCGTCTGCTGGGCCGCCTGCGCGCTGAGGTGATGCCCGCCCTACCAGCGCCTGCGCCCACCCCAAGTGGCCGTGTGCTGTCGCCGGTTTCGTTGGGAGTGCTGGCCCTGGCTGCGGCGGCGGCCGTAGGGTTTTTGCTGCTCCGACCAGCGGCGCCAGGCGATCTACTGAGCCGCTTTGCTCATACGCCAGGTGCCCTAACCACCACCTTGCAGTCAGAGGGCACCCAGGTGGGTCAGGTGGTCCGTCTGCCGGATGGCCGCGCCTACCTGCATCTGAGTGAGACGCCGCCGGAAGGCCGGGTCTATCAGCTGTGGCGCCTTGAAGGTCAAACGCCGGTCTCGGTCGGGGTGCTGAGCGGCCGGGGCATTGAGTGGGAGGGCGCGCAGACCGGGCAAACCCTGGCCGTCAGTGTTGAGCCGCCCGGCGGCAGCGAACAGCCGACCACCACGCCGATTCTGGTACAGAAGCTGTAAGCAAAGAGGGGAGGGCCACATCTGGGCCTTCCCCTTTTTCACGGGCTTTTACCGCAGCCAGTCCTCGCCAACCTCCTGCACCTCGCGCCCGCCCAGATCGTCCACCTCGTCCTTGCGGGTGGCCCAGGCAGGAAAGGGGTAATTGACCAGCACTGGGTTGGGCACGTCCGGCTGCGACACCAACATGGTGCCGGGTTGCAGAATCCCGGCGCGCGCCCGGAAGCTCTGCGGCAAAAAACGGTATTCGGGACGCTCGGCTTCGGCGAGGTCTAGGCGGCCCACCACCCGGATGGCGGCGTTAGAGACGATGCGCCGCTCGACCTCGCTGGCGGTCTGCTGCGCGCCGATCAGGATGATGCCCAAGGACCGGCCGCGTTCGGCAATTTCCAGCAGGATGTCTTTAATCGGGCTCCCCTCGTCGCGCGGGGCGTATTTGTTCAGCTCGTCCAGCACCACAAACACGGTGTCCTGGCGGCCGAAGCGCTCTTTGTGTTCGAAGACTTCCCGCAGTAGCACGCCCACCACAAACATCTGGGCGGGGCCAGAGAGGTTGTGGATGTCCACCACGCTCAGCTGGGCGCCGCGCAGCAGATTGGGCCGGTAGCGGCTGGCCTCGGCCTCGCTTACGTCGCCGCGAATCAGGGGCGAGAGGTGCTTCTGAACGCCGCGTAGGCGCCGGGTAAAGGCGCGCAGGGTGCCCTGAGATTGATTGAGCACCCATTTGCGGTCACCCTGGCCGTCATTCTCATCAAGTAGTTTGAATTCAAGATAGGCAATGAGTTGCTCAAAAGAGTTGATGCGGATGCCTTCTAAGTCACCGAAATCAATATCTTCGGGAATGTCAGCATTTTCCTCCGGCTTCCAATCGGTCACTAGGAGATGTGCTCCGGCGCCAGACTGTACCTGGGCCAGCCGCGCTAGTTTCTCCTCAATATTCCCAATGACATAGCCGATATTCAGGCTGCTCCCGGCGTCACTGAAGACGTAGGGCAGCATCCGCCCCGCGCAGAAGTCGCGCAGGGTGAAGAGAAATGGCGTGACCCCCTGCGAGCGCTGGTCGGTGTGCGGCACGATGGCGCCGCTGACCGAGCCGGCGCGGGGCGGCGCCAGGAATTGCGTGTCGGTAAAAGGGGTGCGGGGCAGGCCCATCAGGGTGTAGCGGTCGGCGGCCAGGCCCTTGTCCTGGGCGGCCTGGGCCTCCCGCGCAGCCACTTTGCTGTTGGGCTGGTCCAGAAACAGCAGGTCCTCGCCCTTGACGTTGAAGATAATGGCCCGGCCCCCTGCCGTGCCGGTCATCTGTCCGCCGCTGCTCTGGGCCACCCGGTCCATCACCCCACTGCGGAAGATGGAGTGCAGCAAGAACAGCGCGTAACTGGTCTTGGTGGCCACCCCCGAGATGCCCGAAATGTTGATGTGGCCGCCCTGCTCGCCGTTGACGAAGCGGAAATTCAGGGGCAGCGTTTGCCCATCGGCCAGCAGACCAGCTGGGAAAGCCGCCTCTTTCATCTTGTCGGCACTGAGGGCCATCTTCAGGTCGTCGCCCTGGGCATGCCGGACCTCATCACCCGGCTGCGGCGGAATGAAGTGTTCGGGGTCCACGCGCGTGACCAGCACCCGCGCCGCGTAGCTAATGCTGGCGGGCAGCACACCCGCCACCACGTCTTCCACATCCGACTCAAAGGTGACGCCCTCGTGACGCTTGCGCACGTTGTCCACCAGGCCGTAAAAGCGCACGACCTTGCCGTCGGGGCGGGTGGTCTGCACGGTCACCAGGTCGTCAAGTTGCACGCTGGCCCCGCGCCCCACCGCAAACCAGAAAATGGTAGGGGTCACGTCCTCGGTGCCCAGCACCATGCCAATGCGCGGGCTGAGGGTCACGCCAGCACTCCTGCTCCGTAGGCGGCGGCAATATGAGAGCGGATGCGCCGCGTGACCAGTTCGGCGCTGCCCATGCTGCGGGTCATGGCGTGTTCGAGGGCCGCCGTGGGAATCAGGTTCTGGGGCGCGCGGGGGTCTTTGTGGAGTTTGCTGCCTAGCTTCTGAAGCAGCGCACCTGACAGATTTGCCACCGCCTGCACGGCGTGGGGCACAAAGGTGCTGTCTTCTGGGGCGTGCATTTCCAGCCGCATGATGCCCGCCAGCGGGTGCTGGTAAAATGGTGGCTCGCACAGCCGCACGTACCAGGTGAAGCGCTGTTCACGGCCCTCGGCCTCGCTGAAGTGGCCGCCGCGGTCGCCTACCCGGAAGCGCAGGATAGGCGTGCGTTCACCGCATTTCAGCTCACTGAGCAGGCCGATGCGGTCAGCCCCCAAATAGTCAGTGTGCAGGGTCTTCACGTAACCCACGACTGCACTCCCGCCTCGCCCCAAACGGACCGGGCCGTCTTGCAGCACCAGAGTTTCGGGCAAGGTGTCGGTGTCGCCCTCTTCGAGCGCCATCGCAGAAGCCAGTTCCTGACTGAGCGCCTGTTCAGCGTCAAGCATGAGCCGCTGCACCTTGGCGCGGGGTCCTTCCACTTGCCGCCCATTGAAGGCATGCGGCTCGTAATCCAGCACGCCACTTTGCGGATTGCGTGGACTCAGCCGTGCCGGTTCCAGTGGCGTATCGGCGCTGTAGGCCAGGACGCGCCGCGCACGTACCTGTTGAAGCTCAGCCTGACGGCTGCCGTGGGGACAGAGGCTTACGGCACCTACGACATACGCCCCAAAAGCTGCCAGATGCAGCTCACCTGCCTCATCATCTATCAGCAGCCGCGCTTCCATGCGTGGTTTGCCGTCAACGACAACCACTTCGCGCAGCGCCACCGGAATACCTTGGGTAGGGACGGCCTGCCACACATCTGTTTCTACATCGAACACCAGGCCCGCAAAGGGCTTCAGTGTCAACTGGCCCTCAAATGTATCGACAGGCCAGGGGTCAAGGCGAATCCGCATGGCGGGCATTCTACGCGCAGGACGTAAAGCTGAGGATGTGGGCAGGCCACAGAAGAAACCGCCCCAGGCGAGGGGCGGTCAAGCAGGATTCTCGTTTAGCCGTGGTAGCCGCTCAGCAGCCGCAGCCCTTCTTCATCGGTCAGGGTCAGGCAGCGGTAGGCGGGACTCAGGAGGCCGTCGTCACGCATCTCGCCAATCAGCTTGCTGACACTTTCACGGGTGGCGCCCGTGCCTTCGGCGATCAGTTCGTGGGTGGCGCGCACGAAGCGGGTGCCGTCGGCGTGGTGGCCCCCCAGGGTGCTGTCGGCCAGATTCAGGAGGTAACGGGCAATCCGCTCGCGCAGGTCGCCGTCCTGAATATGAACGCCGTCGGTCATCATGCGCTGGAGCTGCGCGCTGAGGCTGCGGGTCAGGTCCCAGAGTTCCCCCGTCCCCAGATGCTGCGGGTGAATGGGTGTCAGCACCGCGTCGGTCAGGGCCACGACCTGATGCCCGCGCGTCTGGCCATGCAGGCATTCCTCTCCGAAAATATCGCCGGGGCGAATGTGGCGCACCGTCAGGTTGCGGCCCTGCGGGGTCAGGCGCACCGCGCGCATCAGGCCGCTGTCGAGGCGGTAGAGACTGGGCGCGCTGTCGCCCGCGTAATACAGCGTCTGGCCGCGCCGCACGGTGCGGTGCAGCTCTGCGGGTGTCGGCTGCGGCTGGCTGAGGGGGGCAACGTAGGTCATGGGGCGCTCCAGGGGGATGAGGGGACGGCGCGGGGGGCGTGAACTGCCGGAAGTGTATGACCCTGACTGATTTCTGAAACGTTCACCCAACACAGTGTGAAAAGTCAACCAAATTATGGAGTAGAGCGGAAAGGAGGCCCCGGCGCCAAACTGGGCGGGTGAGCGCCCATCCCTACCGAGCCTGGAGTCCCGCCGCGTTCACGTTTCCGCTGCCCGAAGGCCACCGCTTTCCGGCCTACAAGTATGCGGGGGTGCGGGACCTGCTCGCGCCGCACCTGCCGGTGCTGGACACACCACCCCTGAGCTGGGCCGACGCCGCCCGCGTCCACGACCCCATCTGGCTTCGCCGCTGGCGCCGGGGCGAGGTCACGCCCGCCGAGGAACGCGCCTTCGGGCTGCCCTGGAGCGCCGAGGTTGTGGAACGTGCCCGCCGCGCCGCCGGTGGGTCGCTGGCCGCCCTGCACGACGCCCTGCGGGTGGGCTGGGGTGCTTGCCTGGCCGGCGGCACCCACCACGCCTTCCGTGAACGCGCCGAGGGCTTTTGCCTCATCAACGACGCCGCGCTGCTGACCCGCCTGGCGCTGGACGAAGGCCTGGCCAGCCGGGTGGCCGTCATTGACCTGGACGTGCATCAGGGCAACGGCACGGCGGCGCTGCTGGCAGCCGAGGGGCGGGCCTTCACACTGTCTCTTCACGGCGAGCGCAATTACCCCTTTCGCAAGGAGCAGTCCTCGCTGGACCTGGGCCTGGGCGACGGCGTGACAGACAGCGAGTACCTGACAGTGCTGCGGCGCCAGGCCCTGCCGGCGCTGGAGACCTTCCGTCCGGATCTGCTGCTGTATCTGGCGGGGGTGGACGTGCTGGCCGGCGACCGCTTTGGCCGCTTTGCCCTGACGCTGGACGGCGTTCGGGAGCGCAACCGCGCGGTGTTGGCCTGGGCAAAGGCCGCCGGTATTCCGGTGGTCACCATGATGGCGGGCGGTTACAACCGCGACCACGCCCTGACCGTGCAGGCCCACGCCAGTGTGGTGCTGGACGGCCTGGAGGTGCTGGGCTAGGTGGCCTGAAGACCCGTGAGGGCTTCGGTGATGCGGCGCAGCCCTGAGGGTCAGCCGTACAGCAGGGTCAGTGTGATGGGCGCCAGGGACGCCTGCGTGTTCGCCAGGAACATCACCAGCAGTGGCAGGGAGGCAAAGACAGTCACGCCACCGGACACGATCAGGCCCCGTTCCCCCAGGGTCCAGGCCGAAGGGTCCTGCCTGAACCGGCGAATCAGGTGGCCCCAGATGCGGGCGCTCAGGGCGACAAGAACCACACACAGCAGGCCGCAGAGCAGGGCCTTGGGCTGCTGCCAGGCCAGCCGCTCAAGGACTTCGGTTCGCAGCGCGTCCGGCAGGGCCGCCTGACCGGACTGCAACCAGGCATTGAAAGCGGCCTCGCGCTGAGCGGCGGCTCCGCTGCCCCTGCCCAGCAGCGAGAGCAGGGGTTCAAAACCGGCTTTTGGGTGAAGGGCATTGCCCGCGTTGGCCAGGGTGAGCAGGCCCAGCAGGCTCCCGAGGATGACGCTCAGCACTCCGAAAGTGGCCGACAGCTTTGTCTCGAAACGCCAACCGTGCCCCGCCGCCGTGCGCAAGCGGCGCCAGAAAGAAAAGGTCAGCAGCAGGCAGGCGGCACTCAGGCCACCGGCCAGCAGCGCCAGCGCGGCGTGATAGGTCGCGTAGTCACCCAGCAGCACGGCCAGCGCCTGATTCGGGGCGGCCTCCGCATGAAGAAGCTGGTGGAGGGTCGCTCTGAGCGGTTCACTGTTCATGCCTCTATCCATCCACGCCTGGGAGGTGCAGCGCATCCTTACTTTGGATGGCCTCTTGAGTGGTGGGGTGTCCTGATCCCACAGGGTCAGGGAAGAGGCCGTTCCCGGCGGCCTATTAGCGTGGCAGTGGTCTGGATACTCCAGACTGCTAAACCAGCAGGCTCAGGCGTAAACGCCAACAGCTTTGACTTCTCTGGTTCTGCATTTGGCTTTTGACGCTGCTCTGTCCCTCGTATCCGGTCAATGTTGAAAGGCCAGGCGGATAATGCCCCGCATGACTGCCCGCGCTCCCTGGAACCGCAACGAGCGCCTGGGCATTGCCAACGGCTGGGCCGTCTTTCTGGGCGACGGTTTTCTCAGTGTGGCGGTGGTGGTCACGGCCTTTGCCGCCAAGCTGGGGGCGCCCAACTGGGTCATTGGCCTGCTGCCCGCCATCGCCGCTGGGGGGTGGATGCTGCCGCAACTGCTCGTGGCGGCCCGTGTGCGCGCCCTGCCGTACAAGCTGCCGGTGTACCGCTCGGCCGCGCTGATTCGCACGAGCACCTACGTCTTTATGGTGCTGACGGCCGCCCTGCTCAGCCACCAGCCGGCGCTGTGCCTGACGCTCTTTATCCTTGCCATGAGTGCCAACGCCCTGGCCTCGGGCGTCTCTGGCCTGCCGTTTCTGGAGGTCGTGAGTAAAACGGTGTCGCCTGACCGGCGCCCACGCTTTTTTGCCACCCGCAACCTGTACGGCGGTCTGCTGGCCTTTGGGGCCGGCCTGCTGGTGCGCGCCATTCTGGCGTCTGACCTGGCCTTTCCCCTCAACTACGCCCTGATTTTTGCGCTGGGGACGGTGGCCTTTACCTTCGGGTACTGGGTCTTTGGCCTGGTCAGCGAGCCGCCTGACCCGCCCCAGCCGCCCCTGGGCACCCGAGCCGAAGTGCGGGCCATTCCCGAAACCCTGCGTGACCCGTCCTTCCGCGCTTTCCTGACGGTCCGCCTGCTGCTGGCGGCGGCCAGCATGAGTGAACCGTTTTACGCCGTGTACGCCCTGCGGGAACTGGACTACGCCCCGGCGGTGCTGGGCACCTTTGTCATGGCGCTGACCGGCGCGGCGCCGCTGTCCAACGTGGTCTGGCAGCGGGTGGCCGAACGCAAAGGCTCGCGCCGCCTGATTCGGTATGCAGCCGTGTTTGCGGGTTTGGCGCCGCTGTGCGCCCTGCTGGTGGGGGCGCTGGACCTCAGCCCCTGGGCTTATCTGGGCGTGTTTATCCTGTCCAGTACGGCTAATCAGGGTTTTAACCTGGGCCACACCAATCACCTGCTCAATATCGCCCCTGACCACGCCCGGAGCCGCTATATCGGCACGCTGAACACGCTGGTGGGGGCGGCGCTGTTTACCCCAGTGCTGGCCGGGGTGCTGGCGGATACGGCGGGGTATGCGCCTGTCTTCCTGCTGAGTGCCCTGCTGTGCGCGGCGGCGTGGTGGGGGTGCGGACGGCTACGGCGAGACGCTTAAAGTCCTTTGCCCTCAATTCGGCGCAGTCTGGATGAACAGGGCGCCGTCAATGAGCTGACCATCCTGGCCAGCGCGCACAGCGGCCAACTCTGAAGGTGTCAGGAGGGTGGCCGAGCCAGAGGGGCCCGTCTGGGGAATGGCCGGCCCACTGATCTGCGGCAGCGCGGCGTCGGTCAGGCTTGGGATGAAGGCGTAGTGCGTGCCCAGGTGGCGGCTAAGGTGTGCGCCGGCACTCCACCACGTCACAGTCAGGTCGCCCAGTTGCATGGCACTGTTCGGGCGTTGCAGGTGCGACTGGTGGGCAAAGACCAGCGTCGGCCCACGTGGTTCCTCACGCTCTCGGATGGCGCAGAGGTTCTCGGCCATCATCAGGTCGCGCAGCCCCGAGAGGCGCGCCATCCGGTCTGGCGTGGGGGTGGCCATCAGGGCGTGGTAGCGCAGAAGCCCGGTGGCGGTGCGGGCCGACAGCTGGGCGTCCCAGAATCCAGATTGCGTGGCCAGGTGAGGCGTCTCTGTCTGCAGCAGGGTCTCCAGGTCGTCGGCCAGAAGCCTGAGCCGCCTGGCCTCGCCCGTGTCACCGATGGACTGGCCTGGGTCTCTGACCGCTGCCGGGTTCTTCCAGGGGGCTTCGGGACCCAGCAACTGTTCAAGCTCAGCGCAGTTGACCGGCACCGTGGGGAGGTGGGCCTCCAGAAAAGCGTGAAGGGCAAGCAGGCTGGCCGCTGGACTGGGTGCCCACCACTCCAGCGGTGGGTCAAAGCCGTAGAACTGCAGCGTCTCGTCCCTGCTTCGCCCCGTATTGAAGGCGTGCATCCACGCCACCAGTTCCCGGTTGGCCGGGGTGGCCCCAAAGCCGTGGCTAAAGCCGGTGCGCATCACGTCGTCCACATGACCCTCACCCGAGGTCACGTAAGCGTTGACCTGCTGACCCGCGAGGATGTCGCTTTCCAGGGCGACAGACCGGAAGCCGTGGTCTTCGACCAGCAGCTCAAACAGGCGGTTACGCCAGGCTGGAAACAGGTCGGCGCTGTGGGTGGGTTCACCCAGAGCCAACAGCTGCACAGGGTCAGGTCGGCTGTTCAGAAAGGAAACGAGAGTGACCCGCAGTTCAGGCCAAATTGGGCCAGGCTGCGAGAAAAGCTGGTCTGACATAAGGTCTCCTGGGCCAAAGGGGACTACCCTACGGCCTCATCAGCATTCCTGTGCAGGATGTGAGGCTGCTGACGGGATTTCCTTTATTGAACGCTTATTGAGTAGGGTTCAGCCGTAGTTGGCTGACCCACAATTGGACGAGTAAGACGCCCAGCTTTAGATCTGTGGCTGGTTGACTGCTTGAGGTGCTCCAGCTGTTCGGTAGATGCGGGTAACCTTTTGCTGCCCTACCATGCGCCTCAATCGCCTGATCTGGCTCGGCGGAGTTCTGGTCATTGCAGGAGAGATGCTTCTGCTCTGCAAGTCGCCTCCCTTCGTTTCCGTTGGAGAGGGGTCCCTGCTCTTTTGTCCTTAGTGACCCAGAATCTTGCTGAGGAACGCCTTGGCCCGGTCATGCTGCGGGTTCTGGTAAAAGGCCTCAGGCGTGGTGTCTTCCACGACATTGCCCTGGTCAAAAAACAGGATGCGGTCGGCGACCTCGCGTGCAAAGCCCATCTCGTGTGTCACCACCAGCATGGTCATGCCGCTGCGGGCCAGCTCTTTCATGACGTCCAGCACCTCTTTGATCATCTCGGGGTCCAGGGCGCTGGTGGGTTCGTCAAACAGCATCACCTTGGGGTCCATCGCCAGGGCGCGGGCAATGGCCACGCGCTGCTGCTGACCGCCGGAGAGCTGCGCCGGGTACTTGTGCGCTTGCTCTTCAATGCCGACGCGGCGCAGCAGGTCCAGGCCGCGTTTTTCGGCGTCGGCCTTGCTCGCTCTGCGCACGCGGGTGGGGGCCAGGGTGATGTTTTCCAGCACGGTCAGGTGCGGAAAGAGGTTAAAGCTCTGGAACACCATGCCCACTTCCCGGCGAATGGCGTCCAGGTTGCCCTTGCCGTTCAGCGGAATGCCGTCCACCGTGATCTGCCCGCCGTCGTGGGGGTCCAGGGCGTTCAGGGTGCGGATAAAGGTGCTTTTGCCGCTGCCCGACGGGCCGATAATCACCACGACCTCGCCCGGCAGCACCTCCAGATTCACGCCGCGCAGCGCGTGGAACGAGCCGAAATGCTTCTGCACGCCCTGCGCCTGAATGATGGGCGGGCCCTCTCGCCGCGCCCGTGGGCTGGCGGCCGGGACACTGGGGGCAGGGGAGAGCGGGCCTTGCGTCATGTGCCCAGTGTAGTGCGGGGCAAAGGTCAGAGGCTTCAGAGCGGCTGCGGTGATCTCTGTTCTCTTCAAGTGAGGCGCAGCAAGAAGCAGACAAGACGTGCTGCGCGAGCTGAAGGAAGATGCTAGGGCCTGTCCGGCACGTTCTGGAAGTGGACGCGGTGCTTACTCCACAGGACCGGCCCACACCGAACTGAACAGAACCGCTTCCAATCCGCTTGGCCCCCGCCAGGAGCGGCGTTTTGTCTGCCTGGCCGCTGTGCTACCATCCGCGCATTCATTCTTCGCGTGTCAGGGTCATGCCCTGGCCCTTTCCCTGGAGGAGACCCCATGAACACCCGCACCAAGATTGCCGCCGCCCTGCTGCTGGGCACCACCGCCGTCGCGTTGGCCCAGGGCACCACGTTTCTGACCATCGGGTCGGGCGCCACCACGGGCGTTTACTTCCCCGTGGCCACCGGCATGGCCAAGATGGTCAACGACGCGGGCGACGGCCTGCGCGCCAACGCCCGCTCCACGGGCGGCAGCGTGTTTAACGTGCAGGCCATTGCCACTGGCGAATTGGACGCCGCCATTGCCCAGAACGACGTGGTGTATTACGCCTACAAGGGCACCGGCCTGCAAGCCTTCCAGGGCAAGGCCAATGCCAAGCTGCGCACCCTGGCCGTGCTGTACCCCGAGGTGCTGCATGTGGTGGCCCGCAAAGACAGCGGCATCAAGTCGATTGCTGACCTGAAAGGCAAGCGCGTGGTCATTGGCGACCTCGGCTCGGGCACTGAGTTGACTGCCCGGCAGGTGCTGGAAAGCTACGGCCTGGGCTTTGACGACCTCGGCCAGGCCCTGCGCGTGTCACCAGCCCAGGGCATCACCCTGATGCAGGACAAGCGCGCCGACGCGCTGTTCTACACCGTGGGCGTGGGGGCCAGCGCCATCAGCCAGATTGCCCAGACGGTAGACGTGGCGATGGTGCCGGTGGGCGGCAACCAGGCCGCCAGCCTCATCAAGAAGTACCCCTTCTACGTGCGCTACAACATCCCCGCCAAGAGCTACAAGGGCGTGGGCGCTACCGTGCCCAGCGTGGCGGTGCAGGCCACCCTGGTCGCCAGCACGGCTGTCAGTGACGACGCCGTCTACAAGACCATGAAGGCCATCTTCGGCACCGAGGCCGAGGTCAAGGGCCTGCACCCCAGCCTGGCCACTAACTTCAGCTACGAGAAGGCCGTCAAGGGCCTGCCTGCGCCGCTGCATCCTGGCGCTGTGAAGTTCTTCCGCGAGAAAGGCGTCACCGTTCGCTAACGCGGCAGTCGGCCTGAGTGTGGGGCCAGTCCGAGCAACAGTCGGCTGGCCCCTTCGCCTTTTCTGAACAGTGAGGAACGCATGAGTGACCCCACAAGACCCATCAGCAGCAATCCGTCGCTCGAACCGCCTGGCACCGAGATGACCGAGGGCGAGCGCCGCGCCCTGGAAATCGTCGAGGCCGCCGAAACCGGTGGGCGCAAGCTGGGCGGGTGGCAGGCTGGCCTGGTCACCTTGCTGGCCGTGGGCTGGTGCCTGTACCAGATGTACGCCGCGCAGGTGGGCAATATTGACACCCTGACCCTGCGCGCCACCCACCTGGGCTTTGCGTTTGCGCTGGCATATCTGGTGTTTCCGTTCCGCAAGACGCCGGGCGCCCCGCAGACCCGCGTGCCCTGGTACGACTGGATTCTGGGCGTAGGGGCCACCGGCACCGCCGCCTACCTGATTGCCCAGTACCCCAAGATTGCCGGTGAGCAGGGCGGCATCCTGACCAGTACAGATGTGCTGGTCGGCAGCGGCATGGTCGCGCTGCTGCTGCTGGCCGCCTGGCGCACCATCGGTATTGCCATGCCTATCGTGGCAAGTGTGTTCATGCTGTACGCCCTGACGGGGCCGCGCGGCCTGATTCGCGGCGATCTGGGACCACAATTGCAGTTGCATGCCGGGCAGACGTGGCCGCAGGTCGTGAATCAACTGGCCGCCAACACCGAGGGCATTTTCGGCACCGCGCTGGGCGTCAGCGCGCAGATTGTCTTCCTCTTCGTGCTGTTCGGGGCCATCTTCGACAAGCTGGGGGCCGGCGACTGGTTTATGCGGGTGGCCCAGGGCCTGCTCGGCGGCTTCCGGGGTGGGGCGGCCAAGGCCAGCATCGTCAGCAGCGCCCTGAACGGCATTATCTCGGGCAGTTCGGTGTCCAACGTGGTTACGGGCGGCAACATCACGATTGGCACCATGATCCGCACCGGCTACAGCCGCGAGAAAGCGGGGGCGATTGAGGTTGCCAGTTCCTCCAACGGCCAGCTGATGCCGCCCGTCATGGGCGCGGCGGCGTTCATCATGGCCCAGAACCTGAACATCGAATACCGCACGCTGATTCTGGCGGCGGCTATTCCAGCCTTCCTGTGCTACGCCGCTCTGCTGGTGGTCTCACATATTGAGGCCCTGAAGCTGGGTCTGAAGGGCATTCCCCGTGACGAACTGCCGCGTGTACGCTCGGCGCTGCTGTCGGGCTGGCACTACCTGCTCCCGCTGGGCTACCTGATTGGCACCCTGACGGTCAATCCCGAGGCCACCCCGGAGCGCGTGGCCCTGAACACGATTTTCGGCATGCTCGCCTTGATGTTCATTCAGGAGGGCGTGTTGGCAGCGCGCGATGGGCGCGGCGTGGGGCGCGGCCTGCTGGACGGTGGCCGCAAGATCATTGAGGCCTTCGAGTCCGGCGCGCGCAGCATGGTGGGCATCGCCATCGCCACGGCGGCGGCAGGCATCATCGTGGGGATCGTGACCATCACGGGGCTGGGGTATGGCCTGACCGACATCGTGCAGCTGGTCAGTGAAGGCTTCCGGGGACTACTCGACGGCCTGTTTGGCGCCCAGGTGGCGACCTTTGGCGCCATCGTGGTCGTCCTGATCATGGCGCAGCTGATTACCCTGATTCTGGGCATGGGCCTGCCCACCACCGCCAACTACATCCTGATGAGCGCGCTGGTGGTTCCGATTATCGCCAAGGTGGCGGGCCTGGACCTGACCAATCCGGCCCAGATGCTGCCCGTGCACATGTTCGTGTTTTACTTCGGCATCATGGCGGATTCCACGCCGCCGGTGGCGCTGGCGGCCTTCGCGGCGGCGGCCATCAGCGGCGGGAATCCGGTGGCGACAGGGGTGCAGGCGTTCCAGTACGAACTGCGCACCGCCCTGCTGGCCTACATGATGTTTTTTAACCCGCAGCTGCTGCTGATTGCCGGCAGCCGCCTGAACGGGATCAGCTGGGTAGATGCCGTTCCCATGGTCATCTTCGCGTTTATCGGCCTGGTGGCCTTCAGCGCGGCCACCCTGCGCTTTCTGCACCGCCGCACCAATCCGCTGCAAATGCTGATGCTGCTGGTGGCGTCGTTCATTCTGATTATTCCCACGAGCCTCGTCTGGAATCTGGCTGCGCTGGCGCTGATTGCCCTGGTGTATTTCTGGCAGAAGGCGGGCCGCCAGGAACCGCCCAAGACGGCGCCGCTGGCCGCCTGATACGGACTCCGATTCAATCGTTTGCAACAACGGTTTAGTCCGAGCAGCGTGACTTGTCAAGCTGCGGAGCAGAGCAGGATTAGGGCGGTTTCCGAGCGTAGAATTTGCCAACCAGCGCTGTTCTGGTCTGTCAACGGAACAGATGGAATCCGTATGAGCTAGTCCTTTTTGCCCTGTGCCCTGGCCTATCCGCCGGGGCCTTTTCGCATCTGGGCGGCTGGGCTGTCACGATAGGGGGGTGACCAACCCGGAACCGGGCCACCGCCCCACTACGCCCGCCCTGAGAGACGCCCAGAACGTCCCCGACCTGCTGCGCCGCCTGTGGGCCTGGCCCCCGGCGCGGCTGCTGGCGTATGTGGTGCTGATCCTGCTGGCCCTGCGCGCCGCGTTGTGGGTGACGGGCACGCTGGCCAGCGTCCTGGTGACGGTGCTGGTGGCGTATGCCATCGCCTTTCTGGTCAATCCGGCGCTGGTGTGGCTGGAGCGCCGCCGCATTGGCCGGGGGGTGGGGGTCTTTGGGCTGCTGATCGTGGTGGCAGGCCTGCTGACTCTGCTGGTGGCGACCCTGACCTCCCAGCTGCGTGGCCTGGTCGAAAGCCTGCCGTACCTGAGCCTGAACCTGAAAAACATCCTGAATACAGTCCTGAACTGGCTGGCCCGCGTCCCAGGAACAGAGGGGCTGCGCGAGAGCCTGACCCGCGCCATTGATGAGCAGACCACCCGGCTGGGCGGCGACCTGAGCCCGGTCCTCGAACGCCTGATGACCTCCGGGCCGGATGTGCTGGGCACCCTGGCCAGCCTCGTGGGGTGGCTGGGGCAGGTGGGATTCATCATCACGCTGGCGCTGTACTTCATGTTCGAGTACCAGCGGTTTGGCATGGGCATCATGCGCCTGTTTCCGCGCCGCTGGCAGCCGACCCTGTACGACCTGAGCGAAGATGTCAGCGAGAGCTTTGGCCTGTTTCTGCGCGGTTCGCTGCTGACCACCCTGATCTGCGCGGTGCTGGCCACGGCGGGCCTGCTGGCGCTGGGCATTCCCAACGCCCTGGCCCTGGGCCTGCTGAGCGGGCTGCTGAATCTGGTGCCGTACCTGGGCATTGTGGCGGCGGCGGCGCTGCCCATGCTGGAGGCTATTCCGCAGGGCGGCGGCAAGGTGGGCGCTGTGGTGGTGCTGTATTTCCTGCTCAATCAGCTGCTGGGCAACGTGGTGGGGCCAATCGTCATGGGCCGCAGCGCCCACCTGAGCCCGGCCACCATTCTGATTGCCCTGCTGGTGGGTCTGGCACTGGGCGGTGTGGTGGGGGCGCTGCTGGCGATTCCGCTGGCCAGCCTGTTTAAGCGCTGGCTGGAGCGGTACTGGCTGCGCAGCGCGCTCTATAGGGGCAGTAGCGGCTTGCCCGCGCCAGCCGACGAGGGCTAACCGGGCTTATTGGGATGGAGGAGAGAGAGCGAACTGCGCCTCCCTGGGCCGGAGATCCGATGCTCTCCAGTGAGCCAGCTTCCGCTTCAAAACGGCAGAGCGAAGAAGGGCACCGTTTGCGCCTTCACAACGCAGCATTCGTCTGTTCTCGCTCTGCTGCAAAGCTCGTCGAGTCTTCCAAGTCCCCCCGAATTTCATCGGGCAAAACGCTGGATTCAATCGGAGTCCGTCAAAGATAGAAGCAGCGCACCTTCCTCGGGTGCGCTGCTCCTCTGTCTTCCTTATCTCGAAGCGATCTTGACGCGCTTTTCCAGTTGGTCGGTGAAGAGGGTCATGACGGTGGTCAGGGCCAGGTAAACGGCGGCTACGGTGGTCAGTACCGGAATAGGCTGGAAACTCTCGCTGCTGACGCGGGAGCCGGCCAGGGTCAGTTCCAGCAGGGCAATCGTGGAAGCCAGCGAGGAATCCTTGAGCAGGGCCACGAGGTTATTGACCAGCGGCGGCACCACAACCCGCAGCGCCTGGGGCAGCACCACCGTGGTCATGGTCTGGCCGCTGCTGAGCCCGAGGCTCCGCGCCGCCTCGCTCTGGCCGCGTGGAATAGCCAGAATGCCTGCGCGAATGACCTCGGCGTTGTAGGCGCCCACATTCAGGGCCAGCGCGATGACCGCCGACCAGAACTCATTGAGCTGCACGTTGATGCCGATGCCCTGAAGCAGCGGTGGCAGCGCGTTGTAGACAAAGAGAATCTGCACCAGCAGCGGCGTGCCGCGCACCAGCCACACGAACAGGTTGGCCGGCGCGCGCACCCACCACAGGCTGCTGGTTTTCTGAATCCCAGCAATCAGGCCCACGCCCAGACCAATCAGGCCGCTGACCAGGGTCAGTTGCAGGGTCATGCGCGCGCCTTCCACAAACAGGTCGGCGCGCGGCCCAATGGGGTCGGGCATCTGGCGCAGCACCAGCGTAATCACGAAAAACAGCAGCAGGAAAGCGGCGGCGGCCAGCACACTCCAGCCCACCAGCGCCGCGCCGCCTAGCGGTTTGGGGCGGCTGGCCGTCACCGCGCCCCGCTTTCAGGCCACAGGGCCAGCAACAGTACATTCACTTGCATTTGCGAAGATGATACAGGGCCAGGGCGCCAAAAAGGCGCGGCCCCTCCAAACTGGAAAGGCCGCACGTTCCTCCCTGCGCTCAGTTCTTACAGCGCACGTCGGTGTTGAAGTATTTGCCGCTAATCTTGGCGTAGCTGCCGCTGCTCAGCGATTTGGCCAGCGCGGCGTTCAGCTCTTTGAGCAGGCTGGCATTGCCTTTCTTGACCGCCATCCCGATGCGCTCGTTAAACAGCAGCTCGCCCGCCACGACCTTGCCCTTCTGGGCTTTCACGAGGTCCAGCCCCGTGAACTTGTCGCCCACCCAGGCGTCCACGCGGCCCGCCATCAATGCGGCCTGGGCGTCCGTGTCCTTGGGGAAGGTCTTGACTTCTTTCACGCCCTGAACCTTGCGCACGTTGTCCAGGTAGGTGGTGCCCACCTGCACGGCCACTGTCTTGCCCACCAGGTCGGCGGCGGTCTTGGGCCCGCCGGGCTTGGCCACGATGGCGCCGCCCGTGCAGTAGTGCGGATTGGTAAAGTCCACAGCCTTAGCGCGTTGCGGCGTGATGCCGTGGCTGGCAATCACGAAGTCGTAGCGGTCCTGCTGCAGGCCGATCAGCAGGTTGTCAAACGGCTGGGTCACCCACTGGACCTTCAGGCCCATCTGCTTGGCGAGTTCGTTGGCCAGTTCGACTTCAAAACCAGTCAGCTCCTTGCCCTTCAGGACATTGAAGGGCGGGAAGGCGCCTTCGGTGGCAATTTTAATGGTGCCGGACTGCCGGATGGCGTCCCAGGTGCGGGCCTGGGCACCAGAAGCGAGGAGGGTCAGGGCCGCGAGAGACAGCAAGGTCTTTTTCATGAAAACTCCTTCTGAGTCGGCGCCGCCCCGGCCCGCGTGGGGGCGCAGCGGCGTCTGGTCGTGGGTGCGCCGATTCTAAAGCATTCCTGAAGCGGGTGGAGGAGACCCAGTCAGGAGCGCGCCGCCCTGATGGTCAGGGCGGCGCGCTGGCATACAGAAAATGTTCAGGCAGTGCTGGCGGTCATCTGGGGCGCGTACTCGTAGCCCAGGCCGGGGGTGTCGGCCTGACCGCGCGTGCCCGCCGGGGTGCCCCGGTCAATGGCCATTTCGGTGCTGGGGTCAAAGGCGTGCAGGCGGGTCTGGTCTACCACCAGCTCAATCATGTCGCCAGGCAGCACGTTGGCCTGCCCCTCGACCTTCGCGGTGATGTTCTGGCCCGCCACCTCGATAATCAGGTCCGTCTGGGCGCCCAGCGGCTCCACCACGACCACCTGACCGCGCAGGACGTTGGTGCCGCGCGGCAAGTCGGTCATGCCGACCATGCCCAGGTGTTCCGGGCGAATGCCCATCATCACGTCTTTGCCCTCGTAGGGCTTGAGGCTCTGGGCCAGGCGGCCCATGGAGGCCACGCGGCTGTCGCCAATCACAAATTCGCCGTTCTGCACCTTGCCCGACAGGAAGTTCATGGAGGGGCTGCCGATAAAGCCGGCCACGAACTTGTTCTGCGGGAAGTCGTAGAGGTTCATGGGCGTGTCCACCTGCATAATCACGCCGTCGCGCATGACCACAATGCGGTTGCCCAGCGTCATGGCCTCCACCTGATCGTGGGTCACGTACACAATCGTGGCGCCCAGGCGGCGGTGCAGCTGCGAAATCTGCGAGCGCATCTCGACGCGCAGTTTGGCGTCCAGGTTGGACAGCGGCTCGTCCATCAGGAACACTTTCGGCTCACGCACGATGGCGCGGCCCATGGCCACGCGCTGGCGCTGACCACCCGACAGCTCCTTGGGCTTGCGGCCCAGCAGGTGCTCAATTTGCAGAATGCGGGCGGCCTCGCGCACACGCTTGTCAATTTCGGCTTTGGGGGTCTTGCGCAGCTTCAGGCCAAAGGCCATGTTCTCGTACACGTTCATGTGCGGATACAGCGCGTAGTTCTGAAAGACCATGGCGATGTCGCGGTCCTTGGGCGGCACGTCGTTGACCACGCGGTCGCCGATTTTCAGCACGCCCTCGCTGATGTCCTCCAGGCCCGCGATCATGCGCAGGGTGGTGGACTTGCCGCAGCCGGACGGCCCCACGAACACCATAAATTCGCGGTCCTGAATATGCAGGTTAAAGTCCTTGACCGCGTGGTGCTTGGTGCCGTAGCGCTTGTTGATGTGCTCCAGAACAACATCTGCCATGTGGGTGCCTACCTTTCTACGCCCCTGCTCTTACCCGTGAATGGGGACGCGGCCTGCTCCTAAATAAGAAGGAGAGGACGGACTTCGGGTAACCGGGGTACGGTAACGAGAATCCAATTGCTTCCACTGACGCCGCGCTGACACCGGCAGCTTACCACGCCTTGAAAGCGCAATCATGGAGGGAAAACAGACAGGCAGGGGAATGCGGGCGCGCTTTCAGCAGGTAGAAATGAGGCGGGCCAGCATAGGCCAAGTTGGACTGTTCTCTGGCCCGCCCGGCATCTTTATTTGAAAGGCGTTGGAATATGGCTCAGCTGCTGCTGTAAGTCCCACTGTTCAGGAGGGGGCTGAGAACTGGGATGTTGCCACACCCCGCCGGCTGCCAGCCACTGCTGACGGTAGGCCCTGGCCCCTTCCACCGTGATGTCCTCGTAGCCATGCATGACGCCGCAGCAGTCACAGATATCGAAATCCCAGCTGAAGCCGTCCTCTCCATAGGGGAAGTAGGGCGGGGGGTCCAGCAGGCCACATACGCGGCAAGCGCGTTTCTCCTCTTCTGTCAGACCGCTATAGGTGTAGTTCAGGTCAGCTGGCACTCAGTACGCTGTGCCCGCCCGCGTGACCATCAGTTTGACCTCGTGCGGGCTGGTCGCGGCGGCCAGCGCTTCGTCCATCGTGATCAGGGTGTTGCGGTAGAGCTGCACCAGATGCTGGTCGAAGGTGTGCATGCCCCGGATGTTGTCTTCAATCAGGGCGTCCTTGATCAGGGGCGTCTTGTCCTCGTCCTTGATGTAGTCCTGAATCAGGGGGGTATTGAGCATGATCTCCAGCCCCAGCACGCGCCCCACGCCGTCGGCGCGGCGCAGGAGGCGCTGGCTGATGATGCCCACCAACGACTCGGCCAGTTGCAGGCGCACCTGGTCGCGCTCGTAGGGCGGGAAGAAATCAATGATGCGGTTGACGCTGCGCACGGCGTCCTGAGTGTGCAGAGTGCTCAGAACCAAGTGACCAGTCTGCGACGCCGAGAGCGCTGCTTCCACGGTTTCCTTGTCACGCATCTCGCCGATCATGATCACGTCGGGGTCCTGGCGCATGGCGTACTTCAGGGCGGTGCGGAAGTCGCGGGTATCGCTGCCGACCTCGCGCTGAACCACGATGCTTTTCTTGTTCTTGTGCAGAATCTCGATGGGGTCTTCGACGGTAATGATGTTGTAGGCGTAGGTGCGGTTGACGTGGTCCACCAGACTGGAGAGGGTGGTGGTCTTGCCGCTGCCGGTGGGGCCAGTAACCAGAATCAGCCCGCGCGAGTGGTCGGCCAGTCGGCGCAGCACGTCGGCGGGGAGGCCCAGCGCCTCGAAGCCCGGAATGGCGTCGGACACAATGCGCATGACCATGCCCACCGCGCCGCGCTGCCGGAACACGTTGCAGCGGAAGCGGCCCAGCCCCGAGACGCTGTAGGCCAGGTCTAGTTCGTTGCGGTAGGTAAAGTCGTCCCACTGGTCGGGGGTCATCAGGGCCTGGGCCAGCAGCTGCGTGTCGGGGGGCATCAGCGGCTGGGTGCCAAACGGCACCAGCTGGCCGTCAATCCGGCCCATCGGCGGACTGCCCGCCTGCAAATGCACGTCCGAGGCCCGGCGCGTCACCATCTCGCGGAGGAGTTCGTCCAGGGTCACGCGCGCCCTGCCTGTGCCAGCGGCGGCTGGGCGCTCAGGGGCATGTTGTCAATGAGGCGCACCCCGAACATCCGGGCCGCTACGAGGACGCGGTTCATGGGACTATTGTCCACGATTTCCCTGACGGCCATGTCACCGTCCACGACACTCAGGTAGTCGGGCACGGCCTCTGAATCCTGGGCCAGCACGGCGTGTCCGGCGGCTTCCAGGGCGGCGGTGCGCCGCTCGCCGCCGTCATAGGCCGCCTGCACCGCCCGCAGCGCCCGCGACAGAAGGACGGCCCGTTCCTGCTGCTCGGCGCTGAGGTAGCTGTTGCGGCTGCTCAGGGCCAGGCCCGATTCGGCGCGGACGGTGGGGACGCCATGAATCTGCACGGGCACGTTCAGGTCTGTCACCATGCGCCGGATGACCGCCAGCTGTTGCCAGTCTTTTTCTCCGAAGAGGGCGTGCTCTGGCCGCACAAGATTCAGGAGCTTGAGGACGACCGTGGCCACCCCGGTAAAGTGTCCCGGCCGCGCGGCGCCGTCCAGGCCGCCACTGACCCCCGACACACTGACCTGCGTGGCAAAGCCCGCTGGATAGATGGTCTCGGGGGTGGGGTGAAAGATCACGTCAGCCCCAGCTTCTGCGGCCACCCGCAGGTCGCGCTCCAGATCACGCGGATACCGGCTCAGGTCCTCGGCCGGCCCAAACTGCATGGGGTTGACGAAGATGCTGACAGCCACCCGGCCGCCGGGGACCAGGCGCCGGGCCTCACGGATCAGGGCCGCGTGGCCGTCATGCAAGTAGCCCATCGTGGGCACCAGGGCCACCGGGCCGCCGCCCAGAGCAGCCCGCAGGTCGGCGGCCGTGGCCACCACCTGCGGCGAGGGGCTGACCGCGTTACTCATGGCCGCCGTCCAGGCCCAGGGCCCCCAGAATGGCGTCCAGTACCCAGGCAATCACCGTGAGAATCAGGGCGCCCACGACTGCGGCGCCAAACCCCGCCACATTCAGGGCGGTAGCGGCGGCCACCAGCCACAGCACAATCCCGTTGACCACCAGCGTGAACAGGCCCAGCGTCAGGACATTTACGGGCAGCGACAGCAGCAGCAGGACCGGGCGCACCAGCGCGTTCACAATGCCCATCACGGCAGCGGCAATCAGCACGCTGACCGCGTCTGCACCGGGCGCAAAGCTGACGCCGCTATACACCCGTGTCAGCAGGTACAGCGCGAGGGCATTGACGAGCAGCCGAACCACGAATCCCATACGGGCAGCATAAGGGACGGGGGTGCTGTGAGGGCACGGCCCTGGCCTACCCTGTTGGCGTCAAGGCGTTGGGCCGAGAGTTGCCTCACAAGCAGGCAATGAGAGGAGAGGGTCTGCGTCAGGTGTTGTGCAAAATCTGGCGGTGGGGTGTCCATCTGGGGTGAAGCCCAGAAGAATCTGTATCAGTTCGCCGGTTCTTGCTCGGGGTGCCCAAAGCCGCAGGGGCCGGACGTATGCTTCCGGCCCCTGTCTGACGGCTCCCTGTGATGACCTGCCAGCTGTCACGCCCACCAGCCAAAAGAGACCCATTTTATGCCCGGCACTCGGTTAATGGTCCTATATGATTGGTGCTGGCGATGAAGGTGGCGTCTGGCTTACAGCCCGAAACGGGCGTAAATGTCGTCCACGTGCCGCAAGTACCACTGCAGGTCAAAGGCAGCGTCCAGGTCAGCGTCGCTCAGGGGATTTTCTGGGTCGGCCTTCAGCAGGTCGCGCAGACCCTCGCCGGTTTCCCAGCTGTGCAGGGCATTCCGCTGCACCAGGCTGTAGGCCGCCTCACGCGACATGCCCTGGTCGTCAATCAGAGCGTGTAGCACGCGCTGGCTGAACACCAGGCCGCCCAGGTCATTCAGGTTGCGCAGCATCCGCTCGGGGAACACCACGAGGTCACGCAGCACGCCCGTCAGGCGGCGTGTGGCGTAGCTGGCGGCCGCTGTGGCGTCGGGCAGAATGACGCGCTCGGCGCTGGAGTGGCTGATGTCGCGTTCGTGCCACAGGGCCACGTTTTCCAGCCCGGTGGCCAGGAAGCCGCGCAGCAGGCGGGCAAAGCCGGTGACGTTCTCGGTCAGGATGGGGTTTTTCTTGTGCGGCATGGAGGAACTGCCGGTCTGGCCCTTGCCGAACGGCTCCATCGCCTCGCGCACTTCACTGCGCTGCAGGTGGCGCACCTCCACCGCAATCCGTTCCAGCGTGGTGCCCAGAATCGCCAGGGCGCTCAGGACCTCGGCGTGGCGGTCACGGGCCAGGGTCTGGTTGGTGACGGGCGCGGCCTGCCAGCCCCAGCCCTGCGCCACCTCTTCCTCAATGCGCGGCGAGACGTGGGCGTAGGTGCCCACCGATCCCGACAGCATGACCACCTGCACGCGTCCCCGCGCCGCCTGCAGCCGCTCCAGGTCGCGGTCCAGGGTGGCCATCCAGTTCAGGAACTTCAGGCCAAACGTCATGGGCTCGGCGTGAATGCCGTGGGTACGGCCCACGGTGGGGGTGTGCTTGTGGGCGACAGCCTGGGTCCGGCAGACCTCGCGCAGCGCCTCGGTGTCTGTGATGATCAGGCCCAGAGCCTCATCCAGCAGCAGGTTCTGGGCGGTGTCCACCACATCGGTGCTGGTCAGGCCGTGGTGGATAAAACGTGCATCTTCGCCGTAGCGCTCGGTCAGGGCGCGGGTGAACGCCACGATGTCGTGGCGGGTCACCGCCTCAATCTCGGCCACCTTCTGCGCGAAGGCCTCGTCCAGCGGGTCGGCCTCACTCTGGGCTGAGAGGGCGTCATAGGCGCTCTGGGGCACCTCGCCGTGACGGGCCTGCGCCTGCATGGCGGCCAGTTCTACGCGAAGCCAGGCGCGGTACTTGCTGGCTTCGCTCCACAGCGCCTTCATTTCTGGGGTCAGGTAACGGTCAATCACGGGTCCGAGGCTAACACGCGCCTGTTTGGGGGCGGGGCGCGGTGTCCAGTAAGGCCCCCGGCGTCAGGGCAGGGGCAGCAGGCCCTCCCGCACGCCCACCCACAGCAGGGTGTTGGTCGAAACAGTCAGCGCCCCCAGCGGCAGGTGGGCCTGCCAGCGGGGGTCCAGGGGCACCGCGTCAGGCAGGCCGGCGGCACGTTGCAAGGCGTTCTGATAGGTGGCGCAGTCAAAGGCGTCCAGCTGACCGTTCAACTGGTAGGGGGCGCCGCGCAGGCGCTGGACTTCGGCCTGCAGGGCTGGCAGGTGAGCGGCCCGCACACCGCTGTCCAGCACAAAAATCAGGTCGCGCCGGCTCAGGCTCTCCAGCGGGCGCAGGGTCGCCCCTAGCCCCAGCAGCCCGGTTTCCTCGGTCAAGTCGTGCTCGCTCAGTTTGCGGGTGATGTGGGTGCACTGCCCGTACACGTTGCCCTTGCGTTGACAGGCCACGATCAGGCTGCCCACGGGGGCACGCTGGGCGGCCTCTAGCAGCGGCAGCACCTGCGCCGCCGGCAGCGCCGAGTCGGTCAGCACATCCTGGGCAGTCCAGGCGGCGCCGGCTGGCTGCAGGGTCAAGGCGTTCATGTCGGGGCCAAGAACGGCCGGCATGCATCCCGTCAGCAGAGCGGCGCAGCCGAGGAGGAGCAGCAGGGAACGCGGCACGCTGCCTATTGTGCGCTTACAGTAAAGGCTGTGAAGCCGCCCATCTCTCAATTGCCGCCATGCTGATTGGCCTCGTGGTGCTGGTGCTGCTCAGCGTCAACCTGGGCGGCCTGAGCAGCGCCATTTTGCAGCTGGGGCGCGGTGAATGGCTGAACGCCCTGGGGTCGGTGCTGATGCTGGTGGTGCTGGATGTTCTGGGTTTTACTCTGCTGCGCGGACTGCGCCAGCGGTAGGAAAAGAGAGTGGGCAGTGGTAAGTGGAGGGCGCACTGGGGCTGCACCATGCAGACAGATGAGACCCCATGAGGGCCACCAGCGCCGCTGCCGAGTTCTCTGAATAGAAGGCCGCCCTTTGCCCTCTGGTCTGGTGCTTGGGGCGCCCTGTCTTGACCCAGCCTCCCGCTTTTCCCACTCTCTCCTCCCCACAACCCACTCCCCTTACGCCCCCGGCAGCCGCAAGATGCCTTCCAGCGCAGCGTAAGCGTCGGGCCGGGCCAGGAACACCAGTTCGTCGGTGGGGGTCAGGCGCAGGGCGGGGCGGGGCAGGCGCACGGTGCCGTCACGTACCACCCCCACGATCTCGACGCCGGGCGGCAGGCTGACCACCTGAAGCCGCGCGCCGCCCCAGCTGGCCGGCACAGCGCGGCGGTACAGCTCTCGCTCGCTGGAGGGGGCGGGCAGCACGTCGGCCCCCTCCAGCGCGGCCTCGGGGGCGTCGTAGGGCACGGCGGCGGGGCTGGCAGCAGCGGGTGCCCGCCGCGCCCGGAAGCGCACCGTGTCGGGCAGCCAGGCCGGGCCCGACGAGTGGACCGGGCTGTCGCGCCGGGCGTTCAGCTGGCTGGGCACCAGTCCGCTGGTGCCGCTGAGGGTATGGGCCAGCCCACTGGCGACCAGGGCCAGCGGCAAGAGCGTTTCGCCGCCCCAGGTGACGGCCAGCAGACCGGCCGCCAGCGGCACATTGAGCGTGACCGTCAGGAAGGCCACCGCGCCCACCAGGCAGGCCACGGCCGTGTCGATGCCCAGCAGGCTGCCCAACCCCGTGCCCACCAGGCCGCCCACCGCCACTGACGGCAGCACACCGCCCCCCAGCGCAATGCGCGCGCCCAGGGCGAGCAGCAGCCAGCGCCAGGCGCCGTGTCCGGCGGCCTCGCTGCCCAGAAAGCCAGCGGCGCCCAGCTGCATCCAGCCGCTGCCGTCGCCCAGCACGGCGGGCGTGCTGTACAGGGCGATGGCGGCGGTCAGGCCCCCAAACGCGGCGCCTATCACCGGGCGCAGGGGGCCGTCGGTCCAGCGCTCGGGCAGCACGCGGCAGGCCAGCAGAGACCCCCACCCCAGCGCCGTGGCCGCCAGCGCGACCAACAAGAAGGCCGGCAACTGCGGCGCAGCGGGCACCTGCACGTCGGGCAGGCTCAGCAGCGGGGTAAAACCAAAGGCCAGGCCATACACCGCTGTGCCCGCCACGGCCGCCAGCACGCAGGGCATCACCACTTCAAACTCGAATTCGAAGCGGCGGTACAGCACCTCGGCGACCAGCACCGCTGCGGCCAGAGGCGCGTGCAGCACGGCGCCCAGCGCCGCCGCGCCGCCGGCCAGGGTCAGGGTCCGCAGTTCCACGGCGTCCAGGCGGGTTACGCGCGCCATCAGCCCTGCGCCCAGCTGCCCGGTCATGGTGTAGGCGGCGTCGCGGCCCACCATCAGCCCGCCGCCGTAGCCCAGCAGTGTGCCGGCCAGGGTGCGCAGCTGCATGCCCAGCGGGGGCCACTGGCCGCGCGCGTGGTAACCGCCCACCAGCTGGGTCAGGGGGTCACCGTGGCGAGCAGGGATCAGCCACGCACACAGCGCACCCAGGACCGGCAGGGCCAGCAGGCCCCAGGGGTGGCCGGTGCCAAACGCCATCATCAGGCCGCCCTCGCCAGTGGTGCCCGGCGGCGCGTAGTCGGTCACGCGGGTGCCCAACCCCACCAGAAAATCCAGCAGCAGGCGCAGCACGATACTCAGGCCGCCCACCAGTGCGCCCAGCAGCACACTCAGCACCACGAGCCGCCCGGTTTCCAGGCGGTTAAGAACGGCGCGGGGCAGCGGAGAACGCATCAGCCACCATGCTAGAGCATTTGCCGCTTGGCAGCAGGGATCATGCGTTGCCTACCGGTGGATTTCCAGCGGCATTTCCCCCGGCAGCCCAGGCCCAGATGAAGCTCAGCTTAAGTGGGCGGAGCGGTATGCCCCTGGGCTGAGGCGCGTAAGATACTGGCCGGTCGCCTGAAGGTAAGGCGCGCTGCACCCTGCCGCGCCTGTGCCCCTGGCCTGAAAGGAGCATCATCATGGCTTACGAACTGCCCAAGCTGCCCTACGCCTACGACGCCCTGGAGCCTCACATCGACACCCGCACGATGGAGATTCACCACACCAAGCACCACCAGACCTACGTGGATAACGCCAACAAGGCGCTGGAAGGCAGCGACTTGGCTGACCTGCCCGTCGAAGACCTGATTCAGAAGCTGGATCAGGTGCCCGCCGACAAGAAGACCGTCCTGCGCAACAACGCGGGCGGCCACGCCAACCACAGCCTGTTCTGGACGGTCATGGGCCCGCAGGGCACAGGCCAGCCGAGCGGCGAACTGCTCGAAGCCATCAACGCGGCTTTCGGCTCCTACGACGCCTTCAAGGAAAAGTTTGAGGACGCCGCCAAGACCCGCTTCGGCTCAGGCTGGGCGTGGCTGGTCGTGCAGAACGGCTCGCTGGCTGTTGTCTCCACTGCCAACCAGGACAATCCCTTGATGGGCGAGGCCGTTGCCGGTGTAGGCGGCACCCCGATCCTGGGCGTGGATGTGTGGGAACACGCCTACTACCTCAACTACCAGAACAAGCGCCCCGACTACCTGAAAGCCTTCTGGAGCGTCGTGAACTGGGACGAAGTGGCCCGCCGCTACACGGAAGCTAAGCAGTAAATCCTCAATAAGACGCGCCCCCGGCGAAGAGGCCGGGGGCGCTGTGCTGTTGAGGCTCAGGGCTGGGCGCTTCGGCGACGGGCGCGCACCTTCAGGACCTGCGGCACCACCAGCGCAGCCAGCACCACCAGCAGGAGGAAAGCCGTCAGCGGTTGGCGTAGCAGCGCGCCCACGTCGCCGCTGCTCTGCTGCATGGCGGTGCGGAACAGGCTCTCGGCGGCTGGCCCCAACACGACGCCGATGATGGCGGGCGTGACCGGAAAGTCAAAGCGGCGCATGCCGTAGCCGATGACCCCGAACAGGGCCAGCAGGTACAGGTCAAACACCGAGTTATTCAGCGAATAGACGCCCACCGTCGAGAACACCAGAATGGCGGCGTACAGGAACGGGCGTGGAATGAGCAGCAGCCGCGCCCAGACTGGCGCCAGCGGCAGGTTCAGCGCCAGCAGCATCACGTTGCCGATATACAGGCTGGCGATCAGGCCCCAGACCAGGTCGGTGTTCGTGATGAACAGCAGCGGCCCAGGCTGCAGCCCGTACTGTTGAAAGGCGGCCAGCAGAATGGCGGCGGTGGCGCTGGTCGGCAGCCCCAGGGTCAGCAGCGGCACCAGCACACCGGCGGCGGCGGCGTTGTTGGCGGCTTCGGGACCGGCCACGCCCTCAATGGCGCCCTGTCCAAATTCCTCGGGGTGTTTGCTGAGCTTCTTCTCCAAGGTATAGGACAGGAAGGTGGGAATCTCGGCGCCGCCAGCGGGCACCGCGCCGAAAGGAAAGCCCAGCGCCGTGCCGCGCAGCCAGGGTTTCCAGGAGCGGCGCCAGTCCTCGCGGTTCATGCGGGCGTTGCCGGCCAGCTTGATGACATTGGCCCCGCCTTTGCGCAGGCGGCTGGCCACATAAAGCGTTTCGCCCACGGCGAACAGGCCGATGACCACCGTCACGAATTCGATGCCGTCCAGCAATTCGGGAAAGCCCAGGGTGAAGCGGGCCTGACCGCTTTGCAGGTCGGTGCCGACAAGGCCAATGGTCAGGCCGAACAGCAGGCTGATCAGGCCTCGCAGGGGCGAGCCGCCAAAAGTGGCACTGATGGTCACGAAGGCCAGCAGAATCAGGGCAAATTTAGCGCCCGGCGGAATCTGTACTGCGATGTCGGCAATAGCCGGCGCGGCGAAGGTCAGTAGCACCGTGCCAATCGTGCCTGCAATAAACGAGCCGATGGCGGCGGTGGCCAGCGCGGCGGCGGCGCGGCCCTTGCGGGCCATTTTGTTGCCTTCCAGCGCCGTAATGATGGAACTGCTTTCGCCAGGGGTATTCAGCAAAATCGAGGTGGTGCTGCCCCCAAACATGCCGCCGTAGTAGATGCCCGCAAACATGATGAAAGCGCTGACCGGCGGCAGTTTGGCCGTTACCGGCAGCAGCAGCGCCACGGTCAGCGCGGGCCCGATGCCGGGCAGCACCCCCACCAGCGTGCCCAGCGTTACGCCGATCAGCGCCCACAGCAGATTCATGGGGGTCAGGGCGGTGTCGAAGCCGGCCAGCAGCGACTGAATGGCGTCCATTTACAGCACCCCCCGCAGGACCCCAGGCGGCAGGGTCAGGCCCAGGCCCCGGGTAAAGACCACGTAGGTCACCAGCGCCACGGCCAGCCCCACGCCGACCAGCAGCGGCCAGCGGCGCTCGCCGAACGCGGCCCCCACGCTGACGTACATCAGCGCCGTGCCCAGTACGAAGCCCAGGGGCTGCAGCACCAGCGCCCCCAGCACGAAGCCGCCCAGAATCAGGGCGGGCTGGCGCAGGTCCACCGGAGCGTCCGGGTCGGTGTCTTCCTCGGCGGCGGGTTCGGCGCGGTGGCCGCGCAGCACGGCAGCCAGCAGGGCGGCGCCCAGGCCCAGCAGGCCCACGCTGACGATGAAAGGAAAGGCGCGCGGCCCAATGACGGCATTGATGCCAAACGGAATCTGGAGGGTGCCCCACAGGAGCAGCCCGCCGAGCAGCAGCACGCCCAGTGCCACCAACAGGTCAGGCACACTGGGGGCCGCGCGGGCCGGAGAAGGCGGAGGCAGATCGGTCATACGGGGCACCTCGGGGAGGGGAGAAGAAAGCTGTGTGGGCGCGGTCGCCGGGTCACCAGCCAAGCGAAGGGCGAAGGCGACCGTTCGCGCCTCCGCCCTGGGCACTGCTGGCCTGTGGGGGATTACTTGACCAGGCCGATGTCTTTGAGCAGCTCGCGGGTGCGGCTGGCTTCCAGCTTCAGGAACACGTCGAACTTGCTGCCGCTCATGTACAGGTCCGTCCAGTTGCGGCTTTTCAGGGTGTCTTTCCATTCCTTGCTGGCGTGCAGCTTGTCCATTGCCGACACCAGCGCCGCCTTCTCGCTGCCTGTCAGGCCGGGGGGGGCCACGATGCCGCGCCAGTTGGCCAGGTCAATGTTGAAGCCCTGCGACTTCATGGTGGGCACCGGAATGCCGGCCTGGGCCTTGGGGGCACTGATGCCCAGGGCGCGCAGGCGGCCCGCCTTGATCTGCGCCTCGAACTCGCCGTAGCCGGCCACGCCCGCCGCCACCTGATTGCCCAGCACCGCCGCCAGAGTTTCGCCGCCGCCGCTAAACGGCACGTAATTCATCTTCTTGGTGTCTACGCCCGCTGCCTTGGCAAACAGGCCCACCAGCATGTGGTCGGTGCCGCCCGCGCTGCCGCCCGCAAAGGCCAGGGTGGGGGTGGCTTTCCAGGCGTTGGCCAGGTCGCCCAGCGTCTTGTAGGGGCTGCTGGCCGGCACCACGATGACCTCGTATTCGCCGGTCAGGCGGGCGATGGGGGTCACGCGGCTCAGGTCCACTTTCGAGCTGTTGGTCTGAATGGCGCCCACCATCACCAGGCCCATGGTCATCAGGAGCCCGCCGTCCCCCTTGCTGTTGTACAGCTGCGCCAGGCCGATGGTGCCGCCGGCGCCGGGCACGTTGAACACCTGCACGGGCTTGGCGATGCCCTCGTTTTGCATCACGGTTTGCAGGGCGCGGCTGGTCTGGTCCCAGCCGCCGCCGGGGCTGGCCGGGGCCATGATGCGGAGGTTACTGACCCCCTGGGCGGTCACGGGAGCGGCGGCAGTCAGCAGGGCCGACAGGGCAAGGACAGTGCGGTGGATAGACATGAAAAGCCTCCGGGGCTAGGGCCGCTCACTGCTGAGCGGCGGGGGAGCGTAGGGTTGTGGTTGACGTTTACGCTACGCCGCCTCTGGCCTGGCCTCAAGGGGTTTTTTGCGCGTGCTGCGCGGCCTGCTGGGCACGCAATGCACGCCCCTGAACGCAATGCACAAAAGCTGGGGAGGCTGCGGGGCCCGCCCTACAATCGGGAGCACACATATGCCGCGTTCCCTCTGGTCCACGCTGGCCCGCCGGTCCACCTTGCAAGGGCGCCTGGTGCGGCTGCACCTGCTGGTGCTGTGCGGGCTCACGGCGCTGCTGGTGGTCATCCAGACGGCGCAACTCTACAGCGCCGCCCGCGAGCGGTTGGGCGAGCGTGCCCTGACGGCCAGCCGCTTGGTGGCCCGGCTCCCGCTGGTGGTGCAGGGCGCGGCGGCGGGCACGCCCAACGCCGCTCTGAATAACCAGATCAATGTGCTGCGCGACGAAGCCGGGGCCGACTTTATCGTGGTGGGCAACCGCGCGGGTCTGCGCTTAGCCCACCCTTTGCCCGAGCGATTGGGTCAGCCGATGGAAGGCGGGGACAACGCCGAACCCTTTGCCGGACGCGAGGTGGTCAGTGTGGCGCGCGGCAGTCTAGGCCTGAGTGTGCGCGGCAAGGTGCCGGTATGGCGCGGCGGCGTGCCGAGGAGCGAGGTAGTCGGGGTGGTCAGCACCGGCTACCTACTGCCGCAGGTGTGGTATCTGGTGGGCCACGCGCTGGTCAGCTTGCTGCCGTGGTTCGTGCTGGCGCTGGCCCTAGGCACGGTGGGGGCGGTGTGGGCGGCGCGGCGGCTGCGCACCGAGATTTTAAATCTGGAGCCCGAGCAGATCGCGGCGCTGGCCCAGCAGCAGCGCGCGGTGCTGGCGGCGCTGCGCGAAGGCGTGCTGGCGGCCGATGGGCGCGGCCAGGTCACGCTGACCAGCGAGCGGGCGGCGGTGCTGCTGGGCGGTCAGGCCGCCCCCGCCCCGCTGGCGGCGCTGTGGCCCGAACTGGCGCAGGTGACGGCCGGGCGCCCCACCGAACGCGCCCAGAACCTGGAGCTGACTCTGCGCGGCCAGCCGGTGTTGGTCAATCTGGAACCGCTGGAGGGCGGCGGCTTTGTGGCCGGCTTCCGGGACCGCGCCGAGGCCCTGGCCCTGGCCGAAGAACTGACCCACGCACGCGGGTTCGTGGATGTGCTGCGCGCCCAGACTCACGAGTACCAGAACCGCCTGCATGTGCTCTCAGGATTGTTGCAACTGGGCCGGGGTGAGGAAGCCCTGCGCGTCCTGAACGCTGAAATTCACGCCGACGCCCAGTTTCGTCAGCTGCTGCGCGACGTGCAGGTGCCGCGCCTGGTGGCCCTGCTGGCGGGCAAGCGGGAGCGGGCGCAGGAACTGGGCATTGACTTCGCCGTGGCCGAGGGCAGCGCCCTGAGCGCGGTGTGGGAGCGCCACGCCGACACCCTGGTCAGCGCGGTGGGCAACTTCACCGAAAATGCCTTTGAGGCCTTGGGGGGGCAGCCGGGCCAGGTCACGGTCCTGATTGGTGAGGACCCGGACGGCATGCAGCTGGAGGTGGAAGACAGTGGCCCTGGGGTGGCCCCGGCCCTGATGGGCACGCTGTACGCTCAGGGCGTGAGCAGCAAGGGCGAGGGCCGCGGCTATGGCCTCCACGGCGTCATGACGCGGGTGGCGGCGCTGGGCGGCGTGGTGCGGCATACGCGGCGGGGCGGGCGCACCGTCTTTCAACTCAGCCTGCCGTTTCCGGCCGGGCGGCTGCGGGGGCCCGCATGAATCCGCCGGCCCAGAGCCGAGTGCGGGTGCTGCTGGTTGAGGACGACCTGCGCGTGGCCCGCGTCAACCGCGACCTGCTGGAACGCGACCCCGACGTGCATGTGGTGGGCAGCGCCGCCACCTGTGCCCAGGGCGACGCGCTGGCCCAGGCCCTCCAACCCGACCTGATCCTGCTGGACGTGCACCTGCCGGACGGCAGTGGGCTGGGGCTGCTGCGCCACTGGCGCACCCAGGGACGCACCACCGATGTGGCCCTGATCACCGCCGCCGACGACGAAGCCAGCGTGCGCCTGGCCCTGGCACACGGAGCGTTTGATTACCTGATCAAGCCGTTTACGGGCGCGCGCCTGAATGACCTCCTGGCGCGGCACCGCGCCCGCCGTCTGGGAGCGGCGGCAGGCCGGGCCCGGCTGGATCAAGGGCGCCTGGACCGCCTGCTGGGCGTGGGCCACCCCGCGCCGGTGCCGTTGCCGCGCGGCATTGACCCCCATACCCTGGAACGCGTCGCGGGCGCCCTTCACGCCACACCTGTCCCGGTCACGGCCGAAGAGGTGGGCGAACTGGTGGGCCTCAGTCGCGTCACCGCCTGGCGCTACCTGGAACATCTGGTGCGCAGCGGGCAGGCGGTGCTGGAACACCAGTACGGCCACGCTGGACGGCCGGTGAAGCTCTACCGCGTGGCAGGACCGGGTGAGGCCCACCAGTCAGAGTGAGACGGAGGCCGTTTGTTTCGTTGATACGCCGGAAGTTCAACGGTTGGCCCACGCCGTGCTCGGCACCTAGACGGCGCCGCTCTCTATATGCGCCCGGCTTACAGTGTCGCTGCACGCGGTAGGTCGGCGCCCGTCTGAAGAGCCATTGCGCCGCCTCCAAACTCACCCCAGCAGTCATGTCGGATGGCCAGCAATGCCGAATTGGTGCTTAATACACCTGACCACCGTTCTCTACACTCTGGGGCAGATGTGGTCCTTGCGTCTTCCTGCCCTGGTGCTGGCCGCCTTGCTGGTCCTGCCCGGCTGCGCGCCCAGCCTCACGGTGCGCCCGGCCCAGACCCCGGCCCTCAATCTGGACGGCTCCGCGCCCGACGTGGTGCTGCTGAGTGTGTCGGGGCGCTGCGGCGTGCCGTGCGCCGCACCGCGCGACAACTGGGATTACCTGACCTCGCGCGGCACAGTGGACCGCGTGGCCCAGGCGCTGACTGACCAGGGGCTGCGGGTGCAGGTGGCCGGATACGCCAGCCACCCGCTGGCCAGCTTCACGTCATCGCTGGTGGGAACCCCCCAGCGCGGCTTTGCGGCCCTTCAGGCAGATGTCACGCGCCTCTCGAACACCTGGCTCAAGGGAGAGGGGCGCCCGCACGTGGTGCTGCTGGGCCACTCGCAGGGGTCGGCCTGGCTGCACCACCTGACGCGGGTGAATCCCTCTGTGCCCTTTGACGTGCAGATTGACCTGGACGGCATCTGCCTGGCATGGCCGGGTGACTTTGGCGCCCTGAGTCGCACCTTGGCCGCAGGGGAGGTGTCGCCCCTGGAAGCCTGCGACACCCTGCGTGTGGTGGGGCGCCCCACCAGCAGTAAGGATGTGGTGTGGCCCAACGTGCGCGTGAATCTGGAGGTGCAAAGTAAGCGCCTGCCGACCCTGAGCCGGACCGCTGGGCTGCCCGTGAATTACCTGTTTGAACTGGCTCCCAACGTGCGCCTGGACGGCACCCGCACGGGCCTGGAGCGGTTTGTCTCCAGCCGCGAGGACCACAGCGCCGTGACCCGGCCTGGCAGTCAAGCCCTGACGTGGGTGACGGGCCGCCTGGCCGAAGTGGCGCGGGGCTGGACTACCGCGCCGTGAGGGCGGCCGGGTCAGCCACCTGCGCCAGCCACGTCTGCGCCTCGCCGGCATCCAGCACCTGCGCGCCGCGGTCTGGCGGGAACCAGGCCAGCAGCGTTTGAAGGTCTGCGGCGCTGCCTCTCTCCCCAAAAATGACCTTGTGGTCACCGTCGGTCAGGTGCAGGAGGCCTGTAGGCGCCGCCACGACCTCCTGCCCGGCTGGCCGGGGCGCGCCCAGCCACACGGCGTCCACCTCGGCCCCATCAGCCGGGTTGAAGGTGCCGGGTAGGCAGCCGTAATTCACTGGCGCAGGGCGCGCCTCGGTGCGCAGCGGCTCCAGCCCGGCCCCGCGCCAGACCAGGCGCTCGCGGGTGCCCGCTGTCCACTCCACCACGCCGCGCCACACCTTCACGGCTGCACCTCGTACAGCTCGACCTGCCGCAGCACGGTGCCGCCAAACGAGAGCACCGCGCGGTAGGCACCTTTGTCCGGGGCGCGCAGGCTAAAGGTGGCCCGGTGCTGGGTACTGTCCAGATACACGCTGTCGGTGCCCAGGGCCTCAGAGCTATTAAACCAGGCCACGCTCAGGTAGCCCGGCTGAAACCGGCCGTCCACCTGTGCGGTTAGGCGCAGGGTCTCGCCGTCCCGTTCCAGCACCGCGCCCGTGACCCGCGCAGGCAATTCTGTTTCAATCTGCGCCGGAATCAGCGGCACGAAGTTGTACCGGCACCCGCTCAGGGCAGGCGCCAGCAGCAGCAAACACAGGGCGGGAACACGCATGGCCGCACTGTAGCGCCCGGAGATGAAGCGCAAAACCCGGACAGCCAGCCCTCGGCTGTCCGGGTGTCGGGGAGGAAAAGCTGGTCTGAAGCTCAGTGGCGTTCCTGAGAGATTCGCGCCGGCACTTTCGACAGGTGCCGCTGTTTATTTCAGGCGCCGCGCCTCGATAAAGTCCAGCACGGCCTGGCGGGTGCCGCCCAGAAACGTCAGGGGCCGGGCCATCGCCGCGATGACCGTGATGTGGTTGACGCGCGGCAGCACCGTGCGCGTGACCTGGGCGCCCGCACGTTTGAGGGCCGCTTCCATGTTCACGGCGTTTTGTGGGTAGACGGTCGTATCGTTTTCGGCCACCAGCAGCAGGTGAGGCGGGGCGTCCGGGCGGACATGGCGGTCAGGCATCACGTCGTCGGGCAGGGCGCCTTCAGGAAAGGCGCGGGCGCTGGCAAACTGGCGGAAGTCGTAACTGTACGGCCCCGCCACGCCAATCACGCCGCGCACCGCCGACACCGGCACGCCCACCTCTCGCAGCCAGCGTTCATTGTCCACGGCCTCCACCGCATTAAAGCCCCCGGCCGAGTGACCCATCACGAACAGGTTGTCCGGGTGTCCGCCGTAGGTCTTGGCCTGGTCACGCAGCACCTTCAGTGCCTGGGCGGCGTCCTGAATGTAGGTGGGATAGCGGTTGTTCGGCGCCAGGCGGTAATTCATGACGGCCGTGACATAGCCGGCGCGCGCCAGCGACTCGCCCACGAACTTGTGCCCTTCCTTGTCGCCGCCTTCCCACGACCCGCCGTGGATAAACAGCACGACGGGCGCATTCTGAGCGTCTTGGGGCGCATAAACATCAAAGACGCCGCGTGTATCGGCGCTGTAGCGCACATTCTGGGTGACGGTCAGGCCCACGACCGACACCGAGCGGTTCAGGGTGCCTTGCAGGTTCTGGGGTGAACAGGCGGCCAGGGTCAGACCGGCCGCCACAACCAGGGCGGCGGGCCACATGCGAAGGAGCAAAGGGCGACTCATGGAGGGCAGCCTAGTGCGCGCCCAGGGCGCCGTGCAGGTCGGGCGGCACACTTGGCATTCAGGGTTTCTCCACGTTCGGGCGGACGGCCTCTCCGCATGACCCGGTACACTCTGCGCGCTGCCGGGCGCGCTACCCTGCCAGCCGTGCCCACCTCCCCCCATACCGACGCCTTGGTGATTGGCGGTGGCCCGGCGGCCCTCGCCCTGGGTGCCGAACTGGGCCGGCAGGACCTGACGGTGCGCGTGGTCGCCCCGCACCCGCCGCGCGCCTTTCCGGCGACCTACGGCGCGTGGTGGGCTGACCTGCCGCCCTGGGCACAGGCCTGCGCTGCCCAGGTCTGGAGCGACGTGCGCGTGTACACCGGCCCGCAGCCCACGCCGCTGCTGCGGCCCTACGCTCTGCTGGACAATGCGGCGCTGCTGCGGGCCATGCAGGCGCGCGGCGGGGCGCTCCTCTGGACGGCCGGCCAGGTGCGCGCCGCCGAACAGACCCCAGCCGGCTGGCAGGTGGCCGGCCAGGGCGGCGAGACGTGGACGGCGCGGGTGGTGATTGACGCCAGTGGCCACCAGCCGGCGCTGCGGCCCGCCCAGCACCCCGGCGGGGCGGCGCTGCAAACGGCCTACGGGGTCACGGCCCGGTTTGACCGTCCCCCCAGTGCGCCCGGCGCGGTGGTCTGGATGGACTACCGCACGCCCCACGGCCAGCACCCCGAGCCGACCTTTCTGTACGCCATGCACCTGGGGGGCGACCGCTACTTTGTAGAGGAAACCAGTCTGGTGGCCCGCCCGGCGCCCACCCGCGCCTGGCTGCGCAGCCGGCTGCATGCCCGCCTGGCGGCGCAGGGCACCCCCGCGCGCGAGGTGCTGGCCGAGGAATGGGTGGCCTTTCCCATGAATGCGGCCGTGCCTCCGCCTGCGGGGCCGCTGGCCTACGGCGCGGCGGCCGGCATGGTACATCCCATCAGCGGCTTTCAGGTGGCCGGGGCGCTGCAGGACGCGCCAGGGGTCGCGGCGGCGGTGGCGGGCGCGCTGCGGGCCGGCACCGACCCGGCGGCGGCCGGCTGGGCGGCCCTGTGGCCCCCCGAACGCCGCGCGGCGCGGAGCACGCATCTGCTGGGGGTGCAGGCGCTGCTGAACCTGCCGCCCGGCGCGCTGCCCACCTTTTTCGGGACCTTTTTTGCTCTGCCGCCTGCGCAGTGGCAGGCTTTTCTGGACCCGCACACGCCAGCCGGGCCGCTGGCGCGCACCATGCTGCGCCTCTTTGCCCAGTTTCCCAACCTTGTGCGCCTGCCGCTGGCCCGCGCGGCGCTGGCCCACCCGGCCACCAGCCTAGAGTCGCTGGCGGCCGCCCTGAAAGCAGAACCCAGCGTGACCCCAGCCTGACCCCAGGGCGGTCCACTCAGGAACAGGAAACTGCACGAAAGGGCAGAGCCGTTGGTAACGGGTCGTCAATGTGCCTGGCAGGGCGAAATGCGTTTTGAGGATGTACAAGACGACTATACGAGCTTGAATGACGGCCAGAAGCAGCGCCGTAAAAACGACGAGGCGGTGGGCATCTAAGAGAAAGGTAAACCGCAACGCGGTCTGCAAGGTATTGTGGGGAGGTCGACTTCCGGAACGTTTCATCGCGGAAACACCGTACAGGAGACGACTTTCTGTTGCTTATTACCCGTTTTGAAGAGTAGCCAGGGAACCGATAACCAGGAAGCTTCCGGCCGCTCAATATCGTGTCACGCTACCCGAACCACTTGCCACAACCGTTGATCAGGCAACTATCAGTTGATGCCTGTGAGGCACAGTAAGGAAATTTAATGAATAAAGCTATATTTACAGTAATTTTCACTATTTCCTATATTGGAATTTCATATATTATGTATTATTTTTTCGGAGATATTGGTGTAAGTATAGCTATCTTGGGAATACCTTTTGCATTGCTTACAGCATCTAAGAAATTTAGATCTGAGGAAAGTGGGTTATGATTAAACGGATTTATCGCTATCAGAACTGTGAAATTATTGGCGGGAGCGCCTTACAGGTCTCTGCAGGAATCGGTGACTTCCTTTCATTCATTGACATCATAAGGAATGCAGCACCCCCTGTCTGTCGCTCCTAAGACAATTCTGATTATCTAATCCAGCGTTATCTGAAATAAGAGTCTTATAACCTTGCAAGCAAAAAGATTTATAAGCTTGATACTACCTAACTATCAGATTTATTATGCCACTGGAAAATATACTTTATTGTGTCACAGGGGTATAAAATAGAGTAACACGAGTCATTAAATTGCCAGAACCTCTCTAGAGGGTGCCAAGAACGTTATGCAACAAGGGGCTTCAAGTTGTTGCAGAGCAGAATGCAGGCGGCGAGGACGTGGAAGCCGACCAGGGTGGTGGGCAAGCGTTCCAGGTCACGTCCGAGGCGTCTGAAGCGCGCCAACCAGGCCAGTGAGCGCTCAACGACCCAGCGTTTCGGCAGCAGAATGAACCCCTTGGTCGCTTCGGGTCGTTTGACCACGACCAACTCAACACCCGCTTGTGTGGCGTCCAAAGCGGTCTGGGTGCCGGTGTAGCCCTGATCGGCGAAGGCGATTTGGACCGTCACACCTGTGGCTTCCTGCACGTCTAGGCACAGGTCAAAGACCTGTGCCCGGTCTTGCTCATTGGCTGGTGTGGTGAGCACCGCGAGGACATGCCCCAGGGTGTCGACGGCCAGATGGACTGTGGTGCCTTTGCGTTTCTTCGCACCATCAAACCCGGCACGGTGGCCGCTCTCTGGTGTGCTGTGCAAGGTGCGACTGTCAATGATGATCGCGCTTGGCGCCCCGTTCCGTCCCTTCTCCACGCGGGACAGAATCCGCAGATCATGCGCCGCGCTCTGAAAGCACGCGGCCTCAAACCAGCGGTGCGCCTGTTGGCGCACCGTCTCCGCCGGTGGGAAGTCATGGGGCAAATACGCCCACTGCGCGCCAGTGCGCGCGACCCAGAGCAGGGCGTTCAGCACGTCTCGAATGGGATATTTCCGTCGCCTCGCGTCCTCGGGACTCAGCAGCAGATACGGGAGCAGAAAGAAATACGTGTCGTCATCGACGTCACTGGGGTACCCTCGGCGCGTCACCGACCCATTCTGCTCGTTGCGAAGTCACGACCGCCAACTTCAAACCTGTTCTTGGCAGCCTCTAGGACCTACTTCTCCACTCATCTGATGGGTCCTGGCGCACTCTGACTACATTTTGCAGGGTAGTCATCTCGATGTGGTGGCGTGCCAAACAGAAGTACGTATCAGGTGTCGTCAGACCATCCCCGATAAAGGTCTCTTTCAACCCGTCCCATCCGGCAGCCCCGGCGCCGCGCCACCCTGGGCGCATGACCGACAAGACGGACAACGATATCCGCGCCCACGAGGACACCGACCAGCAGGACGTCATTGAGGACGGCATGCAGGGCGCCACTGGCAACGCGGACGCCAACGGCCTGGACCCCAACGCCAATCTGGACGAGAAACTCGAGGAGCTGCGGGAGAACCTGACACCCATTAGCGGCGCCAACACTTCAGATTGACCGCAGGTTCGGGTGCCTGTGTAGAGCCGCCAGGGCAGACTTGCTGGGCGGCTCTGCGCTTTGACTAGGTCCTTTCGCATGGGCTGTCCTGGCCCGCCGAATCTGAGGCGGCGGCCACCCCGCGCCACTTCGTATGATGGCGCCATGTCCCTTCTTGACATGATTGGCCCCGTCATGATTGGGCCGAGCAGCAGCCACACGGCGGGCGCCTGCCGCCTGGGCCTGGTCGCGCACCACCTGCTGGGTGAGGCGCCCCGCCAGGCGCAGATTGGCCTGCATGCCTCCTTCGCCAAGACCGGGCGCGGTCACGGCACCCATCTGGCCCTGATTGCCGGGCTGCTAGGTGAGCGGCCCGATGACGAGCGTCTGCCCCACGCCTTTGAAGACGCCCAGGCGGCGGGCTTCGCCTTCGAGTTTCAGGACACCGACCTGGGCGACGTTCACCCCAACACGGCCCGGCTGGACGTGCGCGGCGATACGCAGGAAGTCACCGTGCAGGGCAGCTCGACGGGCGGCGGCGTGATTCAGGTGACGCAGGTGCAGGGGCTGGGTGTCAATTTTAGTGGCGCCAGTCCCACCGTGCTCCTGCGCTACACCGACGCGGTGGGCATGATTGCCCGCATTGCCAGCACAGTCGCCGCTGACGGCGTGAACATCGCCACGCTGACCTGCACCCGCCAGACCCGCGGCGGCCAGGCCCTGCTGGCCATTGAACTGGATCAGGGTCTAAGTCCCGAGGCGCTGGCTTTTCTGGGCCGCTGGCCCGATGTCAACTGGGTGCGGATGCTGCCCAAGCTGATGGACGGCTAGGTTGGGGACGCGGCCTCTGTCAGTTTCAGGCGGTTGGCCTTTTCGGCTGGCCGCCTGTCTGTTGAGGCTGGAAGGTGCTGGCACCTTAGCTGGCGGCCTGACAGAGTTGGGAGGCACCTGAGGAGCTTTTGAGATTCGGCCTTATCCCTCTCGCCAGGCCACTGCGCTGAGGAGAGCGGCAAGGCCACTCTCCTTGAAGCACAAAAGTAACTTCATTTTCTTTCTATTGCCCGGGCGTTGTTGCCGCTCAGGCAGTTCTTTTTCACGTTCGAAGGTCAAGGTTTCTTCAGGTCCGCTTCTCCTTCAGCGTGTGACGTTTCTGTGGTAGGGGGCTGTCTATTCTGCCGGGCAACGCTCTGTACACAGCAGTGGTCGTGTGCGGCGCGTCCCTGACCCCATGCCGACTTCAACTGCCCACGTCCTGCCTGCCCCAAGCCTGCGCGACCAGCTGCGGGCCATGGAAGACGGCATGTACCGCCGGCCAGAAGCCGCCCGCGCCGAACTGGTCAGGCTGCTGGGTGAGGCGCAGCAGGCCAGTGACCCCTGGGCGCAGGCGTTTGCGCTGGTGCTGCTCAGCGGCTGCGCCTTTTATCTGGGCGAACCGCGCGAGACCATCCGCCTGGCCTCAGAAGGCCTGATGTGGGCGCGCAGTGCCCAGGCCCCCGAGGTCGAATGCCGCCTGATGAATGGCCTGGCGCTGGCGCATCACCGGCTGGGCGAGTACGACCGCGCGTTTGACTATTTTCTTCAGACCCTGCGCCTGGCCCAGCAGATGGGCGACGACGCCAACCGTTTCCGGGCGCTGAACAACCTAGCCAGCCTGTACACCGATACCGGCAACTTGCAGCAGGCGCTGGAATCTCTGGAAGAGGCCCTGGGCATTGCCCAGCAGCTGACGCCGCCCTTTCTGGGGGCCGCCATGACATACATGATTGATGTGCGCACCCAGCTGGGTGAATACGAGACGGTACTGGCGCTGGCCGAAGAACATATGCCCCTCATTCGCGCCCACTGTCCGCCGCGCTGGCAGGGCACGATTCAGCGCAACGTCGTGCGGGCGCTGCTGGCCCTGGGCCGGCCCCATGAGGCGCTGGCGGCCGCGCAGGTGGGCCTGGAAGAGGCCCGGCGCCAGCAGGATCACGAGAACATCTGCGAGATGAAGCTGGCGGTGGGGAACGCCTTCTTGCACCTGGGGCAACTGGCCGAGGCCCGGCCGCTGCTGGAACGCGGCCTGACCCTCAGCCGGGCCAAGGGCAGCCGCCCGCTGGAAACCGAGGCCCTGCGCCTGCTGGCCGAACTTCACGAGCGTCTGGGCGACCATGAGGTGGCCCTGGGGTACACGCGGGCCCACTTCGACCTGGAACGTCAGATTCATGCGCGCGAGGTCGAGAGCCGCTCTCAGCTGCTCACCGCCCAGATTCGCCTGGAACTGCTGCAGCGGGAAGCCGAAATCGAGCGGCTGCGCAACGTGGAACTGGCCCAGGCCAATACGGCCCTGCAAGAAACCCAGCAGGTGCTGCTGCACCGCGCCACCCACGACCCCCTGACTGGCGTGGCCAACCGCGCCCACTTTGGACACAGCACCCAGCAGGCGCTCGATTCGCTGCAGGGCGGCGAACATCTGGGCCTGATTTTTATTGACCTGGATAAGTTCAAGCAGGTCAACGACACGCTGGGCCACCACGCGGGCGACCAGCTGCTGCAGGAGGTGGCCCGGCGCTTAAGAAGCGTGGTGCGCGCCACCGACCTCGTGGGGCGTATCGGCGGCGACGAGTTCACGGTGCTGCTGCGCCGGGTCTCGGCGGTGCCCGACGCCCGCGCGGTGGCGGCCAAGCTGCTGGGGGTGCTGGCCGAGCCCTTCCGGATTGCTGGCCAGATGGTGCAAATCACCGCCTCGGTGGGCTGCGCGGTGGCCCCCACCGATGGTCAGGACGCTGAGGCCCTTCAGCAGCACGCCGACCTGGCCATGTACCGGGTCAAGCACACGGGCGGCAATCAGGTGCTGCACTTTGAAGCCGAGATGGGTGAACCCGCCGAGCGCCGCCAGCTGGAGCGCGACCTGCGCGGCGCCCACGAGCGCGGCGAACTGCGCCTGCACTACCAGGGCCGCTTTGCCCTGCACGGCGTGACCCCCAGCGGCCCCGGCCTGGTGGGCTTTGAGGCCCTGATCCGCTGGGAACACCCCGAGCGCGGCCTGGTGCCCCCCGTGGTCTTTATTCCGATGGCCGAGGACTCGCGCGCCATCCTGCCTATCGGGGCGTGGGTGCTGCGCGAGGCATGCACCCAGGCGGTCCGCTGGCAGTTTGCCGAGCGGGGCCTGGCGATGTCGGTCAATGTGTCGCCCATGCAGTTCGAGCAGCCTTCCTTTGTGCAGGACGTGCAGGCCGCGCTGGAAGCGGCGGGCCTGCAGCCCGAGGCGCTGGTGCTGGAACTCACCGAAAGCCTGGTGATGCGTGACCTGACGCTGGCCCAGAACCATATTCAGGACCTCAAGGCGCTGGGCGTGCAGATTGCCATTGACGACTTTGGCACCGGGTATTCCAGCCTCAGCGTGTTGCAGGCGCTCCCCTTTGACCAGCTCAAGATTGACCGCTCGTTTACCAGTCACCTGACCACCTCGGCCAGCCAGCGCGTCACGGCCCTACTGACCGCCATGATTCAGCTGGCCCACAGTCTGGAGATGACCGTGACCGTTGAGGGAGTCGAGGACGAGACCCAGCGCCGCCTGCTTACGGGTCTGGGGTGTGACCACGTTCAGGGGTTTCTGCTGGCCCGGCCGCTGCCCCCGGCCCAGGCCCAGAGCCTGCTGCCAGCCGGGGCCGAAAGCCCAGTGCCCAGCTGACTTCTTCGGCGGCGGCGCACAGGGTCCGCAGCAGGGTTTCACGTCCCTGAAGCCGACTGGTGGGCAGGCTGACGCCCAGCGCACACAGCACCGCGCCGTCTGCGCCGCGCACGGGCACGGCCAGACTGGCGGTGCCCGGCGCCCACTCATCGGCGGTCTGGGCGTACCCGGCCGCCCGGATGACGGCGGCCTGCGCGGCCCAGGTGGCCGGGGTCTGGACCGTCTGAGGGGTGAAAGGCAGGGCGGGTGACGGCAAAGGCTGGCGGCTGAGGGCCAGCAGGAGCTTGCCGCTGGCCGTGGCGTGGCCTGGGAGTTCAAAGTCCAGTTCACCGGCCACGGGGGGGCCGTCACGGCCCTGCACACTGCGCGCGATGCACAGCACGCGGCTGCCGTCTTGCACGCATAAAAAGGCCAGCAGATGCGTCGCCCGCGCCACCCGCTCCATGGCGGCGTGGGCCGGTGCATACCAGGGCAGGCTGCCGTACAGGGCGCTGGACAGCTTGAGCAGCCGCCACCCCAGCTGGTAGCGCCCCCGCCCCACGCGGGTCAGCAGACCGCTGGCGGCCAGGGTGCCCAGCGCTTCGTGAACGGTAGAGGTAGGCTGGCCCAGATGCCGGGCCAGGTCGCTCAGACGCCATTCGGTGTGGTCGGCGTCAAACAGCTCCAGCAGCGCCACGGCGCTGTCCACGGTGCGGAGGGTTCGCGGCACAGCCCTCACTCTAGAGGGTCAGGGTGGACAGCGCCTGAACACCTGCACTCAACCTTAAAAACTCAGGCTTCAACTTTGAAGAGATGGGCCTGGCCCATACTCAGCGGTGGCATGTGTGGTGTGCCCACCGTAGTCATCCGGGCCTGCGTTTCGGGCCACGTGCTCGCCGCACAGTGGAAGAAAAAGTGTCCGTGTTCCAAGTGTGACTGGATGATCTTCAAGATCTGTTGCTTCATCCGTCGGTCTCATCCTGGTGACTGCTGCACTACCTCACAGCGGAACTCAACGTAGTTGAGAGTGATGAGCCTCAACCACGCTGAGGCGAACACAGTGGGTGTCCGTAAGCCACAAGTTGAGTGGCGTTGTTGGCCCCTCAATGGAACTGGTAGCCGCTGTCAGGCCGTGTGGTCACTGAGGATCGGGCCACCTTCCTGTTGGGCCATGGCCATGCGGTCCACATGCAAAGAGCCATAGATGGGGGTAGAGGTTTCGAGCTGCAGGCCAAGCTGCTCATCGGCCGTGCGGTCTTCCGCTGTCTCGCCCCAAGACTCCATGACCAGTCGTGTCGCGCCTCGTTGACGTGCTGCGCCGCAGGCGGCCAGTAAGAGACTCTGGCGCAGCCCTGTCATTCGGTGCGCGAGATGAACCCCAGGGTTCCCGACCGAGAGTTCGCCTTTGTCCAACCAGGCCCGCACCACACCGGCCGGTTGGCCCGCCGCGTCGTAAGCAAGAAAGCCAAGGCGGTCATCAGAGCCATGAACGTTGGGAACGACATCGGCCGTCGTGGTGACCGTGTGCCCAGGCTGGTCCATATATGCCTGTTGGGCACGGTAACGATCATGGCCGTCGTGGACCTCAGACAGAGGGACGAGACGGTAGCCATCTGGAACCGCCACTTGCTTGGTGGGCAGAGGACCGCTCGCTTTTGTATAGGCGCTGATAACCCTGAACCCAGCAGCGTGTAACGTATCGGCCGAGAAAAAGTCCTCTTCACCGTAGGCCACGAGCTGAGGTTGTCGTTCCAGGGCATGCTGAAGCAAGGCCAGAGAGACGCTGTGCCGGTCTGATCCTGGGAGACTGCCCCCCATGACTTCAGCGCCACAATTTGTCGGGTGCCGTAGGCCGAGGACACCCAGACTTTCCCCGTGGTCTTCTGCGACACAGAGGTAGAGCAGGCTCTCAACGACAGGCTGGACTTCCTCGTCGCTGAGGCCGTACAAACGCGCAAGTAACGACAACGCCTCAGTGGGTCGAGCTGAACGCACCGTCAGAGCCATGATGAAACTGTAGAGACTTCGGGCGTAATGCGTAGCCTCATGTGGGTCTCGCCTGTTTCCTCGCAATGTTGTGGAGGACGTGACCTGCTCGGATGCAGAGTGCTGACTGGTCTTCAGATCAGCGGGGGGCCGACAGGGTCCGGTTTCGGTCGGGAGACAACAGAAGCCGCCGCTGATGGAACTGTTAGCCACAACGGTGAGGTCTGAAGAGAACGGCGGTCTGGGTCCAGAATAAGCAGGCGCTTTTCCAGTTTCTGGACGTTACAGATCAGCAGTGCCCAGAACGCCACGTTGGCACAGTTCTCTTTTAGCCAAGGCGTTGGAGTGGGACTCTACAAGGGTGCAACCCGTGAGGAGCCCCTTTCACTAGAGGCCCAACCTTAACGGCGGGGGTGGACCATATCAACCGAGAGCGTCATCCCCGTGCCGGCCGTGTATTCCATGTTGACGACCGCCTCGGGTCCGTAAGAGCCGCCCCGCGCCTTGAGCCAGATGGGGCCCTTGCCGGAGATGGAGCGCGCCGTTACCCGGTAGCGGCCCTGCGGCACTTCAAAGGGGAGCTGGTTTTGACGGAGCTTGATGGTCTGGCCTTTGGAGCCGTCAATCATCGGCCCTGCAGGCGTCAAGGTCAGCTCGACGTCGCCGTACTCGGGCATCTCTCCGGCCTCCGACAGGCCAAGTTGCGCGTAGAAGCGCGCGCCGTAATAGCCGCCGCCTGGTGACTGCCCCGTAATCTTGAGCGTGAAATTACGAATGGCGCCGTCCCGGCCCAGAAAAGCAGCCGAATTGTCCGGCTCGGGATAGAGCGTGTGTTGCCCGCCGCCGTAGTTCACCACAAGGTGCGCGGCGGCCGTCCACGAGTTCAGAATGGGCATTTTCGACAGGTCGAGGTCGTAGCGGCCCTGGGCGTCGGTGGTGGTCCAGACCTCCGAGCCTCCAATGACCGTGTTGTCGGCGCCGACCCGCACGCCCTTGAGCGGCACGCCCATCGAGTTTTTGACCACGCCAGTCATGTGGAAAGGACGCGCCTTGGCCGGTGCCGAGCGGGCCTGGCTCTGGGCGGTGGCATGTGTGGACAACGCGGGGATGACGGGCGAAAGCAGCAACAGGGCGAGGGTCAAGCGGGTCAGGGTAGGCATGTGGGGTCTCCTTGGAGATGTGTGGCTGGGGTGTGAGGGCGCAGGGCTTTGAGCCGCTCTGGCTCGCCACCGGCCCGAGCTTGGTTCCTCTTGCTGGACAGACTTTCTCGTGGCCCCGTTCAAAGCCAGCGGCAGCGGTGGCATCTTCGGCGGCGTCACCTGCAAGGCGGCGCGTCCGTTGATAGGCAGAGCGTAAAGAGCCGGGGATGATGGGCGCATGATGGGATGTTTTGCCCTCTGAGCGTGCTACTCCGGTCTGTTGGTTGTGCCTTGTGCCGACTGATGTAGCGCGACGCCCAGGCTCTCCCGGCCACCGTGATTGGCCGCGTCTGGGCCGCTGGCATCTGGTTGCGTCTCGGGCCGTCGTGGCGGTGCCACCTCACCTGGCCACCGGGCCGAACAGGCGCCACCATTCGGCGCCACAACTTCGGTCAACACCCCCAACGGCCTCCTCTCAACAGGAAAAGAGTCGCCAGCCAACGGGACGGCGTTGTCCCAGTTGCGATCTGGCTTTTGAAGGGTCCGGGGCAGGAGTGGCCTCTCCCAGATTGCCTAGGATGGTGCCTCAGTGATGAGGGCCAAGGTGAACGGTTACCTGGCCATCCAAACGCAGCCCGCCGCCTGAGGGTCAGTCCTTCAGGCAGCGGGTGATGGCGTTCGTTGTTACCCCGGTCGGCCTGTCAGGGTCTGCCCGGTGGGGGTTAGGGCATAGCCGCTGCCCTGTCCCTGCACCCAGCCTTGACCCTGGGCATAAGCCAGCGCCGTATCCACCCGCGCGGCGTCCCAGTCCAGGCGCGTGGCCAGGTCGCCGGGGGTGGGGGCCTGGTCAAAGCCGTGCAGGGCGGTCAGCAGCAGGCGTGCGGTAAACGCCTGACGCTGGCGAACGCGGCGGGTCAGGGTGGGCACCACGCCGCCCATCGGCGAGAACACCACGCACAGGGCGAAGGCGGCCCCTAGCACCGTGGCAATCATCCCGGCAATCGAGGTGTCCAGCCATAGCGCCAGGCCGTAGCCGGCGGCGCTGGCACCAACGCCCAGCAGCAGACTCAGGCCCAGCATGACGCTCAGGCGGCGGGTCAACAGGTACGCGCTGGCGGGCGGAATAATCACGAACGCCACAATCAGCACCGCGCCCACCGACTGAAAGGCGCCGACCGTGGTAAAGGACAGCAGGGTCATCAGGCCGTAGTGCAGCGCGGCGGGCAGAAAGCCCAGGGTGCCGGCCAGCCCGGCGTCAAAGGTACTCAGCTTGAGTTCCTTATAAAACAGGGCCACGAACGCCAGATTCAGCAGTGCCAGGGTGCCCATGAGGAGCAGGGACTCGGGCACCTCGCGGCCGGCGAGCAGCACCGTGTTCAGGGGCGCGTAGGCAATCTCGCCGTACAGCACGGCGTCCATATCCAGGTGCACATCCCGGAAGAACAGGGAAACCAGGATGACCCCCACCGAGAACAGCAGCGGAAACACCACGCCGATGGCGGCGTCCACCTTGACCCGGCCGCTGCGTTCCAGCAGTTCCACGCTGAACACGGTCAGCAGACCCATCGCGGCGGCGCCCAGCAGGGCCGGCACCGTGGCCGTGCCGCCCGACAACCAGAACGCACCCACGATGCCGGGCAGCACCGCGTGGCTGATGGCGTCACTGAGCATGCTCTGGCGCCGCAGCACCAGAAAGACCCCCAGCAGACTGCCGGCCACGGCGACCAGTGCGGCAGTCAGGACAATAATCAGGTCGGCGGCGATCATGGGCGCACCCCACGCACCATTGCTTCACGCAGCACGCGGCCGCGCCGCCGCGAGGCGAACTTGGCCCACAGCAGCCCGCGCCGGGGCGCAAAGAACACTGAGACCAGCAGCACCCCACTGGCGACCAGAATGATGACTGGCCCTGTGGGGAGGTTGGCCTGGGTGGCCGAGATCAGGGCGCCCAGCACGCCCGAGAGCGCGCCAAACCCGCCGCTGAGGAGCAGCAGGCGCCGCAAGTCGTCGGTCCACTGCCGCGCCGCCGCCGCCGGGGCAATCAGCATGGCGGCCATCAGCACCACGCCCACCGTCTGCAGGCCAATCATGACGGCCACCACCGCCAGCGAGGTCAGCAGCGTGCCCAGGCGCCCGGTGGGAAAGCCCAGCGTGTGGGCGTAGGTGGGATCAAAGGTCAGCAGCTTGAATTCCTTGAACAGCAGCGCCACCAGCCCCAGCCCCAGCGCCGCCATCACCGCCATGACCGCCACGTCCCCGGCCACAATGGTCGCCGCCTGCCCGAACAGAAACTTGTCCAGGCCCGCCTGGTTGGCGTCGCCGCTGCCCGCAATCAGGGTCAGCAGCGTGATACCAAAGCCGAAAAAGCCCGACAGCACCGTGCCCAGCGCCGCGTCCTCGCTCAGCCGGGTGTATTTCAGGACGCCCAGCACCGCCAGCGCGCCCAGCCAGCCGCTCAGGCCGCCGCCCAGCAGCAGCCACAGCGGCGCCTTGCTGCCGGTCAGCAGGAAGGCCAGGCACACCCCCGGCAGCGCGGCGTGCGCCAGGGCATCCCCCAGGAGGCTCTGGCGGCGCAGCATGGTAAAGGCGCCGATCACGCCGCCCGTCACCCCCAGCAGGGCGCTGCCCAGCGCGACGTTGCGCAGGGTGTAGTCGGTCAGCAGGTCCGGGAGATTCATCCGACCTCCCGCAGAAACTGGGTCTTGGCGCCGTAGGTGCGCCGCAGGTTGCCTGGGGTAAAGACCTCGCTCATGGGCCCGCTGGCCACCAGTTCCACGTTCAGCAGGGTCAGGTGGTTAAAGTAGTCGCGCACGGTGTCAAGGTCGTGGTGAACCACGATCACGGTGCGCCCGGCGTCTTGCAAAGACTGCATCACGTCCAGAATGGCCCGCTCGGTGGTGGCGTCCACGCCGGCAAACGGCTCGTCCATCAGGTACACGTCGGCGTCCTGGGCCAGGGCGCGCGCCAGAAACACCCGCTGCTGCTGCCCGCCCGAGAGCTGGGCAATCTGCCGCCCGGCCATCTCGGCCATACCGACGCGGTCAAGGGCCGCCAGCGCCGCTTCGCGCTCCGGGCGTCCGGGGCGGCGAAACCAGCCCAGGCGGCCGTAGAGGCCCATCTGCACGACGTCCAGCGCGTCAGTGGGAAAGTCCCAGTCCACGCTGGTGCGCTGCGGCACATACGCCACGCGCCGCCGCACGGCTCCCAGCGGCTGCCCGAAAAAGCGCACGGTGCCAGATGCGGCGGGCAGCAGCCCCAGCGCCGACTTGAGCAGGGTGCTTTTGCCCGCTCCGTTGGGTCCCACGATGGCGCACAGCCGCGCGGCAGGAAAAGTCACGTCGACGTCCCACAGGACGGGTTTTTCGTGATAGGCGACGGTCAGGTCACGGATGGACAGAGGCTCTGCGGGGGTCGTCATGGGGTTTGCTCCTGCGCGCGTGGCGCCAGCGCGCTGCTGATGGTCTGAACGTTGTGGCGCACCATGCCCAGATAGGTGGCCTCGGGGGTGCCTGCGCTGCCCAGGGCGTCACTGAACAGCTGGCCGCCTATCTGCACCGTCTGGCCCTGGGCCCGAACCGCCGAAATGACGGCCTGCACGGTGCGCTGCGGCACGCTGCTCTCCACGAACAGCGCGGGAATACGGCGGCTGGCCACAAACTGCGCCAGTTCCTGCACGTTGCGGGTGCCAGCTTCGGACGCCGTCGAGACCCCCTGCACGCCCCGCACTTCAACGCCGTAGCGCTTCCCGAAATAGCCGAAGGCGTCGTGGGCCGTCACCAGCACCCGCTGCTCTTTGGGCACCCGGTTCATCAGGGCGGCCACCTCGCGGTCCAGGGCGTCCAGTTGTGTCAGGTAGGCAGCGGCGTTCTGGGCGTAGCGTTCCTGACCCGCCGGGTCGGCGGCGCTCAGGGCGTCGCGGGTCGTCTCGGCAGCCGTCTTCCAGAGGTCCACGTCAAACCACACATGCGGGTCGGCCAGCCCCTCCACCCCGCCAAACCCGCCCTGCGGATAAAGCAGGCGTTCTTTGGGGACGTTCTGGGTCACGGCTGTGGCCTTGCGGTTTTTTTCCAGCAGCTCGACCATCTTGCCTTCTAGGTGAAGGCCGCCGTACAGCACGAGGTCGGCGCCTTGCAAGGTCCGGACATCGCGGGCGCTGGCTTTAAACAGGTGAGGGTCCACGCCTGGGCCCATCAGGTCGGTCACCTGCACGCGCTCTGCGCCTATCACGCGCGCCAGGTCGCCCACGATGTTGGCGGTGGTCGTGACCTTCAGGGGGCGGCCGTTCAGGGCAGCGGGTTGCAGGTCGCGCACCAGGGTCGCGTGGGTTTCAGGGGCCGGCGCGGTGCAGGCCGCCAGTGCCAGCGGCAGCCACGCCAGCCGCCAAGAATGAGAACGGAAATGGGCTGGAGGCTTCATATTTTTAGGTTAACCTAAAAATAAGTTGAGGCGCAACTTTAGACTGGGTTAAGGCGCTAGTGGTGGGTTCTGAAGATCTGGGGAGCTGTGTCGGCGTCCTGGGAATTGAAAATTGCGCTAGGTGCTGGCCTCAAACAGAGCAGCGCTGTGGGCCGACGGTCAGGGCATCATCAAAGCACCCCATCCAGGCTCCGGCGATCCTCTGGGTTTGATCTCCGACGGCGCTGATGCCAGCGGCTTGTGGAGATGTGCGGTTGCCTTCAAGCAGCCTGGTGAGGCTGTTCCACGGCCAATACAAGAGCAGAGCGGTGGGCAGCGGAGGTCGTTCTACCCAGGAAGCTCGTCGCAGCATGGGTCAGGCATTGAAGCCGTCTATGCCGCTTGCCCCTGGCCAGAAGTCTCCGGCAATCCTTAGCCACGGCCCAATTCGGTGCCGTAAGCCTCTATCTGGCGGGTTGCTTCGCCCACACCATCTTCGTGGCGTATCTGCTGCCCTAGCTGGGCGGCGCGGGCTGTGAAGCCAGGGTTGCCCGCAAGCTCGCGTAGGGCCGCCGCCAGTCCTGCGGCGCTGAGGGTGCGCTGGGGCAGTGGGGCGGGGCCAGCGCCGAGGGCCTGCACCCGCTGGCCCCAGAACGGCTGGTCGCCAAAAAACGGCGCCACCAGGGTCGGCACGCCTGCGCGTAAGCTGGCGGCGGTGGTGCCCGCACCCCCGTGGTGTACAGCGGCGGCCACGCGCGGGAACAGCCAGCTGTGGGGCAGGGGCGGCGCGGCAAACACGTGATCGGGGAGCGTCTGGTCCCCCAGGCCGCCCCAGCCGCTCAGCAGGACCGCGCGCTGCTGGCTGCAGTCCAGGGCCTCCAGCACAAGCTGCGTGGTCTGATGGGGGTCGCGCAGGCCCATGCTGCCAAAGCCGATAGACACGGGTGGCGGGCCAGCCTGCACAAAGGCCTCCAGCCCCGGCGGCGGCGCCCAGGCACCCTCGGGCAGAAACCAGTAGCCGGTCAGCTGAACCCGCTGGGGCCAGTCGCTCGGGCGCGGCAGGACCGACGGGCTAATGCCATACAGGGTGGGCGCCGCCAGAAAATGCCCTGAACGGCGCGGCGTGCGCGGCAGTCCTAGGATGCGCCGGGTCAGGGCGGGGCTGCCCTGCCGCGTCATCATCTGGCGCACCAGGCGGTGCGTGAGCCGGTTGGCCCAGGGGCCCAGCCAGGGTGTTCCCGGCGGCAACAGCACTGCTGGAAAGTCGCGGGTGGGGGTCAGCGGGACCACCGGCGCCTCTAGCACAGGCACGCCTAGTTTCTCACCCACGCTGTGGGCCAGGGTGCCCAGGCCGGTGACCAGCAAGTCAGCGCCCTGGGCTGCCTGAAGCCCCTGCTCGGCCCACAGAGGCGCAGCGGCGCGCGCCGCCGCAGAGGTGTAGCGGTTGATGGCCAGCATGTCCCCCCTGGCCAGCAGGGCGCGCAATTCGGGCTGGTCCATCAGGGCCTGCACGTTGCCGTGCATGGGCAGGGTGTCCAGGCCGACTGCGGTGGCCTGAGCCTGAAAATTCTCGGGCAGGGCCACGCGCACGGTGTGACCAGCCCGCTGAAGCCCCGCGCCCAGCGCCAGGTACGGCTGCACGTCCCCTTGAGACCCCAGGGCAAAAATGGTCAGTTTCATCTGCTGTTCCTCCAATCGGGCAGGGCGGCGGCCAGCGTGAGGGCAGGACTCGGGGCGCCCGGCGTCAGGGTTCGGTGGTACATCTCATACGGACTCCGATTGAATCGTTTGCAAAAACGATTCAATCCGAGCGGAGCGAGAAGGAGCAAAACGGGTTCCAGGCGTGGAGTTTGCAAATCGGTTCTGTTCCGATTTGTAAACGAAACAGACGGAATCCGTATCAGGACGCCTCTTGCGGTTCGGGGAGCAGCAAGGCCAGCACCTGTTCGCTCCAGGCATCGGCTAGGGCGTCCGGGTCAGGTGTGGGGTCGGCGTGCCGCAGGGCCTGGTGCAGCGCCAGGCCAGTCATCAAGGCTTGCAGGGTCGGCAGTGCCGGGAGGGGAGGGGTGCCTCCCAATTCTGGCGGTGCCTGTTCGAACAGCAGCGCCGCGAACCGCTGGCCCAGTTCAGGCCTCACCAGCGCTTCTGAAACCACCACCCGGAACAGCGCAAAGTTGTCCTGGGCCAGCGCCCGCAGTGGCGCGGCCAGCACTGCTTTCAGGGCCTGTCGTGGCGGCGCGTCTGTGGGGAGGGTCAGGTCCGCGCGGGTCTGTTCGCCCAGTGCCTGAAACAGCCCCAGCAGCAGGGCGTCCTTGTTTTCAAAGTGGTTGTAGAGGGTGCCCTCGGCCAGCCCAGCCTGCCGCGCGACCTCCCGCATGGTGGTGCGGTGAAAGCCTTTCTGCGCAAAGGAGTTCTGCGCCGCTGTCAGGATGGCGGCGCGCCGTTCTGGGTCGGCTGGTGGGCGAGGGGCAGCACGAGGTTTCCCCTTTTCTTTGTCTGAATGAGCACTCACTCATTCAGGATAGCAGATTGAATGACGTTAGGATTTCCGCCTTATCCGGAAAACGAGCTTGCTCCACGCCCCCCAAAGGCAGAAGATGCAGCCACCTCAAGCTTGCTGTGCCCAGGAGTTGCCATGACCCAGACCGCCGACCCTGCCCCCGTCATCCGCGCGCCGCGCGGTTCACACAAAACGGCCAAAGGCTGGCTGCAAGAAGCCGCCAAGCGCATGCTGATGAACAACCTTGACCCCGAGGTGGCCGAACACCCTGACGCCCTGGTGGTGTACGGCGGCCGGGGCAAGGCGGCGCGCAACTGGCCCGCGTTTCACAAGATTGTCGAGACCCTTGACCGGCTGGAGAATGACGAGACCCTGCTGATTCAGTCGGGCAAGCCGGTGGCGGTCCTGAAAACCCATGAATGGGCGCCGCGCGTGCTGCTGGCCAATTCCAACCTTGTGCCGCACTGGGCCAACTGGGAGACGTTTGACCGGCTGGACCAGGCGGGCCTGACTATGTACGGCCAGATGACGGCCGGCAGCTGGATTTACATCGGCACCCAGGGCATCTTGCAGGGCACCTACGAGACCTTTGCGTCGGCGGCCAGGAAGCACTTCGGCGGCAGCCTGAAAGGCACGGTGACCCTCACGGCTGGCCTGGGCGGCATGGGCGGCGCGCAGCCGCTGGCGGTCAAGCTGGCCGGCGGCGTGAGCATCACCATTGAAGTGGACCCCACCCGCATCCAGAAGCGGCTGGACACCCGGTATCTGGATGAGGTGGCTGACAGCCTGGAAGACGCCATTGAGAAGGCCGGGCGCTACAAGGCCGAGGGGGTGGCCCGCTCGATTGGGCTGCTCGGCAACGCCGCTGAACTGGTGCCGCAGCTTGTGGCCCTGAACTGGACGCCCGATCTGGTAACCGACCAGACCAGCGCCCACGACCCCATGTGGGGCTACCTCCCGCCCGTGGCCGCCGACGAGGATGCGGGCCACCTGCGCGCCGAGCAGCCTGAGGCGTACCGCCGCCGGGCCTACGAGGCGATGGCCACGCATGTGCGCGCCATTCTGGAGTTGCAGCGACGGGGCGCGGTGGCGTTCGATTACGGCAACAACCTGCGCCAGCGGGCGCTGGAAGCCGGTGTAGAGGACGCCTTCGACTATCCCGGCTTTGTGCCTGCCTTTATCCGCGATTCGTTCTGCGAGGGGCGTGGGCCGTTCCGCTGGGTGGCGCTGTCTGGCGACCCCGAGGATATTCGCGCGACGGATAGGGCCCTGCTGGAGCTGTTCCCCAAAGACGAGCGCCTGCAGGCCTGGCTGACCTACGCCGCCGACCAGATTGCTTTCCAGGGCCTGCCGGCCCGCATCTGCTGGCTGGGATACAAGGAGCGTGACCGGGCGGCGCTGCTGTTCAACGAGATGGTGGCCGATGGCCGCCTCAAGGCCCCTGTCGTGATTGGCCGCGACCACCTGGACGCCGGCAGTGTGGCCAGCCCCTACCGCGAGACCGAGGCCATGAAAGACGGCAGCGACGCGATTTCTGACTGGCCGCTGCTGAACTTCGGGGTGGGCATTGCGTCCGGCGCCGCCTGGATGAGCTTTCACCACGGCGGCGGCGTGGGCCTGGGCTTCTCGCAGCACAGCGGTCTGGTCGCGGTGGCTGACGGCACCGACGACGCCGCGCGCCGCCTCTCGCGCTGCCTGACCAATGACCCCGGCATGGGGGTGCTGCGCCACGCCGACGCGGGTTATGACTTGGCGCTGGATGTGGCGCGCGAGCGCGGCCTGGACCTGCCCAGCCTGGGGATTGGGAACCCGGAATGAAAGGCCTGTTTCGGCCGGTTCTGCTCACAGCCCTGCTGCTCACGCTGAGCGGCGGGAAAGCGCAGACCGAAACCGACCTGCCGGCGCCCCAGCCACCGGTCTATCCGGTGGTGCTCTCGACTGGCGTGCGCGTTCAAGTGGCGGCCCCGCCCGCTGCCCCTCACCCCGATGCCGGGTGGATTACCTGGTCGCTGGACCTCAAGCGCGCCGCGCCCAACGGCCGCTTTGTCGCGCTGCTGTTCCTCCGCGACGCCGTCTTTGCCAAGGACCATACGGCGGCGGCGCAACTGGTTCGTCCAGACGGCTCAGTGCTGGACCTTCCCAAAAGTGACGTCAACATCCTGAAGTGGACACCGGACAGCCGCTATCTGCTGGGGGCCGGCCCGACAACTCTGCGGCTCTGGAACACGGCGGGCGGGGTTCGCCTATGGACTGGCGCGCGCGGCGACGTGCTGGACGCCACCGCCCGGTACGCCTGCGTCGCGGAGTTTCTTTTTGAAGAAGATGGCGTGCGGGTCACGCGGCTTCGGCTGCCCACCCTCAGCCCAGCGGGCACGTTTGTCCTGGATTACCGGCCCACAGACGGCGAGAGGTTTTGCCGATGACCGCCCCTGCCCACCTGCCTTACGGCGGCATTCCCACCTTTGCTCGGGCGCCCCTCGTTGAGCCGCAGGGCGACTGGCACGCCGACGTGGCCGCCCTGGGGATTCCTTTTGACATTGCCCTGGGGTTCCGGCCCGGCGCGCGCTTTGCGCCGCGTGCGCTGCGGGAAGCCAGCCTGAGGTCGGTGCCGCCGTTGACCGGCCTGGACGGCGTGACCCGTCTGGCCGGGGTCACCTTCGCCGATGCGGGCGACGTGATTCTGCCCAGTCTGGAACCCGAACTGGCGCGCGACCGCATCACCGAAGCGGCGCGGCTGGTGCGGGCCCGCTGCCGCCTGCCTGTCTTTCTGGGTGGCGACCACAGCGTGTCTTTTCCGCTGCTGCGGGCCTTTGAGGACATGGAAGCCCTGCATGTCGTTCAACTAGACGCCCATCTGGACTTCACGGATACCCGCAACGACACCCGCTTTAGCAATTCCAGCCCTTTTCGCCGGGCGTGCGAAGTGCTGCCGAACCTCGTTCACATCACGACCATCGGCCTGCGCGGCCTGCGCTTTGACCCCGAGGCGGTGGCGGCGGCGCGCGCACGCGGCCACACCCTGATCCCCATGACAGAGGTTCAGGCGAATCTTCAGGGCGTGCTGGACCGCCTGCCGACCGGGCAGAACGTGTATATCAGCGTGGACGCCGACGCCTTTGACCCAGCTGTCTTGCCCGGCACCTCTAGCCCTGAGCCGGACGGCCTCACTTATACGCAGGCGATGGGCCTGCTGGCGGCCACCGCACGGCAAAACACAGTGGTGGGGCTAGACCTTGTCGAACTAGCCCCGAACCTTGACCCCAGTGGCCGCAGCGAACTGCTGTCTGCCCGCCTGCTCATGGAAACGCTGTGCGAGGTGTTCGCGTGACGGGGACGCTGTTCACCAACATCTCGCAGCTGGTGACGCCCCTGCCTGGCGTGCAGCGCGGTGCGGCCATGCGCGAGCTGACGGTCATTCCTGACGCCGCGCTGCTGGTTTCGGGTGGGGTGATTCGCTGGGTGGGGCCACGTTCTGAAGCGCCTGCCACTGGGGCTGAACACGATCTGGGGGGTGTAGCCGTCGTGCCGGGTCTAGTGGACCCCCACACCCACGCGGTCTGGGCCGGTGACCGCCTGGCCGACTTTGAAGCGCGCGTGCAAGGGGTGCCCTACGAGGAAATTCTGGCGAGGGGCGGCGGCATTCGCAGCTCCATGCGGGCCACAGGGGCGGCCACGGTGGAGGAGCTGGTGCGGCTGGCCCGCCCCCGTCTTCAGGCGCTCCGTGCTTCGGGCGCGACGACCATTGAGGTCAAAAGCGGGTATGGGCTGGATTTCGCCGCTGAGATTCGGATGCTGGAAGCTGTTCACCAGCTTCAGGCGGAATTTGGGCTGATACCAACCCTCCTTATCCACGTCCCGCCCACCGAGGGCCGTTCCGAATACGTTGAGGCCGTTTGCCACGACCTCATTCCTGCGGTTGCGAAAAAGGGAGTCGCTTCCGCCGTGGATGTCTTTTGCGAGCGCGAAGCCTTTACGATTCAGGAAACGCGCGCCATCCTGATGGCCGCCAAAGCGCACGGCCTGGACATTAAACTCCACGCCGACCAGTTCCACGCCATCGGCGGCACCGAGCTGGCCTGCGAGCTGGGCGCGCTCAGCGTGGACCACCTGGAGGCCAGTGGCCCGGCGCAGATTGCGGCGCTGGCGGGGTCAACCACCGTGGCGACCATCCTGCCCGGCGTGACGCTGCACCTGGGCCTCCCCGCTGCGCCGGGCCGCGCCCTGATAGATGCAGGCGCCGCCGTGGCAGTCGGCACTGACCTGAATCCGGGGTCTTCGCCCCTGTTCAGCACACAATTTGCGCTGGCCCTGGCGGTGCGCCTGTGCCGCCTGACCCCTGCTGAGTCCCTGACCGCCTGCACCGTCAACGCCGCCGCCGCCCTGGGCTTGAACGACGTGGGCGCCCTGGCCCCTGGACACGACGCCAACTTCCTGGCCCTGCACAGCGCCGACTGGCGCGAGCTGCCATACGTGCTGGGCGGGAATCCCGTGCGGGATGTGTGGGTGAGCGGGCGCCGTGTCTGAGAGTGGTCTCAAAGGCGCTGAGGAAGTCAGTTGATGGAACAGGGCGGCCTTCTGTACTGGAGTGAGCTTTCTTCGAACGTAGAGGCTTTCAATGGTTATGACGAACGCAATGGTTGTCTCCCTGCGGCAATCAACGACCTGATGATGCGCGGGATATGGCCGCCAATATCTGAACGCTCAGGCTGCTCTCCAGACTTTTGAGCACGATTTAACCGAATCGGAAATGAAGCTGGCTTTGGAAAAGCTATCTGGCGCTGCGGCTCTCTCCGAACTCCCTGATGACTGGCGTAGAGAAGCCGCTCATTTCCTGAAGAACTCTCTAGCGCTTGCAAAAGACGTTTCGTTGGCGCTCTGAAGGATGAGGTTCCCCATGATTCTCGATCAACACCTGACCCTCGACCATTTTCTTGCTGTCGTCCGTGGCGGCGAACAGGTGCAGCTCGCTCCCGCCGCTCGCGAGCGCATTCAGCGTGCCCGCGCGGTCATCGAGCGCATCGTGGACGGCGACCAGCCGGTCTATGGTGTCAACACCGGCTTTGGCAAGTTTGCCAGCGTGCAGGTGCCGCGCGAGGGGCTCGAACAGCTCCAGCACAACCTCATCATGTCGCACGCCATTGGCGTGGGTGACTCGCTGCCCACCGAGGTCGTGCGCGGCATGATCCTGCTGCGGGCGCAGTCGCTGGCGCTGGGCCACTCTGGTGTGCGGCCCGAGGTCGTCGAATTACTGCTGGCCCTCTTGAATGCTGGGGCGCACCCGGTCATCCCCGCGCAGGGCAGCGTGGGCGCGTCGGGCGACCTGGCGCCGCTGGCCCACCTGGCGCTGGCGCTCATTGGGATGGGCGAGGTGGAGTTGAGGGGGCAGATGCGCCCGAGTGGCGAGGTGCTGGCCGAACTGAACCTGAGCCCCCTCCAGCTTCAGGCCAAAGAGGGTCTGGCCCTGATTAACGGCACGCAACTTATGGGCAGCCTGCTGGCGCTGGCCCTGGCGGATGCCCGCACCCTGCTGGGCACCGCCAACCTGGCCGCCGCCATGACGGTGGAAGCCATGTACGGTTCTCACCGCCCCTTTCAGGCCGATGTGGTGGGCCTGCGCCCGCACCCCGGCGCGGTGGCGGTGGCCGCTGAGCTGCGTGCTTTCCTGCGCGACTCGCAGATTGCGCCGTCGCATCTGGTGGGGGACGGCAAGGTGCAGGACGCCTACTCGCTGCGCGCCGCGCCGCAGGTTCATGGGGCCAGTCTGGACGCTCTGGAGCAGGCTGGGCGCGTGCTGGACACCGAACTGGCGTCAGTCACCGACAACCCGCTGATCTTCCCAGACACGGGCGAGGTGGTCTCAGGGGGCAACTTCCATGGGCAGCCGCTGGCGGTGACCGCCGACGCCCTGAAGGTGGCGGTGGCCGAACTGGGCAGCATCTCCGAGCGGCGCTGCGAGCAGCTGCTCAATCCGGCGCTGTCGGGGCTGCCGGGCTTCCTGACGCCCCAGGGCGGGCTGAACAGCGGCTTCATGATCGCCCAGTACACGGCCGCCGCCCTGGTCAGCGAGAACAAGGTGCTGGCCCACCCCGCCAGCGTGGACACCATTCCCACCAGTGCCAACCAGGAAGACCACGTGTCGATGGGCGCCCACGGCGCGCGGCAACTGCGGCAGATTCTGGAAAACGTGCAGAACGTGGTGGCCATCGAGCTGATGTGTGCGGCGCAGGCGCTGGACTTCCAGCAGTTGCGTGCCGGGCGTGGGGTCCAGGCCGCCTGGGAACACATCCGCGCGCAGATTCCCAACATGACCAGTGACCGCTATTACCGCCCCGACCTCCTGAAACTGGTCGAGATGGTGCGGGGCGGCGAGTTGCTGCGGGCCGCCCAGGACGGGTGACCTTCAGCCTCTAGTGTCCAAAGCGTATGGACGTTTTCATCTGTTCCTGATTCGGCCACAGAGGGCGGCGCGTACCATGAAAGGCCCGTTGTTCACGCCCTTTCTATCCCGAGGACCCCTCCATGACGACCCTGAATGACCTGATGAACGCCCCCGCTCCCGCCTCTGCGTGGGTGCTGGCCCAGGACTGTCAAGAAACCGGCCTGAACCCCGACGACATCCGCGCCGAGATGCTGCGCCGTATCCGCGAGATGCGCGCCAGCATCGAGCGCGGCCTTGAGAGCGACGCCAAGAGCATCACCGGCATGGTAGGCTGGAACGCCAAGGGCCTGTGGGACGCCCCTGACGCCCTAAATGCGCCTCTACTCAAGCGCGTGCAGGCGTATGCCATGGCCGTGAACGAAGAAAACGCCCGCATGGGGCGTATCGTGGCCGCGCCCACGGCGGGCAGCGCGGGCACTATTCCCGGCGCCCTGATTGGCGTGGCCGACCATCTGGGGCTGCCCGATGAGCGTCTGGTAGACCCCATGATTCTGGCGGCGGGAATTGGCAAGGCCATCAGCAAGCGCATGTTTATTTCGGGCGCGGCGGGCGGCTGCCAGGCTGAAATCGGCTCCAGCGCTGCGATGGCCGCCGCCGCTGTCGTGGAGCTGCTGGGCGGCACGCCCCGCGCGGCTGTGCACGCGGCCAGCCTGGCCCTGATGAACACCATTGGCCTGGTGTGCGACCCCGTGGGGGGGTACGTGGAGGTGCCCTGCGTGAGCCGCAACGCCTTTTTTGCTGTGCATGCTGTCAGTGCCGCGCAACTGGCTCTGGCGCAGCTGGAATCCTTTATTCCCCCTGATGAAGTCATTGGCGCGATGGCCTCGGTGGGCCGCATGATGCCTGTCGCCCTGCGTGAGACGGCCGACGGTGGCCTGGCCCAGACGCCTACCGGCCTGGCCGTGACCGCCCGTATGGAAGGCAAGGACAAGGAAGGCCCCGGCGGCATGATTGAGTTACCGCTGGCGTAAAGCTGAAGACAGCAGTGCGGGCCGCCTGGGAACATCAGGCGGCCCTTGGATTTTGTGCGGTCAAGGCGCACGCAGCAGAAAACGCAAAGATGTGGTCACACTGCCAGCACAGGCAGAATCGTGATTGCCCTCAGGTCGTCGGTCCCCAGCCAGGTGACAGCTTGCTGGGTCTGAAGCAGAGGTGTCCTCACCCATATCCCTGTTGACGCCTCCGAAAGTCAGTCCTCCGCTCAGCATTCCTCTCTACAGCTGGTCGGGCGCGTGGGTGGCCCAGACTAACTGCCGTCCTTGTGCCAGGCCACTGCTCAGGAAGGCGAAGGCCGGCGCTGCTTGCAGAAGAGATCGGTGGTGCACGAAAGGCGCATTCAGGCGTGTGGTTCGTGGTTTACTGCGTTCGCGGCCTCGTTCTTCATGTCGGCCTTCCAGTCGTAGTGAGTCACGGTGCTCTCCGGGTGAGCATCAGGCGAAAGCCCCGGCCCAAGTACGCGGCCAGGCCAATGAGTGCCGTGTTCCAGAGGATGAAAGCGGGGGCTGTTATCCCGGTGTAGCTCACCAGATTGATCCGCTCTATTCCACTTTGCGTCTGGTAGGAGAGAGGATCATGTGTCTGGGCATACAGCCAGGCTCCGCCCTCCATGGGCAAGAAGGACAAAGCGCTCATGGTCAGCAGGGTCAAGGGGCTAAACCGTAATGTGGCCAGCGCCGCTACGAAGAGTGCTGGCAGCAGCAGATGCGTCAGGTCAATGAGGCCAGGGTAATGCAGGGTGTTTATGGCCCATCTGCCCAGGGTGTTGTGCTGCTGAAGTACGGAAAACCGCAGGGCGCTGTCCATCAGGAGCGTGTTGAGAAAGCCCAGGGCAACAAGGAAGCTGCCGTAGACCAGCACCTGCTGAACCAGTGGTCGTGGCCGTAGCCGCGCGGCCTGCCGTGTTTCCTGCGACCACCTGGGGTCCCCAACACTTGCCGCCTCGTTCTCCATGCCGGCTGTCCATTCGTCGGGGGTCATGTAAGCCTCCGGTGCGCAGGGCGGGCCAGGCGCCAGGAAGCGCCGCCCAGCCAGGCGAGCAGCGGCACCCCAGGGCCAAGCAGCAGGGTGCTGCTGAGGCTCAGGGCGGCGCCCGTCCAGCTAAGGAAGGTCTGGGCACAGGCCAGCAGCAGCCAGAACCACAGCGGAAACAGCGCGAACGCAGCCAGAGCCATGCGCCAACGGACCTGGCCTGCCCCCACAATGGCCCCGGCCACCAGGGTGAACACCACGGCGTTCAGGTTGAACCAGGCCACTTGCTCACTGCTGGGGTGGCCCGGCAGGAACCACAGACCCGCCGCCAGTGGCAGAGCCAGGCCAATCACGGCGCCGCTGGTGGCCACAAAATCCCGCCACAGGGTTCGGGGCCGCAGGTGCCGCGCCGCCCGCACGGTGTCCTGCGACCACGCGGCGTCATTCACACTGTCCGCCTCATTGGTCATCCCAGCTTTCCAGTCCTCAGGGGTCATGTCAGCGCTCCTTTGGCTTTAGTAACGCGGGTCGGTCGGGCGACTTCGTTCTGGCGTTCGCGGGCCAGGTCCAGCCCCCTCGCCGTCAGGCGGTAGATGTGGCGCGGCGGCTTGCCCGGATGGGGCGAGTCCTGCCACTCGGCGTCCAGATAACCTTGCTCGTGCAGGCGCTGGAGGAGGGGGTAGAGGGTGCCACTTTTCAGCCCTGTGGCCTTGCTCAGGTCGTAGCCGTAGGTGTGGGCGGGATACTGGGCTTGCAGGGCGGCCAGGACGGCGCGCGTGGGCGGACTGCTGTAAGGACGAGGAGGCATGTCCTATAAACAACATATGTAGACTTTGAAGTCAAGTGGCAGGCCAGAGGGGAGGCCGCCGGCCAGGTTACCTCTGTGCTTCTACCGGGCTCAGGCCCAATGCTGCACGCAGGTCCTGGTGCGAATGCAGCAGGCGTGCCACGCCCAGCTCGCGCAGCCGCGCCTCGTCCTCCGGCAGAATATGGCCGCCGGCCAGCAGACCCCAGACGGTCATGCCCGCTGCCAGGCCCGCAGCCGCGCCTGGCACGCTGTCCTCAATGACCAGGCAGCGGCTGGGGTGGGCGCCCAGTTGCCCGGCGGCGTACAGGTACAGTTCTGGCTGCGGTTTACCCCGCCCGCCCACATGTGCGGGGTCGTAGGCCCGCCCGGCCAGCACCTCGTCCAGTCCTGCGCCGCGTAGTTTCAGCTGCAGGCGGTGGCGCTCGCTGTTGCTGGCAACGGCAAAGGGCACGCCAGCCGCCTCCAGTGCCTGCAAGGTGTCAGCGGCGCCCTCAAGCGGCGGCACATGGTCAAAGGCGGCGTCAAAGCGGCTGTTCAGCAGCGGCAGAAAATCTTCGGGGGCCTTCCAGCCCCGCCCCTCTTCCAGGGCTTTCAAAACGCCCTCGAAGCGCTGTCCAGAAGTCAGGCGCGTGATGTCCGGGGCGCTGAGATTCAGGCCCTGTCCAGCAAAAATATCGGCCCACAGGGTACCAATCAGCGCCTCGGTGTCCACCAGCACACCGTCCAGGTCAAACAGCACAGCGTCAAAAGGCAGAGTCATCAGGTGTCGCTCTCCGGGGCGCCGTCCCAGCCGGCCAGCACATGAATATGGGTATGGAAGACCACCTGGCCGCCGCCCTCGCCGCAATTCACGACCAGGCGGTAATCCTGCGCGTGTTGCCGCGCCACCTTGATAGCGGTTTGCCACAGGTCGCCCAGTTCGGCCGTGTCGGTGATGTCGTCCAGGCGGGCTGTGACCTTTTTCGGGATGACCAGCAGATGAATGGGCGCCTTGGGGGCAATGTCGCAGATGGCGATGTACCGCTCGTCCTCGTAGACAATCTCGCTGGGCAAGTCGCGGGCAATGATGCGCTCAAAGAGGGTCGGGGCTGTCATGCCCTTCACTCTACCCAGGCTGGTAAGGGTGGGCCGCTTCTCTTCACCTGAACTTTAGAATTGCATCACCGGCAATCCACTTGGCACCCGGCTGCATACAGCCTGATGTCAAGCCGCCCACCCCGCTCCGGCGTGGTGAGGCCCTGTTTCCCGACCTCTTGGCCCCACAGTGGACCTGCCACGCCGGCAGCGTTCAGGGGTGCCTCTGTCTCAAGGAGTTCTCATGTCTGACCAAATGCTGCCTGTCCCCGATTCTGCTCTGAACCGCCGCGCTGCGCTGGGCCTGCTGGGCAAAGTGGGCCTGGGGACCGCCGCGCTGGGGCTGGGTGGGGCCGCCGTCGCCGCGCCCGCCAAGAATATTGACGCCGACGTGCTGAACTTCGCCCTGAACCTCGAATATCTGGAAGCGGCCTTCTACCTGGCGGCTGTGGGCCGGATCAAGGAACTGCGCGCCATCGGCGGCGGCGCCAACATCCTGCTCCCGACAGGGCTGGATCAGGACCGCGGCATGCAGTTTAAGGACGCCAATGTGCAGGCGCTGGCCCGCGACATTGCCGAGGACGAGTTGCAGCATGTGAAGTTCCTGCACGGCGCGCTGGGCAAGGCAGCCGCCCCCCGCCCGGTGCTGGACCTCAACGGGGCTTTCCGGGCCGCCGGAAACGCAGCGTCGGGCGGCAAGATCACCGGCTTCAACCCTTACCTGAACGACCTGTTCTTCCTGCACGGCGCCTTTATTTTTGAGGATGTGGGGGTCACGGCCTACAACGGCGCGGCCACCCTGATCACCAATCCGGCGTACCTGCAAGCGGCGGCCGGCATTCTGGCGGTGGAGGCTTACCACGGCGGCGCCATCCGCACCATGCTGTATCAGCAGCGTCAGGTGACGGCGGCGGCCGGGCTGTACGTGGGTCAGGTCGTGCAGGCCATCAGCAGCCTGCGCGGCAAGGTGGGCGGCATGAAAGACGCTGGTCTGACGGACGCCGCTGGCATGGCTGTGTTCGCCCCGGCGGACCGCAACGGCGTGGCTTACCCCCGTACCACCCGCGAGGTCCTGAATATCGTCTACCTGGCCCCCGGCGCCAGCAAGGGCGGCTTCTACCCCAATGGCCTGAACGGGACCATCAAGTAAGAAGGGCTGGGGGAGGGCCAGGCGTGACACCTCCCCCACACTGTGGGCGGGCGCCCCTGCTGGGCAAACCGCTCCACACAAGGAGGCTGGGCCAAGTGCCCGGCCTCTTCTTTTTTCTACGTCCTGCCCACCGCCTCTATGTTTGCTACGCTGCCCCGCATGACCCCCACCCTGGCCACGCTGCGGGCCGCTGCGCTGGCCACGCTGGCGCCGCAGCCGGACGTGCAGACCGCGCTAAACCACATGGGCTTCGTGCAGGCCGACCCTATCCGGGCGCCCGCGCGTGCCCAGGACCTGACGCTGATGGCGCGTGTGCCGGGCTACCGTGCGGGTGACCTGGAACGGCTGTATCCCACCCTGGATATCGAAGAAGATATGCTGCCCAACTACGGGTTCATGCCCCGGCGGTTGCAGGCGCTGTTGCACCCGCGTGAAGTCGTGACCCGCGTCATGCAGGCGCACCCAGGGCTGGTTGAAGAGGTCCGGGCCCTGGTGCTGGCTGGTGAGGAACAGACCGAATGGCACCCGCGCGAGGTCGCCGCGCGCCTGGGCCAGGGGGCCACGGTGAATGCCTGGGGCGGCCAGTCCAGTGCGACCACCCGCGCCCTGGAGACCCTGCACCGTCAGGGTGAGGTCCGGGTGGTGCGCCGTGACGGTGGGGTCCGGGTGTACGGTCCCGCGCCTCATCTGGCGGCTCTGCGGCATTCACCCCTCCCAGAATCCGAGCGCCTGCACGGGGCCGTGCAGCTGCTGGCTGCCCTGTATGGTCCCCTGCCCGAAGCCAGCCTGAGCTATCTGGTCAACCTGTCGCATTTCGGCTTCCCGCACTTGCACGGTGCGCTTAAGGGGGCCTTTCGTCAGGCTGTGAAAGAAGACCTGGGCCGCGGGCAGATAGACGGCGTGCGGTATGTCTGGCCTGCGGGCCTGTCACTGGACGGTCCGGCGCCCAGCGGCGTGCGGATTGTGGGCCCGTTTGACCCGTTGGTGTGGGACCGGCGGCGCTTTACCCATCTGCAGGGCTGGACCTACCGTTTCGAGGCATACACGCCCGCGCCCAAGCGGGTCATGGGGTACTACGCCTTGCCCGTCTTTCAAGCCGAGCGGGCGGTGGGCTGGGCCAATCTTCAGGTCAAGGGCGAGACCCTGCAGGCCGAGGTGGGGCTGGTCCCCGGTGTGCGCCGCACCGCCACGTTTGTCCGGGGCCTGACCCGCGAACTCGAACGCTACCGGACGTTTCTGGGCGCGCAACAGGTCGAGACTCTGTAAGAGCGGCGGGGAAGAATCAATAAAGGCAGTGGCGTCTTGATCGTCGTGCCGCTCCCAGGCCTATTTCTTTCTGAAGTGGCGGCCAGTTCCACTCTAAAGGCGCCCGAGGGTTCCACTGCCGCTGCTCTCTGGTGCAGAGACTCACTGCATTCGCCTCAAGGTGATTGACGGCCTTTCCCTCAGTCGCTCTAGGATTCGCGGTGAGAGTTAGGCGAAACAGGTCTCCCATCCCTCTTTTGCCCTAGCCTCTGCATTTCGTCAAGGTGCGGTTCAGGCCCTCATCAGGCGCAGTTCTTAAGCTGGGCACCATGAAGACAAAGGTTGTGCCTTTCCTCCTGCTCACCGCTGGCCTGAGCGCCTGCACCATGTCCGGCCCCAGCAATCTCCGGGTTCACGAGGCGCTGCTGTACGGTGGCACCCAGGAGCGGGTCGTCTGGGTCTACGGTGCACCGCAGGGCGGCGCCCAGACCAGCGTCAAACTGGGCGGCGTGACCGCTGACCTGCGCGCCCAGGCCAGTGGCGGCCTGGCCCTGCCCGGCACCCTCAGTGTCAATGGCCAGGCCACCTACCGCCTGCCCACCACAGTGACCGCCCAGAAGCTGAGCGTGACCCGCGCGCCCAGCGGCCTGTTTTCGGTCACGCCTCAGCCTGGCGCCAGCCTGAGCGCGGTGTATTACACCGATGGCCGGACCTGGCTGAAACTCAGTGGCGTGCAGGGTACGGTTTCAGGGACGCCCGTGGAAGGGCTGACGGGTGCCGGCTCGCTCACCCCCGAGGAGGCGCGGGCGCTGGGAAGCGAATTGCTGGGCCAGGGCAATCTGGCGGTGGCCGTCCTGAGCAGCACCAGCCTTCCCGACGCGCCCCTGACCGTCGAGCCGGCGCCCTCGGAATACCTGCGCACTGGGCTCTACATTCTGCCCAACGTCGCGGTCACGGCCCTGCCGACGGGCGGCACCCCGTCTACCCCAACGCCCACCACCCCAGGAGGCACCCGCTTGACCTTTACCGAACTGACCAGTGGTACGCAGGCCCGCGTCACAACTGCAGGGGCTCAGGTGGCTTCCGGCGCCGCTGCGGTCGCCTCTCTGTATGCTCAGGCTGGGCTGAGCAGCGTCCCGGCCGCCGTCACCAGCGCCCTGAGTGGCAACACCGTTGTGGGCATCTTCCTGGGCCAGCGGGCCACAGGCGGCTATAGCGTTCGCGTGACGGGCGTCAGCGCCAACACTGGCACCCTGACCGTGACCGTGCGTGTGGGGGCACCCGCCGAAGGCAGCCTGACCACGCAGGTCATTACGAGCCCCTACACCATCATTCGCGTGCCGGGCACCTACACCCGCGTGACGCTGGTGGACGAGCGCGGCCAGCCCCTGACGACTGGGACGGGCAACGACCGGTAAAGGTTGACAACGAGAGAGGCCGGGCGCGTCGTAGCCCGGCCTTTTTCTGTTGCTTA
>NZ_WQLB01000039.1 GCF_009755355.1 Deinococcus arboris | reverse complement strand
AGGCCTGTACACCGCCACGGTTGATTACTACATCGGCTGGTAAGCCCTCTTCCTTATCTGCTTCCTGAGGCTTAAACACCATGAAAAAAATTGCTTCTGTCCTGCTGCTTCCCCTGCTGCTCGCCGCCTGCGGCACCTCCTCTGCTCCTCAGTCTGCTGACCACAGCCTCCTCGGGGGCGCGCCCGTCGCGGCCGGTCAGGACTACGTTCAGGCCTTTGAAGCCAAGGTTCAGAGCGACCTCAAGGCCCTGGGGCTGGACGGCGACCTGAGCGCTCAGGCCGTTGCACCCAAGTCCTACTTGAACGTGCTGCGCATGAGCGACAGCACCGCCCGCGCCTACATCAAGACGACCTACCCGGCCGAAACGGGTTGCACGGTTGATTGGGGCGATAGCTCGACCACGGGAGCGGCAACGCCTACCCCCACAAATATTGCCAGCGAGCAGCAGAACCACGAGTACCAGGAAAGCGGAACGTATGCAATTAAGCTGACCTGTGGAACAGACGTTAAGACCGTGAATTTCACTGCGACTGTCATTACTGCGCTTGATCTTTTCGACACATACAGTGGACCTCTCTCGTACACTTACCCGACGAGCACTGGCAACTTCAGATACGATGGACTGGGCAGTGCCCCTTACCTAGAGAAGGGCTTTAATTTCGTATCAGAGGCGAACTTTATGATGAAGTTTGGTGGTGGACTACCTACAAACCACACCAGCCTGCTAATTAGATTCAATGGCCCCGGCTCCAATGGCACCATCAACGCCACAAATAACGCGACCTTTAATCTGAAGACGCTAACCGCCAACGCTCTGTTCTGGGATGCCAAAATTACTGCTTACGACAGTAGCAATATCGAAATTGGCTCGTCCACTTTCTCAAATCGTTCTGAGTTGGTCGCTCCTGTAGAAACCCGCGTCCTGAACTGGAACAATGTGAAGTACATCAAAGTCACTGGTGGCGGCTTTGGCTATTTGAACCTCGACGATATGTCGGCAACCATCAACCGATAAGATAAATAATGGCTGCTCAGAATGTTTTTAAATCCATATCTGCTCAGCGATTGAGCGCAGGCTATGGACTGAGTAGTCGAGATTTGGACAAGAGGCTGGGAAAGCATAAACTCCCGGCCTCTTGCGTCTAAAGCTAGAGAGGATATGTTCAAGATTCCACGGAGACGAGTTATGAAAGCTTTTTGGCTGACCCTGCCTCTGGTGTGCTTCTCGGCTGCCACGGCAGCTACCACATCCACCACGGTGACCATCAACGCGGCCACCCAGTCGGCCTGTCAATTTGACACCGCCAACAGCAGCCCCACCATCGAACTGCCCGATTATGAGGCGGCCCTGGCCAACACCTACAGCGGCGAGCAGGCCCAGGTGTCTATCAGCGTGTACTGCAACAGCGGCACCGCGCTGACGGCCCGCAAGATTGGCGGCAGCACGGCGGCCACCACGAAACAGAACGCTGTGCCCGTGGCACTGACCCGTGACGGCGCGGCGGGTGGCCCCACCATTAACACCCTGGTGTGGTTCTCGGTGGGCGGCACCAACACGGTGGCCAGCGGCGCCTTTAAGGGCGCCACCCGCTACGTTTCGGTGATCCGGTCCGGCTGGCCCCAGCAGGCACAGTTCAGTGCCCCCACCGGGTTTTACACCGGAACAGTTGACTTCACCGTAGAATTTTAAGGTGATGCGTTTGTCTCGCAGGTTGGCTGACTGGGCACGCTGGACCGCGCTGGCCCTGCTGACGGGCGGCGCGGCCCAGGCCAGCTGCCAGTTCGGCGCGCCCGTGGTGAATGCGGTGGACAGTTACCGCTACGCGCAGGACTGGACCCAGACCGTGCAGCTGCCCGTCTCCTGCACCGGCGGCAGCACCGTCAGCAGCGTGCGGCTCAGCAGCACGGGCGGCACCCTGGAAGCCAGCACGGGCCGGTTTCTGGGCACCATGCGGTTTGGGGCCAGTGCCCTGAACTACGTGATTCCCGGCGCTGCGCAGCTGCGGGTGATCAGCGGTCTGCTGACCTTTCAGGTCACGGTGCCGGCCGGACAGTGGGGCGCCCCAACTGGCCCCTATTCGGACAGCCTGACGGTCAGCGTCGATTTTTAAGCCAGTCAGGGAGGCAGCCGCCCAGCGGCGCCTCTTTTCTGGCACTTCCCAACACAAGACAACAGTCTGTTTTTTGGCCCTGTGGCCACCTTCAGAGGAACAATGATGCCCAACTTTAAACGAGCTTTGGTGCTGGCCGCTGCGCTGTGCGCGCTGGGTCAGGCGCAAGCAGCCAAATTTGTGCTGAGCCCTGTGCTGCTCAACCTCAACCCCGCACAGTCCCTGACCACCGCCACCACCATCACCAACACCGACGGCGCCCCCACGGCGTTTACCGCCGAAGTGCTGGCCTGGACACAGAAAGACGGCCAGGACGTGCTGGTCCCCACCCGCGACGCCATCGTGAGCCCCATGACCTTCACCGTGGCGCCGGGCAAAAGCCAGGTGGTGCGCGTGGCGCTGCGTCAGGCGCCCAACACGGCTTCGGTGACCTACCGGCTGATTCTGCGCCAGAAGGTGCAGCCGCAGCCCACCAGCAGCGGCAGCGTCACGATTACTCCCCGGTACGTCTTCAGCCTGCCCCTGTTTGTCGAGAGGCAGTCGGCGCGTGCGGGCGTGACGATCAGCGCAGCGCCGCGCGCGGAAGGGACCTCGCTGGTCTTTAAGAACGCTGGGGACGGCTACGGGGTGTTCCGCAACATCAAGGTCACGGCGGCAGGCCGCACCTTTGAACTGGGTAACCAGTACGTGCTGAGCGGCGCCACCATGGAACTGAAACTGCCCGCCGAACTCAAGGATGTCCGGGCGCTGGAGTTCGCGGCCGATGACGCGAACCAGAAGCCGGTCAAAGTCACCCTGAATGTTCAGTAAGCCTGGGCCGCTGGGCCGGATATCCGGGCGCTGGCTGCTGCTCGGCGCCCTGCTGGGTCTGGCGCCCACCGCGTCGGCCCAGACCACGCTGGCGGCCGACATCTGCGCCGCCCCCGAAGACCTGGCCGAGGTGAGGGTGGACGGCCTGAGCCGGGGCACCTATTCGCTGCGCCGCGCCGGAGAAGGGCTGTGGCTGCAGACAGAAGCGTTGCAGGCCGGCGAGGAACGCTACGGCCAGGCCCAGGTCACCTGTGACGGCCTGGCCTTCACGCAGTTAAATCCCGTCCTGGCCGCGCAGTACGACGCCGAACGTCAGACCCTGGCCTTTCAGGCGCGGCTGGACCTGCTGCCCGTCTATACCGTCACGGTTTCAGACGCCCAGGCGGCGCCAGCAGCCTCCCAGAACCTGCCGCTGTATGCGCTGGAATACAGCCTGGAGGCCCACCGCCTGCCGTCAAGCGTGCTGGAGCAGCGCGGGCGCCTCCAGGGCACCTATGCCAACGGCCCCTTTAGCGCGCGGGTAGGTGTCACAGAAACCAGTTCGTCCACGCGGGAATTGGAACTGCTTCCTTCAGCTGCCGCCCGGTATCAGCTGAACCGGGACGCCCACATTGAGGCCGGCTGGAATATTCAGCCCCTGCTGGCCGGCGGCGTGGGGGGATTCAGCGGGCTGCAGGCCCAGGTCACCGGCTCAGCGGTGCGCCGCACCGATGACTTTACGGTCGCCCTTCCCCAGCCGGGGACGGTCACCCTGATTTCGGGCGGCGTCCTTCTGGGCCGCTGGAGCTTCGGTGCGGGCCGCGCGGTATTCCGGCAGTTGCCCCTCACTGGCAGTGCCGGCGCCATTGTGGCGATTATCAGCGACGCGAGCGGCCAGCGGGAAATCTCGGCGGCCTACAGCTTTCCGGCGGCCCTGTTGCCCGCCGGCAGCTACCACGCCCTGGGCGAGGCTGGCCGGTTGGGCACCCTCCCCTACGCCGGGGCGCAGCTGAGTTACGGCCTGACCCCGGCCCTCACGCTGGACGCGCAGGCACAGGTCAAGGCCGGGGTGACCAGCGGCGCGCTGGCCGTGACCATGGCCAACCAGAACCACACCCTGACGGTTGGGCTGGCCCACAACAGCCCAGACCAGGGCACGGCGGCGACAGTGGCCTACGGTGGCCGGCTCAGCAGCGCCGCTGGCCTGGGCATCAAGGCCCAGATTCCGCTGGGGAATGTCCAGGCCACGCGCGGCGAGGCGGCCCTGGGGTACGACCTGGGCGGCGTGGCGACGGCTGTGGGCGTGGGCTACGACCCGCAGCAGGCCGGCTGGTACGGCCGCGTGCAGGCCTCGGGCGACCTGAGCGAGACCGTGCGCCTGAGCGGCGCGGCGCGCCTCAGCGAGCGCGGCCGGCAGGTCAGCCTGACGCTGGGCTACAAACCCAGCGAGCAGTGGACGGCGGTGGTCAGCGCCGCAGCGGGCCCGTCGGGACCTGAGGTGCGGGCCGCCACGACCTATCTGCCCACGCCGGACCAGCGCGTGAGCCTGGCCTACGGCTCAGGTGTCCTGTACGGCGCCTATCAGCAGCGCGGCACAGTCGAGGTCAATGCCGGAGCCGGCTCCAACGGACAGATTGACCTGGGTGTGGAGGGCGCGCTGGTGTATGCCAATGACCGGGTGTATGCCAGTGCGGCGCGCAGCAGCGAGGTCTCGGTCCTGCTGGAAACGGGCATTCCAAACCTCTCGATTTACGTGGCAGGCGCCTTCCAGGGCCGCACCGACGCGCAGGGCGCGCTGGTGTTCTCGGTGTCTTCTGGTCAGCCGGTCGATCTTCGCGTGGACGTTCAGGCCCTGCCTATCGAAATCAGCGTGAAAGACGCCCACCTGCTGCTGCCCAGCCCAGAATCGCGCGCGGTGAAAGTGGACTGGCGCGAGAACTTTGAGCAGGCCAGAATCGTCAATTTCCAGACCCCGACGGGCGCCGAGGCCAGCTACGCCGCCGTCAGTCTGGGCACGGGCGAGGAGTATGACCTTGATGCCTTTGGGACCGGGCTTCTTCCGCGCACAGGTCAGGTCCAGTCGGGCCGCCTGCGGCTTCAGGACGGCAGCAGCTGCGCCGTGACCATCAGCCCCCAGGCTGACACTGTGCGTTGCAGCGCAGACCCCAGCGGCACAGACCTGCCCGCCGATTGAGCCATCACTCATCTGAGGAAGAGGGCGCCTGCTGGGCCGCCCTCTTTTCGTCTTCAGGGTCGGTCGCCTTCCTGACCGCCAACTGGACTCACAGCGGCTGCTCGTTCCATTGAGGGGCCAACGCCGCCCCTCCATTCCACTTTCGCCGTTGTCTCTGACGGACACTCACTGTGGTCGCCTCAGCGTGCTTGAGGATCATCACCCCCAACCACGCTGAGTTCCGCTGTCAGGCCCCGCCCAGCTGCCGCTGCTCGGCCTGCCGAAACACGTTCAAAGTGCCCCGGTCATACAGCACCACGCGCACTTGCAAGTCGGGGTGAGCCGCCAGAAAGTCGCGGATGGTCCGAATGGTGACCTCGGCTGCCTCTGGCAATGGGTAGCCGTAGACCCCCGTACTGATGGCTGGAAACGCCACGCTGGCACAGCCCTGCTGGACCACTAACGCCAGGCTGTGGCGGTAGGCGCTGGCCAGCAGCTCAGCCTCTTCCGCCTGCCCACCACGCCAGATCGGCCCCACAGCATGAATCACGTACTGCACGCCCTGCCGCGAGAGGTCAAAGGCCGGCGTGACCACGGCTGTTCCGGTCGGCGTGCCGCCCAGCTGCCAGATGGCCCGCAGCAGCTCGGGGCCAGCGGCGCGGTGAATGACGCCGTCCACGCCCCCGCCGCCCATCAGTTGCTTGTTGGCGGCGGTGACCACGGCGCAGGTGGTCTGCGCGGAAATATCGCCCTGCACGAGTTCCAGTGGCATGACAGAGCCTCCTTGACTGAAGGGGTGTTTAGTGCGTGGCGACCTCGTTCAGCTGCGCGTCGGTCAGCGTGTAGCTGCGCAGGGCATCGGCCTTGACGCGGGCCTCGCGGTCGGCCTCAGCCCACTCGGGTTCGGGAAGTTGCCGGGCGCGCTCGGCCCGCTGAATGGCATGCAGCTCGTCCACGGCGCGGTCCAGATCGTCGTTGACCACCACGTAGCGGAACTCGTGGGCCTCGCGGATTTCCTCGCGGGCGCGGGTCAGGCGGCCCTCGATACGCTCCGGGGTTTCGGTGGCGCGGCCTTCCAGCCGGCGGCGCAGCTCGGAGAGGCTGGGCGGCATGATAAATACCAGAATGGCTTCCTCGCCCATGCGGCTCTTGACCTGCATGGCGCCCTCGACCTCAATTTCCAGAATCACGTCCTGTCCACGGGACAGCGCGGCCTCTATGGGCTCAATCGGGGTGCCGTAGCGGTTACCGACAAAGGCAGCGTGTTCCAGAAACCCGTTTGCCTGGGCTTTGTGCTCAAAGTCGTCGGCGCCGACAAAGATGTAATGGACGCCGTGTTCCTCGCCGGGCCGGGCCTCACGCGTGGTCCAGGAGGTGCTGTAAAACACGTCCTGGCCCGCCAGCCAGCGTTCACGGAGGGTGCCCTTGCCCACGCCCGAAGCGCCGGTCATCACGAGCAGCAGGCCCCGGCGCGGCGAGGTGCTGAGGGGCATGTCAGAAAAGGGACCAGCGGTCATCCCGCCACGATACCCAATGCAGCCGCCCAAAGAGAACAGCGGCCCCCGCCACTGCTGGGGGCCACTGACGCAAGGGTTAGCGTTACTTCTTTTTACCCTTTGCGGGGCTGCCTTTAGAGCGGCTCTTGCCCAGGGCCTGGCCTTTTTCGTAGCTGGCCTGCATCTTGCGGCGGGTTTCTTCGGCCATCGTCTTAAAGTCCACCAGACCCGCTTCAATGGCTTCCACGCTGGGCTTGACACTGCCGCCCCGGCGGGCCGCAGCCAGTGAACGGTTAGTGTCTTCAAACCAGGCGTCAAAGTCTTCCGTCTGGTCAAAGAGCATTTCGCGCGTGTCGCGCTCGTAGGTGCCTTCTGTGCCCCGGCGGCTAAACTGCTTGGGCATGGTAAAGCGTTCAGGCATGTACGCCGCGTCAAACTTGCCCTGACGCACCGCCTCACGGAAAAGTTTGATAAATGAATCGCTGCGCTGGGGGTTGCTGAGTTCCAGCACCTGTTCACTGAGTTTCTTGTAAGCCATAAAAGCCTCCTTACCCTGAAGTATGGGTGACCCGCCTGCGTTATGTAAAGTGTGCGCCCTCTAGCGCAAGCACGCGCCTCTGAAAGGAAAGGGCTTCCTCACAGCTCTAGAAGGCTCCAGAGCAGGGCTTCACTCTTTTTCAACACTTGAATATAAAAGGGCCGGCAGCCGTAGAAGCCGACACCTCTCAAGCTCTATCCGGTTGTGCCCCTGAGATGAGCAAACCTGCCAAGCAGTGGAGACGAATCACTCTTCAGAGAGAGCCCGCAGCTGTCGTGGACGGAAGAGGCGTCAATCACCTCTACACCGCCCTCTTTGCAGAGAGGCCTTTCTCTTCAACAATTTGATTGGTAAAAATTCCACCTGTCTTGTGGATACTCGGCAAGAGCATCGGTAGGTCAGTATCCTGCTCGACCTCACCTGCTCGCTCGTCTCAATAGTTTCAATCGGAAGCTGTATTCGATAAGAAACGCGCCCTACACAACGCAGCAGCGGCGCACCTGGCGCCGCTGACAGACCATTGCCCCTGGCTTTTACAGGGTGCCTTTCAGGGTCGTGGCCACCTTAAAGCGGACCTTCTTGCCGGCAGGAATGGTGATGCGCTCGCTGGTGCCGGGGCGCACCCCGCTGCGCTCGGCGGTCTGGGCCACGCTCAGGGTGCCCAGGCCGGGCAGGCCCACGCTCTGGCCCGAACGCAGGGCCGATACCACGCAGTCGAGCATGGTGGCCACGGCGTCGCCGGCCTGCTTCTTGCTGAGCGAGGTGCGGTCGGCGACCAGGTCAATAATCTGGGTCTTGGCAATCTTGCCGCTGCCCTCGCTGCTGGGGGCGCTGCGGTCAGCGGCGCGGGCGGCGGGACGGGTGGCGGGCTTCTTCGCGGCGGGCTTGCTGCTCTTGGCCATGCGGGAACCTCCGAGAACTGAAGTCGAGCTGGATTGTAGGCTCAGGCGCACAGTAACACACCTGCTCCCCGCGTCAAGTCGCCGCTGGGGGGCCTGGGGCACGCACAGAACCCAGCTTCAGGGTGCGGGTGTGACCGGTCAGGGCGTCCAGGGTCCACAGCCGCCCCCGCAGCGCCTCACCCACGCCGCCCAGCACCTTCAGGGCTTCGAGGGCCATCATCTGGCCCACCACCCCCGGCACCGGCCCCAGCACCCCGGCCTCGTCGCAGGAGGCCGCGTCACCGGGCTCAGGAAACACGTCGCGCAGGCCCAGCCCAGGGCCAAAGACACTGACCAGGCCACTGGTGCCGCTGGCCGCGCCCCACACCCACTCGCGCCCGGCAGCGGTGCAGGTGTCGGCAATCAGGTAGCGGGTCTCGAAATTGTCGGTGGCGTCAATCAGCAAAGTCGCTTCTGCCAGCAGGGGCCCGATGGTGTCGGCGGTCAGGTGCGGCGCCGCCCTGACTTGCACAAATGGATTGATGGCCTGGGCCCGGGCGGCGGCGACCTCGGCCTTGGGGCGGCCCACGTCCGCCGCGGTAAAGAGCGGCTGACGGTGCAGATTGCTCAGGGCCACAGTGTCACTGTCGGCAACCGTCAGGGCGCCCACGCCGGCCCCGGCCAGCGCCGCAATCACAGGATTGCCCAGGCCGCCCGCGCCCACCACCAGCACCCGCGCCGCCTTCAGGCGGGCCTGGGCCCCGGCCTCTTGCCACTCGGGTACCAGCAGCGCGCGGCTGGCCCGGCGCAGTTCGGTGCGGGTCAGGGAGGGAGTGGGGGGCGTGCCCATGACCAGCAGTGTAGAGCGCCGGCCAGGCACCGGAAACGGCCTGGGCGGCGGCGCGGCTAGACCTTCTCTGCATCCTGGCGGCTGAGGTCTGCCCGCCTGCGGGGCGGACTCGGTATGCTGAGGCCCCATGACGCCCGCGCCCTTCTGGCAGCTGCACCTGCTCGGCGCGCCGCGCCTGATCCGCCCCGGTGGCCTGAGTGTCCCGCTGGACGGCGCGGCCCTGGTGCTGCTGGCCTACCTGGCCCTGGAAGGCCCCACCACCCGCTCGCGCCTGGCCCGGCTGCTGTGGCCGGACACGCCCGAGCGCGGCGCGCGGAACAACCTGGTTCATCTGGTGCGGCGGCTGGCCCGGACCCACGGTGACGGGCTGGTGCTGGCTGGCGACCTGCTGGCGCTGGCGTCCGAGGTCCAGGTCGACGTTCACGCCCTGCAACAGCCGGCCCTGCACGCGGCCGGGGAGGCGCCGGCGCCCGGTCTGCTGCTGGCCGGCACCGAAGTTGACGCCCAGGAAGAACTGGCCGACTGGCTGCTGATCTGGCGTGAGCGCGCCGAGCGGCTCTGGGCCGAGCGCCTGCTGAACGAGGCCCAGCGGCAGGAAGATGCAGGTGACTTCGCGGCGGCGGGCCTGAGCACCCAGCGCCTGCTGGAACTGAGCCCCACATCCGAGGAGGCGTGGCGCCGGTTGATGCGGCTGCAGTATCTGGCGGGTGACCGGGGCGCCGCCCTGACTTCCTTCGAGCGCTGCCGCGCCGTGATTCAGCGTGAATTTGGGGTCGAGCCCGCGCCAGAGACGGCGGCGCTGGCCCAGGAGATCGAGCGGGGTGCGCCCGTGGCGGTGCCGGCAGTGCCGGCGCGGCCCCGGCTGCCGCTGGCGGTGCGGCGCCCCCCCCGCCTGGTGGGCCGCGAGGCCGAATGGCGACAGCTGGACGACGCCTGGGCCGCTGGCCAGGTCATCCTGCTGTCGGGCGAGGCGGGGGTGGGCAAGTCCAGGCTGGCACACGACTTTGCGCGCAGCCGGGGCGAGGTGCTGACCCTGGAAGGCCGGCCCGGCGACGCCACCGTGCCCTACGCCACCACCACGCGGAGCCTGCGGCGAATTCTGGCCCGTACACCTGGGCTGCCTCTGGAGCCGTGGACGCGCCGCTGCCTCGCCCGGCTGCTGCCCGAACTGGGCGGCCCAGAGGACCCGCAGCTTGACCGTCCTGACGACCGGCTGCATGAGGCCATTGCCTATGTTTTCCGGGCCGGGCTGGATGGTGTCAGCGCCCTGGTGTACGACGACCTGCACCTCGCCGACCGCGCTTCTGTAGAGGCGACGTTCGTCCTGATTTCCAATCACTTTCCCCTGGGGCAGCCGGGGGGCGTGCCGCGCCTGATCGGCACCCTGCGCCCCGCCGAGGTGGCCAGCGACACGCTGGACCTCTTCCGGCGCAGCGCCGCCGCCAGCCACCACCGCACCCTGGACCTCGCGCCGCTGCGCCCAGAGGCGGTGGGGCAGCTGGTGGGGGACCTTGATGTGCCCGAACTGCAGACGCAGGGCGCGGCGCTGGCGCAGTTTACAGGCGGCAACCCCCTGTTCATTCTGGAAACCGTCAAGCACATGCTCGCTTCCTCGGCCCTGGACGGGCCGCTGCCCGTCACCGAACAGGCGTCCAGCCTCATTGCCCACCGCCTGACCCGGCTCTCGGCGGCGGCCCTGGCGGCGGCGCGGGCCGCGGCCGTGCTGCAAAGCGACTTGCAAATCGAGCTGGTGGCGGCGGTCCTGGGCGCCCCGGTGCTGGACACCGCCGCCGCCTGGGAGGAGCTGGAAGAGGCGCAGGTCATGGTGGGCGAGCGCTTCGCCCACGACCTGGTGCAAGAAACCGTGCTGGCTGGCCTGACCGAGGCGGTGCGCCGCCTGCTGAACCGCAGCGCCGCCCGCGTGCTGGAAAGTGAGGGGAACGCCGCGCCCGCGCGCATCGCCGGGCACTGGCAGGTGGGCGGCGACGAGGCGCGCGCCGCCCCCTGGCTGCTGCGGGCCGCCGAGGCGGCGCGGCGCCAGGGCCGCCTGGGCGAGGCCGTGGCCTTTGGCGAGCAGGCCGCCGCGTCGTTTGAGGCCGCGGGCAACAGTGACGGCGCCTTTGAGGCGGCCACCGTTGCCCTGCGCCTGGCCGCTGCCGTCGCTGTGCCCGGCCTCTTTCACCGGCTGGGGTTGCTGCTGCACCGGCTGGCCCACACCCCCCAGCAGGCGGTGCGCGCCTACGAGGCGCAGCTCAGGGACCTGTTCGAGCAGGGGGACTGGCCGGGCCTGCACGCCCTGGCCGAAGCCACCCTGACGCAGGCCACGGGCGCCAGCGACCACCGCCTGCAAACCGTGTGCCATGAGGCCCTGGCCGCCGAGGCCCTGCTGCACGGCGACCTGACCGCCGCCCGTCACCACCTGACCCAGCTGGGCACGCTGGCCACGACGCTGGGCGACCCCGACCTTCAGGCCTCGGTGCATCTGGGCCTGGGCCGCGTCCTGAGCGTGACCCACCGCCAGACGGCCCTGGCAGAGTTTGACCGGGCGCTGGCCCTGTACACCGAACTGAACGACCACACCGGACAGGTGGCCGCGCTGGCCCGCATGGCGTGGCTGCAGCAGGAACTGGGGCGCGCCCAGCTGGCCCTGCGGCTGGCCCAGCAGGCCCAGGACACCCTGACCCAGCTCGACACCCCCAGTCAGCTGCTGTTTACCGCTGCACACGCCCAGGCGCTGGCCCAGCACGCGCTGGGGCTGTGGGCCGGCGCCCTGGAGACCTTGAATGCTGCCCTGACCTCGCCCGTCATCGTGCGGACATGGTGGCTGAGCATTCTGCAGCTTGATCTGGCGCGGCTGTACCTGACGCTGGGTGCCCCAGCACGCAGCCTAAAAGAACTGGACGACCTGGAAGCGCGGGGCGACCTGGTGGGCCACGACCAGCCGCGCGTGCTGCTGACCCGCGCCGAGGTACTGACCGCCCTGGGCCAGCCCGAGGAGGCCCGCGCATTGCTGGAGGCGGCGCTGGCCCGGCCGGTTTCTCACCCGGACCCGTTCGAGCAGGGCCGCCTGCTGCTGGCCCTGACGCGGGTGGTCGCGCCGGCCCAGGCCCTGGACAGCGCCACGGCGGCCCTGACCCTGGCCCACGACGCCAAACTGGGCGGGCTGGAGGTACTGGCGCTGACCCGGCGGGCCCAGGCGCACCTGGACCTGGGAGACGGCGCGGCGGCACTGGAGGACAGCCGCGCGGCCCTGGACCTGAGCGCCGCCCTGACCCCAGAGGAGCCGCTGGGCGACCTGCTGGACGTTTATGCCCGCGCCCTGGAGCACACCGGCGATGAGGCCGCCGCCGAAGGACGTGAGCAGGCGCAAGCCTGGTGGCAGGCTGCCCTGGCGCAGGTGCCGGGCCCCTTTCGCCAGGAGTTTGCGGCCCGCCACGCCTTGACGCTGTAGAGGACGCTCGAAACGGTGCTTGGGGCCAGGGGACTTCACAGCCAGAGCGGCTTTCCCCTGGAACAGTTCAAGGGGATTCTGCCCCGTTCCGCCCCACTACTGCCGCAACAAGGGCTCTCCCCGGCTCAGCCAGGGTTTCTAGCCCGCCATTTCGCCCAGGCTGCACGTCAGAGGCAACTGGCCTGGCAGAGCCGCCTGCGCGCCCCGAAGAATTCGCTCAGCCTCGACCGGCTGCGCCCCCTGGCAGTTGATAGGCGTAACCTGAACACGGCAGCGCCGCCTTCGCGCTCACCCGAGGCCGCTAGAATGCCGCCCATATGCCGCCGTCCGCCGCGCCCGTGCTCGTCGCCCTCGCTGCGTATCTGCTGGGTTCGCTGGTCTCGGGGGTGCTGTATTCGCGCGCGCGCGGCGCGGATATCCGGGAGCGCGATCTGCCCGGCGGCAGCGGCACCTACCGCCAGTTTGGGCGGCAGGCGGCCATTCTGGTCACAGCGGGCGATGTCCTGAAAGGCGCGCTGGCGGGTGGCCTGGCCCGCGCCGTGGCGCCCGACTGGGGCTGGCTGGCGATGGCGGCCGTGGTGGCCGGCCACTGTTACCCGGTGTTTTTCCGCTTCCGGGGCGGCGGGGGCATCGCGCCGCTGCTGGGGGCGCTGCTGGTGCTGGCCCCGGTGACGCTGCTGGGCACGCTGGGCACCGCGCTGCTGTTTATCCCGCTGTACCGGGCCACCCTGCAGGCCCGCCTGAAACTGAACGCGGTGCCAGCCGCCACCCTGGTGGCCGTGCCAGTAGGCCTGCTGCTGGCCACGCGCTCTGGGGGCCTGTGGGAACTGCTGGCGGGCGGCGTGGTCATGGCGGTTCGCAGCGCCCAGCTGGTCGCGCGCGGCAACCAGGCCGAGGGCGCATGAAGAGGTGGCTGGGGCTGGCCCTTCTCGCCTCTGCGCTGGGCAGCGCGGGCGCCGAGGCCACCCTGGACGGCCGCACCCTGCGCGTGGACAACCCGGCGGGCCGCTGGGAGCGCACCTTTCCAGACGCCCTGGGGCCGCTGACTGGCCCCCTCGAACTGGGCTCGCGCGTGCTGCTGGGGGTGGGGCCGGTCGTGTACGACCTGGGCGCCGGGGGCGTGGTGGCGGGCCGCGCCGACCTGCCCGGAACCGTGACCTCGCTGGACGGCTCGGGGGGCGTGGTGCGGGTCAGCACCGAACTGGGCGACCTGACCGAGCGCCTCACCCTGGAGGTCACCCCGGCCCTGAGTGTGCAGGAGCGCGTGGTCTTTCCGCCTGACCCCGAGGTCACCGGCTGGCTGGCCCGCGCCGCCGACGCCGTGCTTCCCGGGGAACTGGGGCGCGCAGCCGCCGCCGACCCTCTCAATCCCTTTCTGGCGGTGCGCGAAGCCGAGGCGGCCCGCGCCGACGCTTACGCGGCCCTCAGCGCTGTGCGGCGGGCCCTGAGCGTCACCCTGCCTTTCCCAGCGTGGGTGGCGCTGGCCGCGCGGCTGGACGGCGCGGGGTTTCCGGCGGCGGCCGACCTGGCCCTGGACCGCGCGCGGCGGGACGCAGCGGCGCGCGGCGTGGACCCAGCCATTGCCGTCAGCCGGGAGGCGCTGGGGGCCTACGGCAACCCCAGCGGGTACGTGGCGACCCTGCTGGACCAGCGGCGCCTGGCGCGGGCCGCCGTCTGGATGGCCTACCTGCGCGAACTGCACCCGCGCTTTGAAGGCGGCACCGCCCTGTACGCCCGCTACGCCCAGGCCCTGCAGGACCAGGGCCGCGACGGCGAGGCCGGCGAGTGGCGGCAGTTCTCGCGCTCGCTGCGCGCCGGCACCCTGTACAACCTGGGCCCAGAGGGCCTGGGCGGCGTGCGCGACGCGGCCCGGCTGGCCATGCTGGCCCTGGGCGCGGCCCTGCTGGCCGGGCTGCTGGCCGTCGCGGTGCGGGCGTGGCGTGCCCAGGGCCAGGACACTCGCGCCCTGGGGGGCCGTTACCGGTCGTGGCTGCGCCATCCCCTGTCCCGCGCCCGGCGGGTCTTCGTGGCCTACGCCACGCTGCCCGAACGCCTGACCCTGGTGCTGCTGGCGGCGGCCCTGCTGGCCGTGACGGGGGGGCTGCAATGGGTGAATGTGGCGGGCGCCGGGCTCCAGTCACCGGCGCTGACGGGCGGCACCTACGGCGGCGGCTGGGGCGGCACGCAGCTGGCCAATCTGCCGCTGCGCCCCGGCCCCGACGCCGCGCTGCTGGCGGGCCTGAGCGCCCAGCTGGACGGCGAAGACGCCCTGGCCCGCGAGCAGTACACCCGCGCCGGGGCCGACGCCTGCGCGCGCAACAACCTGGGCGTGATTGCCCAGACGCGCGGCGACGAGCCGCAGGCACGTGAGCTGTACCGCGCCGCCCTGGCCGCCCGCCCCGACCTGGAAGCCGCCGCCTTTAACCTGGGGCTCAATCCGGGCACGCCCGAGGCCGCCTTTCAGCGGGCCTACCGCCCCGGCACGCCCCGGCTGTGCTATCCCGATCAGCGCCGCCTGACCCGCGCCGTGACCGGCGACCTGAGCGTGACCCTGCGCGCCGGGCTAAGCCGACCGCTAACCCTGCTGGACGACTCGTCTGCCGGGTCGCCGCGCCTGGGCCTGGCGCTGCTGGGCGCGGCGCTGCTCTCGGGGCTGCTGGCGCTGGCGCTGCTGCTGCCGGCCTCGGCGCTGGCGCCCGCACAGGCGCGGCCCCTGATCTACCGCGCGCTGGGGCTGCTGCTGCCCGGCTCGGCCCTGCTGGATAGCCCCTGGGGCAGCATGCTGCTGCTGGCCTGGGGCGCGCTGGTGGCGGCGCTGAGTGTCAGCAGCGGTCTGATTCTGACCCCCAGCCTGCCGGCCCTCACGCTGCCCACCACCCAGACCGCCCTGGTGACCGGCCTGGTGCTGACCTACAGCCTCAATCTGCTGGCCTTTATCGCTGCCGAGGTGCGCCACGGCCGCCGCCTGCGCCGCGAGGCGGCGGCGTGAAGCTGGTCGTCGGTGTCTCCGGGGGCAGCGGCATGCCCTACGCCCTGGCGGCCCTGCGCGCCCTTCACCATCTGGAGGTCGAGACCCATCTGGTTGTCAGCAGCGGGGCCAAGCGGGTGATGACCGCCGAGGGGGCCGGGCCGCAGCTCCCGGACCTGACGGCCCTGGCGGCACACGTTCACGACGACCGCGACCTGGCAGCCAGTGTGGCCAGCGGGTCGTTCCGCACCGACGGCATGCTGCTGCTGCCGTGCAGCGCGGGTACTCTGGCCAAAGTGGCCCACGGGTTTGCCGACACCCTGGTGACCCGCGCGGCGCACGTCACTCTCAAGGAGCGCCGCCCCCTGGTGCTGGTGGTGCGCGAGGACCCCCTGCCACGCCCGATGCTCGTTAACCTGCTGGCCGCCTTTGACGCCGGCGCGACCGTGATGAGCGCCAGCCCTGGCTTTTATCACGCGCCTGACACGGTCGACGACCTGCTGCATTTCGTCACCGCGCGGGTGCTGGACCAGTTCGGGCTGGACGTGCCCGGCTTTCGCCGCTGGCGTGAGGACGGGCACGCGTGAGCTGGCGTGCGTCCAGTTGCGTCTGCGCCAGGAAAGCGCCGGAAGGTCCACCCGTGCGGCGCTCTGCAAGCCCAGATCCCGAACTGCGCCCCGTTTCCTTTTCGCCGGAGATGGCATGAAAGTCGCGGCCCTGATTCCGGCGGCCGGGTCCGGCACCCGGCTGGGGCTGGGGCCCAAAGCGCTGGTCAAGGTGGGAGGCCGCACCCTGCTGGCCCGCAGCGCCGCGGCCCTGGCGCCGCATGTGGCCGAGGTGCTCGTGGCGCTGCCCCCCGGCGAAGAGTTGCCCGCCGATATTCCTGCCCGCGCCGTGGTGGGCCGCGCCACCCGGCAGGCGAGTGTGTTGGCCCTGCTGCGCGCCACCGACGCCGACACCGTGCTGATTCACGACGCGGCGCGGCCTTTCCTGCCGCCAGGCGTGATTCAGGCGCTGCTGGCTGCGGTGCAGACCACAGGCGCCGCCACCGCGGCCCTGCCGGTGGCCGATACGCTGGTGCGGGCCGCTCACCCAAGGGCCGCCGCCCAGCACTGGGGCACCCTCACCCCGCGTGAGGGCCTGTGGGCCGTGCAGACGCCGCAGGCCTTCCGGCGCCTGGCGCTGCTCGCCGCCCACGAGGCGGCCCTGAGCGACGGCTACGCCGCCACCGACGACGCAGGGCTCTTGGCGCGGCTGGGGCAGGCGGTGGCCCTGGTGCCCGGCGACGCGCGGCTGTTCAAGGTGACCACCCCAGGCGACCTGGCGCTGGCCCAGGCGCTGGCCCCGGTGTGGGACGCCCAGATATGGAATGCTGAGGGGGTATGACGCCTGACGCCGCGCCAGTCACGTACTTCGCCCCGGCGAAGGTCAATCTGGGCCTGAGCGTGCGCGCCCTGCGCGCCGACGGCTACCACGACCTGCATTCCCTGATGGTGCCGCTGAATGTCGGGGATGACCTGGAGGTCCGGGGCGCCGGGACCCTCAGCCTGACGGTCACTGGCGCCGACCTGCCGACCGACGAGCGCAATCTGGTGTACCGCGCGGCGCAGGCGTACCTGCAGGCGGCAGGGGTGACAGGCGGCGCGGCCATCACACTTCACAAGCGGCTGCCGCTGGCCTCGGGGCTGGGGGGCGGCAGCAGCGACGCGGCGACCACGCTGATGGCGCTGGCGCGGCTGTATCCATCGGGCGTGAACCTGGCGACCCTGGCCCGGGGCCTGGGCGCCGACGTGCCGTTTTTCCTGCTGGGCCGCGCCGCCACCGCCGCCGGGATTGGCGAGGTGCTCTCCCCCACACCGGTGCCGCGCACCGCGCTGGTGCTGCTGAACCCAGGGGTCGAGGTCAGTGCCCGCGACGCTTATATCTGGCTGGACGCCGAGGAAGACTTTAGTGGCGCCCTGGATATCGAAGCCATTGTGGCGGCGCTGTCCAATGGGCGCCCGGTGCCGTATTTCAACGCCCTGCAAGACCCGGTGGCGGCCCGTCACGCGCCGATCCGGGCCGCGCTGCGCGCCCTGGAAGAGGCTGGCCTCCACTCGCCCCTGATGAGCGGCTCGGGCGGCACCTGCTTTGCCCTGGCCCAGAATGATGACCAGGCGCACGAAGCGGTGCAGGCGCTGAGCCGGGCGTATCCAGACTGGTGGGTCACGGCGGCCTGCACGCTGTAAAAACCACAAGGCTTTTATCTCGCGCGGTGAGGCATTCAGAGCCTCTGCTGCTGACATTTCAGGCTTACGGTTGGATGCAGGCAGGCCCTACAGCTTTCTCAAGCGGGCTTGTTAAGCCGTAGCGGAGTGCGCCGTCCCCGACAGCGCCTCTGTGGACTAGAAGAGGTACAAGCGCACCGGAATGCCGCCGTCTGCTTCTCTTAAGCAAAAGACACAGCAGGCTGACGAGCGGCGCATTCGGGCAAGCCTCAGGGCCGTGGTGGGCGCAGAGATGAGGCAACCTACCTGCACCTAATGGCCCCTATGGACTGGAGACCAGCACCCCTCTCGCTCAGGACGCTGCAACTTTGCCCGCTGGGCGGCGAACCGCGTACAGCAGCGCCCCAGCAAAGGCCGCGCCCCCCAGCGCGAAGACGCCGCCCACGCCCCAGACCTGCCAGGCCGCGCCGCCCAGCATGGGACCGGCGGCCGCGCCCAGCGCCTCGGCGGTCATGACGGCCCCCCAGGCGGCGGCGCGCTGGCCCTGCGGCAGGGTGCGCGCCACCAGACCGTTCCAGCCGGTCAGAAAGGCGCCGAAACCCACGCCCGCCACCGCCGCCAGCAGCCAGAGAAACTGGGCGCCCGTCAGCGCCGCCAGGAAAAACCCGGCGCTGAGCAGGGCCAGGCCTGGCAAGAGGGCCCGCCCTGGGTGGTCGCGGTCGGCGTGGCGACCCAACCACGCAGCGCTGACGCCGATTAGCACGCCGGTCAGCGCGCCCGGCAGCAGCAGGTCTCCCAGGCGCAGGCCCAGAAAACTCAGCATGGGATACAGGGTCGTGACCAGCAGGCCCGGCGCCAATGTCTGCACAAAGGCCGTGGGCAGCAGCGCCGCCACGCCCCGCCACTCTCGCCAGGGGGCAGGCGCGGTCCGCAGCGGGAGGGAGGTGCGCCACAGGCTCAGGGCCAGCGCCGCCGCCGCACCCTGAAGGAGCAGCAGCCCCGTCCAGACGGCCCCTGGCCAGCCCTGCATGAGGGGGCCAGCTGCCAGGGCGCCGACCAGCACGGCGGGCACAGCGGTCAGGTTGGTCACGGTCAGGGCGCGGGCGGTGCGCTCTGGCCGGGCCAGCGCCTGCGAGGCGCTCATGACGGCGGGCCACAGCGCCGCGCTGCCGGCCCCCCACACGGCGCAGGCCAGCACCCCCCCCAGGGGCGACGGCAGGGTGCGGGTCAGCCACAGGGTCAGCAGGCCCAGCAGACTGCCTGCCAGCAGGGTTGGCCCCAGGCCGGCGCGCGCCACCAGCGCGCCGGCCGGGCCACGCATCAGGGCGTCGGCCAGGTAGTGTGCGCCGGCCATCACGCCAATCACGGCGGCGCTCAGGCCCAGTGCGGGCCCGCCAATGGGCAGCGCCGCCACAAAAAACGCGGCGCGCACCGTTTCGCTCAGGGCGAGCAGGGCCAGCAGCCGCAGCATGGTCAGGGGCCGCTGCCAGAGCATCGCGCCGATTGTATCCGGGGAAGGTGAAGGAAAAACGCCACAGGAACTGGGGGGACCAGCGGCAAAGCTCTTCAGGCCTGGGGCGTGCCGCCGCCAGCCTGTAAACACAAGCCTCTTCAAAGCGAGCAGGAGGTGACTGCCCATCCCGTTGTGCACCAGTTCTGCAGACGGGGCCAGCCTTCCTAGATTCGTGGGCCCGTTCGGCGTGCCTTGACGCTCCGCCTCACCCTTGTCCATTTCCGCTTTTCAGACTTCTGCAAGGCCGCGCCCCCTATGCTCCGGAGCAGTTCGGACCACGAGGGGAGGCCCAGCATGCACAGAGGACGGCTGTTCGGAATGCTCGCGCTGCTCACGGCGTCGGCGCTGCCGGGGCACCCCGCAGGCGCCGCGCTGGCCCGTCAGAGCCAGGCCGCCCTGCCCGCCTTTCCGGGGGCCGAGGGGTTCGGGGCCGGCGCCAGCGGCGGGCGGGGCGGGCGCGTGCTGGCTGTGACCACCCTGGCGGCGTCGGGGCCGGGGTCGCTGCAAGCGGCGCTGGACCAGAAGGGACCGCGCACCATCGTCTTCCGGGTCAGCGGCGTGATTCAGGGCGTGCCGGTGCTGACGCAGCCCGACGTGACGGTGGCCGGGCAGACCTCGCCGGGCGGGGTCATCCTGCGCGGCCTGCTGATTGAAGGCGAGACGGTGTGTGAGGCCGACGGCTGCCCACTGCCTCCGGTCACACCGCGCAACTTCATCGTGCGTCATCTGCGCCTGCGCCCCGCCGGGATAGGGGACGACGGCCTGCGCCTGCACCGCGCCAAACTGGGCATCATTGACCACGTATCGGTGGGCAACGCCTCGGACGAGGCCGTGCAGATCTCCTTTTCCAGCGACATCACGGTGCAGCGCAGCCTGTTTGCCGAGACGGTGGGTGACCACGCCGAATTTGGCGGGATGCTGCTCAATTACACGGACCCCGGGCGCGGCTTTCCCCTGACCCGCCTGTCTCTTCACCACAACCTCTGGAACCGTATCGTGGGCCGCTTGCCCGAGTTCAGCCGCGAGAACCCCAGTGCCAGCGGCACAGCAGCCGACTACGAGCTGTCCAACAACGTGATGTACGACCCCAGCCGCCCGGTCAGCCTCAGTCAGACCGCGCGGGTGAATGCCGAGGCCGGAGGCTACGCTTCGCAGCCGCTGTACTACCGCCTGAACGCGGTGGGCAACCTCTTTTACGCGCAGCCCAGCCGCTTTAATCACGGCATGTTCACACTGGAAGGAGCGGGGCTTCCCGAGGAAGGCTACCTGCCAGCCAGCACGCCCACCCGGCTGTTTCTGTCCGGCAACCAGGTCAACCTGTTTCCCGCACAGCGCGACTTTGGGCTGGTGTACTGCTGCAACGACTTTGCCGAGGCGGCACAGACGGGAGGCCTGCCCTTTGCCCAGACGCCGCCCCCCTTTGCCGCCCCGGCCCGGCACCCCTTTCCGGCCATCACCTACCACCCGGCAGACGAGTTGCTGACCCTCCTGGCACGCGACGTGGGCGCGCTGCCCCGCGACCCGATGGACCGCCGCCTGATGGCCCACGTGGCGGCACGAACGTTTGACCCAGCGCCCCAGGACACCAACCCGGCGGGCGACGCGCTGCGACTGGATTTCACGGCGCCGCCCCCAGCGCCGGCCGACACCGACGGCGACGGCATGCCTGACAGCTGGGAGCGCGCCAATAGCCTGAATCCGGCGGTGGCGGCGGACGGCAACACCACCACCCTGTCACTGGCCCGACTGGGGCGCGCCGGCTACACCAACCTGGAGGTGTACCTGCACGACCGTGCCCAGAACGTGGCCAAGCCATAAAAGAACACAGCCATCAGCCCCTGCCCACTACGCGGCGGGGGCTGCTGGGCAGGGCCATAACCCGGCGGCCAGAAAAAGGCCTGCCGGTGGGGGCCGGCAGACCTGAAGATCAGCGTGAGGGTGGTTTTACGGCTGTGAGGGCGGCGTGACTGGGGCCTGGGTGCCCGGTGTGGCGGGGTCAGGGGCCGCCGGATCAGGCGCGACAGTGCCGTCCGGGGCCGTTTCAGGCGCCGCTGGGTCTGTGGACTCGGTGGCTGAGTCTTCAGAGTCCGTGGCGGGCTCCCCGGTCTCAGAGGTGTCGGTGGCCGGCGTCTCAGATTCAGTGGCTGGGTCTTCAGCAGACGCTGGGGCGTCCTCGGCGGCGGTGTCTTCAGCCGGGGCCGTTTCTTCTGCGGCTGCGGCCGTCCCGGCAGCAGTGTCCATCACGCGCGACAGGGCCACGACGGTCAGCCCAAACTGGGTTCTGGTGCTCAGCTCGTAGGTCTGGTCATCTTTCTGAAGGCGCAGGGCGGTTGCGGTGGTTCCGGTGCCTGCCGACTCGTTCTGCGCAGGCGTGTACCCTTCGGCCGCCAGCGCTTCGGCGGTGCGGGTCAGGGCGTCCTCAGTCCCCGCCGCGTAAATCAGCGCCTCACCCAGCACGGTGGGCACGGTTTTCAGCACTTCCTCGCCGCTCAGTACCGGGACCTTTACGCTGCCCACGGCAGGCAAGCTGGCGGGAGCGCTGCTCTCCGGGGCAGCTTCGGCTTCAGCAGGTGTGGCCTCGGCTGGGGCAGTGGTGGGCGCCGCCTCGGTTGCAGGCGCCGTGTCTGTGGCGGGGGCCGGCTCGGTGGCTGGTTCAGCCGGCTCAGTGGTCGCCGGGTCGGCAGGTGTCTGCACAGGTGCCGTCTGTGCTGGCGGTGCGGGGGTGGTCTGGGTCGCCGGGAGATTCAGGTTAGGCACCACAGGTTGGGCACTCTGGGCCAGGGTCGGGCCAGCGAGCAGGCTCAGGGTGAGCAGGGCCAGAACCGAGCGGGCAGAAGAAGGGAAGGTTCGCATGTCACACCTCTGGGGCGGGGCCGCGTCGGGCACCCTGAGAAAAAGTGAACGGCGGCGCGGCGCCTGTTCCTGCCTTTCACCCTGCCGCCGCGACCTGCGCTTTCTCTGCGGGCAGGCTCAAGGGGACACCTGGCCTTTTCTCAGGGCGGCGCCAGCGCCGGCTCACCGGGCTCAGGGCCACGTCACAGCGGCTTCATCTGGGCACGGTCAAAAGGCCGAGCAGGAGCGGGGCTCTCTTCTGCCGTTAACTCAGGGCCGGGGCTAGAGGATGAGGCAAATTCTCACCGCGCGGGGCCGTGTGGGTGGACCTCTGACCCTGCTGCATGAGGGCTGAATCTCATGGAGCGGTTGACCGGGGCTGCCATCGCCAGCGTCCCAGGCGGCATTTCTCCCTACATCCAACCTATTCTCTATGGCCTCCACTGTGGCCCATTCCTTGATCCACCTGTCTTGGTGACCTTGAAGTCAGCTGCCGTAAGGGGCATGTCAGGTCCAGCGCGCAAGATTGCGTGGCGTACAAGGAACGGCGCACTGCGCTTTTCGCTTCTGAAAGGAGGCTTCTGATTCATGACGCTGCATGACCAGACGGGCTTTACCGTCAATCCGCTGCTGTTTGTGCCGGTGGCCAACTTTCCCCAGGTCACCGCGCTGCCTGAGCGCCACACCCTTCCCGGCGCCGAACTGCTGGTGTTCCGCTTTGCCAACGGCTACGGCGCCGCCGTGACCCGGCAGATGTCGCGCCCCGACGACACCGCCTTTGAATTCTGTGTGCTGGACTGCACCCTGCCCGAGCCGCAGCCCTGCCTGACCACGCCAGTGGCGGCGGCCTTCCGCTCGGGGCTGTCGCACACCGACGCCCACGCCCTGCTAATGCTGGCCGAGCGCCTGCCTCTGCACGAGCGCTGTGTGGAGGCCAACACCGCCCTGATCGAAGAAGAGTTTTAAGGTCGGTCCTTCGGTGTGCCTGGCGTCCAGTTCAGGAACGCCGGGCACACTGACTTGGGCCAAATGCAGACGGTTCAGCCTGAAGTACAGAGCGGCTCTTTGCCGCCGTTACCTTTGCCGCCAAGTACGCGGTAGACGGCCCCATCCGCTATGCTGGGCGGACATCACATGAAGACCACACAGGGCAAGAGGCGTGGGGGGTGGGGCCGCCGGGTGGCCACCGGGCTGCTGGGGACCGCGTTGGTGCTGGGGGCCGCCGGAGCGGGCGGCTACAGCTGGCTGCGCCTGACTTCAGAGCCGCGCACGGCGGGCGCCCTGACGGCCGCCGGGCTGGGCCAGAGCGTGCAGGTCACGCGCGACGCCTGGGGCGTGCCGCACATTCGCGCGCAGACCGATGAGGACGCGGTGTTTGCGCTGGGCTTCGTGCACTGGCAGGACCGCGCCTGGCAGATGGATTTTCAGCGCCGGGTGGCCCAGGGCCGCCTCTCGGAGGTTCTGGGCGAAGCCGCACTGGGCCAGGACCGCTTCCTGCGCACCTGGGGCTTTCAGCGCGCGGCCCTGTCGGCCCTGCCGGCCCTGGAAGACCGCACCCGCCGCCTGATCCGCGCCTACACGGCAGGGGTCAATGCGGCGCAGGCCCAGGGCAAGGTGGCCCCGGAGTTCCGGATTCTGGGCTACCGCCCGGAGCCCTGGCAGGAGGTGGACAGCCTGTCGTGGAGCAAGCTGATGGCCTTTGACCTGGGCGGCAACTACGAAGAAGAGGTGCTGGGCACGCGGGTGGTGGAGCGGCTGGGCGAGGGCGGCCTGGACGCGGTGATGGCCCCGTACCCGGCCGGGGCGCCGACCATCCTCAGCGCCGATGAACTGCCGCTGCAGGCCGCCCAGCCAGCGAGCCGTCTTCCCTCCCAGGCGGTGCCGCCGGGCGCGCTGGCCGAGTTACGGGCCCACCTGGCCGCCGCACGCGCGCTGGGCCTGCAGGCCGTGCCGGGCAAGGGCAGCAACGACTGGGTAGTGGGGGGTGCGCGCACCGAGAGCGGCAAGCCCATCCTGGCCGACGACCCTCACCTGGCCCTGACTGCCCCGATGCTGTGGTATCTGGCCGACCTTCAGGGCGGTGGGCTCAACGCCATCGGGGCCAGCATTCCGGGCCTGCCCGCCATCGTGATTGGGCGCAACGAGCGGGTGGCCTGGGGCGTGACCAACGTGAACCCCGACGTGCAGGACCTGTACCTGGAACCCGAAGACGCGACTTTCCGCACCCGCACCGAGGTCATTCGGGTCAAGGGCCAGCCGGACGTGACCCTGATGGTGCGCGAGAGTGCCCACGGCCCGGTGGTCAGCGGCGCCGGCGCCGAGGGCCTGGGGCCGCGCGTGGCCCTGAAGTGGACGGCGCTGGCGGCAGGCGACACCACGATGGACGCCTTTCTGGGCCTCAATTACGCGCAGAACTGGCCGGACTTTACCCGCGCGCTGTCCCGGTACGTGGCGCCCAGCCAGAGCTTTGTCTACGCCGATGTGGACGGCAACACCGGGTATTACGCCCCAGGCCGCGTGCCCATCCGCCGGGGCTGGGACGGCAGCTTGCCGGTCAGCGGAGACGGCTCGCGCGAGTGGCAGGGCTTCATTCCTTTCGAGCAGCTGCCGCATGTATACAACCCCAAAGACAATCTGGTGGTCACCGCCAACAACCAGGTGACCCCGCCGGGCTACCCCTACGCCCTGGGCAACGCCCGCAACTGGTCCGAGCCGTACCGCGCCGCGCGCATCACTGCTCTGCTGGAGGCTAAACCCAAACTCAGTGTGGCCGATGTGCAGGCCACCCAGACCGACACGCTCAGCCCCATGTGGCCGGACTTCAGGCCGCTGCTGCTGGCCGCGCGCCCTGCGGACGACGAGGCCCGGCGCGCCCTTGAAGCGCTGCGCGGCTGGGACGGCCAGCAAACGGTAGAAAGTGTGCCCAGCCTGCTGTTTGAAGCCTGGATGATGGGGCTGCGCGAGATGGCCCGCGACGAACTGAACGACGAGACCGTCATGAACAGCCTCTCGGTCCTGAATCAGTTGCGTGGAGACGGCGAGCTGTGCGCCGTGCAGGGTCAGGGCGACTGCGCTTCTCTGCTGACCCGCACCCTGACAGTGGCCCTGACCGACCTGCGGGAGCGCCTGGGGCCGGATATGACCCGCTGGACCTACGGCCGGCTGCATCAGGTGGCCAGCAACCACCGCGCCTTTGGCAAGGTGAGCGCCCTGGCCTGGCTGTTTAACCACTCGGCGCCGACCCCCGGCGGCACGAACACCGTGAATGTGGCGCGCCCCGAGCACGGCACCTTCCGCCAGACGCACGGCCCCAGCTACCGCCAGATTGTGGACCTGAGTGACCCTGACCGCAGCCTGTATATCGGCAGCCTGGGGCAGGCGGGCAGTCCGCTGGCCCCGCACGCCGACGACCAGATGAAGCGCTGGATTGCCGGTGAGTACCTGCCCATGAGCACCCGCCCGCAGGACTGGGGCCAAGCGCGCACCCTGACGCTGCGGCCCACAGCGGGGTCAAGCACACCCTGAGAGGGCCGCGTTCACCCCGGACCAACTGGGCGGGGCGCGAGCACAGGACACCCAGGCTCACAGTTCGCATTTCCGAAAGGCCACCGCAATGGCTCCGTTTCCGCCGCAAGGGCCTGAACTCAGTAGACTGCCGGACATGGCTGAACCTTCCCGCGTGCGCGACGCGCTGCGCGCCAGCATGACCGCCTGGGCCACCCTGAGTGTGCGCGGCGACCAGGCGCGCGTGACCCTGACCCCCGACCTGGCTGTGCTGTCGGCGCAGCTGGACGCCATTGACCCCGGCTGGAGCCTGACCTGGGCCTGCGACCATGTGACGCCGCCCATCGTGCGCGCCCGCCTGGGCGTGCTGGGCGCCACCCGCGAAGGCCTGGCCACCGGGCACACCCTGGCCGATGCCAAATTGGCCGCCCTGGCCGACCTGGCCCGCAGCTACGGCGTGCAGCCCAGCAGCGAGGCGGTGTGGGTGGAATACGACCCCGAAGACGGGGCCAACACCGCCGAACTGGAAGCCGAGACCCCCGCGCCCCAGGCGCCGGCCAGCCGCCCCTTGCCCAAAGAGCCGCCGCGAGATCCCCAGATGGACAAGGCCCGGCGCCACATTGAAGACTTGCTGGAGCAGCTGAAGGTGGCGGGCCGGGGCGGGGATGCCGCCCGCATCCTGATGCGCGGGTACGGCGAGACCCTGGACGAAAGCCGCGCCATCTACAAGGAACTGCAGACGCTGCTCAAAGGCTAGAGGCGCCTGATACGGCCTCCGATTGAACCGAGCAGAAGGCTTGATGACAGCCGAGCGGACTTGCAAAGCTGCGCAGGAGAAGGAATGGATGCCGCTACATGACGGCATAGCCGAAAGGGCACCGTCTGCGCCTCTGTATCGCGGCATCCGTATGAGCCCCCCTCGGCCCACAGGCGGGCACCCCCAGACGGCCTGGTGGGGCGCCCGCCGTCACCCGCTATGCTGGGGCCAATGCGGAAGTTCCTGGCTTTCGGTGACGTTCACGCCGATTTCGACACGCTCTGGTCGGCGCTGCGGGCCGCCAGCTGTGCCGATGGTGCAGGGCAACCCACGCCGCCCGTGCAGGCCGGGCTGTATCAGGTCATCCTGATCGGTGACCTCGTTCACCCCAAAAACGAGCGGGAATACAGCCGCCTGACCGGCCTGCCGCGCTTTGACCCCAAAGACCCCGACCACCTGTTCCTGGCGGCCCGTGAACAGGTCAAGCACCTTGAGCGCCTCAAGGCCTATCAGGCGGCGGCGCCGCACGCCATTCACATCATTCTGGGCAACCACGACGACGCCGTGCTGAACACCAGCTACATGCTGGGCACCAGCGGCGGCCTGATTCACGCTGAGTTTGACCCGGCACACGGCGGCCTGCACCTGCCTGACCACCTGGCCGCCTGGATGCGCACCTTCCCGCGCGAAATCCGGGTAGGCGGCGTGCAGTTTGCCCACGTGTCGCCGCTGCCCGCCCACGCCTATTACGACGACCTGTTCTACGCCGACCACAGTTCCAAGCGCTGGTACCGGGAGTCGCCCGAGTACGTGAAGATGGCCGGGCTGGAGTTCGGCGTCTACGGCCACACCCAGATGGAAGGCGGCATTCTGCTGCCCGAAGATCACCCCTTTGCCATGATTGACGCCCTGCATAAGCGCGAATACCTGGAACTGATGCTGGACTCGGCCCAGGAACATCCGGTGCAGAGCGTGCGCGCCGCCCCGTTCTGAACAGACGAAGCGGCGCCTTCTTGAAGCGTGAGTGCGTGAGCCTGGAGAAGCGCTCCGCACCGGCTGACCCCGCCCGCCTGAGCAGGTCAGAGCAACGATTCATTTGAGCCCAGCGCGCCGCAAGTGTGGCGCGGTTGACAAGGCCGCAGGCCGCCGTTATCCTTAACCCCGCTGCTTTTTGCAGCTTCTTCCAAAGCGTTTGGTCCGGTAGTGTAGCGGTTAGCATATCTGCCTGTCACGCAGAAGGTCGCGGGTTCAAATCCCGTCCGGACCGCCAAGGAAGGCTAGGTAGCTCAGCTGGTAGAGCAAACGACTGAAAATCGTTGGGTCGCCGGTTCAAGTCCGGCCCTGGCCACCAAGAACGCCCCCGCTTACGCGGGGGTTTTTTCTGTTTCCCCCATCGCGCGTTCCAGCGCTGCGTACGCCCCGCCCTGACGGCGCAGCACCTCCGGCGGGCCGTCCTCAACCACCACGCCGCCGCGCAGCACCACCACGCGGTCGGCCGTGCGGGCCAGACTCAGGCGGTGGGTGACCATCAGGGCGGTGCGGCCGCGCATCAGTTCGTTCAGGGCTGCCACCACCTGCGCCTCGCTCTCGGCGTCCACGGCGCTGGTGGGTTCATCCAGCAGCAGGACGGTGGGCCGGGCCAGCAGCGTGCGGGCAATCGAGAGGCGCTGGCGCTGCCCACCCGAGAGCCGCACCCCACGCTCTCCAACCACCGTCTCCAGCCCTTCAGGCAGCGCCTCCACAAACTTCTGGGCGTGGGCCGCCTCCAAAGCAGCCTGAACCTCTTCGTCGGTGGCCTCTGGGCGGGCGTAGCGCACGTTATTGCCCACAGTGTCGTGAAACAGAAAGGTGTCCTGGGCCATCAGGGCGGCGTGGGTGCGCAGGCTGCCCAGCGTCAGCTGGCGCACGTCCACGCCGTCCAGCGTGACGCGGCCGGCCTGCGGATCGTGGGTGCGGGTCAGCAGGCCCAGCAGCGTGCTTTTGCCGGCGCCGGACTCGCCCAGCAGGGCCACGCGCTGACCGGCGGGAATGTGTAGGCTGACGCCGCGCAGCACCGGGCGGGCCGGGTCGTAGCCAAAGGTGACTCCCTCAAAGCGCACCTCGCCGCGCGCCGGCTCAGGCAAAGGCAGAGCGTCTGGGCGCTCCTGCACCGCCACCGGGGCATCCAGCACCTCGAAGACGCGGCCCCCACTGGCCACCGCCCGCTGCAACAGGTCGCCAATGTTCACGAGATCGTCAATAGGGCCGTAGAAATAGCGCCCGTAACCCCGGTAAGCCAGCAGGCCGCCCAGCGTGAATTGCCCCGCCAGAATCAGCCACGCGCCGCCGCCCAGCATGATGACGTTGCCCAGGTTGCCCACAAAGCGGGCGCGCGGAAAGGCGCGGTTACGCAGCCGCACGGCCTTGACCTGTTCGGTGTATAGGGCGCGGCCCAGGGCCTCAATGCGCGCGGTTTCGGCGCCCTCGCGCGCAAAGCCCTGCACCACGCGCATGCCACCCAGGCGGTCGTTCATCAAAGCACTCAGGTCCCCCAGGCGGGCGCGGGCGGCGCGGTAGGCCGGCTGCACTGTGCGGCCGTAGCGCCACAGCATGAGGCCTACCGCCAGCATGGGCAGCGTCGTCAGGACGCCCAGCAGCGGCTGCAGCGCAATAAAAATCCCCACCACCCCCACCAGGCGCAGGGCGTTGGCCAGCACCGCGTCCGTGCCGCGCACCAGCACGTCCCCCAGGGCGTCCACGTCCCCGGTGAGGCGGGCCAGCAGATCGCCCGTGCGCTGGGCTTCAAAGTAAGCCGCCGACTGACCCTGAACTTTGCGGTAAAGCGCCAGGCGCACGTCCAGCATGAACTGCTGCCCGGCACGCTCCAGCAGCAGGCCGCGCCAGGCCGACAGAACCTGTTGCAGCGCGAACACCGCCACCAGCAGCGCCAGCTGCCACCCGATCAATACCCAGTCCCCCGCTGGCAGGCCCTGATCCACCACGCGGATCCAGACCAGCGGCGGGTACAGTTCGGCGGCCACGCTGCCCAGCAGGAGCAGCAGGCCCGCGCCCACCGTGCGGCGGTAGGGCGTCAGCAGCCCGTACAGGCGGCGCAGGACAGAAGGAGACGGCGTGGGCATGGGGGGCAGGCTAGAGGAAAGCAGGTGTGCAGACCGGCGCAACGCCACCTTCTCAAGCTGGGCTTCCAGTCAGCTACACTACAACGTGTCTGATCCTACATTGACGGCCATCCCTGTGCTGCGCCGGGCGCTCTGGACCGGCCTTCTCCTCGTCGTCGTGCCCTTTTTTGCTCATCTGACGTTTGGACACGAAACCCGTTTTGAGGCCACAGGCCGCGAGCCGACACTGGATGGCTGGAAGGTCGATGCCTTAGCCCTCATTCTGGTGCCTCTTGGTTTGATCACCGCTTACCGTGCCCGGCAGCGCTATCTGGACGTGGCTGGGACACTGCAGCGCGACGAGGCCGTCCTGTGGTGGCTGGTGGTGATTGTTGGGGTGTGCAAGCTGCTGACCGCCGTGACCATTCACCGCTGAGCCTCTCCCCTATCCTGAACCCATGACCACCCAGACCCACCCCGATGAACGCATTCCTGTCGTGGTGGTGGGCGGCTTTCTGGGGGCCGGCAAGACCACGCTGGTCAACCACCTGATTCGCAGCCTGCCGCACCGCCTGGGCGTGATTGTCAACGAATTTGGCGCGGCGGGCGTGGACGGCAGCCTGATTGAGCGCCTTCAGGACGACGTGACCGAGCTGACGGCCGGCTGCCTGTGCTGCACGGGGCGCGACGACCTGCTGCGCGCGCTGGTGACCATCGCCATGCGCGAGCACAAACCAGACGCCGTGATCGTTGAACTCTCGGGTGTGGCCGACCCCACCCCGGTTCTGACGACACTGCTGGAGCGCTCGGTGCGTGCGGCCTTTCGCGTCACCACGCTGGTGGCGGTGGTGGACGCCCGCCACGCCCTGCAGACCCTGCGCGACCACCCCGAAGCCGCGCGGCAGCTGGCCTACGCGAATGTGGTGGTGCTGAACAAAACCGATCTGGCAGACCCCGACCTGCTGGCCCACGCCGAGGGCGTGCTGCGCGGTATTAACCCGCTGGCCGAGGTCAAGAAGGTAGAACAGGGCCAGGTCAACGCAGCGGCGCTGCTGGCCCGCGACGACTTTGACCCCCGCGTGCTGGACGGTGTGGACGTACAGGCGGTTCATACTCCGGGTTTGAAGTCATTTACCCTGCGCGCCGCGCGGCCCCTTGACCCCTACGCCTGGCAGCGGTTCATGACTGATTACCTGCTCTCGCGCCCGGCCGAGGTGCTGCGGGCCAAGGGGTTTCTCGACCTGCACGGCTACCCGCAGCGCATCCTGTTTCAGGCGGTGCGCGACCTGTTCACGGCCGACGCCTGGGAAGAGGGCGACGGCACCTCCGAGCTGGTGGTGATTGGGCGCGGGCTGGACCGGGCCGAGTTTGAAGGGGCGTGGGCGGCGTGCCTGACCCCGGACCCCGCCGACCTGATTTCCGACTAAGCCGGGCCATGAACCCCCCTCAACCGGCTTCCCACATGCCGGCGCCGCGCGGGTGCGACGGTAGGGCCAGGAGGTTTCACCCATGCTTCAGCGCCACGCCCCCCCCGCCCACGCCGCCGAAGACCTTCTCAGCAACCACGACACCCTGGAAACGGTGGCCGACCAGTGGCAACTGCTGCTGAAAGCCGCCGAGACGACGCTGCCGCCCGCCGTCGTGAACGCCCTGCACGGCGAGTGGCTGGGTCACCCCATTCACCCCATCCTGATTCATCTGCCGCTGGGCGGCTGGGTGGTGGCGGCGGCGCTGGACCACCTGCCAGCCCGCACGCCGGGGGGCAATGACCACGCTGCCGACCTGGCCCTGACGCTGGGCACCCTGGGCGCTGTGGGCTCGATTGCCACCGGCTGGGCCGACTGGGCCAACACGCGCGGCGAGGCCCGGCGCACGGGCTTCATTCACGGCGCCCTGAACGAAGTCGCCTTTTTCCTGAATGTGGGCTCGCTGCTGGCGCGCAGGAAAGGGAAGCGCGGCCTGGGGAAAGCGCTCTCGGGGGCTGGACTGCTGCTGGCCGGCGCAGGCGGCTTTCTGGGCGGCGAACTGGTGTACCGCCACGGCCTGGGCGTGGGCCAAACGCTGGCGCACCGTCAGGGCTAAGACGGATTCTGTCTGTTCCGATTTGTCAACTCCACGTCTGTCAGCCCGCTCTGCGGAGCAGCTTTGCAAGTCCGCTCGGATGCAACCGTTGTTGCATCCGATTTCATCCGAATCTGCCTGAGAACACCACGGCTCACAGCCTGCGGTTCAGAAGGGACACCGCCGCCGCGCCATCACCACCACGCCGCCCGGCATTCGCGCCGTTCACCCCCAAATGGACGGTGACCGCCTTAGCATGGCTGCATGGCCCTGCACCCCGACCTGAAGTTCCCCACGCCCCACGAACTCGACACCCTGAGCCCAGGGGAACTGGCCGGGCGCATGAACGCGCTGTCGGGCACACTGGGAGCGCGCCTGGGCATCGAATTTACCGAGGTCAGCCGCGAGCGTGTGGTGGCCAGAATGCCGGTGGAAGGGAACCGCCAGCCGGCCGGCCGCCTGCACGGCGGCGCCAACCTCGCCCTGGCCGAGGAGCTGGCCAGCGTCGGCTCGTGGATGAACCTGGACCCCACGCGGCAGGTGGCCGTCGGCGTGGACCTGAACGGCACTCATGTGCGCGGGGTGACCGGCGGCTGGGTCACTGGCGAGGGCACCCTGGCCTACCGGGGGCGCACCGTGCTGGTCTGGGCCATTGAAGTCAAGGATGAGCGGGGCCGCGTGACCAGCCTGGCGCGCTGCACCTGCAACGTGATTGCGGTGGGGGCCTAGCTGACCGGAGGACGTGGGCTGGAGGAAACCCCCGCAGCCCACGTCCTCCGGCCCCACCCTTACTTCCCCAGGGCCCGGCTAAAACTCTGCGCGGCCCGCAGGCGCATGTCTTCAATGGCGGCCTGGTCGGGCAGCACCCGGCGCAGGGCCTCGTCGGCCACGCGGCCAGGGTCCAGGGCGACGGCGTGGGCGGGCGCCCCGGCGTCGGTGCAAAAGCCCTGCACCTTGGGGTCATAGGCAATGCCGGAAAAAGGCGTGCCGCTGGCCGCCGCCAGAATGACGGCGTGCAGGCGCACGCCCACCACGTAGCCGCTGCCCGCAATGGCGTCCAGGGCCACCTGGGGGTCACAGGTGCTGAGCACCTCGTCGGCGCCGAGGCTGTGGGCGGCTTGGTCATCGTGGTCAGGCATAAAACTCAGGGCGGTCACGCGGCGGCCCTCTGCTTGCAGGGCGCGCACCACGTCGCGCAGCCGCTCGGTGGCTTCGGTCACGTCGCCGCGCGGGGCCACGATGACGCGCATGGGGTCACGCCTGAGGCCAGGAGTGGGGGGCAGCAGCAGGGCCGGGTCGCCGCCCAGCTGGGCCTGAACGCCCAGGGCCGCCAGGGTGTCCACGCTGCCCTGGTCGCGCACAATCACCTGCACGCCGCGCAGGGCGGCGGCGACCTTGCGGCCACCCTGCGCGCTGAGGGGACCGACGCTCTGGTTAAACACCACCACGCGGCGGCGCAGCAGCTTGCCCAGCCGGATCACCGCCAAGTAGTAGGTCAGCGTGCGCGCGCTCGTCTTGTCCTGCAAGAGGCCGCCGCCGCCCGAGAGCAGCACCCCCGACCGCACCAGCGCCCCCAGCACCGCTGCCGGCTGCATGCGGGCCTCGCTCTCGCAGCCGTAGGTGCGGGCCGTCTCTTCGGGGGTGTTGGAGAGCAGCAGGGGCGACGCCCCGTATTTGCGCAGTTCGCGGGTGATCGCCAGGGCAATCGCCTCGTCGCCCGTGTTGCCAAAGCCGTAGTAACCGCTGACGGTGACTTTCATGCGCGGGCCTCAGGCTGGGGGCGGCCGCCGTAGGTCTGCCACAGGCGCAGCGCCTGTTTGACCAGCCAGATGATGACCACCCCGGCGGCCAGCCCCGCCGCCAGCCCCAGAAAGCAGCGCTGGGCGCTGATGAGCAGGGGCGTGTGAAAGTGCGAGAAGGTGTTCAGGATACTGGCCTGGCCCACCACCCCGCCCAGAATCAGCAGCGCGCTGAAGTAGCCCGGCAGCACGCCGCTGAGGCCCACCAGCGCCAGCGGATGCCCCGCCAGCTCCTTGAAGCGTGGTCGCACCAGGCTGTCTTGCAGGTCCTGACGGATGCGGGCCTCGGTGTCACTGACGCTGGCCCCGGTCGTGTTGCCCCGGCGCAGGAACACCAGCGCAAACACGGCCAGGCCCAGGCCCATCACCACCACGTCCCCCAACTTGATAGGTGCGTTGTAGATATCCCGCGCCGTCTGCCGCAGGTCCTGGCGGGGCAGGAAGCTCAGGCCCACCAGCACCAGCGGCAGCAGCAGCGTCAGGCCCACGCCCCGGAAGGGTTCCAGACCCAGCACACTGTCCTTGTTGGCCCCCAGCGCCGAGACGAACAGCACGCCGGCCAGGCTCAGGCCCGTCGCCAGAAACCAGTCGGTGACCCGGTGGCGCCGCAGCACCAGCCCCAGCGCCGGGAAGGTGACGGCCGCCACCAGGGCCGCGCTGGCAAAGGGGTCCAGCTTGTTCAGGGCGAAGGCCAGCGCCGCCGACCCCGCCGCCACCAGCAGCCCCAGCCGCATCAGGGGAAAACTGAGGCCCAGCAGCAGCAGCGCCGCCAGCGGTCCCACCAGGCTCAGCAGGCGCAGCGCCGTGTTGTCCTGAAAGGGCGCGATCACGGGCTCGGTGATCCGCACGCCCGACCGGCCCAGCAATTCGGTGGTGCGGGCCAGCAGGGCCTCGGTTTCGCCAATCGTGGGATAGGGGCGCAGGTACAGCAGGCGCATGGAGCGCTCGCGGGCGGCGAGGTTGTACTTGCTGGCCAGGGTCAGAGGGTCCAGGCGGTTTTGCCAGCTGGGGTTGACGCTGAAGGTGCGCGCCGCGCCGCGCCCGGCAATCAGGGTGTCCAGGCCGCGCTGGGGCGTGGCCTCAATCAGGGCGGGCAGGCGCGTGCCCAGCCGCTCGTTGATCTTACTCAGCAGTTCGGGGGTGCGCGCGCCAATCACCTCGTCGCCGTTAAACAGGATGAATGGCACGTCGGGCCAGTCGGCGCCCGGTTCGCGCAGGGCGTCGTCGGCATAGGGCCGGTACACCACGGTCAGCCCTTTGGCCTTCAGGCGCGCCAGCAGCTCCGTGTTGGGGCCAGTGGGCAGGAAGGTGGGATCGGTGGGCCACTCCACCCAGGTTTGCCCCGCCGCCTGCACAGTGCGGGTGGGAATGGTGTAGCGCGCCGGGAGCGCCTCGGCCGCGCCGGGCTTCACCGAGCGCAGGTAGACGTTCTGCGCCTTGACCGGCGCGCCGGGCACATCGGCCAGCAGGTCGGCGCCGGTTTTCAGGACGATCTCGCCGCGCTGCACCAGACTGCCCACCACGTCCTCGTAGAGCGCCACGCCGTTGACGCCCAGCCGCTGATACCGCTCCAGCAGGGCTTCCGGTTCCAGGCCAAAGCGGCGGGCCTGGGCGGTGACCGCCGGGTAGTCCATCACCAGGGCGGCCGTCTTCTGCGACTGCTCGTAACTGACCCGCTGAAAGGCCAGCACAAAGGCGGGAATCAGCGACAGCAGGATGAGGCCCAGCAGCGCGGGCGTCCAGGGGTGCCGCGTGGCGGGCGGCAGGGCCACGCCGGAAGGCAGCGCAGCGTCGGGGCGGGTGGGGGCGGGCTGGGTCACAGGCACATCCTAAAGGGCGGGTGAAGTGGGGGCGGGGCAAGGCGGACAGGGGGCATGACAGGTCAGCATGCCCGCCGGGGCTGCGCGTAGGCGTCCTCCGAAAGAAAGGGGCAGGACAGGAGGAGAGAACATCTGGGCTGGGCAATCTGGTCAGCCCACCTAACTTTGGGGAAGCGCGGCGCCAGACCTCAACAGACCTGAAGGGCGACACTGTTGGCAGTGAGCGAACCCCCTCGGACCAGAGTTTTTCCTACTGCCCACTCCCCACTTCCTCCTGTCCACACCCCTAAATCGTCGTGCGGATGCGCGCGGCGAGCATGTCCAGGGCGGGCTCGTTCATGCCGCCGTGGGGAATAATCACGTCGGCGTAGCGCTTGGTGGGTTCCACGAAACTCAGGTGCATGGGGCGCACGTATTCCAGGTACTGCTCGATGACGCTTTGCGGGGTGCGGCCCCGCTCCTGGGTGTCACGCAGCAGGCGGCGGATAAACCGCACGTCGGCGTCGGCGTCCACAAAGACCTTGAGGTGCATGCGCTCGCGCAGCCCCTCGTCGTACAGGGCAAAAAAGCCCTCCAGCACCACCACGGGCGCGGGCAGCACGGGGGTCGTCTGCGCCGAGCGGGTGTGCTGGGTAAAGTCGTATTCCGGCATGGCGATAGGCACGCCCGAGAGCAGGGCGTCCACATGCTCGCGCAGCAGCGCCCAGTCGAAGGCCGCCGGGTGGTCGTAGTTGGTCTTCAGGCGGGTCTCGAAGGGAATCTCGTCCTGGTTGCGGTAATAGTTGTCCTGGCTCAGCACCGCCACGCCGCCGCCGCCCACCGTCTCGATCACGCGGCGGGTCACGGTGGTCTTGCCGCTGCCCGAGCCGCCCGCCACACCGATCACAAAGGGCAGGCTCACGCGCGGCCTCCCCGGCCCTGACCGGCGCCCAGCGAGCCGATCAGGTCAATGCGCCGCTCCGCCATGCGGCGGGCCACCACATGGGGAGCCTTGCCGTACTGCTCAGCCGCCTGCGTGATGCGCCCCACCGTCTGGTAGACCCGCTCGGCGGCCTGGTTCATGTCCAGCCCCGTGGCGGCGGCAATCAGCCCCGCCGAATTGATAGCGAAATCCGGCAGGTACACGATGCCCGCCTCTTTGACCGCCGCCTCGCCCCGGCGGGTCAAGGGATGGTGTTCGCCGCCCGCAATCAGGCGGCACTGCAAGCGGGGCACGTCCTCGCTGCGGATGGAATGGCCGTAGCCGCACGGCGCCAGAATGTCGCAGGGGGTGTCCAGCAGTTCGTGGGCGCCCACCACCTTGATGCCTTCCAGGTCTTCAGCCAGGGCCTCGGCGCGGTCAGGGCGCTCATCGGCCACGGTCAGGCGGGCGCCCTCGCGGTGCAGGTGCGCGGCCAGAGTGCGGCCCACCGCCCCCACGCCCAGAATCGCCACGCGCACGCCGCGCATGCTCTCGGAGCCCAGCGCAAAGCGCGCGGCGGCCTTCATGCCCCGGTAGACGCCGTAACCCGTGACCGAACTGGTGTCGGTGTTCATGCCCAGCGTCGAGCCGGTTTCCTGCGCCACAAACGAGATATCGGCGGGACTGACGCCAATGTCCTCGGTCAGCACCACGCGCGACTCCATGGGGCGGACCTGGCGGCCCAGCGCCCGGAACAGGGCCTCGCGGGCGTGAGGGTCGTCCATGCCGCATTCAGGGGTCATCAGGACGCAGGCGCCGCCGCCGTAGTTCAGGCCTGCCAGGGCCGCTTTCAGGGTCAGGCTTTCCGACAGCGCCAGGGCGCCGCGCACCGCCAGGTCCTCGTCCTGCTCGCGCAGTCTCACGCCCGCGATGGCCGGCCCCAGCACCGTCGAATGCACCGCCAGCGCGGCGCGCAGGCCGCTGGGGGCATGGTGAAGCAGCGTCAGGGCCTCGTGACCGCGCGACCCCATCTCTTCAAGTATCTGCATAAATGGCTTCTCCTGTGGCCGCGCCCGGCGCCTGCGGGGCAGGGGACGCGCCAACCAGAAAGCAGCCTAGCACCCGTGCCCCGCAGGCGACAGGGACGGGATTCCCCAGGCCTGCGCCCCAGGTGAACGCCGCATGAAAGAACGCTGTCAGAGGCCAGGCGGCACCCTAACGGGCATGCTGATGTTGGAAGCGCGACCAGTGCTGGTGCCCGTGTGGGGCGCCTGCGCCGCGTGCCCGTCGCCGCGTCCCGTACAATGGGCCGCACAAAGGGGGAACTGAATGGAACGGATTGCGCCGCTTGCCCAGGTGCTGGCAGAAGCGAACGGGATTGACTGGCAGAGGATTCAAGGCTCCGGAGCCGGCGGTCAGATCGTCGAACAGGACATTCTGAACTACCTGTCGCGTGTGATGTCCGGCGAGGAAGATCCGCCCGATACCCCGGTGGACCTGCCGCCGCCCGACTGGAACGGCGAGGAAGTGCCCAGCGCCGCCATACTGAACCAGGCTGGCATGAACGCCGACATGCTCAGCCGCGCGGGCGTGGACACCGACCTGACGGCCTTTGTGGAGCAGACCCGCACCGCTTCCCCCGAGGTGCCGGCCACCCCCGCCCCCAGCAATCTGGACGAGGACACCGAGTTCGAGCTGGACGACGAGCCCGAAGTGGCGCCCGCCCCTGTTGCCGCCGCTCCGGTGCCGACTCCCCCTGTGCCCGAGCCCGTGGTGACCCCTACCCCCGAGCCGGTCATGCCTGCGGCGGCGGCCCCCATGCCCGAGCCCACCCCGGCGCCCGTGACCCCACCCCCGGCGGCGCCTGCGGCCCCGGCCGGTGGCCTGAGCAGCCTGCTCTCGCGCCTGTACCAGAAGCCGGCCCAGCCCGAAGCGGCGCCGGCCCCCGCGCCCACCCCCATGCCCGAGCCGGTGGCCACCCCCGTGGCGGCCCAACCCGAGCTGGTGCCGACCCCAGTGCAGCCAGAACCCGTGCAGCCAGAAGTGGTGGCGCAGCCCGAGCCGACTCCCGTGTCCGAGCCCACCCCTCTGCCCGAGCCCGTCGCCGCGCAGGCCGAACCTGCCGCCGAACCCGTGCAGCCCGAGCCCACCCCGGAACCCGTGGTGGCCGAGCCAGAGCCCGTGGCACCCACACCCGAGCCCGAGCCGGCTCAGCCGGAAGTGGCCGCGCCGCCTGAGCCGGCTGTGGTCCCCACGCCCGCTGCCCCCATGCCTGCCGCGCCGGTGCCGGTTCAGACCCCAGCTGCACCCGCTCAGGCCCCCACTGGCGGCGTGTGGTTCGGCACCTACCTGCGCCGGGGCGCAGACGTGGCCGCCCTGTACGACCTGCGCGACCAGGTCAGCCGCGCGCTCTCGCAGGAGCTGCCGCTGGGTCTGCTGGTCGCCCGCGCCGCGCAGCGCCACGCCGACACCCTGGGCCTGAGCAGCGTGGCACTGGACGGACAGGGCCGCACGCACACCGTGGGCAGCGGCAGCCTGCGCGACGCCATGACGGCGCTGGACACCAACTTTGACGGCACGCCCGACCTGCTGGTCGTGGACGCCGCCGCCCTGGATCTCGACGACCTGCACTACCCGCAGACCGTGACCCTCAGCGTGGGCCGCACCGAGAACGGCCGCGCCACCCTGAGCCTGAACGGCGACGTAGAAACGGCACGCGCCGCGCAGTTCCTGGCGCAGGTGGCCGGCACTCTGGAACAGCCCATTCTGCTCGTGCTGTAAAGCAAATCGAGAAGGCGGCGGACGTGAAGCTCACGTCCGCCGCCTTCTTATGAATTTCCCCTGGCACGTCCTCCGACCTGCTGGCGTTAAAGAATGGTCATGGCTTTTGCCCTTAGGTCAGGCCGCCGCTCCTCTCTGGGAGTGCTCGGGCACACGCCTGCCTGCTGCACCGGGATAGAGAAAGATTGAGGAGCTGCCTCACCTCTTCTTCCCCTTTCACCCTCAGTTCAAGCCAGGAACGTAGCCTGCCACCTCGGCCAGCAGGTCGCGGGCGGTCAGGTCAATGCGCACGGGGGTCACGCTGATAAACCCGGCCTGAACCGCGCCGTAATCGGTGTCCTCGTCGTGGGCGTCGGCGGCGCGGCTGGTGCCGGCAACCCAGTGGTACTCCCGGCCCTCGGGGTCAGCACGCGTCACGATGGCGTCTTCCCAGCGGTGTTCGCCCACGCGGGTTACGCGCACACCCCGGGGAACACCGTGCGGAAAATTGACGTTCAGCAGCGTCCGGGGCGGCAGGCCGCGCGCCAGCACCTGCTGCGCCAGCCGGGCGGCGTACTCGGCGCTGCGGCCAAAGTCGTACTCGCCGCCTGGCGTGGCCTGCTGGCTGAAGGCAATAGCCGGCACCCCCAGCGTCATGCCCTCAATGGCGGCGGCCACCGTCCCAGAGTGGGTCAGGTCGTCGCCCAGGTTGGGCCCCAGGTTGATGCCGCTCACCACAAGGTCCGGCAGGCCAGTCAGGTGTACGCCCAGCACCACGCAGTCGGCCGGGGTGCCGTCTACCCGGTGGGCCGGCACCTCGCCAAATCCGGCGGCGGCCGTGTGTTTGAAGCGCAGCGGGCGCCGGATAGTGATGCCGTGGCCAACCGCACTCTGCTCAACATCGGGGGCGCTGACCACCACATCGGCAAAAGTCGCCATCGCCAGGCCCAGTGCCTTGATGCCGGGGCTGAAAATGCCGTCGTCGTTGGCCACCAGCACGGTGGGCCGGTCTGCCTGTCGCTTGTGTGCTGCCATACCGCAGCCTAGCGCGGGCGCTTCAGTCGCGGCAGAGGACGTTGTGCTGAGCAGAGCGAGTGGTGTGCTGCTGCCATTGAAGCTCAGGCAGAGCACCACGAAAAGCGCAGAGACTCATGCTCAGGCGAGTAGGCCTCCGCCTCCCCCCAACGCCTTGAACTACTGCCCCGGTGTATGCACCTGCACCGGACCACTGCCCCAGATCAGGTTCACCGTGACCTTGTGCTTGGCCGTGGCGTAATTAGAAGTCTGATAGGTGCCGCTCAGGCTCTCCCCTACCGCCAGGGTCCTCCTCTCCATGGTCAGCGCACCGGATTGAAAGCGGTTCACGACCAGCTTGAGGCCCGTGTTCTGGGGCACATGGAGGTCCAGACTGCCGCTTTCCTGCCGCACCTGAGCCGTCAAAGACGCTCCTGGAAGCTGAATGTCTACCGGCCCCGATCCCATCTTCACGTTCAGCCGGGTCAGGGGCAAGCCGCGCAAGTTCAGGTCCTGGCTTCCAGATTCCTGGGTGACATTAAGGGCCAGCGGCAGTTTGGGACTCAGGCCCACGTCCCAGGCGCCTGAGGTCTGGCGCGCACCCACATACGCCACCCCGTTTTTAACAGTCGGCTTCTGGCTGCCCAGGGTTGCACTCACCGCATTACTGAGGGCTGCTGTGAAAATGCCGCTGCCAAAGGTCAGGGTGACATCCACGGCGCGGTAGGTCTGCGCCGCAGCCAGACCAGTCAGAAAAAACGAGAGCAACACGGGAGCGCGCATGAAACCTCCAAGGACAGGGGATGAGGGCAGAACTGAACTGCGGTCATCCTCAAGTCGCCGCATGACGCCTCTATGAGCAGCACCCCAAGCAGAAGACATAAAGAGGCTTTCCACTCCACCCAAAGCCCAACCTTTTCCAGCCTCAAAAGGACGATCCAGACGGGTTAGTCTGTCTTGACCCAGCTACGGACTA
>NZ_WQLB01000038.1 GCF_009755355.1 Deinococcus arboris | reverse complement strand
AAGGCGCCCCACAACCCACAAGCCCCAGCCGCCCCCCGTGGGCGGTTTTTCATTCCCCTTTGGAGACCAATCATGGAAGACTACCGAATCCGCGTGCTGTCCCCAGACGGCACGGAGAAACACATCCGCGAACTGGACCCGCCCACCGGCACGCCCCTGTACCTCATGGGTGGCCCACGGCGCATGGAGGTGGGGCCACTGAACGACTGCCGCGAAGCCACCTTTGAGGGTGACCCGGCTACGCTGGGCATCGGGCCCCGCGACACGGTGCAGGTGCAGTACCGGCCAGCAGGGACCGGCCCGTGGCTGAATAAATACGCGGGTATAGCCGTCATCACGGGCAGCGCGCGCAGCGAGGTGGGGCGCTACAAGCTCCAAGGCTTCAAGATTCGGCGGCTGACCGAAGTGGAGGCCCGTACCCTGCTGGCTGAAGCGGACCTAGGTGCCCAGGTGCGGCAGCTGTTCACCGATCTGATCAGTTCTGGCCAGCTGGGCAGCACGCTGCTGGCCCCCACCACCGCCACGGTGCCCGACCTGAACAAATCGAGTCCGGCCATCCACGGCAACCATTGGAAGGTGTCCAAACTGATTGAGGAGCGGCTACGCGGCCGATCCGAGAGGACACAGGCTCTTCTCAATGCAGATGGCAGCAGCACGGTCAAAAAGACCAATCCCGACTGGGGTGTGAACCCAGATCTGCGCCCGGTCTTCGGCTACCCCACAGGGACGCTGGCCATTGACGAGGCCACTGAGGGCGTGGAAATCGACGGCCTCGATACCGACAGCACCCTGCTCGTGACTGACGTTCGGGTGACCTTCGCGCAGACGGTCCTGACGACAGGCGTGGAGAACTTTGCGAATGGTGCCGGCACGGTGCCCTACCGCGATGCCCGCGCGCCTCTGACCCATGCGCTGAACGTGGCGCCGCACAGCTACGGCGAGGCCTGGCGCGGCTTGCCGCTGCCCGCTGACCCCGCGCTGTTCGAACGATTGGTGGCCAGTACCGTCGAGGTCTACGCCACGGGCTTCGTGCGGCAGGGGGCACCGAATCCACCGAACACCACGGTAGGCGTCAGTGGGCCATCTGGTGCGCTCTGGGATGGGGACAGTGGTACCAGCCTGACCCTCACGCCCCCGCCGGACATCGTGGTGAGCTACTACAGCGTTCTGCTGACCTTCCCAGAGACAGCGCCCTTGCCCGATGGCTGGGAAGTGAAGGTGGAAGGTGGCACGGTCTCAGGCCTGAACATCACCGCCACAGACGGCAACCTGGCGCCGAACAACGGCGCGCGGCTGGCCAGCGTGGCCAGCGAGGGGCCACCGACCGCTGCGGGCCTGGCCCTGATGGGTGACACCTCCCAAGCCCGGCTGGCCGGCGCCTGGACGACAGGTGGGGTCTATGACAAGACCCGCAGCGCTTCATTCCTGGTCAAGCCCAACGATCCGGACGCACCCGTCAAGCTCTCGGCCGGGACGCTCATCCGGGCCAGCCCCTCGCTCATGGGCCAGCGCCACGCCCCTGGCCCGCGTGCCCACCCTGAACCCCGTCGTGGCCCGGCTGCCTGGCTGGAACTACAGCCCAGCAGCGAAGGCCGTCCTCACCCTACGCGACCCGTTAGGCGCGGTGCTGGAAACCCGTGAGCTGCCCATTGAGCTACTGGTCTATGACACCGACGAGGACGGCGAACTGTACACCGAGGTGAGGTGTGGTCAGCGAGACGAAGCGGAAGCGCTGAGTTTCACGGCCGCCATCTCTGCCCGTGACCAGGACGCCACGACAGACGCGGTGCGCGCCAGCACCTAAAGGAGGTCTATGAACATCACCCGATTGCCAGCGATTCCGCCTCCCCCACAACCCAGCCAAGCCTTGCCCCCCGCGATCACCTCGGGGGGTATCACTTACCCCCTGAGTGGCGGCGCCGTCACCGTGACACGCGGCGCCATCACCACGCCGTTGAACGTCACGCCGCGCCAGACCGCGCGAGGCCGCACCTGGGCCAGTGGCAGCCGCACCGCCAAGGCGGTCAGCGTGACGCTGACCTTTCAGGTGGAAGCCAGCAACGCCGAGACCCTGGCCGCCCTGGCGAACCAGTGGCACGCCCTGGCATTGCTGGCCTCTGCGTATTGGGAGGGCATCAGCGCGCTGACCATCCTGGAACCTACAGAATCCCAGGAACCGTTCGGCGAGGGACTGACCCGGACCTTTACCGTCACCTACCTGCTGGCCGGGCCGCTCTGGGCAGCGGAGGGGCATGACCCGCACCCGGCGCCGTTGGCCGGGGACTTGAACCTGCCGCCAATTGGGTCTGGCACACCGCAGTGGGGGAACCTATGGACATAAAAGCCACGCAGCTGGACGAGCTGCCAGATGATCTTGAACCCGGCACGCTGTATCTCATCCGCCAGCCAGGTGGCACTTGTGCCCTCTTCGTGACGGGCCTAGACGGCATCCCCTACCGCGTGGTGGGCCCAGCCGACAGCGGCACCCCACCCCCCACCGAGGTCACCCGCAGCGGCCCGATCACAAACCGGCTGACGTTGACCGGCCCCAGTGACGTGCGGCAGATCATCCGGCCTTCGGTCAACATTCCCCTGACCAGCGTGCTCATCGAGAACGCCAGCAAGTCTGGGAACGTGGCCATCGCTCTGATCGCCCTGAACAGCGCGGACCCCTCTTATGCAGCGGCAGCCGTCACCGAGGGCAGCCACCTGCGCGGCACGATGCCGGCGGGCGCCATGCTCTTGGCGGGGCGCGATTACTATCTGCATGTCGGCCAGTTGGGCAACGGCATCAACGGCACGGCCTACACCGGCTCCCTGAGCAGCATCCAGCTCAGCAGCGGCCACACCTGGACCGGGTTGGCCACCGTAGGCAACCCCAGTTACTACAGCGGCACCGCACAGACCGTCCCCGCCCCAGAAGCGCAGATTGCCGCCCAGTACGTGACGGGCGACATGACCGGCACCGACCGCAGTGGCCTGACATTCCGGGCTGTTGCGCCTGCCGTCGTGACGCTGGACCGTGCAACCCGCACGGTGACGACCAGCCTGCAGACCGAGCCCGGCGAGCCGACGGCGATCAGCAGCGGAGTCAGTGGGGGCGCGACCAACGGGGGCCGCAGCGCATTTGTCGAGTTGACACCCACTGAGACGGTCTACCTGTACGGTGCCAATGCCGCACATCAGTCGGGCAATACGGTGGTGCTCCAGGTGTGGGCTGCTGATGGCACCCTGCTGGGTCAGTCCCCCGGGGTGCCCAACGCCACGGATGCGCTGTTGCCTGCACCGCTGCGCCTGGATGCCGGGCAGACCTCCCGCATCGGGTACCGGGGGGCGCTGGCCCAGTCACAGTTTCGCCGGGTGGTCAGCAACACCCCACCCGTCTGGGACGGGTTCGCGGTGGGCAGCCTCTTCACCAGCGCTCTGGATGATCAGTTCCCCACGGTGGCCCTGAACGATGGCGGGGTACCGGCGTTCGATCTGCTGGTCGGGCAGCCGGGGGTGGCCCTGATCGGCCACCGGCACGCGCCAAGCGAGATTGAGGGTCTGCCCAGTATCCTCGCGGCGTACGGCGTGGAACTGGCGGATCACGAGACCCGACTGACCACACTCGAAACCGCGCCACCCAACGGTGGGAGCACCTTTGCGGCCTCTGACATCGTGGGGGCGGATGGGGGGGGCAGTGCGGGCACCTACCAGTATGTGAGCGGCGGTGTATTTACCATCATCAACTTCAACACCGTGCTCAGCGGCAGTGCGGCGAACTTCAACCTGAGCACGGACATCTGGACGTGCCCCACGACGGGTGAGTACACCATCGGCATTGGCATGCAGGCAGATCTACCGGGTGGCACGGAATACTACGTGTTCATCTACGTCAACGGCCAGAGGTCGCGGGACATCCTGCATGACCGCACGCCCAGTGCCGGCTATTACGGCGGGGCGAACTCGGTCAGCCTGCCCCTGAACAGCGGCGATCAGGTGACGGCCCGGGTGTATTTCGACCCCTATGGCGGCACGGTGGTGGGCCATACGTTCCGGACCTTCGCCAGTTTTACCCGAATTCGATAGGAGGACCCATGAAGCTGACCCCTGAACAAGTGGTGGCAGGGTTGCGCCAGCTGCACCCTGGCATTGACCTGATGAGTGATGTGGAGGTGCTGGCGGATGCGCGCGGCACCGTCGAGCTGCGTTGGCACCGGGACGGCCCGGCGCCAACCGAGATGGCCTTGTTGGCGGCGGCTGGCGTGGCGCAGGCACAGGAGGCAGCCCGGCGTGACCTGCGCGAGTGCCAGGCCCTGCTGGACGAGCGGGCCGCACTGCTGGTGCGCGCTCAGCTGACAGGCAACACGGTGGCCGAGGCTGAAATCAAGGCCGAAGCTCAGGACTTGCTGACCTATATGGAGGAGCTGCGCAATGCCCCCGACCCTACCTAAGCGCTGCCCGAACTGCGCGACCCGCTGCACGAAAACAGGTGCTGGCCTGGCGTACTGGAAATGCCCGTCGTGTGGCTGGACTGATGACCCTGAGGTGCTCCAGCCTCTCAACGTGCCGGAGGCTGAATCTGTAGCCAGCGACGCCCCCGACACAGCCATGTCCTGACTCACCCCCCTGCGCCCGCCCCCGGTTGCCAGCACGGGGGCGTCGTCATTCTTGCTGGCACTGGAGACCTATGCGCACACATTTTCATCGACTCTCCCTGTTTCTGACGGAGGGCCGCTTCTGGTATTTCCGGCTCTTCACCAGCTTGGCCACCATCGCCTTTGGCCTGGTCTGCCTCTGGCAGCCTGACCTCTTCAGTCAGGGCAAATCCTTCTCTGGCATGGTCTGGCTGCCCCAGTGGGTCTGGGGCCTCGTGGCTGTGGCTGCTGGGGCGCTGCTCCTGTGCGCGACTGCTGGCCGCTGGCGGCAACTTGCCTACCTGCTGGTCTTCTTCTTCCACATCAGCCTAACGATCAGCTTCGTGCTGGGCTCTGGCACCATTCTGACCGGCACCACCACCTACGGCTTACTCGCCCTGTTCATCGCCTACGCCGGCATCACGGAGCCGCAGCGCTTCCGGGGGGCCTAATGGAACCTGCTGTCATCACGGCCATCATCGGCGGCGTCGCGACCGTTCTGGTGGCGTACCTGGGCTTCTTGCACAACCGCCTCTCTGCGGCCAAATCCTCTGAGCAGGCCATGATCGAGCGTCTCGAAAAGCGCCTGGACAAACAGGACGGCGAGATCAAGGCCCTGGAACAGAAGCTGGCCAAGACCGAGCAACGCGCTGAGACGCTGGAAAAAGAGAACGACCAACTCAAGGAACGGGTGCGCAAAATTGAAGGTGAACGGCAAGCGGTCGGCCAGATCAACGCCACCCTGACCGCTGAGAATGACCGGCTGAAGGGTGAACTGGCCACAGCCGCACGGCACAGCACGGACCAGCTGACGCAGCTCAATGATCTGGAGTTCGAGAATCAGGCGCAGGCCCAGAAGCTTGCGGAGCAGGCAGGCACCATCGCCCAGCTGGAGAAGCTGGTCAGCGAGCTGAAGGCTCAACTGGGGCCGCAGGGCGCTGCCCCGGCGGGAGAGTTCGCATGAACCTGATCCTCACGCCTGAGCACATCCGCGCGGTGGCCACCAACCCCGCCCCAAACGGTGTGGTGCACGCTCTGGCTCCGGTCATTCGCCGGTTTGACATCGACCAGACCCCCGAGCGCCTGGGCATGTTCCTCGCGCAGTGGGGCCATGAAAGCAACTTTGTGGTGCAGAGCGAGAATCTGAACTACTCGGCCGAGCGGCTGTGTCAGGTCTGGCCGAACCGCTTCCCAAACATGGCCGCTGCCCGCCCCTACGCCCGCAACCCCCAGGCGCTGGCGAACAAGGTTTACAACGGCCGCATGGGCAACCGGGCAGGCAGCAACGACGGCTGGACCTTCCGAGGGCGCGGCTGGCCACAGCTGACCGGCCGTGACGGATACCGGGCGTACGGGCGCCTCGTCGGGCTGGATCTGGAGGGCAATCCAGACCTGTTATTGCGCCCGGAGGCGTCAGCAGCCGTGTGCGGAGCCTTCTGGACGCACAAACGCCTGAGAAGTGATCCGCGCAGCGCCAACCAAATGGCGGACCAGGGGGACATGGTGAGCGTCACCCTGCTGATCAACGGGGGTGAGAACGGCCTGCAGGACCGCCTGGCCCGCTACCGCCGCGTGATTCCCCTGCTGCGTGACCAGGCCGAGGCCCTGAAGGCACAACAGGCCGTGGTGTTTCCGGTGCAGACCCTCTTCGTGAACGGGGTGGAGTTGCCGCTGGGCAGCGCAACGATTGAGGGGGACACCATCACGCTGCCCAGTGGCACCCACCGGATCGTCAAACAGAATCAGGTGGGGACCAAGCTCTATGTCCAAACCAGTTGAGCCGCTTGGCCAGCGCGTGCGGCGCGTCATCATCCCCGGCACCACGGGTGGGTTCTACACCCTCACGCTGGGCGCGTTGGGCTTCCTGACGGTCCTGGGGGTGTACGTGCATTCGTACGTCACGGGGCGGGCCATGCCGGACCTGTCGGGCGAACTGCTGGCCGGTTCACTGGTGGCGCTGGGCGTGCATCAGGTGCGCGGCATCTCGGCTGACCGGGTGAACGCCGCCAACGGCTTGGCACCGGTGCCCATTGATCCCACGGCTCCAGCACAGCCAACCCCTGGGCCGCTGCCAGATCTCAGACCTACGGATTAGAGGCACGGACAACTTGCGACGAATCGCCCCCACCTTGCCTTCGGGCGGGTGGGGGCTTTTTTCTTGTCCACAGGCGGGCTGTGGATTGCTGTGGACTATTCCTCGCCGTAAACCTCGTGATAGGCGGCCCGGTGCTTCTCAAACGCGCGGTCATAGGCAGAGTACAGCCTCACCCGTACCCAACTTGCTTTCGTTATGGTCTAAGGCCTGATGAGGCCTGAATGGAAGCCGAAGGGGCCGACTGTCCTGCAAGTGCTTGCTCCGATTGTGTTCAGCCTGTTTGTGATTGGCTTTGTCTGCCTGGGAAGCGTGCCTATTCTCTTGGGTTATGCCGTTGTCGAAGCATGGAGTGGTCAGCGTGCAGAGGCCGGTGAGTACCTGGGAAGCGCGTTGAATGCCAGCTTTTTTGCGATCTTGACACTTGCCCCAGCCATGTACGCTTTTCGGCGGTTCATGAAAAACACAGACCCCGAGCCCCGGAAAACTGATCAGAGTAAGGCGGCCCGAGGGCAGATCGGTCCACGCAAGTAGGTGCGTGGCAGTCCCCACCAACAAGTGCGGGGCCGTCACTTCGCGGACCACGAGCAGCTGCACCTCGCCCTGGCCCACTGGATTGCCCAGCACGGCTGGCCCACCGAGATCGTCAGCGGCGCCGTACCAGGGGCAGACCGGCTAGGGGAAGAGTGGGCAGCAGAGAATGGTGTCCAGATCAAGCGCTTCCCGGCGGCATGGCGAGAGCACGGTAGACGTGCTGGACCCATCCGCAACGGGCAGATGGCGGCCTACGCAGACGGCTGCCTGGCCCTGCCCGGCGGCACCGGCACAGCGGACATGCTGCGGCGGGGCTGGTGGTGGTGGAGTGGTAGGGGAGAGGAAGCTGACCCTCAGAAAATGCTCACAAAAAGCTAGTTACAGTACGGGTTGCAGCAAAGTGGAAGTTCGGTGCGGAATTGCAGCACAGCCAAATGAAGAAAGCTCCGTCTGGGACGGAGCTTTCTCTGATGGTGCCGGTGAGGGGACTCGAACCCCTACGGTTTCCCGCTCGATTTTGAGTCGAGTGCGTCTACCATTCCGCCACACCGGCACAGCGGGCGAGGCGAATGCTAGCGCCCCAGCCCCCTGCTGGTCAAACAGGCTTGGCGTCCGCTTCGGGGACGGCTCCAATTCGTGCCCCCAGGTCCCGCCGGTATTGGGCACCTGGAAAACCCACGCGCCCTGCCAGGGCGTAGGCACGGCTAAGCGCGGCATTCAGGGTGGGCGCAGTTGCTGTCACCGCCAGCACCCGGCCGCCACTGCTCACGAGCTGCCCCCCGTCTTGCTGCGTCCCCGCGTGATAAATCACCTCGTTTTGAGCTTCCTCAGGCAGCGTCAGCGGCACTCCCTTGACAGGCTTACCGGGGTAACCGGGGGCGGCCAGAATGACCACAGCGCTGGCCTGATCAGTAAAACGGACTTCCTCGGGCTTCAGCTGTCCCCGCGCCGCGTCCAGGGCATGCTGGGCCAGGTCGCTGGCTAGCAAGGGCAACACGGCTTCGGCTTCGGGGTCGCCAAAACGGGCGTTGAATTCCACGACTTTTGGGCCAGTCGGCGTCAGCATCAGGCCCGCGTACAAGACGCCCTGAAATGGGTGGCCGTCGGCCTGCATGCCCCGCAAAGTCGGTTCGATGATGGTTCGCTTGACGTTCGTCAACATGTCTGCGTCCAGAGGGAAAGGGCAAATGACACCCATGCCGCCCGTCATGGGGCCGGTGTCGCCTTCAGAGATGGTTTTATGGTCCTGGCTGGGCGGGGTCAGGGCGTAGCGCTCTCCATCGGTCATGGCCAGTACCGTGACCTCCTGGCCCACCATGAAGTCCTCAAGGACAGCCTGGGCGCCGGCTTCGCTGAAAATCTCCTGCAAGGCCGCCTGCGCTTCTGCAAAAGTGTGTGCGATGGTCACGCCCTTGCCCGCTTTCAGGGCGGCGTCCTTCACCACGATGGGCGGCGTGAGGCTGCGCGCATAGCCCAGCGCCGTATCCAGGTCCTGAAAAGCCTGGTGCGCGGCGGTGGGAATGCCGTGGCGAACCATGAATGCCTTGCTCCAGGCCTTGTCGCTTTCCAGGCGACTGGCGGCACGGTTGGGGCCAAAAGCCGGAATGCCCAGAGCGGCACACTCGTCCACCACGCCCGCCGACAGGTAGGCTTCTGGCCCCACGATGACCACTTCTACGCCTTCTCGCTGCGCCAGGTGGGCCAGGCTAGGGGCGTCCTGGGCGCTGTCCAGCACCTGGGCCAGACGAGCAATCCCCGGATTTCCTGGCGTACACAGCACCTCGTGGCCCGCGCGGGCGCAGGCGTGGACGATGGCGTGTTCACGCCCACCGCCGCCAATGACTAGCACCCGCATCAGTAGCCTCCCGCCGCGCCGCGCACGGTCTCCCGCTGCCAGTACCGCATCAGGCCCTGCACACTCATCCAGGGTGGGCAGGCAAAGTCGTAGCGGCCGGGCAGATCAGGAGCCTCGGCCCGCAGGTCGGCCATCAGCTCGCCGGTAAAGGCGGCGTTGATGGTCTCGAAGTCCTGGCCCGCTGCCAGGCCGGCGCGCACCCGTTCGGCGTCGGCAGTCATGGTGCGGCGTAGGCCCGCCCAGTGGTCCAGAGTCTTGGGATAGGTGCCAAAGTGCGCGAGGTGAAGGCGCGTGGCCTCCAGCGCTTCCAGGGTGTCCAGACTGGTGCGCCACGCCTTCAGGTCAATGTCTGGGGGCGGGGTGGGGGCGCGGGGGGTCTGCGTTTCCGTCAGGCGGATGCCTCCCGTATCCCCCACGAAGAGCTCGTCCCCGCTGTGGTAGGCCAGATGGTGCGAGGCGTGACCAGGCGTGGCGATGGTCTGCACCTCTAACTCGCCTAGGCGGAGCCTCTCGCCGCCTTTCAGGGCGGTGAGGCGCGCCGGGGCAATGGGCCGCATGCCCCCCCACAAACGTTCCATCTGGTCACCGTAAATCTGGCTGGCACTGGCCAGTAGCCGCTCAGGACGGGCCAGATGCCCGGCGCCACGTTCATGGACATAGGCGCGTGCCTGAGGCACCTGGGCCAGCACCTCACCAGCACCGCCCGCATGGTCCAGGTGAATATGTGTCAGCAGAAGGTGCCGCACGTCCTCTAGCCGCGCACCTAGGGCTTCAAGGGCCACGCGCAAGGCCGGCAGGGTGCTGGCAGGGCCGGTGTCCACCAGGGCCAGGCCGTCGCCGGTGTCAAAGACAAACGACGCAATCACGCCAGGAGTACCCAGAAACAGCAGATCAAGCGCCTGCACGGTGGAGGCGGTGGCCGTCATGCGTTGCCTGTCAAGCGGGCACCCAGGAGGAGCGCTGCCAGTGCGTATTGAACGCCAGCAATCATCCGGAGCATTTGGGCGCTGGGGGCAGACTTAAGCGGCCCCAGCGCCAGCGCCAGAATGCCTGTGGCGCTCAGAAGAATCACGACAAAAAACACCCACAGTCCCATGCCTGTCAGCATAGCGTTCTGCCAGAGCCAGCAGCTCTGACCTGCGCGTCTTAAAAGGCGTTGAGCCAACGCTTGCCCAGGTAGCATTTGGTCCTTTTACACTGCGGCCATGTCACTGACTGTTGGAGACCATCTGCCCCGCCTGACCGCCGAGCAGGACACCGGTCTGGCCTATGCTCCGGCACAGGGCCGCTGGCGCGTGCTGTTCTTCTTTCCGAAGACTGCGACCACCCACTGCCAGCTGCAGGCGCGGCGCTACCAGGCGCTGTACCCACAGTTTCAGGCCCAGGGGGTGGATGTCGTGGGCATTAACGGCGACCCCCGTCAGGAACAGGCCCGTTTCAGAGATGTTTGCAAGCTGGATTATCCACTACTGGATGACCGCAAGCAGGTTGTCAGCAGTCTGTTTGGCGTACTGGACGACCCCTGGCCCGGCGAGGATGTGCGCCGCCCCCGCCGCGAGACCTTTCTGGTGGCGCCAGACGGCGTGATTACCGACCACTGGAAAGAGGTTATCCCTGGCCAGGATGCCGAAACGGTGCTGGCGCAGGTGCAGGAGCGGCTTGGGGCAGAGTTGACAGCGTAGAGAAATGAGCAGTAGAGGCCACCTCTCTTTAAGAGAGGCGGCCTCTATTCAGATCGGGCTTACGAAGCGTTGCGCTTCACAACAATAATACCGCCCTGATAATACCGCGTTACACCCGTGACCAAATCCTGAACGATATAGTCAATCCGGTAACTTCCCTCATCTGCGAAGCTCTGTGTCAATTGGATGGTTGAGCCTGCGGAGAACACAGGGTCAAGCCGCTGACGCGTCGGAATCAACGTGTTCGTGGTGTTGTCGTACGCCAGGGTAGAGACGCGCACGCGGTTGACCGTTCGGCCAGGCACACTGCCGTCACTGCCCGGAATGACCCAGCGGGCGCTGCGAATATTAAGCTCTCCGGGCCGGGTGTCTTCCACGATGTTGTCCACAATGGACTGTTCTGCTAGCCCGGCGATATCACTGTCCACTGTAGCCCGGGAGACACGAACCGGCATTTCCTGAACGTTGGAGTTTCCACTGCCGTCTGAGGCCGTGACGCGGAGCGAGTAATTGCCGTTCTGCACGTAAGGCTGGGCATCAAGCAGAGCGCCAATTTCGAAAATGCGGTAGACAACGCCCGCGACATTCACCGGGATATTGTGAGTGAATGGTGACGCTGGGCACGACTGAGTGGGCAACGCTGTCGCAACATCGCAGATGAAGTCCACACGGATATCCGTGATCCCGCCGTCGTCACTGCCCTGAATCTCCAGTGCCGAATTGCGCGAGAGAATGGAACGGGTAGCGCCCGCGTATGGATCTTCGACGTACGCCGGCATCAGAACACTCAGGGCAGGCGGTTTGGTGTTGTTGACCTTGGTGGTAATGGGTGTTGCCGCATTCAACGTCCGGGTGGAGTCATCAGTCAGCACAGCCTGCGCTGTTGCGGTAATGGTATAGGCATTGCTTGAAAATTCAGACCCAATCAGGTCAAGCGGGATATACGCTTCAAAAATCCCCTCACTGACACGGTTCGCCTTGCCATAGGTGGTTTTGACAATCCGTCCCTGGAAGTCGCGCACATCAAGGCGCACGTCGTTGCTCCCGTTGAATGGGGTCAAGGTAAAGGCCGAGGTGGATTGACGCAGCTGGACACGAACGGTCACTGGTCCAGTGACCGTGGAGTTGGCATCTGGACTCAAGATGCTGATGGTGGGCGCCGAGATATTGCGAATCTGTACCGTCTGAGGTGTGCTCTCACCACGCAGGCCGCTCTCTGTCAGGGCGATGATCTTTAAGGTGAGCGCGCCATCTGGATACTTCGAAGTGTCCACGCTGAAGCTGACGTTAGGATTGACGCTGGTGAAAGAGGTGTTGTCGATGTTCCCTTTACTGTCACTCACCTCAAGCACCAGGCTCTTGACCTTGCTGGTGACATCGAAGTTTCCCGACGCGGTGATACTCAGGCTGCCGCTGTAAGGCTGCGTCCCAGTGGTGTTAATAGTGAGCAGCGGCTTAGGCGCGGCTTCTGCAGGCTTTCCGTCGTCGCCGCCCTGAGCTGTGGAAGTGAAACTAAAGGGCAGGCCATTCTGCGTGCCATTGAACTGCACAGTCACCGGCAGATTGCTCGCGCTGGGGTTGGCGCTCAGGACCTTGGCAAACAGCTCTGCGTCAGAGAAGGTCTTGCTGAGTGTACGGTCAGCGTAAATCGTGCCGGAATCGTTAAAATTGCAGGCTGCTGACGGGTTGCTCGTTGCTGCGGCGCAGGTGAGGCCAGCTGGCAGCGTGAACGATGGCACGCTCACCGTTTCGCTCTTGGCCGTCTTGGTCGTCGTGTCTGTCCAGGTTAATGTGGCGCTATTGATGGTGACTTCACGCCCGCCCGCCTTGTTGGTAAAGGCATATGTGGTGGTGCCAGCGAGCTGACCAGCAGTCGTCGTCACGCTCGTCTTATTGGGTGAAACGGTTACGGAAGCGTTGCTGCCGCCTGGCGTGCCTGTGGTGTTGCAGGCCGCCAGCAGCAGGGGCAGGGACAAGAGAGCAGCTTTCTTCATGCAGGTTCCTCCGGAGCAGGAGCGTCTTTGAGGTGAGGATTAAGAATATAAAAGGCCAGGCGCTTCATGCCCGCGAGAAAGTCAACATTCTCCACAATCACACCACGCCACTCATCACTGATTTCTTGCTGACCCGCCCGTTCGGCTCCTCTGGGCTGAATGACCGTGGGGGCAAAGTTCAGGATGCCTTTGACCCCGGCGTCAGCCAGAGCCTGCGCGGCGTCCTGGGCGCGCTCGGGCGGCACAGCCAGAAAGCCCATATCCACGGCGTTCAGGCGCGTGAACTCGCTCAGGGTATCAATATGGTCGACCTTCAGGCCGCGCACTTGCTGCCCAACCAGATCCGGGTGAACGTCAAACAGGCCCACATATTGAAACTGATAGTCACTGGCCCCCGGATAGTTGGCAATGGCCTGACCCAGACGGCCCATGCCAACAATCACCACGTTCCACGAGCGGTTAAGGCCCAGCACCCGCACCAGTTCGCGCTTCAGGATGGGCACGGTGTAGCCCATGCCGCGTGTCCCGAAGCGCCCAAAATAAGCCAGATCCTTGCGGACCTGAAAGGCCGTCACCCCGGCGCGCTCGGCCAGGTCGTTGCTGCTGGTGCGGCTCACGTCCTGCAGTTCCAGGCTTTCCAGAATACGCAGGTAGGTGACGAGGCGGCTGATGGCGGCGGTGGGAATCTCGGCCACTTCAGCGCACCCGGAAACTGTCGAGGCCGTTGTCGTTCAGGCGGCCTTCGGTGCGGCCCAGGGCGTCGCCGGTGTAGGGGCCAACCAGCACCGTCACCTTACGGCCTTCAGGGGCGCTGACGGTGGGGGCGTAGCCCAGGTCGCGCAGCTGCTGCACGAGGTTCTGGGCACTTTCTACCCGGTCAAAGGCCCCCACTTGGAGGTAGGTGGGGCCGTCAGGGGCTGGGGCAGGTGTGGTGGCCTGTGGGGCGGGGGCTGCTGTCTCTGGCGTGGTGGTCGCTGGTGCTGAAGTGGTCGGCGTGGCTGCCTCAGGCGTCGTCGCTGTGACGCCTGTCAGGCTGCGGCCTCTGGGTGGGTACAGCACGGCGCTCGGGTAGGCGCGTTGAATATCCGCCAGGGCCTGACGTGCGCTGGTCTCGTCACTGAAGGGCCCCAGCTGCGCCACCACCTGCGTGCCCAGATCAATGGGGTAGACCGTGTAACCCAGGGCGCTGACCCCGGCAGCAGCGCTGCGGGCCCCCTCCTCACTGCCAAACGTACCCAGGCTGATGCGGTAGTCGCTGCGCAGTGGCACCCGCTGTTCAGAGGCTGCCACTGCGCCGCCCGTGCGGGGCGCCGGCGTGGTGGTCGGAGTCGCGCCGTCTTCTTCCGTCGCTGCTTCGGTATTGGCCCCAGCAGGCGCAGGTGTCTCCTGCGTGACTGGCGTTTGCAGCGCCGGGTCCGGTTGACCGATAGGCGCCGCCTCAATCACCGGGGCTTCTTCTGTGGGAGGTGCGGTCACGGGCGCAGCAGCTTCCGGAGAGGCCGTCTCGGTGCCTGCGCTGACGGCTGCGGTCTCGGTGGTGGCCGGTGCTGACGCCTCGGTGCCGGGGGCGCTGGGGATGGTTGGGGTCACGGCGGGGGCCGACCCCTGCGGGGCACTTTCAGAGCCGCCGCGCAGCAGCACGGTGCCAAACCCGCCCACCAGCAGGACCACCAGGGCGCCAATCATGACATCTGGCCAGCGGCGGGCTTTGCTACCGGGTTTGACCTGGGGACGGCTCACCTCAGCGCCCCCTGCGCGCGGGTGTTGCCCAGGGCTGCAGCGGTACGCAGTGAGGTCCGGGCCTCGGGTTCACGTGACTGGGCCCGCTGGGTCAGGCCAAGCAAGTACCAGGCCTCAGCGTTTTTGGGATCGTCCGTGACCAGGCCGCGCAGAATGGCCTCGGCCTCGGGGTAGCGGGCGCTGGCCAGCAGGGCGCTGCCCAGGTTCACGCGGGCGGTCACGCTGGGGCTGAGCTGCACACTTTCGGCCAGGGCGCTGGCGGCGCCAGCGTAGTCCTTCTGGGCGTAGGCGCTCAGGCCCAGCCACAGGGCTGTGTCAGCGTTCGGGGCGCGGGTCTGGCTGGACCGCAGCGCCGTGCGCGCCTGCGCGTACTGGCCCTGGCGGTAGGCGGCTACCCCCTGCACGAACAGGGCGCGGGCCAGGGTGGCGTCGTCGGGGCGCAGGGTCAGGGCCAGCGCCGCGTCGCGCGCGGCCTCGGCGTTCTGATTCAGGGTAAGGCGCACGCCCGCCAGCGCCGCGCGGTAAGCCGCATTTTGCGGGGCCAGTTTGACCGCGTTTTGCAGCGCAGTCAGGGCGCCGGGGCGATCGTTGCGCAGGGCGCGCAGCTCGCCCTCGCGGGCAAAGGCGGCGGCGTTGCGGCTGTCCTCGCGGCCAGCGTCGCGCGCAGCAAACACGGCGGCGCGGGTGTCGCCCGTGGCGGCCAGGATGTTGGCCTTCCGCAGCAGGAGGACGGAGCGGTCGCCGCCGTTCTGCACCCGGCCCGCCGCCGCGTCCAGTTCGCGGATAGCGCGGTCCGGGAGGTTCTGGGCCACATAAATGTCGGCGAGCAGCAGCGCCGCGTCCACGCGGGTCGGCGCCTTTTGCAGCAGGGCGTACACGCCGGGCAAGGCCGCTGTCCCCTGACCACTGAGGGTGCGGGCCTGGGCCAGGCGGTAGGCCACGTCCAAGTCATCGGGGACGAGCACCGCCAGCGCCGCCAGAGAGGTGCTCAGGGCGGCAAAGTCGGCCTTGCGGGTCTGCTCGGCGGCCAGGGCTTCGAGAACCTGCCGCTGGGCGGCGGGGGTGGCCTGGCCGGCCATCAGGGTGGCGGCCTGGGTAAACAGCGTGAGGGCCTGGTCGCGGTTGCCCTGACGTGCGGCGATGACGCCCAGGTTGTACGGCCCTTCAAAGCGGGTGGGGGCCAGAGCCTGAAACTGCTGAAATTCAAAGGTGGCGCCGCGCTCGTCGCTCAGGGCGAACAGCGTCAGGGCCAGCCCGAAATGAGGCTCGGGGTTGGTGTAGTTCTGGGCCAGAACCGCTTCAAACTGCGTGCGGGCGCGGGCGTAGTCCCCAGTCTGGTAGGCGGCGCGCGCCTGGTCCACTTGGGTTTGCTGCTCGGCAGTCAGGGGCGTCACCGTAACCGCCGGCGCCGTGGTGGTCGCCTGACCAGTCGCGGCGCTGCCCGGAGCGCCCGGCACTTGCAGATTCTGGGCACTTTGCAGCGCGCCCTGCGCCGAGGTCGTGCCGGCCGATTGCAGGGTGTTCTGCACGCCGATGGTGCTGACCGTTTCGATCATGGTCTGCGCGGCCCCAGACGTGGCCAGTGCCAGGGCCAGCCCCAGCAGAACCGCTTTCGTGTGTTGCGTCACCTTGATGGCCTCCTGATGTGCGGAAAACGCCTGTAGCCTAGCATTAACGTCTCTCGGAACCCTTACTCATGTGCGGGGCTGCTCCCTGGCCTCAGGCCGCGCCTGTGACGGCTGCGGGGCGCTTTAAGGCCAATTGCCCGCAGGCGGCGCCAGCGTCGCGCCCACGTGAACGGCGCACGCTGACATCCACCCCGCGCGCTTCCAGAATGTCGTAGAAGGTCTGAATCTGCTCCTCGGTGCTGCTCTCGAAGTTCGAGCCCGGCCAGGGGTTCATGGGAATCAGGTTGACGTGGCTGACCAGACCGCGCAGCAGCTCGGCCAGGCGCTCGGCCTGCCAGCCGTGGTCGTTGAGTCCCCTGAGCATGGTGTATTCCATCGTGATGCGGCGCCCCGTCACGTCCTGATAATCGCGGGCGGCGGCCATGATCTCTTCGATAGAGTTGACGTGCCCGGTGGGAATAATCTGGCGCCGGGTGTCCTCGTCGGGGGCGTGCAGGCTGATGGCCAGTTTGATGCCCAGGTCATCCTCGGCGGCCAGGCGGCGAATCCCCTTGGCAATGCCCACCGTGGAGAGCGTCACGCGGCGCTTACTCATGCCCAGCGCCTGCGGGTGCAGCAGAATCCGCGCGGCCTGCATGGTGTTCTCGTAATTGAGCATCGCCTCGCCCATGCCCATGAACACGAGGTTACGAATCTCGCGCGGGGCGACGTCCTCGCCGCCCGCCACCGCCAGCACCTGCCCCACGATCTCGCCGGGGGTGAGGTTGCGGCCAAAGCCCATCGCCCCGGTGGCGCAAAAGGCGCAGCGGGCCGGGCAGCCGACCATAGTGGACACGCAGATGGTCTTGCGGTCCAGGTAGGGCATGTACACGGCTTCCATCTGGCGGCCGTCGTGCAGGGTAAACAGGTATTTGACGCTGCCGTCGCTGCTGCGCACCGTTTCGATCAGCCGAAACGGATTGAGGTGATACTGCGCCCCCAGTTCGGCGCGGGCCGGGCCCGGCAGGTTGCTCATGGCGTCAAAAGTGCCCACGCCCTGCCCGAAGACCCAGTCGAGCAGCTGCCGCCGCCGGAACCCCTCCAGGGGGTAGGCGTCGGGGTGAAGGTCGAGAAGAAGCTCCATGCCAGGTAGTGTACGGGTCAGCCGCGCCCCGCTTCCGTGAAGTCCTCGGGGATAAGAAGGGCGTGGGGTCAGCAGAACGCGGTAGGGCAGGCAACGAGGCCAGCTATCTCTCTGATCAATTTGGCCTGAGAAGCTTCAGAGGGCAGGTTTTATTTTCCTGCGGCCTGCGCTTCGTGCCTTGCTTCTGGTTCCTGCACCACCCGGCCCCCGACCCAGACCTCAGTGCCGCCTGCGGTGGCGGCAAACTGGGCGCTCAGTCGGGCTGGCTGGCCAGGCATCCGCTGGGCCGCGCGCAGGAGGTTGGTGTCGGCCGGCAGGTCGCCGCGCGCGCCCAATGTGCCCACCAGGCAGGCCAGCATATTGCTGCTGGCGGCGTCCTCGGCAAAGCCGCGCAGCGGGGCGAAGGCGCGGAAGCTGACCAGGGCGCGGTCAGGCCCACCCGGCGCGTGCAGCACCAGGCCGGTGGTGCCCGTCGCCTGACCCAGGGCGCGGATGGCCCCGTCATCCGGCGCGAAAGCGTCCAGTGTGGCCAGACCGTTCACCTGAACCACCAGCGTGGGCCGCTCGGTCTGGGCCAGCCAGGGGTCCTGACCAGCCAGGCCGATGGAGGAGAGGTCGGCCGTCATCGGCCGCGCCTGCACCTCGCCCTGCCGCAGCAGCCATTCGCCGCCGCACAGCTGCGCAGCCTGGTCCTCGGCGCCCGGTCCCTCGCCCTGGGTCACGGTCAGCAGGTCGCTGAGAGGCAACTGGGTCTGAAGAACCGTCAGGGCCGCCAGCGCCGCACTGTCCGAACTGCCCTTCTCACGGGCAGGCGTGAACACGCGCAGGTGAACGGCGGCTGGTTCGGCCGCCTCCACGAAGACGCTCAGGGGCGTGCCTGCGTGGGCAGCGGCGGTTTGAGGGTCTGTGACGGCTCTGGGAAAGACGGTGACAGCCTTGCCCCCTTGCCCGTCTAGACCCGTAAAGACACGGCGGCGCGTGCCTGCTGAGGAAAGCAGAGCAGTCGTCAGTCTGGAAGCGTTCATTAGACCATTCTTCAGGACGCGCCCGCCTGCATGGCAAGGAGGTATTGACGTGTGCCCTGGGCCCGCACCCACAGGGCCAGGGGACGCCCCAGCCGCCGCAGGCCGTGGGCCGGGCAGGAGTCGGAACACCACCTTGTCGTCTTCCTGCCACTCCACGAGAAACAGTCCCTTGCCGTGTTCCGGGTGACCCGGCAGGGTGGTGTACACGAAGCCCCAGCGGCGCGGCTCGTCAATGATCTGCGTGACGCGGCAGCCAAACGCCAGGCGCAGTGGGCTGCGCGGTCCCGCCTGAAGACAGACCAGGACAGTCAGGCCCACGGCAGGCGGAGTGTCTAGAACGACCCGGAGCCAGCCCGAACGGTGCGTCTGCCAGCCGCGCAGAGGTGCGCGAGCCCGCCTAAAAGTGCCTTCGCCCCGGCCCAGGTCGGCCTGAGCCGCCTGCACCGCGCCCTCAGCCCAAGTGGTCAGGGGCGCCGCGCTCAGGCGCCGCCGCATGCGCGCCAGTGCGGCGGGCGTGTTGAGAACCAGGGGCAGACCTCTCACGGAAGAGGCGCGTCGCTGAGCGGCCGTCCGGGTCGCCCGTTTCCTTTACGCACTCACCCATTCCCGCAGCACCTGCTCCAGATGCTCGTCATCCAGCTCATTGTGCTCGGCCAGCGCCTTGATGTGGTCCGTCACGCGGCGCAGGGCGTCCTCGCCGTAGTGCAGACCCAGTTCGCGCGCCCGGTAGGCAATCGCGTGCTTGCCGGTGACCTTGCTGCCCGCCTGAATCCGCCGCCCCACGCCGAACACGCCCGGTGGAATGGCCTCGTAGGCGCCGGGGTTCAGGTAGATGGCCTTGAGGTGCATGCCGGCTTTGTGGTTGTAGGCAAATTCACCGGTCAGGTAGTTGTTCCAGGGAATCGGCAGGCCGACCATGCGGGCGATCATGGCGTCCAGTTCGGGCAGGAGGTCGAGGTTGTACTTGGCCATCAGGCCGTGCGGGTCAAAGGTGAACATCCGCGCCAGAAAGCCGCCCAGCGGCGTAATCCCGTTGCGCTCGCCAATGCCCAGGATGGTGGTGTCAATGTGGGTCGCGCCGGCCTCGACGGCCTCGTAGGCGTTGCTGACCGCGCAGCCGGTGTCGTTGTGGCCGTGGAACTCAATGCCGCAGTCCTCGTGAATCACTTTGCGGACCTCGCGCACCAGGGTGTAGACCTGGCGGGGGGTGGCCACGCCCACCGTATCCGCCAGCCCGACCCGGTGAACCCCCAGGTCAGAGACCGCCCGGTAAACCGCCATCAGGTCCGCCTCTTCTGAGCGGAAGGTATCCTCAGCGGAAAAGCGAATCTGAAGCTGAGGATGATTGGTCTTGATCCAGCCAATCACCTCCTGCGCCGCCTCGATAATCTGCCCGATGTTCTTGCCGTGGCTGAATTCGCGCAGGAAGGAACTGGTGCCGAACAGCAGGTCCAGGCCGTCTACACCCGTGTCTACCGCCCGCCGCACGTCTTCCATGTGGCAGCGCACATGGGTCAGGAACTTGGCCTTGAGCCCCAGCCCGGTCAACTGGCAAATGTCGGCGCGGGTCTGTGCGCTGACCATCGGCGTCGTGACTTCAATGAACTCGGCCCCGAAAGCGTCCAGGGCACGGGCAATCTCGATTTTGTCGGCCGTCCCGAAGTTTCCACGGGCAAACTGCTCGCCTTCCCGCAGCGTGGAATCAATGATGGCCCAACTCGTGGCGGGAATCAGGGGGGCGGGCAGATCGGTGATGGGGTCGGCGTCCTGGGTCATGGGGGTCTCGCTGGAGGGCATTCTGGTGCCTATCTTGTTAAATGTCAAGAAAAAGAGTTAAAGTATTTCCAAGTGAAAAGAATGGTCGCGTTTGTCACCTCGGTCATCTGGCTGATTCCTGGTCCTGTTCGGGCGTGTAGGGTAGGGGCATGTCTGCCGAAGCAGTTCTGACGCCGCCCCCTTCTGAATCGTTCAAGAGCCCAGCCCGTCAGATTGCCGATATTGCTGTGCCGGTCAGCCTGGAGATGGTTATTCAGCTGGTCCTGACGTTCGTCAACCAGATCATCGTGGGCACCCTGGGCGCGGTGGCGGTGGCAGCGGTCGGCCTGAGCGGCAGCCTGGGGTTTCTCTTCTTTGTCACGCTGGGGGCGCTGGGCACCGGGACCAGCATTCTAGTGGCCCGGCGTCACGGCGCGCAGGACACCGCCGGCGTCAACCAGACACTGACCGTCAGTGTCCTGACCAGCCTGCTGCTGGCGCTGCTGCTGACCGTGCCCGTGGTCCTGGGCGCCGGTGCGCTGCTGCGCCTGGCCGGCGGCGAGGAGGCAGTGACGCAGGCCGCCATTCCTTACATGCAGGTGAGCATGCTGGCCCTGATTCCCGGCAGCCTGGCCTGGATCTTCAGCGGGGCGCTGCGCTCGCTGGGGCACGCGCGCACGCCGCTGGTGGCGACGGTCATCACGGTCATCGTGGAGAGCCTGGTGGCGCTGGGCCTGGTGTTCGGGGTGGGGCCGCTGCCGACGCTGGGCGTAGTGGGCGCCGCGTGGGCGCTGGTGGTGGCCAACGTGCTGAAGGTGGCGCTGCTGGCCTACCAGATCTATGGTCCGCGCCACCTGGCCGCCCTGACCCTGCCGGCCCGTGCGGCGTGGCGCACCATTGCTGGCCCCCTCCTCAAGGTCAGTGCGCCGATGGCCTTTACCGAGTTTGCGTGGAGCCTGGGCGGGTTTCTGTACGCTGCGGTCTACGCCCGCGTGGGCACGGCGGCCCTGGCGGCCAGTCAGATTGTGGGCACCCTGGAAGGAATTTTTATCGTGGGGTCGTTTGGCCTGATGAGCGCCGCGACTGTGTTCATCGGCCGCGCCCTGGGAGCAGGCGACCCGGCAGGCGCCCAGGTGTGGCTGCGGCGCATTGGCCGCGCCGGGCTGCTGACGGGTGCAGTATTTGGTTTGCTGTTTGCCGCCAGCGCCCTGCTGGTGCCGCCCCTGTTTCCGCGTGTGGGGGCCGAGGTGCATCAGATTGCGCTGTTCGGCATTCTGATCAGCGCTGTGACCCAGGTGGCCAAAGTGCGCAACATGATTATCGGCGGCGGCGTGCTGCCCGGCGCCTCTGATGGCAAGGGCGTCATTCTTGGGGATGTGGTGGGGGCGTTTGTCGTAGGGCTGCCGCTGGCGGTGGCGCTGGGCCTGTACTCACCGCTGGGCGTCTGGGGCGTCTTCCTGGGCCGCAGCGCCGAAGAACTGGTGAAGGTGGCCATCTTCGAATGGCGCCGCCGCCGCATTGACTGGGTGAAGCTGGCCCAGGAGCAGCAGGGCAAAGAAGTAGCGGCGCATTGAGCCTGGTGTTCTCGGCAGAGGAGAGAGCGCTGCTCCTCCAGTCCTGCTATAAGGAGCCCCGGCTGGCTGACTGGCTGGCCCAGATGTGGACCAGTGGAATACGGGTTTCCACCCGAGTCCAGAATCTACAGAGAGGAAGAAATCCCGCTGTATCAACGCACCTGGAGTCAAATCTGGCACCAGGGCACCATCTATCCGGCAACCTGTGTGGCGGTGCCGGTGTGGTGTGCGGTCATCCACCGTTTTCCAGCCGTCTTTCACGGCGAACTGTTCGTTCTGCTGGCGCTGATAGAGGCGTCCAGACAGCGCCGAAATACCCACCCGCCCGGGCTTGAGGCTCACCTCTCGCTTGCCTTCAGGGTGAACTATCGGCAGGCGCTGGAGGGGCTGGCCGCCGTTCTCCCCGCGCAGATGGCACTGGCCGACCCCACCACCCCGCACAGTCAGGATGCTCTGCGGGTCATGCGATCGCTGCTGAACAAATGGTGAGGCGGCGTGTGAGCAGTCCACACGCCGCCTCACCCTTGCTCACTTCCTAGACCTTAAACAGCCCCTGCAACTCGGGCAGGCTGGTCTGAGTGGCCAGCGTGTCCAGCGCCACCTCGCCGTCGTGCAGAGCGACGATACGCTGGCCCAGATGCAGCGCTTCATCCAGCTGGTGCGTCACGAACACCACCGTCACGCCGGCCTGACGCCACAGGCTCAGCAGTTCGTCGGCCAGGGCAGTGCGGGTGGCGTGGTCCAGGGCGCTGAACGGTTCGTCCAGCAGCAGCAGCCCCGGCTGCGTGACCAGGGCGCGGGCCAGGGCGACGCGCTGGCGCTGCCCGCCCGACAGCTCATGGGGGCGGCGGCCTTCGTAGCCGGCCAGGTTGACCTGCCGCAGGGCCTCGGCCACCCGCGCCTTTTTCTCCTGACCAGAGACGCCGCGCAGGCCAAAGGCCACGTTGCCCGCCACCGTCAGCCAGGGAAACAGCGCCGCTTCCTGCTGCACCAGGGTCAGGCGGGGGTGGGGGCCGCGCACAGCCTCGCCGCCCAGCGAAATCTTGCCGCTTTGCGGGCGCAAGAAGCCCGCCAGCAGCGACAGCAGGGTGCTTTTGCCACTGCCCGAAGGCCCTACGACGCACAGGAATTCGCCAGCGGCCACCTGAAGACTCAGCGGCCCCACGCCTGCGCCGCTGGCCTGCTTGCCGTGATAGCGGTAAACCACGCCGTCCAGCTGCAGTGGGGCGCCGCCGCGCACAGCGCTGGACACCGCAGGCACAGAGCGATTCATGGTGGTGGTCATTGTGGCACCTCCAGGCCGTAATTGCGCCTCACGCGACCTTCAGCGGCGCGCAGCAGGGCGTCAAACAGCCCGCCGATAATGCCAATGATGATGATGGTCGCCAGCACCAGCGCCACATTGGCGGTGTTGCGCCCCACCTCTAATTGCTCGCCCAGACTGCTGGCCCCGGCAATTAATAGTTCGCCGCCCACCAGTGCCCGCCAGGCAAAGCTCCAGGCAGTGCGCAGGCCAGTCAGGATGTTGGGCACGCTGGCTGGCAGCAGCACCCGCAGCATCAGGCTCAGCGGCCCGGCGCCCAGGGTACGCCCCGCCACTCGCAGGGCGGGCGGGACATTCAGCAGCGCGCCCGATACCGCCAGCGCCACCGGAATAAAGCCCTCCAGAATGACCACAAACAGCACCGCGCGCTCGTTGAGGCCCAGAAACAGGATGGCAAACGGCACGAACGCGATGCTGGGGACACTCTGAATGCCTGTCAGGTAGGCGCCCAACGTCGTGCGCAGAGGCCGCCACGCCCCCATCAGCAGGCCGACCCCAACGCCCAGCGCCACTGCGATGACGTAGCCCGTCAGGACGCGCCGCAGGCTGCCAGCAATCGCGGACAGCAGTTTGCCGTCCTGGGGTCCGGTGCCCCACAGGCCGTAACTGATTTCGGTCCAGACGGCCTTGGGCCCAGGAAAGACGTAGGGCGGATACACCTTCAGGACATCGGTGACCAGCCACCACAGGCCCAGGATGACCAGCAGGCCGGCGAACTGCCAGGCCAGCATTTGCCAGCGAGAGGGACCGCCGGCGGGGCGGGCGAAGTCAGTTCGTTGCAGCGCAGTCATGACACTCCCCTGGGCCGCTTATTTGCGCAGGAACGGCGTGAGGTCGGGCGCGCTGCGGGCATAGCCGGCCTCCACGTTCAGGGCGGCGTATTCCTTCAGGGCGGCGGCGTCCAGGGCCGTGGTGAAGCGGGTGCGGGCAAAGGCGCGCTGCAGCACGCGCGGGTCCAGCTTGGCGCCGGTGAGTTCCAGCAGCTGCTTGTTCACGACGGTCTGGGCCGCCGCTGGCGACTTGTTGATGTACGCCACCGCGTCGCCGTGGGCCTTCAGGAGCGCCGCCACCAGCGCCGGATTGGCCTGGGCGAACTTGGTGTTCACGATGACCACGGTGGTCGGATACTTGCCGTCGCGCCACACGGTTTTCTCGGTGCCGATAATCTTGTGCCCCTGGGCTTCCAGCGCCGCGCCCCAGGGCTCGGGAACCAGCGTGGCGTCCACCCGTTTGGCCGCAAAGGCGGTTTGCACGTCGGCCGGGGCCACGGGGGTAATCGTGACGGTGCCGCCATCGGTCTTGGGCTTCAGGCTGTTCTCGTTCAGGATGTGGCGCAGGCTGATGTCCTGGGTGTTGCCCAGGCTGGGCACCGCCACAATCTTGCCGCTCAGGTCCTTGTAGGTCTTGATGCCGCTGTCTTTGCGCGCCACCAGCACGGCGCCGGCCTCGCTGGCCCCGGCGGCAATTTGCACGGGCATTCCGCGCGTAATGGCATTGATGGCCGGGCCCGGCCCGATGTAGGCGATGTCAATCTGGCCAGCGGCAAAGGCCTCGGTCAGTGTGGTGCCCGAGACAAATTCCTTGGGTTCCAGCTTGACCTTGCCCAGCGCCTTCTGAAAGGTGCCGCGCTCCAGGCCTACCAGCGCGGGGGCGTGGGTCAGGTTGGGAAAAAAGCCCAGCCGCACGCTTTGTGCCTCCTGGGCCTGAGCAGAGAGGGTGGTGCCCAAGAGGGCAAGAGACAGGGCAAGCAGGGTCTGGGTTCGGGTCATAGGAAGGGGCCTCCGGTGGAGATGCTGCATTTCAAGCTCAGGCGCCGCCGACCGGGTGTGACCATGTTGGCGGCGCCTTCAGGGCTTCTTAAGGCCCGGTCAGGAAGATGAGGAAGAGGGCGCAGTCGGCAGCCGGAAAGGGGCAGTGGCCAGACCCGCCAAGCGCCTTTACGCCCGCCCGGTATAGGCGGCGCGCAGCACCTCGGCCACTTCGGGGCGGGTGAATTCGGCTGGGAGGTCCTCGCCCGCGCGCAGCTTTTCGCGGACCTTCGTGCCACTCAGGACGAGGTGGTGGGAGGAATCGTGAGGGCAGGTGCGTGGGCTGACGAGTTGGCCGCAGGAGTTGCAATAAAAGGTGTGTTCAAACTTCAGAATCTGCACCCCCAGTTCGTCGGTGCTGTAGGCACTGAAAATCTCCTGAGCGTCGTAGGTGCCGTAGTAGCTGCCCACGCCTGCATGGTCACGCCCCACGATGAAGTGCGTGACGCCGTAGTTGCGCCGCGACAGGGCGTGCAAAATCGCCTCGCGCGGCCCGGCGTAGCGCATGGCGGCCGGGTAGACGCTCAGGAGGGTGCGGGCCTGGGGGTAGTACCCGGCCAGCAGCACCTCATAGGCCTTGACGCGGGTGTCAGCGGGCACGTCGTCACCCTTGGTGGTGCCCACCAGTGGGTGCAGCAGCAGGCCATCCACCAGTTCCAGCGCCACCTTTTGCAGGTATTCGTGGGCGCGGTGAATGGGGTTACGGGTCTGGAACGCAACCGTGCTGCGCCAGCCGCGCGCCTCAATCACCGTTCTGACCTCGGCGGGCGTGCGGTGATGCCCCGGAAAGGCGCCGCGCGGAACGTCAAACAGCGCCACCTCGCCGGCCAGGTTGTAATCACCCTGGGCGTACAGCGCGGCCACGCCGGGGTGCGCCTCGTCCTCGGTGCGGTAGACCTCGCGGGCTTCCAGGGCCTTTCTGGCCTCGTAAGACTCCTGCACGTCTATCCAGCCCACATCCTGGCCGGCCACCGTCAGCACCACGCGGCCCCGCAGGCGCGCGGCGTCCTCACGGCTCACGGGCAGCGTAATGGGAACGCTCCAGGGGGTGCCGTCCGCCAGGCGCAGCCGCTCGATGATGCTGAGGTAATCGGCCTCGCCCACAAAGCCGGTCAGGGGCGAGTAGGCGCCCGTCGCCAGCATTTCCAGGTCGGCGGCGCTGCGGTCCGAGAGCGCCAGGCGGGGCAGGCCAGCCAGCTCGGCGGGGTCAAAGTCAAGACCGGGGTGACGCAGACGGCTGACGAGGGTGCCGCCCAGAGGGGCCGGCAGGGCAGAGGGGGCAAGGTGGGGCAGCAGAATCGTCATGTCGTGGGCAACCTCGGATGGGGTGGAGTCAGCGTACTTGGTGGACAAAAGGGGTCAACTACTGCGGCAAAAAGAAAGAGGAGGAACATCGCTGGGCGCTCATAGGCGTCCCTCGCCGGCCCACAGGCCGCACTCGGTTTTGCCCTGGCCCGCCCAGCGGCCCGCGCGGGCATCCTCGCCGGGGCGCACCGCGCGGGTGCAGGGCCAGCAGCCGACGCTCAGAAAGCCGTCCCAGTACAGCGGATTGACCGGCAGGTCGTGGGCGGCGGCGTACGCTTCGAGCATCTCGCGCGTCCAGTGGGCCAGCGGATTGATCTTGACCCGCGCGCCGTCTTCGACAAACGGAATCTCGGCGCGGGTGGCGGCCTGGTCGCGGCTGCGGGCGTTGAGCAGTGCCGAGGGGGCCTGCTGGCGCAGGTATGTCTGCAAGGGGGTCACCTTGCGCGCCGCGCAGCAAGCATCCGGGTTGCTCGCGTACAGCGTGGGGTCGGTCTGCCCGTCCTCGGGGTGGGCGCCCGCATTCAAGGTCACGAAGGTCAGGCCCGGATAGCGCGCCGCCAGGCGGTCCCGCGTGGCCAGGGTTTCGGGAAAGTGGAACCCGGTGTCCACGAAGATCACCTCGCCCCGGTAGCCCGCCTGATAAGCCAGGTCCAGCAGCACCACCCCGTTGAGGTTAAACGCACTGGGCATCCGGAGGTCGGGGTAGGTCGCCAGCGCCCAGCGGATGACCTCCAGCGGGTCGGTGTCCGGCGAGAAGGCGGCGGGAAGCCAGGGGAGACGCAGGGCCTCTTCGGTCCGGTCCACAGCCGTCACAGCCCCAGAGCCACCAGCAATTGCCGCACCCCCTCATCCACCGCGATCTGGTCGGTGCGCAGGTGCAGGTCCGGGGCTTCGGGCGCCTCGTAGGGGTCGCTGACGCCGGTGAAGTGCGGAATCTCCCCGGCCAGCGCCTTCAGATATAGCCCCTTGACATCGCGCGCCGTCACAACCTCCAGGGGCGCGTCCACAAAGACCTCCAGGGGATTGGGCAGCCCGGACAGCACCTCGCGCCGGGTGTCGGCGTAGGGGCTAATGGCGCTGACCAGCACTGTCACGCCATGTTTGGCCAGCAGCCCGGCCACAAAGCCGATGCGGCGCACGTTGGTATCGCGGTCTGCCTTGGAAAAGCCCAGCCCCTTACTCAGGTTCTCGCGCACCGCGTCGCCGTCGAGCAGTTCGGTGGGAATGCCGCGCGCCAGCAGCTCGGCGTACAGGGCGCTGGCCAGCGTGCTTTTGCCTGCGCCACTCAGGCCCGTCAGCCAGACCACGCGGCCTTCTTGGGTGGAGGGGCGCTCTGCCAGGATGGTCATGCGCCCACCACTTCTTTGGCGTTCAGCACAGCGTCGGGGGTAAAGCGCTCGTGGCCCATGCGGTCGGCGTATTCCACGAAGCTCTCGCCCGGCGCCTTGCCTGCCTGGAAGTCGCTCAGCACGGCCTCGGTGTATTCGTTCAGTCGCTCGGCGGGCACGGCGCCCCTGAGCTTGGTGCCGGTGCGCTGCGCCTGCCCGATGCTGCCCGCCAGATGCACGTTGTAGACCTCATGGACGCTGCCGTCCTTGTCGGTGCGGTTGGCCCCCATGAAGCCCAGGTCGGCCACCTGATAGCGCGTGCAGGCATTCGAGCAGCCCGTCAGGTTGATGGTAAAGGGCACGTCCAGCGCCAGGGTGAGGGGTTCCAGGTGGTCCACCAGGTCGGCGGTGCGCGCCTTGGTCTCGGTCAGGGCCAGGCGGCAGAACTGGTTGCCGGTGCAGGCGATGGTGGTGCCGCGAATGGTGGCCTTCGGCGCCAGATTCAGGGCAGCCAGTTCGGCGCTGATGGCCTCCAGGTCCTCTGTCCCGACGTGCGGAATCACCATGTTCTGGAAGGCGGTGGTGCGCAGCGTGCCCTTGCCGTAGCGGTCGGCCAGGTCAGCCAGCGCGCGCGCCTTTTCGGGATTGATGCGGCCCACGGTGGTGGCCACAACCACATAGTTCAGGCCGTCGGCCTGCGGGTTGATGCCCAGCACGTCGTTGCCGCCGAAGCGGGCCACGGGGGCTGAGGGGCCGTCTTGCAGCTTGCGGCCCAGATACTCGGTTTCGACAATCTCGCGGAACTTCTCGGCGCCCAGGTCCTTGATCAGGAACTTCAGGCGGCTCTTTTTGCGGTTCTGGCGGTAGCCGTGGTCGCGGTAGGCCGCCGTGATGGCCTGGCCGACCTCCACCACTTCTTCCGGGCGAATAAACACGCCCAGACGCTTGGCCAGGTGCGCCACGGCCCCCAGGCCACCCCCCACCCAGACATCAAAGCCAATCTCACCGTTCACGCGGTGCGCCAGAAAGCCGATGTCGTTAATCAGGTGAATGCCTTCCAGCTCGGGTGTAGCGGTCAGGCTCATCTTGAACTTGCGCGGCAGATCCTGAAAGTCAGGGTTACCGGTCAGGCTGCCTTCCATGGCAAAGGCCAGCGGGCGCACGTCTATGATCTCGCGGGCGTCCAGGCCGGCCAGGGGGCTGGCAATCACCGCGCGCACCGTGTCGCCGCACGCGCCTTTGGGGTGCAGTCCCAGGGGCGCCAGGCGGTCAAAAATACGCGGAATATCCTGAATGGTCAGCCAGTGAAACTGAAAGGCCTGACGGTCGGTCACGTCCAGAAAGCCGCGGCCGTACTCCTCGGCGATATTGGCGACCTCGCGCAGGGTGGCGCTGGAGAACTCGGCGGCGGGCACACGCACCCGCATCATCAGGAAGCCGTCTTCCTGGGGGCGCTGCGGATAGACGCCCGCCCACTTGAGCAGGTCAATGCGCTCGGGGTCAATAAAGCCCTGGGCGGCGTACTGCGGAATCAGGTCGAAAATCTGGAAGGGAGGAACTTCTTTTTTCAGCGCTTCAATGTCGGACATGGCAGGTGGCTTCCTTATATGGGGGCAGGAGACGGCGGTGGGGCGGTGGTCTGAACCTTTAGCGCCCCAGCAGGGCGTACCTCAGGCGGCGAAACTGGAAGTACATCAGACAGCCCACACAGATCTTCTGCGAGAGGTTGAGCAGGGCCAGGGCCATGACCGTCAGCCCCAGTACGGTAGCGGCCACCCAGAGACCAGACAGGGACAGCAGCCCCGAGGCCAGCAGAAAGCTGCCGCCCACGCCCTGCGCAAAGTGGTGGGCGCGCGGGTCTTCGGCGACCACCTCGGGGGTCAGGCCCACCCGTGGCCCCAGCATTCGGTAGGCCGCGCGCAGCACCGAGCGCTGCGGCATCAGCGCGCCCAGCAGCATGGCTGCCCCCAGCCCCAGCGTCAGTGCCGGCAGCCTGGACAGCAGAGCCAGGGCCGTCACCACAACGACCAGCCACGCATTGAACTTCAGGGCGCTGAGGTCGGTCTGGGCCGGAAGGGGAGAGGCAGAAGCAATCATTGACAAAAAAGGTAAACCTTTATGGGAGACAAAACAAGTCAACAATTGGTGACCTGTCTTGGCAGGGGCGGGACAGGGGCCGGAGGCTGGCCACACATGAGGCAACGCGCCCCCGCCGCGCCCGGTAGCCTGCCGGAAGACTGAGCTTTGCCTTTGCCCCTTCACTGCCAGGAGTTGCCATGACTGTTCCCCCACCGGCCCCCACCCGTCCCCGCGCCCGCCGCCGCCCTCTGCCCCTGCTGCTGGGGGTGGGGGCCCTGCTGCTGGCCGGCACCTACGCCGGGGCCACCGCCCTGTTTTCCAGTCGTGCCCAGACCCTCACCCGTGACCTGACGGCCGGCCTCCAGCTTTCGGCCCAGGCCAGCGGCGCCGCCAAGGTGGAGCAGCTGTCTTACCAGCGGGGGCTGACCCGCAGCACCCAGACCATGCGCGTGACCCTCACGGACGCCGCGGCGCCGGTCAACCTGCTCGTGACCAACGAGATTCAGCACGGGCCGTTGCCCGGCTTTCAGGCGGCCGGGCAAGCGGTGATTCATACCACGGTGCGCTTTGAAGACCCCAAACTTCAGGCGGGGTACGAGCGGGCCTTTCCGGCCGACAAGCCGAAGCTGCTGACCCGCATTGCGCTGAACGGCGACACCACCAGCGACCTTGGCGTGCCGGCCGGCACTGTGACAGAAGAGGGCACCAAGCTGACCTGGCAGGCACTGAAAGGCCAGGTTGAGGTCCGTGGGCTCCAGACCCGCGCCAACCTGACCTGGCCTGGCCTCCAGATGAGCGGCCCGGACGGCTCGGGTCAGGTGGGCAATGTGACCCTGACCAGCGACCTGCGCCGCAGCGGCCCGGAAGACCGCTTGGGCACCGGCAGCAGCACCCTGAAGTTGGCGCAGGTGCGCCTGGGTGACGGCAGCGAGCAGGTTAATGTGCAGGACGTGGCAGTCACAGCCCAGAGCGCTCTGAAGGGCGAACACTACGACGTGGCCATGAACTACGACATCGGCCGTGCCGAGGGCGCCGGCCAGCGTTACGGCGGTGTGCAACTGCACCTGGGGGTCGGGCACCTGGCCCAGGCCCCGCTGCACCGCCTCCTGGTGCTGCTGGATGAGACGCGCAAGACCACAGGCGCGGCCTCGGCGGCGGGCGGATTGAACGCCCTGACCCCCGAGCAGGAGAAGCAGGCGGGCGCCGACCTGCTGGCCCTGGTCAAGGACAAGCCAGTCCTGACCCTGGACCGGCTGAGCCTGAAAGGTGAGGGCGGCGAAGTCCTGCTGACGGGCAGCGCGGCCCTCCCCGGCGCCACTGCCCTAAGTGACAGCGACCTGAAAGCCCTGTTGGAAGAACCCACGGGGGCGCTGGGCTTGCTGGACGTGCAGGCCAACTTGCAGGGGTCGGAAGCCGCGATGCGCGGCCTGCTGGGCACCTTTGGCCGCGGCCTGGAAGACAACCTCGACGCCTTTATCGAGGCAGGTTACCTGAAGCGCAGCGGTGACACCCTGAGCTTGGCCCTGCGACTGAACCAGGGTGAGCCCACGCTCAACGGCCAGAGTATGGCCGACTTCTGAGCACGGAACCCAGCGCTGTTGAAAGGCAAGCCCTCAACCGGTTCTCAGCAGTCCACAGGGTTGAGTGGTGCTGCGGAGGTCGCCCTGAGCGTGCGGAAACAGCTGAGGCGCCTCTGCAGGCAAAGAGGGTGTCCTTCGCTGCCCTCTTTGAGGTCTCCAGGTCGTCGGCTGCCTGGGGCTGAACACGAGCAGGCAGGGTCAGAGCGGTGCCGTACACTACCCAGAGTGAAGACGTTCAAGGTTCAAGTGGGTCAGGTTACCCGCGAGCTTCCCATCGTTCCCGTTGCGCCCGGCGTCAGTGTTGCCCTCTTTAACATGCTGGGTGACACCGAAGTCACCGAGGCGGCTGGGCGCGAACTGGCCGCCCTCCTGCCCGCCGAGATTGAGGTGCTGGTGACCCCCGAGGTCAAGGCGCTGTCGCTGGCGCATGTGCTGAGCCGGGAAAGCGGCAAGCCTTACATCGTGATCCGCAAGACCCAGAAACCTTACATGGTGGACCCGGTGGCGCGCGAGGTCATTTCGATTACCACGGGTAAGCCGCAGATGCTGGTGCTGGACGGCTTTGACGTGCAAAAAATTCGTGGCCGCAAGGTCGCCATCGTGGACGATGTGGTGTCCAGTGGCGGCACCCTGCACTCGATTCGCCAGATTATCGAAGAGGTGGGCGGTGAGGTCGCGGCGGTGGTTGCTGTGTTCACCGAAGGCCAGGAGCGCCCCGAGGTCACGGCGCTGGGCCACCTGCCCCTGTTCAAGTAAACCCGTCGGGCAGCGCAGAGGCGTTCCAGCGGCCCTGGACGTTTCTGCGCGTCTTTGTGACAGACCTGACGTGGGTGCGTTAGCCTGAGCCATGACCAGCACCCAGCAGGAATTGACCGTGACCATCGGCGGCGTGTCGCGCACCCTCCCCACTGTTCGAGCCGGAGGCATGGGCCGTGTGCCGCTGGTGGAGTTCATTGGCGACAGCGAATTTACGAACGCCGTGGCGCAGGAGATGGTGGCTCTCATTCCTGAGGGCACCGAGGTGCTGCTGACGGTGGTGACCAACGCCCTGCCCCTGACGCACGAACTCAGCGACCGTTCGGGCCTCCCATATGTCTGTGCCCGTAAAAAGCGGCGCACCTATATGCAAAACCCCATCATTCAGGATGTGCCTAGCATGACCCTGGGCGTGGCCGAAACGCTGTGGCTCGACGGCCCGCACGCCGCGCGTCTGAAGGGCAAGCAGGTGACAGTGGTGCAGGATGTGGTGGCCTCAGGCGGCACGGCGCAGGCGCTGGCGCGGCTGGTAGAGCGGGCCGGCGGCACTGTCAACGGCTATCTGGCGGCCTTCCGTCAGGGGGACAGCACCCTGCCGCTGGTGGCCCTGCAAAGTCTGCCGAAGACGCTGTAATACGGACTCCGATTGAATCGTTTGCAAAAACGATGAAATCCGAGCGGAGCGAGAAGGAGAAAAACGGGTTCCGGACGTGGAGTTGGCAAATCGGCGTTTTCCCGATTTGTTAACGAAACAAACGGAATCCGTATAAGACGAAGACTCAACAGCGCCATTAGTGAATGCAGAAGCGGCTAGACGAGGGGGTCTAACCGCTTCTACATTCACACCTCTCATCCGTGTCTTGATGCCTCAAGTGCGTCACCAGCTCTTTCACACCGCTCATCGGCTCGGCGCAGAAACTCACTCGGCAAGCTCGCTCATAGCGACAGGGTGCTGTATCTCGATGCCGGATTTTCCGATCAGGCCACCGTGCTGGGTGTGTCCACTGCGGCGGCCCGCACCGCTTTCGGCCGCCGCCACAACAAGTCGGCCACCACACGTGCGCCCTGCGCCTTACTTGGCATGAACCAGGCGAAAAAGGCCAGGCGCATCACCCACGCCAGTGGGCCTGTGAAGCGCATGCCCAGCAGTTCAGTAATGCCGTCGCCCAGTCCCAGGCTGGCGCTCTGACCCAGGCCGCGGTAGGCGAAGGGGCGAAGGGGCTGGCCTTTCAAACTGCGGCCGATGTTGTTGCCAGCGCACATGCCATGTTTCATGGCCCACAGGGCATTGACAGGACAGTCCTCGTCGCGCTGGGGACGGCGGACCCGCGCGGCGTCCCCGCCAGTCCAGATGTTCGCGTGGCCCGGCACCCGCATAAATTCGTCGGTCAGCAGTCGGCCGCGTGCGTCGCGGGGCAGACGCTCAGTGCCGGGCAAGGCCGTATGAGCAATCCCGGCAGCGTAGAGGGTCAGGTCAGCGGGAAAGAAGCGAGAAGCGTGAGCGCCAGCCGCGACCAGTTCGGTGACCCGCTCGCCTTCATGCACCTGGACCCCAGCGCGGCGTAACGAGGTGCGGGCGTGGGCGGCCAGTGGGGCCAGGCGGTCACCCAGGGTCTCCAGCACCGGACCACTGGCCAGCAGATGAACTTCGCCTCCCACGCCTTCACGCTGCTGGCGCTCGCGCAGGGCCGCCGCCATCTCCACACCCGCGTAGCCGCCCCCAATCACGTTGAACGTGGTGGGTTGGCGGGCCTGGAAACGGGCGGTCACCTCAGCGCGGAAGGCCTGCATATCGCGTGAATTTTTGAGGCGCCGGCCATGGGCGCGCAGGCCAGGCACCTGGTCCAGCGGGTCAACGGAGCCGACCCCCAGCACCAGATGGTCGTAGGGCAACCAGGTCTCCGCGCCGTCCTCCTGCGCCACGTGTACCCGCTGTGCCTCCAGGTCTACCTGTGTTACCTGGCCCTGGACAAATCGCGCGTGTGGAATGAGGGGCGCCAGGGGCGTGAGGGTATGCGCCAGGGGCACGAGGCCCCCCAGCCCCTCACCCGTGAAGCCGTGGAAGGTGTGGTACGGGACAGGGTTAATCAGGGTAATTGTTACCTCCCTGCGCTTGACCTGTTCACCCAGTTGCCGCATCAGGGCGCGGTAGGCGTCCAGGCCCACGTAGCCGCCGCCCACGATGACCACCTGCGCCGCCGCGCTCACGCCTGCGCCCCAGCCAGCGGCCCCATGGGCACGGGCGCGGAGCCTGCGGCGGCCTCTTCAAGTTCGACCGGCTGGCCAAACGAATGGGGGGCAGCCAGGGTAAAGCCCAGGTGCGAAAAGCGGCCCGCCAGTGCCAGCATCTCTTCGGCCTGCTCCAGACGGGGCCGCCCCAGCGAGTAGTGCCCCTGATGGCCCGCCAGGCCCAGCAGCAGCGTCTCGGCCAGGCAGGCGTAGGCGACTCCCTGTGGCAAGCCGATAAAGCCTTTGCGCTGCACGCCCGGCACGCTGACCAGGCCGCCGTCTATGACGCGCACATCGGGCCGTTCCTGCAGCAGTTCAGGGCTGGTGTTGCGCGGCTGGGTATCGTCCAGCACCACTGCTCCTTCTTTCAGATGTTCGCTGCGCAGCACGGCGTCGGTGGCGCTGGTCAGCAGGACCACAAGGTCGGCCTCGCGCACCCGGCGCATATCGGTGGTGACCTCGGCGCGGCCCGCCGGCAGCGAGGCTTGCAGGCTCAGCAGGCGGGCCTCGTTGCGGGCCACCAGCAGCAGGGGCTGCTGGGTGCGGCGGGCCAGCAGCTGGGTCAGGGGCGTGCCGACGCTGCCGCTGGCGCCGACCAGGGCAATGCGCGCGTCTGGAGGGCACAGGCTCAGCAGGCGCTCGGCGCCCAGAAAGGTCATGGCAGCGGTAAAGGCATTGCCATTGGTAATGCCCACATCGGTGCGGTGACGCAGGGCCGCACCCCCAGCCGTGGCCGGCGCCGTCAGGGCACCCAGGCCCACGGTGCGTGCGCCCAGGGCAGCGGCTTTACTTACTGCTCCATCAATAATGCGCTGCACGCGGCGCCCTCCTTGCAGCAGGCTGGCTGGTGTGAGCGGCACAGTCAGCAGCCAGGCGGCAGTCTCGGCTGGGCGGTCCGCGTAGCGTAGGGTTCCTGTAACAGGTGCGGGCAGGTCAAATCGGCGCAGGGCGGCGTCGTACACGCGGTTGGGCACCCAGCCCAGGGGCCTGAGAATGCCGCCCAGGTCACGCGCCACATTGGTACGCGGATGCACGAGAAAGGCAACGGGGTGGCGTGGAGCAGAGGGGGCATCGTTCATAGCGACCTCACAGGGGAGCGTATTGACTGGACCTGCAGGCACTGTGACTGGCGGTCCATGACCAGGGCGTGACCGGAAGCGGACACAACATGAGGCCAACGGAAGCGGATGCCACCGTTGGCCTCAGATGTGTACTCAGTCTAAGATGATTTCTTGATGAAGTAAATTAAGGCCCCTGATGGGGGGCCTGGCAGGGGAGTCGCCTGTTGCCTTACTGCCCCGGTTCGATAATCACCTTGCCGGTCGTCTTTCTGTCCAGAAGGTCCTGAAACGCCTGGGCACTCTGGGCCAGGGGGTAGGTGGGGCCGACCTGGGGGACCACTTGTCCGCTGGCCACGAGTTCGCCCAGCACCTGCGCAGCCTCGGCGGTGGCCTGGCGGTCTCCCATCAGGCTGGTCAGCCACAGGCCCGTGACGGTCAGGTTGCGTTTCATCAGTTCGACAGGGCGCAGGTTCGCCTGTTCCCGGCTGGCGTTGCCAATTACGATGATGCGGCCCTGGCTGGCGGCCATGTCCAGGCTTTCCTGAAAGCGCGCGCCTCCCACGACTTCCAGAATCAGTGGTACGCCCTTGCCGCCAGCGGCGTCCCTGACTTTCTGCACGCGCTCGGGGTCATCTTGCCGCAGCGTCACGTCGGCGCCCAGGCGGCGGGCCAGGTCCAGCTTTTCCTCGGTACTGGCCAGGGCCACGACGTTCAGGCCCAGGGCCTTGGCCAGCTGAACGCTGGCGGTGCCCAGCGCGCCGGCGGCGGCCTGCACCAGCACCCATTCGCCCGCTTGACCGTGGCCCAGCGTCTTCAGGCCGTGGTAGGCCGTGAAGTACGACACCGGAAAGGCGGCGGCCTGCGCTCCACTGAGGCTCTGGGGCACGGGGATCAGGCCCGCCGCGTTCACAGTGGCGTAGCGGGCCAGGGCGCCGCTGCCGCCCAGCGCCGCCACCCGCTGCCCTGGCTGCACGCCGCTGACGCCCTCGCCCAGCGATTCCACCCGGCCAGCAAACTCCATGCCTGGCGTGTAGGGCACGCGGGTGCGCGTCAGGTATTCGCCGGCCACGGCCAGGGCGTCGGCAAAGTTGATGCCCACGGCCTCGACCTCAATTCGCACCTCACCGGGGCCAGGCTGCGGCACGGGCACGTCCTGAAGCTGCATCACGTCGGGAGGGCCAAGACGCTCGACCCGGATAGCCTGCATGGTGTCGGTCATGCGGCGCAGCATACTCCGCCCAGAATGAACGTGAACGGACACAGTGAACGCGCGCGTGTTTGACCCCCTTTCCGAATCGTGGAAAGCTGGGGCCGCCAACCTCAAGCCCTTCCCCCGCCCCCACCCAAGGAGGCCACCCCACCATGACTAACCCCCAACTGGTCGAGCAAACCCGTGAAGGCTCTGTCCTTGTCCTGACCATCAACAACCCCCCCGTGAATGCCTTCTCGCCTGGTGTGCCTGAGGGCCTGAAAGCCGGTCTGGAGGCCGCTGCCGCCGACGACACCATTGAAGCCGTGATTCTGATCGGCGGTGGGCGCACCTTCGTGGCCGGCGCCGACATCAAGACCTTTAACCTGCCGCGCGATCAGGCGCCCGACCTGCGCGGCACGGTTGAAAAACTGGACGCCTTTCCCAAGCCCACGGTGGCTGCGCTGCACGGCACGGCGCTGGGCGGCGGTCTGGAACTGGCGCTGGCCTGTACCTACCGCGTGGCCGTAGGGGGCGCCCGCCTGGGGCTGCCCGAGGTGAAGCTGGGCGTGCTGCCGGGTGCGGGCGGGACCCAGCGGCTGCCCCGCGTGGTGGGCGCACCTAAGGGGCTGGAGATGATGCTGTCGGGCTCGCCTATCGGCGCGGCAGAAGCGAAAGCCATCGGCCTGGTGGATGAACTGGTGGAGGGTGACCTGCTGGCCGGGGCGCTGTCGTTTGCCCGCCGCGTGGCCGCCGCGCGTCCCCTGCCCCGCATCAGCGAGCGAGAGGTGGTGGGCGCGTCCCCAGAACTGTTTGCGCAGGCCCGCGAAGCCATCAACAAAACCCACCGGGGCCAACTCTCGCCGTCGCTCATCATTGACCTCGCGGAACTGGCGGCCACCCGGCCCTTTCAGGAGGGCTGGCAGGCCGAGGCGGTCAAGTTTATGGAAGCGCGCGAGTCGCCGCAGTCGCGCGGACTGCGCCACATCTTCTTTGCCGAGCGTGAGAGTGCCCGCGTGCCCGGGCTGGCCAAAGACACCCCCGCCACCACTATCCGCCGGGTGGGCGTCATTGGGGCGGGCACGATGGGCGGCGGCATCGCCATGAACTTCCTGAACGTGGGCATTCCCGTGACCATCGTGGAAACCGGTCAGGAGGCGCTGGACCGGGGCCTGGGCCTCCTCCGCCGCAATTACGAGAGCAGCGCGAAAAAGGGCCGCATCAGCGCCGAGGATGTGGATACGAGACTGGGCCTGCTGACCCCCAGCCTCGACCTCGCAGACCTGAAGGACGCCGACCTCATCATTGAAGCTGTGTTCGAGAGTATGGCCGTCAAGAAAGACATCTTCACGCGTCTGGACGCGGTTGCGGGGCCAGACGCCATCCTGGCCACGAACACCAGCACCCTCGATGTGAACGAGATTGCGGCTGTGACCTCGCGCCCCCAGCAGGTGATCGGACTGCATTTTTTCAGCCCCGCCAACGTGATGAAACTGGTGGAAATCGTGCGGGCGGACAAGACCAGCGACTCGGTGCTGGCGACCAGCATGGCGGTCGCCAAACAGATCGGCAAGGTGGGCGTGGTGGTGGGCGTGTGCGACGGCTTTGTGGGCAACCGCATGGTGCACCGCTACGGCGAGGAAGCCCGCCAGCTGGTCGAGGAAGGCGCGGCCCCAGGTGACGTGGACGCCGCCATGAACGCCCTGGGCCTGCCGATGGGGCCGTTTCAGATGACCGATATGGCTGGGCTGGACATCGGCCACGCGATCCGCGTCCACCGGGCGCAGCAACGCGGCGAACCCGAGCCGGACGGCTGGCTGGACCGCGTGGTGAAAACTGGGCGGAAAGGACAGAAGACGGGCGGCGGTATCTACGATTACGACGAGAACCGCAGGCCCCGCCCAAATGCCGATGTGCAGGCGCTGATTGACGCCTACCGCGCCGAGAAGGGCGTAACGCCGCGCGAACTCACCCAGGATGAAATTACCCGCCGCCTGACTGCCACCCTGGTCAATGAGGGCGCCAGGATTCTGGACGAGGGCATTGCGGCGCGCGCCGGCGACATCGACGTGATTTATATCTACGGCTACGGGTTTCCGGCCTACCGGGGTGGGCCCATGCACTATGCCAGCGAGCAGGGGCTGCAAGGCGTAGTCGACGACCTGAAACGCTACGGCAAGGCCCCCGCGCCGCTGCTGGAACGGCTGGCAGGGGAGGGCAAGACGTTTGCGGACTGGGAGAAGGAACCGAGGAGCTAGGGGGGCTGAGGCGGGCCAGCCCCCCTCTAGCGGTCATCCACCTTAGCCAGCGTTGGCCCATCACAATCGCTCAACATTAAACGATTAGGATAGAACCATGACGACGATCCCTCTTGTTCCGCATGGCCTGCACCATGTCACGGCCGTTACCGCCAATGCCCGCGAAAATCTGCGCTTCTACACTGGGGTGATGGGGCTGCGGCTGGTCAAGAAAACCGTGAATCAGGACGACGTGACTGCCTACCATCTGTTCTACGCCGATGCTGAGGGCAGTCCCGGCAGCGACCTGACCTTCTTCGAGTGGCCAGTGCCGCCCGAGCAGCCCGGCAACCACAGCATCTCGCGCACCAGTTTGCGGGTGCCACTGGGGTCGCTGGAGTGGTGGCGGGGACATCTGGAAGAGCAGGGCCTTCAGGTCACACCCGTCACCCGCGCTGGGCGGCCGCATCTGGACGTCCACGACCCTGAGGGACAGCGCCTGAGTCTGGTCGAGGGTGGGCCTCAGGGCGTGGTCTGGACAGGAAGTTCTGTCCCCGCAGAGCATCAAATCTACGGCCTGGGGCCTGCTGAGCTGACCCTGCCGAACCTCTTTCCCACTGCGCGGGTGCTGGAGCGGGCGTTTGGGCTGACGGCCAGCGGCACCTATCCCGATCCGGAGAACGCGGCGCACACCGTTCAGGTCTACCAGATGGGCGAAGGAGGTCCCCACGCCGAACTGCACCTGCGCATTAACCCTGCGCTGCCCCCAGCCCGCCCTGGCGCCGGCGGCGTGCATCATCTGGCCCTGCGGGTGCAAGACGGGCACTACCACGCCTGGAATGCCCATCTGAGCGGCCTGGGACTGCGCACCAGCGGCGAGGTGGACCGCCACTGGTTTCAGAGCATCTACTACCGGGAGCCGCAGGGCGTCCTGATTGAACTGGCCACAGACGGCCCTGGGTTCGCCGTGGATGAAGACCCGGCCCACCTGGGCGAAACCCTGATTCTCGCGCCGTTTCTGGAGCCCAGGCGCCCACAGATTGAAGCGGGATTGACGCCGCTGACCTGAGAAAAAAGGCGGCCCCATATGGGGCCGCCTTTTGTTTGACATTCAATCGGGAGAAACGGCGTCACCCAGCGCGGTACAAGCGGTATACACCGGGATGTAGTTCTGCGAGGTGGCGCTGTCGGAACTGGAGTTGTTGCTCACGGTTACCTTGCCATTGAAGCGGCCCCTCTGCACGTTCGAGGTTCGGACGTAGCGGTACAGTGGCTTCGTGGCGATTGCTTGAGCCTCAACGCTGGCAGGCAAGACCCCACTGTCAACCACGTAATCAATGAGATAATTGCCGCGATTAGAGGTTCTTAGGTCACTTACGGGGAACTGTTTGGCAGTCTTTGATTGAGAAATATCGCCAGTGAGTTCCAGGGTCGCCAAATTAAAACCACTGCCCGCGAACTCTGCTACGACGATGTTCTGCGTATTACTGCTTCCATCATTGAAGAAAATACGGTCGCACGCAACGTAGGCGTTAGTTCCTTCCTGGATGAATGTGGTTCTCAACTGAACACTATTATCGCCTATATAATCGGGCGGGATTACAACTACATTGCAACTTGCCAGAAGCCCTGCTACCCCTACCGCTGCCATACTTACTCGTTTCATGCGCTTCACTGTGCTCGCTCATCCTGACCCGAATGTGACGCCCGCCTGAGGGTATCTTCAGGCGGGCTTAAAAGACATTGGACGGCGCGGCTCAGGCCATCGCCAGTGGCGCACTCAGAGCCGCTGCTTCGGGGTTGTGCTTGGGCAGTTCGGGAAGCTCGTTGCCCTGGGCGTCCAGCAGCTTGCCGTACATGACATGTGGCGTGGCGTGGTTGATACGCACCTGATAGATACCTGCGCCCGTGATGCCCATGACCTTGGGAACGACCGTGGGGTGGTTGCCGCGCGTGTGGCCCTCCAGAAAGTTGGCGTCGTGGGCGTCGCCGCGCAGCAGCACCTCCTGCACCGTGCCAATCTTCCCAGCGTTCTTGCGGGCACTCCAGTCTTTCTGTTTGGCAATCAGGCGGCTCAGGCGCTCGGTCTTGACCTCACGCGGCAGGTCGTCAAAGTGCTTGTAGCTGGGCGTGCCGGGGCGGGCGCTGTAGGCGAACATATAGGCGCTGTCGTAGCCGACCTCGTCGTAAAGGCTGAGGGTCTCCTGAAAGTCCTCCTCAGTCTCGCCGGGAAAGCCCACGATGATGTCGGTGGCCAGCACCACATCCGGCATGTGCTTGCGGATATCGGCAATGTGGGCCAGGTACTTCTCGCGGGTGTATTCGCGGGCCATGCGCCTGAGCACGCGGCTGCTGCCACTTTGCACCGGCAGATGCACGTATTCGCACACCGCCGGGGTTTCGGCCATCGTGGCGGCCACGTCCTCGGTGAAGTTCATGGGGTGACTGGTCGTGAACTTGATGCGCCGGACGCCACTCTGGCCGACCAGACGCAGGAGGTTGGCAAAACTCGGGTAACCGCCCAGCCGTGCCCCACCGTCTACCCCGTAGGCATTCACGTTCTGACCCAGCAGGGTCACTTCCTGCACGCCCGCCGCCAGAAGAGTGTCCAGCTCGCGCAGAATATCGTCCGGGTGGCGGCTGACCTGTGGCCCGCGCGTGGTGGGCACGATGCAGTAGGTGCAGTGGTGGTCGCAGCCGCGCATGATGGTCAGGTGCGCCTGCAATTTGCCAGTGGGGGGCGGCGGAATGTGGTCGTGCAGCTCATCCTTGAAGGCCAGCCCCCAGAACCGGTCGTTGGTTTCCAGCGCCTTGCCGATGTCCAGCAGACTGCCTGGTCCCAGCAGCACGTCCACGCCAAACTTGCGGGCCATCTGCTGCCCTTCTTCCAGCTGCGCCAGGCAGCCCATCATGCCCACCACCAGCGGGCGGTGCTCTTTGGCCTTGCGCAGCTTCCCCAGGACGCTGCGCACCTTCTCGACCGGCTTGCCGCGCACGGCGCAGGTGTTAATCAGGACAAAATCGGCCTCGTCCACCGATTCCACGATATCGGCGCCAAAACTGACCAGTTGAGACTGAACGAGGTGCGTGTCGTACTCGTTCATTTGACAGCCGTAAGTAATCAGGTGGGCGCGCACCTTATAGATTTCCTTTGTTCAGAAGTTCCGCAAAACGCATTCGGCGATTCTACCCGCTGGCCCGTATTCGAAATGTCACAGCCCCGCCCGGCGACAGCAGCACCGTGATCCCCGCCGCGCGCAGCGCCTCACCCAGAGACAGCTGGGCCCGCTGCTCCTGCAAAGCGGCCTGCCAGGCCTGCACGTCGAGCTGGGGTGTCGTGGCCGGGGCCTCCAGCAGCCGGGCCCGCGCTGCGTCAATGCGCCGGCGTTCGGTGGCCAGCTCTTCGGGCTCGATGGCGCCGGCCCGCAACGCCCCTTTCCAGCGCTCCCATTCGGCGTCCAGGCGGGCCAGGGCGTCCTGGGGCGCCGCACGCACTTCAGGCACGGCCTCGACCGACCCCAGCACGGCGGCCGTGTCGCTCGCCAGCTGGCCCAGGGCGGCCTCGACCACCTCATGCACCTCCTCGATCCGGTAGTAGGTGCGGTGGGGGCAATGGGCCCCTTCCATCTTCAGGGTGCCCCGGCAGAAGTAGTAGCGCAGCGTGCCGCCGCTTTTCAGGTGCTGCACCTCGGAGGCCGTGATGGTCTTGCCACAGCTGCCGCAGTGGGCCACGCCCTGCAGATGGTAGATGTGCGCCAGCGACCCGGCGCGCCCCTGGTTGCGGAAGCGCCCCACCACCGCCGCATTCACCCGCGCCCACTGCTCTGGGGTCACCAGGGCCTCGACCGGCAGGGTCAGGCGCTCGCCCTTGCGGCCGTACTCGTAGACGCCCTTGTAGACCGGGTTGGCCACCAGCTGCAGCAGGGTGCTTTTCTGCCAGCGTGGCCGCCCGGTGGGGGAGGGGACGCCCTGGGCTTCGAGGGCATTGACCACGGCCAGCGTGCCTTTGGTTTCCAGCTGGTCGAAGATCCAGCGCACGGTGCGCGCCTGCTCTTCGTGGAGGACATCGCGCTGCCACCCGTAGGCGCTCAGGGGGGCCACAGGCTGCCCGGCGCGCACCTTGGCCAGCTTGCCGCCATACATGCGTTTGCGGATACGGCGGCGCTCCTGATCGGCAATCACCGCGCGGATCCCGAAGCCCAGGGCCGAGGAGTCATCGTCCAGGTCGAGGGCACCCTCACCGGCGCTGTAGACCTTCAGGCCGGCGTCCTGCAGGGCGCCCAGCATGGTGTAGCTCAAGGGCACGTCGCGCGCCAGGCGGTCCTGCACGCCCAGGATGACGGCGCTGTAGGCCGGGGCATCTTTGAGCAGCTGTCCGAACGCCTGCCGGTCATCGCTGACGCCGGTGATGTGGTCCACGTACACGCGCGCCACCTTCAGGCCCAGGCGCGCAGCGTAGGCGCGGCTCTCGTGCTCCTGGGCCTGAAGGCCATAGCGGTCAGGCCCGGCTTGGAGCTTGCCGGACACGCGGAGGTAAATTGCTGCTGGTAGAGAAGGATGGTTGGTCACCTGACTACCCGTCGAAACTAAGCATGAGAGCCTGAAGTGCTTGCCAGGACGAAGGCGACGGATGAAGCAGGAGATCTTGCAGATGATCGAGACCCAGTCGGAACGCGGACACCATGCGGTGTCCGTGTTTCTTCCGCTTTACGGGCTGCTGGGCGGCCAGGACTTGGCCCGTCACACAGGCCCAGATGAAGGCGGCCGACACGCAGGTGAGCAGGATCGAAATGCGCTCCGCCTGCGTGAGGCCGGTGTCTTCCAGATTGAAGCCTCTGGTTTTGAGGGCCGAGTGCAGGTTTTCTGCTTGCCAGCGCTGCGCATAGCGGCGCAGATTCACTGACGCGTGGCCCTGGTACGCCAAGTACAAGACTTCTCCAGCGGCATTCTTGGTGGCACACAGACGTAATGACACGCCGTAGACCACCATTCGTCGGTGCCAGCGACGAATCTCACCCGTCTGGAGCTGTTTGAATCAGGCTCAGACCGGCAATTTGCCGGTCCCGATGGTGGTCGTGGCGGGGAGACGAATACAGGGCGCAATGCCATGCTGATCCAAAAACGTAAACCACGTCATTGCTAATAAATTCGCGATCTGCCAGCAGACTGCTGAGCGACCGCTCGGGACAGCACTGGAGAAAGCGAGTCAGGAGCGCTTCGCGCACCTGTTGCGAACTGCTCCCCCGTGGGGCAGCAGGGTCCACATCAGCGGCAGGCTGAACCTTTCCCAGACGGCAGAGAGCAGGAGAATATTGATGTCCTGTTTGCCCAGTTTCCAAGTCGTCCAGTCAAGGATCAGGTGCAGCTCGCCGTGTGGCAGGAATGACAATGCGAAGCGCGCAAACAAGTGATCAGGGACGTCAAAGCGGACAAACCGGCGCAACCGCTGGTATCGCGTGTCTAGGGAGATGCACATGGGTCTTCAAGCTGTACAGCACGACACTGCGGGCTTGCACCATGGCCAGGATCAGCGCCGCCAGCACCTCAAGGCGGCGGGCGTCAATGGGGAAGGCAGACCTCAGCGCGCTCTGCATGGTATCGTGTGGGGTCGGTTCGGTCGTGTCTTCATCGCAGAAAACACGCTACACGAGCCGATTTTTTCATTCCCTCACGAGTTTTGACTGGTAGTCAACCTGCGACGATTGGGCTTTACCCCGCAGATGCCCCATGGGCGAGCAGCGGAACGCAATGAACTTCGGATCGCCAGTTGGAAAGAACAGGTGGCCCCGGAGCTGAAAAAAAAGGTCGCTGAAGGCGCCACGCTCGTGTATCTCGATGAGGTGGGCTTTGCGATGAATGGCGTGCGCAGGCAGACCTGGTCCACCAGGGGCGTCACACCCCTCGTCACTGGGAAAAACTCTCGACCATCGGCGCCATCACGTCGGCTGGGCAGTTCTTGCAGAACACCAAAACAGGCGCGATCCGCGGTGAGGATGTGATCCTCGTTTTTCACCACCTCCTGCGCCATGCGTCTGAGGACCTTGTGGTGGTGCTGGACAATGCGAGCATCCATCGGGCGAAAGTCGTGCAGGCATTCGTGGCTCGCCAGGAACGCCTCTCGTTGGTGTATTTGCCGCCGTATGCCCCTGAGTAGGGCCCGATCGAGTTGGTGTGGGCGTACGTCAAACGCAATGTTCTCGGGAACTTCTGTGCTCGCACCTTGATGGATCTGAAGGAGAAGCTAACCAGCGCGTGGCCACGTGTCCGGTATATCGACCTTCCGCAACACCTTATCGATACAAACCTACGCCGTAATCAATAAAGTGCGTCTGAAAA
>NZ_WQLB01000037.1 GCF_009755355.1 Deinococcus arboris | reverse complement strand
ACCCATCTGCTGTACCAATGTCAGACTCTCTTTTAGAAGTACGGTGGCTGATTCTTTTTCGCCCAACTTAAGATATAACCTCGCATACTCATAAAGTATATCGACGAGGTGTTCGCGGTCATCTAATCTCCGAGCCCTACTCATTGCCTCACGAAAAAGAGTATGCGCGAGCTCAACTTCCCCCAAGGCACCATATGACTCGGCCATATTGGCCGTACAAGCGATAATGCTATATCTATTTTCCTGTCTCCGTGCGGAGCTCAGCGCCTCACGATGATACTTTAAGGCATCATCCCAGAAACTCAAGGCCATTCTGTTGAAACCGAGATTAGAAATTGCGTACAATTCAATATCCTCTCGCCTAACAGAGTGAGCAAGTCTTAAAGACCGTTCATAGAATGCGAAGGCATCATTATGTCGACCCAATCGATCATAGACAACGCCAATATTGTTTAATGTTGAGCAAAGCATCCAGAAATTTCGTATCGATTCGCAGACGCCTTCACTTAACAAATAATAATGGAGCGCTTCTGGCAATCTGCCTTGATTTGAGAAAATCATGCCCCGAGCATGCCAAATTCTCGATAGGATACTGACATCGCCCAATTTCTGATTTATTTTTTGTGCTTTATTGAGTCTAATAAGTGCTGAATCATAATCGCCTAAACGATCTAGATTCAAGGCCTCAGTGACCAGGAGTGATGCCAGCGCTGAAAAATCTCGATCTGCCTCTGCTAATTCAATCGCTGTACGGGCGATGCTCAGTCCCTCGCGCGCATTCACTTCTCGCAGCGCAAACGCTAACTCCATCAAGAGTCGTAGCTGATCTGGCCCTGAGGCAGACGCCACTTGCGATTTGAGATGTCTTACAGCCTCTGACATGAACTCACTATAAGAGCGTGCACTTGGTACGGTAGCTTAATACATATAGATTCATGGTCATCGCGCCACAGCTCCACAAAGCATTTCTGTTTCATGTGCATGCTCCAGATGTCTCAGCTAAATTCATGCTGCTCAGCGTCCAGTGTGGTTGTGGACGAGCAAAGAGATATCCCTGGAACAGAGAGACCCCCAGCGCCTGGAGCGCTCTCAACTGCCGGGGTGTTTCCACCCCTTCCGCAGTCACTTCAAGTTGAAGACGCTGACCGAGCTCAACGATACCCTGAACGATCCGGAGACTGCGCACGTCACGCTGCTGGAGTGGGCGAACGAGACTCCGGTCAAGTTTCAGGCCATCAAACGGAAAGGCCTGCAGGCACGCCAGATTGGAATAGCCTGTACCGAAATCGTCAAGCACCACCCAAACGCCGATGTCCCTCAGCCGCTGGAGTGCACGGGCCGCGTAACAGGACTTCGTCATCAGCATGGTTTCTGTTACTTCCAGTTCCAGGCGGCTTGGTTGAAGCCCGGTGTCCCGGAGGACCTGCTTGACCACCGTCACAAAGTTTCGCTTGCTGAATTGAGCTTCGGATAGGTTCACCGCCACACGGGTCCCCGGCCAGTGGGACGCCGCGTGGCAAGCCTGTCTTAAGACCCAGTTTCCTACTTCAGCCATGTCGCCTGAAGCTTCGAGCAGAGCTAAAAAATTCTGAGGTGAGATTGGCAGATGTCCTGGAGGCTTCCACCGGAGTAACGCCTCAGCTTTCACTGCCTGACCTGACTGCGCAGAGATGACCGGCTGATAATGCACTTCAAACTCGCCCCGACGCAGTGCGCCAGCGAGTTCTTCTGGAGCGTGCAGAGGTGTGGGTGCTTCTCTCTCAGGAGGACTGGAAAGTGAGAGGTCGCGGCCAGCGGTAGTCGCCAACTTCAGAAGTGCATTGCCGGGCGAGCAGAACCCAATGCAGGAGGAAGGATGCTGAATGACCTGGGTCAGAGGGAGTAGAGAAGGAAGGACGAGGGATTTCGGCACTTGTTGCATCAGGTGCTCCAGGCGTATTGATGAAGGTCTTTAGATCCTAAGTCATTTTTTCCGATGAATGAAATTATTTTGGCGATAAAATCATCTATCAATAAGATTGTCTATACATATTAGTTTATTCACACTTTGCTGACACCTACACTCACGTCGTCACCACAACGTTTTTCCTGCACTGCACCTGCGGTGGCCCTTTTGTTCACTGATTGAACAATTGTCTGGAGGCTCATATGAATGTACGGCTCGCTGCTGGAACCCTTGGCTTGACCCTCCTCCTCGCTGCTTGTGGACAACAGACCCCGACTGCACAGCAGCCCACTGCTCAGCCTGAACTTCAAGGTTCGCTGCCGACGACCGTGACGCGTACAGCTGCCCCTTTGCTGGGCACGAGCAACCCTGCAGCCATTCCTGGCCAATACATCGTGGTCCTGAGTGAAGGCGCTGTCAGCAATCTGTCCGCGCAGAGTGCCGGCGGATTGGTGAGCAGCCTTGGTCTGAACCCGCAGGGTGTGACGATTCAGCACGTCTACGGGGCGGCCCTCAACGGCTTTGCCGCCAAACTGAGCGCGCAGAACCTACAAACGCTACGCAGTGACCCCCGTGTGAAATACATTGAGCAGGACTCCACCTTCACGGCGAGTGCGACGCAGTCCAATGCCACCTGGGGCATTGACCGTGTTGATCAGCGCAGCCTGCCGCTTAGCGGCACGTACACCTACGATGTCACGGCAAGCAACGTGACGGCGTACATCATTGACACTGGGATCCGGACGACTCACCAGCAGTACGGTGGCCGTGCCGTTTGGGGCACCAACCAGACGGGTGATGGTCAGAATACGGACTGTAACGGCCACGGCACTCACGTCGCCGGTACGGTCGGCAGCACGACCTACGGTGTGGCGAAGAGTGTCAAACTGGTCGCTGTCAAGGTGCTGGGGTGCGACGGTTCTGGTTCCAACAGTGGCATCATTGCGGGTGTCAACTGGGCGGTCAGCAACAAGAGTGGCCCAGCAGTGGCGAATATGAGCCTGGGTGGCGGCTTCAGTCAGGCCTCCAATGACGCTGTGACCAACGCATACAACAAGGGTCTCTTCATTGCGGTGGCCGCTGGCAACAACAATGGCGATGCGTGCCAGATCTCTCCAGCCAGTGCGCCGAATGCATTTACCGTTGGGGCCACCACCAAAACTGACCGCCGGGCTGATCCTCAGGACTGGGGTTATGACCGCAACGGGAACCCTCTGGGCAGCAATTACGGGACCTGTGTGGATATCCTCGCTCCAGGGACTGGCATTCTCAGCACAGTGAGGACCAGCGATACCTCGGTGGACGATAAGAACTGGAACGGCACCTCCATGGCCACACCCCATGTGACGGGCGCAGCCGCCCTAGTCCTGTCTGCCAACCCGAGCTACACGCCAGCTCAAGTCGCTTCGGCGCTGAACAACACCGCCACGACAGGCAAGCTGACGAACCTCAATGGCAGCCCGAACAAACTGCTGTTCACCAACCCTGGTGGCGGGACCACCCCGACGCCAGACCCTGATCCCACGCCGACCCCCGGCAGCAAGACCTACACCGGCACCGTGAATGCTGGCCAGTTCAGCTACCAGCCCGGCACAGCAGGCTTTACCTATGCGGGCGGTACCCTGAAAGCGACCCTCACTGGCGCCACCGGCACCGACTTTGATCTCTACCTCCTGAAAAAGAACACGAACGGGACCTGGGCCTACGTGGCCGAGAGCGAAACCCCCTCCAGCAGCGAAACCATTACGTACAACGCGACCAGCGGCACGTATGTCTGGGGCGTGTATGGGTACGCTGGCAGCGGTCAGTACACCCTCGTCGAAACAAAATAATCCTCTCCCAGTGGCGGCTGGGGACTGGAGGGGCACGCCTTGGCGTGCCCCTTACTGATTCAGACACCACTGAGAGAGAACCGATCAAACGAAAAACGCTTGTCCGAACTCTTTGTCCCGATGCCCGCACACTTTCACGGAGGTTCTGTTAAACGCCACCTGACTGTGTCGCTCATGCTGCACAAGCTGTTGGACAGCATCCGGGGGGCTGTCACTGTGTGACGTGACCCCGGTTTGTCGACCCACTCCGAATGAGACAAGATCGTCTCCAGGGAGGGGTCATGAAGCGCAAACAGTACAGCGAAAACGAGATCCTCGATGTCTTGGCCCAGGTTGAGGCGGGCACTGCGATCGGTGACGTGGCCAGGTTGTCCGGGGTCTCCAAGGCCACCATTCACCGGTGGCAGGCACGGTATGGCGGTATGACCAAGGACGACGCGAAGCGCGTCCGTCAGCTGGAAGAAGAAAACCGCCGCCTGAAGAAGCTGGTGGCGGATCTGGCGCTCGATAACAGCATCCTCAAGGAGGTGGTGAGCCGAAAGTGGTAAATCCCAACCAGTCGCCGCGATCCCAGACGCCCATCAAACGACGTGTCATCTGGGAGGTGCGGCACCTGTTCGGGATCAGTGAGCGCCGGGCCTGTCGTGTCCTTGGTTTTCATCGTTCTACACAGCGTCATTGCAGCACGAGAGATGACCGTGACCTGGCGGACAAGCTCCGGACGCTCGCGTGCGAGCGTCCCCGGTTCGGATACCGGCGGTTGCACATCCTGCTGCGCCGCCAGGGCGAGAACGTCAACCACAAGCGAGTCTACCGCGTGTATCGAGATGAAGGCTTGGCCGTTCGTCAAAAGACCCGCAGAAAGGGGGTCGCGCAGACCCGACTGCCGAGTCACGTCACCGACACGGGCCAATGAGCGCTGGAGCCTGGACTTCGTCAGTGACCAGCTGGCCAACGGGCAGCGATTCCGGATCCTCAACGTCGTGGACGACGGCACAAGGGGGTGCGTGCTCAGCTCTGCGTTGACGTCGATCCCCGGCAGCACCGTGGCGCGTCTGCGAGCAGACGCGATTCGGGAACGCGGTAAGCCACAGGTGCTCTTGACGGACAACGGGCCGGAGTTCACGGGCCGGGCACTGGATCAATGAGCGTACACCCAAGGCATCACCCATCAGTTGATCGATCCTGGAAAACCTGTCCAGAACGCCTATATCGAGAGTTTCAATGGACGGATGCGGGACGAATTCCTAAATATGCACTGGTTCCTGAGCGTGCCGCAAGCAAGACTGAGCCTCGCCAGCTGGCGGCGGGATGACAACGCTGTGCGGCCGCATAGTTCCCTGGGGAACCTCACACCGCAGGAGTTCGTCCGCCAATTGGCGGGCTGAAGTAGGCTGGACTCATTCGGGCTGGACCGATCAACGGGCGAACGTCACTACCACTTTTCACCAATTTATCTGAATAGAGATTCAGAGATGCAGATGTCTTCCGGATTGCGTTTGGATCTTCAGGCGTAAGCGGTAACTTCTCTGAACCACTACCGTTCCAGTGCAATGGTGGCTCAGCTCCTCTCCTGGCACACGTATCTCAGCTTGGACGCCATATTCGAGAAGCTCGCTGGGTCGCTCTGTGTGCTCCGTGAGGGGCCGCTCATCACCCTGCTTGACCCGGTTGATACATTCACGCCGTCTTATGCGGATTCACATCTTTGCAGTGGCGCTGATGACAGCCGTCTTGGTGTCCTCCAGCCTGGCGGCGACGATCAAGGTCAAGGCGGGTGACACGTTGAGTGGCCTGGCCGCCCAACACGGCACCACAATCACCGCCCTGCTGCGGGTCAATCCTGGCGTCAGTGCCAACCGCTTGCAAGCCGGGCAGACCTTGATGCTTCCGGCTGTGCAGACCCGCACCTCACCAGCCATCACCGTCCGCACGGCCTCCGTACGGATCAGTGCAGTGCAACCAGTGCAGGGTCGCCTGACCACGCCGTTTAACACCCAGCATGGCGGTCTGGATCTGGCCGCCCCGACGGGGACACCCATCCGCGCGACGATGGCCGGCACCGTGAAAAGCTCTGCCTTTGATGCTCGCAATGGGTGGGGCTGGACCGTGGTGCTTGAGCATCCCAATGGCCTGATGACCCGCTACAGCCACAACAGTGTCAATTTGGTGCGCACAGGCCAGCAGGTGACCACAGGGCAAGTGATCGCGCGCGTGGGCAGCACAGGCAACAGCACCGGGCCTCACCTGGACTTCCGCGTGTATCAGGCGGGCCTCCCCGTCAACCCATACGGTCTCTTTTAATCAAGTCTGAACAGATGTGCAGATAAAATGGGTGGAATGCGTACCTGGTCGGTCCCACTTCACCGTTTCTGGCTCTCCGATCTAGGCTGGGCCGCACTGGGAGGCATTCTCGGTCTGGTGTTTCTCGTCTCGGTTTGGAGTTGGCTGAGCCCGTTGCCCCTGGCGGTCCTCTTCCGCGGGATCACGCGCGGCACGCCAGCCGACGCTTTCAAACTGACTTGGCTGTTCGGCGCCGGGTTTTTCACCGCCCACCTGCTGTGGTTACCCAGCAGTCTCTCGAGCTTCCTGGGTCCAGGTGCCCTGGTCCTCAGTGCCCTGCTCATCGCCCTCTTGGCCACCATGTGGGGACTGACCGCCGCACTGACCCGCCGTCTGCTGGGCCCGGCCACGCTGTGGGGGTTGCCCCTGGCCTGGACCGTCCTGGATACACTGCGCGCTGCAGGTCCCCTCGGCTTTCCCTGGGGCAGTCTCGGCTATGCCTGGACCCCGACACCCCTGATCCAGATGGCCGACCTGGGCGGTGTCGCCCTGGTGGGACTGCTCGTCGCCCTGAGTGCCGCCGCGCTGGCGTCCGGACACCGAGGCGCGCAGCTGGCCGTGGCCAGTGCGCTGCTGCTCGCCGCTGCCTACGGTCTGACCCGGCCAGACGCCTCTGACGGCACCTTCCAGGCCTTGCTGGTGCAGGGCAACATTGACCCGCGCCGGAAGGCCGCCGGCCGGCAGCCGGATGAATTGGCGCACTACCTGGCGCTCACCCGGTCCAGGCTGCGCACCGCTCCGGCAGACCTAGTGGTCTGGCCCGAAACGGCCGCGCCTGAGGCGCCGACCGAACCCTGGGTCCGTCAGGCGCTGGCCCCACTGCCAGCGCCGTTGCTGCTGGGGGCACCCACCTGGGACAGAGGGCTGCGTAACAGCGTCTACGCGGTGCAAGGCGGACAAATTCGGGGACGCCAGGATAAACGGCAGTTGGTACCGTTCGGCGAGACATTCCCGGCGCGCGCCGCGCTCGATAGCCTGTACCGCGCGGTGTTCAGCGCCTTAGGCTTGCCGGCCCTCACCGGTACCGTGCCGGGTGAGGTGGCGGAGCCCCTTGCCATTGGCCGCCTACGGGCGGGAGTCCTGATCTGTTATGAGTCCACCTTTCCAGCCGCGGCCCGCACTCTGGTGGCAGGGGGCGCCAATGTCCTGGTCACGGTCTCAAACGACGCCTGGTTTGGCCCTTCTGTGGGTGCCGAACAGCATTTCCAGATGGGCCGGGTACGGGCCATTGAGACCCGGCGCTGGTGGATCCGAGCCGGCAATGACGGCATCAGCGCAGCTGTTGATCCCCAGGGGAAAGTGGTGGCCCGCTTTCCCAGGGGCGTAGCCGGCGCTTTCGCCGCCCCGTACGGCCTGGCCACTTCCCAGACGCTCTTCGTGCGGTGGGGCAATTGGGTGCCTGTGCTAGCCGGTCTGGGTCTGCTTGTCCTGTGGAGAAGGCGGCGGGGGCAGATCCGCTGTTCCCCTCAGACAACTGGGCGTTCCGCGCATCCTGTGGCCTAGCCTGGCTGATCCTGCTGGCGCCTGGGACTTCTTTGGCAGGGAGATGCCAAGGAAGCTGCTGTTTGACGCCATGAGGCCTGTAAGGAGAGCAAACCTGAAGGTGAGGGCTCAAGTCGAACGCCGGGTCAGGCATTCTCGCCTGCTGTCGAGAACGAGGAGACGTTCGGTAAACTGGTGGACCTGTGGGTCAGAAGAATTACCTTATTGAAGGTCTGTCCGGTACAGGCAAAACCTCGGTGGCTGAAGAGTTGCAGCGGCGTGGCTACCACGTCCTCCACGGTGACCGGACGCTGACTTACCGAGGTGATCCAGACACGGGGGCACCAGTCCCTGAACCCCTCCATGCGAGCGAGCGCGACAGGGTCGTCTGGCAGTACGAACACCATCTGTGGGATATCGCTGAAGTGAAAGCTGTGATGGCGGACCACAGCCGGGCCATCACCTTCTTTTGCGGCGGCTTGAGGAATGTTCAGGCGTTGAGAGGGCTGTTTGATAACGTGTTTGTGCTGGAGGTCAGCGATCTGGCCACGTTGTACCGGCGGTTGGACGAGCGGGTGGCGCGAGATCCAACCGATTGGGACGGCCAACCGGAAGAAAAGGCGCTGGTGGAGCGGCTGCATCTGGCACAGGAGGGGGTGCCCAGGGACGCCATTGCGGTGGAGGCAACACAGCCGCTTATCCGGGTGGTGGACGAGATCCTTCGCCATATCGGCGCTCTCCCTCAATGTCCTGAAGGCTGAGAGGGCCACCAGAATGGATACCGAGGGTCCTGCTGAGACGGGGCCACGGCTGGGACCTGGCGTTCGCCTCAGCGCGTCAGGCAGCAGCTTCCCTGACACCAAGCCATCAACGGCCAATTGATTTGAACGATCTCTCCCTCACCCAGTCAAAAGGAAGCGGCGGCCTAAGGTGAGGCCGCCGCTCGTCTCTCCCGTTTACTGCCGGTGCTCAGGATGCGGATCTTCGCTGAGCCACTGTTGATGCACCTGCTCATGGCTCAAGTTGAGGTGAACGTGCGCGTCCACATGATCCACCGCACTCAGCGGCAGCCAGTGGTGCCGGCCTGAGTCATCCTTGGTCAGCTTGATGTAGTCCCCGTCCACCCGGTCGACTTCTCCGTGAGGCTGGCCATCCGCACAAAAGACGGGCATGTGCTCCTTGATCTGTTCTTGTCCAGTCATCGTTTGTCCTCCTGACCCTGAGCGTAAGGGGCAGCTTCCCTTCACCTGGTGAAGCCCCACCAAACTTACCTTCATGTCTGAGTAGATTTACATATGAATGGTGGCTCAGCTATCATGGGCGTATGACGCCCTCCCCCAACCGGCCTGCCCCACCGGACCCCCTCACCTACTTCGTGGACGGGATGGACTGCGCCAGTTGTGTCCAAAAGGTCGAGCGCATGGTCGACACCCTCCCCGGCACTGAAGGGGTCAAGACCAGCTTTAGCAAGCAGACGCTCACCCTGCAGCTGGACGAGGCCCAGACCCCCCGGGCCACCCTCGAGAAAAACCTCAAGGCTCTGGGCTACACCCCATCTCTGATGCTGTCCAGGCCCGCCAAACCTGCGCCTGAGCACGCCGGGCAAGATCACTCTCACGACCACAGCGCCCACGATCACGCCGGGCACACCCACGAGGTCGCCCCGGCCGGCACCCCCTGGTACCGCACCGGACAGGGCCGCCTTGTGGTGACCTCCGGCCTCCTGTTGGCCGCCGCCTGGTTGCTCAGCTTCTTCGAACCCCGCTTTGCCACTGCCGGCTTCATAGCTGCCACCCTGCTCGGGGTGTGGCCCCTGGCCCAGAAAGCTGTGGCCAGTGCGCGCCTGGGCGACCCCTTCAGCATCAACATGCTGGTGAGCCTCGCGGCCATTGGCGCCGTGGCCATTGGAGAAGCCCCGGAAGGCGCCGTCGTGGTGTTCTTCTTCGCCGTCGGCGAACTCCTGGAAGGAGTCGCCGCTGGCCGGGCCCGCGCGGGGATTCAGGCCCTCGCTGCCCTGGCGCCCAAGACGGCGCTCCTGCTGGACGGGGGCCAGACCCGCGAGGTGCCTGCGGACGCCCTGCAGGTCGGCCAGACGGTGCAGGTCAATCCAGGCGCGCGTGTCCCTGCCGACGGCACCATTCTGACGGGCACCTCCAGTCTCGACGACAGCCCCGTGACTGGCGAAAGCGTGCCGGTGGTCAAGACTTCCGGAGACCCTGTATTCGCCGGCAGCATCAACACCGACGGCACCCTGACCCTCCGGGTGGACAAGGCCGCGTCAGACAACACCATCGCGCGGATTATCCACATGGTCGAGGAGGCCGAAGGCAGCAAGGCCCCCACGGCCCGCTTCATCGACCGCTTCAGCCGGTACTACACGCCTGGGGTGGTCTTGGTCTCGGCCTTGGTCGCGCTCGTGCCGCCTCTCCTCTTCAGTGGGGCCTGGCACGACTGGCTCTACAAGGGCATCAGTCTCCTGCTCATCGGCTGCCCCTGCGCCCTCGTGCTCAGCGTGCCGGCGTCCATCACCAGTGCCATCAGCGCCGGCACCCGGCGCGGCCTGCTGATCAAGGGGGGCGGCGCCCTGGAAACCATCGGCACGGTCAAAACCGTGGCGTTTGACAAGACGGGCACCCTGACGGCAGGGAAACCACAGGTGACGGACGTGGTGGGGCTGGGCCGCACAGAGCATGAGGTCCTGCGCCTGGCTGGCGCCGTCGAAGCGGGCAGCAGTCACCCCCTGGCCAAGGCCATCACGGCGGCCGCCGGACAGGCCGGCCTCACGCTGCCCGCCGCCACCGACGCGCAGGCCCTGCCCGGTAAAGCGGTAAGCGCCACCGTGGAAGGCCGCCCCTTGAGTGTGTCGTCGCCCCGTCACGCAGCATCCCTGGCCCCGCTGAACGCCGAACTGCAGGCCACCATCACCCGCTTTGAGGAACAGGGCCGCACGGCGGTGGTCCTGCTGGACGGCTCTTCGCCCCTCGGGGTGCTGGCCATCCGTGACGAGCCGCGCCCAGATGCGCGCGCGGCCATCGCGGAACTGCGCCGCCTGGGGGTCCAGCCCGTCATGCTGACCGGGGATAACGCCCGCACCGGGCAGGCGATTGCCCGCGACCTGGGCCTGGACGTGCAGGCGGAACTGCTGCCGGAAGACAAGCTCCGCCTGATCGCTGGGTTCAAGGCTCAGGGTGGCGTGGCGATGGTTGGCGACGGCATCAACGACGCCCCCGCCCTGGCGCAGAGCGATGTGGGCATCGCCATGGGCGGCGGCACGGATGTAGCGCTGGAAACTGCCGACGCGGCGCTACTGCAAGAACGGGTCTCGGGCGTGGCCGACCTGGTCAACCTCTCGCGGGCGACCATGGGCAACATCAAGGTCAATATTGCCTTTGCCCTGGGGCTCAAGGCCATCTTCCTGGTGACCACCCTCCTGGGCTACACGAATCTCTGGATGGCGATCCTCGCCGATACGGGCGCCACCGCCCTCGTGACTGCCAATGCCCTGCGACTGCTCGGCTGGAGCGCGCCTCGCCTCACCTTGACCCCCAAGCCGACGCCTCAGCATGCCTGAGATCACTGTGTACACCGTCCCCAACTGCGCCGACTGTGAAGCGGTCAAACGCCTGCTCGACCGGTGCGGCGCCGCGTTCCGTGTCCGAGACCTGCGGCAGGACCCCAGTGCATTGGCTGAGCTGCAGCAGGTCACGGATGTCCGGGTCGCGCCCGTCACAGTCATTGGGAGCCAAGTGTTCTTTGGTCCAGTTGATCAGCAGCGGCCTGGCCTGCTAGCGGCGCTGGCAGGCCAGGCATGAGCTCTGTTCGGCCGGTCCTCTGGGCTCCAGTGGCCTTGATCGCCCTCCTCCTGGTGGGGGAAGGGCTGCTCAAAGCCTGGGCCGTTCAGCACCTGAGTCCGGGGATTGACCGCCCTCTGGTGCCCGGCGTCCTGCACCTGGGGTTCACGTACAACACAGGCATGGCGTGGGGCCTGCTGGGCAGCTTCGCCGTTCCACTGGCTGTCCTGCGGCTGTTGGTCGGTGTGGGCCTGATTGGAGCGCTGGTCGTCAAGCGGGTACGGCCGGCTCTGATCTGGCCAGTGGCCCTCATCGCGGCAGGTGCCCTGGGCAACGCACTGGACGGCCTGGCGCGCGGCGCCGTGGTGGACTACCTGACCTCACCGCTGCTAGACCGAGTATCAAACATACTGAGCAGTCGCCCCTTTCCCATTTTCAACCTATCCGATGTCCTCGTCTGCGCTGGCGTGGCCGCACTGCTGCTCGTGTCCTGGTGGCGGGAGCGGCGTGCTCAGCGCCAGACTCCATCGACTCACCCCACGCCTTTTCAGGAGAACCTATGAAACGATTGATGTTGCTGTCCCTGACTGTCCTTCTCGCAGCCTGTAACCAGACGGGTGGTGATATTGAAGGTGTCCAGACCTTCAAATTTGAAGGTGGCGCCCACAAGCCTGGTCGCCTTGAGTACGCCCAGCGCCCGCCTGCGGGGGGCGAGCACAATGCCGCCTGGCAGAACTGCGGGATCTATAACCGGCCTCTGTACGACGAGTACGCTGTCCACAGCATGGAACATGGGGCCGTCTGGATCTCGTATCAGCCGGGCCTGAGCGCCAGTCAGGTGCTGCAGCTCAAAGACAGCCTGGCTGGGCGGACGTACATTCTGCTCTCGCCCCATGAGTCGCAAAAGGCGCCGATTGTGCTGAGTGCCTGGAACAAGCAACTGGAGGTGCAGGACGCGTCAGATCCGCGCATCAAGTCATTCGTCCAAACCTACGAGCAGGGTGGTGAAGCCCCGGAGATTGGAGCCTCGTGCAGCGGCGCGTACGACGATACGGTCTGATTGGCTGGACTGGCGCGGCTGTGCTCGTATCGGCCTTGGGTGTCGGCGTGGCGGTGACCTGGCCCCGGCTCCCATCTGAAGCGAATCCAGAGGTGACCTTCGCCCGGGATATGGCCGCGCATCACGCCCAGGCCGTCAACATGAGCGTCACGCTGGTCAAACGCGCGGCTGATCCAGAGATCCGCTTGCTCGCGCAGGACATCCTGCTTACCCAACAGGCCCAGATCGGCCAGCTGCAGGGCTGGCTGATGGCGTGGAGCCGCTCACTGGCCGGTCGCGAAGCGCCCATGGCCGGCATGAACCGCTCTGCGATGGGCATGGCGTCCGCAGCCGACGAGATGTCCCTGCAGATACTGTCTCCCCGCACGGCCGAGACCCGCTTTCTGACCCTGATGCGCCGACACCATCAGGGCGGCGTCGAGATGGCCACGTCGGCCCTGGGCACCGTGCGTCGTCCAGAGGTGCGGGCCTTCGCCCAGCGGGTCGTCACGGCGCAGCGCTCTGAGATTCAGGCGATTGACGCCCTGCTGGCCGGGCGCGGCGTGACGCCTGAGCCGCTGCCCACCCACAACATGGACATGATGAATCATGAGTGAACACAGTCACGCCCACGGGGCGGCCGCCGGCGCCCGTCAACTGACGCTGGCCCTGCTCCTGACCGGGAGCTTCCTGATCGTTGAGGTGGTGTACGGGCTGCTCTCCGGTAGCTTGGCACTCCTGTCGGATGCGGGCCACATGCTCACAGACGTGATGGCACTGGCCTTATCGCTCTTCGCACTCAAGCTCGGGCAGCGCGCAGCCGACCGACGCCGCACGTTCGGGTATCGCCGCGCCGAGATTCTGGCGGCCACGGTCAATGCGGCCGCGCTGTTCGCGGTCGGGTTGTACATTCTGATTGAGGCGTACCGGCGGCTGCAGGAGCCGGTCGACGTTCAAACGACCCCCATGCTCATCGTGGCGACGGCGGGTCTGATCATCAACCTGATCAGTGCCCGCATCCTGACCCAGGGCAGTCAGGACAGCCTGAACATCAAGTCGGCGTACCTCGAAGTGATGGGGGACCTGTTGGGGTCCGTGGCCGTGATCGTGGGGGCCATCCTGATCCGGTTCACGGGTCAGAGCTGGATTGATCCGGTGCTGGGCGCCTTGATTGGGCTCTGGGTGCTGCCACGGACCTGGGCGCTGCTCAAGGCCAGCGTCAACGTGCTGCTTGAAGGTGTGCCGGAGGGACTGGACCTGGATACCCTGCGCGCCGACCTGTTGGCGCTGCCAGAGGTCACGGGCGTCCATGATCTCCATGTGTGGAGCGTCACGAGTGGCCAGCACAGCCTCACCGCGCATGTCGTGAGTGCCGCGTCCATGCCACTGGTGCAGCGTCAGGTGGCTGACATTGCCGCCAAGTACGAGATCGACCACGTCACTGTCCAGATTGAGCCGCCTGGGGCCCCGCTGAGCGCCCACGATCACCTGCACAACTGACCCGTTCTTGCCCTGTGAGTTGCTATGACCCTAACCCCTGCCTCCCAAGCCATTCGCCCTCGCCCCTGGCAGCGCTCACTCACCCTGGCGCTCCTGGCCGTGGCCGCTCTCCTGTCGGCGGCCCTGCTCTACAGTCGCCTGCGCAATCCACAGGGGCTGCTGGGTACGGCTTATTCACCAGGCACAGGCGCGCCTCCTCTTGAAGGCACTGGAGACAATGGTCAGCCACTGGCGCTCTCTGATTTCAAGGGAAAAGCCGTCGCCGTCTTTTTCGGCTTTCTCAACTGTCCCAACATCTGTCCAACGACCCTGGCGGCGCTGGAACGGGTGCGGCAGACCTTGCCTGAGAATCAGCGCCAGGAGCTGATCAGCCTCCTGGTCACCGTGGACCCGAAACGGGACACGCCGGCCGAGTTGCGCACCTATGTCCGCTACTTCAGCGCCAACGCGCGCGGCCTGGTGATTCCCGCCAGTCAATTGCGCGACGCCGCGGCCGCCTGGGGTGTGGGGTTTGAATACTCGAACGTGACGGCCCCAGACCGGTATGACGTCAACCACACGACGGGGGTCTACCTGGTGGACCGGGAAGGGCAGCGCCGGGTGGTCTGGGACTACACGCAGCTGAATCTTACCGACCGGATTGCGTCGGACGTGCAGACGGTGCTGCGGTGACGGCGAGTCAAGCGGTGAGCGTCTACACTGACGTAATGAGAACAGCCTCTCAGGACGACGTGTGTGAAGTGCCTTGCCTGCATCCGGAGGCCGTGCAGTTGGCCCGGACACAGCAGCCTGAAGAGAGGTGCATTGAGAACGCGGCCTCCTTCCTGAAACTGATGGCTGATCCGACTCGCCTGAAGATTCTCAGTGCGCTGCAAACCACCGAGCTGTGCGTGTGTGATCTGGCCGCTGTGGTCGGCATCAGCGAGAGTGCCGTCAGTCATCAGCTGCGCCTGCTGCGGACCGGCCGTATCGTGACGTTCCGCAAGGATGGCCGCGTCGCCTACTATCGACTCCTTGATCACCATGTCACGACAACCATTCGAAATGCCCTGGACCACGCCCGCGAGTAAAGGCAGAGGACTTTCCCTCGCGTTGGCCCTCTTGGGCGGCGTGGTCATTGCCGTGCCGACCGGCTGGTGGCTGGCCGACACGCTGCGCTGGCGCTCACCGCTGTACTGCATTGAACGTCCAGGCACGCTCTGGAATGGGCTGACCCCTCTGCCTGCTGGCCTGACACCGACCTGCCCGAACAGCGCGAGCTACCGTCAGGAGGTGCGCGCCGGGGAAAGCCGCGTTGAGCAGTACCTCGTGCCAGGCTGGCAGCCCTTGGCAGCGGCTCAGGGCCTCAGGGAAAAGGGCTACGTCCTGCTAGACGATGAATTGATGGCCCCGGATCACTATTCCGCCTTCATGGGCAAGACACTGCCGGCTGAACTGCATTACACAGCGGTCAAGCAGGGCGACCAGACCCTGATCACCATCAGTGGGTTGCCGCGTTGACGAAAGGCTGGGTCGTCGGACCGTCGGCGGCCGGGGGCTCGGCTGACGAACCCTCTCTGCGGCTCTGGACCCCTCAGCCGAGGCGCGTTGGGTGTGCCCAGGGATGAACCGCTCCTTGCAGCCCTGGGTGCTGAGCCTGCTGAGTCTGCTCGGCGCGTTCGTGTATCTGGTTCGCGATCCAGTGGCGCCGCCTGCGCCGGCGAGGCCAGCCCATCAAGGCCACGCTCCGGCAACAGGCCATCAGGACTCGGCAGAGGGCCACGGGCCTCACTGCGTGTACTGCTTCTCGGCGGCCTTTGCCCTGGCGCCAGACCCTTTACCGGAGCCAGACCACAGACTTGATCGGCCAGCCCTCAGGGTGCGGCCTCCTGACACTTTGGCTCTTCGCCTGGTTTGGCGCGTGCAGGCCCGGGCGCCACCCACTATGGGTTGCATTCACAGCGCCAGACCCAGTGAAGGGTCACGCTGCTCGGCCACTCGCCTCTTTCTCCACTGACTGAAGGAGTCCCATGTTCCGTCTTGTCCTTACACTGCTGTCTACCATGTTGTTGTCTGTCGCTGGCGCTCACGCCACTGTCCGTACGGAAGCAGGTCTGGGTGAAAGCAAGGTCGGCATCACTGAAACCTACCGGCTCAATGTCCCCACTGAAAAAGAGATCAGCACGACCCAGATCCGGCTGGTTGTGCCGAGTGGGGTCAGTCTGACCCGATTCGAAACGGCACCCGGCTTCACCCGCACTGTCACCAAGAACGCGGATGGCCTCGTCACGGAAGTGGTGTGGAAAGGCCGCGTGGCCCCCATGGAGTACGCCCGCTTTTTCTTTCAGGCCCGGAACCCAGCCGCGGCCGGTGACGTGGTGTGGAAGATCTACCAGACGTACAGCGACGGCTCTGTAGCGGCTTGGGACGGCAGCAACCCTGACCAGGGGCCGGCCAGCACCGTAACCATCAAATGAGGCGCCACCTGCTTGGGCTGATCGCCTTGACGCTGGGCACCGCGCAGGCACACGCGGCCTTGACGCGGGTGACACCGGCGCCTGGCAGCACAGGGCCGGCGCCTGAAGCCGTCACGCTGCAATTTAGTGAACCGCTGAGCACCCGCTTCTCCAGCTTCCGCGTGATGCGTGTTCCTGCGTCCAGCACGCCAGCGCAGGCGGCGACCGCCGCCCTGGCGCTGAAGGCTGGTGTCCCTGCGCTGGCCACGGCGGCGGTGAATCTGCCCGCCACAGCGGCCCTGATTCGGTTGCCGCTGAAAACGGCGCTGCCCAAAGGTGTATACGTGGTGGCCTGGAAGATCCTGTCGGATGACAGCCACCCAGTCACAGATTTCCGCACCTTCACTGTTCGGTAGGGCGGCGGATGTCTGTTCTGGCACTGACGAAGTTGTTGATGTATCTGGGGACCGCGCTGCTGGTCGGTGGCGTGGCCGCGCGGGCCTGGCGGCCGGACAACCAGCCCGGTGGCAGTTGGCTGGCATTCGGGGCGGGGCTGATCTCCATTGGGAGCCTGATCCAGGTGGGGGTGACCCTGTTCACCTTGGGCTACCTGACTTGGCCGGATGTGCCGGTCTATCTGCAGCAGACGGTCCCAGGCCGGGCGACCTTGACCGTGCTGCTGGGCACAGCGTTGCTGCTGGCCAGTGCCCTCTCCCGCTGGCCGACCTGGCTCAGTCTGTTGGCGGCCGGCACGCTGCTCTGGGGGCTGGGTGGGCTGGGCCACGGCGCCACCCACGGCCCCAGTGTGCGGCTGCTGCATGCGGTGCACGCCGGCGCGATGGCCGTGTGGCTGGGCGGTGTCCTGAACCTGTTGGGCGGGCCTGAAGAGCGTCTGCCCGCCTTGCGCCGCTTTAGGCCTGTGGCCACAGTCTGTGTGGTGATCCTGGGCGTGACGGGCGTGGTCGCCACCTGGGAACACGCGGGTGGGTGGCCAACGCTGACCACCCGCTACGGCCAGCTGCTGCTCCTCAAACTGGTCTTCGTGGTCCTTGCCCTGGCGGCCGCTGGCGTTCTGCGGCGTTTCCTCGCTCAGCGGAAACAGGTCTACGGCCTCCTGTCGCTGGAGCTGGTGCTGCTGGGACTGATCGTGACCCTCACTGCGTCTCTGTCCGTCACACCGACGCCAGCACACGGCACCGTGCCAACTTACCCACTATTCGGGTAGGGAAGACCAGAGAGCCGAGGGATATCTCCCTCGGCTCTTTCAAGCGGTGCCCTATGCCTGTGGATATGTGGACCTCTCGTCTGATTCGGTCCAGGAAGCAGATGCTCAAGGCGTGACTATTCCTGGTCGGTCAGATCTGCACTGCATCCCGTACCCACCACGCCTCTCAGTAGGATGAAAAGTGCGTCTGAGACACTTTCAAAGCGTTTGCACATACATTTTAACCAGCCATGGTCAAATCTTCGCCACAGTCTAATAGCGTTTTGATAGCATCACCCTGCCTTCAATAAGTGCCCACTACGACGTGGTGAATATGCACTTATTGCAAGTCACTCGGTGTCATGTCGTTTGAACAAGATATTTATCTTGTTCAAGGCTTACTACGGCATGAAAGCGGCCTTCGAAGTATTTCTCGATAAGGAGTATTATGAGCGATTTTGATCTGGACTTTAAAGCTGGAGGACCTGTCACTCTTGGCACGAATCATCCTACACACTCTTTGTTGTGCCCATTTACTGGTGACTGCTCAGACAGTTCTAGCTGCTGTATCCCCACGCCGCCGCCTCCAAGACCCTCAGCGAGTATGCGATCGGGTCAAGTAATGCCTAATCAGCCTGCTCCGACCACATCTAAGTATTGCTGCTGATTCAAAGGAAGTGGGGATTCGACAGGTGAACATCTGTCGAATCCCCACTTCATATTTCTTTCTGATGTTGGTGATAAAATGTATCAGCCTAAAGACAATCAATTTTTTATTCTTCGCTCGCCTATTTTCCCTATTTCTCGGCTTAAGGATATCGAAGCTATTAAATCAGCTGAAGAAATGCTTGAATTTTTTCTTCAAGATTCGAAATTTACTTCAATACTTCGCGAGCATGTACCCAATGTCTTAGCAGAGCTTGAGCGAATAGAAGTACATTCCGACAAAATCTATAAAGAAGAGCTCAACCGAACTCTGCTTAAATATTTTTTACGCGCCTGTACTCGATCAACGCCATATCGAATGTTCTCTGGTGTAGGACTAGGTTATTTTGCACCTGATAATTCTATTTTGCCTCAACGCGAGGCCTCATTGAAAATTCGACACTCTCCAAGTCTGCAAAATCTGCAAAGTTTCTCTGAGAATTTTCCTACATTGGATGAATTTACTCATTATCTGAATACTATAACTCAAAGTCCAAAAATATTCTTATCACCATCGCTAAGGGTTCGCGGAAAAAGATTATATCTAGAAATTTCAAATGTAAGTTCGCGTGATGTTCCAAGTGCAAGAAATAGTATTCGCCTCACGCCACCAGTCAACTGGATATTAGAAAAAATTAAACAATCTAATCCATGCGATTTAGAAAATTTAATGGAAGAATTTCAAACTGACTTTTCATTAGATAAATGGCAGGCCGTCAAATTCATATTTGCATTATTTGAAAAATCCTTCTTATACTTATATGATAATTCCTTAAAAATAACTAAAACTTCTCAGATTAATGCTGAAATTAATCTGTCAAAGAATAATTTAACGTATAAAGTATACAATCTAGCAAAATCAGGCAGTCAAGTTATGGCCCAGCTGGCCAATCTATATGTAACTCCTACTTTGCAAAAGTATGCTCAAGATTTTTACGAGCGATACGGAGAAGCGGAAATTTCTTTATTAGATCTTTTAGATCCATCTGTCTCAATGGGTCTACCGGAAGAATATTCGAATAATCGACTCTCAGCACCTTTGGACTTGAGTACATTTCAGGGTATATGTCATCGCTTGATTCTTTGTGCGGTAAAAGATGGTAAACGGAGTGTAGATATTAAAGATGAATTAAAAATTATTAACTCTACAACGGATAATATTACAACAGATGTATTTTGTACGGTATTAATAGACAGCGGATCAGATTCACCACGCCTCCTACTTCATTCTATAAATGGAATTGTTCCAGCCGGAAGATCTATGTTTCGTTTTTCTGTTTTCGATGAATCTATTGGCAATAGACTTTCTCAAGAAATCGCTTGCTCTAATACATCATCTATTATTATTTCGGACATTCAATACACACCTCCAATGGGGGAATTAACTGATATACATCATCATAACGTTTCTTTTCCAAATACTATCTTAACTAATGGTTTAGGCGCAGAAGACAATATCTCATTAAATGATATAAAAATTGTGTTTCGAAACAACAAACTTCGCATCATATCAGCATCTCGGAATGCAGAAATTTTTATTTATCCCTCTAGCATGTTGAGTCCAGCCTATTTACCTACAGCCATAAGATTCCTTTTTGATGTCAGTGCTATGCACTTTCCGGAAGTTGCTCCATGGCAATGGGGGATTTTTCGGGAAGAGTCCTTCTTACCTAGAATTACACATGGTTCTCTTATTCTTTCGTCTTGTTCTTGGCGTTTACCCAGTGCGAAAAGTAGCTCAAATGAAATAAAAAGCTGGCGAGAAAAAAATGAGGTTGACCGTTTTATATTAGTTGGGACGCATGATCACAAGATTATTATCGATTTGGATCATCCTTTACAAGTTACGCTGTTGAAGGATCTAATTAAGAAAGGTGCTACTAGGTGCGAAGAATCTTTTCATGAGCAGTCATCTTGGCTAGAAGACGAGAATAAAGAGAAGTATACTCATGAAATTGTTATTCCTATAGGCTTTGATTCAGTAAAAAAAGTTTTAGAGAGTGATTCAAGGGGCAGTAGGCTCTATAGACGACCTGACAAAACTACTATTCTTGCTTCAAACGAGTACTTATATTTTAAATATTATTCCGAACCAGAAATGCATTTAGAAATACTTCAAATGATCTATGAGTATGTGAAAGATATAGGCGAAGTCAAAATGTTTTTTGTAAGATATTCAGATGATCGTCAGCACTTAAGAGTAAGATTTAAATCGTCTAATGCAGTTATATTTTCCAATTTGAGAGGATGTATAGATGATCTCAATTTATTGCTTATTGATAAGTCGTACGCTGCAGACATTCGAACTGATATATATAGACGTGAAGTCTTCAGATATGGAGGTCAATTAGCATTAAATATTATAGAAGACTTATTTCATCACGATAGTTGCATAGTTTTTAAAATTTTAAATTTACATGAAGATCATTTCCTCTTGAGTATAAAGCACATAATTCAAATGGCATATTCTTTACTACTAACAGATATAAAAATACTAGATTTTTTTAGTCGATATAAAGATTATATTAGTAGTAACCTATCTCCATCGCAAAAGAACTCGAGTAGCGAGAGGCTAAGAAATTATAAGCATGTATTAGATTTATTTTTAAGTGAGAAACCAAAAGAAGATGAATTTCAATACAATTCAGTCAAGATACTTTGGGAGTCTGCTCAAAAGAATTTTGATGATCAGGAGCAGTTTGATGACATATGTATGAGTGTAATGCATATGAGTTGCAACCGCTTAGGTTTGTCGCGCCCTGATGAGCTTTCTGTCTATCATATTATTTATAAAACCTTTCTCTCTCGTCTTAGGAGATCTCATGCCTATTGAATCACTTAAAAACAAACAGCTTGCCTTTAACAAATTTGCCATAGATGTATTAGACAATAATAGGTTGGAGCAAGATTTAATCAAGACAAGTATGACAGATGGGCAATTTTCACAGCGAAATTGGCAAGCTTGGTCTGTTTGTTACGGCGAGCCCTCTCTTATTCTTGCGCTGTCCTCAATGCCCAAATCAACTGATAATTTAAAAGCAATTCAGATCTTATTAAAAAAAGTAATGACTAGAGTAAATGATATAGGATTGGATCAGATCCCGATTACATATTTTGACGGTTTAGTCGGACTAAATAGCATTCTTCAAGAAGTTTCTTATAAATACGGCGGTCTTAATAAAGCTAGATATCAGCTCAATTCTGCAATTGCAAAACGTTTTCCTGAGCTTATGGAAAATTTTAAGCGAGAAGAGAGGCATGAATTAGATTTTGACGTTGTTTACGGTATAACAGGTATATTAGCTGCACAAAGCAGACAAAAGGATGATATTGAAAATCTTAATTTTCTGCTTACTAATATTAATATTCTAGTAGATATTTACAAATCTAAAGGCATTGCGGCATTTACTGTGGATCCTAGAATTTCATTACAATCGCTAGCTAAGATCGAAAATCCATATTATAATATGGGTTTTGCACATGGACTTTCGGGCGTTCTTGCCGCCTTAAGCGTAATTGCAATGAATATAACTGACGAAACTAAAATTTTGACAAACATTTTATCATCTATAGGACATTTTATTATAGAAAATTCGATCAAAGATGGAAGTTCTATCTTCTTGCCAGCGATAATAGACGTTGAGGGAAATCATCAGGGGAGAACTCGTTCAGCTTGGTGCTATGGGAATCCAGGTGGGGCTCGCGCCTTTTCTTTAGCATATAGAGCTACAGGAGATAATAGATTTGCCCAATTTGCTCACGCTTTAGTGAAAACTGCTCTTTATGAAGACATGGAAGATAAACGCATAGATTTTGATGGAGTTTGCCATGGAAAAACTGGATACTTAATGAATATGTATTTAGAGGGCAATGAGCCGCATAATTACCATATACACCATCAGCTTATAACACATCTAAGCCAGATAGCTGAGTGTGTTTTAGAGCCAGGCGATGATCGGGATCCAAGTCTCTTGGATGGATATTTAGGCGTTACGGCAGCCTTAAATGCCATACAAAATGGTGAAATGCAGCTGCCAAGGCTATTGTTGATTTCAGTATGAATACTTTAACAGCCATACCGTTTTATTCTTTTAAAATTTTGAAGTTATGTTTTAAATTTTATAGATATAATTTGATCGGCTTAATAATTTTAATTATTCTGCAGTCAATAATCCCTGGGTGTATATTGAAAGTTACTGAGCACTTAATAAATATTGTAGCAAGCCAGATCGATGATAATATGAAGTCGCGTCAAGCTTTTATGCTGATATTAGCACAAATGGTATTGCTATCTTCAATGAGCATTATAAACAATACTTATCAATATATCTTAAATAATTTAAATATCAGGATATCTAATATGGGATCAAGAAATATAATACTACAGTCTTCTGAGATTAAGTTAGACTTGCTAGAAAATAGTGATGCATATGATTTAATGTATCAGATGCGCATGATTTTGGAAGATAAGTGGCCATCCATGCTAAGTAATGTTCTAGGTTTTATCCGTTCTCTGGCAAGTATAAGCATTATTTTTTCGCTTTCCAATATATTATCATTTGATATATTTCTGATTATAATACTTTCAGTGATTCCAGAAATTATTTCTCGATTATTCAATTCAAAAGATATCTATAAAAATTATCTTAATACCATTAAATCTAGTAGAATAATTGCTTCCGTTATGAATCTTCACCAGAAATCACAGGTATTAAGGGATTATATTACCTTTAAGCCATTTAAAATCCTCTTGAATATTTGGCAGAAAAATACTGATTATGTATTCGAGTCGACCCGTGCATTAGGGAGGAGATCAATGGTTCGTAGTATAAGTGCTTCTGCAGTAGCGACCATCTTTCTTGGAATTGCTAGCACACTAATTATTAAGCGAGCAATTTACCATTCGGTTTCTATAGGAGAATTTAGCCTGCTTCTTGGTGCAATTCAACAGTTTCAGACTCAGATTTCATCTCTTATTAATTATATTCTATCTGCTGCTGATACAGTGCCCTATTTGCTAAGGCAGAAGGAGATAGAAAACACAATTTATAAATTAAATACAGAGCTAGACTCTATATCGCATAAAACTAACTCAATTGCTGTTGCCAATGTATCTTTTTCCTACGGCGAGAGCTTAAATCCAATTTTATATAATATAGATGCTAGAATCGAGGAGGGAGAAATTACATATTTGATAGGAAAAAATGGCAGTGGGAAAACTACACTACTAAAAATAATATCTCAACATCTTACGCCAACTACGGGAGGGATATTCTTTAAACGAAAGGATGGGACAAATTCCACAATTCCGCCTATATCTGTTGTGTATCAAGATAGTATTATGTATCCTTTAAAAATTCAGGAAAACATCACTCTAGGTGCTTTACCAATCAATCATAGCAGACTAGAAAATATAATCGAAACTCTAAATATCCCTACAAATATTTTAGATAAAATGTATGGTAGAGAGCTAGGTGAATGCGATTTATCTTCAGGGCAGATACAAAAAATTCTCATCGCCAGAGCGTTATATAGTGAATCCAAAATTTTGATATTAGATGAGCCTACAAATCACCTTGACAAACTTACTAAATTAAATCTTCTAAACTACTTGAAAGAGTTGCGTGATCAAAAAATTATTGTAATCGCCACTCATGATTCTGAATTCATACAATCAGACTCCAGAAGAAACATTATAAATCTGTGATCTTCAATATTCTGCAGAAGCAGAGGAGACTTTAATTTGACTGCTCATTAAAATTTGTTATAACGGTCTGTAACGCTGCTAACTACCAGTCAAAACTCGGCATGAGGGTGTGTAAGGCCCGCCAGGACGAGGGCGACGGGTGGAGCAGGAGATCATGGAGATGATCGAGGCCCAGTCGGAGCACGGACACCACACGGTGTCCGTGCTTCTTGCGTTTCACGAGTTGCTTGGCAGCCAGCAGTTGGTCGGTGCGCAAGCCCAGATAAAGGCGGCGGACACGCAGGTGAGCAATGTCGACACGCGCTCCGCTTGCGTCAGACCGGTGTCTTCCAGATTGAAGCCTCTGGTTTTCAAAGCAGCGTGCAGGTTTTCCGCCTGCCAGCGCTGCGCAGAACGGCGCAAGTTCACTGAAGCGTGGCCCCGGTAGGCGAGGTACAGGACATCGCCAGCGGCATTCTTCGTGGCACATAGGCGCAAGGACACGCCCTAGACGACCATCCGGCGGTGCCAGCGGCGAATCTCGCCGGTCTGGAGTTTTTTGAAGCACGCCCAGACGGTCAGTTTGCCCGTGCCAATTGTGGTAGTCGCCGGCAGGCGAATACAAGGCGTAATGTCGTGCCCATCCAAAAACGTGAACCACGATTTCCCGATGAACTCCCGGTCTGCCAGCAGGCTCCGAATAGACCGGCCCGGGCAACACCGAAGGAGCCGGGTCAGGAGCGCTTCGCGCACCTGTTGCGAACTGCTGCGGCCATGAGGGAGCAGTTCGCAACAGCGGCAGACCGAAGCCGTTCCAGACCGCAGAGAGGAGAAGAATATTGATGTCCTGTTTGCCCAGCTTCCAGTTGGTACGGTCCAAGATCAGGTGCAGCTCGCCGTCCGGAAGGAAAGACAGCGTGAAGCGGACAAATCACCGCAACCGCTGGTACCGCGTGTCGAGTGAGCCGGGTAACGGCACATAGGTCTTGAGCGTGTGCAGGACGACACGGCGGGCTTGCACCATGGTCAGGATCAGCGCCGTCAGCACCTCAAGGCGACGGGAAATGCAGCCCGCAGCGCGGTCTGCAAGGTATCATGGGGATGTCGACTCTGACGTGTCTTCATCGCAGAAACACGCGACTGGAGCCGACTTTTCTGTTGGCTCACGAGTTTTGACTAGTAGTCAGCTCGGCGCACCACTTTCACATTCAGTCATGCACAGAGCCACTGCTCTGGACTTCCAACCGTTTCGTTGCTGTCTCCAAGTTAGGATAATACAATCCTAAATGTGGAATAATTCCGCTATTCTTGAAAAACTCTTCACTCCAGAGGCAGTCAAATCTGTTTGTACGGCTGGTTATAATAGCTCAAAATATATTGGTGCTCGCTTCTTTTTGGATATCTACTCGACCGATACGGTCTAAACTCGAGTCCATTCTCTTCAGGATTAGCCTCCTCTACACACTGCTCTACGTCACCCGGGGATTGGGTTTACCCTGGCGGCAGGCTGCGCAATGGTGGAGTCACTATCTTCAGACGCCACTACTACCTATCAGTCCAGCGAATGGAAATGGGAGTGGCGATACCCTTGAGCAGTATTACCTCACCGGATTGTGGTTACTTACTGCTCTGGTCATTGGGATTGTTTGGGCTATCGCGGAAAGGCGCCTTCCCCGCCTTCAAGAACTGACTCAGTCCCTCAAGTGGCCTTACCATACCTTCCTTCGCTATGGCGTCGCAGCGGTCCTATTGACCTATGGCTGGATCAAAGTGTTTCAGTTTCAAATGCCCAGACCGGATCTGGTACAACTCTCTCTCCCTATGATTGCCATGTCTCCCATGGGGGTTCTCTGGCGAACGGTTGGGATTTCACCGCTGTATCAGACAGTGGGGGGTCTGGCAGAGATTCTTCCTGGTCTTCTGCTTCTATTTCGCCGCACTAGCTTAGCGGGTGCGTCGATTGGCCTCGGAGTAATAGGATACGTTTTATTACTAAATATGAGTTTTGATGTACCAGTGAAGATTTTTAGCATCCATCTTCTGATGTTCTGCTTAATTCTAATCTTTCCATATCGATATCGTCTTATAGCTTTATTCAGTGGACGTGCCGCGCCAGCCGTAGCCTTCCCATTATCAACAATGAAAGTAGGATTGGTGTGGCTCGACCGCACTATAAGAGTTGTCCTTCTAGTCACGCTTCTCGTACTTGTACCCTGGCTGAGCTTTACCAGTACTCAAGCAGCGAATGGGCAAGCCGTTACACACGACATGGCAGGTATCTACCGTGTGCTTGAAGATTCTAATCCCGCTCAGCTTCAGGTCAAAGATGACAACCGTTGGACTCAAATAGTATTAGGGGACCGTCTGTACTCAGCTTCTGAGCAAGCGAGTCGCATGCGCGCTATGGTCAATACAGTGAGCGGTGAACGCTTATTAGGCGCCTACCTCTTGAACACGTCTTCTAATCAATTGAGTGTGGCACTTCAAGGCAAAAATATTAGTTTTGATTATATTAAGCTCGGCCAGGAAGTGATCTTGCAGGGTACTGGTGATAACTCTCAACGCCGTTTAGTCCTCGTTCGTGATACGAAGGATGAGCTCTTAATGACGCGCGGCTTTCACTGGATCAGTGATCAGCCTTTCAATCGCTAAAGTGCGTATGTGAAGAGTTTTTTAGCCTCTACATTGACGTGGATGTCAGCCGTCATCGACGCCACACACCTCCAGTTCTTGATCTTGCAACTTATCCCAGAGTTTGAAGTAGATGACGAACGAACATCAAAAGGACGGCCACCAAGCGAAGCCTGGCTGTTCATGCATCTGTTGGATGTCGTTGATCCTTGGGTACGTGCTGGTGATGAAGCACGAATTCAACCTATCTTCGCGCTCATCGAACGCTGCCAGATTGAAGGCACAACAGCAGTCGCCAATGAAGCCTGCACTTGCTTCTTGGAAAGCCTGTCAAACCGATTATTGATCACGGCGTAGGTTTGCATCCATAAGGAGTTGTGGGAGGCCAATATACCGGACACGTTGCCACGCTCCGATCAGCTTCTCCTTCAAGACCGTCAAGGTGCGGGCACAAAAATTTCCCAGGACGTTGCGCTTCACATACGCCCACACCAGCTCAATAGGGTTCAGCTCGGGAGCGTACGGCGGCAAATACACCAGTGACAGGCGTTCGTGGCGAGCCACGAACGCCTGCACGACTTTCGTCCGATGGACGCCCACATTGTCGAGCACCATCACAATGTTTCCCTGGATATGGCGCAGGAGGTGTTGAAAAAAGTGGACCACATCCCCACTCCGGATCGCGCCTGCCTTCGTGTTTTGCAAGAACTGTCCACCCGACGTGATCGCCCCAATCGTCGAGAGCTTCTCCCAGTTGGCTGGCAAGGTGACCAGGGGTGTGACACCTCTGGTGGACCAAGTCCGTCTGCGGACCCCTTTCAGGGCAAACCCCACCTCATCGAGGTACACGAGCGTGGCGCCTTCAGCGACCTTTTTTTTCCAACTCCGGGGCTACCTGTTCTTGCCAGGACGCAATCCGAAGTTCATGGCGTTCCGCTGCCCGGCCATCGGGCATCTGCGGGGTAAAGCCCAACCGGCGCAGGATGTGCCGGACATGGTCATGGTGGTACCAGACCTCGAAGTGCCGGCCGATCAATGCACTGACACGCCGGGTCGTCCAGGTTTCATCCCGAAAGCCGTGATGCACGGCACCCTCCCGCAGGAGGGTGCGCAAGTGCTCTCCTTGCTCTGCCGTGAGCCGTGAGGCTGGACCGCTGGCCACCGTGGCCTGAAGACTGCCGGTGCGTTTGAGCCGGCCTTTCCAGCTGTACACGGTGTGTACTGAGACCCCGAAGTGATCGGCAATCTCCTGATTCTTGTGCGTCCCGCGTGCGATCCATTCAAGCGCCGCGAGGCGGCGCTCTTCAAGTTGAGCACGCGAGTAATGGGTAGGCTGCCATCCGGGCATACCTCAAGAACCCCGTTTAGGGCCTGAGGCAAGGAACCTGGACTTCTAGAGATGTCCAGAGCGGCCAGTCTGCTGGCCTGGCGCATCTCAGTCGCTTGATTCCAGGTGCCCGGCCCACTGTGTCATCAGTTCGGCCAGTTCTTCCCGGTCAATAGAGGCTTCGAACGTCGCGTACTTAGCGGTAATCACGATGTCTCGACCCTGGGCTGCCAGGATGTACCCGGCAGTGTCGAAGAAGTAACCCCGAAGTATGGTGCGTGCCGCACTGCTGATATGCCGTGCATCGTCTTCGTCCTGTAAGTCGCCACACAGGCTGCTGAGATGTGCGAGCAGAATGCGGTCTCTAGAGCCAATCTCTTCGAAGACAGGCTCGTTCCAGGCTGTGCGACCCGCTATTTTCATGCCTGAACAGCGTACCCGTTTATTGATCGCGGTATAGATTCGTATTGAGAAGTTGTCGTGGCAGCTTGACGTATCGCACACGCTGCCAAGCCCTCGCCAGCTTCTGCTTCAACAGCCCGACTGTACGGGCACAAAAGTTGCCCAGAACATTGCGCTTTATATAGGCCCAGACCAACTCGATCGGATTCAGCTCCGGGGCATATGGCGGCAAATATTCCAGCGACAAGCGTTCGTGGCTTGCCACGAACGCTTGTACAGCTGTGGCTCGGTGAATGCTCGCGTTGTCCAGCACGACGACCATCTCGCCCGTCACATGACGCAGCAGATGTTGAAGAAACTGGGTGACATTGCCACTGTTGATGGCGCCAGCTTTGGTGTTCTGAAAGAAGCGTCCATCTGATGTGATCGCCCCAATCGTCGACAGCTTCTCCCAGTTTGCGGGGAGTGTGACCAGGGGCGTGACGCCCCTGATCGACCATGTCCGTCGTCGCACCCCCTTCAACGCAAAGCCCACCTCATCCAGATAGATCAGCGTGGCGCCCTCAGCGACCTTTTTTTTTCAACTCGGGTGCCGTCTGTTCTTTCCAGGTGGCCATCCGCAGCTCGTTGCGCTCTGCGGCGCGTCCATTCGGCAATTGTGGGGTCCAGCCCAACTGGTGCAGAAGTTTGCGGACGTGATCGTGGTGATACCAGATCGCAAACCGCCCGCCAATCAACTCACTCACCCGACGAGTGGTCCAGGTCTCGTCGGGGAACCCATGGGCGAGCGCACCCTCCTGCAGGAGGGTGCGCAGTTGCGCGTGCTGTGCAGAGGTCATCCGTGACTGGCGACCGGGAGCGACCGTCGCCTGAAGGGTCCCTCTCTTCTTCAGGCGTGCATTCCAGGTGGTGACGGTCACGACGGAGACTCCAAAATGCTCAGCGATTTCGCGGTGGGCGTACTTGCCCTCTTGCAGCCACTTCGCAGCGGCCAGTCGACGCTCTTCGAGTTGGGCACGGGTATATCGGGTCGGCTGCCATTCCGCCATACCTCAAAATACCAAGACGGATTTGCGCCGTTGTCAATAAGATGACATGAGGTTGTGTGCGATGACAGCCAGGACGACACGAAACCGCAATGAGGTCAGGGTTTTCGTTTGAACCGAGCGGACCTGAGCCTCGACCAGTTGAGAAAACACGGTTTCAATGCGTTTGCGTAATTTCGGGTGCCGGTCTTGTCGCCACCCGGTGTCGTACCGGGTGTTTTTCTTAGGTGGGAAGGTGAAGCCCAGTGCGCAATACCCTTTGTCTCCGATGACTTTCGGTCCGCCGAACGCTGGCCAGCGGCTGTTGAGCTCATAGGCGACAGTTGTGTCCTGCAGGTTCGCAGGTCGGATCACGTATTGCATGACCTGCCCACGCGGTGACACCCAGGCATGAAGTTTGAAGCCGAAGAAGTCGCCCTGCGTGCCGAATCCCCACCTCGCCCCGGGAAACGCACAGCGTTTCCCCCGTTTAGGACGACACACCGGGAGCGGCATTGAGTCCACCACGACTTCCGCACACGGCACAGGTGGGCTGACGATGGCTTCAAGCGGTCCGAGAAGACGTTGCCCCCGAGTAAATGCCTGGGTGTAGCTGGGAAGCTGGGGCCGGTCTTCCCGCAGGATATTCCACCAAATGGACGGATACGGATGTTGAAACACGTACCGAGAGAGGAGCAGTGCGACAAGGTACGCATCGGTGACCTTCTGATGTCGGCAGCTCTTCTGGTGCTTGAAATGTTTTCGGGCCCAACGAAGCAGGCGACGAATGACACAACGACGACCTAAACGGTGGTGGAGTCGATATCTAGCCATACCCACTCCATTTTCATTGTCCTGGACACCCTGGAGCGGCCCTCACTCAGGCCCTAAACGGGGTCAAGAATATCAATGCTAATCCGCATCGTGATCAATAACACTTCATGCTCTGCACGGAAAGAGAATGCGCCACCACACCTCACTCGTGCGGCGGCGGTTGGTCGGGATCGCAGTAATCAATGGCCGCACTTTGAAACGTCCCCGTCACAATTTCACGCTTAAAGGGATAGCCGACCCGGACACCTTCCGCCGCGCATTCGAGGGTGAATCGCTCACCGACCGCTACGGCCGTGTCGCCCAGCACGAGGGGCCGCTGAGCTTCAAAAATAGAAGCGTATGGAGTGCAGAAGTAAAAGCCGACTGGCTGACCCTTCTTGCTCTTGGCCAGTGCGGCACCACCTGTCTCAACGGCTCGCCGGATCTCGTCCCAGAGGGCAACACTGGCGGCTGGGTTAGGATCAAGCGACCACATCTCACCAATGACCCGAGTCGCTTCCGGGTTGCGTTTCAGCGAAGCGACAGAGGCCGCGTCCGTCATGGCCCAGGGGTTAAACCCTGGCTCGCCCGGCAGTGGCGTTCGGTGAAATGGGCGGCCATCCCTTGATGGCTGGGCGCTCTCAGGAACCCGCTCCTCCAAAAGGGCGGGATAACTGATCAGCTGCCCCACACGGTAGAGCGCCTCAATCGCCGCCTTGGCCTTGGTTTCAATCTGTTCGTGAACTTCAGTCGACACTCCTGGCCGGTACATGCTCGCCGCGTACTGAGCCCCAGACATCGCGGCAGCGAACTGACCCCTGAGTTTGGCCACTTTGGCCTGATCGGCCGCTGGCGTGGCCTGTTCAAGGTTGTGCATCGCGGCTTCGGCATGCAGCCGCAGCGCCTCCAGGGCGGCCATCATGGCGCTGAGGTGGGGCTGAGGACAGGGCTCAACCGGCGACCAAGCTGGAAGAGCCGCTGGGAGGGTGCCCGGGGGCAGATCAAATTCCGGATCGTGCTCGGCCTGACTCGCGTACCCGAGCCAGCGCTGCACTTGTTGATAGTAGGCCTCAACCTGGTCATAGGTCACAGGCGGCACGAAGCCCACCGTGTCCGGGTCGGCAGCCTCGTCAGCTGCCAGCATCTTGTCGCCCAGGGTTTGCAGTGCAAAGGCGTTCCAGGCGCAAGCGAGCTCCAGGCCGACGTGACGCTGGAGGGCAAACGGACTGACGCCGCCGACCAACAGATCGAAGCGCCGGCGCTCGGCGGCATCAAGTAAGGGATGAACGGCGGCGCCAGCCTGCCGATATGCGTACAGGGTCTGCGCGTCGCGCTCGCCCCGTGTAAAAGCGCGCACGCGCGCCCAAATGCCTGGCGTATCCATGCCGCTCACTGTACGGGGAGTTACGCACCTACGATGGCGAATTGCTTGAGGAGACGCGGGCGCCCTCCGCCTACGATGTCCCAACACCTGATCGGATGACCAGACATCCCGTTGACACGGGCCACCTAGCGTGCCGGCATGACTGTGATCAAAACCACGCTGTTGACTGGCAGCCTGCTGACGCTTCTCGCTGGCTGCGGTCTCAACAGCCAGACCATGACCGGACCCAACCGCCAGTGGTTGGCGGGCGACTCCCATATCCATAGCTACTACAGCCCTGGCTATGACACCAAGACCACGCCGCCCACGCCCATCGTGGGTGGGCCTGACGGTGACGCGCAGTACACCATCGGCAAGAACGCCGAAATGGCCGTGAAGTATGGCCTGAACTGGATGGTCATTACGGACCACGGCGGCCCCAACCATTCCAAGTTGAACATGGAGCGCGCTTACCCTGAGCTCCAACAGGCCCGCACGCGCTTTCCCCAGCTCCTCAGCTTTGTCGGCATGGAACTGAACATGCCGGCCATGGACCACCACACCCTGATGATTCCCCGGAGCGAGAAGGAATCGCAGACCCTCGCAGAGATTGAAAGCCGCTGGGACGCCCGCGAAGCATTTCCAGTCGACGCCTCCCGCAACACAGAAGACAAGGCGCTCCAGACCATCAACTACATCAAGGCCATGGACGGCACCAAGCCCATTCTCATGGCCAATCATCCGGCCCGGTCCGCCACGGCCCTGGGCACCTACGGCAGCGACACTCCCCACGAACTGCGCAACAACAACGACGCGGCGCCCAACGTCTACGTCGGCTTCGAAGGCGCGCCAGGACATCAGGCTGGGGCTCTGAACCCGGACGGTAGCCTCAAAGCAGGTGCGGGCAACCGGGGCGCTTACGGCAACGCCCCCACCTACGGCGGCTTTGATCAGATGACGGCCCGTCTGGGGGGCCTCTGGGACTCCATGCTGGGAGAAGGCCGGCGCTTCTGGATTGTGGCGACTTCAGATTCCCACGTGCATTACACCGAGGGGGGCGCCGACTTCTGGCCTGGGGAATACCAGAAGACATACGTGAAGGCTGAGCCGTCCTATGACGACATCCTTGACGGCCTGCGCAGCGGCCGCACCTTCGTGACGTCCGGTGACCTGATTTCCGAGCTGGATGTGACGGCCTCGACTGGACCGTCCAGTGCCGCGACAGGTGGCACTCTGAAATTGGGCGGCGCCAAAGACGTTACGGTCACCATCCGGCTGCGGGACCCGGCGGGCAAAAACTTCCACAATGACGCCCCCGAAGTCAAACGGGTGGACCTGATCGTCGGCCGGGTCACGGGCAAGGTGGCCAGCGCGCAGTACGACAGCGACACCAACCCCACGACAACCGTCGAGCGCCGCCTCAGCGCCGCCGATTGGAAGCGCGAGGGCGAAATCGTCACCATGACCTACACGCTCAAGAATGTCAGCGCTGACATGTATGTGCGGGTGCGCGGCACCAACACCGACCAGCAGGAACCGGCAGCTGATCCCAAGGGCGAGAACCCCTGGGCCGACCTGTGGTTCTATTCAAACCCCGTTTTTATTGAGCAGTAACGGAAGGCCAGCGGGACCAGCCCCAGGCTGGTCCCGCTGCCGTGCCCTGAGAGGTACAGCTGCTCACGCCGCCCTGTGGGGCGTTTCCAAGCTTCATCTGAGGTGCTTTTATGCTTTCTCGAACGCTCAACCGGATGCTGACCTGGGTTCTGACGCTGAGCCTGGCTATCATCACTAGCCGCGCCGAGGCGCACACCACCTCGGACTACCAACTCAATCTCTCGGTCGGAGGAACAGCGCTGCAGGGCACCTGGGACGTGATGCTGCCCGACCTCGCCGGGGCCGTTCCGCTCGATGCAGATCAGGATGGCCGGGTCAGCAATGAGGAACTGACCCGCTCAGGGGCCTTGGCGCGGGATTACATGCTCGCCCAGCTTCAGGTCAAGGCCGACGGCCAATCCTGCACCCTCACGGATCAGGCCATGCAGGTGGGCAAGAAAGACACGGGACGCTTTCTGCGGTTACAGCTGGCTGGGCAGTGTCCGTTGACGCCCAGCACGGTTCAGGTGACCAGCCGACTGTTCATGGACCAGAAGGACACGGCGCTGCACCGTGGTTTCCTGAATCTGGAAGCGGGCGGCCGCGCCTCGACCAGTGTCTTTACCCCAGCGTCCATCACGGCAGAAGTGACGCTGGCCCGGCCAGGGGCGTGGCAGAACTTTCTGACCTTCATCTGGTTGGGCATGACGCATATCTGGGCGGGGCTGGATCACGTGCTGTTTCTGCTGACTCTTCTTCTGCCGACCGTACTCAAGCGTCAGGGTGGACACTGGCAACCCGTGGGGCACTTCCGCGAAGCCCTCGTCAGCGTGATTAAAGTGGTCACCGCCTTCACCGTCGCCCACTCCGTGACCCTCACACTCTCAGCCCTGGGCATCCTGACCTTTCCATCTCAAGTGGTGGAGTCAGTGATTGCCGCGTCCGTCGTGTTCGCGGCCCTGAACAACCTGGTCCCACTGGTCCAGGAGCGGGCCCGCTGGGCGGTGGCGTTCGGATTCGGCCTGATGCACGGCTTCGGCTTCTCCAGTGTGCTGAGCGAACTGGTGGAAGACCGGCGAGCGCTGGTGCAGAGTCTCCTGGGCTTCAACATCGGCGTTGAACTGGGCCAGTTGGCCTTGGTGGCCGTGGCGGTCCCCCTCCTGTTCTGGATCCGGGCTACTGTCTTTTATCGGCGGATGGTGTTTGCCCCAGCCTCGGTCGGTGTGGCTGTAGTGGCCGCCATCTGGCTTGTGCAGCGGGCACTGCCAGCCACAACCTGAAGCCCAAACTCGTGGGCAACTGCAGTGCCCACTGCGCTTCGGTGTGACTGAACAATCAACGCTCCAGGCGCCTTATGATCAGGGCTTGATGTCCAGCCGCCCCACGCCTGCACTCCCCACTGCCGAGCACCTCCGTCAGCTCCGCTTCGTCTATGGCCCCTTGAGCCCCGCGTTCGTTGCTGATGAGCTGGGCCGCACTCTTGAGCAAGCCGTGCAGGACCTTTACGGTGCCGCTGCCGCTGAACACTGTTGGGTCCGCCTCGGGGATGTGGCGGCTTTGGCTGGCGTCCGTGTGCGCGAGGTTCGCCAGTGGGCGCAGCGGTCGCATATACCGAGCCTGCCCGGCGGCACCCCGCCACGAACCGCCGCGACCCTGCTGCACCTCTCGGACGCCGCTCACTTCCTCCAGACGTGGACCTGGCCCTCGCCCCACCCGCTCTGGGCCTTCTTGCCCCGCCAGGCAGCGCCCAGGCTGAACAGCACGCCTCCGGTCGCTTCCGTCCAAGAGACGGAGCTCGACTGGCAGCTGGCCCGGCAGGCGGCCTGGCCGATGACCGTTGAGCGTCTGGCGGACGCGCTGTATGGGTCGCGCACTTCCGCTCTTCAGCAAGCCCGGCGACGCCTGCGCACCTGGGAGAAGGAAGGACGCGTCACTTGCTTCGCCAAAGGCCTGTACGACTTGGTCCGGCCGACACTGATCTTAGATCCTGCCCGGTACGGCCGGGGCGTGTTGCCTAAAGCCAGCACGCAGAGACTTCACTCCCACCATCCAGAGGTGCGGCACTGGCCTGCTTCGCCCCTCGCGGCCGCGTGGCGCGCCTACAGCCGCTTGTATGGACCGGCCCTACTGCCGGTGTCAGACCGGCGGGAATCCACGTTCTTGGAGTACCTGATGGTCCGGCAACTCCACCCGGCAGAGTCGACCCTTCAACTGGACGCCCGGTATGACGCCCTGTGCCGGGAGACCGCGCTGTACCGCCTGGGCACAGTGCCACTGCTGCCGGCTGCGGCTCCAGGGACCGCCGAAGTCACCGCTGAGAATATCCAGGCAGGGCTGGTTGATTTTCAGGCGCTGGTGGCGGCCACCCGTCAAAAGCTTCAGCGCGATTTCGAGCGGAGCCAAGTGGCCGAGCGGCGTCCTTAGCCACTGCAGGCGTCATTCAGGGCACCTGCTGTTTACCCTTTACGGACCGTGCGGCTGGCCAAACGACTTCTCAAGGTCTACCGACCCGCTCAAGCGCCTCGTCACCGTTCTGAAGCTGCGACGTCCTGCACTGGCGCCAGACCCAGTTGCAGCGTATAGCGGGTCCCCTGCCCACTGTCCAGCGGCGAACGCCCCGCACGCCGCATGACGTGCGTCATATACAGCTGCACCAGGTCCTGCTGCAGCGCCTTCGCTTCTAGCGGCGTGAAGCTCACCGTCACGTTCGTGTACCAGGCCGCCGGCGCTCCGGGTTTCAGCAGGTCCTCCTGGCGCCAATCCGGATCGTGATCCGGCGCAGCCTCCCAATTCAGTGAGCCGTTCGCCTGCTGGTACATCCGCACATGCCAGCCCCCGCCCTCACCGACGACGGCCTGGATCAGGCCCCGGCCGAACTCTTCCCGCCGGCGACTGTCGTGGTGCATGAAGAGAGCCAGAAGCGTCTCTGCTTGCAGAGCAGTGAACGGCAAAATGAAACGGTCACCAACAGCCTGATACCGCTTGACTTTCCGGCCCGGTCCAGACGACAGGGGCAGATCCACTAAGAGCCCCAAGTCTGTCAGCCGCTCAATTTGATACAGCATTGTGTCCAGCCGCACGCCCGCCGCGCGGGCCGCTTGACTGGCCGAGAGCGCTGACCCCAGAAATGGCCGCAGGTATTTCAGCTGATCCCGGTGTGCCAGGACCTGCGCGGCTCGGGGGTCGGTGACGCGGTGCCAGTCTCTTGTTGAAAACGACGCTTTCTTTTCGACCATGATGCGACCTACTTTACTCAAGGCGCATAAAACTCATCTGTGAAACCGACCTGCACGCCGTCCTGCAGGAGGATTTCCTGCGTCTAAAAGGAAGTTCCATGAAGACATTCCACCTGATCGCCTTGCCGCTTCTCCTGGCGGCCTGTGCCCAGCCCACGCCACCCACCGCCGACACTCCACCGGGCAAATTTGGGCGCTTGGCCCTCCCGAGAGACGTGTACGACACGGATCTCAAAATGGCTCAAGCCAGCAACGGCTACACCTATGTCACCACCGAAGATGTGGTTGCTCAACTGAACAAGACTGGTCTTCAGTTCCCCGTCACTGAGAGTCTGCCGGAATGGGCGCGTGCCCTGGTGGACGGCCAGCGCCAACTGACTGCGGGCAGTCTCACCACAGGGCAGCCGATTGACGTGGCGTCCCCTGTTCAAATGACGGCCACCGAAGGAGAGACCAAAGTTTCACAGCGCGCGCTCTCTGAACTTGGCAATGCGGTACTGGTGCCTCTGCATTTGAAGGATGGCCGCACGGCTGGTCTGGCTCGGCTGCCGCTCTACCGGGACAACGAAGTGACGGCCTCGAATACGGAGTTCATTCTGTTTGAGGAGCCCGTTCAGCGGTTGACCTTGGAAGCAGACGCACGTGAGTTCCGGCCGTCAGAGCAGGCGCGTCCAGTGGGCAAGGGTGAATTCACCCCACAACCCGCTGAAGATGGACCTTCGGTCTTGTTCGCGGTGGCCATGACGGCCGCTGGCACGTATTCACCCTTTGATATTCGGTGGGCGATTGTGCCGACTGAAGGTCAAGCCGTCACTTTGATTCCGCTGGGGCTCCCCGCGTTCTACACCAGCCGCGGTGAGTATGTTCCCGCGTCTGATGAACCAGTGTCTTCTGTGGCGTCTCTTCAACCCGTACCACCTGAAGAAGCGCAGCGTGTGCAGGACTCATTCACTCGACCCAGCAAATCACCATACATGTTTGAAGGCAAAAAAGGACGACACTTATGATCCGGCTCTCAGCTCGTCTTCTGTTGACCACCCTCCTGCTGACTGGCGGCACGGCGTATGCGTGGAAGCCCATTACCCATAACTATCTGGCGGAAGAGGCGCTGCGAGATGCGCTCGACGACGGCTTCGTCACAATCCCCGTGCTGGCCAATGGGGCGCCGCAAAACCCACCGGTTACGCAGACGTACCGAGTTGATCCTGACTTGCTGCTGGCCCTCCGTGCCAATACCGCCCAGTACCGGGCCGGCGTGCTCGGGCCAGATGCTTATCCAGATATCGCCACTGGGCAACAGGTGATTCATCCGCCACACTCAGCCAACAAGGACGACGGTTCTGTCCGGAAAGGGTCAGATGACTGGCTCCAGCACCTCTACACCAAAGGGCAGCAGTCCCAAAGTGGGGCGGTCAAGGCGTTTGTCACCGGCTACCTGACTCACGCAGCAGGCGACGTCTTCGCGCACACCTTCGTCAATGCGTATGCTGGCGGTCCATTTGATGTGGATCCACATACCAACGCGGCAAAACATTTGGTGATCGAAGGCTATATGGGCAAGCGAACGCCAAACTTGGTGGAGTATGACTATTCTGGCATGGTCACCAGCGGCCGATTCGATGGCGGACTCAATAATCGGACATTCTATCCGAGCGGAGATTTCAGCATCAACGGCGTAGAGAACTTTATCTACGATGAGATGATTGACATTTCTCGGAATACATCCCTCAAAACTCTCTATGAGGGGCGAACAAATGTCGCTTCAATTCCCTACATTTACTCAAACCTTCGAAACGTCCTGGGAAAACACATCGACTGGTATTACGACGAGAAGAGATCCCTAGAGACAAAAATCAAAAATTGTAAATTCTATGATATCTGGTGCATGAACAAGTACAATTTTCTCTACCTCAATCATGTAACAGTGGTTTGGGCGACAAAAGAATATGCAATTGAGTGGCAACGTGACATTGATGACGGCCTCAAGGAATGGGCCAAGACGAGTCACGAACTGGCCCTTCAAATGATTTATCCCTCGTCAGATGGCAACCCAGCCAATGCTGGGATTGATGCCGATCGACGAGCGAAAGTCAGCGACATTATCGATGATTATCTGTTCAACCATCTGGCCAGTATGTCGGGTGCCCCGGATCAAGCTGGCCGCGTGGCCTACTGGGTGCTCAAGTTTATCGACGAACAGTTCAATATGCCGGAGTCCATCAAGAAGGCGAAGGCCAATCTGATCGACTTCATGCTTAAGAATGCAACAGGCAAGACCAGGACTGAATGGGAAAGTTACATCACCAGTCCAGAGCAAAAATTTGATCCCGTAATGACGATGGCATACGGCATTGACAAGGACACTCGTCTGCCGCAGCAAGGCACGCTCATCAATCTCCAGCAGATGAATCAGACTGTGCTGAATCTGCCTCTAGACAGCAGTGGTCAACCCGATCCTGCTTACAACCGCCCAGAACTCCGCTTTTCAATTGATAAGTTTTCGCCCGCTTACAATACCTTGATCATGAGCAAACTGGTGCTGCTGAGCCCATCCGAGTTCTCCCGCTTTGTCCAGGGACTGCCATTTGAGGGGACCCGGCCCACCTCAGTTCGGCCCAACGCCATGCTGGGTTTCGTGTATTCCCTGGATGGCCGGAAGGATAAGCAAAATCCACGCGTGTTATCAGAGGTCTATGGGGATTGTGGAGCCTATAACGCTGTCTTCAAACCTCAAATCGGGGATGACCGCTGCACCAACCGAAACACAACTCCCGCTCAACCGGTGCCTGGAAATCCCAGTGGTCTGACCGCAACGCCAGAGGATAGCCGGGAAGTGTCGTTGGCGTGGGTTGCTGGGTCCGGGGCAACTCAGCATACGGTTGAGCGCCGAGCTCTCCCCTCAGGCACGTACGCAGTGATTGCCACCCTGGGAGCAAATGCACAAGGGTTGACTGATCTGAATGTGCAGCCATCAAGGCGCTACGCCTATCGAGTCAAAGCTGGGAACGCAGCAGGCTACAGCACAGGTACCGAGGTCAGTGTGACGACGCCAGCGGATCAGGCGCCTTGCCGTCCCACCGGCACAGCAACCGGCCAACCGTCAAGCAAAACCGACGAGGCCGCACCTGATTTCGTCAAACCCTGCTGAACCCTGATTGAAGGGCCCGCCTCTGACTTCGTGTGTCAGAGGCGGGCCCTTTGAATCTCAGACAAGATCGAGAGACGCTTTCAGCCAGGCATGAACGTTTGAAACAGGAGATAGGCGTTCAAGCTGATAATCAGGGCCGCGATGCACCAGCCAATCCCCTGAACCGCGCGCGAACTGACCAGTTCCCCCATGACCTTCGGCTGAGCCGTAAAGATCAGGAGTGGCACCAACGCGAACGGAATCCCGAAACTCAGGATGACCTGCGACAGAATCAGCGTGTCCGTTGGGTTCAGGCCCAACAGAATCACGGCGAAAGCGGGCAGCATCGTGATCGTGCGCCGCAGCCATACGGGAATGCTGAACTGCACGAAGCCCTGCATCACCACCTGGCCGGCCATCGTGCCGACTGTGCTGCTCGACAGCCCAGAGGAGAGCAGCGCCAGACCGAAGGCGATGGCCGCCGCGCCACCAAGCAGGGGCGTCAGGGTGCGGTACGCCAGAGTCAGATCCGCAATGTCAGTTCGGCCCGACGTGTGGAAGGCGGCGGCAGCCGCCGCCAGCATGCTCATGTTGATCAGGGCGGCCAGCCCCATCGCCAGAAAGATATCGGTGCGCGACATGCGGGCCACCTGCCGCTTCTCGGCGGCGGTCTGTGCCGGAATCCGGTTCTGCGTCAACGCACTGTGCAGGTAGATCACGTGTGGCATGACGGTGGCCCCGATGATCCCAACAGCCAGATAGAGGCTGTCTGGACCCTCGAAGCGCGGCACAAAGCCGCTGAGCGCCTCAATGCCAGGGTGACTCAGCACGATCTGCACGAGATACGCCAGCGCGATCACGAAGACGAAGCCGGAAATCGCTAGCTCCAGCGGCCGAAAGCCCCGTTTCTGCAGGGTCAGCAGACTGAAGGTAATGATGGCCGTCAAGACCGCGCCCCACAGAAGTGGAATCCCGAACAGCAGCTGAAACGCCAGCGACGCGCCCAGGAACTCGGCCAGATCGGTCGCCATCGCCACCAGTTCCGCTTGAACCCAGTAGGGCCAGGCGAGCCGGGGCCAACGTTCCCTGATCATCTCCGGTAGATTCTTGCCAGTGGCGATGCCCAGCTTGGCGCTGAGATCTTGAATGAGCATCGCCATGAGGCTGGCCGCCAGAATAACCCAGAGCAGCAGGTAGCCGAACTGCGCGCCACCCTGAATGTTGGTGGCAAAGTTTCCAGGGTCCATGTAGGCCACCGAAGCCACGAAAGCGGGGCCCAGGAACGGCAGGAGCCGGGCCGCGCCGCGCCGCGTGGAGCGGCCACTCAGGACATCGGTCGCTTCGGTGGTCATCCGCTCATCAAAACTTGGGGCTGGAGACTTCATGCAGAAACCCCCTGGGCCACGCGAACTTGACGGGCCAGCGTGACTGACAGCACCAGGGACGCGGCGCCGCTGACCTGCACCGTCACCGTGCCCAGCGCCGGACTGGTCTCAAGAAGTGTTACCGTGACGCCCGGCGTGAGGCCGTGTGCCATCAGCCCTTTGAGGGCCGCCGGGTCATGAGGGACGCGCAGGATGCACACAGGTGCGCCAGGGGCAGCCGCAGTCAAACTCACTTCACTCCGGGAAGGAAGAGTCCCGTCAAGGCTTGGAATAGGGTCGCCGTGTGGGTCAAAGGCCGGCTGGCCCAGCCAAGCGGCAATGCGGGCTTCGAGCTTCTCACTGATGACGTGTTCGAGTTGCTCGGCTTCCTCATGCACCTCGTCCAGCGGAATACCGAGGGCTTCATGGAGGTACAGCTCCAGCAACCGGTGATGCCGCAACACTTCGAGTGCCACGGCTTCACCTTCCGGCGTCAGGCGCGCGCCCTTGTACGGGAGGTGGGTCACCAGGCCCTGCTCGGTCAGGCGGCGCAGCATCCCGGTCACACTGGCGGGATTGACCCCAAGCGTGTCGGCCAGCGCCTGCGTGTTCACCGCGCTCTGCTGTCCCAGGAGATAGAGGTATTTGAGGTAGTCCTCGACGGCGGAGGACAGCGTACGGTGCGTCATGCCCCTAATTTAGCTCAGACTAAAACTGGAGGTAGGCTGCGCCTAATACGTCGACCATGAGGTAGTAGAGAAAAGGATAGCCATAGTTTGAGCTGCACCTTGACATTTTTTTAGGTCTGCCTAATATGAAGTATGGTCTCATCTAAAATAAAGTCGTCTGGTCACCGGCGGCTCCCGTGAGTTGGCTGCGCTCGTTCTTGTCGCGGCGCGATGTGCTGCGGGTTGGCGCTGGCGGCGCGGCTGTTCTGGCGGGCAGCGCGGCTCTCGGGCAGGGCCGCACGGCACACGGTGCTGGACATGCTGAAGCGGCTTCTCCCGGCTCAGCGGTTCCAGCCGCTCACGCGGGCCATGGCAACAACCTGATGGTCGGAACCGTCAACCACAAGCGAAACGGCTTCGACCCTATGGCGATGCTCACTGACTGGGACTGGGGCAAAGCCAGCATCCTCCCCAGTGGTCAGACCTTACGCGAATACACCATGATCGCGCAGAACAAGGACATCGAGATTGCGCCGGGTATCTTTTTTCCCGCCTGGACCTACAACGGCCGGGTGCCTGGGCCCACCCTGCGCTGCACGGAAGGTGACCGGCTGCGCGTCACCTTCATCAACCAGACGGCCCACCCCCACACCATTCATTTCCACGGCGTGCATGCTGCTGAGATGGACGGCGTGCCTGGGTCCGGCCCTGGAGAAATCCAGCCTGGCGGCCGGTTCGTCTACGAGTTTGACGCCGAGCCGTTCGGCTGCCACCTCTACCATTGTCACGCCACCAGTCTCAAGCGCCACATTCACAAGGGGATGTACGGCGCCTTCATCGTAGACCCCAAAGGTGGGCGGCCGCCCGCGCAGGAGTTCGTGATGGTGCAGAACGCCTTTGACACCAATTTCGACGGGGCCAATGAAATCTACGCGGTCAACACGGTGGGTTTCGAGTTTGCGCGTCGCCCTATACCGGTGCGCAGGGGCGAACTGATCCGCATCTACCTGGTCAATATTCTGGAATTCGACCTGATCAACTCGTTTCACCTGCACGCGAACTTCTTCAATTACTACGACACCGGCACCACCCTGGAGCCGACCAGCCGCATCGTCGACACCATCACGCAGGCCCAGGGCCAGCGCGGCATTCTGGAATTCAAGTACAAGTTCACGGGCAACTTCATGTTTCATCCGCACATCAGTGAATTCACGGAACTGGGCTGGATGGGCTCGTTTCAGGTGGTCGAGCCAGAGGCCTATCCAGCGGCCTTGAAGGCCGCCGGAGTGGACGACCAGTGGGCGCGGCGCAGCCGGCAGGGCACCGCCGGAGGCCAGTCGTGAGTGCGCCGGCGGCGCCCGCCGGCCGCTGGGCCAGCCTGTGGGGCCTGGCGGTGGTGCCCCTGTTGCTGCTGGGCGCTGTGCTGGCCTACCTCGTGGCCACGGGCGGCGGCTTGAAGACCTTACAGGGCCCACCTGTCGAGCAGCTCAACATTGGCCGCGTCACCCTGCCGGAACGCGGCGTGATTCAGGTGCAGGTCGTCAATGATGGGCCGCAGACCGTGACGGTGCCGCAGGTGATGGTCGATGACGCCTTCTGGTCGTTCACTGCTGACCCGCCCGGGCCCATTCCCCGTCTGGGCCGCGCCACCTTCACGATTCCGTACCCCTGGGTGGAGGAGGAAGCGCACAAGGTCGCCCTGCTGACCACGCTGGGCACCGTGTTCGAGGCGGAGATTCCCGTGGCCACCCTGACGCCGCAGCCGGGACGCGACCTGTTTCTCCGCTTCGGGCTGGTGGGGCTCTACGTGGGGGTGGTGCCGGTGGTGCTGGGCATGCTCTGGTTTCCCTGGATGCGCCGCCTGAGTGCGGGTGCCATGAACTTCATCCTGGCCCTGACGGTGGGTCTGCTGGTGTACCTCGCCGTGGGCACGTACCTGGACGCCCAGGAGTTCGCGGCGGCGCTGCCGGCCTTCTGGCAGGGCACGGCAGCGGTGCTCCTGATCGCCCTCCTGACCCTGGGTGTGTTGCTGGCGCTGGGGAGCAAACGCCGGACCGAGGAAGCGCCCCTGGGCCTGTCGTACCGGATCGCCACCGGCATTGGACTCCATAACCTCGGTGAAGGCCTGGCCATTGGGGCGGCTTTTGCGCTGGGCGAAGCGGCACTCGGCACCTTCCTGATTCTGGGCTTTACCCTGCACAACATCACGGAGGGCCTGGGCATCGTCGCGCCCGTGGTGCGCCAGCAACCGAAATTCGTGCAGTTCGCTTGGCTTGCGCTGATCGCGGGCGGGCCGGCCATCCTGGGCACCTGGCTGGGCGGCTTTGCCTTCAACCCGGTCCTGGCGACGGTCTTTCTGGCCGTGGGGGTCGGCGCCATCGTTCAGGTGGTGTGGGAGGTGGGCCGCCTGGTGGCGCGCAATACGGCGGCGCTGGGCGCGCCGCTGGTCGGCTGGTCGACCTTGGGCGGGTTCACGGTCGGGGTCGCCCTGATGTACTTCACGGCGTTCTTCGTCAAGTTTTAAAGGACCGGCCCAGGGAGCGTGGCTCTGGGCCTCTTACTTGGCTCTGTATATGAATGTATGCTCAGATATGGAATCTCAAGTGTCTTATCCAGTTTTGTTTGCCGTGACGCTGCTGTACGTGTTGCTTGCGTTCGTCTGGCGCTCGGTGCTGGTCTGGCGGCGAACTGGCGTGAACCCCTACGTGCTGCCCAAAGATGACAGTGCGCAGGGATATGTGGGCTCGGCTATGCGCCTCCTGCTGGTTGTCTTGGTCCTGACCACAGGGGCGCTGGCCCTGATGCCGCAGGCCGAGGCTCTGGTGGGGTCTTTACTCTGGCTGACCAGCCCTGTGCTGCAGGGGGTGGGCTGGCTTCTGATGGTTGGTGCGCTGGGCCTGACCCTGGTGGCGCAGACCCAGATGGGCACGTCTTGGCGGATCGGACTGGATGAGGGTGCGCGGACCGCGCTGGTGCAAAGCGGCGTGTTTGCCCGCTCGCGCAATCCGATCTTCCTGGCCATGCGGCTGATGCTGTTGGGCTTCTTTCTGGTCGCACCGAATGTCCTGACCTTGACGCTGCTGGTGGCCGGAGACATCCTGATGCAGGTGCAGGTGCGGCTTGAAGAGGCTTACTTACAGGGTGTACACGGCGAAACATACGCGGCGTACCGCGCGCGGGTGCCCCGCTGGCTCTGAGCCGCTCACGATCATAAGCGCCCACCACCATGGACAAAGAATGGCAGCTGCCTGTGATCAGCAGCCGCTGGTCGACGTCCTGAGTAAGAGTCAGGTGCAAACCCGACTATTCGGTTCATTGCTACCGCAATGCTGGCATAGCGCTCTCACCCGTAGCTGAGGTACGAAGCTGATTCCAGCGCATGACAAGCGATGCAGACCATTCATGGCAGTGAGCCCCAAGCGACTGGCGATGACCTCCAGAACCGCCGTCAGGCGCTCTGTTCGTCCCAGGTCTCTAGCAGCGGTTGTGGCAAGTTGTTAGCGTTGGAACGATGAAAGAGCCTGGGTGAAGCAGGTGGCCTGAAC
>NZ_WQLB01000036.1 GCF_009755355.1 Deinococcus arboris | reverse complement strand
TAGGGACCTCATTGCTCAGCCAACCGCTCAAAGCCTGATTATTCGATGGTGATGGGTTGGGCCAGTTTAACTGGACACCTGCCCCTGACTAGACCACCCAGTGAACCAGATATGTCACGATGCGGGACAACACCACAGTCCAGTGCGCACGCCGTTACGCCAGCCGGGGCGACGGTTTGGTCTGCCTGACACTTCCACCAGCCTTCTGGAGGCCACCATGAACCATGTCCTTGCTGCCGCCCTGACCTTCACCACGCTGACCCTGCTGGCCAGCTGCGCCGAGCAGACGCCGGCCCCAGCGGCCGCCCAGACCCCCGGCGCTGGCCAGAATGCGTCTGGCCCCACGTTTGCCCTGGACCTGCGCCAGACGCCCCTGGCTGACCTGACCGACGACCAGCGCACCCGACTAGGTCAGGACGCCGCCGTGGAAGTGACCCTGCGGGACGGCACCACGGTCATGTACCGTAACGTCGGCGGCCATATGGTGCTGGACGGCGACATGCTGCTGGACCGCTCAGAGAACGCCGTGCGCGTGCTGGAACGGCTGAACAAGTCGGCCGGAATGCTGTCGGGACAGAGCCTGTCGCGCTTTGCGGCAGGCGGGGGCAACTGGTCGGGCAAAACGGTGTCGTACTTCTGGCGCCAGGGCGGGCTGACCAGCACGCAGGCGGCCGCCGTGAACGCCGCTGTCGAACGCTGGAACGCGCAGGCGGGCACGACGCTGCGCTGGGTGTGGAACCCGAACGCCGCCAACAAGGTGGAGTTTGTCGTGGGCGGCGGCGGCTGCGGGTCGTCCTATGTGGGGTCCATCGGCGGCACCCAGACGCTGACCATCGCGCCCAACTGCTTTACCAACAGCACCATCATCCACGAGATGGGCCACGCCTCGGGCTTTCACCATGAACACCAGCGCTGCGACCGCGACAACTACATCACGGTGGGCAGCAACTACGTGGGCGACACCACGAACTTCGGCAAGACCTGCAACGCCTACACGCACGGCCCCTACGACTACGACTCGGTGATGAACTACTTCCCGCCGTACATCTATGCGCGCAGCCAGCCGGTGGGCCAGTACAACGGCACGCCTGCCAACCTGGGCAAGGCCACCGAACTCAGCCGGGGTGACCTCTTCGCCCTGCAGGCCATCTACCCCGGCGGCACCACGCCGCCCACCCCCACGCCGGGCCGCACCTACACCGGCACCCTCAACCAGGGCGCCGCCACGGTTCAGCCGGGCTCCTCGGGCTTTTCCTACGCGGGCGGCGCCCTGAAAGGCGAATTGACCGGGCCAGCCGGCAGCGACTTTGACCTGTATCTGCAGCGCTGGACGGGCTCGGCCTGGGCCACCGCTGGGCAGAGCACCAGCCCGAGCAGTCAGGAAACCGTGTCAGTCACAGCGTCTGCGGGCACCTACCGCTGGTACATCTACAGCTACAGCGGCAGCGGCACCTACAAGCTGGTCGAAACGAAGTAAGGCAGTCACGGGGCGGGCCAGGTCAGAGACTCCATCGACCTGGCCCGCCCCGTGACGTTCCTTTACATCACCTGAGGATAGGCGCCGGGTAGATGCTGATCCGTTTATAGAGAACACCACATGCGGCCAGTCACCGGGCAGCGGAAGGTGATGTGACGCCGCCTGGCACCGGCACAATCCCACCTGCACTGCACAGAGCATTCTCCGGCTCCGGTATCCTCCAGAGAATGCTTCGCCCCACGTCGCTTGCCACCCGTTTTCCGCTATGACGTCTGCTGCCGAGGTGTGGCTGACCCCAGGGCAGTTGCAGACCATCATTGACGCGAGCGGCGACTGCATCAAGGTGCTGGACCTGGACGCCCGGCTGCTCACCATGAATCTGGGCGGGCAGCAGGCCATGGAGATTGACGACTTCCAGCAGTGCCAGGATGTCCTGTGGACTTCTTTCTGGGAAGGCGAAGCTCAGGCTCAGGTCGAGGCCGCCCTGGACGCCGCCCGGGCTGGGCAGACCACCACCCTTGAAGCCCCGGCCCGGACCTTTGCGGGCACGCCCAAATGGTGGAGGCTTTCGGTGTCTCCCCTGCGGGATGACCACGGGCACATCACCCACCTGCTCGCCATCTCCAGCGACATCACGGCGCGTAAAGCGGCCGAGGAAGACCGTCAGGCCAGCCAGGCCGCGCTGCACCGCCACGCCGCCACGTTAGAGCAGCAGGTGCGTCAGCAGACACAGGCGCTGGGTGCTTTCGTCACCTTCACAACCGCTGTGGCCAGTTCCACAGACCTGAAGGTGCTGGGGGCGGCGGCCACACAGATTCTTCAGGACACGGTTGAGGGCGCCATCAGCGGCTTCTATCTGGTGCAGGGCGACACCGCCTTGCCCCTGACGTTCTCCGCGAACACGCCTCCTGAGGTCGTTGCCGCACGCCAGGCTGGGGTGCCCCTCAGGACGCCGCTGGCCGCTGAAGCCTTCAGGACCGGGCAGGCGACCTTTGCCACCGGCGAGCAGGGCCGGGCCCAATCGGTGGGCCACAGCACAGCGCTGAGCGTCACGCCTTATCTTGCGCAGGGCCAGCCGTTCGCCTTCCTGGCGACGGGCATCACCCGGCCCCTCTGGACAGAGCAGGAGCAAGCGACCATCGCCTCGGTGGGTCAGGGCCTGGGGCTGGCGCTGGAACGGGTGCGGCAGGCCCAGGTGCTTGAAGAGCGCGCGGTGGCACTGGACGCGTTCGTCAGCTTTACCGAGGCCGTGGGGGTAGAAACGGACCTGCACCGCCTCGCTCGGCAGGCGGTGGCAGTGGTCCAGGCGCACCTGAGCGATGTCAGCGTGGCCTACTACGAACTGAAGGAAACGGTCTGGAAAGGGGTGGTGTGGTCCGCCGACGTGAGTCCTGAGGTCGTGAAACAAATGCAGGCTGGGGTTCCGCTGGATGCCCCGGACTTTGCCGAAGCGGTCCGCACAGGTGAGCCGGTTTTCGTACAGGGCTGGGATGCCGAAGACAATTCGCTCTCGGCGGCCACAGCGTACGGGGCGGCCGGTTTCGTGCCGCTGCTGATCGGCGGGGAGGTCCGGGCCATCTTTGCGGTGGGGAAACGGGCGGCCAAGCGCTGGTCGGCGCAGGACCAGGCGATTGTGCGGGCGGTGGTGCGGGGCCTGAGCCTGGCCGTCGAGCGAGCGGTGCAGGCCCAGCAGCTGACGCAGCAGCGGGACGCGCTGAACCGCCGCACACAGGACCTGGAGGAAGCCAACGCCGAACTGGAGTCCTTTACCTATTCGGCGTCGCATGACCTGCGCACCCCCGTTCGCCACGTCATGGCGTTTGCCGACCTGGCGCAGCGCGGCCTGGACAAAGGGCAACTGGACAAAGTGACCCGGCACCTTCAGGTCGTTAAAGAGGGGGCCGCCCGCATGAACACCCTGATTGACGGCATGCTGGTCCTGTCCCGGTCCGGTCGGCAGGCGCTCCGGCGGGAAGCCGTTGAGCTGAGCGCGTTGGTCAAGCAGGCCCAGCAAGACGCGGCGGCAGAGTATCCGGCGCAGGCCCTGCGGTGGCAGCTGGGGCCGCTGCCGGTGGTGCAGGGGGACCAGGGGCTCTTGCAGCAGGTGATGACGAATCTGGTCAGCAACGCCGTGAAATATGCCAGTTCCCGGCCAGTGGCCGAAGTGCGTATCTGGGCGGAGGAGCACCCTGACGCCGTGCAGGTCTGGGTGCAGGACAATGGCGTGGGCTTTGACCCCAGATACGCGGACAAGCTGTTTGGTCTGTTTCAACGGCTGCATGCTCATGAGGCGTTTCCCGGCACCGGGATTGGCCTGGCCACCGTGCGGCGCATTGTCACGAGGCATGGGGGTCAGGTCATGGCCCAGAGTGACGGCACGGACGGGGCCACCTTCGGCTTCACCCTCCCCAGGCACCGCTGAAGCCCCGGCCTACAGGAACGCGGCTTGACAAGGGGCCAGAGCCGGTAGCGAACTGCCGGATCAGCCCTTGCCGTTTTCCAGGGACACCCCAGCGCTCCCCTGATGTAACCCGCGCTTCTGGCCCACCAAAAACTTCGCCGCTCCTCTTCACGAAGAAGGGAGCGGCGAGTGGGTGTGGGCGGGCCTCACGCGGGGCGCAGGCGGCGCAGCAGGGCCAGCAGGTTCAGGTGGGGACGGGGGGCGCGGGCGGAGCGGCTGGCGGCCTGCACCTGCCGGGCCAGGCGGTCCTGGGCGGCTTCCCGCAAGAGGTCGTGGGCGTGAAGGTGAATCGGGTACTGATGCATCTGGGTCTCTCCACCAAGGCCCGCGCCGCTGCCTCTTTGGCAGCCATTCGGCCAGCGCGTTCCTTGTGCCCTTATGGTGCGGCCTGACCCCCAGGGCGCACATGCGGCACCTGACGCAGCGGTCCATGCGCCAGCGTGCCTAGCGGCATTAAGCATCCGGCAACGCGGCGCAGGCGGCAGGCGGCTGTAATAGAAGGATGCTTGCCCGCGTGCGCCAGGAATTTCTGCCTTTTGTGCGGCACCACTGGCGCTCCCTGCTGCTGCTGCTCCTGGGGGTCCTCGGGCCGCTGCTGCTGTTTACCGAACTGGCCGAGGAGGTGCTGGAAGAAGGCGGCTTTGCCTGGGACCAGGCGGTCCTCAGCTGGTACGCCGCGCAGCGCACGCCCACCCTGACGCGCGTGGCCGAGACGCTGGCGCAGATTGGGGGCGTGCAGGTGCTGCCCCTGATTACCCTGGCGATTGCCTGGTTGCTGGGGCAGGCAGACAGCGGGCGCGGCCGGGCCCACGGCTGGTTTCTCCTGACGGGCGTGATGGGCGCGACCCTGCTGAACGTGGTGGCCAAGGTCATTTTCCAGCGCCCCCGACCCGACGAGATGGTGGCCGTCCTGACCGAACCGGGCTACAGCTTTCCCAGTGGGCACGCCATGGCCAACGCCGCTTTTGGCATGGCCCTGACACTGGTGTTCTGGCGGTCGCGGGCCGGCTGGCCGGTGGCCGTGTTTGGGGCACTGTGGGCGGTTGCCGTGGGCACCAGCCGGAATTACCTGGGTGTCCACTACCCGTCAGATGTACTGGCAGGAATTACAGCCAGCAGCGCCTGGGTGGCGGGTCTGTATATCCTGATGAGTCGCCGCTGGCCGGGGCTGCGCCAGTCTCCCGGCGGGCAGCGCGATACCCGGACGTGAGCCTGCTGTTGAGGAGGTGAGGGGGCGCGTTGCCCTGGCGATCTTGCACCGGATTCTGCCAGCAACGCAGCGTAATGGCCTCGTCTGATCAGGCCCCAGATTCAACGGAATTTGCCTCATGGTGACAGAGACCAGAGTGTAGATGCAGCGGTAAAGATTCAGCCCTGGGCCTTGCAAGGCCAGACACACCTGAGTCCGCTGCCGCCTTTTGCACTCAGCTTGAGACTGTTGCTATGACCGAATCAGTCAAGGCGACGAACCTGGCCAGAACGATATCTGTCTAGGGCTTGATTGCTGCTCAAGCCAGGTGGCGCAGCGGGCTTCACCAAAAGAGAGCAGCGCCTGAAGATTGCTCTTAACCCACTGGCGGCGCAGTTTCCAGCCAGGCTCGGCGCAAAGTGCCACAGCTGGCTGGGCGCTCTTCGCAAACAGTCAGCCCACCTGGATCCGGTTCAGCCCGCAGAACCGCCTGACCCTGAAGATAAACAGGGCTTTGCCTATGTCGTGGGCTTGAGGCCAATTAGATGAACGGGCCACTACCTCTTTTGCCTGGCCCAAGCGGAATGCGGCCTCTAGACTTCCGTATCTCAGGGAACGTGGCCTGAACGCTGAATGAGATAAGAGCCGAGCCGGCGCAGGGGTAGGTCGCCAGCTTCACCCTGGGAGCCACTCCCTTACAAGAGGAATAAGGAACAGCGTGAAGCCCCCAGAGCACCCACATGAACCAGACCGACTTGCCGCGCTCTACCGCTATCACGTGCTCGACAGCCTCCCCGAACCGGCGTTTGACCGCATCACCCGCCTTGTCCAGCGGTTCCTGAAAGTTCAGATCGTGATCATCAATTTTGTCGCGGCGCAGCGGACCTGGCTCAAATCCAGCGCCGGAACCAACATCCACGAAATGGACCGGGAGAACGTCTGTTGTGGGGAAACTGTTGAGCGCGGCGTGGCGTTTACGGTTGAGGATCTACACGCCAGTCCACGTTTTCAGAACGATCCGATGGTGAAGTTCGAGGGTGCCCGCTCTTATGCAGGGGTGCCCCTGACCACACCAGACGGGTTTCATATTGGCAGCCTCGCGGTGTACAGCAGGCGCCCCCAGTCCTTGACAGCTGATGACCTGAAGTTGCTCGAAGATCTGGCGGCCATTGTCATGGATGAGTTGGAGTTGCGGCTCATCACGCTTGACTGGCAGGCGGCCCACGAACGCAGTGAGCATCTGGCGCACCATGACGCGCTAACAGGACTGCCCAACCGGCTGCGGTTCCTGGACCGGGCGGAACAGGCGCTCCAGTTCGCGCGCCGTCACAAGACAGGAGTGGGAGTGATGGTCCTGGATCTGGACGGATTCAAGCTCGTGAACGATTCACTCGGCCATGACACAGGCGACGAACTGCTCAAGGCGGTGGCCCACCGGCTGTCTGACCTGCTCCGTACAGACGATCTGATTGCGCGGTTTGGTGGTGACGAATTTGTCCTTCTGATTCCCGGCGTCTACAAGAGTCTGCATGTCTCGCAGCTCGCACATGATCTTCAGCAGGCTCTGAGTCAACCCTTCTCCGTCCACGGACATATGTTGAACCTGGGCTCCAGCGCTGGAATCAGCCTCTATCCCACAGATGGCCAGGACACGAAAGCCCTTCTACGTGCCGCCGACACCGCGATGTATCACGCCAAAGCGCTGGGTAAAGGGCAGTACCAGTTTTATCAGGAGTGCATGACCCAGGCGGCCCGGGAGAAGCTGTCTCTGCGTAACCGCCTGGGCCAGGCCATAGAACAGGGCGAGTTGCAGCTCTACTACCAACCTCAGATCGACCTCCGCACGGGCCAGGTGGTGGGCATGGAGGCGCTGCTGAGGTGGCCCCAACGGGATGGCCGGTGGATCTCGCCGGCGCAGTTTATTCCCCTGGCAGAAGAACAGGGCCTGATCGTTCCGCTGGGCGAGTGGGTTCTCCACGAAGCCTGCACCCAGCTGGCCCAGTGGCGCGCCCAGCACCCACTGACCTGGCAGATGTCCGTCAACGTCTCGGCCCAGCAGTGGCTGGATTCCGGTTTTCTCCAGGTCATTCAACAGGTGCTTCGGGACACGGCCCTTCCGCCAGCCCAGTTGGTACTGGAGGTCACAGAGAGCGTGCTGCTCAAACAGTCAGCAGAGACACTCAAGCTGGCGCGGGCCCTGACTGCCCTGGGCGTTCAGGTGGCGCTCGATGACTATGGGACTGGCTTTTCAAACCTCAGTCAATTGCAACACCTCGATATCAGTCAGCTGAAACTCGACCGCTCTTTCGTGACCCCCCTTCCAGGAGGCCACAAGGTTCTGGCGATGGTTCGGAGCGCGATCACGCTGGGTCATGGGCTCAATGTCTTTACGGTTGGGGAAGGCATTGAGACCCAGGCCCAGTTGGAAGCGCTCAAATCTCTGGACTGCGACATTGGGCAGGGCTTTTTGCTCGGCCGGCCTGTCTCTGGCCAAGAGTTCGGGGTGCGTTACCTGCCGGCCTAAGGCGTTCAGTCGGGAGCTGCCGGGCCTTCCTGAAGGGAACGGAGGAAGGTGGCGACCACCTGGGGATCAAGTTGCCGCCCAGCCTCCGACCGCAGATAATCGGCCGCCTGGGCCTGGGTCCAGGCGGCCTTGTAGGGCCGCTCGCTTAACAGCGCGTCGTAGACGTCAACGACCGCAAAGACACGGGCCAGTAGGGGAATGGCCTCACCGCTCAGGCCAGTGACATAGCCGCCGCCGTCCCAGCGCTCATGGTGAAAGCGGATGAGTTCCAGAACTTCGGGCGGCACAAACCCGAGCGCCGCCGCGAAGCGTTCGCCCTCCAGCGTATGGCTGCGCATCACGGCCCATTCCTGTTCGGTCAATGGTCCAGCCTTAAGCAGAATGGCGTCTGGAATCACCATCTTCCCAATGTCGTGCAGGTACGAACCCAAACGGAGCGTTTCAAGTTGGGCCTCGCTCAGCCCCAGGGCCTGCCCAAGCCGCAGGGCGAGGGCCATCACCCGGTCGGTGTGTCCCTTGGTCTCCCGGTCTCTCACTTCCAGAACGAGGCCCAGCGCGCGCACCGCGGCCTCACGCGCGTCTATGGCCTGCTGCTCGGCACGTTTTCGGTCGTCGATATCCGTGCAGGTGCCGACCCAGGCCAGCTGAAGCCCGAGATCATCTGTCACGCGAACACCACGGGTCAGGAACCAGCGGTAGGTGCCCGTTTGGCCCCTCAAGCGGTACTCAATCTGGTAATCCTGACGCTGCTCGACAGCCTGTTTCCAGACGGCGACCGTGCGCGCCTCATCGTCTGGATGCACAGCTTCCTCGAAGCCAAACCCCCGGGTTTGACCAATCACCCCGGTGTAGGCAATCCAGGCGCCATTGACGTGTGCCCACACGCCGTCTTGATTGGCGGTCCACAGCATCACGGGCATGGCTTCTAGCAAGTGCTGATACACGTGACTGGCCGAAGGCATTGGGTGGGCTTGCGCCGCCCTCTTCGCCGCCCGGTCTCTCACACTACGGCCTTACTGCAGGGCGTTGCCTCACTCCACGCGGGGCAGTTCCGACCACATGATCGCATGCTGTTCAGTTTGGTGCGGTTGGGAGTAGGTTGGACTTCCGCTGCATGAAGTCAACTCTTCAGTTTTCATCTATACGCAAATAAAGAGGTAAAGATTTCAAAAACCGGGGACGCCCAGGCAAGCTGAACTGGCAAGGTGCCCTGCACCAGGCGCCTCGACGGCTCAGCTGCCTGGTGCGCTCTGGTGGTTCGGCTGAAGCTCAGGTGTGAGAACCGCTCAGCTGGCAGTAGGGGCAGGTTCGCCCAGGCCAAAGGCGTGGTGAACCGCCAGGGTGGCGGTGTCCACATGTCCGGCCTCAACAGCCACCGACACATTCAGCTCGGAGCTGCCCTGCGAGATCATCAGGATGTTCACGTCCTGTGCCGCCAGCGCCGTGAACATGCGGGCCGAGACGCCCTTCTGGCCGCGCATCCCGCTGCCCACAATGGCCAGCACAGCCACGCCCGGCTGCTCCTCGACCTGCAGTTCCAGGCTGACCCCGGCGCGCAGGGCGGCCAGGGTGCGCTCGGCGTCAGCGGTCTGCACCGCCAAAGAAACGTTACTCATGGACGAGCTTTGCGAGACCATCAGCAGGGTCACGTTTTCGCGGGCAATGGCGTCAAAGACGCTGGCAATCACTTCGGGAATCCCCAGCACCCCGGCGCCGCTGACATTGACGATGCTGACGTTGCGAATGGCGGTCACGGCTTTGACCGGGTGCCCTTCCTCGTCGCGCGGCTGGGCCTGCACCAATGTGCCGGGAAAATCGGGGTCGGCGGCACTTTTCACGCGCAGGGGAATGCCGCTGTCCTGCAGGGGCGTCACCGCCAGCGGGTGCAGCACCTTGGCCCCAAAGTAGGCCAACTCCATGACCTCGCCGTAACTCAGAACTTCGATGTTGCGGGCGTCCTTGACCACGCGGGGGTCGGCGCTCATGACGCCGTCCACGTCCTTCCAGGCCCAGACCTCGTCGGCGCCCAGGGCCTTGCCGACAATCGTGGCGCTGAAGTCGGTGCCGCCGCGCCCCAGGGTGGTCATGGCCCCCTTGTCGGTTTCGCCCATGAAGCCCGCCACCACCGGGGTCACACCCGCCGCCAGCAGGCCACTCAGGCGGTCCTTGACCCGCTCGTAGGTACTGGGGAGGGGCTTGGCGTTACCAAAGTGGCTGTCGGTCAGGATGCCGGCCTCGCCGCCCGTCAGGTGGTGGGCGCGCAGGCCACTCTGCTCCAGGGCCAGGCTCATGAGGGGGGCCGACAGGCGCTCGCCAAACGCCACGATCAGGTCTCGGCTGCGCGGGGTCAGTTCGCGCAGCAGGTAGACGCCGTAGATGGCCTGGCGCAGGGTTTCGTGCATCTCGCGGATTTCGCGCACAGCGCTGCTGTCGGGGGCCGCGCCCAGTTCCTGGGCCGCTGCAAAATGCCGGGTCCGCAGCAGGGCAATCTCGTCGTTGGCGCTGGCGATGTCACCCGACTGGGCGGCGTCGGCCAGTTTCAGCAGGCTGTTGGTCACGCCCGCCATCGCCGAGACGACGACCACCACCTTGATCCCTTCACGGAGGCTGCGCGCCGCCAGAGACGCGCTGTGGCGAATGGCGCGGGCGTCCTGCATATTCGTGCCACCAAATTTCATGACCAGCAGCTCGGGCTTCATGGCACGCAGTATGCCGCGCCGTCTGCTGTAGACGCGGGGAGGCGTCTGGGCAGATGTCTGGGCAGATGTCTGGGACTCGCCTCACCCTCTCCCGGCTTCAGAAGACAGGCGCTTGCGCATCCAAGCCAACTGGCCTTGATGGCCATGTGGGCTCATCAAGGCCAGTGCAGGCGGCGGTCAGTAGAAGACCAGTTCGCCTGCTGCGCCCAGTGGCTGCACCGCGTAGGTGTTCAGGGTGCCGCCGCTGGGGGCCGGGGCGCTGTTGGTCAGGCGCAGTTCGGCCAGCGGGAGCTTGCCCAGCAGCTGAGGCAAGTCGTGCGGCACAGAAGGCACGTAGTTGCGGGTGCAGTGCAGGGTCACACGCTCCGGGGTCACGCTCTGCACTTCGCAGACCGGCTGAACCGTGAGACGAACCGGCGTGGACATCTGCCCGCTGCCCGCCAGGGCAACGCTCGACAGGACCAGGGACACCAAAGAGAGAACGCGCTTCATACAACCTCCGTGAGGGACGCGGCCAGCCGGGGCAAGCACGCGGAGAATGGCCTCACGGTAGGCAATGGAGTGGCACAGCCACCTGTCAGAACAGAGGCTTCAGATGAACTTTTGTACGAAGTGGCCGCGAAAGGTGAAAATTCTGACTTTGGGTTCATGGTCGCGCAGGCCAGGGCGCAGGTTCACCTGTTCTTCACACGGCTGATTCAAGATCGGCCTATGAAACGACTCTGGGCGGCAGGCACGGCGGCAGTTCTGATGGCGGGCGAGGCCCAGGGAGCGGATTACCGGGCGGCCGACGGTCAGGCCAGTTTCACCCATACGGTGCGCCTGATTCCGGTGCGCGGCAACATCGCCGGAGTGACGGCCAGTGTGGAGCTGGACCCGGCGAATCTGGCGGCCACGACCGGCTCGGTGAAGGTGCCGGTTTCAGGCTTAAAAACGGGCATCGGCCTTCGTGACACGCACGCCAAGGGCGAGAACGCCCTGAACGCTGCCAAGTTTCCTAACGCCACCTTTGCCCTGGAGAAACTGACCGGCGGCAAGCTGGCCGAAGGGCAGACGCTGTCCACGACCGCCACCGGCAAATTGACGGTCAAGGGGACCACCAAGACCATCAGCGTGCCGGTCAAGGCCACCTTGCAGGGCGGCAAGGTGAATGTCAGCACCCAGTTCAAGTTCAATCCCTATGACTATGACGTGCGTTACCCCGGCAGCAGCGACTCGGTGACAGTAGACGTGTCTTTCACCCTGATCAAAGGCTGAAGACACTCGTGCGCCAGGCCGCTGCGCTGGCCCTGCTGCTCTCCTTGACCAGTGCATGGGCTACGCCTGTGCCCCCGACTGACTCCGGTGATGGTCGTGCCGTCCCCGGTCTCCACCTTGACCTGGGAGAACATCCAGACGCGGCGGGTCAATCTGGGGCCTGGGCCAGTGACCCTTGAACTGAGCTGTTTTACCATCACATACCGCTTGCTCACGTCGGGCAGACGGGAGATCTCTGCTTTCCCCGACCATGTGGACTGTCCTGAAATCCAGAGCAGGCGCTTCTGCCTGCCCGGAGCGTGCGCGTGGAAGGCTTGCCGCCTGAAGTGACCGGTCTCCCCGATGGCCGCTACGTCCTGGAAGTAACTTTTAGGGTTGCCCCCTGGCACCTGATCCGCCGGGCCACGGTGCTGCTGCGCGGGGCTGTCCCCACCTCACCCTAACGCCGCAACAGCACCGCCAGGTTGGTGCCCACCACCACGCAGTGCAGCATGGCCTGAGCCACCTGCGCCGAGACGGTCACGCCAGTAAACCGGGCCGAACGGGTGTAGCTCAGGCGCCAGGGCAGGTGAAAACTGGCGACCAGCAGGGCCAGGGCCAGCACCACCAGCACGGTCCACAACGTCTTCTGGTCTTTAATGACAGTGCTCAGCAGCAAGTACCCCAGGGCACTGAGCAGCGACCCACCAATGGCCCCTGACAGCAGCGGCAGCGGGCTGAGAGGCGGATAGCTGGGCGGCACGCCAGTCACACGTACGAACACCTGACCCAGCACCAGAATCAGCGGCACCAGAATCAGGCAGGCCAGCCCCAAGCGGCCCAGCAGGTCTGGAAAGGTCAGGGGCGCAAAAACGGTGCTCACAGCGGGCCTATCTGGGGCCGGTGAGCACCAAAACGTCGGCGCAGTCCCCCGAACACGGATGGTCCTCCGGCAAAGCACCACGCCGCGATGATGGGGTCGCAGACGGCACAGCCAAACGATGAAGTGGCCGACAACGGCACGATAGGGTTGCCGTACAGGTAATGCAGCGCGTCCCAGCCAGTGTGCAGCAGCCAGCCGGCGCCGATAAAGGCGTAACTGGTCAGCCCCCGGTACGCGCAGACCGTGACCAGCGCGGTAAAGGCCAACTCCCAGGCGCCAAAGCCGCCATTCAGGTAAGCCGCCCCCGCACCAGCAATCATGACCGCGCTGAACTTCTGCCGCGCCGGCTCCCTGAGCAGCGAGGACAGCGAGATGTATAGTAGCCCAATCAGCACCGGGGCCAGCCAGTCAAGGGGCCCCAGCAGCTGCACTTTGGCCATCAGCAGTTCGGTCCAGACCATGTCGCTCCTTTGCTGCTGGCCACAGAGCGGCACCACCAGCAGCCGAAACCTAGCACGACCGGTCGTGCTATTTTAAAGCGATGAATGTCCCCACGTCTGGCAAAAGAGCCGCGCTGCTGCGGCAGGGGCTGGACCTGGTGACGGTCCACGGCTTCGCAGGAGTGAGCCTGGGCATGCTGGCCGAACACACAGGCCGGTCTAAAAGTGGGCTGTTCGCGCACTTTGGTTCCAAGGAGGACCTGCAACTCGGACTTCTGGACCAGACCTCACGCGAGTTTGAGGCGGCGGTGCTGGAGGGGGCGCTGCGGGAAGCGCCGGGCCTTCCCCGGCTCGAACGGGCGGCGCGGCTCTGGATGGGCTGGCCGGCCCGCGCGGGCCTGACGGGCGGTTGTCCGGTGGCGGCAGGCCTCTTCGAACTGGATGACCAGCCGGGGCCGCTGCGAGACCGGCTGCTGAACACCGAGCGCGAGTGGCGCGCGCTACTGGCCGCCTGGACGCGCGAAGCAGTGACACTGGGGCAGTTACGCCCCGACCTGGACCCCGAGCAGTTTGTCTGGGAACTGTGCGGCCTCTACCTCGCGCACCATGTGTCGCGCCGCTTTGTTCAGGACGAGGCGGCGGAGGAGCGGGCCGAGCGGGCGCTGAGCGCTTTGCTGGCGCGTTCACGGCCAGAGCTGTAGGCGCCGTCGGAGTGGCCTAGGCTGAGGCGCCAGCCGCCTCACCCACCGCCGCCGGGCTGCTTGAACCGGGTCTAAGTTCCTGTTGGTGTCCAGAGGACACGAAATTGGCCTCCGGCATCAGGGGGTACACTGCGACATGCGAGGTCTCTGCTCTCCCCCACTGGGGGGGGTGGCCCTCACGACTGGAGGCACAGCATGAAAGTAGGGATTAACGGTTTCGGCCGCATTGGCCGTCTGGTGTTTCGTGTCCTGGAAGCGCGCGGCGTCGAAGTGGTGGCCATCAACGACCTGACCGACAACAAAACGCTCGCCACCCTCCTGAAGTACGACAGCACCGCCGGCAAGTTTGACGGCACCGTCGAGTACGACGAAGAGAGCCTGACCGTGAACGGCAAGAAGATTCACGCGCTGGCCGAGCGTGACCCGGCCAACATCAAGTGGGGCGAGCTGGGCGTGGATATCGTGATTGAGTCCACCGGCATCTTTACCAGCCGCGAGGGCGCCAGCAAGCACATTGAGGGCGGCGCCAAGAAGGTCATCATCACGGCGCCTGCCAAGAACGAGGACATCAGCCTGGTGCTGGGTGTGAACGAGGGCGACTACGACGCCAGCAAGCACAACATCATCTCCAACGCCAGCTGCACCACCAACAGCCTGGGCGCCCCTATGAAGCTGCTGGACGAGGCCTTTGGCATCGAAAAGGCCATCATGACCACGGTGCACAGTTACACGAACGACCAGCGCGTGCTGGACCTGCCGCACAGCGACCTGCGCCGCGCGCGCGCCGCCGCCGTGAACATCATCCCCACCTCCACGGGCGCCGCCAAGGCCGTGTCGCAGGTGTACCCCGCGCTGAAAGGCAAGTTCGACGGCACCAGCCTGCGCGTGCCCACCCCCACCGGCTCGATCAGCGACGTGGTGGTCATTCTGAAGCGCGACGTGACCGTTCAGGAAGTCAACGACGTGTTCAAGAAGGCCGCCGAAGGCAGCCACAAGGGCATCATCTCCTACACCGAAGACCCCATCGTGCTGGCCGACATTGTCGGCGACCCCCACAGCGCCATCATTGACGGCGGCCTGACGATGGCGATGGGCAGCCTGGTGAAGTTCTTTAGCTGGTACGACAACGAGTGGGGCTACAGCAACCGCATCGCCGACCTGGTGGAACTCGTTCAGCAAAAAGGCTGATGGCTGACGGCTGATGGTTGATGGTGGGGACCCTGGTCCTGTCACCATCAACCATCAGTTTTTGTCTCTCACTTTTTCCGGAGTAACCGTGCAAAACCTGAAAACCCTAGATGTTCGTGGCAAGCGCGTGCTGGTGCGCGTGGATTACAACGTGCCGGTCAAAGACGGCGCCGTGCAGGACACGACCCGCGTGACGGCCAGCCTGCCCACCCTGCGCGCGCTGCTGGACGCGGGCGCGCGCAATGTCATTCTGCTCAGCCACTTTGGCCGGCCCAAGAACGGCCCGGAAGACAAGTATTCCCTGAAGCCGGTGGCGCCCGTCTTGCAAGAGGCGCTGGGCCGCGACGTCACGTTCATTTCCGGCACCGCTGACAGCAGCGAGACGCTGGCCGCCGTGCAGGCGCTGCCCGAGGGCGCCGTGGCGCTGCTGGACAACGTGCGCTTCAGTGCCGGCGAGGAACAGAACGACGCGGGGCTGAATGAACGTCTGGCCCGGCTGGGCGACGCCTTTGTGCTGGACGCCTTTGGCAGCGCGCACCGCGCCCACAGCAGCGTCAGCGGGGTCGCGGGCCTGCTGCCCCACGCGGCGGGGCACCTGCTGCAAACCGAGGTGGACGCGCTGGGCCGGGTGCTGTCGGGCCAGGAGCGCCCCTACGTGGTCATCATCGGCGGGGCCAAGGTCAGCGACAAAATCAAGGTGATTGAAACCCTGCTGCCCAAGGTGGACCGCATGCTGATTGGCGGCGGCATGATGTTCACGTTCCTCAAAGCGCGCGGCGGGCAGATTGGGGCCAGCCTCGTGGAAGAGGATCAGGTGCAGTACGCCCGCAACCTGCTGGATACCTACGGCGACAAGTTGATGCTGCCCACCGACGCGGTGGCGGCTGACCGCTTTGCCGCCGACGCCCAGACGCAGGTGGTGCCCGCCGGGGCCATTCCAGACGGCTGGATGGGCCTGGATATCGGCCCGCAGACGCAGGCCGACTACGCTGAGGCCCTGAAAGGCGCGAAAATGGTGTTCTGGAACGGCCCGATGGGCGTCTTCGAGTTTGAGGCCTTTGCTGCGGGCACGAATGCAGTGGCGGCGGCCGTGGGCAGCCTCAAAGACCAGGCCTACACGGTGGTGGGCGGCGGCGATTCGGTCAGTGCCATCAACAAGAGCGGCCGGGCTGACCAGATCGACCATATTTCTACGGGCGGCGGCGCCAGCCTGGAACTGCTGGAAGGCAAGGTGCTGCCCGGCGTCGAGGCGATGGGTTAGGCAACCTGTCCACCCCTTGGCACGGAACAAGACAGGCCGGGTCCGGCACAGCCCATCACGCACAGGAGCGGCACCATGACGGCACAGGCCACGCAGCTGATCCACCGGTCCCAGCATCAATTCACTGAGGCCTTTGCCCACCAATTGGTCGCGCACCTGAACCGCCTGCGCCAGGAAACGCACCCCGATGACCCGCCCGTCAACCCTGAGCATGTGTGGGGCCAGATGCAGCATCTGCCGCCCCTCCTGGAGCTGGACCTCTGGACGGTGGAGGACGGCAGCGGCATTCACGCCCACGCACGCACACAGCTGATGAACACAGAGGACAACCAGCATCTGGCCGACCTGGAATTGATGGTGGCCCCGGATTGGCGCGGGCGCGGAGTGGGCGGGTCGCTGCTGCGCCGCGCAGCGCAGGCCATGCAGGCGCGCGGCCGGTCCCTGCTGCTGGCCCGCACCACCGACCGCGTGTCGGCGGGCGAGGCCTTCGCGGCGCACTGTGGGTTCACGCCAGGCCTGGCCAATCACGAAAACCGACTGCTGCTCTCTGATCTGCCGGACGGCCTGCTAGAGCGCTGGACCACCCGCCCGGCGGACAGCTACACCCTGGAAGTCTGGGAAGGCGCGGTGCCCGAAGCGGACCTGGCCGCCTACGCGGCGCTCCTCAGCGTGATGAACAGCGCTCCCCGAGGTGACCTGAAGGCCGAAGACACCACCGTGTCGGCGCAGGAGGTCCGTGAACTGGAAAGCCTGAGCCGCGCCGGTGGGCGGGTCAGCTTGACCGCAGTAGTGCGCGCCCCCGACGGCACGCTGGCCGGCCTGAACGACCTGTCGTGGCGAGCGTCGCAACCGGGCATCGTGAGCCAGGGCAATACGGGGGTGCTGGCCGCCCACCGGGGCCACGGCCTGGGCCGCTGGCTCAAGGCCGCGAACGTTGCCCACCTGCGGCGCCTCAGCCCACAGGCCAGGGAAATCCGCACGCAGAACGCCGACAGCAACAGCGCCATGCTCAAAATCAACACCGAGATGGGCTTCCGGCCCTTTATGGCGACCACCATCTGGCAGGGCGAGATTGACACTATTCTTTCGCGCCTGCCCAGGGAGGACTGAAGATGCACAACCTGCTCGCACTGAACTGGAAAATGAACAAGACCCCCACCGAGGCCCGCGCCTGGGCGCAGGAACTGGGCGAGAAGCTGGAGGGCGGCGCGGCCGAACTGGCCGTTCTGGCACCGGCGGTGGCCTTAAGCGCCCTGGCCGCCAACCTGCCTGCGGGGGTGGCCTTTGGCGGACAGGACGTGTCGGCCCACGAGAGCGGGGCATACACCGGTGAGGTCAGCGCCGCCATGCTCAAGGACCTGGGCGCCACCTACGTCATCGTGGGTCACAGCGAGCGCCGCGAGTACCACGGCGAAACAGACGCGGTGGTGGCCGCCAAGGCCAAACAGGCCCAGGCCAACGGCCTGATTCCGATTGTCTGTGTGGGCGAGGGCCTGGCCGTGCGCGAGCAGGGCGAACAGGTGGCCTATACCCTGGCGCAGCTGAACGGCAGCTTGGCCGGCGTGGGCCCGGAGGTGGTGATTGCCTACGAACCCGTGTGGGCGATTGGCACGGGCAAGACAGCCACCGCCGAGGACGCCGAGGAACTGGCCGCCGCCATCCGCGAAGCCCTGCTGACGCGCTACGGCAGCGACGCAGATGACCTCCGGGTGCTGTACGGGGGCAGCGTTAAGCCAGACAACATTGCCAGCATTTGCGCCAAGCCGAATGTGAATGGCGCGCTGGTGGGCGGCGCCAGCCTCAAAGTCCCGGATGTTCTGGGTATGAGCGACGCCTTGAAATAACAGCAGGTGGTGAGGGGCTCGGTGCTTTGAATAGATGCACCGAGCCCCTCAGAGTTATTAGAGGGACACAGCTATATTAAGTGAATAGTTTCACGATTCTTCTAGATCGTGAATTTTTAGCCTCATCTGTATCATGCTTGCTTGGCGCGAACGGCAAGAATACAGAAGACTCATTCTGGTACCAGCCTCGGCAGGCGCCTTCTCTGCAGCTCTGCCTATACTGAGCGCCGATATGAGCCTGTTTTCGACCATCCATGACCTCAAGCAGCATGTGGGGCAAACCGTTTCCCTCCACGCCTGGCTGACTGACAAAAGCGGCAAAGGCAAGATCCAGTTTCTGAAGCTGCGCGACGGCAGCGGCTTTGTGCAGGCCACCGTCTTTAAAGGCGACGTGACCGAGGACGTCTTCGAAGCGGCCAAGCGGCTGACCCAGGAACAGGCTGTGACTGTGACCGGCGAGGTGCGGGCCGACGAGCGCGCGCCGGGCGGCGTGGAGCTGAGCGTACGTGGCCTCTCCCCCATCAGCGAGAATCACGCCGAGTACCCCATCACGCCCAAGGAACACGGCATCGAGTTTCTAATGGATCACCGCCACATCTGGCTGCGCCACCGCCGCCCCTGGGCGATTATGCGTGTGCGCGACTGCGTGCAGCGGTCCATCGTGGATTTCTTTCACGGGGAAGGGTTTATCCGCTTTGACGCTCCCTTTTTCACACCCAATGCCGCTGAAGGCACCACCGAGCTGTTCGAGATTGACCTGTTCGGAGAGGACAAGGCGTACCTGAGCCAGACGGGCCAGCTGCACGCCGAGGCCGGCGCCTTTGCCTTTGGCAAGGTCTATACCTTTGGCCCTACCTTCCGCGCCGAAAAGAGCAAAACGCGGCGCCACCTGCTGGAATTCTGGATGATCGAGCCGGAGGTGGTCCCCAGCAACCACACCGAGAACATGGCTTTGCAGGAGCGCTTTGTCAGTTTTCTGGTGCGCCGCGTCCTGGAACAGTGCCCTGAGGAGCTGGCGCTGCTGGGCCGCGACGTGGGCAAGCTGGCCGGGGCCGCCGAGGGTAGTTACCCGCGCGTGACCTACACCGAGGCGCTGGAGATTATCCGGCAGCACATCGAGAGCGGGGACCTGCCCGACAACGTGCAGGCCGACGTGCAGCCGGTGGACTGGGGAGACGACCTGGGCGCCCCGCACGAAACGATTCTGGGTCACCACTTTGACCGCCCCGTGATCATTGAACGCTACCCGGCGGCGATTAAGGCCTTTTACATGCAGCCTGACCCCGAAGACCCCCGCGTGGCCCTGTGCGACGACATGATTGCTCCCGAAGGCTACGGCGAGATTATTGGCGGCTCCGAGCGCATTCACGACTATGAGCTGCTCAAATCGCGGATCGAGCACGAAGGCCTGCCGCTCGAAGCGTTCGAGTGGTATCTGGACCTGCGCCGCACCGGCTCTATGCCCCACGCCGGCTTTGGTATGGGTCTGGAACGGGTGATTGCCTGGATTACTGGCATTGACCACATCCGCGAGGCCATTCCCTTTCCGCGGATGCTCACCCGCATGCGCCCTTAAGCGGCAAAGACGAAGCCCCAGCGAACTTTGCCGCTGGGGCTTCGTTTTGTGGCTCTTCAGGTGTTGGCATCCGGGAGAAAGGTCTGTTCCTCCACCACCAGTTCTTCATACGCCAGTTGAAGGGGCACCGTCTCCTCGCGCACAAAGGTGTCTTTGAACACCCGGACTTCCTGTGTTTGGGCTATGACTTTGTCCACTACGGCGCGTTCATCGGAGAGCAGCACCTCATAGCTTTCGCCCGGAGCCAGGGTGCGGGTGCCGATTTGCACGGTGGGGGCACCCTCTATGGCGGTAATCACCAGAACCTCGGAGACGAGTTCCACGCGCACCGTTTCCTCACGCACTCGGCGTTCACGGCGCAGCATCACTTGCCCCGTCGCCTCCCGAATCTTGCGGACCTCGGCACGTTCTTCACGCAGTTGCAGCACCCCTTCCAGGGCGCGGCTGACCTTCCGTTCTTCTTTCATAGGAAACGGGGGAAGGGCACAGCGGCCCTTCCCACACGCCTCTTAGCGGCGGTCGATCTTGCCGTCAAGGGGGTCCACGGCGTCTTTCACGGCGTCCACCGTGCGCTCGCCCAGGTTGCGGTCATCGCGCAGCGTGGTGCCCTCGGCGCCCTGCACCGCCACCTGACCGGACTGGTCCACGTCCAGGACTTCGCGGCCCACCGTCTCGCTGACGGTCTGCTGCTCAGTCACAGTCCGCTTGCCAATCTCGACTTCCTCGGTCACGTAGGCCTGCTTGCTCACGTCGGCCCGCTCGGCTTCCAGATCCACCCGGATGGTCTCGGTGCCAGCGCCCAGGGTCACGTTGCCGTCCACGGGACGGGCGTCCGTCACCACATGACGCTCGATGACGATTTCTTCGCGCTCCAGACCCACCGTCACGTTCTCGGTGCGGGTCTCGACGTGCTTGCCGATCTGCACCTGCCCGGCCACATAGCGGTCCTTGTTGACCTGAAGGCGCTCTTCCAGCAGTTGCAAGCGCTGGGGCGTCTGGAACAGAGTATCTTCATCGCGGTAGATGAATTCACCGGCGTTGGTCTGATGCTCAGCGTGGTCTACACCACGCAGAATACGCTCGTCGCCCACCTGGGCTTCATAGTCGTAGTCCTGACCCGCGACGTAGCCGGAGAGGCCCTTGACCTGATCTTTCGTCAGATTATCCAGGTAGACGCCGTCGTCTTCGATACGCGCCATGCCGACGGGCACCATGACTTCCTTGGCCGAGAACCAGCCGCCCACATCCACAATCAGGTAACGAATCTGGCCGCCGTCGTCGGTTAGGGCTTCGCGCACGGTACCTACTTTCTCGTCCACGGCATAGGCGTTGCGGCCCACAATGTCATAGGTATCGCCCAGGTCGTAGGAACGGTCGCGCACCAACTCGGAAACAGGAATCAAACGTGCCATAACAGCCTCCTTGAATGGGCTCACCCGGGAAGGGAATGAACTGGCCGGAGTGTGGCAGGGCAAACGCAAAGATTTTTACGACTCTGCTCAAGTCTTGGCTAAGAACCACATTGATGGAGATGCGCTTCAGATCCATTTAAGTGAGTCTTAAGGCGCTGGGATACAGTAGAGACATGATTGCCTATAGCGAGGTGAGTGCCTTCACCGAGACGCCAGGGCACGGCAACCGGGCGGGCGTGGTGCTGCGCGCCGGCGAACTGAGCCGCACAGATTTGCAGGCCCTGGCCGCCCAGATCGGCGCGCCAGAGACGGTATATGTCATGCGGCGCGAGGGACAGATTCTGCGGGTGCGCTACTTTACGCCTACACAAGAGGTGGATTTCTGCGGCCATGCCACCGTGGCCTTGGGCCTGACCCTGGCGCAGGCCGGCGAGTGGGACGGCACCTCTGTGCTGTACCTGGACACACTGGCCGGGCGGGTGCCGCTGAGGCTGGACAGCGTGGCGGGGGTGCCGCAGCGGGTGTGGATGCAGCAGCCGGCGCCCAGTTACCGCCCGCTGCCCCGCAGCATCCGCACCGAACTGGCCGAGGCCCTGGGGATTGACGCGCGCATGGTTCACCGGGGACTGCCGATGGCGGCGGCCAGCACGGGTCTCTGGAGTGTCTTTCTCCCGCTGCTCGACAGCGTGATTCTGGACGGCCTGGAGCCGGACCTGCCGCGGATTCAGGCCCTGACCGAAGCGCTGGGCGTGGTCAGCCTGTACGCCTACGCACCGATGGGCGTCAACCGTTTTGCGGCGCGGGACTTTGCCCCAGCCGTAGGCATTCCGGAAGACCCGGTGACTGGCAGCGCGGCCGGCGCCCTGATGGCGCTGCTGGCCAGCCAGGGCCGCCTGCCGGTGCGCGGCGAACGGGCCTGCGGCGTGGTGTATCAGGGACACGCGCTGGGCACGCCCGGCGAGGTCGAAGTGGAACTGGAACTGCAGGGTGAGCGGGTCGCGGCGGTGCATGTGGGCGGTCAGGCCACGGTGGAGCGGGAAGGCACCTGGGCACCCCGCTCGGTGGTAGGGCGGTAGCACTCTAGACTGCGCCCCATGCTTGGCCTGATTTGCATTGACGTGGACGGCACCCTGGTGGGCACGGGGAACATCATCCGGGAAGACGTGTGGGCGGCGCTCCAGACAGCCCGCGCGCAGGGGGTGCGGCTGGCCCTGTGCAGTGGGCGCCCCGCCTTTGGCAACGCCCGTGCCTACGCCGAGCGGATAGATGAGGACGGCTGGCATATTTTTCAGAACGGGGCCAGCATCGTCAACGTGGGCAGCGGCCACAGCCTCTCTGAGCCGTTTCCACCGGAAAGCCTGCCGGGCCTGCTGGCACGGGCGCAGCAGGAAGACCGGCTGCTGGAGATCTACACCGACCTGGACTTTGCCATCACCAAACCCGGCGACTACGCCGAACGCCACGCGCGGCTGCTGGGGGTGCCGTACCACCCCAAAGCGCCCAGCGACCTGAGCGGCGACGTGGTGCGGGTGCAGTGGGTGGTGGCGCGCGAGGAAGAGGCGGCCGTGAGCGCCGCACCCCACGACGGGCTGAGCCTGCACCCGGCCGGCAGCCCGGTGATGCCGGACGCCATGTTTATCTCGGTCACGCGGGCAGGGGTGGGCAAAGGCAGCGCGGTGGCCCAGGTGGCGCGGGCCTACGGGGTGCCGCTGGACCGCGTGATGATGGTGGGGGACGGCGAAAACGACGTGACCGCCATGCGCGAGGTGGGGCATCCAGTGGCCATGGGCAACGCCGACGCCCCGGCCCGGCAGGCAGCGCGGCACTTTGTCGGCCATGTGGACGACGGGGGGCTGCGCGAGGCTGTGGAGCTAGCGCTGAGCCTGTGAACCTGCTGGAGAAGGTCAAGGTGGTGACCGAGTGGGTGGCCACTGGGGTCGAGGTGGCCGCCGCGCTGGTCATTGCGGCGGCGGTGCTGGTGGCCCTGGGACGGGCAGCCACGGCGTTTGTGCGGCCCAGTACGCAACCAGACGTGCAAAAAGAAAGCCTGAGGTTAGAGCTGGGCCGCTGGCTGGCGGTCGCCCTGGAATTCACGCTGGCGGCCGATATTCTGCGCACGGCCATCGCGCCCTCCTGGGACGACATTGGCAAGCTGGCCGCCATCGCGGCGCTGCGAACACTGCTCAATTTCTTCCTTCAGCGCGAGATTGATGGGCATCAGGCGCGGCAAGAGGATAGGGACTGATACGGCCTCCGATTGAATCGAGCAGAATGCCGGGTGGACTCCGAGCGGACTTGGACAGCTGAGCAGCAGACTTGAAAAGCTTCTCAGGAGAGCGAGCAAGAACAGATGCGGATTGCGCGATATGGAAGCGCCGACGGTGCCTTTCTTTGCGGTGCGGCAATGAAGCGCAATCCGTATGATTGGCCTTTCATCTCACGGCTGACTGTGGGTGAGGGGTCGCCTTTGCTTTTCCTACGTGCGACCGATGAAGCGTGGAGTGCCCAACTTGGGCTGACTGGAACCTGGGGACCTGTCAGCAAAGGCCGCCCGGTTTCCCCAGTTCAAGCTGGGTTGGCAGATTCTAGGGACGGCCAGGGCTATCAAGGAGAGTCAGACCAGGCCATCCCACAGGAGAGGGCTGAGCAGGCCTGCTCAGCCCTCGTCGCGGGGGCAGACCGGGTTCTAGCCCTCGCCCAGCACGCTCTGCACCGTTTCCAGCACCCGCTCTCCATAGGCCTCAAGGCGCTTGGGGCCAAAGCCGGGGAGGTCTTGCATCTCGGCCAGGGTGCGGGGCTGACGGGCCGCCAGGGCTTCCAGCGTCGCGTTTGGAAAGATGACAAAGGCGCTGTGGCCTGTTTCCTTGCTCAGAGCCTTGCGTAACTCGCGCAGGGCCTCGGCCACTTGCTCGGTGTGCGCCGGGTCGGCGGGGGCAGTGGGAGGTAGCAGCACTGGCTCGGGCGCCGGGCGACCTTTGAGGATGCCCAGCAGCGCAGTGTTCTCGCGTGCGCCGCGTTCAGGGGCGCTGACCGGAGCGGGCATCAGGCCGCCCAGCGAGTCGCGGACCAGCTGCACCACCTCGTCACCGTAGTCGGCCAGCTTGCGCTGCCCCACCCCGCTGACGGTGCCCAGAGTCGCGTGGCTGGTGGGCTTGAGTTCGGTGATAGCCTTGAGGGTGGCGTCGGTGAAGATGACGTAGGGCGGCACGCCCAGGCTGCGGGCGCGGGCCAGGCGCCAGCCGCGCAGGGCTTCAAACAGCGGTTGGTCGCTGGGAGACACAGGAGCGCGGCTGCCGCCCCGGTCGCGGGTGCGCTCGCGCTTATTCGTTTTGGGTTGTAATGTGTCTTCCCGCAGCACCAGGGCCGTCTCGCCTTTCAGAAGCGTGCGGGCCTTGCCGGTGGCCGACAGCCCGTGGTATTCACCCGCCGCCAGGTAGCCCAGGCTGACCAGCTGGCGCAGCACCCCACGCCACACCTTCTCGTCGTGCGCGGCGCCGACCCCAAAGGTGGGCAGGGTGTGGTGGCCCATGCCCACAACTTTCTCGGTGGCGCGGCCCAGGAGCACGTCCGTCAGGTGGGCGGCGCCGTAGCGGTTGCCGGTGCGAATAGCGGCCGACAGGGCCATTTGCGCCTCGCGGGTCATGTCACGCACCTGGGGCGGATTCAGGCAGGTGTCGCAGTTGCCGCAGGGGCCGTGAAAGCTCTCGCCGAAGTAGGCCAGCAGCACCTCGCGGCGGCAGGCGGCGGTTTCGCAGTAGGTCAGCAGGGCGTCCAGCTTGCCCGCCTCGGCGCGCTTGACCTCTTCAGGGGCGTCGCTGCCCGCCAGCATGCGGCGGACATTCACCACGTCGGCCAGGCCGTACACCATCCAGGCGGTGCCCGGCAGGCCGTCACGGCCAGCGCGGCCCGTTTCCTGGTAATAGCCTTCCATGCTCTTGGGCAGGTCCAGGTGGGCCACAAAGCGCACGTTGGGCTTGTCAATGCCCATCCCAAACGCCACAGTGGCCACCACGACCAGCCCTTCCTCGTTCAGAAACCGCTCTTGGGCCTGGTTGCGTTCACGCGGCGAGAGGCCGGCGTGGTAGGCCACCGCGTCAACCCCCTGAGCGCAGAGCCACTGCGCCGTCTCCTCTACCGACTTGCGTGACAGGCAATACACGATGCCCGCGTCCCCGGCGTGCTCCGAGCGGATAAAGTCCAGCAGCTGGGTCTTGGGCCCTTCCTTGTTCGCCACGCGGTACTGAATGTTGGGCCGATCAAAGCTGGAGATGAACTGCGGCGCCCCTTGCAGGCCCAGGACGCGCAGGATGTCGGCGCGGGTGCGGTCGTCGGCGGTGGCGGTCAGGGCCATCCGGGGAATATGCCCGAAGCGCTCGGGCAGCATGCTCAGGCCCTGGTATTCAGGGCGGAAATCATGCCCCCACTGAGAAACGCAGTGCGCTTCGTCCACCGCGAACAGGGCCACGGGGGCGCGCTCCAGAAGGTCCAGGGTCCGGGGCAGGAGCAAGCGCTCCGGGGCCACATACAGCAGGTCGAGGTCGCCTGACAGCAGCGCCGCCTCGACCTCACGGGCACCTTCGGGCGAGAGGGTGGAATTCAGGAACGCGGCCCGCACGCCCAGGGCGCGCAGGGTGTCCACCTGGTCTTTCATCAGCGCAATGAGGGGCGAGACCACGATGCCCACGCCAGGGCGCAGCAGACTGGGCACCTGATAACACAGGCTCTTGCCGCCGCCGGTGGGCATCAGCACCAGGGCGTTGCCACCGTCCGTCACCGTCTGAACAATGTCGGCCTGCACGCCCCGAAAGGCGTCGTAGCCCCAGACGGTTTTCAGGACACTCAGGGCGGATTCAGGGGTGGGCAGCACGGCAGACATCGCCCCTCAGCATAGCGCGTTCTGTGCAGAGCGTAATGAAAAAGAGCGGCCCCTCTACTTCGCCTTGACTTCAACCGGCACGCGCAGGTCGGCGCTCACCTTTTCAAAGCGGTCCCGCAGGAAACGCCCGTGGCTCAGGAGATCCTGACTGCCGCTGCGCAGCGTGCTGTTAATCACGTCCTGAACACCTTCCAGGAGTAGTTCTAGCTGTTCGGCCAGCAGGGCGCGGCCCGTTTTGCCGTCCTGAAGAGGGGCAGAATCGGCCAGCGAACGCGGCAGTTTCAAGTAGGCGTTCACAGCGCCGGGGGCGTACTCGTCGCGGATGGCGCGGGTCAGGTAACCCGCCTCACTGCCGTCCACGCCCTGCGTCTGCAGCAGCGACAGGGCTTCCTGGGTCCGCAGGTTCAGGGCCGCCAGCTGCGCCCGGGCCTCGGGGGGCAGGCGCTCATCGCGCAGCAGGGCGACCAGGGGGCTTTCGGCGGCCGGCATGGGCGTGCCACTGGCCTGGGCAGGCAGAGGCGCCGGAACAGCTTCGGCGGGCGCTTTTTTCGTCTTGCGCTCCTCGCGGCCCCAGGCGCCCGAAGCCAGCCAGATCAGCGCCATGACGAACAGGGGATACACCAGCCAGCCCGCGCCCAGTGCGATGAACGCGGCGGCCGCCACCAGCGCCGCCAGCAGGCCGCCTTGTGCCCGCCGCCAGTGCCCAAACGCGTGCGAGCCGAAGTACCCCAGGAGCATGCCGGCGGCCGGATGCACCAGCCAGGCCGCCCCCAGGACTGTAAGGAGCACCACCACGGCAGCGGCGCGGGCCACCACCGCCGCGTGGCGTCCAGCAGGCGAAAAGACGGAAGACGCGAAAAAGGCCACGGCGAAGCCGCCCGCCACCTGCACCATCCAGCTCAGAGGACCCAGCCATTCCTGCACAGTTTCGACGGCGGCCAGCATAGGCACAGCGTACACCCGGCGCGCATGCTTACAGCAGCAACTGCACGAACACGAGGTCCAGCCAGCGGTCAAACTTACGGCCCACCTGCCGGAAATGGGCGACCGGCACGAAGCCCAGCCGGGCATGAAAGGCCAAGCTGCTGGTGTTCTCGGCGTCCACACCGCCAATCAGGCTGTGCAGGCCACGCTGGCGGGCCTCCGCAATCAGGGTGGTCATGAGCAGGCGCCCAGCGCCCTGGCCCTGCGCGTCTGGGGCCACGTAGACCGAGTGCTCGGCGGTGAAGCGGTAGCCCGGCTTGGCGCGGAAGGGGCCGAAGGTGGCCCAGCCCACCACCTGCCCGCCCTGCTCAGCCACCCAGACCGGCCAGCCGTCCGCCTGCCTGGCCTCGAACCACGCCAGGCGCGAGGCTTCGGTGACGGGCTCCAGGTCATAGGAGGCGGTGGTGTGCACGACGGCATGGTTGTAGATGGCCGTGATGGCCGGCACGTCCCGAAGGAAAGCGGGGCGAACAAGAGGCGCGGTGAACATGGCCCAGAGCCTAATACGGCCTGTCGGCTATCAGGCCCACCACCCGGCCGCCCTGCTCACACCTCGCTGGTCAGCTGCCCCGCGCCCAGCCGCTTCGCTTGAAGAGCACCGTGTTGGCTGGCGGCAGACCCGTAAGCCGGACCTCTCCAGCCATGCGAAAGGGCCACAGCAATTTCGCTGCGGCCCTCTGTGGACTTCTTTCTTTACTTGCGCATGCTGGGGTTCAGCACTTTCTTGCGCAGGCGGATGCTCTGGGGGGTCAGCTCCACCAGCTCGTCCTCGCTGATGTACTCCAGGGCGTCTTCCAGGCTCAGGCGCTTGGGCGGAATCAGGGTCAGCGCGTCGTCCGCGCCGCTGGAGCGCACGTTGGTCAGCTTCTTGTTCTTGCAGACGTTGACGTTCATGTCCTGCTCGCGGGCGTTCTCACCCACGATCATGCCCACGTACACGTCGGCTCCGGCGTCGATGAAGAAGCCGCCCCGGTCCTGCAATTTCCAGATGGAGTAGGCGAAGGCCGTGCCGTCTTCCATGCTGACCAGCGAGCCATTCTGGCGGGTCTTGAGTTCCCCGGCCCAGGGCGCGTAGCCGTCGAAGATGTGGCTCATGATGCCCTCGCCCTGGGTCATGGAGAGGAACTGGGTACGGAAGCCGAACAGCGCCCGGGAAGGAATCTTGAACTCCACGCGGGTGCGCTTGCCCTGCGGCTCCATATTGACCATCTGGCCCTTGCGCGCGCTCAGGACACCGATCACGGTGCTGGCGTGCCCCTCCGGCACGTCGATGACGAGGTGCTCGACCGGCTCGTGCTTCTCGCCGTCGATCTCGCGGATGATCACCTGCGGCGAGCCGACCTGAACTTCATAGCCCTCACGGCGCATGGTTTCGAGCAGGATAGAGAGATGCAGCTCGCCGCGTCCGCTGACCTTGAACTCGTCGGGGCGCAGTTCCTCGACCTTGAGGGACACGTTGGTCATCACTTCGCGCTTCAGGCGGTCGTTGAGGTGGCGGGAGGTGACGTACTTGCCCTCTTTGCCCGCGAACGGGCTGGTGTTGGGTTGAAAGGTCATCGACACGGTCGGCTCGTCCACCGTGATGATGGGCAGGGCTTCCGGGTCGGCCAGGTCGGCCACGGTTTCCCCGATCTGCGCGTCCTCAATGCCCGCCAGCGCCACAATGTCGCCCGCACTGACGGTGTCTGCCTCGATGCGGCGCAGGCCCAGGTGCGTGAAGGGCTGCACGATGCGCGACTTGGTCATGGTGCCGTCTTTGTGGATCAGCTGCACGAACTCGCCCTTCTTGACAGTGCCGCGCTGGATGCGCCCCAGCACGATGCGCCCCAGGTACTCGGAGTAGTCGAGGTTGGTCACGACCATCTGGAAGGGGGCGTCTACATCCACGGGCGGCGCGGGAATCTGCTCCAGCACCATCTCGAACAGCTCGTGCATGTCCTCCTGCGGGTTGTCCAAGTCCTTGTACGCCTTGCCGTCGCGGGCCACGGCGTAGAGAATCGGGAAGTCGAGCTGCTCGTCGCTCGCCCCCAGTTCGGCCATCAGGTCGAAGGTCAGGTTGACCACGTCCTCGATGCGGGCGTCCTGGCGGTCGATCTTGTTAATGACGACCACGATCTTGAGGCCCAGCTCAATGGCCTTGCGAAGCACAAAGCGGGTCTGGGGCATGGGGCCTTCAGCGGCGTCCACCAGCACCAGGGCGCCGTCCACCATGCCCAGCACGCGCTCCACTTCCCCGCCGAAGTCGGCGTGGCCAGGGGTATCAACGATATTGATCTTGACGCCCTTGTATTCCACGGCGGTGTTCTTCGCCAGGATGGTGATGCCACGTTCCTTTTCCAGGTCGTTGCTGTCCATGGCGCGTTCGGCGATTTCTTCACCGTGGCCCAGCTTCAGGGTCTGCTTGAGCAGGCCGTCCACCAGGGTGGTCTTGCCGTGGTCAACGTGGGCGATAATGGCGATGTTGCGGTATTCCATAGTTGCAGCTCCTTAGGTGCGGAGCGGTTGGCCCCGGCGGCGCGGGCGGCCTTCTGCTCTCATTGGCATGAAAAAGCCCGCCTCACATCGCGTGGGCGGGACACCCAAACAGAAAGTTTAGCAGAAATCAGAGGCTCTGGACAGTCTGTCAGGGCCCCCGATTGAAGTGTTCGCAGAAAGCTTCAGTCCGAGCAGGGCGGGTATCCGAACGTGACACCGACACATTAGGGCCCTTCTGATGAGTGAGCTGGGCAGACAGGACACGCCTGATACGGCCTTCTTCTGATCTGGCCCTCCCAGTGCCCTGTCAACATAAGGATGGCCGCACCACAGCCCTGCCAGGCGACCCAGTTGTGTGCCCACACAGCAAGGTCAGCGTTTGCCCGGCGCCCCCTATCTTGACCGACCCTTTAAGCCGGGCCACGCGGGGACCGCTCACCGTAGGGTGAAGGGTATGGCGGACTTTGTGCAGGCGCTGAGCAGCCCCTCGGCGTGGGTCGGTGTGCTGAGCCTGACCCTGCTGGAACTGGTGCTGGGCATTGACAACGTTGTGTTTATCACGCTGCTGGCGTCCCGGTTGCCCGCCGCGCAGCAAGCACTGGCCCGCACCGTGGGGCTGGCCCTGGCCGTCGTCACGCGCGTGGCGCTGCTGAGCGGCATTGCCTGGCTGACGCGCCTTCAGGAACCGCTGCTGACGGTGCTGGGCCAGGGGCTCAGCGTACGCGACCTGATTCTGATTGGCGGCGGGCTCTTCCTGATGGTCAAGAGTGTGCGCGAGCTCTCGCGGATGGCGGCCGACCCCCTGGGCACCGGCGAGGCCAGCGCCGGCCAGGTCTCGCTGCTGAGCGTCATCCTGCAAATTCCCCTGATTGACGTGGTATTCAGCCTTGACAGCGTAATTACGGCCATCGGTATCAGCGGCAACGTGCCAGTCATGGTCACCGCCGTGGTCCTGGCGATGGTCGTGATGGTGGCGGCCAGCGGACCCATCAGCCGGTATCTGGACGCGCACCCGCCGCTGAAACTGCTGGCCGCTGCCTTCCTGCTGCTGGTGGGAACCAATCTGGTGGCCGAGGCCTTCGAGGTGGGGGTGCCCAGCGCCTACCTGTATTTCACGATGCTGTTTGCCGGCGTGGTCATGCTGTTTACCGTGCGCGCCGCCAGAACGGTGCGGGCGCAGGCGGTGTCGCAGGCCCTTGAGGCCGCGCAGCAGGACCAGTCAGAGCGGCAGTCAGGTTAGTGGCGGAAGTTGACTGAATGCCCCTGCTAGAGCCCCCAGCCACGCTTCCACTCAGCCCAGCGGCACCCACCACCAGCCACCGATATCGTGGCGGCTCGCCCCCCGCGCGGCCTGAAGGGCGCCCCGGTTGTGGCCGTGGATGGTGCCGCTCAGGACTTGCTGGTCGCCGGGCAGGTGCCGGGCCAGCAGGGTGCTGAGCGCCGCGCCCAGACGACGGCCCCTGGCGTGTGGCGCCAGCAGCACTTCCTGAATCACCTGGGTGTCCAGTCCCAACTGCGGGTACGCCTGAGTCCCGGCGTACCCCGCCCACTGCCCCTGCCACAGCACGTCAAACATCGTGCCAGCAGCGATGGTCTTGTGGAGATCGTCCTCACTCAGAATTCTGGCCTGCTCTGGATGCCCAGGGTGGTCGGTGTCCACAGCGGCGTAGGCCGCGCAGGCTTCGGCGTACTGGGCGGCGTCCACGGTAGGCCGCAGGGTCAGGCCGCCCGGCACGGCGCCGCCGCGCAGGTCAGGCAGTGGAGCTGCCAGAACACGCCGGTCTGGGGCCAGGTCTGCCCAGATTGTCTGGGGGGCGGCACTCCAGAACCGCAGCCTGGGGGGCTGAAAGGCGCGGTAGACCTGAGCGGCCGAGCCCAGGGCAGCCAGGTCGGCGGGCACGACAGGCCGGGAAGTCACGCTGACCTCGACGAAAGGTTGGCTCACATCCAGCCCTTTAAAGCGGATGCTGAGCATGGCGTGCAGGTCGCTGTGCACATGGACCCAGTGATTCAGGTACTCGGGCGCGGCCGGACCCGCGTTCAGGAAAGCGGCCCGCTGCCCTGCAAGGTCAAGGTCGGTGGCGAGTTGCAGGTCAAAGGCGTGGTCCCCAGCCAGGTGGCTCAGGCGCTCGGAGGGGGCACCCCAGGTCAGGGTCAGGGGATGCTGGGCAGCCAGGCTGAAACGGGCCAGGTCTGCGGCCGTGGGCAGATCAGAAAGGGTCACTGGGATAAGCGTAGTGGTCACCTCTGGCCCTGTCTCGCACCTTTGCCTGGAGCCACTCTGCTACCCTGTGGCGACCTAACGAGCGTTTGGCTCCTCACCCCCGGAGGCCCCACATGAAAAGCAAGAACGAGTGGATGCAGAGCGTCTACAGCCCGGCCGCGCAGAAGTTCCCCGAGCGCAAATACAACTTCAAGAACCTGTCGGACATGGACCCCGAGCCGATTTACACGGCCGACGACCTGAAAGACTGGGATGCCGAGCGCGACCTGGGCTATCCCGGCGAATTCCCCTACACGCGCGGTGTGCAGCCCAGCGTCTACCGAGGCAAGCTCTGGACCATGCGCATGTTCGCGGGCTTCGGCAGCGCCGAGCAGACCAACGAGCGCTTTCACGCGCTGCTCAAGGCCGGTCAGACGGGCCTGAGTACCGCCTTTGACCTGCCGACCCTGATGGGTTACGACTCGGACCACCCCTTTTCCAAGGGCGAGGTCGGCAAGTGCGGCGTGGCGGTGGCCAGCTTGGCGGACATGGAGATTCTGTTTCAGGGCATTGACCCTACTGCCGTCACCACCTCCATGACCATCAACAGCCCGGCCAACGCCATCTGGGCCATGTACATCGCCAACGCGCAGAAGCAGGGCAAGGATCTGGGGCGGGTCGGCGGCACCATCCAGAACGACATCCTGAAAGAATTTATCGCCCAGAAGGAATTTATTTACCCGCCCAGCCCCAGCGTCAAGCTGGTGATTGACACCTTTGAATGGGGCCCGAAAGTGGTGCCCAAATGGAACTTCGTGTCAGTGAGCGGCTACCACATCCGCGAGGCGGGGGCGACCGGGGTGCAGGAACTGGCCTTTACCCTGGCTGACGGCTTTCACTACGTGGAAAAGGCGATGGAACGCGGGCTGGACATTGACGACTTCGCGCCGCGCATCAGCTTTTTCTGGGACATTCACAACGACTTTTTCGAGGAAATTGCCAAGCTGCGCGCCGCCCGGCGGATCTGGGCGCGGCAGATGCGCGACCGTTACGGCGCCAAGAACCCCCGGTCATGGATGCTGCGCACGCACTCTCAGACCGCCGGGGTGTCGCTGCCCGCCCAGCAGCCCCTGAACAACATCGCGCGCGTGGCGATTCAGGCGCTGGCCGCTGTGCTGGGCGGCACCCAGAGCCTGCACACCGACTCGTTTGACGAGGCACTCGCGCTGCCCACCGAGGAAGCCGCGACCATTGCCCTGCGCACCCAGCAAATCATTGCCTACGAAACCGGCGTGGCCGGTGTGGTGGACCCCCTGGCCGGCAGCTACTACGTCGAGAAACTGACGGGTGACATTGAAGCCGCTGCAATGGGCTATATCGAGCAGATTCGCCTGATGGGCGGTGTGGAGGCCGGCATTGAAAGCGGGTTCTTCCAGATGGAAATGGCCGAGGCCGCCTACCGCTATCAGCTGGAAGTCGAGCGCGGAGAACGCATCATCGTGGGCGTGAACGACTTCGTGCAGGACGCGGTCGAAGTGCCTATCCAGCTCATCGACCCAGAAGTTGAGCGTGTGCAGGAAGCCCGCCTGGCCCAGGTGCGCCGCGAGCGCGACCCCATGCGAGTGGAGGCGGCACTGGCAGCCCTGCGCGACACGGCTGTCACGGGCGCCAACTCCATGCCCGCCTTCTTGGAATGCGCCCACGCCTACTGCACACTGGGTGAGCAGATGGACGTGCTGAAGACGGTGTACGGCGAATACGTGGAACCGGCGGTGGTATAAGAGCCCACCGGGCAGGGCGCCATGCGTACACATGGCGCCCTGCGTATTTGATAGAGGCTGTCAGTTTTGGGGCTTCATCAGCAAATGACAGCCTGCTCCGCCATGAGCGGAGGCCGCCTCACTTATTTCAGCCAGGGTGGGCTGGCCTCTTCACCAGTGTCACGGAAAAAACGCATCCCAGCTGGAGAAATAATCAGCCACTCGGCGTCCACGTCACCGGTGTTATCCACGCGGTGCAGGATCTCGGCAGGCATAATCAGTGTGTCGTGGGCGCCTAACCGGACGCGCTCATCGCCTTGACTGACGGTCACCTCACCTACGAGCATCACCATGACCTCTTCCCGCGACTGCCGGTGAAGGGGATTAAATCCGCCGGGCTGTTGACGTTGGTGAATGACCGTGACCTCAGTGGCTCCCAGTCGGGGGGTAGCCAGCGCCGTACCCCAGTTGCCGTTGGGGGTTTCGAGTGCTTGCATGTGCTGAGCGTGGAGCACCATCATAAGAACCTCCCTGTCCTCTATAGACAAACTCGGATATAGTAAACCATCTTGTCTAATTAGACAAGGAGACTGACCATCTTGCCCCAGAAACCAGATTCCGTTACTCTCGAACATGCCCGCCAGCACCATGTCGGCCGCCTGCTACACCGGGCCGCACGGGCCTATAACATCCTGGCATTAGACAAACTGCATCAGCGCGGGCACACCACCCTGAGTCTGGCCCATACCAATCTTCTGCCCTATCTGGACACCGGGGGCACGCGAATTGTCACGCTAGCTGAGCGTGCCGGAATGACCAAACAGGCGGCAGGGCAGCTGGTCACCGAGCTAGAAAAGGGCGGCTACGTCCAGCGGCACCCCGACCCCGACGATGGCCGGGCCACGCGAGTCCAATTCACAGCAGCAGGTTGGCACTACCTGCTGGACGCACAGACCATCAAGCAGGAGATTGAGGCTGAGTACCGCGCGGCGCTTGGTCAGCCTCTCTGGGAGGAGCTAAATACGGCGCTTCGCCGCCTCGTTGGCGAAGATCCACCCCTCTAGAAGGCCGTTTGATATGGGATTGCTGATCGCGCTGCCCCGCTGTTTACCCCCACCTGGAGACTGTACTGGTCTGCCGCCGCATCACCATTCCGACTGAGTAACACGTGGATCTGCCAACTTTTAAGGAGTCACCTCAAACACAGTCACATTGTTCAGTGCCGTGCCCAGACCAGCCCCTACCGTCAGGCTGCGGCTGTCGGCACTCCAGGCCAGAAAGGCGGGCCGGTCGCCCAGAGGCGCGCTGGTGGCCGTCACGCGGCCCGTTTCGGGGTCCAGCAGCGTGACCTGCCAGCCGGCGTCGGCGCGGGTCACGGCGGCCAGGTGGGCGCTGTCGGGGCTGTACCGCACGCCGCCTTCCTGATCGCTGACGGTGGGCAGAGCGGCAAACGGCGAGCGCTGGCCAGGGCGGTACAGGTCCAGGCCGCCCCCAGCGCGCACGTACGCGAACTGACCTTTCCCACTGATGTGCACGTCAGCGTAGCGCACCCCAGCCACGACCGGCAGCGGAAAGCGTTTGGCGTTGGCGGTCAAGATGACAGCGGGGTCACCGCTGCGGGGAAACACATAGGCGCGGGTAGCGTCGGGCGAGACGGTGACGCGCGCCGCGCCCGACACGGGCAGCGTGACCGCCACCTGGCCGGTTTTCTGCGCCACCACCACCAGGCGCGTGTCGTCCCAGACGGCCGCGTGGTTGCCCCAGTGACTCACACTCAGGTGGGTGCCGGTGCGGAGGCTGGCACCAGGGCGACGCTGGCCACCACTGAACTGGCTCAGGGTTGCGCCGCCTGCCCTGTCACCGCTCAGCAGCCAGGTGAACCGGTTCATGGTCTGCACAGCCATCACGTCCCCAGCGGCGGCCCGCGTCCCAAGTTTCAGGGCGCCGCCGGGCAGCAGGGCCAGCGCTTCATTCGTGGCGGGGTCTAGCCCGCCGCCAGTCAGGACACCCGGCAGGGTCAGCAGAGTCCGGGGCGTGGTCAGGTCAGGGGCACTGTCCAGCAGCACGTTGCCCTGCACGGTCAAAACCCGGCCGCTGGGGGTCAGGGCCGCCGGGGCAGCCTGCAATCCGGCCACAGGCAGGAGCCGCTCTCGGTGACCGGTTTGCAGGTCGCGCACCTCGGCCTGACCCACACGCAGGGCCAACACGCTGCCATCAGGTCGGGGCAAGGCACTGACCACTGCGCCCGCCGCGTCACTCCGGCGCACCACCACTGACGCTGGGAAGCCTGCGCGTAGGGCATACACCTCACCACCCGCCTGCACGGCAGCGGTGCGGCCATCCAGACTGAAGGCGACGGGGCCCAAGGTGCAGGGCACGGCGCAGGCCACCGCGCTTTGAATGCTCAGGGTGGCGCTGTCGAGCAACTGGACGCGCTGACCACGTGTGACCACCACGCGCAGGCCGTCCGGAGCCGTGACCAGCGCGTCTACCCCATCGCCCACCGGGGCTGTGCGTGCCAGGGTGGTCAGCGAGACCCGCTCGGTCCCCCGCCCTGACCCAATCAGGAGGTCCTGCGCACCGCTAAAGCCCGCCCCCACCACCCCAGGCGTCTCCAGGCGCGCCAGGCGCACTCCGTCGGCCAGGCGCCAGACACTGACCTGCTCGGCGGTGCGGGTCAGGGCGTAGCGGCTATCTGAACTCACACTCAGGCCAGCGCAGCGGTCGCCCGTGGACAGGCTGCGCCGCATCTCGCCGCCAGCGCCCAGCAGCAGCAGGCGGTCCCCCAGGCAGGCCACCAGGCCGCTGGTCAGCGGGCGCAGTTCCAGTGGGGTGTCGCCGGGCACACTGAGGAGGGTGCGGGGGGATAGCGAAGCCGCACTGGCCGGTAAGGCTGAGCAAATCAGCAGCGAGCCCAGCAGCAGGCGGGTAGAGCGGCGCATCACCCGCTCACCCTGACCAGAGCACATGGGACAGCGAGCGCGTGTAGGGGCCACCGCAAAAGACCCAGAAAACTTCTCACGCGCGGCAGTGTAGTGCATGGCCGAATGTGGATTCTCCGTTGACCTCCGCCGTCAGAAAGGACGTGGCCCAGACACTTGGCAGCAGGACAGCCGGGAGCTATTGGCGCACTGTCAAAGCGGTCTGTTGAGGGAAATCTTCAAGCCTTGATGGCCGTCGTAGACAGCACTTGAAATGGAATTGACAGGTAGCGGTTCTCCGCAGGGTGAAATGGCACACCGCAGTCAGACCTTTCCTGACACACAAAGCGGACAGCCTCCTCAATCAGGCCGTCCAGCTTCTTCTCCCAGATTGTCGTATGGCCTGAGCTTCTTCCAGTTCAGGACCGAGTCATTGACCTGGGACAAACCGGCCACCGAACTTCTCACCTGTGCCCAGAGCAGCCTTTCTGGTCCTGCCCCCAGCTGTTCCAGATGGCCCGTTCAGGCGATCAGGCGGGGGCGGTTCAGCGCTGCGTGCTGCATCAGGAGGAGGTAGCCGGCACTGCCGGAGGCCAGGCGACCAGCGGTGTGCAGGGCGCGCAGGGTGGGCAGGTGATACCAGTTCCCCTCTCCGTCCTGAATGAGATCCCGAGAGGTAAAAGCAACAGCTTTCAAAGACTTGCCCGACTCGTCCATACGCTCTCCCCAGGTCCCCCGCGCAAGCGTGAAGGATCTTTTAAGTGTCTTAAATTATCTCCACATCACCTGTCGCAAATCTGACACATCTGCTCAACAGGCAGCGTGGCTTCAACGAGCCATTTGAAATAGGCATACAGCGCAACGTTGAGTCAGACCGCATAGGTGCCTGAAGTCGTTAGAGGTTGGCAGACATTCCCTGAACATGAGGCGGCTGCATCTCAAGATTGATCTCTTTCCCGATGCGCCCAGTTGTGTTGAGCACAAAACAGACTTCTGATTCAACTGGATTCCACAACAGGCCGCCGTTGTACCTTTTTGCGGACAGCGGTGGAAGCAGAACGGCTCCAGCTGAGGAGAAGCGCTGATAGAACAACACCCCCTCATCGGCTCAGCGATGAGGGGGCACAGTTGAAGCCCGTAGGGTGCGGTCAGAAGGTGTAGCTCTTGGGCACGACGGTCACGCCACTGTCGGTGACGGTAAAGCCACGCGCCCGGTCTTCCTCGGGGTCCAAACCGATTTTCGTGCCGGGCGGGATCACCACATTCTTGTCCACGATGACGCGGCGCAGGTGGGCATGGCGGCCCACCTCGACCTCATCAAACAGCACGCAGCTTTCCACCAGTGAATACGAGTGGGTACGCACGTTACGGCCCAGCACACTGTCCCGTACTGTGCCCCCGCTGACGATGATGCCCCCGGCCATGATGGAGTTGAAAGCCTGGCCCTTGCGGCCATCACTTTCATGGACAAACTTGGCAGGCGGCGAGAATTCGCTGCTGGTGCGCAGCGGCCACTGCGGGTTGTAAAAGTCGAACTCGGGGTTGATGCTCACGAGGTCCATGTTGGCTTCGTAGTAGGCGTCCAGCGTCCCCACATCGCGCCAGTAGGTGTTGGCACTGGCCTGCCCCGGAATGGGGTTGCGGTGAAAGTCGTAGGCCATCACCGTGTAGCCGTCGGACAGGGCGCGCGGAATCACGTCGCCGCCGAAGTCAAAGCCGTCCTCACCGCCGCCCATGTTGGTTTCCAGCAGTTCTTCCAGCGCCCGGCGCGAGAAGATGTAGTTGCCCATGCTGGTCAGACTGGTGCCGGGTTGGCCGGGAATGGCGGGGGGGTCTTTGGGCTTTTCCAGAAACTGGGTCACGCGCCAGCTCTCATCCACATGCATCACGCCAAATTGGTGCGCCTGCGCCTGGGGCATGGGATAGGCCGCAATCGTCACGTCGGCGCGGCTGTCAATGTGCTTTTGCAGCATGTGCTCCACATTCATCTTGTAAATGTGGTCACCGCTGAAAATGGCGATGTAATCGGCTTCGTAATTGTCAATAAGGTGCATGTTCTGGTAGACGGCGTCGGCGGTTCCCCGGTACCACACCGGACCCAGTTCCTCGATCCGGTACATCTGCGCCGGGACGAGCGTGATGAAGTAGTCGCTCAGGAAGGTGCCAAAGCGCCATCCGCGCTGGATGTGCTCTGTCAGGCTCTGGGCCTTGTACTGCGTCAGAACGTAGATGGAAAACACGCCCGAATTGATGAAGTTGTTGATGGCGAAATCGATGATGCGGTACTTGCTGCCAAATGGCACAGCCGGTTTGCTGCGTTTCTGGGTCAGTGGGGCCAGCCTGGACCCCTGACCACCCGCGAGAATCATGCCGAGAACCCTTGCTTTCATGCGCTCCCCCTGAAAATCGGCTTTCGGTCAATACGGCGCCCGCCACCTGAAGGCGGTCACCGTCACTGTACTGGCTGGGCGCGGTGTTCACACCCGGCGTGCCTGAATGTCCACTCCGGCGGCCTTGACGGGGGCTTACGCTAGCGGGCCAGCGCCGCGCGCACATGCCGGCGCGCTTCACCCTCACTTAACAGCGCCGCGCCCAGCTGAGTGCGTGTAAAGGTCAGCTGCCGCTTGGCGTACTGGCGGGTGGCCAGGGTCACCTGCTCGGCGGCGGCCTGAACGCTCAGGGTGCCCTGGGCCACCGCCAGCGCTTCGCGGTAACCCAGCGCCTGCCAGGCGGTCGGGCGTGGGGTCTGGTCGGGGCTCACCTGGGTGGCCAACCACGCCGCCTCGTCGGCCCAGCCCGCCGCAAACATGGCCAGGGTGCGGGCGTGCATGCGGGCCTCTAGCTCAGCCGGAGGCCGGGTAAAGGCCACCACCTCGTAGCGGTAGGCAGGTGCCTGATGCCCGAATTCGCCGGGGTAGCGGCCGGTGCGGCGGTACAGTTCGGCGGCGCGCACCACCCGGCGCGGGTTGCGTTCCAGGCGGGCGGCCTCCTGGGGGTGGCGGCGTTCTATCTCGGCGAGCAGGGCGTCCAGGCCACGTTCTTGTAACTCGGCCTCGACCTCGGCGCGCACCTGGGGGTCGCTGGGTGGGGTCAGCGGCAGGCCACGCCGCAGGGCCGCCAGATAAAAGCCGGTGCCGCCGACAATCAGCGGCGTGCGGCCCCGCGCCAGAATATCGGCAATGGCGGCTTCGGCCAGGGCGACAAACTGCGCCACATCGAACGGCCCGGTCACGCTGGCCACGTCCAGCAGATGGTGGGGCACCTGCGCGCGTTCAGCAGCCCCCGGCTTGGCGGTGCCGATATCCAGCCCCTGGTACACAGTGAAGGCGTCAGCGCAGACCAGTTCGGCGCCGGCCTGCTCGGCCAGGTCTAGCGCCAGGGCGCTTTTGCCCGCAGCGGTGGGGGCAGTCAACATAGGCAGGGCGCGCACGGCGAGGATGATAGCCTGTGCGGCATGAACGAACCCGTACTGGCGCGCCTGCACCACCTGATGACGCTGCGGGAAGAGGTGGAAACCCTCTCGGCCCCAGCCGTCTGGAGCCCGGCCGCTGACTGGACCGAGGATGACACCCACCTGTTGCTGTGCCTGGACGTGCCCGGCGTGGCCGCCGAGACCCTGGAAGTGCAGGAGGACGGCGGCCAGGTCACGGTGGCTGGTCACCGGGAGGCCGCCCCCCGCCTGCTAAGCGGGGAGCGGCCCAGTGGCCCCTTTAGCCGCACCCTGACCTTCCCGGAAGCCGTGCTGCCCCAGTCAGGTGTGGCCAGCCTAAGCAGCGGCGTCCTGACCATCCGCTTTGAAAAGCGCCACCCCACCATTAACGTGCCGTCCAGCGACCTGAACGGCGAGGGACGCTAGAGAGGACAGAGAAGCCGGCGAGCGCCCGTCCCATTGGTCTGGAGCCGTGCAGAGAGATGCAGAGAAGCCAGCGGCTTGATGGGCCGTTAAAAGCAATGTTGATTGAGAGTTTGCCGCAGTCACCCCGAAGCAGATGGCTGCCCCAGTGTTGTCCATCGTCGCCATGACGCAAGGAAGAAGCCGCTTTGCCTTACCGCCAGCGGCTTCTTCCTCGCCTGAACAGGCTAGATACTCAGTGTGCGGGCGCAGCGGTAGAGGTCGCGGCTGACATCCTTGCGTTGTTCCCACGTTTCGGGTAGAGGCGTGAAGCTGGTTTCGTGGTTCTGGCGGCCCACCATCACGCCCTTACGGCCTTCCATCAGCGCGTAGACGGCGGCCTCGCCCAGGCGACTGGCCAGCACCCGGTCAGACGACACCGGCGTGCCGCCGCGCTGGATGTGGCCCAGGATGCTCACGCGGGTTTCCATGCCGGTGCCCTGCTCAATGGCCGCCGCCACCCCCTGTGCGCCCCCTGGATACCCCTCGGCCACGATGATGATGCTGCCCAGCTTGCCGCGCTTGACACTGCTGCGCACCGTCTCTAGCACGCTGTCCATGTCCTTGGCGTCTTCGGGGATAAACACCTCCTCGGCGCCGCCAGCCACCGCCACGTCCAGGGCGATGTGGCCGGCGTGGCGGCCCATGACCTCAATCACGAAGATGCGCTCATGGCTGGCGCCGGTGTCGCGCAGCTTGTCTACAGCGTCCAGCGCCGTTTCTACCGCTGTGAAGTACCCGATGGTGTGGTCGGTGCCGTACAGGTCGTTGTCGATGGTGCCGGGCAGACCGATAACGGGGATGTTGTGCTCTTCTTGCAGGTAGTGGGCACCGTGAAAACTGCCGTCACCGCCGATGACGATCAGAGCGTCCACATCGTGGGCGTGCAGGTGGCGGGCGCCGCGCGCGCGGCCCTCGGGGGTGCGCCAGGTGTGGCTGCGCGCCGAGAGCAGGATGGTGCCGCCGCGCTGGATGGTGTTGGCCACGTCTCTGGGCCCCAGGGTCACGAAGTCGCCCCGGTGCAGGCCGGAAAAGCCCCGGCGCACGCCGATCACCTCGATGCCCTGGGAGGTCGCGGTGCGCACCACGGCGCGAATGGCCGCGTTCATGCCGGGGGCGTCGCCGCCGCTGGTCAGGACGGCCACGCGGCGAATGTTGGCCGGGTTGGGTTGGGGGGGACAGTGGGGCAGGTCGGTCATGGAAAAAAGCCTCGTTGGTCTGGAAAAAGGGTCAGTCTTGCGCGCCTGTACTGGTCGCCTGAAGCGCCAGCGCATAAGCGTCATTCTTACGCAAACCCAGGCGGGTCAGCTGGTCACGTATATCCCTGACGCCCAGGCCCTGCGCGGCCAGGTCGCGGGCCTGCTCGGCGTAGTCGGCGGCCTGGGGGGCCGGCGTGGCTGGCGCGCCCGCCACCACCACCACAATCTCGCCCCGCACGCCCTCCTGAAAGTGGGTCGCCAGGTCGGTCAGGGGGCCGCGCGCCGTTTCCTCAAACCTCTTGCTGAGTTCGCGGGTCACGCTGGCGGCGCGCTCAGGGCCACATGCGCCGGCCAGGTCCAGCAGTGTGGCGTGGAGGCGGTGGGGACTCTCGTACAGCACACTCGTTTCGGCGCGGTGCGCCACGGCTTCCAGGCGTTCGCGGCGCTCGCGGCCGCTGCGGGGCAAGAAACCTTCAAAGGCGAAGCGCCCTGCGGGCAGGCCCGACAGCACCAGGGCCGGAATCAGGGCGGTAGCCCCTGGAAGCACTTCCACAGGAATGTCAGCCGCGATGGCTGCCTGCACCAGTTCGGCGCCGGGGTCGCTGATGCCCGGCGTGCCTGCGTCACTGACATAGGCCAGGCGGGCGTGGCGCTCCAGCAGTTGCGGCGCGCGGTGCATGGTGTGAGCGTCCAGGCGTACCAGCGGCTTGCGAATCCCGAGGTGGGTCAGCAGGGCGCCGGTGCGCCGGGTGTCCTCGCAGGCCACGGCGTCGGCGCCGCGTAGCACCTCCAGGGCCCGCAGGGTGACATCACCCAGGTTGCCCACTGGGGTCGGCACCAGCCACACGCGGGCACCACTGGGGAGGGCCGGACTCTCAGCCTCTCCTGGCCCGGTGGCCGTCAGGTCCAGCTCGGGCCCTTCAGTCATCGGCCGCCCGTGCGCCGTCCTGACGCAGCACCGGGCTGCCCGCGTCCAGCCCTGCCCCACTGACCGCCAGGCCAGGCGTGGGCTTGAGGCGCACGCGCACCTTGCGGGGCCGCTTGAGGACATTCGTGATGCGGGCGCGCAGCAACTCGCCCTCACCCACCGTCACCGTCACGACCGTGCCCTCAGGGAGCCGGCCGCCAATGACCACCACCACGCCGTTTTCCACGACGCCCTTGTACGCTTTCATGTTTCTCTCCCCTGCGCGCGGCGCACGCGGCGTTCGGCTGCCGACTGCGCTTCCCGGAGCGCCACGATTTCTGCTTCCCGCGCGCCGCCCAGGCGGGCGTAACGGTCAATGACTTCTGCGGCTTCCCGGCGCCGGTCCAGGCGCAGCAGCAGGGCGGCCAGGTGTTCGCCCCCCACAAAATAGGCGCGCGGGTTGTCCGGCTCGGCGGCAATCTGGGCGCGCGCCGCGTTCAGGCGTTCCAGACGGGCGCGGTGGTGGTTGACCTGCCAGCGCACCAGAAAGGTGGCCAGGCTGAAGGTCAGCGCCGCACCCAGAATAGACAGCATCACGGCCTCTGGCACACCCACCTGTGCGCCCAGCTGCACCGTCAGCGGAAAGCTGAAGGCCAGCACCACCAGCACCGCCAGCGTTGCGGCGTAGTTCATGCCTGCTCTCCGGGAAAGCACGCGCAAATCGGGCCTCGCATGGCCCCCAGTGTAGCGGGCAGGGGGCCGCCGCACGCTAAGCTGCCCGGCGTGCGGCTGCATATCATCACCGTCGGAGAGCCGAGGCTGGCCTACGCCCGCGCGGGCTGGGACGAATACGAAAAGCGGCTGCGGCGCTACCACCGCCTTCAGGTCACGCGGGTCACTGGGCGCACCCAGGCCCAGGAAAGTGAGGCGGTACGGCGGGCCGCTGGACGTGCGCCGCTGCTGCTGCTCGACCCACGCGGGACGCAGTTTTCCTCGGAGGGCCTGAGTGCCTATCTGGACGCTCAGGCGGTGGGTGGTGTCGGCGAGCTGGCCCTGGCGATTGGGGGGCCAGAGGGCCACACCGACGACCTGCGCGCCGGCGCGCACCGCCTCTGGAGCCTGGGGCAGCTGACCCTGCCGCACGACCTCGCCATGGTGGTGCTGTTAGAAGCCCTGTACCGGGCCGCCACCATCAGTGCGGGCGAGCCGTATCACCGGGCTTAGCCGGCAGGCGGCGTACCATGCCCGGCATGACCAGCGCTTCCCCCTCCGCCCCGGCGGCCGACTGGCTGGCCACGCCCACCCTGCGCGGCCGCCTGATTGAGCTGGGGCCGCTGAAGCCCGAACACGCAGCCGACCTCTGCGCCGGAGCCGACGAGCACACCATTCGCTTTCTGGCGCGCGGCGGCCCCAGCGCGCCGACCCCAGAGGCGTGGGCCGAGTACATCGAGCGGCTAAATGCCCTGCCGCAGCGGGTCAATTTTGCCGTCTGGCAGGAGGGGCGCGTGGTGGGCCGCATCAGTTACAGCGAGGTGAGGCCCGCCGACCGCTGGGCCGAGATCGGCACCATGCTGCTGCCCGCCGCGCAGGGCACGGGGGTCAACCCCGACGCCAAGCGGCTGCTGCTGGCCCGCGCCTTCGAGGTGCTGGGGGCTGGCCGGGTTCATTTCAAGGTGGATGCCCGCAACGAACGCAGCCGCCGCGCCATGCGCCGTCTGGGCGCGGTGGAGGAAGGGGTTTTACGGGCCTATCAGGTCCGGCCAGACGGCCAGGCGCGCGACAGTGTGATGTTCAGCGTACTGAGGGACGAGTGGCCGGCCGTACGCGACGGACTGAACCGGCGGCTGGACGAACTGTTTGGCCCCACTCCATGAGAAGAGCTTCAAGATTGTCATCAGGCTGCCTGTTAGCGTGACCGCTGATGCCACGCCCCTTGCTGCCGGTCTGCCTCGCCGCATTGACGCTGCCCTGGACATCGGGCGCCCTGATTGTGCCTATGCCCGGCTGGACGCCGGTGGGCGGCGACGCGAATTACTGGACCGACGCCAGCGGCAACTGCCTGATGCGCGAGGAGAGGCATGGGCAGGCCTTTCCCCGCTTTGGCACCCCCGAAGAGGCCCGCGCCTTTGCCCTGAAGTTGCAGGGCAGCCTGGGGCGCAACGTGCGCAACGTCGTCACCCAGCCGGTGGACCGCGCCGGCATCTGGAGCGTGCTGGCCGCCTACGATTTTCAAGAGGGCGGGGTGAATTACCGCGTCAGTCAGCTGTATCTGAGTGACAGCGGCCTGCTGCGCACCGTGACGGGCAGCAGCGCCGCCCAGGACGCTGGCACCTGCGTCAATGAGATGCGGGACTTTATTCGTTATCTGGCCGACTGATCAAGGCCTCTGGTCAAGCCGTTCCTCCAGCATGGATTCACCCAATTATTGATCACGGTTAGGGTTCGCACGGGTCTCCTGAGCATTTGGGCTGACACGACACTGTTCAAACCGCCCGCGCTTTTCCAGCGTTTCTTCCTCGCCGTTCTGTTTTGCCCTCCGGCCCAACGTACTCTCGCATCAGGCGTATAAAACAGACCTATGCCCACGTTCGAGACGACCTTGAGACTGGAACGCAAGACGGCCACCGGCATCGAAGTCCCCCCACAGATCGTGGCGGAACTCGGCACGGGGAAGAAACCGGCCGTGACGGTGACCCTGAACGGTTACACGTACCGCAGCACGGTGGCGGTGATGGGCGGCCGGTACATGTTGCCGGTCAGCGCCGAACATCGTCAGGGTGCAGGCGTTCAGGCAGGAGACCACGTGAGTGTCACCCTCCACCTGGACACGGAACCCCGTCAAGTCACTGTGCCTGACGACTTGCAGGCCGCGCTGAACGGCACGCCAGGCGCCTCAGAGCGTTTCGGACGGCTTTCTTATAGCCAGCAGCGTCAGCATGTGTTGGCGGTGGAGGGCACCAAGAACCCCGAGACCCGTGCCCGGCGGGTGGCGAAAACCATTCAGACGCTCACAGAGGATGATTGATCACGGGAGAGCTGTGATACGGATTCCGTTTGTTTCGTTGACCAATCGGGAAAACGCCGATTTGCCAACTCCACGTCCGGAACCCGTTTTTCTCCTTCTCGCTCTGCGGCGCAGCTTTGCAAGTCCGCTCGGATTTCATCGTTTTTGCAAACGATTTAATCGGAGTCCGGATGAGAGGATCTGCCGAGTCTCAAGGCGGACATGACGCTGTTGAGACACCCCAGCATCAAGTCAAGCTGTACAAAGCTACGCCGTGCTCAAGAGAGGAAGCAGAGAAACGGTGACAGCGAGGAATGAAGGCACCGCAGCGGCTAACCTGGACTCTGCATGCGGGCGGCGCTGGCCGGGCGCGTGGTAGGCTCCGCGCTTGAGATGACGTTGCGAAGCGGAGTGAAGCGGCCATGATGATTGTCACGGCGCTGCTGTCGTGGTTTCTGGTGGGCCTGTTCGTGCGGGTCAGCAAGGCGCGGGGCTGGGGCCAGCGGGTGCGGGTGGACGGCCCACAGACCCATCTGGTGAAAGAAGGCACGCCCACCGCCGGCGGCGTGCCCTTCGTGCTGGCGGCGCTGCTGGTCTTTGTGCCGCTGTACCTGAGCGGCAACGCTGGGGGACCGCGCGAACTGCTCATCATGCTGACGGCGCTGGGCATGGGCCTGGTCGGTGGGGCCGACGACCTGCTGAAAATCCGCTCGCGCATGAAGGGCGGCGGCAAGACCGAGCTGCTGGCCCGCGAAAAATTCCCACTTCAGTTTGTGGTGGCCGCCGCGTTCGCGTACTTCGCCGCGCCGCTGGCCTCGCATGAGCTGGTGCCCAGCCTGGGGCCAGTGGGCGACGTGATTCTGCTGACCCTGGTCATGGTGGGCAGCGTGAACGCCTTTAACTTTGCCGATGGCGTGGACGGGCTGCTGGCAGGCGTGGCCATTATCGTGCTGCTGCCGCTGCTGGGGCTGTCGCCCGTGGGGGCGCTGCTGGCGGCGGCGCTGCTGGGCTTTCTGTGGTTTAACGCCTACCCGGCGCGGGTCTTCATGGGCGACATGGGCAGCCACGCCATCGGGGCCATTGCGGCGGGCGCTTATGTGCTGTACGCCGATGTCTGGCTGCTGCCGCTGGCCGCCATCATTCCAGTGGTCGCCACCCTGAGCATCATCATTCAGGTGGCCTCGTTCAAGTTGCGCGGCAAGCGGGTCTTCAAGATGGCGCCCATTCAGCACCACTTTGAACACAAGGACATCGGCTGGCCCGAAACCCACGTCACCATGCGCTTCTGGGCCATCACGGCGGTGGCCACAGCCGGCGTGTGGTGGCTGCTGGGTGGGCGGCCGTAACAGAGCGGGACAGTGGGAGGAGGGGCAGCGCGCCTCTCCTCTTTTTTGATGAGGAGCAGCGGCAGACGGAACTCTTTTTAAAGTTCTGGCCCAGCACCCTGCCCACATGACTTTTCCTTGGCAGAGGCCGTCTTGCCTTTCTCGGTTTGCTCGCCCCTCGTCCATGCTTACGGCTTCTCTTGATCCCACTGAAGTCCATCTTCCCCTGGGCTGCGCATTACACTCGGGCGCGTGACGTTGCCCCTCCCTGACCTGTCCCGCCTGCTGGCCCGCCGCGCGCCGCTGGCCGCGCAGGGCACCACCCTGTACCGCGCCGCGCACCTGACCGAAACCGGCGGGCAGTTCACGCTGGATGTGGCGGGCGACACGGGCATGCTGAGCCTCTACGACGAATTGACGGGGGCTCAGGAACACGAGCTGGCCGCCGCCTGTGCACAGGCTGTGCCCCTGGCCAGCGTGTACCTCAAGCGCCGTCCTGTGGGGGCCAGCCACGCCGCCAATGTCCAGCGGGCCGAGCTGACCCCGGCCGAGCCTATCTGGGGGGCAACCCAGCCCGAAGTGGTGGGCCTGGAAGACGGCGTGCCCTTCCTGATTCGCCCCGGCGCCGACCTGAGCGTGGGCCTGTTCACCGACGCCCGCCCGGCCCGCGCCTGGGTGCGCGCCCACTCGGCTGGGCGGCGGGTGCTGAACACCTTTGCCTACACCTGCGGCTTTGGCCTCAGCGCGGCGCTGGGCGGGGCGACGGCGGTCAAGAATGTGGACCTGTCGCGCAAAGTGCTGTCCTGGGGGCAGGCCAACTACGCTCTGAGTGGCCTTCACGCTCCTGACCAGGATTTTCTCTACGGCGACGTGTTCGAGTGGCTGGGCCGGCTGGAGCGGCGCGGCGACACCTTCGACCTGGTGGTGCTGGACCCGCCCAGCTTCGCGCGGGGCAAGGCGGGGGTGTGGCGGGCTGAGCGCGATTACGGGCGGCTGGCCGAACTGGCTGCGCGAGTTACGGCGCCGGGCGGGCAACTACTGGCGCTCCTGAACCATGCAGGCGTGACGGGCCGCAGTCTGGCCCAGATGGTAGAGGCCGGGGCAGCGGAAGCGGGTCGCCCGGCCAGCCTCGTTCGCCAGTTCGGGGCCGGTGAGGATTATCCGGACGCCACACACCTGAAGGTGCAGGTCTGGACGCTGGAC
>NZ_WQLB01000035.1 GCF_009755355.1 Deinococcus arboris | reverse complement strand
TGACCCCCATGTCTTTAACCTTGACGAGACCTGCATATCGCGCTATTCTTTTCTTATCACCGCCAAAGAAGGCGGATTTTTTTGTTTTAGAGCGTTTCCAGGAAATCAAGCGCGGTCTGGGCCAGGTTCAGGTCAGCCTGGGCGGGGCGACCGGGCGCGGCCAGAGGCGTCAGGCGGCGCACATCTGCCTGCACCTGTTGCCAGAGCAGCGCATCTCGGCGCCGCAGCAGGTGCGGCCCGTAGCGCAGCGCCACGTCCAGGGGTAGGCCGTCGTAGACCGGATCGGGACCATCTCTACTCTCCAGGCGCAACACGGGGTAGGCCCAGTGGCCTGCCACCAGCGCCTCCTGCCGCAGCCTATATCCGTGCGCCCAGGCCCAGCGGCGCAGCGGCTCGGCGCTGTCGTTGGGCTGCAAGACAAGGGCGGGCGGCACCCGCAGCGGCTCGCGGGTCAGGATGCCCAGCATGGTCTGGGCGCCCATCCCCGTGATGCTGACACTCTCCACCTCGCCCGGCGCCAGTGGGGCGAGGCCGTTACCCGCACGGACCTCCAGCCGCGCCCCCAGGCCGGCACGCGCCACATTCCGGCGCGCATGGGCCAGCGGGCCAGGATTCAGCTCCACGATGATGCCGCGCTCTATCCGGCCCAGCTGTAGCAGGCGCAGGGGCAGGTGTGCGTGATCACTGCCGATATCGGCGTGACACCTCGCCTGCACCAGGGCCAGCACTGCCGAGAGTCGGGCGTCAAGGCTGGGCACGGTCCGGTGCAGCCTCCGCTGGGGGGTGGACACGGTGACCGCCCTGCCGGCTCAAAATGACCGAATAGGTGCCCACCGCCAGAATGACCGCCGCCAGCGCCGCGCCGTACACCAGGATGTCGCCGCCACCCTTCCATTCAAGGGCCACACTGAAAAAGTTCACCGCCAGCGCCACGACCACGATCCCGATCAGTTTCTGTTTCAGGTCATCAAACGATTCGATATGCAGCCAGGCCGGCACGTTCTGTATGCGGCTGACGAATAGACTTTGCAGCCCAAACGAGATAATCAGCAGCGCCACCCCAATCAGGAGGGTGTCGGCCTGCTCTACCGCCGCGATAATCAGGGTCTTGGTGGTTTCGGCGTCGCCCAGGCGGCCCAGCGCGGCGCGGATGGTCACATACGCCTGGGCGATGGCGGCCACGAACAGCGCCAGACTGAAGGCGAAGGCACTCAGCACCCCCAATTCGACAATCAGCCGCGTAAAGCCGAAAGCGCCCCCCAGGGTGCGCCGCCGGGTGGCACTGAGGACCGGTGCCGCCCGCTTTCCAGCCGCTGACCGGCCCTTCACAGCGCCCCGTCCCCTGCCAGGGGCCGCACCTCATCCCCTTCCCGGATGACACCGCCCTGGATTACGCGGGCCGTCAGGCCGCCGTGACCGCGCACAGCGTTGTATCCGCCTTCGCCCAGATTCTCTTCCATGCGCGAGCAGGGGTGGCACTCGCCCGTGCCTTCCAGAATCACCTCGCCTATCTGAAACCGCCGGTCTTTCAGGGCGAGCAGCGGCAGGCCACTGACCACGATGTTGCGCCGCAGTTGCTCTGGCGTGACTTCGGCGCGGCCTGCAAGGGCAGCAATTACTGGCAGATGTTCCGCCTGAATCAGCGTGACCTGGCGGCGGCCCGGCCCACCCGGCACAGGGGCCGCGCGGCTGGCCTGGGCCGCCTCTCCCGTTTCGCCGGTCAGCGCCGTGAGCCGGGGCGGGGCCAGCTTGCCGTGGTCACCGATCAGCCCGACCAGGGGGTGCGCCTGAACCTCGGGCACCCGCTGGACAGGCGCGCGCCGCGCGGGCCGCAGCCCCAGCCAGTCCACCCGGCCCGGCCCGGCAAAGGTCGCGCGCAGTTCGTGCATGGTTTTCACGCCCGCCATGCTTGCACAGACGGCCCCGGCTCTCTACGGCACCCGGCCTTGCTATGCTGCGGGGCATGAGGCGCCTGACCCGACGTGCCCAACCTGATGAGTACTATCGTCCCCGCCGCTAGGTGGGGGTCAGTCAAGCCTGAAATCCAACCCTGAAAGCGGCGAACTTGCTCAGCGAGTCCGCCGTTTTTGCCCTGGAGTGCCCATGAACGAGATTCGCTGGAACCTGCCTGTAGAGGAACAACTGGAGATTCTGAAGCGCGGCGTCGTTGACCTGGTCAGCGAGGACGACCTGCGCCGCAAGCTGGAGCGCAGCCGCGAGACGGGCGTGCCGCTGCGGGTGAAGCTGGGCGCCGACCCCACCCGCCCCGACCTGCACCTGGGCCACGCGGTCATCCTGCGCAAGATGCGCCAGTTTCAGGACCTGGGCCACAAGGTCATCATGCTGATCGGCGACTTTACCGCCATGATCGGGGACCCTAGCGGCAAGAGTAAAACTCGCCCGCCCCTGACCCTGGAACAGACCCGCGAAAACGCCCGCAGCTACCTCGAACAGTGCCGCCTGGTGCTGCGGGACGAGCCTGATGTACTGGAAATCCGTTACAACGGCGAGTGGCTCGAACCGATGGGCTACGCCGACGTGATTCGCCTGGCCAGCCGCTACACGGTGGCCCGCATCATGGAGCGCGACGATTTTAAAAAGCGCTTTGAGGGCGGCGTACCTATCGCTATGCATGAACTGCTGTACCCCTTGACCCAGGGCTACGACTCGGTGGCGCTGGAAGCCGACGTGGAACTGGGCGGCACCGACCAGCTGTTTAACAACCTCGTGGGCCGCGCCCTGCAGCGCGACTACGCGCAGGAGCCGCAGGTGGTCATGACCCTGCCGCTGCTGGTGGGCCTGGACGGCACCGAGAAGATGTCCAAGAGCCTGGACAATTACATCGGCCTGACCGACGAGCCGCACGCCATGTTTGCCGGCCTGATGAAGGTGCCTGACCCGCTGCTGGAGAACTACTTCACCCTGCTGACAGACTTGCCGCGTGACCCGGTAGAAGCCCTGCTGGCTGGCCATCCCGTCGCCGCCCACCGCGAGCTGGCGCGCGCCGTGGTGGCCTGGTTTCACCCTGAAGCGGACCTGGATGCGGCCGAGGCCCGATTTAAGTCCGTCGCCAAGGGCGGCATTCCAGAAAATCTTCCCGTGGTGCCCGTTCCTGCCAGCGAGCTGAATGATGAGGGCCGCATCAGCCTGGCCAAACTGGTTGTCCTGGCTGGCCTGGAACCCAGCAACGGCGCGGCCCGCAAACTGATGCAGAACAAAGGCCTGAAGTTGAATGGCGAGGCCTTCACGGACCCACAGGGCACCCTGAGCCGTGACCAGCTTTCGTCAGAGGGCGGCGCGGTGCTTCAGAAGGGCAAGGACAAGTTCGCACGGCTGGTCCTGGGGTCGTAGGCCACCCCTCTCCTTCACGGGGCCTTCATGGAGCTGTCAGGCGCTTTCAGGACCCTGTGCCATCAGCTCTGCAAGCGCAAAGTTATACACAGGCGACTGTGGACAACCGGCACAGGCTGTGGACAACGGCCAGCACACACAAAACCCTGTGGACAACCCAGGACTTATCCACAGGGACGGTGTGGAAAAACCCCGTCCCTGTGGATAAAAAGTTGACCTCTTCCTGACAGTGCTGACCCACTACAACCGCAGTTGGTCCTCGCGCAGCCGCTCCACACGCAGCATGTTGGTGGTGCCGCGCACGCCAAAGGGCACGCCAGCGGTAATGACATACCGGTCGCCGACATCGGCCAGGCCGCTGCGGCGCAGCTCATCGTTGGCAATGCGCACCATGTCGTCGGTGTTCCGAGGGTCTTCGCTCAGGACCGGCACCACACCCCACACCAGGGCCAGCTGGTTGCGGGTCTGTTCGTTGGGCGTCAGGGCCAGGATGGCCAGGGGCGGGCGGTTCTTGGCTATCCGCGAGGCGGCGCCGCCCGTGCTGGTAAAGGTCACGATGGCCGGCGAATCCAGCTTCTCGCCGATGTTGCAAGCCGAAGAAGCAATGGCGTCCTGCGCCAGTTCAGTGTCAATCACCAGTTGCCGCTGAAGCATCTTGTAGTGCTCGCTGTCTTCGGCTTCATGGGCGATACGGGCCATCATGGCGACCGACTCCACGGGATACAGCCCCGCCGCCGATTCCGCCGAGAGCATCACGGCGTCGGTGCCGTCGTAAATGGCGTTCGCCACGTCCGACGCCTCAGCGCGGGTGGGCCGGGGCAGGTTAATCATGCTTTCCAACATCTGCGTGGCGGTGATGACCGGCTTGCCAGCCTCCCGGCACAGGCGAATCAGACGCTTCTGGATGGTGGGCACCTGCTCGGGGCGCATCTCCACACCCAGGTCGCCGCGCGCCACCATGATGCCGTCCACTTCCTTCAGGATGTCCTCGAAGCGGTCCACGGCCTGAGGCTTTTCGATCTTGGCCATCAGCTTGGCGCGGCTGCCAAAGCGCGACAGGTAGTGCCGGGCCAGCAGCAGGTCATCGCGCGACCGCACGAAGCTCAGGGCCACCCAGTCCACGCCCAGCTCGGCGCCAAATTCCATGTCCTGCACGTCTTTTTCGGACAGCGCCGGCACCGAGAGGTCGGCCTCGGGCACATTGATACCCTTGTTGTTCTTCAGCACGCCGCCAATCACGACGGTGGTGTGCACCTCCTGGCCACGCACACTGTCCACCCGCAGGGCCATATTGCCGTCGTCAAGCAGTAGGGCCATGCCCTGCTGCACGTCATGCACCAGCCCTTTGTAGGTGCTGGAGACGCGCTCGGCGTCGCCTTCAACGTCGTCCATCGTGATGATGAACTTGTCGCCGGGGTGCAGGGTCACGGCGCCGTCCTTGAAGCGGCCCACGCGAATCTTTGGGCCTTGCAGGTCCTGCAGAATGCCGATGGCCACGCCCTTCTGGGCGGCCAGTTCGCGCACCATCTGCACCGTTTGGCGGTGGTCCTCGCGGTCCCCGTGGCTGAAGTTCATGCGCACGACGTTCATGCCCGCGTCAATCATGCGGCCCAGAACCTCTGGGGAACGGCTGGCGGGGCCGACGGTCGCCACAATCTTGGTGGCGCGGTCAATATCTGTCATCTGCATCTTGGAATCCTTTCCATCCGCTTTGAAAGAGGCGGGCGGCAGGGGCAACACCCCACCGCCCGGCCCGGTCGCTTAACGCAGCGCCTTGCGGCCTGGATACACGGCGCGGTCGCCCAGGCTGTCTTCAATGCGCAGCAGCTGGTTGTACTTGGCGATGCGGTCCGAACGGCTAGCCGAGCCAGTTTTAATCTGCCCGGCGTTGGTGGCCACCGCCAGGTCGGCGATGAAGCTGTCTTCGGACTCGCCGCTGCGGTGCGAAATAACGGTGCCGTAGTGGTGGCGCTTGGCCAGCTCAATGGCGTCCATGCTCTCGGTCAGGCTGCCGATCTGGTTCACCTTGACCAGAATCGCGTTGCCCACCTTGCTGTCAATGCCGCGCTGCAATCTCTCGGGATTGGTCACGAACAGGTCGTCGCCCACCAGTTGCACGCGGTCCCCAATCTTGGCGGTCAGGGCCGCCCAGCCGTCCCAGTCATCTTCGGCCAGGCCGTCCTCAATGCTGACAATCGGGTACCGGCTGGCCCAATCCGCCCAGAAATCCACCAGCTCGGCGGTGGACAGGATGCGCCCCTCGCTTTCGAGGTGGTACTGACCGTCTTTGTAAAGCTCGGTCACAGCGGGGTCCAGCGCAATGGCGATGTCTTTCCCCGGCTCGTACCCGGCCTTCTGGATGGCTTCGAGCAGCACGTCCAGCGCTTCCTCATTGCTTTTGAGGTCAGGCGCAAAGCCGCCTTCATCGCCCACGTTGGTGTTGTAGCCTTTGGCCGACAGCACTTTCTTCAGGGTGTGGAAGGTCTCGGCGCCGTAGCGCAGCGCCTCGCGGAAGCTCGGGGCTCCCACAGGCATGACCATAAATTCCTGAAAGTCCACCGAGTTATCGGCGTGCGCGCCCCCGTTGATGAGGTTCATCATGGGCACGGGCAGCGTCTTGGCGTTGCTGCCTCCCAGGTAACGGTACAACGGCACATTCAGCTCGGCGGCGGCCGCGCGGGCGGTGGCCAGGCTGACGGCCAGAATGGCGTTGCCGCCCAGCTGGCCCTTGTTGGGGGTGCCGTCCACAGCCATCAGGGCGGCGTCGACAGCGGCCTGCTCGCTGGCGTCCAAGCCCACGACAGCCGGGCCCAGGGCTTCATTGACGTTCTTGACGGCCTGCTGAACACCTTTGCCCAGGTAGCGGCTGCCGCCGTCACGCAGTTCCAGCGCCTCATGGGTGCCGGTGCTGGCGCCGCTGGGCACGATGGCGCGGCCAAGAAGACCGCTGTCGAGGTGAACTTCGGCTTCCACGGTGGGGTTCCCGCGAGAGTCCAGCACTTCACGGGCCAACACTTTCTGAATCTTCATCCCTGTCTTCCTCCCCGAATTGTCCTTTCGCGCGGCGAAAGGTGTACCGCAGACACTATAAGCGTGGGTGCTCCTGACACGGTAAACCCGGTCTAACGTTTGGGCCTCATGGCCCCGCGCCGGCCCTGGGCGGCCCCTTAGACGCGCAGCGTGACCATGACAGCCATGTACCCCCCGCCGCCTGCCGCGCGGAAGATAGCAGGGCTGGTGGAGCCAGAGAACAGCAACTCCGCCTCTCCCTCGATGGGCCCCAGGGCGTCCAGCACGTGCCGGGCGTTAAAAGCCAGGCTCATGGCTGGCTCGGTGCCGCCCTGCACCACGTCCAGGGTGTCCTGTGCGCGGCCGTAGTCGCCCTCTGCGGCCAGGCGCAGCTTGCCTTCAGACACCAGAAATTCCACCCGGTTGTTGGCGTTTTTGTCGGCCAGAACCGCCACCCGATTGACCGCCTCTTTAAGCGCCGTGGCCGGCAACGTGACCTGCAACTTGATTTCCTTGGGAATCACACGCTCGTAATCGGGAAAGTCGCCGTCCAGCAGCTTGAGATTCATCCGCACGCGGTCGGTGGTCACACTCAGCTGCCCGTCGCCGTAGGTAAAACGGGCCTCACCATCCCTGAGCACGCGAATCAGTTCATCCACGCTGCGCGCCGGAATAATCAAGTTGCGCCCGTCGCCACTGGCCGGAAAGTCGCGGATGGCCACCCGGTAACCGTCGGAAGCCACAACTCGCGCGCCGTCCGGACGATGTTCGAGCTTGATACCCCGGAACACGGCCTGAAAGGCCTCGTTGCTGGCAGCGTAGCGCACGCTGGCAAAAGCGCGGGCCAGTTCACTGGCATCCAGGCTCAGGTCAGCCTGGGTAGGGAAGCTCAGCGGCGGATACGCCTCGGTGTCGCCGGTCTGCAACTTGAAATCCGAGCCGCCAGCCCGCACCGAGAGTTCCTGCCCATTTAGTTCCAGCTCGACCAGCTCACCACCTAGATTCCGGACAATCTGGGCGAACAAGTGAGCGGGGACCACAAAGTTCTGCGGCTTCTGCACCTCTGCGGGCACAAAGCAGGACAGGTCAATTTCGAGGTTGGTGCCGCTGAGGGTCAGGCCAGCCTCACTGGCCTCGACTTTCAGGGACGTCAGCAGAGGGTTGCTGTTGCGGCTGGGGATGACCCGTTCAAGAAGGCCCAGGCCTTCGCTCAAGATTTTTTTGGTGACGTTGACGTTCATGCCTTGCCTCTCTGTCTGGTCTCTATCTTTTACCTGTTTTTAAACTTAAAAAAGATAGTAGTAGTAGTAATAGGGCCTGTGGAAACTGTGGATAAGTGAGTTAGAGTCCCGCCAGGCGCGGAAACAGCCTGTGGATAAAAATGTGGATAAGTGGCACTTCCCTGTGGATATCCTGTGGATAAAGTCGGGAGTTATCCACATGTGGAAAACCAGCATCAGTTATCCACAACTTTATCCACAGAAAAAACGGGGTTATCCACAGCTTATCCACAGGGTTATCCACAGCTTGTGAAACTACGCACACCGTTTTGGAACGGATTTTGGAACTTAATTCGGTCGGGGCTAAATAGAAGGCAATCATTACGCCTGAATGTCCTCGTCGTCCGTGCCCTGCATCCGGCGTCTCAGGAAGTCCACCGAAGCGGTCAAATCCGAATCCTTACCCAGCGCTTCTGTCACCTTGCTGATGGCGTGCATGACGGTGGAATGGTCACGCCCAAAGAACTGGCCGATTTCGGGCAGCGAGTGATCAGTCAGCTCGCGGATCAGGTACTGGGCCACCTGCCGGGCCAGCACCACCTCGCGCACCCGGCCTGCGCCCCGAATGACATCGGAGGGCATGTTGTAGTGGGCGGCCACCTGACGCAAGACGTCCATCATCTCGACCTTGACTTCCTGCGGCGCAAAGACATTGCTCAGGGCCTTGGCCGCCACGGCGCGGGAAAAGGCCACGTTATTCAGGCTGGAAAACGCCACCACACGCATCAAGGCGCCTTCCAGCTCACGGATGTTGCTTGTGACCTGCCGGGCAATCAGTTCCAGCACTTCCTGAGGAATGTCGATGCGGTTGTGTTCGGCGTTCATCTTGAGGATCGCCACGCGCGTCTCGAACTCCGGAGATTGAATATCCGTAATGAGGCCCCATTCAAAGCGGCTGCGCAGCCGACCTTCGAGCGTCTGAATATCTTTGGGTGGCCGGTCAGAGCTGAGGATGATCTGCTTGTGGTTCTCGTAGAGCGCGTTGAAGGTATGGAAAAACTCCTCCTGCGTGCGCTCTTTGCCCGCCAGAAACTGAATATCGTCCACCAGCAGCAGGTCCACCGAGCGGTATCGGTTGCGAAACTGTGTCATCCGGTCTTCGCGGATGGCGTTAATCAGGTCGTTGGTAAACGATTCGGTCGAGACATACTCGATGCGCTTGCCGGGAAAGCGCTCGGTCATGTAATGCCCAACCGCATGCATGAGGTGGGTTTTGCCCAGGCCGACGTCCCCGTAGATAAACAGAGGATTATAGGCCTTGCCCGGTGACTCGGCGACGGCCAGCGCCGCCGCGTGGGCGAGGTTGTTGTTGGGCCCCACCACGAAATTTTCGAAGGTGTATTTGGGGTTCAGCACTTTGCGGTTTTCGGTCAGGGCCGGCACGCTGGGCGCCGCGCGGCCCACGGGTGCGGGCGGAGGCGGTGGTGGGTCGGTGGGCAGCAGCAGGGCGTCCTGTGCGGCGGGCAGCACCTGAAAACTGACCTGCGGATTCTGTGCGCCCAGCGAGCGAAGGGCGTCTTCCAGCAGTTCGAGGTAGTGCTTGCGAAACCACTCCTGCGCAAACGAGTTGCGCACCCCCAGCACCAGCGAGCCTTCCTGAACGCCCAGATTTTTCACCGGGGCAAACCACGTGTGGTATTCAACCTCTGAAATATTCTTGCGAACGTACTCCAGCACGTCCGTCCAGATTTCCTGCGAGATAAGCCGCACCTCCCTTCAGAGCAGTCCTTAACGCGGGGGCCAGCATACCACCCGGTTCTCACTGTTCTCGGGTCAAGAGAAAGAGGGGATGTCAGGCCGGGTTTTCTCTCCTGCCGGCCAGCACCTCAGCCTCCCTCTCCGGCGTCAAGACGTAAGACAGGTGAGCGTGCTGACTCCACTCTCGGGTGTCCTGTGCAGTCACCGCCGGGTCTGTCAAGGTCAGGCCCGCCGCCTCTGCCCGCTCGGCGCTGATGTCCATCAGGCCGCCATACTCGCTGCTGTCTGGGATATAGAGCGGCAATTCTTGAAAGCCCAGCCCTTGTGTCTCCAGCGCGGCCTCATCCAGCCAGACCGGCTGCGAGATACCCAGCACACGGGCGAACTCGGCCCAGGTCAGGCGCAGGCCGGCCAGATTGAAGACCCCACCTACACCTGCTTCGACGGCTTTCACCGCAAAGCGGGCGAGGTCGCGGGCATCAATGACCTGCACATGGTCGTGCCCGGTGCCAGGCAGCAGGGTCTCCCCTCCCCTGCTGGCGCGGTCCGGCCAGTAAGGGTAACGGGCGGTGTGGTCATACGGCCCGGCCACGATTTGTGGGCGGAAGATGGTGGCCCGGTCACCGTAGACCTCCTGCACAATGCGCTCACAGGTCACCTTGAGCGGGCCGTAGGTTTCATTGGTCACGTCGGTGATGTCCTCGGCGGCGGGTGGGAACAGGGGGGCGTCCTCACGCACTGGATGAACAGCGGGCGTGGCATACACGCTGGCGGTGCTGATAAAGAGGTAGCGGCCCACCCGGCCCCGCAGCGCCTCGGCACTGGCCCGCACCTGCCGGGGCGTATAGCCGCTGACATCCACGCAGGCGGCCCAGGTGCGGGCGGCCAGGGCTTCCAGACCTCCGGGCCCCTGGCTGCGGTCGCCGCGCAGCCGCTCGACTTCGGCAGGCAGGTGATCGGCGCTCTGGCCGCGCGTTAGCACGGTGACGCGGTGCCCCGCCGCCAGAAAAGCCAGCACGATATGCCGCCCCACGAACTTGGTGCCGCCCAGAACCAGAATGTCCATGCCTCTATCCTGTCACCTATGGCAGGCCAACAGAGGTGAAGGTCCGGTTTACAACGGGGCGCGTGCGGGTCCGGCTGGACGATTTGGAACTGGTGGCCCTGGTCAACGGCGAGGAGCTCAGCGTGGCCGTGGCCTGGCCGGGTGGCGGATGGACTTTGACCTTGAACCCGCAGGCGGAGGGCTTGCAAGGTGAGGGTGGTGGGCTGGTGGTAGGGCTGCGTTCCCACTTGCCCACGCTGCTTGACCCAGTAGAAGAAGGCGTGACCCTCTCAGGACCGCCGCGTGTGGTGATTGAAAAGGACTTCGGCCCGCAACATCTGTAATCCGGACTCGGATTCAATCGTTTTTGCAAAAGATTGAATCCGAGCCAACTCGCACAGCTCTAGAAGGTAGTTCCTCAAGTTCGTAGGAGAGCGAGAAGGCGCAGAAGCGGACGGCCGGACGGAGAGTTGGCGAATCGGTTCTGTTCCAAGTTGCTGGCGGTACAGACCGAAGCCGTCTATGTAGCTCAGCGCCGAACCCAGCGGCCTCCAGTTTCTTCCACCAGCCCCAACAGTTGCAGCATGACCAGTGCCGTCTGAAGTTCGGCCAGTGGCAGCCCAGTCTGGCCTTGAAGGTCGTCCAGGGTCACCGGTCCACGCAGCGCTGCCAGCACGCGCGCCTGCTCTGGGGGCAGGTCGGGGAGTGGCTGAGCGGGCACGCGCCCCCAGCCCAGTTCCTGCAGGATGTCGTGCGCGCCCTCGGTCAGGACGGCGCCGTCGCGCAGGAGCTGATGAGGGCCAGCGGCCCTGGGGTCCCCCGCTCGGCCCGGCACCGCAAACACCGTGCGCCCGCATTCCAGCGCGTGGGTGGCGGTAATCAGCGACCCCGATTTGCGCTCGCCTTCTACGACCACCGTGCCCGCTGACAGGGCCGCGATCAGGCGGTTGCGGATTGGAAAAAGGTGCTGCGCCGGACCAGTGCCCAGCGGCGACTCGCTCAGCAGGGTCAGGCGACTGGCCAGAGCCTTGTTCTCGCTGGGGTAAATCACGTCCACCGCGCTGCCCAGGACGCCGATGCTCGTGCCGTCTGCCTCCACCGCCGCGCCGTGGGCGGCCGTGTCGATGCCCCGCGCCAGTCCACTGACCACCACCACGCCCGCGCGGGCCAGGTCGGCGGCCAGCATCCGGGTAAAGGCGGCGCCGTGTGGACTGGCCGCCCGGGTGCCCACGATTCCGATGGCGCGCGGCACTGTGGGCAGATCAGGCAACTCGCCTTTCACCCATAGGACGGCCGGCGGGTCACTCAGGGCGTCCAGCGCGGGCGGGTAACCCGGCAGGCCCCGGTACAACAGGGTGACGCCTAACTCAGCGGCCCTGCTCTGCTCGGCGCGGGCCAGGGTCTCGGCTTTAGGGTCGCCAATGGCCGCCACGCTTCGGGAGTCCAGGCCCGGCACCTCGCGCAGCGCGGCCCGCGTGGCACTCAGGGCCGCCGCCGCTCCTCCGAAATGTTGCCGGAGCGCCTCAATGCGCCGTGGTCCCAACTGCGGCGTCAAGCGGAGAATCAGCAGGGCCAGCGCTTCGTCAGGTGGTGAGGTCGGCGGGTCAAACAGAGAGGCGCTGGTCACCCGGTCAGCATACGGGGCGGGGCCGGCGACTCAGGCCGCAGATGCCCCCAGGTGGGCCCTCTAGTCGTCCTCATCGCCCAGCGCCGCGCCCGGAATGGTCAGGGTAAACACAGCGCCCCCCTGCGGGCTGTTGGCTCCGCTCAGGTCCCCACCGTGCATGCGGGCAATCTGGCGCGACACGCTGAGACCCAGGCCGCTGCTGCCTGCGCCGCTGACAAAGGGTTCAAAGATTTGCTCACCCAGTTCAGGCGGGAGCCCAGGGCCGCTGTCCTGTACGGTAAACGTGACCTGCTCGGGTGTCTCGGCCAGTGTGATGGTCACAGTTCCTTCTGGCCCGGCGGCGCGCCGACCGTTGGCCAGGAGGTTGCGCAGCGCCTGGGTCAGTCGGTCGGGGTCACACAGAATGCCGCCCGCCCAGTTCCCCAGAAACTGCGTGCCTGGGACCAGCCGGTCCAGGCGACCTTGCAGGGTACGTGCCGGGATATAGTGCCAGGCCAGTTTTAGTTCCAGTTGACCGCGCGCCAGCTGCATCAGGTCCTGGGTGGTAAAGGTCAGCTCGTCGGCCACCAGGGCGGCGCGGGCCACCTCGGCGTCGCCGGTGCGGTCTTCGGCGCGCTTCAGGCTGGCTTTCAGGACGGTCAGTGGTGCGCCTAGCTCATGCACAATCTGGCCCAGCAACTGTTTCTCGCGGGCCTGCCCAGCCTCAATGCGGACCAGCAGGCGGTTGATGGCGGCCAGCAGGCGGTGCACCTCGTCCTCCCTGGCAGGCAGCGGCAGGGGGCTCAGGCTGTGGGTGGGGTCAATGCGGTCTGCAAGGTTGGCCGCCGCTTCCAGGCCGGTCAGCGCCTGCCGCCCCACCCACCAGCCGGTCAGCAGCAGCACTGCGGGGGCGACAATCAGGGCCAGGAGGAGGGCACTCAGGGCGCTCTGGCGGGCGGCCAGCAGGTCGTCTTCGGGCAGACCCACCCAGAGCGTGCCGTAATCACCGGCCTTGCGCTTGACCGCGCGCACAGTCGTGTTCTGCACGGGGACGCGGGCCAGGTCGCCGAACACGTAGCCGGTGTCCTGATAGTCGCGCAGCGCCGGGCTGGCGTAGGTAACCTGCCCGGCTGGGTTCACCACCAGGGTATAGGCCCCCGCCCCTCCGGCGGTGCTGCCCAGACCGCCCCCAGTGTTGGTAAAGGCGCCGGCCAGCGTGTCGGCCCGCTCGTTCAGGCGGTCCACGAACTGCCGCTCCATGCTGCCCAGCAGCAGCAGGACCACGCCCAGAGTCATCAGCGCAATCAGGGCCAGGGCCAGCGCGCTGTAGGTCAGGGCCAGCCGAAAGCGCAGCGAGTGCCGCCAGGCCACCCGCGCCGAATACAGCCCGGCGCCGGGCGTCAGCCGCGCGGCCCGGGGCGTTCCTGGGGGAAACGCTGCGGGCCGCGCAGGGGAAGGCGCAGAGTCAGGCACGCTAGGCCTGCAGCACGTAACCGACGTTGCGAATGGTGCGGATGCGCAGGTCGCTGTCCGCGTGTTCCAGCTTCTTGCGCAGCTGTGAGATGCGGACCTCTACCGAGTTGCTGTTGGGCGTTTCCCAGCCGTACAGATGTGACTCTATGTCTGCGCGCGAGAACACCCGCTCGGGCGTCCTCATCATCAGTTCCAGAATGCGCGCCTCGTGTTCGGTGAGGTTGACGTTCTTGTCGTTCACGGTCATCAGCAGCGAACTGGTGCTGAGGCTGGTGTTGCCCAGGTTCACGCCCGTGCCTGCTGCTGTGCGGCGCAGCAGGGCCGTGATACGGGCGTCCAGTTCCGGCATGGCAAAGGGCTTGGTCAGGTAGTCGTCGGCGCCCGCATTGAGGCCCGCCACGCGCTCCTGCACGCCACTCCGCGCCGACAGAACCAGCACGGGTGTACTGGAATACTGCCGCAGCGCCTGCACCAGGTCCAGGCCGTCGCCGTCCGGCAGGTTGAGGTCCAGCAGAATCAGCTGGGCGGTGTGGGTACCCAGCCAGGCCTGCGCGTCTTTCAGGGTGGCGGCGTGCTGCACCTGATAGTCGGCCGACAGGTACTCCTTGAGCAGCGGCCCCAGGTGCGGGTCGTCTTCAACAATCAGAATCTGAGCCAGCATGTTTCTCCTTCAGCGCCGCATTCGGGCGCCCCTGTCCTGAGATGGTAACGCGCGGCACGGAGCCTGACCTTTAAGAAATCTGTGGAGGGTGGGCTGCCTCCCGCGCCCTGAGCGCCTACTTATTGCCCGAATTGCGCAGGCCCGGCAGGCTGAGACTCTGTCCAGCGGGCTGCACGCCCAGCGACAGCTTGAATCCTGAGAGCAGGCGGCTCAGCGACTGACCGCCTTCCAGGGTCAACTGCCCATCATCCAGGGTGCCCACATAGCGGCTTTTCAGGGCCGACAGCCCACCGCGCGTCCGTTCCTCCTCGGTGGGTGCAAACAGCACGACCACCGGACCGCTGTAATCGGTCACTAGGCGGAGGGTTACGCGCCCGCCGCTGCTCTCGCCGTCGCCTAGCTTGGTCAGCAGGTCGCGGTCCCAGACGATCAGTTTCAGAGCGCTGGCGGGCGTGGCCAGCATCAGCAGGGTCAGCAGGGCAAGGATGAATCGGGGCATAGGAATCAGGTGCGGCTCCAGAAAGAGAGGAAGGTCGGTGGCAAAAGGCCATCAGGGCCTGTGACTGTCCAGAGTACCGCGCAGGGCTGACGGTTTCCTGAAGTGCAGGACACAGTGGGACACAAATGAACGCTCGGTCATCTCATGATAAAGGCAGACTGGGAGGGGTGCCAGTCTGCCGGAAGATTGAGCGGGGGTGCTGGATTTACATCGCTTCGAGCATCAGCCGGTCGGGATTTTCCAGCAGGCGGATGACTTCTTTGCAAAAGCGCGCGGCCTCGGCACCGTCCACCAGGCGGTGATCGAACGACAGGCTGAGGTACATCATGTGGGCCACCACGATCTCGTCGTATTCATTGACGATGGGCCGCTTCACGATGGAGTGAACGCCCAGAATGGCGGCGTCGGGCACGTTGATGATAGGGAACGAGAACAGCGCGCCAATCGAGCCGATGTTGGTGATGGAAAAGGTGCTGCCGGCCAGCTCATCGGCCTGCAACTTGCCGGCCTGGGCGCGGCCGGCCAGGTCAGTCACTTCGCGGGCGAGATCAAAGACGCTCTTGTGGTTCACGTCTTTGATGACTGGCACCGTCAGGCCGGCGTCGGTGGCGACCGCCATGCCGAGGTTGTAGTAGCGCTTCTGCACGATTTCCTGGGTGGCCTCGTCGAAAGAGGTGTTCAGGCTGGGGAATTTGCGCAGGGCCACGGTGACCGCCTTGAAAATAAACGGCAGGTACGACAGCTTGACCCCGGAGGCCGCCGCTTCATCCTTCACGCGGGCGCGGAATTCGACCAGTTTGGTCAGGTTCACTTCGTCCACCGTCAGGGTGCGCACGGTGTAGAGGTGGCTGGCCTGCATCTGGGTGCTGATGGCCCGGCGCATGCCGCGCAGAGGCACGCGGTCTTCCAGGGCTTCGTACCCTTTGGGCGTGCGGTACTGCACCGGGGCGACGGGCAGGCCGCCCGCGCTGGCTTTGGCGGCCTGGGCCGGCGCGCTCTGGGCTGGGGCGTTCTGAGTCGGCGCCGCCTGAGCGGAAGAGGCCTGGTCGCGGTGGGCCAGCACGTCCGGCACGCGGATGCGCCCATTGGGGCCGCTGCCCTGCACCTGGCCCAGGTCCAGGCCCAGTTCGCGGGCCAGTTGCCGCGCGGCGGGAACCGCCAGCACCCGGCCATCGGCGCGGCCGGCGGGGGTCGGTTCGCGGTTCAGGATGCTGCCGACGCCGCCCGTGTAGGTGCCCGGCGCGCCGCTGCCCGCCAGGTTCTCGCCGGCGCGGTTGGTCAGGCCCTGGACCTGAATCTTCTCGTCCGAGGCGAAGGCCTTGAAGAGACTGGTGGAGTCGTCGTCAGCACCTTTTTTCATGTGCCCGGCTTCAACGATGCTGCCGCCTTCGCTGGCTGCTCCGCCCACCTGCTCGCGTTCTTCCTGGGCCTGGGGGGGTAAGGCGCTGCCGGGGGCGGCGGGACTGCCCGCGCTCGCCTGAATCGCCTGGGTGGGCGTGGGGGCCGCTGCACCAGCACTGCCGCCCTCGTCAATCAGCGCAATGGCGGCGTGGACCGCCACCACATCACCCTCGCCGGCCAGGCGTTTGCTCAGCACGCCCGCCACAGGACTGGGCAACTCGACTGTCACCTTGTCGGTCATGACCTCGCACAGGGGCTGCTCAAGGGCGATGGTGTCGCCTTCTTGCACCAGCCACTTGAGAATTTCGCCTTCGACCACGCTTTCGGCCAGTTCGGGCAGCAGGACTTCTTTCATGGATTACCTCGTTGAGTGGAGAGAAAAGGTCTAGCGCAGCACGAAAACGCGCAGCAGCCCGTAGATCAGCAGGAGGGCCCCCAGCACCTGAATCCAGCGCTCGCCGCGTGCGTATGCCCAGGCACTCAGCCCCAGCAGGGCGAACAGGCCGCCAATAACCGCGCTCTGCCAGGGTTCAGCCAGGCGCCCAGCCAGGGCGTACAGGCCAAACCCGATCAGCAGGCCCAGAGTGCCCAGCAGCGGGCGCAGGAGGTCAGGACGCATCAGGCCACAGCTTAGCGAGATTCTGCTGGGGCCCGTTTGGTACCTGTACCGTGCCGCTGGACACCGCTGCGCACGTTAGTAGGTCAGCGCCTTCACACAGGCCGCCACAATCCGGTTGGGGCCGGGCAGATACACCTTGTCCTGCACGTAGGGATACGGCGTATCGAAACCGGCGACCTGGCCGACGGGTGCGGTGAGCACGTCAAAGGCCTGCTCCTGAATGACGTAGGCGACCTCGCCCATAAAGTTGCTGATGCGCGGCGCTTCGCTGACCAGCACAGCCCGGCCCGTCTTGTGCACGCTGCTGAGCACGCGGTCGCGGTCCCAGGGCACCAGCGAGCGCAGGTCGATGACCTCCACACTTACGCCTTCCGCAGCCAGGGCGTCGGCGGCGCGTTCCAGGTCAGGCATCACGCCGCCGTAGCCGATGAGCGACAGGTCGGTGCCTTCCCGGCGCACCGCCGCCTCGCCCAGCTTGACCACGTAGTCGTGGTTGGGGACTTCACCCTTGGCGGCGCGGTACAGCCGTTTGGGCTCAAAGTAGATGACCGGGTCTTCACCGCGCAGCGCGGCTTTCAGCAGGCCCTTGGCGTCGTAGGGCGTGCTGGGCATGACGACCTTGAGGCCCGGCGTGTGGGTGTAGTAGCTTTCCGGGCTCTGGCTGTGGTGGTGCCCGCCCTTCACGCCGCCGCCCGAGGGCGTGCGGATCACCATCGGGGCTGTGAACTGGCCCGCGCTGCGGTAGCGGATCTTGGCGGCCTGAGAAATGATCTGGTCAAAGCCCGGCCCCATGTAATCAGCAAACTGAATCTCGGCAATGGGCCGCAGGCCGCGCACGGCCATGCCCACGGCGGCGCCCACGATGCTGGCTTCGCTGAGGGGCGTGTCAAACACTCGGTTCTTGCCAAACCGCGCCTGCAGGCCGGCGGTCGCCATGAAGACGCCGCCGCGTGCGCCTACGTCCTCGCCGAACAGCACCACGCGGCTGTCACGTTCCATTTCTTCGGCAATCGCTTCGGTGACAGCCTGAATCAGGTTGATGGTGCGGGTCTCGGTCACAGCGCTCTCCCCTGCCCCGGTCTGGTCTGCTCTGTCCTGGGTGGCGGTCATGCCTGGCCTCCGGTCTGTTCAGCGCGGAGGAAGGCTTCTTGCTGCCGCAGGTGGTCGGGCAGATCGGCGTACACGTCTTCAAAGACAATGCGCCAGTCGGGTTGGCCGGTGGCCTCGGCCCGCAGCACCTGCTCATCCACCTCGCGGTGGGTTCGGGCGATCAGCTCGGCGCGTTCCTCGGCGCTGATGGGATGGCCCAGATGCTCCAGCAGTTTTTCCACGCGGGTAATCGGGTCACGGCCCAGCCACTCCTCGACTTCCTCACGGGTGCGGTAATGCTTCTCGGCGTCCGCGTCGGCGTTGGAGTGAGAGCCCACGCGGTAGGTCAGGCACTCCACCAGCGCGGGGCCGCCGCCCCCACGAATCTGCTCGGCGACCTGGGTCAGCACTTCCATGACCGCCACGATGTCGTTGCCGTCCACGTAGTAGCCGGGCATCCCGTAGGCCTTGGCCTTGATGTGGATGGTCTCGCTGGCCGTCTGCTCACGGATAGACGTGCTGATGGCCCACTGGTTGTTCTCGCACACGAACAGCGCAGGAGCCTGAGCCGCGCCGGCCATGTTGAGGCCCGAGTGCCAGTCGCCTTCGCTGGTGGCGCCGTCGCCGAAGGTGCAGACCGTGATCTCGTCCACGCCCAGATACTTCTGAGCCATCGCGTTGCCCGCCGCTGGCGGCACCTGCGAGGCGATAGAGCTGGAGATGGACACAAAATTCTGAGCCTGCGCCGCGAAGTGATGCGGCATCTGGCGGCCCCGGCAGGTGTCGGAGTTGGTGCCCAGGCACTGGCTGATCAGCTCAAACATGGGGACGCCCATAGCCAGGCCTAGGGTGTGGTCGCGGTAGTACGGCCACACCCAGTCGTGGCCCACGCGAATAGAACGTGCCAGGCCCACCTGGGTGGCTTCCATGCCGCTGGACTGGGCGTAGAAGGTGGTGCGGCCCTGGCGCAGCAGGGTAATCAGCTTGCGGTCGAACTCGCGCGCCTGGATCATCAGGGCGTGCAATTCGCGCAGCAGCTCTGGGGTAAACCGTGCGGGCAGCGGCTGCACCGGGGTGCCGTCTTCCGCGACGTAGCGAATCGGTTCGGGGGTGAACGGTTGAATCATGGGCTTCGGCCTCCTGGCTTTCGCGGCAGGGGGCCGAAGCGGCGCTGACGGCCCCCACCGTGGTCAAATCTGTCTAGCAAACGCTCGTTAGGCATTTTAGACCGTTTGGCGAGGAAAGGGGTCACGCCTGTCCAAAGTGAGGCGTTGGGGTGAGGGGGATGCTCACAGCGGCTGCCAGTCGGGGGTCAAAGCACCTGTTGGCGTTCCACTTCTCTGCTGTGTGGTACGAGAACTCATTTCGTTCGACCTGGCGCACGCCCCCTCAACTGCTCTGGGTCCCGCTGTCAGGGCCTAATGCACGAAAAAGACGAGGTCGGCTGGCACCTGGGGGGGCACTGGTCTCCCCTCCCCCAGCGGCGCCAGCGAAGTGGCCAGCGCGTGCGCCTGCGCCAGATAGGCGGCGTAGGGCACGGAACCAGCCTCCTGCCGGGGCCGCTCGGCGCCGAACAGGTCCAGCGGCGCCGTATCGGCCGGGTGGGTCCAGGCTCCACTCATCCAGTCAAAGTCGTAGAGGGCCACGAAGCGCTCGCCGTATTCGGCCACAAATTCTACGGCGTCCAGCAGAAACGCCACCTCTTCATCGGTGGCCCACGGGGCGAGGTTCAGGCGGGTCCAGCCGGGCTTAACGCCGTCCACATGGTTGAGCGCGCACTGGAAGTAGCGCTCGCTCGTCTGGTCATCCACCCGGAGCAGGGCGTGGCCGTAGGGGCCAGCGCAGGCGCAGCCGCCGCGCGCCTGAATGCCGAACAGGTCGTTCAGCAGGCGGACCACCAGACGGGGGTGCAACTGCCCGCCGCTGCTCGTAAAGGTCAGGAATGACAGGAAAGCCAGGCGGGGGGCGTCCAGGTTGCCCAGCAGGCGCAGCCGGGGGTTGGGGCGCAGGCGGGCGAGCGCGAGGGCGTACAGGTCGTGCTCCCGGTCCATTAGTGCCCGCGTGCCCAGGTTCTCTTTGACCTTGAAGGCCAGGGCCGTGCGAATCTTGCCCAGAATGGCGGGGGTGCCGGCGTCCTCCCGCGCCTCAATGTCGTCCACATAAATCTGCCGGGTGCGGCTGACAAAGCTCACGGTGCCGCCGCCGGCCGTGCTGGGCACCGTCAGGCGGTACAGCTCCTGCCGGAAACACAGTAGACCTGGTGTGCCGGGCCCACCCACGAACTTATGCGGGCTCAGGAAGACCGCGTCGTAGCCGTCGGGTTGTCCCGGCTTCATGTCAATGGGGACATACGGCGCGCTGGCGGCAAAGTCGAAGAAGGCATAGGCCCCGTGCGCGTGCAGAATGCGGGCCACCGACCGGGTGTCCGTGAGCAGCCCCGTGACGTTGCTGGCGGCACTGAACGAGCCGATCTTGGGCCGTCCGGCGTACTGAGGCTGCTTCAGGGCGCTGACCAGCGCGTCCAGATCGAGGTTCCCCTTCTCGCACAGGGGAATCTCGACCACCTCGGCCAGGGTTTCGCGCCAGCTGATGTCGTTGCTGTGGTGCTCGTAAGGCCCCACGAACACCACCGGGCGCCCGCTGGTGGGTAAGCCGGCCAGTAGAGCCTCCCGGTGATGGGCGCCCACCGCCAGCCCCAGGATGTCCTGCATGCGGCGCACCGCTGCGGTGCTGCCCGACCCGCAGAACACCAGCTTGCAGGTCTGGTCGCCGCCCAGCTGCCCTTTGACATACTCGGCGGCCTGATGAGTCAGGTGGGTGGAGTGCGCGCCGGTGGCGCTGTCCTCGGTGTGGGTGTTGGCATACAGCGGAAGGGCCAAAGAGGCCACCCGGTCTTCCACGCTGCGCAGCGCTCGGCCCGAGGCCACGTAGTCGGCGTAGGTCACGCGGCGCTCGCCGTAGGGGGTGCGGATGACGGTGCCTTCCCCGATCAGGTCGGCGCGCAGCGCGGCGAAGTCCATGCCCCATCTTAGGCACCCGGTCACTGTGGCCACAACGCCCCCGACCAGCAATGTGGATCACGCTGGCGCTGGCCGGTGGGGTCTACACTGGCCGGTTGAGATGAGCGGCTGGAATGTCCTGATCATAGGTGGTGGGCACGCGGGCTTGGAAGCGGCGTGGGCCGCTGCAAAGTTCTCGCGGGTGGCGCTGCTGATTGGCAACCCGGCCACGGTGGGGCGCATGCCCTGCAACCCGGCGGTGGGAGGCCCCGGCAAGAGTCAGCTGGTGTTTGAGGTGCAGGCGATGGGCGGCCTGATGGGCCGTCTGGCCGATGAAACGGCCATTCACACCCGCGTCCTGAATGCCAGCAAGGGGCCAGCGGTGCAGTCGCTGCGGGTGCAAAACGAGCGCGACGCCTATGCCGAGCGTGCCCAGGACGTGATTTTTGGGCACCCCAATATCGAGATTGTGCGGGGCGAAGCCGCCGACTTGGAGAGCGACGGCCGGGGCGGCTGGCTGGTCGTGACCACCGACGGGCGCCGCCTGCCCGCCCGTTCGGTGGTGGTGGCGGCCGGGACGTTCATGCGCGGCGTAACGTGGTATGGCCGTCAGTCCCGCGCCGAGGGGCGGCAGGGCGAGCCGCCCTCGCGTTTCCTGTCCGCGCCACTGGCCCACGCGGGTCATGTGCTTAAGCGCTACAAGACCGGCACGCCCCCCCGCGTGCGCGCCGATGCGGTGGACTTTGCGGCCCTGCTGGAGATTCCAGCGGACCCGCAGGCGCGCGGCTTTACCGGCACGCCCGGCCCCCGCGCCGCCGAGTCGCCCACCTGGCAGACCCACACCACCCCCGAAACCCACCGCCTGATTCACGAGAACCTCCACGAGTCGCCCATGTTTGCCGGTGACATCGAGGGCCTGGGGCCGCGCTACTGCCCCAGCATTGAAGACAAGGTGGTGCGGTTTGCCCACCATGACCGCCACCTGCTGTTCGTGGAACCGGATGGGGTGCAGACCAGCGAGGTCTACCTCCAAGGGTTTAGCTCGTCACTGCCGCCGCACCTGCAAGACGCGCTCGTGCGGACCCTCCCCGGTTTTGAGCAGGCGGTGATTCAGCGTTACGCCTACGCGGTGGAATACGACGTGGTGGAGTCGCTGGAATTGACGCTCAACCTGGAATCCAAGCTGATGCCCGGTGTGTTTACGGCAGGCCAGATCAACGGCACCAGCGGCTATGAGGAGGCCGCCGCCCAGGGCCTGATTGCGGGCACGGCGGCGGCCCGCCGCGCCTTAGGCGAGCCCGAACGGTTCGTGACCCGAGAGACCGGTTACCTGGGTGTGCTGCTGGACGAACTGGTCTTCAAGGGCAGCAACGAGCCGTACCGCATGATGACCAGCCGGGTCGAACACCGCCTGCTGGTGCGGCAGGACAACGCCGATGAGCGGATGACGCCCCTGGCCCATGAGCTGGGGCTGGTAGACGGCGCCGAACTTGCCCGAGTAGAGGAGAAATACGCGCGGGTGGCCGCCGGGGTGGCCGCGCTGGAGACCCAGCGGGTGCAGGGGCAAACCGGGGACGCCTGGTTGCGCCGCCCCGAATTCTCGCTGGCCGATGTGGAAGCCTTGGGCCTCGCCCTACCTGCCCTGTCGCCCGCTGAACGGGAATCCGTTGAGATTCGGGTGAAATATGCCGGCTACATTCGCCGGGCTGAGGTGCAGCTGCGCTCTGAGGACCGCTCACGGGACCTCAGCCTCGTGGGCGTGGATTTCGCTGCGATCCAGGCCCTCTCCAACGAAGCGCGCGAAAAGCTGGGCCGTGCTCAGCCGCGCACCGTGGAGCAGGCCAGCCGCATTTCTGGGGTCCGTCACGCTGACATCAGTGCGTTGCTGGTGCACTTAAGGCAGCAGGGTGTTTCACGGGAAACCTGACCGTGAAACAAGAGGCACGCAGTGGCAAGGGTCATCGCATGCCTGCTGTCTCTTGACCCACATCACGTTTCACGGGAAACTTGACGGTGAAACAAGAGGGGGCAAGACTTGGCAACATTTGAACAGGGCCTGCTGCTAGGCATTTTGATCGGCGAGGGGCACTTCGGTGGAGACGGCAAGCAGCCGCAGGTCACGCTGCGCATGCACACCCGTCACCAGAAATTGTTTGAAACCTTGCTGCGCCTGTGCCCTGGCTCGAAGCTGTATGGGCCGTATGACCACGGAGGTCGGCGCTACTTTCAGTGGATGGCGCGTGGGGCGGTGCTGCGCGACACCCTGCTGCCGCTGCTGGACGCCCTCCCTCTGGAGACCATTGATGATCACGTGTATGAGAGGTATCAGGATATGAAAACCAGGTATGGCCTGTGACGCCTGAAGGCGAGGCCCTGCTGTGCCAGGGGGCTGACGAGCTGAAGATAACGCTGGACGACGCCCGGCAGGCGCAGTTTGCCGCCCTGATGACGCTGCTTCAGGAGGCCAACACGAAGGTCAACCTGACGGCGCTGAAAACAGAGACCGACATCATCCTCAAGCATTTCGTGGATTCCCTGAGCTGCCTGCGCGGCGGCCATCTGGACGGCGCCGGGCGGGTGCTGGACCTGGGCACGGGGGCTGGCTTTCCCGCCCTGCCGCTGGCCATCATGCGGCCAGACACGATTTTTTCCCCCCTGGATTCCATTCGCAAGAAGATTGATTTTGTGCGAGGCGCGGCCGAGGCACTCGGCCTGGGCAACGTGCAGCCGCAGGTGGGCCGCGCCGAGACCCTGGGCCGAGACCCTGCCCACCGCGACACCTACGACCGCGTGGTGTGCCGGGCGGTGGCGGCGCTGCCCGTGCTGGCCGAACTGGCCCTGCCCCTGCTGCGCCCAGGCGGCCTGCTGGTCGCCCAGAAAGGGCCTATTGCCGAAGATGAGCTGGAGGCTGGCCGCCGCGCGGCCACAGAGCTGGGGGGCCGCGTGACCACGGTGGACGCCTTCGCTCTGCCGGTGCTGGGCGACGCCCGGACCCTTGTGGTGGTCGAGAAAGTCAGTCCGTCCCCCAGCAAATACCCCAGACGCGAAGGCGTACCGGCCTCGCAGCCGCTATTCTGGACGGCACGGTGAATGGCATGACACAGGAGAGGGGCGCGGTGCGGGTGCTGGGCATCGTGAATCAGAAAGGAGGGGTGGGTAAGACCACCACCGCCGTGAACCTCGGGGCCTATCTGGCCGCTGGGGGCAAGCGGGTGCTTCTGCTGGACATGGACCCCCAAGGCAACGCCACGAGTGGCCTAGGCCAGCGCGGCGCGGCGGCCGGACTGTACGAGGCCCTGGGCGAACCTGCCCGCGCCGCCGACTACACCGTAGAAACCAGCCAGCCGGGCCTCTTCCTGCTGCCCGCCACGCCGGATCTGGCCGGAGCGGGGGTGGAACTGGCCGAGGACCCCGACGCCCTGAGCCGCCTGCTGGCGTCTGTTCAGGGGTACGACGTGGTGCTGGTAGACGCGCCGCCCAGCCTGGGGCCCCTGACGGTCAATGTGCTGGCGGCGGCCGACGCGCTGCTGATTCCCTTGCAGGCCGAGTATTACGCCCTGGAGGGCCTGGCAGGCCTGATGGAAACCGTGGAGCGGGTGCAGGGCGGCCTGAATCCCCGCCTGAAGGTGCTGGGCGTGGTGCTGACCATGTTTGACGGCCGCACCAACCTCTCGCAGGAAGTCGAGAGCATGGTGCGCCAGCACTTTGGAGAGCTGGTGTTCTGGTCAGTGGTGCCGCGCAACGTGCGCCTGTCTGAAGCGCCCAGCTTTGCCAAGCCGATTAACGCCTTTGCGCCGCTGTCAGCTGGGGCCGCCGCCTACAAGCGCCTGAGTGAGGAGGTGATGCAGCGTGTCGAAAAAATCTAGCCTGGGCCGTGGCCTGGACGCCCTGCTGGGCAAACCGGCCCCCGAACAGAAAGACGCGGCCCCCACCGTGCAGACCCTGCCCACCGACCGGATTGTGCAGGCGGCCTACCAGCCCCGCCAGGTCTTTGCCCCAGAAGCGCTGGCCGAGTTGGCCCAGAGCATCCGCGACAAGGGTGTGCTGCAACCCCTCCTGGTGCGCCCGCGCGACGACCACTTCGAAATTGTGGCGGGCGAACGCCGCTGGCGGGCCAGTCAGCTGGCTGGGCTGACCGAACTGCCCGTCATCATCCGGGACCTGGGGGACCGCGAGGCGCTGGAAATCGCCATCGTGGAGAACCTGCAGCGTGAGGACCTGGGCCCACTGGAAGAGGCGCGGGCCTATCAGGCGCTTCAGGGGCAGGGCCTGAACCAGGAAAGCGTGGCGCAGGCGGTCGGCAAGAGCCGCAGCGCGGTGTCCAATGCGCTGCGGCTGCTGACCCTGCCGGAAGCGGCCCTGCGCGCACTGGACGCCGGCCACATCAGCGCCGGGCACGCCCGCGCGATTCTGGCCCAGCCGGAGAACGACCGGGCCTGGGCGCTGGAGCAGATCACGGCGCGCAGCCTCAGCGTGCGTGACGCCGAGGCCCTGAAGCGTGAAGCCCGCGTTCAGGCTCCGGTCAAGGTGAACCCGCCGCGCGTCTTCCGGCAGCTGGAACTGGACCTCAGCCGCCGCACCGGCACCCGCGTGCGCATCACTGGCGAGGATAAAGGGAAGGTTGAACTCAGTTATGGGTCCCGCGAGGAATTAGACCGGGTGCTGGACCTGCTGGGGTACGCCGCCGAGGATTAGGGCGGGTTAGACCAGAAGAGGGGCAGCGCCGTTCATGGCCTGCCCCCCCCTCGGTTTGTTCCGCTCTAGCGCGTGCCCACCAGGTAGATGTTCGGCCAGGGGCGGTAGGTGCTTTTCAGGGTGTCCTGTTTGAACACCTTGCCGCCGCGCACGAACTTGCGCGTGACCTCAATGACGGCGCCCGGCGCCGCCCAGTCCACCTGCTGGCGCTGCCCGGCCGGCAGGCTGCTGTCTTTGATCAGGCGGTCAGCAGGGGAGGGCGTGGTGCTCAGGGTGCGCGGCGCCTCTATCTGAACATCGAAGGTCCGCGCCTTGCCAAACACACTCACCACCAGGCGGGCTTCTTCATCATTCCAGTCGCTCTGGAACCACAGGGCCCCGCCCGTGTCATTGGCAAACTTGAGGTCCAGGCTGGGCTGGTAGATGGTGGCGTCGAGGCCCTGCGGATCGTAGTAATGCACCTGATAGGAATGGTTCTGGCGCTGCACGACGGGCAGGCCTGCGCTGTACAGGGTGCGGAAGACGGTGGTGCTGACCTGACAGATGCCGCCGCCCACGCCGTTGGCGGTGCGCTCACCTGCAATCACCAGGCCCGTGACAAAGCCGCTGCGGGTGTTGATCGGGCCGACCAGCTGGTTAAACGAAATGGTCTTGCCGTCAAACAGGACATCCTTAAAGCGGCTGGCCCCCACATGAATATTGGTCACGCGGGCGTCGCTGGAGCCGTAGTAATTGGTCTCGCCCGTGCCCAGGTGCGCTGTGATGCCGCGCGATAGAAAATAACTCAGCGTCCGTTTGGGCGCCGTCTGAGCCCCCAGCGCCACGTTCACCTTGATGCCCTTGGGGTCTTTCAGGGCGGCCAGGAGGCTGGCGCGCGTCTTGTCGAGATTGACCTGAAGGCCGTTGCGCTGCACTACCGCCCAGCCGTCCCACAGTTCCTCAAACCGGGCGTCCTGGGGAGTGGTGGGCAGCGCCTTCAGGAAGGTCTGTAGGTCGGCGTCGAGACTCTGGGTGATTTCACCGCGTTGGCGCAGCAGCGCGACCCGCTTGCCCGGAATGGTCAGCGTGCGGGTGAAGGGCACCGTGGTTTTCTTGCCGGCCACCACGGCTGGCCACTGCGCGCTGACCGTGATCAGCAGCGGGGCCGTGATCTTGGCGGGCGGCGTGGTGACCGTGGGGGTGGGGGCTTCCGGCGCTGGGATGGGCGCCGGCGCGGTGGGCTCGGGAACGGTCGGCTCGGTCACGGGGGGCGTCGGCGCTGGATCAGTGACGGGTGGGTCCGTGACCGGGGGGGTCGTGACGGGCGGCTCCTCGGGGGGGGCCGGGGTGGGGGGACTCACCGGGGCGGGCGGTGGGGGCACGGCTGGAATGCCGGGCACCGTCTGCGCAGGTGGGGCCGGAGACGGCGAAACAGGCGGAGTGGTCTGGGCAGGGGCACTGGGCGCCGCCGCCAGCAGCAGGGCGCTCAGCAGCCACGCGCGCCGGGTCAGGGGTGACATGGCGCAAAGTATTTCACGGGCAGCGCTGGCGTCCATGAAGGGGCGTCTTCACTGATCGAGATTCCAGTTCAGCCCAGAACACGTGGTGGGCTTAACCTGACTGGAAGGCCTTGCAGAGCTGCGCAGTAGAGAAGGAAAAAAGATGAAGTGCCGGAAAGTGGAGCCGCCGCCGGCGCTTTCCTGGACTTTGCGAACAAGGACGGTGATGTCACAGGGGAGAGGCGGGGAGCAAAAGAGGAGGGAGGCCAGGCCCTGATTCGGGCTCCGCCTCCCTGCACTGGCCGCCGTTAAGACGTGGCCAGTTCGCGCGCCGACAGCTGCCGGGCAATTTCCTCGACCGCAGCGACGGCGTGGTGCCGCCCATTTTCGATAAACACCTGGTTGGTTTTGCCTGCAAAGCCCGCACTGCCCGCCACGAACAGCCCCGGCACGCTGCTCTGGTAATGCTCGTCCAGCACCAGGCACTCATCGGGGTGCTGACTGAGGCCCAGGCCTGACAGGAACGAGAGGTCAGGACGGTAGCCGGTCAGGGCGAAGGTAAAGTGCGTTGGCAGATTCCAGGTGGTGCCGTCGTCCCGCTGCACCGTGACATGGTCAGGGTGAATCTCGACCACCCGCGAGTCAAAGTGCGCCGCGATGCTGCCTTCCTTGATGCGGTTTTCCAGGTCAGGGCGCACCCAGTATTTGATGGTGGATTTCAGCTCGGGGGCGCGCACCACCATGGTCACGTGGGCGCCGCCGCGCCACAGGTCCAGCGCCGCGTCGGCCGCGCTGTTGCCCGCGCCGATGACGGTCACGTTCAGGCCCAGAAAGGGGTGCGCCTCGGTGTAGTAGTGGCTGACATTCTCGCTGTCCTCGCCGGGAATACCTATAGCGTGCGGGTTGTCGTAGTACCCGGTGGCCACCACCACGCGCCGCGCTTCGACCACGCCGGGGGTGCCGTCGCGTTTCTCGACGGCCAGCGTGAACCCTGCTGGGGCCGCGTGCAACTGGGTGACCTCGGTGTACTGCTCTACATTCAGGGCCTCGCGCTGCGTCACCAGGCGGTAGTACATCAGCGCGTCGCGGCGGTCAGGCTTGTCGTGACCCGTGACCATCGGGTGATTGCCGATTTCCAATTCCGGCGCGGTGGTGAAAAAGGTCATGTAGGTGGGGTACTCGAAAATTGCGTTGACCACGCAGCCTTTTTCCAGCACCACATAGCTCAGGCCCGCACGCTTGCAGGCAATCGCGGCGGCCAGGCCCACCGGCCCCGCTCCGACAATGGCGACGTCTACCAGACTCATGCCCGGCATTGTGCCAGCCTGAACCCCCTTACGACTGAGGGAGAGGCACGGTGGGCTAGGGTGCCCGCACCAGCGTCTGAAAGGTCAGGTCGTAGGGGTTCTGCTCGTCGGCGTGCCGGAACGCCTCTTGCACGACCTCCCAGGTGCCGGGCAACTCCGGGAAAAAGGTGTCGCCCGCCAGGTCAGCGTGAATCAGGGTGAGTTCGACCCGCGTCAGCCTGTCCAGATACAGGCGGTAAATCTCCTCGCCCCCGATGATGGCGACTCTGGGCACGTCGCCCGCCGCCTGAAGGGCCGCTTCGGGCGTGTGGGTCACCTCAGCTCCCAGCGCCTCAAGCTGTGGGTTGCGGGTCAGGACAATATTCTGCCGGCCCGGCAGCGCCCGGCCCCCCAGGGAATCCCAGACCTTGCGGCCCATGATGTTGGGCAGGCCCCGGCTGTGCCGCTTGAAGTGCGCCAGGTCAGCAGGCAGGTGCCAGGGCATCCCGCCACCCTGGCCAATCACCCGCGCCGGGGTCATGGCGACGATGGCGAACAGTTCAGGCAGGGTCCGGTCCAAGCTGTGACGTGTTTCAGTAGAAGACACGGATTTTCCGGAATGGATGGAATCCGTATCAGGTGTCATCCGCCCCTCCAGTCACACACTGCACCTCAATGCCCGCCCCGCGCAGAATGGCGGCACCGCTGGGCAGGCCGGCGTCCACGCGCACGGTTTCGCGGTAATTGGCCTCGTACAGAACCCGCCCGATACGGCGCGAATTGACGATCAGGCGGGCGCAGGCCGCGCAGGGTTCATGGGTGACATACAGGGTGTGGCCCTCGCCGTTCCAGTTGGCGGCCAGCAGCGCGTTGACCTCGGCGTGAATAAAGCCGCTGCCGCCCTGCACCAGACTTTCGCGCTCGTTGGGTTCACCAGCTGCGCGGCCGTTGTACCCCACGCCGACCACGCGGTGATGCCGGTCCAGAATGCACGCGCCCACCTGCACCTTGCTGTCGGCGCTGCGGGTGGCCCACAGGCGGGCTGTGGCCAGCCCCAGGTCGTCAAAGGTGGGGCGGGTCATATGGCCACCGGGGCCTTGATCGCCGGGTGAGGCTCATAGCCCGAGAGGTGGAAATCCTCGTACTTGAAGTCAAAGATGTCTGTGACCTCCGGGTTCAGGTGCATGGTCGGGAGGGGCCGGGGGTCGCGCGACAGTTGCCGCCGGGCCTGCTCCAGATGGTTGCTGTACAGGTGCACGTCGCCGCCCGTCCAGATAAATTCGCCGGGTTGCAGCCCGCAGACCTGCGCGACCATCAGGGTGAGGAGGGCGTAAGAGGCAATGTTAAAGGGCAACCCCAAAAAAGTATCTGCGGAGCGCTGATACAACTGGCAGCTCAGGCGACCCTCAGCCACATAAAACTGAAACAGCAGGTGGCAGGGGGGCAGGGCCATCTCGTCAATCTGCGCCACGTTCCAGGCCGAGACGATGAGGCGGCGAGAATCCGGGTTGGTCTTGATCTGCTCGATGACCTGGGCGATTTGGTCAATATGGCCGCTGTCTGGAGTGGGCCAGCTTCTCCATTGGACGCCATACACCGGCCCCAACTCGCCGCGTTCATCGGCCCACTCGTCCCAGATGCTCACGCCACTGGCCTGTAAGGACGCCACGTTCGATTCGCCGCGCAGGAACCACAGCAGCTCGTGAATCACGCTTTTCAGGTGCACCTTTTTGGTGGTCATCAGAGGGAAGCCGGCCTGCAGATCAAAACGCAGCTGCGCCCCAAAGATGGAGCGCGTGCCAGTGCCCGTGCGGTCGGTTTTGGTAACTCCAAATGCTAACACGTGCCGCATCAGGTCAAGGTAGGACTGCATTTGAACAAATGTACCAAGATAGCGGCTGTGACTTTCCAGGCTCTTTGGGCAGGGCTAGTTACGACTGTTGCGCACCTGCTGTGCCTCTTGAAGAGGTCAGATTTTGCAGGCCCAGCACGCCCAGGGCCACCAGAATCAGAACGGCGCTGGCCCCGAACGTGCCGCTGCCGCCCGTGCGGGTGTACAGGGGACCGGCCAGCAGAGGCCCGGTGACCTGCGCCAGAGCATTGAAGCTCTGGGCACCGCCCTGAACGCGGCCCTGGGCGTCAGCTGGCGTGGCCAGAGACAGCAGGGCGCTCAGGCTGGCGGTAAAAATGCCCTCGCCCACGGCCATCAGGATGACCGAGACATAGATCACCGCCGGGATGGGCCACCACACCAGCAGGGCCAGGCCCAGGGCGCCCAGCACCCCCAGGGCCAGGCCCAGCGTGGCCACGCCCCGTTCGCCCAGGCGCCGAATCAACAGGGGCAGCAGTCCGCCCTGCGCCACGATGTCGCACACCCCCACCACCATAAAGGCGGTGCCCATCTGGGCGGGGCCCCAGTGCAGCACGTCGCGGCCCAGCAGCGCCAGCACGGTCTGCATGATGGTAAAGGGGAGCATGAACAGCACGCTGACGGTGACCAGACGGCGCACCGATGGCAGGGCCAGCACGCCGCGCAGCTGTGCCAGGGGGTTAAGGTGCGCGGCGTCAAAGTGACGCTGCCGCCGCTCGGGGGCCAGGCTTTCGGGCAACACGAAGGCGCCCCACAGCATGTTCAGGAGACACACCGCCGCCGCCAGAAACATGGGTGCGCTGAGGCTGATGTGTGACAGGGCGCCGCCGATGGCCGGCCCGATGATGAACCCGGCGCCCACCACCGCGCCGACCTGGCCAAACACCTTGCCCCGGTCCTCTTCGGGGACGGTGTCGGCCAGATAGCCGAACAGGGCGCTCATGCCGCCGGCTGTCAGCCCGTCAATGGCGCGGCCCAGAAACAGCATCCACAGGCTGCCGCCAATGCCGAACAGCAGGTAACCCACCGCGGACCCCAGCAGGCTCAGCACCAGGACCGGGCGGCGGCCGTAAGCATCACTCAGGGCGCCCATGACCGGCGCCGACAGGAACGACAGCAGCGCGAAGGTGGCGCTGAGCCACCCGATGACCGTGGCCTGGTGAGCCACCTGTGGCACGTACTCGGCCACGATGAAGGGCAGTACCGGGAACACCAGGGTCATACCAATCGAAAACAGAAAGGCCGTCGCCAGCAAAAACAGCAGCGGCGGTCGGCGGGGAGAGGCAGCAGGCTTCATACGGCGCAGGGTAGGGGAGAGGCGCAGACCAGCTCTTGAAAAAAGACGACATGATTGCCAGCTGTGTTGGTGTGTCTCGGGCTGGGCCGTTCAAAGGCCGAGAGGCACAAGCTCCAGTGGCAGGGCGCCAACCCGGTTTGAGGTGAATCGGCACCTCTGCTCCGCAGCGGTCTGCTTGGGCCGCGTGAGCGCGAGCAGGTGACTGGCGACAGTTTTTAAACAGGCACGTATGCGGAGAAACGGCGTTTGGATCGCCTCACTTTGTCACATCCCGCACCTTTGAACCGTCCTCTCAGAGAAGGGCTTATGCGCCTTTCGCATGGTTTCTACGCGACTCAGCGCCCTTCCGCCCGTGGCCGTGCTCTGGACCATGAGAACTGGGGCCCAACCCGCAAGGTGACCGGGATTCCTCTCAAACCGTTGCCACAGCGCCCCGGCACCATAGGTCTCAGGAGGCACGACCATGACCAAGACAAAGATTCTGACCGCCCTGACCGCCCTCGCCCTGACCGCCGGTGTTGCGTCCGCAGAGACGAACAGCAGCAGCGGCAGCCTGAACCTCAACCTGGGGAGCAGCGTGACCGGCCTGCTCAATGGCAACGCCCAGAGCAGCGAAGGGCAGAACAACAGCCAGAGCAGCGGCAGCGTGCTCGGCGTGGTAGGCGCGGTGCTGAACGCAGACGTGAATGCCAGTGGCCAGAGCAGCAGCACGGATGATGAAGGCAACAGCTCCAGCAGCCAGGGTGAACTGAACCTGAGCCTGGACAGCGCCGTGGGCGGCATCCTGGGCGCCAGTGGCAACAGCTCCGACAACGAGAACGGCAACCGGAGCAGCGGCAGTCTACTGGGCGGCCTGACCAGCGTGCTGAACCTGGATCTGAACGCCAGCGGCAGCTCAACCAGCACGGACAACGACGACAATTAAGCTCATAGACAGGACGGTGCTATGAACGATCACAAGACCCCGCTTTAGGCGGGGCTTTTTTGGGCCAGGCGGCCCAGCCTTCGTCTTAATCGCTTCACCTTCAATGAAGAGGGGCGTTCCGGCAGACTGACCCAAGCCGTCACACTGGGCAAATGGTCATGGGCAGAAAACGAGTGTGGGCTCAAGATCGGCGTCCCCTCGTGCCCAGAGAAGACTCTGTGCTGGAGAGCATTGTGCGCGGGCAACTTCCTGCGCTGTTTGGCCTGGTGGGCCGCTTTCCAGGTTTGGAGGCGGAAGCCGCCGTCACCGGCGCAGTTCACGAGATGCTGGCGGTGCCTGAAGCCTTTGGGCGTTCGGGCTTGCCTGGGCCTGTGTGGGTACTCGGCATGGCGCAGCGCCATTTTCAGCGCCTGAGCGCGGCTCAGTAACAGGCGAATCAGGTATGTCAGCGAAGTAGTCAACTTGACAGAAGGCTTGTGCTGCTCTCGGGACAGGCCACATCTCTGCGGAGAATGCTCGCCAGTCTGCCCACTGCTCATGTGCCCAGAGTCGGCCCTTTAGTAATCGCCGTCTAGGGCAGGCTTATTTGGGGTGCCGCCCTTCCTTTTCGTGTTCGTCAGCCCTTGAGGCCGCTCAATCAAGTCAGATCTGCCCTGTGCTCATCTGAAAGCGGCTGGCGTTCAAGCCTAGATCATTGGTGACAGGTCAGCGTCTTCCAGACCACGCGGTCAGGGCAGGGGCACCGCCACCACTGGCGTAACTGGAGCCAGCGCGTCGTGGGGGTGGGCCATCTGCCGGGCGTAGGCGGCGAAGGCGCGCGGTGTCATGTGGGCCATCGTGCGGAACTCTCGGGTCAGGTGCGCCTGATCGGCAAAGCCCAGGTCATAGGCCAGGCCCGCCAGCCCCTCGTCCGGATTGACGTACAGCCGGTTATGCGCTTCCTCAAAACGGATCAGGCGGGCCAACGTTTTGGCGTTCACGCCGACCTCCTGGGCAAACCCGCGTTCCAGTTGCCGGGGACTCACGTTCAGTTCCTCCGCCAGCGTCCCGATGCGCGCTGTGCCCAGCGAGGTATACAGCGCAGACGCGGCCTGCACCGCCACCCCCAGCGCCTGCTCATGGGTGGCCAGGCGCTCCAGCAGCCAGTCGTCCAGCACCTCGCGCGCCTCGGCCCAGGCGCCCGCCCGCAGCAGAGCGGGAATGGCGCGGCTGACCGGCGCCGACACAGGAGCCAGGTCCAGGCCCTGCATGGCCATAGACCAGCCGAACAGTTGCCGCGCGCCCCAGGGGTACAGTTCCACGCCCAGCGCCCGCGTGAGGCCCACCGACACCAGCCGCCGGGGCGCCAGCCACATGCCGGTCAGGGTCGCCCCAGGCAGGCGGTCCAGGGCGTCACTGTGCGCGGCACCGCTCTGCCAGGAATCGCCGCTGAAAAAGGTCAGGCGCACCGTACGCTCGGGCATGAAGCGGTGTTCCTCCTGCCCCGGCGCGTGGAATTCCTCGATCTGCCAGTAGGTCCGCACCAGCGGGCGCAGCCGAACATGAGGCGGGACTTCGAGGTACATGCCTTACTGTGCCAGACCGGCCACGCGGGCCGCCTCCGCCTACTGGTCAGGGTCATCCTGCCGCTTTTGTTCAAGACAGCGCCCCCGCGCCGCGTTCCCCCGGCCGTAACAGCCTCTGCCCCGTACACTCAGGCCATGACGAGCTACCGCAAAGAGTCCGACACCATGGGCACCCTGGACGTGGACGCCAGCCGCTACTGGGGCGCGCAAACCGAACGTTCGATTCAGAACTTCCCCATTGGCCGCGACACCTTTGTCTGGGGCCGCCCGGTGATCCGGGCACTGGGCATCTTGAAAAAGGGTGCGGCGCAGGCCAACGCCGACCTGGGTGAACTGCCGCGTGAGGTCGCCGACCTGATCGTGCAGGCCGCCGACGAAGTGATTGCGGGCACGCTGGATGAGCACTTTCCGCTGGTGGTGTTCCAGACGGGCAGCGGCACCCAGAGCAACATGAACGCCAACGAGGTCATTTCCAACCGCGCCATCGAGATAGCGGGCGGCCAGCTGGGCAGCAAGGCGCCCGTTCACCCCAACGACCATGTGAACCGGGGCCAGAGCAGCAACGACACCTTTCCCACCGCCATGCACATCGCCGTGGTGCTGGAACTGAACGAGCGCCTGTACGGCAGCGTGGGCAAACTGCGCGACACCCTGGACGCCAAGGCCAAAGCGCACGCCGGACTGGTCAAGGTGGGCCGCACCCACCTGCAAGACGCCACGCCGATCACGCTGGGCCAGGAGATCGGCGGCTGGGTGGCGCAGCTGGACTACGCGCTGGCCGAGGTGCGCCACGCGGGAGAAGGCCTGCTGGAACTGGCCATCGGCGGCACGGCGGTGGGCACGGGCCTGAACGCCCACCCGCAGTTCGGTGACCTGGCCGCGCAGAAGTACAGCGAGGAAACCGGCTTCGCCTTTCGCAGCGCCGAGAATAAGTTTGCGGCCCTGTCGGCCCACGACGCCCTGGTGCAGACCTCGGCGGCCCTGCGCACCCTGGCCGGCGCCCTGATGAAGATGGCCAACGACGTGCGCTGGCTGGCGTCGGGGCCCCGCAACGGCATTGGCGAGATCGTGATTCCCGAGAACGAACCGGGCTCCAGCATCATGCCGGGCAAGGTGAACCCCACCCAGAGCGAGGCCCTGACGATGGTGGCCACCCGCGTGTTTGGCAACGACGCCACCGTGGCCTTTGCGGGCAGCCAGGGCAATTTTCAGCTGAACGTGTTCAAGCCCGTGATGGTACATGCCGTGCTGGAATCCATTCGCCTGATTGCCGACGCCAGCCTGGCCTTCAACGACAACTGCGCCGTGGGCATTGAACCCAACCTGGAAAAAATCGAGCACAACCTCAGCATCAACCTGATGCAGGTCACGGCCCTGAACAAGCACATCGGGTACGACAAGGCCGCCGCCATTGCCAAGAAGGCCCACAAGGAGGGCAGCAGCCTGAAAGAGGCCGCGCTGGCCCTGGGCTACGTCACCGATGAAGAGTTTGCCCAGTGGGTCGTGCCGCTGGACATGACGCACAGCTGAGGCGGACTCTGGGCGACTTGGACAGCGGCGCAGCAAGCTTGAAAAGCGCCGCAGGAGAGCGAGCAGGAACAGCTGCGGATTTCGCGCTATGGAAGCGCAGACAGTGCCTGTCTTTGCTGTGCTGCAATGAAGCGGAATCCGCATGAGGCGGGCCTAGACAAACCAGAATGGACAGACGGACGGCGCATAGAGCAGCCGTCCTTCCGCTGTTGCCCAGCCTAATCGTTGGCGGCCAGCACCTCGTAGGTGGCCTCAACTACGCGCCTGAAGAGGCCCTGAATACTCTCCAGCGCGGCGCGGCAGGTCACGGTGCCGGTCAGGTCTAAGTGGGCCGTCAGCCCCTCAAGGTCGTGCAGGGTGTCGAGGTCAACCCGCTCCTGCCGCCATGCCTCTTCCAGTTGCCGCAGCAGCCCCAGGGCCTGGGTGTGGTGCGCGGCCGTCCACCGGCTGGTCAGGGCCTGCTGCCCAAAGCCCCGCTGCAGGTCGGCCAGCAGCAGCTGCAGGCTGGGACTCAGGCCGTGCCACTGGGCGCGGGCCGGGTTCATGACCGGGCGCGACTGGCCCACAGGTCGCTGACGAACAGCCCCAGCGGCAGGGCGTCCGCCGTCTCGTTGGCCCGCAGCATGTGCCAGCCCTCTCCGAACTCTTCTGCGCACACCTCGTCGCCAGCGGCCGAGGCGGTCAGGAGGTCCACGGGGCGGCTCAGGGCCACCTGGCCGCCCAGCCAGACGTTGCTGGCCGTGCCGCTCAGCGAGACGGTCAGGGCGGGCAGCCCGGCCGGACGCGGTTCATCCCAGCCCTGAATGCACGCCACAGGCAGGCTGACAGCGTCGGTGTCATCCAGAGAGAGGTGCAGCCACTTGCCGCTCACGGTGACCTGGGCGCGCCGCGCCCAGGTCAGGTCCTGGGGCCTGGGCACCTTGACCTCGATCAGGTCGGTGGGCTGGCCCAGTTCCGGCAGGCCGCCCGCCTCACTGGCCCACACCCAGGCCGCCTGGACAGCGTGACTCGGTTTGCCACACGAGGGGCAGATGTCGTCGTTCAGGGCGCGCAGGGCCGGCGCGGTGGCGGTGGCCTGGGGGGCAGGCACACGGGCGGTGCCGCAGGAAGCGAGCAGAGCAGCGAGGGTCAGGGGCAGCAGGGCAGTCAGGGGGTTGGGCATGGGGGGGCCTCTGACCGGCAGCATGCCGGGCGGCCTGGGAACTTTCAGGGAACGCAGCGGGCCAGCGTCAGGCAGGTCAGCGCACCGGAGGTACAACTCGCAGCTGCGCCAGGAAGCCCTCGGGCAGCCCGCTGCCGTAGTCCTCGCGCAGGACCCGCTCGTAGGTGTGCAGGGCCTGCCGGGCCTGCGCGGCTTCTCCCTGCGCCTGAAGGGCCAGCACCAGTCCCTCGTGCGCCGCGCCCAGCAGCGGGTCCAGGCGCAGGAGCGCGCGGTAGGCTTCGGCGGCCTGGGGGGCAGGCAGGGCGGCGGCGGCGTCCAGCAGGGCACTGGCGCTGCGCCCCGCCTGCACCTGACGAAAGGTCTGCGCCCATTCGGTGTCCACCCCCGGCAAGAAAGGCCGCAGCGCCGCCGGGCCGGGGGCGTCTTCAAGGTCGGTGTGCACCGTGAGCACCGGGTCCAGGCGGTAGCGGCCATCGGCGTAGGGCAGGGGGTCCAGGCCGCCGGGCAGATGGTCGCGCAGCGCGGCGCGCAGCCGGCGCACCGCCACCCGGAAGTATTCGACGTGCCGCTCCTCGGCCGAGCCGTCCCACAGTGCCGTAACCAGCTCGTCACGCGACCCCGAGCCGTGCAGCGCCAGCCACACCAGCAGCTCGCGCGCCTTGGCCAGCCCCAGTTTCACAGGCTGACCGTTGATGCTGGCCCGGCAGTCCCCCAGGGTGACCAGGTGCAGCAGGTAGGGAACCGCGCTGATAGCCGGGTCTGACGACGCTGGGATGCCTGCCCGCCCGGACGGGCTGAGCGCCTGGGCACGGGCGCGGGTCTCGGCATCTGGCTCGGCCTCCAGGTCCTCTGGCGAAACCTGGAGGGGCTGCCCCGCCGCCTGCGTGCGCAGCAGCGCCTGAAGCAGCCGCGATTGGCCGGGGGCGTCGGCCGAGAGCCAGTCCTGGGCTTCCTGAACCTGGCCCGCTTGCAGCAGCACGTCGGCCAGCGCCAGGGTCAGTCCCGCGCTGCCCGCGTGAATGCCGGCGGCGCCTGCCACTTGCAGCGCGCGGCGCAGCGCCGCCTCGGCGGCGTCCAGGTGGCCCAGTCGGCGCTGAACTGTGCCCAGCAGCCGGAGCCGGCGAACCTGCGCGGCCGGGGCCTCGGCAGGCAGGCGGCCCTCTAATGCGCTCAGGGTCACGGCCAGCACCTCAGACGCCTGTCCGGCCCGCACCGCCAGTTCCAGTTCTTCAAGCTGCACCGCCGCCGCGCGGCCCTGCCAACCCAGGGCCTCGTAAGCGGCGCGCGCACGCGCCAGAGGGCGGGCCGCCGCTTCGGGCGGGCGGGTGCGCCGCCACACCAGGGCCTGTAACTGCCATGCCTCGGCCTGCCGCACGCTGTCGCTGCCCGCCTGGGCCCAGCGGTGAAAGGTCTCGGCGGCCTGCTCGGCCTCGTCAAACTCGCGCAGGCGCAGCGCCGCCTGCACAAAGGGCCAGAACAGGGCGGGGACCGGGGGGCCGCCGCGTTCCAGGCCTTCACGCGCCAGCGCGTACTGCGCGGCGGTGTCTCCCTGACGCCCCCTGACCATCGCCAGCGAGGCAAGCCCAGCGGGGCTCAGCGCTTCTGTTGCCCGCAGCGCCGTCAGGGTGGCCTCGCCCTGCGCGGCGGCCCCCGTCTCGATCTGGGCCCAGGCCAATCGCTCTTGCAGGGGCGCGTCCAGCCCGGCGGGCCCAAAGGCTTCCAGCAGCGCGCGGGTGCGCAGATGCTCGCCCCGGTCACGGTAGACGCCCACCACCGGGCGCGCGGCCTTCAGGGCGGCTTCAGGCTGCCCCGCCTGAAGAAACAGCTGGGCGGCGCGGGCCAGGTCGCCCCGGTCCTCGGCCAGGGCGGCGGCGACGGCGCGCGCGGCGGCCGCGCGGCCGGCGTCACGGGCCAGCAGGCTGTCCAGCACGCCGGCCAGCAGCCGGTGGGGCTGAAAGGCGCCGCCCCCCAGGGCCGTGACGGGCAGCCCGGCCCGCTGCACCGCCTGAAGCCAGCCGGCCGGCAGTTCGGGGGCTACCAGCGCCGCGTCGGCCTCGTTCCAGGTGTCCAGCGGGGCCAGCGCGGGCAGGGCGGCCTGCACGGGGCCGGGCAGGGTCAGCAGCGCCTCCAGCACCAGGTCGTCGGCGCCCGCGTGGCGCGGGGCGCCGTGGGCCGCCAGGGCCAGGCCGGCGGGCCAGCCGCCCAGGTGGGCCAGTTCGTCTGCGGCGGCCAGCCCTCCCCGCTCCTGAAGGTAGGTCTGCGTTTCTTGCGGGGTAAAGGCCAGGTCGGCCGCGTCGAGCACCTGCGCGCGGCCCTCGGCCAGCCGCCGGGCAATCCGCAGGCCTTCGGTGCTGTAGGTGCCCAGCAGCAGCCGGTGCCCCTCTTCCAGGGCGTCGGCCAGGCGGGCCAGCCACTCGCTCTGGGCCAGGGTCTCGACGTTGTCCACAATCAGGTCCACGCCGTCGTGGATGGCCGACAGCCCAGCCGCCAGTTGCTCCAGCAGGGCGCCGGCAGGCGTGCGCGCGTCGGGGGTGGTCAGGGGGGCCAGTTCCGGGAGGCTGGCGGCCAGCCGCGCCGTGATGCTGGCTGGCCCCTCCTGCTCGCCGGTCAGGCGGCACCAGGCCACCCGGCGCGGGGTCACGCGGGCGTACTGCGCCAGCAGGGTGGTCTTGCCGTACCCCGACGGCGCGGCCAGCACGATCAGGGGCACGTCAACGGTGTCCGAGAGCTGGGTCAGCAGGTGCGTGCGGGGCCGCTCGAACCGGGCGGCGCGGGGCACCGCCGAACGTCTGGGCACAGGGGTCATGGCTGGGGGCAGTCTAGCCCTTGCCGGTGCGCGCGGGCAGTCCCCAGGGCGCCGCGTTCCCTGAGCGTTCCCTGCGGCCCCACCATGCTCACGCCATGCCAAGACCTGACCCCGCTGCACCCCCACCGACGCTGCTTTGCCTGGCTGGCCTGACGCTGGCCCTGGCCCTGTCGAGCTGCGGCACGCCCACCCCGGGCGGCAACCCGGCGGCCGTGCAGGCGCAGACCGCCATGCAGGCCCAGCGCGCTGCCCCCTGCGACACCTTCACGCAGGAGTGCCCGCCAACCGGCCCCACCGAGCCGGCAGACCCCGCAGAGCCCACCGAAGTTGCCGATCCCACGGTGTTGCACACCCCAGCCAGCGCCGCCGAGACCTTTGCGGCTCAGGGTGGCGTGGCGTCTGTCCCCGTGACCGGCGAGGTGCCGGGCTGGGCGCGCGACCTGATGGACGGCGACCACCTGCGCGCCGGCAGCGTGAAGCTGGGCGAGCCGGTCGAGGTCCGCTCGACGGTTGAACTGAGCGTCTCGGGTGAGGACGCCGCTGCCGATGCCCAGGCCGGGGCGGCCGCCCTGCGCACGCTGGCCGAGGTCGGCGACGCGGCGCTGCTGCCCCTGCTGCTGCCCAGCGGCGACCTGGCCGGCTGGGTGCGCCTGCCGCTGGTGCCGGTGGCCCCGGACGCCGCTTCTCCCCGCCATGAGGCGGTGGATATCCGCCGCGTGGCCCGGCCCCGGCTGGCCCTGCTGACCACGCCGGCTAAATCCCCCAGTGCGGCGGCGGCCCGGCAGGCTGCGGGCGCAGGGCCAGAGGCGCAGGTGCTGGCCCTGGCCACGGGCGGCAGTGACTACCGGCCCTTTGATTTCACCTGGCTGGTGCAGACCGGCGGCCAGCCTACGCTGGTGACCCAGGGCCAGCCCAATCTGGTGACCGATGACGGGCGCCTCATGCCCAGCCTGGAGGCAGGTGCGCGCCCGGCTGAGGCTCTGAAGCCTGTCGAGCCCAGCGCGGCCCTCAAGACCGAAGCCAGTTTTGCGCCGTACCACCCCGGCCAGCAGGAGGAGAAATAATGCGCCGCTTAGCCCCCACCTTCCCGCTGCCCGTCTTAGCCCACCGAACCCTGCTGTGCAGCGCGGCCCTGCTGGCCTTGGGCGCCGGCACGGCGGGCGCCTGGAAACCCAGCACCCACCTCGCCGTGGCCGAGGAAGCCATGCGCGACGCTCTGGATGACGGGCAGGTCAGCATTCAGCAGCTGAGCGGCGGGCAGGTGGTGGCCACGCGCCAGTACCCGGTGGATCCCACGGTGCTGCAGGACCTGCGCACGAACGCGGCGCAGTACCGGGCCGGCGTGGTGGGCCCCGACGCCTACCCCGACCTGCTGACCGGCCAGCAGATGATTCATCCGGGGGACCTGCCCACCGGCAACCCGCAGATTTCTCCGGGCAACAGTGACGCCTGGTTGCAGCACCTGTTTCAGAGCAGCCGCTCACAGGGGGGCGCGGCGCGGGCCTTTACCACCGGCTTCATTACCCACGCCGCCGGCGATATGTTCGCGCACAGCCTAGTCAACCACTACACGGGCGGCCCCTTTGAGCTGGGCGGCAACGCCGTTCAGCATCTGGTGCTGGAAGGCTATATCGGCAAGCGCACGCCCAATATTGCGCGGGTCAGTGGGGGCGGCCTGGTCACCCGCAGTGACCTGAGCATCAGCGGCGCCGAATCCTTTATCTACCAGTACCTGATTGACGCCAAGCCTGGCACGCCCCTGCATGGGCTATATCAGCACAACGACAGCCGCCTGTCTGTTCCGGCTATCTTTTCCAAGCGCCGGGCGGGCCTCCAGCGCGACATTGACGAGTATTACGCGAAAAAAGCGGATTATCAGCGCCGCATCCGGGAGTGCCGCACCTGGGACTTCAGCTGCAGCCGCGTGGCGCTGAGTCTGCAACTGGCCGCCTACGTAACGGCCAATGCCTGGAAAATTGAGTACAAGGAACACTGGCGCGCCGATATTGACACCGGCCTGCGCGCCTGGCCCCGGGTCAGCGCGGACATCTCCAGCGCCCTGATCTTCACCACCACAACCGGCGACCTGGCCCAGGGCGGTATGGAGATCAGCCGCGCCCGGCAGGTGCTGGGCGATTACGTCACCGGGCATATCCTCTCTATGATGGGCGCCCCAGACTTGGTCGGCCAGATTGCGGGCTTTGACCTGCTGCCGCCGCTGGAACTGGCCTTCGTCAAGGAGTTTATCCGGGACCGGCTGGACAGCGTGGTGCAAAACGCCACCGGCATGAGCCTGAATGACTGGCAACTGCGCATGACCAACCCCGAGAATTATTTCGACGCCACCATGAATCTGCCCGGCGGCGCGCCACTGACCCTCACGCAACTTAACCGCGCCCTGGGGCTGACCGACACGGGCTACACCAACGCGCAGGAGCGCTTTAATCTTGCCTCGTTCGCGCCCACGGCCAACACACTGACCCTCAGCAAACTGGTGCTGCTGAGCCAGGGCACCTTTGAGCAGGTTATTCGGGATCTGGGCGGCACCGTTCCAGCAGGTCTGCCCGGCAACGCCGCCCTGGGCTTTATCCGCACCTTTGACGGCGACCACCAGTGGAATGCCTCTTCGCTGCTGACGGCTAACAGCTGCGCGGTGTACTACAAGCTGTTCCGATCGCAAGACGGTGATGGCTGCGGCGCCGTGACCCCGGTGGTGTGCCCCGACACGCTGGCCAGCAACACGACCATGAACATCAACGAGCAGCGCGTGTCGTGCAGCGGCCGCAACGTGCTGATCATGCAGGGCGACGGCAATCTGGTGCTGTACAAGAGCGGTCGGGCGGCCTGGGCCTCTCAGACCTGGGGCAATACGGCAGCGGCCCGCCTGACCCTGGGCGGTGACGGTCACCTGGCGCTGTACAGAAGTAACGGGCAGCGCGTCTGGACGGCCAGCACCTGGGGTCACCCCGGCGCCTACCTGAAGGTGCAGGACGACGGCAACGTGGTGCTGTATGAGGTAGTAGGCGGCGCGCCCCGCGCCATCTGGTCCACGAACACCTGGGGCCCTTGAAGTCTGGCCGCTAAGCACAAAGAGCCCTTGAACCTAAGGCATGTCGGCAGAGTCTCCGACATGCCTTTTCTCTTTGGCTCAGCGGCCCCCTCTATCTGGGTCCAGAGATGAACCTCTCTTTACACCCCTCTTGTGTGCCCGGCCCCTGCCCACGCGCAAGCTGGGCACCATGACTGACCCCAAGCCCGGCTACGACCCCGCCAACCAGGCCCCTGCCGAGGGCGAGCGCCAGAATGCCCCCGAAGAAGCCCGTGGCAAAGCCCCTAACGTCGACCCAGCCGCCAAGCCCGAGCCTGCCGAGGGGGGCCGTGATGAGGTCGAAAGCAGTGCCGAGCCGCAGTCCTGAGCCACTCCTGATGACCGGCGAGCCTCTCCTGAATGCGGTCCGCCCAGAGCAGGAGCGGGCCGAACTGCTGGTGTGGATGAAGGAGAAGGTGCGGCCTGAATACGGCGAGAAGCCGCTCTCGCCCCGCCGTGATCCGCTGCACGAACTGATCAGCACCATTCTCTCGCAGCGCACCAACTGGCGCGATGAGGACGCTGCCTATCAGGAACTGCGGGCCCTGGGGGACTGGGACGCCATTATCGCTGCGCCCGTGGAGACGGTGGCTCACGCCATTCGCCGCAGCAACTACCCCGAGAGCAAGGCGCCGCGCATTCAGCAGACGCTAGTGGCTATCCGGGATTCGCCGGGCGGCTACAACCTCGATTTTCTGAAAGAGCTGCCGGTCAAAGACGCCCTGAAGTGGCTGACCGACTTACCCGGCGTGGGGGTCAAGACCGCCAGTCTGGTCCTGCTGTTTAATTACGCCCGGCCTGTGTTTCCGGTGGATACCCACGTTCACCGCATCACTACCCGCGTCGGCGCCATTCCCAAGATGGGCGAACAGGCCGCGCACCGGGCGCTGCTGAAGGTCCTGCCACCCGACCCGCCCTTCCTGTACGAGCTGCATATCAACCTGCTGACCCACGGGCAAAAGGTCTGCTCCTGGCACAAGCCCAGATGTCCGGTGTGTGTCTTAAAGGAGCGCTGCGACGCCCACGCGCTGTACGGCAACGACGTGCCGAGCTGGAAAGGCTAAGACGGCGGCTGTCTGTTTTGCCCACTCGGAAGCATTGAGTGGTGTATGCCGGATGTGGTTGTTTCTTCTGCCTTGCAAGTTCTGAGATGAGCCTGCTTTGAGTTGAGGCCACTATCGGGAAAGCGCCGAGCGGCCGTCTAGTGGTGTTTTGCCGCTATGCAGCCCTGCTTGGAGCCTGCGGTGGGTTGCCGACAAATCCTCAGCACTCCGGCTGTGAGGCTCACCTCAGCCGCGTTCGCGCTCGCGCAGCACCAGCTGGACCAGTCCCAGCAGCACCAGTTCATCGTCGGCGGGGTCATGCTTGCCCAGCGCCTCGACCGTAAACCGGCGTGAAAAAAAGCCGCGTTTCTTATGTACGCGGTAGGTGGGCTGCCCCGCCGCGTCGCTGATCGTATAGGTCGGGTTGACCAGGTAATCAAAGCCCATGGCAATCAGGTCGCCCACAAAGGGAATGGCGCCGATAACGCCTTCCAGCACGCCCAGCCACGGATGATCGTCACGGAGGCTGAACCGGACCTCATCGCTGGGGCCCAGGAGGTCGTAACGGGCGCCCCAGAGCGTCCTCACGCCCTGCGCCTGCAAGGCCCCAACCGGGGTGCCGTCGGCGCGGCGCATCAGGCGCCGGGCTTTCCAGTCCAGCGCGCCGGCTAGAAAGCCCTCGGCGCGGATCCCGTGGGTCTGCTGGGTGCGGGCCTCGTCGGCGTACACCTTGACCTCGTCGCGTACGCTGAAGGTCTTTTCCTTGACCAGAGCAATGAGATGCCCCCCAGCGTCGGTAACCCGCAGTTCGGTCAGCAGGCTGAATTTAAAGGTCAGGGTCAGCGGAAAGGCGAGGCTCACAGAAAAGAACTACGTGGTCAGTCCGCTGCGGGTTGCCACAGGTCAAAGCGGCTGCCCCGCGAGACGCCCGCCGCTTGGGCCCACAGCTGGGCGGGCTGGGCCTTGCGGGCCTCGGGCTGCACGGTCTGAATCCAGACAGCGCCTGTCTGGGCGGCGACCAGCAGGCCCTCCTCTGAAACGGCCAGCACCTCGCCAGGCTGGCCCTGACCCTCGGCCCTGCTCAGCCCGCTCAGCTTTAGCCGCGCGCCGCCCAGAAACGCGGTGGTCTGTGGCCAGGCGGCCACGCCACGCGACCGGTTGACGATCTGCGCGGCGCCCTCACCCCAGCGCACGAAGCCGTCCTCCTTGGTCAGCATCGGCGCGTGGGTGGCCAGCGCCTCGTCCTGAGGGGTCGGAGACAGGTGACCGACCTCCGACAGCGCGGTCACGATCAGCCGGGCCGCCTGGGCGCTCAGGGCGTCGGCGAGGTCCAGGCTGGTCCATTGGGGGGCAATCGGCAGCGCCTCTTGAAGCAGCACCGGGCCGGTGTCCATGCCCTCGTCGGTCTGCATGACGGTCGTGCCCGTGACGGTCTCGCCGCGAATCAGCGCCCACTGAATCGGCGCCGCGCCCCGGTAGGCGGGCAGTAGGCTGGTGTGGGTGTTCAGAAAGCCGAAGCGGGGAACCTCCAGCAAAGACGCCGGCAGAATTTTGCCGTAGGCGCAGGTGACGGCCACATCGGCGACAGATTCGCGCAGCAGGGCCTCAAAGCTGGCGTTGCCGCGCAGTTTCTTCGGCTGGGCCAGCGGCAGTCCCAGTTCGGCGGCGCGGGCCGCCACCGGGGGCGGGGTCAGCTTTAAGCCCCGGCCCACGGGTTTGTCCGGCTGGGCCACCACCAGCACGACCTCAAACTGCGCCTGAATGGCAGCCAGCACCGGCAGGGCAAAGGCCGGCGAGCCAAAAAAGGCCACGCGGGGCGGGGTCAACGGCCCTCTCCGGGGGGGCGAGCGGCCAGCGTGTTCAGGTAGGCCTTGGCCTTTTGCTGAAGGGCCAGCAGTTCCCGGCGGTAGTCCTCGGTGACCTCGGCGGGCAGGCGGTCCAGAAACAGCACCCCGTCCAGGTGATCAGTCTCGTGCTGAAACACGCGGGCCAGGTAATCGTCGGCCTCAATCACGCGGGCCACGCCGTCCAGGTCGGTGTAGCTGACCTGCACCGCGCGGGCGCGGGCCACCCCTTCTTCGTAGATGCCGGGAATACTGAGGCAGCCTTCTTGGTACGAGCGGTCTTTCTTCTTGTCAATCACGCGCAGGACCGGGTTCAGCATCACGTACTCCCGCAGCACCCGTGACTTCAGGGGCGTGTCGCTGCCCTCGTTTTCCTCTTCATCGTCGTCGTATTCCACAGCCACGAACAGCCGCACGGGCAGGCCCACCTGCGGGGCGGCCAGGCCCACGCCGCGCGCCTCGAACATGGTTTCCAGCATGGTGTCGGCCACCTGGCGCACGGTCTGCGGCGAGAAGCCGGGCACCGTCAGCCGGTCGGTGTGCAGCAGCGGTTTGGCCTTGCGGCGCAGCACCGGGTCGCCGTACAGGCGCAGCGGGTAAATGCGGGGGGAAGAGGCGGAATCGCTCACAGTACCCTGTTTTACCAGACCGGCTGTTTTGACGGCCCGCTCTGCCTGACCTGGCCCGGAACTGGGAAGGGTAAATGCACCCTTAGGGAAGCCAGAGGCTGGGGGTCAGCCCCGGCTGCTGTGATGGCGCCATGCGTGTCCTGACCCTGCTGCTGGCCCTGACCTCGTCCGCGTCGTTGGCACAAACTACCCCGGCCCCGGCGGCCCCTGCCGCGCCACAAGGCGCCCTGACGGCGGCCCAGAACGCGACACAGCTGGCGGCCCAGGCGCGCGACCTGGCCGCCCGTGCCCGCACCGCCTATCCCAAGGGCAGCGCCAACATTGACCAGCCGCTCTGGAAACAGGCGGCGGCCGCTGCCGAGGCCGCTGTGCAGGCAGCGCCCGACCAGCCTGACGTGCTGCGGCTGCGGGCCCAGATTTACACCGAGGTGGGCTTCTGGCGTCAGGCGGAACTGGCGTGGACCGCCTACTTTAAGCTGGCGCCCAGCGCGGCAAAAAACAGTGCAGAGGCCAAGTCGGCCGCCACCGTGCAGTACAACCTGGGTTATGCGGCCTACACCCGCACCCAGCCCGAGCAGGCCGCCGCCTTTTTTGCCGCCTGCCTGAGCTTTGACCCGGCCAACGTGCTGTGCACCACCTGGGCGGCCCGCACGGCCCTGGAAGCTGGCAAGAGCGCCGAGGCCCTGGCCCTGTACGACCGCGCCCTGGCCCTGACACCCGGCGACAAGATCCTGACCTACCTGCGCGGGGTGACCAGCCGCGCGGCCCAGTACGGCCCCGAGGCCACCCGCATCTTTAGCCGCGCCTACGCAGACCTGGAAGCCGGACGGAAGGCGCAGGCCTTGACGGGCTTTCAGGCGGCGGCCCGCCTGGTCCCCACCTTTGCCGAGGCCCAGCGTGAAGCGGGCCGCCTGGCGTTGGACCTGGGCAACGTTGACGCCGCCGCCGACGCCTACACCACGCTGGTGGCCCTGCCCAGCCCCACGGCCGCCGACCGCTATAACCTCACGCTGGTGCAAGAAGCCCAGCAGTACGGGCTGGGCGCCGTGCAGACTTTCCGCGCGGCGTACAGCAAGTACGCGGCGGGCGATAAGGCCGGCGCCGAGGCCGGCTTTCAGGCCGCCACCGAGCAGAGCCCCCGGTACGCCAAAGCCTGGGCCTGGCTGGGCCGCGCCCGCTACGAGCGCAAGGAGTACCCCGGCGCCGCCAGTGCCTACGAGCAGGCCGTCACGCTGGACCCCGCCGACAAGAGCAGCGCCTATTACCTGCGCCTGGCCCAGCAGGGCAAGTAGGCGGCCCAGCTGGGGTCACCTACGACAGCGCGCAGCGGTAGGTGACCTTTTCCCAGTCAAACTTCAGGCCAAATAGGCGCCAGGTGCCCAGCAGGGCCGAGAGGGTCAGGCGGCCAATGGGCTGGCCCTGGGTGACATACCGCTGATAATGCGGCTGAATCTGCGGCAGCGCGCGGCCCGTCGCCAGCACCTCGGCCCCGGCTGCGTTGGTCGCCAGCTGCACGACCTGAAAATGAAGGGGGCCTGCTTCTTCCAGTGTGAGTGCCGCGCTGAGGGGGGGCCGGCCCGGCGCCGCGCAGGCCACGCGGCGCACCTGAAGGGGACGGCCCGAAGGCGCCCGCACCTGCTCGGTGTGAACAGAAGCCAGCGCCGCGCCTCCCGCCAACAGGCCGCACATCAGAAAGGCCGACGCTACTTTCATCGTGCCCACAGCGTACCTTCTTACCCCGAGGACTGCGGCAACAAAAAGAGGGAGATCGCCGCCGCTTGCCCTTGTGGCCCTGTCAGTGCCTCTCAGCGGTAAAGGGGAAAGGTAAACGACCCCGGCTTGGTATCGGCGTGGCCCAGACCCCACTTCAGGAGGCTGTTCCATTTGTCACCGACCTGCTGGCCGACTGTCAGGGTCGAAACCGCGTAGGAATTGGTGTTCTTGCCAGGTGTGTATTTGACGGTCACCACGTTCTTCCCGGCTTTCAGAAAAGGAGTCAGGTCGGTGTTGCCGTCTGTATTCATGCTGGCTACGACTTCGCCGTTCAGGGCGACCTCAAATTCTGCGGGCTGCGATTGACTGAATTTGCCAGACACCACGATCTTGCCCGGCTTGGGCGCGGCGCTGGGGTTGCCCATGAAGACAAAGCTGGTGCTGCCCGCCGCCGTCCCCTTCTGGACCACGCGGTTGAGCAGCGTTTTCCACTGGCTGCCGTTCCGGGCCCCAAAGGTGAGGCTTGACTTGTTAAAAGAGTTGGTGTTCTTGCCTGGCATCCACTCGACTGTCAGCGTGTTCTTGCCTTTCTTGACCAGCGACGTGACATCCAGCGACCCATTGGCGTTGTGGTGGAGGGCCACCTGAACACCATTCAGGGTCGCTTTCAGGGTGGCCGGCTGGTAGAGGCCAAAGTCTGTCGAGAGGACGTACTGCTCGGCCCACGCCACCGAGCCCACACTGGCCAGGGCCAGGGCGCCGATCAATCTGGGTGTTCTGAACATGGGGTCATCGTGCCCAGGGACTCTGGCGTTTGGGTGAGTCCCCCCAGTCGCTGGCTTGGCCGAGTGTTAGGTGAGTGGGACAATCGAGACAATGCTGGTCTT
>NZ_WQLB01000034.1 GCF_009755355.1 Deinococcus arboris | reverse complement strand
GGGCGCCAAGGCCAGCGCGGGGCTGAATTCAAGGCTGAGCAGCGTGACGAAGCACAGCATTCCGCCGGCAAAGGCCAGGACTTCGGCGGCCGTGCGGCGGTACCGTTTGACCAGAGCCTTCAGCGTGTGTAGGAGAGGGCGCAGGATGAACGTGAGCAAGCGGCTTTGAGGGCGGACAGGGGCAGTGGTGGTCATTGACTTCCTCCGGCAGACAGCGCCGAGCGCGTAGGCGCTGTACACCGCGTCCTCTAGGGGATCGCGCTCCCGGCGACTTCCGCGGCCGGTGCTGTCGTAGATGTGGGCCCATTCCTCGAACGTGGGCGGGGGCGGGGGGGTACGAGAAGGGGGCGACCGGCGAATGCCAATCGCCCCAAGAACGACGTAGATGGTCAGCAGGCCCAGCAGGAGCACCGGCTGCATCTCAGGCGAGATCACCGCGCCGTCACCAGCTGCGCTGGCCACCAGGTCATGCGCGCGCCCCGATCTGGCAGTGCGGGCATCGGTCCCCGGTCACGTACTCGCCGCAGCAGCTGCACAGGCCGCTGGGGGCATCCAGGAAAGTGACCCTGCTGCGGCAGCCGTCTAAACGGTCAGCCCGCCGCAGCAGGCCGCGTGCGGTCTCCCGCAGAGCCTCTGCCGCCAACCCAGGTGTGAGGACGTGCAGGCTGGCAGGCACGAAGGTGCCTGTACGAGTCACGCCACGCCCTGTAGGGGCAATTGCTCCCCCTTTTCGTCGAAGAGGGTCTGTGCGAGTTGCAGGTCCCGGATCAGTTCAGCCCGGCGCCGCTTGTACGACTTGGCTGCATCCTTCTTCTTGCGTTCAAGCTTGCCGACCTGCAGAACGCCATCAATCACTTGAACCTTGAAGCCGATGTTTTTCAGCGTGTAGATCAGGCGGCTCCCGACCCGCCACGCTTCCTGACTCGACACGTCGGTCACGTTGCGGCCGTTGACCCAGGTGATCAGCTCGCCAAGCGCGCCGAATTTGGTGGCGCACACTGGGCCAACAGCACCGATGTGGGGCACGTCATAGCCCTGGCCAGAGGGCAACGGGGTGCCGCAGCAGGCGCACGTGTCGGCATCGACAAGCGGCAGGCTCAGGTTGCGTTTGGGGGTGCGCTTTGCCATTCTGGACTCCAGTGCCTGCCCCGCTGAATTTGCCGTGAGAAGCTCTGGGGCAGGTTCTGCTGTCCGATTTTTCTACCAACTACTATAAATCTGGTAGATACCGGGACCAGCTACCAGAATCCTAGTACATACCCTGTTTGTGGTCAATACTCACCGGGAACTTAGTAGCTAGTACCTTCGTAGCCATGTGCGATGACTTTGGCTTTCAACTCACATTGGACGGCTCCGCCCGTGTCTGCTAGGTACGGGCTAGCTCTTCAAGAAAGGCGTGAGGTGGTCGGGTACCGCACACAGAGTGACCTCGCCCGTGCTATCCGGGCGCTCGAACAGCAGGCCCGGCTGCCCGGCGACCTCAAAGCGTTTTCACAGCAGTGGCTCTCCACGCTTGAAGACGACCGCAGTGGGGAAACCATTGGCGGTGCACGACCACGCCAGATCCGGGCGCTCGCCTACATGCTGCGCTGGAGCGCAGATGAATTTGAGAACGCCGTGGGCATCCCGATCGGCAGCGTGCCTGAGTTTGATGCACCGCGGAGTCCCACGACCACGCCTGCCCTTGTCCCCAGTGCGTCGGCCGACGACGCGCCTGTAGAGATTCCGAATGCGCTCCTCGAGGCCGCACGTGAATTTGGGTCGAGACCTGAATTCGCAGGCCTGCGCGAACCTGCGTGGCAGAACTTCCTAGCACGCCTCCACCACCGCCGCACGCCCGTCACCGCCGCGGACTGGCTGGCCGTCTTCCTCGATCTTCGTGAACGCCTTGAGCCCCCGAGGTAAAAGTGGATCCGTACATCGCCAGGTACCTGAGAGACGTTGAAGCTTCCCACCTGGACGTCGCACTCCTCTCCGACATGGAGGCGCTGGCCACAGCTCTCGGCATTCCGCTGGAAGAGGGAAAACACAGCTTGACCCGCTCGGACGGCGTGATTCAGGTGCGGCACGATGCTGATCGCCGCACCCGGCGGGCAGACGTGGCCCACGAAATCGTCCATGTCCTGATGGACCGAGGCAAGCACACCCGGCGTTTTCGCAAATACCACGTTACAGCGCCAAATCTCGGCGCCCATATGGAGTTGCTGACAGAGCATGGGGCAGACCAGCTCCTGATGCCGGACGTCCTGGTCGAGGAAATCTTGGAGCACTGCGGGTACACTGCTTGGGGGGTGTACGAGCTGAGCCGCTTTGCGGACGTTGCGCCCGAGCAGGCGCTGCGCCGGCTGGTGTTCCTAGACACCTCTGCACGGGCTGCGGGCTTCGTAGCCGCCAATTCGCACGTTGTTCACGTTGAAGCAACGCAGTACTCCCCGGTTTGGTACGGGCAGCGTCTGCCCGAGCCAGATCTCGCTTATGACCGTGACGTGCTCACGCTGTTTCCCCTGCCAGAAAGGCAAGGACGACTGATCGGGCTCTTCAACTTTCACGACTGCGCCGCTGATTGACCCAGAGTCACATGAGGTTCTGGTAGACCATCACGTTTGACCACAAATCTGGTAGATACTATTCTTCTGGTATGGATAAGAAGGAAGATCTCGGGGATTACCTGACCAGAGAGCTGAACGCACGCAACCTCACGATCCAGGGTCTGGCGGCCCAGGCTGAAATGACCTACGAGGTGGTGCGCAGCGCTGTCCGTGGTCAGGCGGCGCCCAGCTGGGAAAACGTTAACCGCATGTTGCGCCCGCTGGGAGTTCGCCTGGCCATCGTGCCCCTTGACAGTGCCACTCAGCCGGTTGAGGCGACTGAGCGGGCCACCAGTAGCGCCGTCACCCATTAATTCCTGCTCTGCCCCGCCCCTGACCTCAGAGGCGGGGCGGTCGGCCATACCCCATGCCCCTACCGAGGTGCCTCATGCGCAAATTGCCCGTCCTGACCGTTTTGATCATCACCGGTGCTGCAGGCCTGCTGCTTCAACGCCTGCTCCGCCTGACCGCAGACCGCCAGTTGCTTGCGGCCGAGTTGCGTGACGAGCGGAGCGAACGCATTCTCGCCATGAGCACTCTCGACCAGGTGAGGGGCCAGGTGCAGGGACGGGCGCCTCGCCCCCCCTACTTCGTCTACCGTGCTGGCGCCGCCGCTGCCGTTGGGCCTTTCCAGAGCGCTATTGACGCAACGGTTGAGGCCGAGCACTCAGCCCGGATGTTTGCCGACACACCAGTTCACCTCCTGGCCAGTGTGGGCAACGTTCTAGCCACGTCGCCAGAGCCAGAATGGGAATGGACAGGCGGACGGCCTTGTGACTGAAGAGCCAGGCCCAGTTGGTGGGTTATCCGCCATACAGCCCCTTGACACGGTCACCCCTGCGCTCTTCTGCCCAGGAGAGGAAATCAAGCGCCTTCCAGCTCGGCCTCGAGCGCACCACCTCTACGGTATGGCCATCTCGGATGACTGGCTGACGTTTGAGGTCAAGCAAGGGGTGTACCACTGGTGCACCCGCCGACTCACTGGCGTTCACGAAGGCACGAAAAGTGCGTTGCAGCGGTGGATTGCAGAGCAACAAGGAGGGGCCAAAACGTGACAGCCCTTGCACCAAAAGTCACGCGCCATCAACAACAAGGCATGGCCTTGACCCATGACATTCGCGCACGCCACCCCTACGCATGTGACAACAGAGAGGTGAGACCTTACGGAAAAAACCCCCGTCATTGGAAAATCGACCGACTTGGCTCCCGCAGGAACCTGCCTTCACGTACACTAGATTTCGTTCCGATCGCGGACGTGAATCCCGCGAACTGGAACACCCCCCGCGGGTCGGCCTGCCAGGGCCAGTTCGCAGAGGGTGCACACAGAAATCTGATCGTGATCGTCGAGTGGAGTGAGTCCAAGTTACTCGCGCGTGGGGACGCGCGAAGGCGACGCCTCTGCCCATCTTACGGGGTGGGCAGGGTCCGGTCAACGCACCGGAGGGTTAACTGCACCCTGAAAATGCAGGTGAGGCACGTATGAGCAGTGAGCAGTCTGAGCGTGTAAACGGCTTCGTCGACTTCAACTCATTCCTTGCATGGGAAATGGCTTCCAGCGACACGATTGACCTCAAGAAGATCTATTGCGACGTCGCCGGCGGCCTGAACCCAGGCCTACTGCTGAGCCAACTGCTGTACTGGCGAATGCCCAGCCGGTATAACCCCACCAAATTGACTATCAACCGTGAGGGCCGCCGCTGGCTCGCCAAAGCCGACAAGGACTGGTACGCCGAGATCCGCTTGAGCAAAGAAGAGGCACTCACCGCGCGGCGCATCCTTGAGGCGCGCAACCTGATCACATGCAAGGTATGGAAGTACGCAGGGATCACCACCAACCACATCTCCATCAATGAGCCGGAATTCCTGGCAGCGCTGGCAGCCATGATCAACATTCCTGAGGAGGTCCGGAATGCCGGGCCTATGAACAAGGCCGTCCGCATTGGCGCAAAACGTCCCGGATCCCGCCCCCGTAAACCGACCAAGGAGCCCGCACTGGAGACTGGGGCTTCGGGCGACGAGACCTCCGGGGAACAAATCGGGAATACGGAAAAGTCGGATTCCCGAATACGGAAAAGTCGGATTCCCGAATACGGAAAAGTCGGATTCCCGAATATGGAAAATCCTAATTCGCGAATGCGGGAAAGTGGCATTCCATATACAGAGACCACTACACAGATCACTTCAGAGAACACGGCAGAGACTCCGTCAGAGAAAAACATCATCATCGTCTCTAACTCTGATCAGAGCAACGAGGCCTGGGATGATGATGATGCTCGCCTCTTTGAGGCAACAGCAACCCCCAGTGAATCTGACGACAGTTCAACTGAGTTGGAAGCTGAGGGCCCCTTTGTCACAGATCAGGACGGAACACGGCCACTAGGTGGCGAAGTTGTCACAGCCACCAGCACTGAACAGGTTCCGGCGGCGGCGGCCGCGGCGCCTGTGGAAACTGTGGATAACCGTTGGGCGGTTCAGCGCCTGCAGGCGATTGACCCAGAGGCTCTGGCAGCCCGGGCTGTGCGGGAGGCCACCACGCACACCGTGTTGCGCCGGGCCATGAGCTGCAGTGATGTGACCCGGCTCGGTCACATGCACGACCAGCTGGCGTTCGCTCTCGGCGCCACAGCCACCGGCCAGCCAATCACTCGGCAGCTGTACCTCCGCCTGACCGATCAAGAAATCGAGCAGGCAATTGTGGCAGCACGCCTCGACGCAACCCAGGGCGTCCAAGGTTTCAACAGCCTGGCCTATTTCGCTCTGGACGCCCTAGTGGGGTATCCGCCATCTCTGGAGACATTGACCAAGACCAAACGCCGCAGCAGCAGTGCTAGTCCAGGTACAGCGCTTGGCGCTGCATACGAGGTCAAAGGAGCGGCGGCGAAGGCTGTGGCCACACCGCACCCAGACGAACTGCCCGCTGGAGACTTCGCCCCAGGCCGTGTATGGCGCCGAAAAGCTGATGCTGCCGAGCTGACCTTCGTGAAACTCGATGGCATGAAAGCGCACATGTTGGGGTCGGACGGCATTCAGGTCATCACCATCGTGCAGCTCACCAGTCAGTGCACTGTGCTGCCTGCATGATGTGAGCATGACGGCCCGTGACGATGTGGACAATAGAGACGCCGGATCTCCGGCTGAGCCTGAATCGACTGATGAAGCCTTCGCATTGCCCGAGGACCTGGCGGCCTACGCAGAGGGCCTGCGCAAGGACAACGCTGCTACGCGGGACGAACTGGACAAGACTTTGATCACGTTGTCGACCGCCACTCTGGGCGTGGTGCTCACGCTGCGCCAGCAGATTGCGTCTGCGCCAGGAGCCGGGCCCATAGGGTTTAGCCCTCTGTTCTGGGGTGGTGCAGCCTTCCTCTTCGTGTGTATTGGCGCTGTATTGGTGAGCCACTTCGTTTCCATCTCCGTCAATGACCGGATTCTCACAGTCATCGGCAAGCTGACGAAGTGGGACGGTGAAGCCTATGAGGCTGTAAAGGACGCCCAGGAGAAGGTTCGGCATGTCAAGCGGTTGAACAAACTGTCGGCATTGGCCTTCCTAATCGGCCTCGGCTGCTCTGTCATTTACGTAATCTCAATCGCAAACTAGAATGCTGGTATGAGCAAGTCGGGCCCCAGTTACCCTTCACATCAACCAGAGCGGTCTGTCCCTGCACCGCAGATCGGCAAGGTGGCGCCACCCCCGCCGCCGCCGCCCCCACCGCCTCGGCAGAGGCAGTCATGAGCCCTTCGAAGCCAGATGTCCCTCCCCGTCCTGCTCCGCCAAGACCAGATGAGCAGAAGGGGAAGGTAGCGCCGCCCCCACCACCCCCCCCGCCCAGGCCGGCACGATAGGAGCTCTGCTATGACGACAAGGCGTTTAGAAGAAGGTCGGGTGGCACCCTTGCCTCCTAAGCCGCAGCCCCAGGCCGTTCGCCCCCTACCTCCTCCGCAGCCGCCTGCCCCCGCACCCATGCCTCAGGGCACGCCTTCTTCTCAGTGACCCTGTAAACCGCTTGAGAGAAGCAGTCCCTGACAGACACTGTCAGGAAAACTGGCTAACGTTTACGCTAGCGTTAGCGAACTATGAAACTGCTCCGGAGGTCATATGCCTGCGTCCACCCCTGACCTGCCTGCCCGGCTGCTCGGCCCGCATGTGCTTCTCGCCCATTGTGAATTGCCAGAGCAGCCGGACCTTCCGGTCATCTGCGAGGACCTTAGGCGTCGGGTGGCACAAAACCTTCCAGTGCACATCGACCATGCCACTGCCTCTGTGCAGCTGATCGTCGCATCTCCGGAGCAGGTTACTGAGCTGGTCCAGTACCTGAAGTACCTACAGGGTCTGCCGCGCCGCGCCCTCGATGAGCAGGAGCGCCGATTGCTGGACGTGTGGTGTCCATGATCAACCTGGCCGCACTGCTGCGCGAGTTGTACCCTATTCGGCCTCCTGGCCTGCACCTGGCCCAGCACACCCTCCGGCAGCAACTCGTTCATGGTCCCTGGCTGGACGCGCGCTTGCAGGTGGTTGGCCAGGAGATCAGCTACCTGAAATACGTTGCGGTCGTCAGGGTTATCCCTCAGCTGCTCTGGGCCACGCCTGCCCAGGAGCTTCCGGGATGGGTCACGGGTGACTGAATACCTCTCCCGCCGCGGCCGCCGTAAAGCCCGGAAGCTTCACAAGAAGCAGCGGAGTGAACAGCCCGCATCGTCGCCCGTGCTGCCCAGGCCTTCGTCCACACCTCCAGCTTCACCGCCGCCCGTGCGCCGCGTCAGCAAGCCGCCTCGCCGCCGGCGCCGAAGAAGTGCCCAGGCTGGCCCGCCTCCGCCGAAGGTGCGGGGCCTGACCAAGCTGGTGACCAGTATCAGCACGGCTTACTGGCTGCTGAGTGTCGCCAACGCCTCCGGCTGCACCGCAGAGCTGCTGCACCGCCGTGCACGGAAGCAGGGCAGTGGTTGGATTGCCGAGCAGCTGCTGGAGCGCACGCTGAGCGAACTGTGCCGGGCGCGCCTTCTGCGCCGAGAGGCTGGCATCACCTACACCTACTTCGTGCTGACAGCGGCCGGTGAGGATCTGCTTGATGACATGTGGGACCTTCGGTACACGCTGGTGTACACGGACCCAGAGGATGCCGACGGCTACACCCATGAATAACTGGGCTGCCCTCTTTTCGACCAAGGCGGCCGCGCGGCGGTACCTGGCCACCATTGCGGACCCGGCGCAGCGTGCGGCCGTCGCTGCCCAGCTCGACCTGGTGGACGACGTGCCCTTGCCGGTCACCACTTCACGTCCACCCACGAGCAACGCTCAGCACGCGCTTCCGCTCACCTCTGGCCCTGGTCTGCTCCTGACGCTGCCATACCCACCATCTGTGAACGCCATCTGGCGAGCGGTGGTCGTTCGAATCTGGAAGGGTGGTAATCATCATCATCGTGCCCGGATTCGACTCTCCTCGCGCGGGCGCGCCTACCGCCTGGCTGTGCTGCAGGCCTGCGCCAATCAGGGTCACCCCACTGCGCCCGCCGGGCGCCTTGCCGTCACTATTGAGATCCATGCCCCTGATCGCCGAATTCGGGACATTAGCAATGTTCCAAAAGCGGTCGAAGATGCGCTTACTCATGCACGTGTCTGGGCCGACGACAGCCTGATTGACGAGCTGCACCTGTACCGCCGCACTCAGCGTCCTGGCGGCGCCCTGATCGTGCACATTGAAGCCATGGTGCAACAGTGAGGCGCGCATTCTGGGCGTTGCCTGACGCCGAGATCTGGGCAGAGGCCGACGCCGCGTGGCTCCTTGAAGCCTTTCGGCAATCCGAACTTGCGGAAGCGCCGCGGGCGCACCTGCCAATCGGCTGTCCGCAGGAACTGGCCGATGCTATGGATGACCTGCTGCGGCGCTGGGCAGAAAAGGGTGTGCAGCGCGTTGGCCTGACCCTGCATGAAATGGATGCGTTGCACGCTGAACTGTGCGGCCGCCCGGCACCGGCCCAGGAACTGGCTGCCTCGCTTCGGCGCCTCCTGGCCCGGCCCGCCCGGCACAAGGAAAAGCCCCCTCCTTTCCAGGCGGCATTAAGCGCCAGCCGAACCGTGCGTGTCCCTCTCCCTATGCCGCCTCGCCGTCGGCAACACCGGAGGCAGCGCCGGTGACAGGCTCAACTGCCCACAAGCGGAACACGGGTCGCCGAGCTGGGCAGCGCGAAGTGCGTACCTACGCCGAGGAGCTGCTGCAGGCCCTACGCGCCTGGCAGACCCACACAGTGGATCTGGGACCCCTTCACGTCGGCAGTCCTCGCACGGCCCGTTTCCAGGTGATCGGCATCGGAGGTTGCAGTGCTCATGGTCACGGCGGTCTTCGGCGGACTCAGGTCGAATATATCCAGATGCCAGGTCCCCGGCAGTACACGACCGGCGAGGTGGTCAGCGTCATCCAGCGGCTTGGCGTCAACAAGGCCCACGCCTCTCAGGCCGCGCTGCTGGAGCGCATACGCGCAGGGCAAGGGCCGTCGACGCTGCTGAGGGAAAACGGCAATGGGTGGGCTGCACCGACCTCATGGTCAAAGGGCTATGCCCAGGCCCTCTTTTTGCTGGCCATTCAATTGGGCGACCCAGAAGCCGACTGCTGTCTCAGCCTCATACGTTAAAACGCAAACGTTAGCGCTTGCGGAAAGTGTGAAGACGGTCTACAGTTTCACTAGGCTGGTCAGCAGTGCCCCCGGAATCAACTCCGGGGGCCTTCTGTTGCTCGAGCCGGCGCCTGTGTCCACCAGGTGACCCCGCAGCAGGCCCACCGGGCTATGGCGAGACAGGGTGCAGGCCCCCTTTCTTGTGACTGCTGCAGGCGACGACCCCGCCGCAACCACGACGCTCGTGGCAGCAGCCTAACTGCGAATACAACTCGTCCCGCATCGTCCGTCGGTTGACAGCACGGAAAGACGGCAAGACCACATCGGCGTGCCCGTAAGGGCGTGGGGGAGAAACGCCACCTGGTGAGGATGGCCCCTGCCCGGTTCGATTCCGGGCCTCACCTCCAGACTCATGCCCCACGTGGTCATGAAGATTCGAGTGTGTCCATCAGGGCGCACTTTGTTCCTTTCCTCTCTCGGAGGCTCCTGTGGACGTCCTGACCGAACTTCTGAACCGCACACCCCTGAACGCGACTCAAGTGGTCATGTTCATCGACGGTGTTCCTGGCCTGATCACCAAGCTGGACCGCGCGATCGGGCTCGCTGAAGGCGGTTGCACGTCGGCCGAGCTGATCAGACAGCTCAATGAACCTCAGCCGCTGGACGCCTTCCGCACACCCGAAGACCTCTGTGCACACTTGGAGGCCTGCGACACCGCTTACAGCAGTTGGGACTATAAGGGCGTTTGTCCTATGCCCGATGACAGCGCTGTGCGTGAAGCGCTTGAGCGAGTGCACTGGCTCTACAACCACACACGCCGACAGGCGGTGTGGAATGAGGCCTACCAGGTTGGGCACAGCGACGGCCGTGGGCGGATTGCCCGCGAGTACGCCAATATCGCTCGCTGGTTGCACCCCATAGGCCCTCTCCCTTATCAGCTGGTGACTTACGGAACAGCTCAGCTGGAGCAGCTGGCCGCCACCTGGGAGGCAAGCGCGAGCCGGCGTGAGCAGCGCGCGGACAACGCTGCGCCGGACCGTGAAGAGCGGTGGCGTACAGGTGCCGACGTCTTTCGGCTCTGTGCTCAGGAACTGCGCCAGTGCGCCGCCAGCGGGACGCATTGACATGACAGTCCGGAGTAGCTCCCTGACAGCACAGCGGCGCGCGGACTGGAAGCCTGGCATGATTCGCCGCGATGACGAGACGGCCGGTCACCACTACGTCTGCCCCTGCGGCTGCCAGCGCCTTTATTACGCGCCGCACGCCGTTGTCTCTGGCAGTGTCGAAACAGGTGACCTGACCCTCACGCCCAGCCTCTGGCACAACGCTGTGGGGTGTTGCGGCTGGCACGGCTGGCTGCGCGACGGCGTCTTCGTGAGTGTCTGAGGCCCTGGCTCCGGCCTGCCGGCGTGGTCTCCCAAAGGAGGTGAACACGGAACCCTATGGATGATCCGAAACCATCAGAACCCTATGGATCTGGTCCCATCCCTGGGACGTGTGGCGCCCAGCTGCGGGGCAAGCCGGGCCAGTACTGCAAGAACCCGGCGGGCAAAGGCACCACCCACCTCGGCGAAGGCAAGTGCCGGATTCACGGCGGTGCCACACCGATCAAGCACGGCAGGTACAGCAGCATTCAGCGGCCGCGCCTGCAGGAGCTGATGGCAGAATTCGCCAAGGATGCAGATCCGCTCGACACCATGCCCGAGCTGCTGATCCTGCGCGCCCTGGTGACCGATTACATCGAGCGGTATGACGCGCTGACGGACGCCATCACTGCCTGGCATCTCAGTCATACCAGCGGGTATGACGAGGCCGTCAAGCTCTGGCGCGAGCAGTTGGCTGCCTACCTGGATGAAGTGAACTCCGGGTATCACGAGCCGGTTATGGGCCCGCCCCGCCCACCTATTCCCGAGGCCTTCGAAAACAAGCCCCGCCAAGCCCCCGACATCCTGTCTGTCGGCAAATTCATCCGCGACATCACCGGCATCGTCGAGCAGCTGCAGAAGCGGGACAGCGACCAGCGCATCACCCTGGTCGACCTGAACCGGATTCTTGAACAGCTGGGTGTCGAAACCGTGCACGCCGTAAAGGAGGTGATCCCCGATGACACAGACCTCTCGATCTGTACGCCGGCTGAATTACGCGCCCAACTTGTCGAAGTTACTGAGCGACGCTGGGGCACCATCCGTTACTGAGCCTGCACCGGTCGTCGTGCCTGCCCATTTGGTGGGATTGCGCCGCGCTGCCCAGCAGGTTGCCCCGCCTCCGCCCGTGCGCAAAGCTGTGAACGCCTTCGCCAAGTACCGCGATGACCCCGTCGGCTTCGCGCGGGACGTGCTGGGCATCACGGTCTGGGACGCCATGGAGCGCATCATGCTGGCCGTCCGGGACCACCGGAAGGTCGCGGTGCGCAGTGGCCACAAGATCTCCAAGTCCACGACGGCTGCCGTCATCGCGTTGTGGCGCTGCCTGTGCATCGAAGGCAGCCGTACGGTCGTCAGTGCCCCTACAGGCCGACAGGTGAAAATCATCATCTGGAAGGAGCTGACCAAGCGCCACCGGGAAGCTGGCTTGCCCGGCAAAGTGTTTGTGGATCCTGGCACCGGTTTCCGGTACCTCGACAGCGAAGTCTTCGGCTTCAGCACCGACGAGCCCGAGCAGATGGCCGGGGTCTCCGGCGCGGACCTGCTGTTCATCATCGACGAGGCCTCCGGCGTGGAAGAGAGCATCTTCGAGGCCATTGAGGGGAACATGGCCGGCGGCGCCAGCATCCTGCTGATCAGCAACCCGACCCAACTGGTGGGCACGTTCTACGACGCCTTCACCAGCAAGCGGCACCTGTGGCACACCATCCACATCAGCAGCGAGTCCACCCCCAACGTGCTCAGCAGGAAAATCATCATTCCCGGCCTGGCCACGTGCGAATGGGTGAACGAAAAGAAGCTGGAATGGGGCGAGGACAGTCCGCTGTTTCAGGTGCGCGTGCGTGGCAACTTTCCCACACAGGCTCAGAACACGGTTATCGGCCTGGGCCAGATTGAAGCGGCCCGCGCCCGCTACGACGCCGAGGAGGGTGACCTGACCGGCGCGTTCGACCTGGGCGTTGACGTCGGGCACTTCGGAGACGACCCGAGTGTGCTGCAGCCCGTGCTACGGGCGCGTCAGCGGGCGCTACCGCCTGTGGAATATGCCAAGCAGGACAACGTCGAAGTGGCCGGCCACGTCATGGACCTGGTGCAGCACCTCCGCGGGCAACTGGTCTACCCAGTCAGCGCGGGTACCGTGCGGGTCAAGGTTGACAACACCGGCAACGGCACGGGCGTGACCGACCACCTGCGGCACAGTGACCGGGCCAAAGCGCTTGGCATTGAGGTCTTCGGCATCATGGTCGGTGGCGGAGCCACCTCCGAGGGCTACACCAACCTGCGCTCGCAGCTGTGGTTTGCGTCTCGGGACTGGCTCAAAGAGGGTGGCCAACTGCCCCCGAACGGCAAGCAGGAAGGCGAAGCCGTTGCTGTGCGGTATTCCTTCGATACCCAGGGCCGGCAGAAGGTGGAAAAGAAGGAAGAAATCAAGAAACGCCTGGGCCGGTCCAGCAACCACTGGGATGCGCTGGCCCTCGCCATTTACACCGCGCCGCGCCGCAAGCCTGTTCAGGAGCAGCGCGGCGAACACGGCTGGTCCGGGTGGACCGGCTGATGCCTCCGCCATCCATTTGGACGTCCCCGAGCCGCTGTATTCATTCCCGAGGAGGTGAACCATGAAGTACCTGACCCTGAACCCGATAACCGCAGGCCTCACCGACCTGGTGGACGCTGCGAAGGTTGGCCTGGGGGCCGTCGCGCTGCAGGCGCGGCACATGTACAACGGCTACCACCTTGGGGAACCGGTGGGTGGCGGCGAGATGAACTTCGCGTACTGGCGCGGCCCGATGGTCCGTGTCCCTGATGAGGGCACCGAAACCGAGAAGAGGCGCGCCCTGAACGTGGTCAGCGAATTTCAGACCGCCCTGCGTCGCAGCTTTACCAGCACCAACGTCACGAAGGAGGTTGTGCGGCGCGACGTGACCAGCTCGTCTGCCCGCATGAGCTGGACCCTGATGCAGCCTGGCGTGACGCGCGCGCAGGACACAGACCGGACTGACCTAGAGCAGGAAGCCGACGCACTGGCCACCAGTTGGTGGTCTGCTGAGATTGAGAAAGCTATCCGCGCTGGTCTGACCTTCGCTCGGCGAGAAGGGCGCGGCGTGCTGCGCTTCCGGGTCGCCGGCGGCCTCCTCCAGTTGGGCGAGGACCAAGTACTGAGGGTGCGCGCCGGCTCGAAGCCAACGGACATTGCCCGCTACGTCCGCCTCGAATGCCTGACGACACCCGAGAACGCCCGCATCTGGGAGGATCCCGACACCCTGACCATGCGTGCGGTGTACACCTACCAGGACGCGCAGAAACGCGAGTGCGTGGAGGTCAGCGCGGTTGACGATCAGGACGGCCTGACGCACCTGCGCATCCTGCGCGGCAGCGACGACCAGGCGGCCAGCGCTGCCCTGGATCTGGGCGGCCACGTGCATTACCTGCAACTGGCGGCGGAGCCTCTCATCACGGCGCAGTTTCTACAGAACCAGATGGCCTACAACACCACCAGCACCATGATCCTGCGGAACACGGAACTGGCCGGCTTTCTGGAACGCTACGGCATCAACGTCGAGCCGCCCTACGAAGTGGTGGATGACCCGGACCGACCGGGGCAGACCAAGCGGGTCTACAAATCACCCCGGCTCGGCCCAGGCAGCATGACCCTCTGGCGGCAGTCCACCATCGCCAAGGCTGATGCGGAGGGCGAATATCAGGGTGACCAGCCTCTGGGTACGGCCCAGTACGGCCGCTTTGAGCCGGTCAGTCCACAGGCGCTGATCACAGCGGCCGAGCACAGCCAGCTGAACATGTACAGCGAGGTGGGACAGACCTTCGTGCTGATGGGTAAAGACGCGACGGTGAGCGGCCGCAGCCGGGAAGTGGCCATCGCGGACTTCGACACCATCCGTGAGGAGACCGTGCTGCTGGCCCAGGCCGCTGTACGTGGCGTCGTCACCACCTTCCTGGCTCTGGTGGCGGCCCTCTCCGGGCAGCCGCGACGCTACGCCCTGCTGGACGTGCAGGGCACGGTGCGCAGCCGCACGGTGCCGCCGAGTCCAGAAGATCGCCGTGCAGACCGTGAGGACGTGGCTGGGGGCGTCATCAGCAAGGCCACGGCCCGGCAGCGCCAGGGCCTTGATGACCCGGCCCAGGAAGATGCCCAGATCGAGCGGGAGAAGCCGCAGGAACGGGAGGCTCAGGTATGAAGAAGGTCCCGATCAAGTTGAAGGCCGGCGCGCTGGTGCTGGTGCGTTGGGAAGACAGCGCCACCGAAGTGGCCAGCACCAACTGGCTGGCCGCGAAGAAGCTCCGGGACGCACTGCGCTCGAACACCCCCGTCGCGCTGTGCTTCTCGTCTGGCTTCGTGGTGGCCACCAACCGGCGCTGCATCTCCCTGGCCCAGAGCGTGTCCGAAGGTGGCAGCGTCTGCCACGTCCTGCACATTCCCTGGTCCGCCGTGCGCTGGCTCAAGCACCTCAAAGAACCCAAGACCAGAGTGCGGCCGTGAGGCCGCGCTTCGCTTTGCCCAGGCCAGGAGGGCCCTGCTCATGACCCGCGACATCATCTTCAAGTACCCGCTGCAGCATGGCCCAGACGGCACGGTGCTGACGCTGCCCCATGGGGCACAGCCCGTGCACGCCGGCCTCCAACGCACCGGGCCGCAGTTATGGATCCGGCACGTCGACAGCCGCCAGGGCCCCACCGACGTGCGCACCTTCCGCATTGTGGCCACTGGTGAGGTCTTTCCTGTGGACGCCGGGCACATCGCCACTTACTTCTCCGGTGACTTGGTGTGGCACGTAATTGAACTGACCCGCCCGAAAGCACCGGCGCGGCCTTCGTCCGGGTGGCTGAGCTGATGCAGTTCAACCACCTTCCGCAGGAGACCCAGCTGGGCTGCCTGTACCTCAGCGTGCACGCCCTGACTGGGGACCCAACGCTGCTGGAGCATCTGCCTGACCCCAGTGTGCCCCGGTTCTACGTGCGCCTCGCCGAGCGGGGCCTGATGGCTTTCACCCTCTTCTGCGCGGATCCACCCCTGGCCGGCACCCCAGCCGAGTTCTGGACCCGCCTGCGTGAACGGTTCACGGCCGACAACGTCACGGGTGAGCGGCACGCCCCGCTGCTGGTCAGTATCCCTGGCGGCACGCCGGGCTGGCTGCACCAGGTGGCGCTGGCCATCCCTATTCAGCCGGACGAAGACATGGTGCACGTCAGTGACAGCAATTTCCCGACGCCTCTGGAATGCAACTGGACCGCGTTTCTGGGCAGCGAGTACGGCGAGGCCCACCGCGTGGAAATGCTGGCCCCGCTGGCCCTGGCGGCGTACCCGACGGGAGGGCTGATGCCTGAGCCCTGACCTCGCCTAGCCAGCCTGCCCCCACCGACCCACTCTCTGGAGGACCACCATGAAGAAGAACCTGCTTATCCTGACTGCCCTGCTGATCGCCAACGCCGCTGCTGTGCGTGGCGAGGGCGAAGATAATCCGGCTGGCGGTGGTAACGACGGCCGCATGACGGAAGCGGAATGGCAGGCGCGCAATGAAGCGTTGCACGCCAAATCAAGCCACGCCGATCTGATCAAGCGGGTCACGACACTGGAGCGCCAGAACGAAACGCTCAAGGCCAACCAGACTCCGAAGGACGGCCGTGTGCTGACGGCCGAGGAATCGAAGGCCTACGACGCTTACGTGGCCCTGGGCAAACCTGACGAGGTGAAGACCAAGTTGGATCAGGGGGTAAAAGACAGCACGGACCTGACCGACCTGCGGTTCAAGGACAGCCTCAACACCGCTGCCCGTGATTCGGGCTTCAAAGCCACGGTGTTGGGCGACCGCATCAAGGCTGATGGGTTGACGGTGCTGCCCAGCCGCGAGGTCGAGCGTGAAGGCAAGAAGGTGCAGGTGGCCTATGTGAAGGACGCCCAGGGCGCAGAGCACGAGCTGGGTGCCTATGCCAAGCAGCACTGGGATGACTACCTGTCAGCGCTGAATGCTGGTTCTGGTGGCAACACTGGGACCTCTTACGCACGCCAGGACGCGAGCGGCGGGTCTAGCGGCGGCGGTGCTGGAGGCTCCAGCAGCGGCAGCGGTAATTCAAATCAGGGAGGTGGTAGCTGGCTTCAGGAACTGATCAAACCCAAGGAAGGAAGTGGCTACGTCGATCCGCTGCAGCCTGGCAGCAAGTAAGCCCAGCCGCCGTTCGCCAAGCCCATTCACCCCGCGCTTTTGCGGAAAGGACACCTCCACATGAACAAATCTCTGCTCCTGACGGCGCTGCTCTTCGGCAGCGCCGTCGCCATTCGTGGTGAAAAACGTAGCCTTTCGACCCCGGTCTGGATTGCCGATTATCACTCGCTGGATTTCCACGGCGCCGGCGCGCCCATGAACTGGGCCGCCTGGACCGACGCCAAGTACGGCGTGGCCGGCCGACGCCTGATTCCCAGCGGCACCGCCATCAGCCTGGCCAGCGGCAAGATCGTGCCGGCTGATGGGACCACTGAGACCTTCTTGCTGCTCACCGATGCCCGTGAGGACTCGACCACCGACAGCATCAGTGGCTACGGCGTCGTGGTGCGCGGCAACGTGTATGAAGGTCTGCTGCCAGACAGCAGCGGCAGCCTGGCCGTGTTGGCCACGGCGGTGCGCAACAAGGCCAGGTTCTACTTCCAGTAGCGCTAGGCTTCCGCCTCCGCCAAAGAAGTGAAGCGCTGATCGGGCCCCTGCACCTCCATGTCCAGGTCCACCCCGTCGATCGTGTAACGACGACGACGTGGCTGACCTCTGGAAATGCTCAGGCGAATCACCCCGTCCTGGCGCTCTCCGTCCAGTGTGAATGGCCCCACGTACCGCAAGAAGGCCTTGAACACCAGAAAGGGCGAAGTGAAGAACAGTGTGGCCTCACCTGTCAGCCCTCGCCCGGTGTTGCGCAACTGCGCCAGGCCTTCGCCTCGGTAGGTCATCGGCAATCCACCTGGGCCATTCACAACCACCAGCGCTTCATTCTTCATTCCTCCAGATTGCCACTAAGGAGTTCCATGAACCACATGCTCAAGACCGCTCTCGGCATTCGCTCTCTGGCTGCTGTGCTGCTGGCCGGGGCGTTCGGCCCCCGCGGCGACGCTCTGACCGTCAACGCCATCCTGAACACCCTCACGCCTAACGACTTCTTCACCCTGGCCAACCAGCCGGTCCCGGAGAACGAATACGCTCTGCTGGCCGTCCTGCCTGAGGAGCTGCGAACCAGCTACGAGGCCAAAAGCGGCAGCCTGAAGGTCATCACCACGCCGGCCGGCGAGACCGGCATGGACAGCCCCTACTCGCAGGTGGGCGGCATTGAAGTGGATGCCTTCAGCAAGCCCATCGCGAAGTGGACAGCGGAAACCACCATGACTGAGGCGCAGCAGCGTGAGCTGCAGGCGATGGTCCTCAACATCCGCGGCGGTGCGATCACCGGCAACGGACTCGAGTACATCCGCAACTTCGTGGTGAACTGGCTTCAGAAGATCATCCGTCAGGCGTTCACCGACCGCTACGAGCTGATGAGGGGCGAAACCCTGACCACGGGTCAGCTCATGCTGCGGGGCGGCACCATCGACTTCTCGGTGCCGAGTGCGAACAAGTTCGCTACCCGCACAGGGAATGATGCGTACGGTGGTTCGAACAGCATGTTCTGGCGTGACATGCGGGCGGCCGACGCGATTGTGGGCGTCACCCGCACCCGAGTCATGAGCATGAACACGCTGCACCAGATCCTCGACAGCACGGTCAGCCCGGTGGCCGTGACCAGTGAGACGACCAGCGCCGGTGGCAACATCAAGATCGTGACCATGCGCCGCCTGATTGGGGCGAATCAGACCTTGAGCACCGACCAGCGTGACGGGTACACCCTCGTGGGCTACCGCCGCACTGTGAAGATCAAAGTGGGCAAAAACTATGCCGATCAGCAAGTCCTGCCGGACGGCAAGATCGCCGTGGTGGGCGGCAACGACGTGAGCCTGACCATGACGGACGGCACGGTCGTGGTGCGCCCTGGCCTGGGCCGCACGCACATCGGTCCTACGGTGGAAGGTGATGGCCGCCCAGGTATATGGCTCAGCGCACACACGCCTGAGAACCGGCCCATGCACGCGATTGCGCAAGGAGCCAGCAACGGCCTGACCATTTTGGACGCCCCTGAACGGCTGGTGATCCTGACCACGGCCATGCAGCCGTGACCCTGACAGCGCCGCTGAGTGGGTGATCTGGAGACAGGTCACCCGCTCTCTTTCCTCATCTCACCCACGTCCACGAGGTCTCCATGAAAACAGTCAAAGTGCAGAAGATGCCGCAGACCATCCACTTCGGCGGCAAAACATACGGCCCCAGTGAAACGCCGATCGACGTACCAGAAGATCTGGCCAGGGCATTAGGTCTACCCTTGGAAGAGGGCGCCACCTTTACTGAGGCAGACGACTTCGAAGGCCTGCGCGACGAGTTGGCGGCGTCGCGCCGTCTGGCTGGACAATACGAGCAGAACCTCACGAGTCTGCTGAACCTGCTGACGCCCGAGCGGCAGGGTGAGGAACTGCCGGACCAGGTGCTCGAACGCATCTTGCGGGAACGTGAGGAAGACAGCTCCCTGCACGAGAAGTCGTTCACGGAAACCGGTCTGCAACTGCTGCGGCCGCTGGCTGTGGGGCACGAAACCATGGAAGACACGCTGCGCCGCGTGGTGCAGCACCTTCCAAAGGTCCGCGCAGAGCTGGCCAATGTGCAGTCCGACCTCAACATCCGGACCAATGAGCGGGACGCGGCGCAGGCCGATGTCGTGACCCGCACAGCGGAACGGGACACAGCGCTGGCCGACGTTGCGACCCTGACCCAAGAGCGCGATGAGGCGCGGGCCAAAGCGCTGCCGGCTGATGCACTGGAGCGCCTGAAGGGTGCGGACGGCATTGGGGACAAGCTGGCCCAGAAGGCGCTGGACAGTTTGACCCGGCCGGCTGAGTCTCACCCAGCTGGAAGCTGACCGTGGCCCCGCTGACCACTGATCAGCTGGACCGGGTGCGCTTCTTCGTGCAGGACGATGCCTGGACCGCCTGGGAAGAGCTGCTGTCCGACAGCGAACGCACCATTGCGCTCGAACAGGCTCTGGCGGCGTACCGGGACCTGCGCCTGGTTGCTGCGTATGTGCTGGAACGTGTGGCGGCCCAGGCCCGTCACGACGCGGCGCAGGCCACTGAGGTGGGGGCAGCGGTCAGCGCGTTCAAGGTGGGCAAGATCGAGGCGAAGCTAGATGGGGCAGCTGCTGGAGAAGAGGACCGCGTACTGGCCGCTACGTGGCTGGCGCGTGCCCGGACACTTCAGCGCGGCGTCCAGAGTGAGGCTCGGGCCCGGGCGCAGGGCAGCAGCGTGTCACTCGACATTGACGTGAGGCTCTGATGCTCACAACGGCACAGATTCAGGGGATGGGGCGGCCTCTCCTGGACAAGCTCTTCGCCGCGCTTGGGCAGACGGTGACGGTGTACCGGGCGCAGGTTCCGGCCACTGCACCTGGTGCCCAGCCCCCACCTGAATACGACGAGCGCGGCGAACTGGTGACGCCTGCACCAGCTGATCCCACCCCCACGACGCCGGGGGCCGGGGTGTCGCTCGGCGACTTTCCGTGCATGGCCGCGCAGCTGGACGCCAAAGACAAGGCGGATTTGGGGGGTGAGATCGCTGTGCCCCTCTGGGAGGTGTACGTGCACTGGAGCGCCCCACTGGATGAGCCCGGCCTGCACCTGGTCGTGACCGGCGGCGAAGTGCCGGAGCCGCTGCACCTGACGCCGATCGGCGACGTGGTGGATGAAACCACGCAGCGGGTGGTCTGGGTGCTGACCGCCCGTGCCACCCAGGGGCGGAGTGCATGAGTGCCACCTTGCGCCTGCACCCCGATGCCGAGGAGCGGCTTCGCCAGTACTTGCAACCAGCACTGGAGGTGGTGGCGGACACGACGCTGCGGTTCCTGCAGGAGAAGCTCAATCAGCCCGGTACCGGCATCCACCACCCGGGCCTGCCGAATCCCAGCAGCAATCCCGGCGAGTACCCGGCCAAGCAATCTGGCGCCCTGCTGGCGTGCTTGGGGAAGGCGAAGTTGGGCGATGGCTCCTGGGTGGTGGGCGCCCTGAACAGCGTGTCGCCGGTGCCGCCAGAGGCCTGGGCACTTGAATTTCCGCAGCCACCGAACTCGCCGGTCAGCCGCTCGACGGGCTACGGCGCCCGGCCCTGGCTGTCCAAGGCCTTGGGCGATTCGGAGTTGCAGGCCCAGCTGCGCGCGGCACTGAACGCGCTGAGGTGACCAATGATTCGACCGCCCGCCCGGGCCCGGAGCCCCTGCGCCCGCCCGCTCGCTGGAGGTGACCTTGCCTCCAAGTGGCCTGTGCCGCCTCGCCCCAAAAATCTACGTTCAGGAGGTGATTTCTCTGACCGCCCCGAAAATCCAGGCCGCCTGCACAGCAGGGCCACCCCTTCCGGATCCGCACAAGGCCCACGTCTTCTTCCAGGACCTCGCCGCGCTGGCCACCCAGCATGGCTTCATCCTGGGCCGTGCCACCTGGGAGACCCCAGAGCGCGCCGTGCCTCACTTCCAGGTCCAGATCATTGCGCCGGCAACGGAGTTCCCGGATGACTCTTGACCAACTGCTGGATGACTTCGGGGTGGTCCTGGCCCGTGATGAAGCTGCTCAGGTGGTCAGTCACATGGTTCCGAACCCACTGCCACCTACCGGCACCATCTACGCCGTGACCAGCGAGACCGAAGGCAGTCCAGTCCAAGGCCACGGCTTTCAAGAGCGGCAACGCCTGGTGCTCGTGATGCTCTACGGCGCCGCGCCGACGGCTGCCGGCAAGCGCACGCTGGACCTCCTGCTGGCTCACCTGAAAGCCCGTGCCAAAGAGATCGACCGGCACCCCACCCTTCGCCTGCGGCAAGGCGGCGCCTCACCGGCCGACACCATGCCCACCCGTTACGACTCCGCTACGCGCACCCACTACGCGGGCCAGCGCTTCGCCCTCACGTACCTGCACCGCACCTAGGAGTCTTCATGGACACCACGAAACTGCCGACCACCCTGCCCTCCGAAACCACACCCAAGACGTACAGCGCCAACAAGCTGCGCACCTTCATCGTGAGTGCCCAGGCCACCACGCTGATCGTGAACGGGACCATCACGAACACGGCGGTCGTCAATGCGAACGCCACCACCGCCCTGCTGTCCGCCGATGTGAACAGCTTCGTACCCACCGGCACCACTCTGCTCTTTGGGACCATCCCCGTCATCACGACGGCCGACGTGACTATCGGTACGGGCGCCACCACCGTCAACATTCAGGCGGCCCCAGCTGGTGGGTTGGCCGCGAATGCCACGGCGACCTACAGCAATCTGCTGGAGATTCCGACCCCGGAAGAAGTGAGCCCCACGCTGACCGCCGACGAGGAGACGATCAAGGTGCACGGCCGGACCACGCCGATTCGGAGCGTGAACGGCATCGACATGACCGCCAACATCCGCACCCTGGCGGCCATTGATGATCCGGTCGTCAGGCGCCTGGTGGGCAAAGGCATGAGCCTGAGCCCGAACAACCGGGAGCGCCTCCTGTGGCTGTATGACGACGGCTTCGCGCTGATGGGCACGGTGAACATCGGGGCGCCGAACCGGCAAGCCGCGCCGGGGGGCACGCAGCGCTGCATGTTCACGGCGAACCTGAGTGGTGGGCTGCACTGGGCCAACCTGAACGACACCACGCCCGTCTGGAAAGCCGTTAACGCCTGATGCCGTTCTGGCAGGCGGCCCTCCTGACCTACAGCGTGGTGGCTCTGGCCTACGGGCTGTGGCTGGGCCGCCTGCTGGTGTCCTCGACCGGCCAGCGCGGCCTGCGCTTGGCCCAGCACCGTTCACGGCGCGCCAAGGTGATCTATTCACCGTGGCGGCTGTGGGTGGTGGCTTTCGCGCTGGGCGTCCAGTGGCCCGCGCTGCTGGGCTCTGCTTTATGGCGCGCCCTTCAGCAGCACGGCGCTAGGCGGAGGTGAGTCATGCACGAACCACTGATCGTTCTCGGCGAGCGCGGCCGTCGACCGCAGCTGAGTTTGCTGGGCTGCACCGTGCACGCGGACCGCATTGAAGCCCAGGGCTACATCCTGCATGCGCCCCTGAAGCGTGGAAAGACACTGGCCAGGATGCGGAAGGTCGCGCACGGGTGGGAGGTGTTGCGGGGCGCTTTGCAAGCCCGCGCGCCCCGCCTGATGCCGCCAGAAGAGCAGCAAGGTGTCGTCAGCCTGCACGCCGGGCTGACTCTCCCCATCACCCGCAAAGGACGCTAATGGATTTCGAAGAATTGCAGCTTCGCCACAACGAGAGAAGCGCCGCCCCAGAGGCGGCTTTGGGGGAACCCAACCCAGAGTACTCAGATGCCTTCGGGCCGCTCTTGGTGCCTTATTTGGCCCCGAGCTGGCGAGAAATCGCCGTCGTGGGGCATCTCCATAAGATGGATTTACAGGCGCAAGCCCACGCTATTTACGGCTTGGTGCAGCGCCGATTACCGGACCTGACGCAGGACGAGTTTAGGGACCTGACCAGTCCGGAGCACTTTCAGGCCTGGTGGGTGGCCACTCGGGCGCCGAGTCGGGGGGATGGTGGTGATGGCCCCCCTTCGACTGGGCGGGGGCCCTCGCGGCTCTCGCCCTGGTCAGTCCTACTGTCGATTGGTACAACGCCTCGCTCGACCGAATCCAGCACGCCTTGGGTGCTTACACCAACGCTGAACAGCGCCAATGGCAGCGGCAAGTCTGGGCGGGGGCGCTGGCCTGGGGTGCGGAAGCGCCGAAGGATCTGAACACCCGCATCCTGCCGGACTTCACGGATCGGAACCGCCTGGCTGTCCCAGCGGCCGTGCCCTACCTGGTGCCAGCTGGGGTGGCGGCTGGACTGGCCGAGGCGATGCAGCTGGGGCTGCTGAGCGGCCCGGTGTGGACCCAGTGGGCCGCAGCGCGGGATGGCCGGCCCCTGCTCAAGATCTGGGAAGGCATCGCGCTGGCGGGGGGTGGAAGGTAGATGCCATCACATAACTGGATTAAGGGACGAAATCTCGACCAGAAGTGAAACAGCCGTCATTTTGCTGTCATGCATTCAGCGTAATGTGATAGGAATAAGCGCGACCGGGATCATTTTGCGAGATACCACGAAGAAAATCGTAGCTGGAGGTGAACCATGACCATGACGGAAACCACGCGCAACACCGAGGTGAGCGACCTCCTCGGACGGTACGCGAAGGCATACGGCGTTGAGTGGAGAGACAGCGTGGAGGAGAATCAGCAGGCTGTACGCCGTCTGACCTTCCTGTTGCCTCAGCTCTGGTCTACCCTCTCCAGCACAGATCAGCACCGGCTCTATCAGCTAGCTAAGGAAACCCAGGCTAACCCCTTGAAAGTGACCTGGATGGGTTGGCGAGATTTGATAAAAGGGTTTAGGTACGCTCGTGACATGTGGCGCACCATGAAGCGTGACGGCATGCAGGTCGCTCAAAAGAGAGTGGCGGATGCGGTTGATCTTCAACAAACGCTTTTATCAACGATTATCCACCTGCATGAGAACAACGGTTCACTAGCTGGAAGTGTGCCTAAGTACGAGCAAGCTCTCTACGACGCGGCGAGAAAACTGCATCAAGACGGTTTGTATTACGTTGAATACAGTAGCCACGAAGGTAAGAGACTAAGTGTTCAGTGCTTCGTCCATCCTGACATTGAATTTGAGTACGAACCAACGCAGCACATCACACTGAATCTGGTTCAGGCAGTGAATGATGCCGGTGGTTACGTTGATGGTATAGAATTCATCCCGAATGAGCCCGAGTCAGGAACAGCATATCGAGCAGGCCAAAAGGAATTTGGTAGCTCTGGGCAGTTTGCCTGACGACGCTTACGAGTGGCGCATCACGATCATGATGTACACAGCACTTCACGCTGTTGAGGCGCTGCTTATCAAGAAAGAAACTAAGATGGCCACCGATCACTACGGTGGCTATTCGACTGCCTTGCAGAGTATCGGACAAACTGACCTGTCCGTTCACTTCCTGAACTTGGTGCAGGCGGCGCAGAAGGCGAGGTATGACTGCCTTCCCGTGGACAAATTGAAGAAATTATGCACGGCGCAAGAGAAGCACTTCCAAGAAGCGAAAACTAAGCTGTTTTCGCTTGGCATTCGATTCTGAAAGATCCGTACAAGATGGTCTCTCTGGCAAGCGCCTCTGCCCGCCCACAACCCCCACCTTTCAGCCGCCCCCCGTGGGCGGTTTTTCATTCCCCTTCGGAGGTATCCCTTATGACCCAGACCTCTCTTGGCGACCTCGTTCTCAGCCCCACTCTGGATCAGACTCAGTTCTGGGCTGAGTTCAGCCGCCTACAGCAGCAGTTGGAGCGCGAACAGGGCGTCAAGGTCAAGATGAACACGGGTGAGGCGCTGACCTCGCTGGACAGTGTGAAGCAGGGCGTGGCTGAACTGGGCAACCTGACGAAAGAACAGGCGACTCAGCAAACTCGCAACGCCCGTGTTTTAGGGGCCCAGCATCAAGCAAGCGCTCAAGCTATACGTGAGCACAATGCGGCCGTCCTCGCCGAGTACCGGAGTAACACGGCCGCCAGCAAGGCTGAAGCCGCTGCGACCGTCGAGCGCACCACCCGGATCCGGGAACAGGCGGCACAGCTCACGCTGACCAATCGCCTGGCCAGCCAAGCCGCGCGAGACGAGAAACAGCGGTCTATCGCCAGCATTAATGCGCTTGACCAGCAGACTCGTGCGTATCGCAACCTCTGGCAGGCCCGGCAACTGAGTGATGACGAGGTTATTGCTGCTCAGCGCCGCATCCATAGCCAGGCGCTGATCCAGGCGCAGGCAGTGGACAAAACTTCTGATGCCTACCGCCGGTTGACCCAGGTGGCCGCCGCTGCCCAACGGACGATGGACCAAGCGAGCGGACAGAACACGCCGGGCAGCTTCTCTGCTGGGGTTAGCCAAGGCGTGTTGTCAGCCCTCGGCAACCTAGGGCCTTTCGGACAATTAGCTGAGCAGTTGGGCATGATCTACCAGCAGTACCGCTCGGCCCAGACTGAGATGCGAGACGCCGGCGCCGATGTGGGCCGTGCTGCTGGTGATGGCCTGAGTGAAGGCCTGCGTGCCCGTCAGGACGAGGTGAAGAAAGAAGGTCACGAGACTGGCGAGGCGCTGCACAAGGGCGTAAAAGACGCACTGGACATCCGCAGTCCCAGCCGTGTGCTGCGGCAAGCTGGCACCTGGGCTGCCGACGGCTTCATCGACGGGCTGAAGGCCAAGCACGCTGAAGCCCTGCAGGCAGGCCGGTCTCTGGGACAGCAGGCGCAGCGAGGCCTGCAAAGCGTCAACCTGTCGGCCGACTTTGGGATCAGTGGCGGGACCGGCCTGGGCCTGTTCAGTCGTGCTGGAGCTGGAGAGTCCAGTGGCATGGCGGCCGCTGCGGCAGATACGAAAGAAGCGGTCGACGCGCTTAATGGCCTGCCCGAAGCGGCCAAGCAGGCCGAGTTGGGTGCGGCGGGCATGGAGATTGCTGCCGAAGGCATGGGGGGCGCGGTCGAGCAGGCCGCTGAGCACGTGCAGAGCCTGCGCGATGCCCACCGCGAGGCGGACCCTGCCGCCCGCGCCACGGCGATCGCCGAGGCCAGGAACGCAGTGGCTTTCGCGGCCACGTCGGCGGCGGTGGGCGCCCTGGCGTACGCCAGGGTGACCGGCATTAAGACGGCCGCCGAGTATGAGGCTGGCCTGGCCGAAATCAGCCTGCTGACCGATAAATTGCCCAGTCAGCTCGGGCCCGTGGGCATGGGCATCTTAAAGGTCGGCGCCGAGGTCCATCGTGGCTTCTCAGAACTGAAAGAGGGCTACGAGGAGATCCTCGGGGCCAGCGTGCGCGGTACCTCGAATGAACCCGAAGCCCTAAGGTTCCTAGAACGCGCAGCCAATCTGGCCAAAGTTACCCGCACCGAAACGCAGGTGGCGGCCAATGCCTTGACCAGCCTTCTGAATGCGTACGAAATGGACGCGTCCAAAGCCGGCCAGGTCTCCGACATGCTCTGGGCCAGCGTGGCGGCGGGTAAGGTCAAATTGGGTGAAATTGCCGGCAGCTTAGGCGCAGTAGCGGGGCAGGCCAAAAGCCTGGATGTCCCACTTGAAGAGCTGCTCGGCGCTATGGCCCTGCTGACCACCCGCGGCATTCCGGCCAGCACCGCGCTGGAGTACATCCGCAGCGCCCTTACGAACGTGCAGAAGCCAACTGAACAGGCTAAGGACACCGCCAGCCGCTTGGGCATTGAGTTCAGCGCCGCCGCCCTGAAGGGCATGGGGCTGGTCAAGTTCCTCGAACAGTTGGGCAAAGGAGTGGGCGATGACAGCGAGGCCCTGGCCACCCTCATCGGCGACGTGGGCGGCCTGCAGGCCGTGATCGGGCTGCTGAACGGAGGCCTGGACGATACCGGTGGCGTGCTGGACCGGGTCACTAACAGCAGCGGCGAGTTGGACCGCCAAGTGGCCAAGCTCAAGGGCACTGCCGAGGACGCGGGCAAGAACTTTTATGCCTCCTGGGAGCGCACCCAAATTCTCTTCAGCCGGGGCTTGCTGGGGGCTTTCACCAACTTCCTGGACAAAGGGGTGAACCCCGTCCTCAAGGCCATTGGCGATGTACGCAGCGACCTCGAAGGGCTTCACGACATCAAGGACATCCGGGCCGTGCTGACCATCGACTGGGCCAAGGATGACGGCACTACGATGGCTTACAAGGTTTTCCTGGGGGCTCAGCGCACCATCGGGTCAGCCACCACCCCAGGGGAAGGCCCGGTAGGAAAGGTCCTCAACACCCTGCTGTACGGGCCACTGGGCGCCCTGCTGCAATACGGCCCGGCCACCGCGCGTGGCGTCAGCGCGACCTACACCAGTCTGGAGCGGCGCCAGACCGCCATTGATCTGCGTGATCAGCTCATCAAGGCGAACCTGATGGAGCGCGGCGACTTCAAACAGCAGGTCGAGGCCATCCTGAAAAATCTCGACGGTTACGTCGACCAGATGCGCGAGCATGTCCAGAAAGGCAGCGAAGCCATTGCGGGCACCGTGAAGGCCACGCTGAAGCCGCTGGTGGGCGAAGGGCCGCTGCTGCCAGGCCAGGGGCGCGCCTCGGACATCACCGGCCTGGCCCTGGCCACCCTGCTCGGGGTGGGGCAGCGCAGCCGGGGCACGCCCTTTGGCCAGACCTATGGACCGAACGGCTCATGGGGCAAGCACGTCGGCGAAGACTTCTTCGCCCCAGTTGGAACGCCGGTGTACGCCCCTTTCGCAGGCTACGCCTCGGTTCGTAAGGATCAGCAGCAAGGCAACATCGTGGATCTGTACGATGCCGACAACAAGCGGCTGAGCATGATCCACCTGGATAAGTATGCGGACGGGCTGGTGGAAGCCATTGCCCGGGCAGGCGGGCGTCTGCTGGTGAAGCAGGGCGAGCTGCTGGCCACCGTGGGGCAATCGGGCGACGCCGCTCACAAGGAACTGGGCACCAAGAACGCCCACTTGCACTTCCACGCCCTGGTGGGTGGCCAGCTGGTGGACCCATTCAGTCAGACGTTCCGCGGCGTGACCGGCAACGCGAATGCGGCCCGCACCTACGACAGCAAGGCCAAGCCGCCACCCGTCGAAAAGACCTTCGACGATTACCTGAAAGAAGCCCGCCGCCTGACGGATGCGGTCGAGAAGTACGCTCCTGGCGGCAAGGCAGACAACAAGGACCGCTGGCTGGTGGCCGATCGACAACTCGAATCGTTCCGGACCAGTGGTGAGCTGGCGGGCAAGGCCCTGGAATACATCGGCCTGGAAAGCGGCAAGGCCAAGAAAGCGACCAGTGAATTCGGGCAGCAGTTTGACAAACTCAAAGGCCAGCTCGACATCACGAGCAGCCTGGACAATCTGGGTCGCCCCGCTGCTGAGGTTACGACCCGGCTGGAAGCCATTCGAAAAGAAGCCTTGTCAGGGGCCGAGGCGGAACGGAAGCGCTGGGGTGAGACCGCGAAATACAAGGCCCTGCTGGATCTGGCCGGGGACGCGGCCAAGCGCCTGGAACAGGTCCGGAAGCGAACCGCCGAACTCACGCCCCTGCAGCGCGAGCAGGCCCAGCAGCAGGACCTCCTGGCCCGTGAACGCATGGAGAAGTCGCTGCGCGGTGCCGGGGCTGATCGTCTACAGGAACTTGTGGCTGGAGGGGTGACCCCCGATGTCAGCCTGGCCAAGTGGCAGGCCGCTCAGGCGGAGATCCGGCGCCGCGAAGACCTAGCTGAGCAGGAACGCCACAAGAACGATGACGCCGCCCTCAAGGCGAGCGAGAACCGCCTCGCCGCCCAGCGGGCCCTGGCCGATGGGCAACTGGAGCTGGCCCAGCGCCGGGCCGGCGAGGTTCTCAAAACCTACGATCTGGAGGTGAAGAAGGCCGGGGACAGCGCGGAAGCCCGGCTCAGCGTAGAGGAGCGTTTGGCGGCCAACGTGCTGGCGGCCCGCGCGGCGCAGGCGGAGGTGGCCGCACGGCAGGAACGCCTGCGCCTGGAACGTGAGCGCAACACGGCCGTCAACGCTCAAAGCCTGACCCTGAAAGACCGTCAGGCCCTCTGGGCCCAGTACGGCGAGCGCATCGCCCAGGTGAACCAGGACCTGATCATCACGCTGGATGACCTGGCCGAAACGGCGGTGCAGCATCTGGCCGACGTGCAGCAGCAGGCCTTCTCCGAAAGTGAGGCCGGCCGCGCCGAGGCCTATGCCGAGCGACTGCGAGCCATCATTGAAGGGCTGCCTGGCCAGTCAGAGGACGGGCTGATTCGCTTGTACGGTGAGGCCCGTGCCGTGAAAGACCAGGAACTGCTCAAAGCGGTCTATGACGAGTGGGAGCGGCGCCGGCTGGAGGAAGAAGCGGCGCAGCGCGTCATCTTCGAATTGCAGGACCAGGCCAACACGGCACTGGCGGAAGGGGCGAAGAAGACGGCCGACGAACTGGCGGCTGCCGGCGACTCAGACGGGGCTCTGGCGGTGCTGGAAGAGGCGCTCAGCGGCGTCATGGAGGCCGCCCTGGCCGGTGAGGACGCGGCCCAGGCCATCAACCTGCTGCACGACGCCATCAGTAACCTGACCGGCGCCACCGCCCTGACAGACGAGTTCAATACCTTCGTGGCCGGGCTGTCGGGCACGGTAGACGAGCAGATCAGTCAGGTGGTGGCGCGGCTTGAAGAGGTGACTGACCCGGCGCTGCGCACCCGCCTGCAGGGGCTGCTCAAGGACCTGCGGGCCGATCTCCCTTCCTTCGGCAATCCGTACGCCAGTGGCCTCATTCCAGGGGCCAACGGGTTTGCGAACGGCGGGCAGACCGGCGGGGCACCAGACCTCAAGGACGTGGCGCAGGCCCGAGACCTGGGCCAGCTGCTGGCCGAAGCGACGGACCCCACCCAGGTGCAGGGCCTTTTGGCGGAAGTGGCTGAGCTGCTGGCCAGTGAGATCGGCGAGCGCCTGCCGCCCAGCATCCGAGCCGGCTTAGAATCCGCCGTCGCGGGCGCCCAAAACTACCTGGACGTGCTGACCAACCTGACCACGGAAGGGGTGGTGGACGGCTGGGAGCGGGGCATGAAGGGTGCGTTGGAGAATCCCCTGCCCAGCAACCGCTTCTCGGAGTTCGCCGCGGAGATCTTCGGCCGAGGCGCCGCCGGACTGTCCGACCAGGGGCAGGTCGACGCGCTGACAGAAACGCTGCAGCAGGCCCGCGCTGAGAGTCAGCTCACCGAAGCAGACCTGCAAAACCTGCTGGCGCTGATCGAGCAGCTGCGCAATCCCAGCGACGTGCAGCTGGGTCAGCGGTTCAACCTGGGCCAGTGGCAGCAGGACGTCCAGACGCTGAGCGATCAGTTCGACAGCGGCGAGATCACGGCCCAGGACTATGCCGCTGGGCTGCGGGAAGCCTCGGTGCAGCTCAACGCCCTGGCAGACGAAGCCGAGCGCTTCGGGAATCTGAAATTGGCAGGGCAGATTCGGGATCTTGCTGGTGGCCTACGGGCGATGTCGCCGGAGGTGGCCGGGGCCATGAAGACCCTGGGGACGGTGCAGGAGTATGCCGGGTACGTGCAGGACCTGGCGGGGGCCTTCAGCAGCTTGGCGGAGGCCAGTGGGAACGAGGACCTGGCGGCGAACCTGAACGGCCTGGGGAATCTGGCCGGGAAGGTGGCCGCGCTGGCAGGCGACGTGATGCGCATCATTGCGAACCCGGCCGACATCGGCGCCTGGGTCGGGGCCATCACGAAGATCATCTCGGGCATTGCCGAAGCCATGAACGGATTCCGTCAGGCCTATGAAAAAGCCGACAAGATGCGGGAAGATTTCAACAAGCGCTTCACCCTGATTCGGGGTGACGACTTTGCCAAGACCTTCGTGCGCTCGCGCGGGTGGCTCGCCGATACCTTCGGCGGTGGGCCCGAGATCCGGCAGGACATAGACGAGTTCGGCTTGAAGATTGCACAGTCGATTGAGGGCGGTGTGCTGGGGGGCATCAAGAACGGCATGAAGCAGGCCCTCATGACGGGGGACTGGAGCGGTTTCAGCGAGACCTTCCGGGAGAGTGCCTATTCGGGCGTGGTGGACGGTCTGATTGAAGCCATCTTTAATGACGCCTTGAAAGAAATCCTGGCGCCGGGCATTAAGGCCCTCACCGACGCCGCAAAGACGGAGGGGACAGCTGACGATGATGCGGCGATGGCCATGGTGGAACGGCAATTAGGCCAAGCGGAGCAATTCGTGACTGGGGTGGGCCAACGGCTTCAGCCCGGCTTGGACCGGCTGCGCGACAACTTGGGCGTTAAGGTGGACCCCGGCACCACGCGCGGGGTGGACACCACGGGGCTCAGCACGCTGCCGGAGCCCGTCCAGTTCGCACTGGCTGCGCCACTGGTCGACGGCGTGCGCGGGTTGAAGGAAGCGGCGGAGGAAGGCAAGAAGACCGCCATGGTGCAGCGAGAAGTGGCCGAACTGATGCGGGACGTCTTGAATGGATTCCGCCGGACTTCAGACGGCGCTGGCAGCTACCGCAGCACCACGGGCACACTCGCAGGGAGCTGACCAAGGCGGAGGGTTGACTGTCGGAAAACCACATTGGGACAAGGCTTCTGCGAAATTAAAAGATCACTACAGTGCCATAATTCATCTTGCAGCCTCATTTCGGTAAGAATAAAAAATATGGCAAAAATGGATGTGAAACGTTCCTATCATGGGGAGTGGCGAATTGAAAATGAGGGAGTGTGGCTCGAAGGGCATCTCCGTTTACATAGGGGAGGAGCTATCGCTCTCGAACTCTTAGGTACCATTGAAGAGATGTCTATGGTAAGCCAGGCTTCTCCAAAGATCGTCCATGGACGTGTAGGGGATTTGAGAATATTTATATCCAAGCTGGAAATTTTACAAATGAATACATCTCAAGAACGGAAAGGTGTAATGACTCTTACTCTAAAGGTGGGTGTTGTAGTTATGGGAAGAGAAGAGGACGAATTAACGTCCTTTAATTATGCAAGAGTAGAGATGAATTCCAAGCTCTATAGGTATTGGGTAGACAGAAGGAATGTTGAATGGGAATATAAGGGTGAAATACAATCGCTTTCACATGATAATCAAAAGTTCTATCAAATTTCTCTGGATGACTTAAAGATTGATATGAGTATATCGTCAGTGTTTGCACGCAGGCATAGGCGGCTTAGCGGTAAGGTCTCAAAACAGTCTCGGATTGCTCTAAATTTTAAGGAACCTCGCAGTGTTCTTGAAATACTCACTATAGTAGAAAGAGTAACAGAACTAATATTTTTTCTCTCAGGATATAAGTCTCATCCGGAGTTAATGCTGTATCTTGATCCTGACACCGGATTTCCAACCGAAGTGTTGACTTGGACTGGAAGAGAGAAGTTAGCTCTGAAATATAAATATGCAGAAGCGGATATAACTTACGATGATGTGCTAGACAAATTCCCATTAATTTTAGAAAATTGGATCAAGGATTATCAAAGATTAAAAAGCTTTGCGGAACTTCAAAGCTCACTTCTTTGGCGAGAAAAGGTACACACAAGAGATGCCTTCTTAAGCTTTATACAAATGACAGAGGGTCTATACGACAGCTCTTCTGATACAATTTGGATGGACAAGAAAGATTATGAAAAGGCTATAAGAGATGTGAAAATAGCAATAGAGGGTCTAGATATTCTCGAAGAAGTGAAGTCAAATATGAAGGATGGGATTATAGCATCTTACAAGAAAAATCTCTCTCATAAGCTCAACCTATTAATAGACCAAGAGCTTTTTGAATCAATTGGACTATCTATCTCAAGAGAAGATTTTATAAAAAAGGTTAAATCGACACGTAATTACTATACACATTTAGATATCAAATATGCTGCCCGAGCATTTAAAGATGAGGAATTGTATCATGCATCGAGAGTCGTATTCGATCTTATAAGATTTCAATTGCTTTCTATGATTGGTGTACCAAAAGATTTATTAGTAAGTAAATTGAAGCATAGATATAGATATAAACAAATTATAGAGATGTAATCAGTAATTGGCGTCTCGTAAAACAAAAACAGATTTTTGGGAGTGATGTATTACAGCTGTAAATTTTTGAGTTTGGCATAAGATAGGCAGCTGCTTGAATTTTTAAGCAGCTGCCTATCTTCTTTATTTAGGCTGCCTGGCTCTGTGCTCGGTAATGACTGCCGACTTTGCGGAGGTGGCCACCGTGCGTCAGTAGGTCAATTGCTTTACTCGCTTGATCTGACGGCATGTTCAGCTGAGCACAGATTTGTTTAAACGGCAGACCGTCTTTGAGTTCACGAACCAGCTTGAAGACCCGTAGAGCTTCAGGTGTAAGCGCATCTGGAATGGGTGCAGGAAAGAAGACTCGGCGACGCTCTGAGTCTTCAACTGTGGGTTGGGGAGAGGACACTGAAGTTGCTTCCTGTATATGCACCATGTTGCTAGGGTGTGCAGGGGAAGGCAGGGGGTGCAAAACGCTGGTGATGGTGCTGCTAATCCTGGCTAGCACGTCACGAGCTGTCTGTGCAGCTTGAATACGTAGAGTCAACGCTGACCGCTGATCGTCGAGGATTGAGAGTTCAGACTGCAGCGTTTCAAGTGGCGCCGCCTGTTGTTCAAGTTCAGCCAGTTGCTGAGACAAAGGGAGTTGTTGAGTCTGCACAGAAACCTCCTGGGAAGCCAGAGGGGCGGCAAGCGGAGCTGACGGAAAGGCTCCACCTATGTGATGTAGAGGTGGCAAGGGGTGGAGATACACCTCACGGCCTTCTTTTCTGGGTGTAAGGGCTTGAAGGTTTTGGAGACGCAGCACCACGAGCGTGACTTGGTAGTAGGACTGGCGGAGGTGTAGGGCGATCTGCTCGTGGGTGACACCTGCATCTATGTCGAGTTCGGCGATAGCCGACGCCACCGCCGATTCTGGTTGGTCTAGGCGTTGAGGACGGGCTGGGGGAGCGGGTTCCACTCCAAGTGGAAAGTAGGCAGTAGGTTGCCACCAAGTGCCCTTGATCCCCTGAGTCATTCCCTTCCGGACCATGTCATCCAGTGTCCGTTCCAGACGGCCAACTGGAATGCCCGGCAATTTGTCCAAAAGTTCGAAGAGAGTGGCGCCGACTGCCCCGGCTGCCAGCAAGAGCGGTTGTACCTGGTGCTGTGGTGAAACCCAGGAATTTCGTGCTAAGGGGGGTGCCTGGTCATGGAAAGTAGCCAGACGGTAAACCGGACCGGTATACGCAAAGTTATGTCTCTCCAGGACGTGCTCCTCCTCAACTGCCCGCCGAGTGTGTTTTCGACACACATCACCCTCTAAGCCACACTGTTCCTGCAACTCAACAATGTTCAATCCATTCGCCCCGGCCCTTTCGAAATGAGGCAGGATGTCGCTCCAGTGGCTGAATTTTGGCGGAGCTTCGTGCATATACGCCCTGGCCTGGTCGACATATAAACGCGGAAGGTACAGCTGAGGGCGTTGCTGATTTCCAGGAGTGCGGTAGCGGATGTGAGCCCGAAATTTCGACTTGATCCGGGCGAGCGCAACAGGATCCTGGGTGATGCCGGTAATCAGCACTTCGTCTAGGGTTGGCGCCGCTCCTCGCTCCGCACGCTGATCAGCCCATTCCAATGGCACCAAGGTGTGACCAGGCGCCTCAGGAAGGCCGCAGTAGGTCAACACACCAGCGCGTTCTGCCGCATCACGCATGGCGCCGCTGGAGATGCCTACCATACTGGCCAGCTCAGCCGTCTTGATGTAATTGGGCACGTCGCCATAGGTCAAAGCGAGGAGGCGTGCTCGCCGGTGCACGGGAGATACGGATATGCCAAGGCGCTGGGCGCAGAGTTTGAGGCCCAAGATGGGGAAAGCTGCTTTCAGCCATTCGAGGCGTGCTGGCGTCCAGGAGTGTCCCTCAGGAGCCAGAGGAACACCAGGACCTAGAAACGTAGGAGACCGCGAGGCAAGAATGCCTCGGCCGCTGTGTGTGAGTTCGTAGGTTTTGCGCTTTCCCTGGCTACCCACCGCCTGCACGAATCCACCCTGCAGGAACCGCTGGAGAAGTGAGGTCGCCGCCGCCCGCTTCATTTCGCCGTTCATATGGGTGAGCGCCTCTTCAATCGTGTGGGCTTCCGCAAAAAGGGTCAGGAACCGAGCGGCCTTTGTCCCGTGCCTAGGTAGATGGATGTGGGCCGTCTCCACTGAGGGGGGTCTTGGAGCCTCAAGTAGCCTGTCATCCTCTGTTCTCTGCTTCCATTCTTCAAGTACGGCGGCCGCCACCGATACAGAAAGTCCTTCTGTCACTCGAAACACGAAACCAGCTCCAACGGGACGGCCCATAAGAGTGTTGTCACGCCACATCGCCAGTGCGGTGGACTGCACCCGACGAACGGACGCAGATAAACGTTCGGCGATACCAGCTGCCATGGCGGGCCCATCTGACAGTACGGCAAGAATGGGTTGCCGAAGGGTGTCGTCAACATCCTCAGGAACAATGAGCGCCTGGAGGTCAACCAGACCGAACAGCTGGCGTCCACGGTCATGCTGGGTCACCCGGATCAGCCCACGTTCCAGTAGGATCTGCACCCACTCTGTGACAGTGTCCTGATTGGGCCGTGGCTCAGGGAAGGCAGATTGGATGCCTTTGATCCCACTCTCAGCGTTCGGCGACTGAGCCAGATGGTCCAAGATGACCGTGATCTTGGTGCCGGTCAATGCAAGGTCTGGCTTGAGCGAGGACACGTCAGAAGGATATCGCTAACGTAAAAGTTAGCCATTTAGGCACGGACAACTTGAGCCATTTTTCGTCGTGTTTCCCCGGATGAAATTAGCTATTAAATAATTACTAGGAAGTATTACTCTCTTGACAGAATTGGAGATCTCTTGCACTCTGACGTCATGGCGAAAGCAAAGGTCACGAACACCAACACCACCATCGGTACCCTCACCGCTCTCCTAGGTTTGGCCAGCGTCGCTCTGACGGTCTACATCAAGTACAAGGAAGCTCAGCGCCTCTAGCACGCCAAGACGAGGAGGCCTCTGTCGGTTTTATTCGACAGAGGCCTCCAACTTGAATACAAATCTGCCGGTAAACCTAGCTCGGCCGCCAGCGTCCGCGAGGGCCATCCATGGCCGCTGACCAGCCCTCAACTTTGAATCCTGTGGTCTCCCTAGAGCCAGGCACACAGCAGACGATGGCCACGCCGTCTCGAATCTGAAACTCGCCGGTGATGGTTCCGCCGGCCGTCCCCCAATCGTCCGGGCAACGGACCTGCAGACTGTCCCCCCACACCAGCTGCACCTCACCCAACTAGAAGTTGTCGCCGACCCGCTCAATGATCTGCATGTGGTCTCCTATGAGCAGCACCCTAATCGCCGCACTGGGCACGGGCTCAACTGGCGAGATTTTCCGTAGACGTGCGCGGCAGGGTCGCCTAGCCTGAGCGCCATGTCGGAGTGGACCAAAACCGAATTGGCTGTGTTGCATGCGGTCCGCACTGCGGCAGCTTTGACCTCTCGCCGTGTGCAGCAGGACCACGGGCCTCGCCCCAACTGGCACCGGCTGCTGGAGAATGACGTTCTCAAAGAAGTCAGCACCGTTTACGGGCCCGTGCTGACTCTGACGGAGCGCGCCCACGATTTCTATGAGCACACGGGACGTCTGCGTGGGCCGGGGAGCCTGGCGGACCGCGCCTATATGCTCGACGCCGTTCGGATGCTGGAGCAGAAGGGTTACAGCCTCATGGAATACGACTACAAGCGCGGGCCTGAGCGAGGCACGACCACCGGGCACATCACCCGGGCACGCATGGGTGTGCCGCCCGAAGAGTTACGGCGGATCCATGCCTACTGGGGCCCTGAACGGCGGCAGGGTTATGCCCCCAGCGGTCGACGGGAGGAACAGAAGGGGGAGGTGTGGTTGTACGCCCGCTGTTCTGGTGGCGGCGTGCAGGCCACGGAGCTTCGGCGCCTCCTCAAGAGACACCTGCACGATATTTCCACTTGGCGTTCGCCCATGCTCATCGTGGTGCCCCAGGAGGTCGGTCCCCTGCGGACCTTTGCGCGTGGCCACATGGCCAAAGACCGGGCGCTCCACGAGAGCATGCGAGAGAAGCGCCTGGCTGGAATGCGCGACGCGCCCTACACCCCAGACTTCTTGATCTTCGAGCAGCCTCTCCCCTCTCTGGTCTACCGGCCGTCACGAGCCAAAGTCGGCCACGAGGGCTGACACTTTGTGCAGTCGAGGCCGGGGCTGATACGGGCTGCCTGGGGTGTGCACATTGATGTACCCCACGTACACCTTCGTGACCTCGCCGAGTTTGCCCGCCGCGTGCAGCTGCCGTGCCCGGGCATGGATCTTGGTCACCCGGCCGTGCACGCTGGTCAACCAGATCAGGGAGCGGTAGCCGCCGGCCGCGGCCGCCACCAGCTTGGCGTCACACCGTTTAGGGGAGTAGCCCGTGTCGACTTCCACAGAGGCGTCGTGCTCACGGCCTTTAGGGGAAACCAGTTGGGCGTCTGGCCAGAAGCCTGAGCGCCCCTTCAAGTCCAGGTATTGCCATTGCAACTCGTGGGCGGCGATCACCCCCCGCAGTTGATGGGCGCCTTCAGCCAACAGGGCATGGTGCAGGATGTCGCGGGGCGGCTGGACCAGCCAGCGCTCGTCGGCCGACACGAAGGTCAGCGGCTTGATGCTGCTTGCCTGGTGGGCCTGGGTGCGGACGTGCAGATCGATGCGGGGAAGGTCCAGCCACTCAGCCGCCTGCAACAGGCCTCGGCGCTCTAGTGCCACCGTCGTCAGGACCCGGTGCTCGGCGAAGAGTTGCCGTACCTGGGCCTTCTGTTTGGCGGGGTGCAGGGCGGGCATACGCGATGATCCTGGTCATTCATGCGTTAGCGCCGTGAAAAAGGCAGCACGCTCCGGCGCAGTCGAGAGATTCCGGGTTGAAGATTGGTCTTCCTCTTACTAGGTATGATGAGTTTTTTGTAGAAAAATGGAAGCGCAAAAAACTCATCGCTTCAGATTCTTGGACGGCTGTAAGTTGTATGTCCAGGCTGTCTAAAGTGACAGTCATGTCGTCATAGATAGGAAGAAAATTTCACGTCGCTAACGTAAAAAGTCTCACTATGATGAGCCATGTTGAAGTCGGAACTTGCACGAGAACTGGGCATTGATGCCAGCGTCATGACAAAAAAGTGTAAGGACTATTTTGCGGCTGTCGGCAAGCCAGACGAGCGACATCTGAGCACTGAGACGGTCCGAGATCTGCGGGAAGCTTCGGCGCTCCTGGACAGCAATGCAGCTAAAACGTGGAAAGAAGCCATCAGCCGCGTGTTGGGCAATTACACAGAGCCGGTACCGCCTGAGAGTGTGAGGCACATTGTCCAACGCCTGGACCACCTGGAGTCCAGGTTGACCAAGGTGGCTGAAGAAGTCAGCTGGATCGCCAAATACCTGCGTGAGCGGGCCGACCGCCAAGGGGCTTCGAAGGGAGCTGGACAGGCAGCTGCTGTTCAGCAGCCTGAGCTGCAACTCAACCCGTGATCAAGCCGTATCACCGTGCATGGCCTTCTGCCTTTGTTCAGTTCATCTGCCACTTCGAATGGCTGCGTCCAGCCCAGGCCTGTCGAGGTGATTGAGCACGTCCTCTGATCCTGCCCAGCCGAAGATCACGTCAGCGTTAGCGGCGCGCTACAGTACCGCCATGTCACCGACCACCTGGACGAAAGAGGCGCCGCGTGTCGGTGTGAGTGTTCGGGTGTACCCGGAGTACCGGACGGCCCTCGACGCCTTCACCAGGCGCTGTCAGGCGAGCGGCATGGACGCGCTGCAACGCTACGACGTGCTGGAATACTTGATGCGGGATTTGCTGACCGACGAAGGCCGGCAAACGCTCCTGCACCAGCTCTCTACGTCGCCGACGCCCATACGTCGTAACGGGCAGCGTGAACCTCGGGGAATGCTCTCGGCACGTGTGCACCAGCGGTACATGCAGGGTCTCGAAGCTCTGTTGGAATCGTCCCTCGGCACGGAACTGGCGACGCTCGAGCGTTACCGCGTCCTCGAATATCTGATGCGGGATCTCCTGACAGAGGAAGGCCAGAGACAGGTCCAACAGGCCCTACTCCAGCAACGACCCAGCTGACCGGCTGCTAGCTAGAAGAGTGCCGCCCAGGGGGATTCCTGGGCGGCACTCCTGACATCAGAGACCTTGGCTAACCGCTTTCTTCCACCAAGCGGCCTCAACATCATCAAGATAGCCGGCGCTGCTTCCTAGCTTGATAGGCGCGACGAACCACTTGGTATCGGATCGCAGGGGGTTGCCTTCCTCCTTAATCAGAAGCGCCCTGATCCCCTTGTTCACCTCATCAACGCTTTTTTCAGTCTGAATAAAGTAGACAGATTCAAGGGGCGTCATCACACCGGTGTCGGCAATGCTCCTCAGGTATTCGTCCAGAGCTTTGTACTCTTCAGAGGCCGCTTTGTTGAGGTCGTAGGAGATCATGAGCAAGGGCTTCATGCAAAAAGTATATGGAGTGCGTTCAAGGTCTGTGCCTGCAGACGCACTGTTGTTTAGTCCTGCTGCTAGAAGTCTTCGACCTCATTCCCGACGTCGTTCTCTTCCAGAGCAACGTAGCGGCGCGTGGTGTCGACGGAGGAGTGGCCGAGGAACAGACCCACTCGCGTGAAGTCCTTAGTGGCCCTGTACAGGCGGGTGCCCGAGTGCTTACGGGCCGCATGGAAACCGCGCCAGGCCTGCCCCTGCCCTGCGGCCTGAAAGGCTACCCCCATGCGGTACTTGGCCTGGTGGTAGGTCCATTCGAACAATCTGCCGTCGGCTTGGACAGGCGGCAGGCCAGTCAAGGCTTCGCGGACGCGGCGGCCCAGGGGCACGCGGCGGACCTTGCCGCCTTTGCCGTGCACGGTGAGCTGCGCGCCCTGGATGTCGGTCACCTTGATATTCAAGGCCTCGCTGACGCGCAGACCAGCGTGGCCACACAGTAAAAGGAGCGCCGCCAGCCTGGGCTCGCAGTGCTTCAAGACCTCGTCAATCTCATGCATGTAGGGCGGGTTCTTGACGATGCCTGGTGTGGGATCCGGAGGCACGTGAGCGTCCTCGAAGGGCTGGGCTTCGGTGGCGCCGGCCCAGCGCAGGGCCCGGTAAAGCGCTCGGGCGCCGGCAATGTACTGGGCGATGGTGGCCGCCGAGAGGGTGCCGGTTTTGCCCCGGCCTTGTGACGGCCGCGTCTGGAGCTGGGCGACATAGCGGCCGCCGTCGCGGCGACCAGGGCGCAGGAGCTGCATGCCGTTGTCCTGGGCCCACGGCACGAAGTCGCGGACGGCGAGTGCGTAGGCGGCCAGTGTCTTGGGACTGGTGCGGGCGCCCTTGCGGCTGCCGGCCGTCATGTAGGCCTGGGTGACTTGCACCAACATCTCCACGTCGTAGGTGCTGGCCGCTTCGACGGCACGAACCCTTAAGGCCTGGTCGGTGAGGTTGACCAGGGTGAGGGCGTCAGTGGGGCGAACGAGGGTCACGGTGGCCTTGTTTTAGCACCAACCACCATTAGAGTTAATCTTGCACTCACCCTAAATCGGCCTTTTGTGAGACCGATTCCTCTAACTTAGAAGTCTCTTTCTGTTGCAAGCGTATCTCAGGCGTTCTAGTCTGTTCATGACTCCTATTGACCTGCAGCGCCTAGGCGACCAGCTGATCGCCGAACGTCCACTAAGCGAGATCAAGCTCCGCGCCGTGCTGCATCAAAAGCCTGGTCAATCGGATCGCCTGATCTTCGTGGCCCGCACCGAGTTCACCCACCGGGGCGGTGCAGGATCAGTGACTCGGGAAGCCATTGAAGCGGACGGCGCAGACGAGGCGCGCACCCTTCTGTATGACCTCTGCGGCCGCATGGAAATTGGCCAGGGCTACCCCTGTCCTCCCGACCAAAATCCCCCACTGCTGATCGCCAAAGTGCTCGGAGGCTGGGCCCTTCCAGTGACCAAGATCACGCAGATGGATTGACGGTCTGACCTTCTTGGTGCCCCGCTATTTCAGTCGCCGAACGACTGCGGCCAGCACCTCTGGCTCTTCCGCAAGAGCAGCCAGTAGAGCCTCTGCAACCTGATACCGCTTCAGGGTGCGCCGCTGCCTCTTGAGCTTCCCATACACATCCTCGAAGCCATCCAGAACATTAAGTCGAATGGGACTCACTGTGAACTTGCCGGTCGGCACACTGTCCTCAGGCGGCAGGCTGAGCTCTTCCGCACGGGCCTGGGCTTCCTCCACTTCGCGGTTCTTGTCGAGCATGGTTGGTGCGTTGTTGTCCTTCTTCTTCCCTGGGGGTGGAGGGAGGGTCATGCGTTGACCTCGCGCCACACTTCAGCGTAGTGCTGACCCTGCGGCATCTTGCCGGCGGCCGCCTGGTAATCCCCACGCAAAGGCACCCGCGCCCCCAGCACTGGGAAGCCTGTCTTGAGGCACTCCTCCACTGTCTCACGCTCCCGAGCTGGCGCAAATTTGGCCCGGTTGATCAGAATGAATGGCCGCAGATCTGGGCGCAGTTGCATGGCGCGCTTCACCTGCCGCTCGGTGGTGCCGAGCATGCCGGTGTCGCTCGTTCCAACGCCAACAGGAATGACGGCCACGTCGCTGACCATCAGTGTCTCCAGAGCTGCGTCGCGGTCATTCGCAGGAGTGTCAATGAACACGGCGTCGAAGTCTCCCTCGCTCCGGAGCTGACCGATATATGCCTCAAGGTCTGCCTGCTTGATGTCAATGTGGAGGGCTGGGATGCCCAACCCTGCCAGCTCAATCCAGTTGACACTCTGCCGGGTCGGGTCTAGGTCCAGCACGGCCACGCGCATCCCTTCCTGGGCAGCCTGGTGCGCCAGATGCACGGTGGTGTGCGTCTTCCCCGCCCCACCTTTCACGTTTGTAACTCCATAGACCTTCATACGGACAGATTAGAGCTTGATCTTACTAGGATACAAGTATTCGGATTTCCGGAAAGTTTTCCGGATTTCCGGAAAACTAAATTCCTATATCCTAGACAGAAGTATATGTGAAATCTATTTAGTCTAAACTGTTAGCATGCTGCCCAATCAACTAAAGATTTACAATTTCAGAAGTATTGGCCCTGAAGGAGTCGATTTGGGGAAATTGAAAAAAGCTAACATTATTATTGGAAGAAACAATAGCGGGAAATCCAATGTAATACGCGGGTGGTCTACAGCCATCGATGTTCTAAAGCGTCTTGCGGGACACCGGTATGAGATCGATCCTCTTGACCGGTATAGGAGAGATAGCAAGCATCCATTCCGGATAGTTGTTGATTTTTCGCCACCAGAAATAGATACATACAAATATTTTAAGCAATATTTTGATACGATGACTTTTGATATAACCGTTCACGAAAACGGAGACATTAAATGGGAGCAAACAACTTTAGATCCGAAAAGGGATAAGGATTTTATTGAATCTTGGTGGAAAGTCAATCACGGCTTCACAAGTGGAATGTTGTACCCAGATCAGATGATTCGCGATATGATGGAGCGCGCGCGTGAATATCTCTTAATACGTTCTCAAGATCTTTCAAGAATTATTGTCATTCCCGAATTTCGGCAAATACGAGATACTGCAGGAGAATACAAAATCAATGGTGAGAACCTTGTTTTAACTCTTGCCCGACTTAAGAATCCTGTCATAGGCAAGGATGATGATATACTCAAATTTAGGAAAATTGAGAGCTTTTTTAAGCGTTTACTTAGCTTATCTGATGATGCGCATATTGAGGTTTCTACAGAAAACCCCACCATTATTGTCGAAAATAAAGGCATACGTTTGCCTATAGATTATTATGGTACGGGAGTCCATCAATTAATAATCTTGCTCACTGCCGTTTTGAGCAGCGAAGGGAATCTATACGGCATTGAAGAGCCTGAAATACATTTGCATTCAAATCTTCAGAAGTCTTTCATTGATTTTCTAATTAAAGAGACCAACAATAATTATATTATTACTACTCATTCACCATCTATCATAAATATGCCGTTTACAGGTAATAGCCCTCTGCAAGAACTTATATCTCTCACCTCTTTAATTAATGAGGGCGATGGAAGCAAAGGACGTCCTATCGTAGGTTCGCAAGCTGTACTTGATGCAATTAACGATATAGGTGTCAGTGCTAGCGACCTTCTGCAATCAACAGGCATTATATGGGTTGAAGGCCCGAGTGACCGAGTTTATCTCAACAAGTGGATTTCTTTGAGAGATGCAGAAATTATAGAGGGGATTCATTATCACTTTATGTATTATGGTGGTCGTCTGCTCTCCCACTATCAGATCAGCGCGGATGATGGCGAGTTAGAAGGGTTGATTAACCTGTTACGAATAAATCGCAATAGTATTATTATAATCGATAGTGATAAAGATAAATTTGATTCCGTCATATTAAATTTTAAAACACGTATTCTCGAACAGGCAGAAATCTCCGGAATCACATGCTGGATTACGGCGGGACGAGAAATTGAAAATTATGTTCATAACGATGCAATCAATAAAACTTTTCAGGGCAGCAAAGTTCTAGATTATCAACTGGGTCAGTTTGAAAAGATAGACGAGAAACTAGCTGAGGCCACTAGTAATGCAGGATTAAGAGAAAGACATTACGAAAGTGATAAGGTCAAATACTCTAGAAGAATTGTTGATCATATCACGCTTGATCATGCTCCTTATGACCTAAGTAGTCGTATGCAATCTCTCATTGCTTCTATTAGGCGTTGGAATTCGCTTCCTACGAAATGAATCTTTTGCACCGACCAATCTTCTTTAGTGGTCTATTTTTCTAGACCACTAAAGAAGATTCAGCGTAGGGGCTGAGGCAGGAAGCCGGTCAGGAGAAGCCGAGATGCTTCCTCAAGAAGTACTGACCGCAAGTACCCGTCGGACGTGTTGCTGCGATCACCCATACCAGCGTCGTCCCACAGTTCGCAGAGGGCCTCGTGGTTGCAGGCCTCCAAAAACTCCTTAGTCAGCTGGAACGCCGTCGCTGGATTGGCCTGCGAAATGCTGGTGAGTGCCTCGGAATCTAGGGAGTCAACGATCGTATTGGCGACATACTGGTCGTGCAGGCGGCCAAGTAAATCCTCGGGCAGCGCCATCAGGGGCGGCAGCATGGCAGCCAATTCAGGTGTGTCGCCACCGTCCTCAACGGCCACGAATTTCAGTTCGCCTGCATCGCATCTCACAAGACCGTCCAAGAGCTCAACGACGTCTTGCACCAGGGTGACATTGTCTAGGCTCCACTCCTTAATCAGCGCGGTGTACACGTAGGCGGCGCGGCGCAGACTGGCGTCAAGCAGAGCCTGACGAGCGCGACTTTTGCAGGTCACCTGCGGGTACCGGGGCTGGGCAAGCCCAGGGGCACTTGGTGCAGCCGCCGCCGTAGAGCTGCTCGAGAGCGTAGAAGCGCTGTTGATGTTGGGCGTGCCTGCCTGCGGACTGGCGCTCTTCGGTGTCTCGTGCACTGGCACAGGGATCGGCGCGAGGAAGCGGTGCTTCGGGGCTGAGTACTGGGTGTGGTTGGGCAGTCCCAGCCGCTCGTAGCGCTTCAATTCACCGCTTAGCGCATTGATCCAGTAGAAGGTGCCGGTGCCGCTTCCCTCTTGATACTTCCAAAGGGTCGCTTCTGCCCGCACTTCGACGTCGGCAAACGCTGCGCCGCGGGCCACGTCCTTCTCAGCCAAGGCAACCGCGTGCCGCTCCTGGCATGCCATGGCCTGACCAAAGTCGCTAAACACCTCGGGCATGTCGCCAAACAGATCAGCCGCCTGAATCTCGCCGGTATACCAAGAGCGTGGAAACTGCGCGGCGCTCGTGGGCATGACGTGCTGCATGATCCGTATGCGCAGCTGATCAACCGTCAGAGACGCGCCGTGGCGTAATGTTCCCTGCCAGACGGCTTCCTGCGCGGCCGGTGGCGCGAGGGCCAGCAGTTCAGCCTGTTGCTCGCTGAGCTTGCCGGTGTTGAAGGGCTCGTGCAGGATGTCGATCAGACTGCGGCTGATTTGAACCAAGCGTGTGACCACCTTCGGCTTACGGTGGTGAACCCGCGCAATCTCATTGATTGCCATGCCGTCCTCGTGCATCCGCCGGTACCCGTAGGCAGTCTCGAGGGGCAGCATGTCGTTACGGTTCATGTTCTCGGCCATGGCGGCCTGCACCAGCTGCGCGTCCGTCAGCTCCTCAATCCGGACGGGGACCAGGTACTGCGGCAGTACGCTCAGGGTCTCGCGGTCGTCACCTTCGCCGATTTCCAGACCGCGCACCAGCAGACCGATCGCGCGCCACCGGCGCTCACCGGCAACAATTTCGAATAGACCCGGGCGGGTCGGATGCGGCCGCGCCTGAAGGTTCTGCTTCACGCCACTGCGGGCAATGCTGACAGCCAACTGCTCCAGCGCGGCCTGATCGAAATGCTTCCGGGGATTCAGTTCCGAGTTGACGAGTTGGTTCCACGGAATCTCGCGCAGACCGCTCTGAAGGGGCGGCACATGCGGGATTTCGAACCGCTCCGGACTGGGGGACGGCGCCGGCGACGCCTCAACGGCAGCAGCGTCCACAACGTTTTCAGACGGCGCTTCCTGGAACCGCAGCAGATTAGCGACGTGCGCGCCGCCTGGCTGCCCGCTGTCGTAGGTGAGCTTCGCTTGCAAGGGCCGCTCTTCACAGAAGGCAGTGATGACAGCCGGGCCATCGGCTGGACTGCCGGGTAGCCAGACCCGGTCACCAATGGTGAGGCGAGGAGCGGCCGCCACCAGATCTGGCGAGAGGTCAAAGAACTTGCCGTCGACGTCGCGCGTGACGTTGAACGCGAGTTGGTCACTGCGACCGTGCGGCTTCCCGCTGCGAACGGTGCCTTCGGCCAACACGCCATCCGGAAACACGGCTTGCACGCGGTATGTGTTGGCAATCAGGCTGGCCAGCGCGTCCAGCGCGGCGCGCTTGAGGGACTTGACGCACTTTGAGCACTGCCGTCCTTCATAGGCCAGCGGATCCGTGCTGCTGATCGGTGTGGGTTCGGCAGGCATCATTCGGCCACACAGGACGGCCGCACCGTCTCCCCAGTGCGCCAGGTGTGAACCGTTGGGAAACAGCCAGCCGGCCGAAGGCACCACTGGTTGTTCAGGGGCGGTCCGCTTCAAGGCCGCGTCAATCGTGGCCTCGTCCACGGGGAAGGGGAGATCATCGTCGACCGGTGCCTGTTTGCGCTTCGCCTTGAGCGTGACCAACTGTTCGGGCACCGGTGCGAAGCCCAGGTCCACCACCAGGTGCTGCGGATCCACACGCCGCGCCACCCGCGCCTCTGTGGCCGGGACAGTGCTCTCTTCGCCGCTGTCGAGATCCATCACTTGCACGTCGCTTTCCAGTTCGGCGGCGGCCATGACCTGGTATGTCCGCCCAGGCGTGCGCTTCAGGCGTACTCGGTCGCCGAACTGGAGGGGGAGCATCGCAGGGTAATCGTCCGGACCCACGATGTCGGCAAGCGGAAGGTTCAGGGTGCCGCCCCGGTGCTGCACAGTGCAGAGGTGAGCGTGCACTTCGAGGACCGCGCCCAGGACGGTTGAGCCGTTGGGCCGACAAAGCACGCAGTCACCGGCGTACCACATCGGCGCGGTGGCCGCAGCTGGAGAGGGCTTTTTACGACTGGGCTTTGCAGGGGTAGCAGTGGGCATTGAGGACTCCTTGAGGACGCTGGCGTTAGCGTTTGCGACAATGTTGCTTGACCGGCTCACAGGCGGGCCAAGGCGCGCAGCCCGATCAAATGGTCGAGGCGAGCTGAGATCTCAGGCGTGAGAACCTCGCTGTCCCTGGTGGCCGTCCAATTCGGCACCAGGGCGTACACGCGGCCGCCATCCTCCAACCACCAAGACGTGACCTGCCCGGAGTGCTCCAGCCTGGCCAGGTGCACATAGATGGTGCCGATGTTGATGCTGTAAGCGCTGCCAATGCTCAGCGCAGTTGTTGTGCCCGTGCTCAGCGCGTGCAGCACCCGGAGCTGAGCTGGAATCCGGCGCAGCAACCAGGTCAAGAGCATGTGGTCAAGGCGGTTCACGCCAGCGCCTCTGCACGAGAGACGCGAGTCAGCTGGCTGGTAAGGCAGCTGTACGCCTGCCCTTCGCCCTGCACAAACACCAGGAAGTCCGGACCTGACTGGCTGGCGTCCCCTTCCATTTCTGGGTAATCGTCAACGATCAGCCCGAGCTGATTGTCCAGAACGCTGTAGTCAACGCAGTTGGATTGCAGACAGTTGCCTTGAACCAGCACCCAGTCGCCTATTTGCATGTCGCCACCAACGCGTGTCAGGTCGCTGCGGCGCAGGCCTCCGATTTGGCCGCATCCTGCGACCACCAGCACGTGCCGCTCACCAGAGATCCGAGCAATGACGCCTTCGTGCTCCCCATACCGAGCGATGTCACCTACGTCGAGCACCTGGTGCTGCTCATCAGCGTTTATGGAGGTAGCCATCAGCGCGCACCGCCCCAGGAGTACTCGTCCAAGCCGTTTGACGTGCACGCGCAGGTGTGAATGTTCAGCCCACAGACTGGGCAAGGAGAAGCTTCCATGTTGCTGGCTGCGCTCGTCCCAGCCACACTGTGGTGTCGTAGAACGTGCCAGAGGCGTTGCGCGTTGCCCAGGGCACTGCCCAGCGGTGCGAGATCGCCCGGCATGGCCAGGTCACCGATGGCCTGAACGAAGGTCAGCTTCACCCACTTACCGGTCGACCAGTTGTAGGCGCTGCAGATAGGGGTAAGTAGCGCCTGACCGTCAATCCAGTCGGCCGTGCTGAACATCTCCAGCCCCTCACGCTCACAGCCGCGCACGAGCGAGCGCGACATGAATTCTGGCGTGAAGAAGATGACGTCAAGCCCGTTTCCGGACAGCAGCATCTCCAGTTGGGGAAGGGCATTAGCGAGGGTCGGCGCCCCCTCCAGCTGCGCCTGGCGGATACCGTGCACACTCTGCGCGCCTGCCTGAATCGGCTCTGCCGTGTGAATCAGCGTGTCCAGCAGCACTTCACCCCGCAGTCCCAGCACAGCTGCAGCGACCGGCACGCCCTTGATGTCGGTGGTCGCCAGCGCAGCGACGCGCAGCGTAGGGGAGGCCATGAGCAGCTTCGTGCGCTCAAGGGCTTTGTTGCGTTCCTGAGTGGGGACGGGGTCAAGCTCGAACATGCGTGTCTCCGTGATTGAGGCAGTCCCTTTCCACCGTGTTCAGGCGGAAGGGAAGGGGATGCGGCGACTTCTCTGCGGCTCCACCACGCACAAGTAGTGCGCCCAGCAGGGTCAGCCGGTAAGTCATCACAGGGGCGGAAGACGCCAGAGTCAGCAGACCTTTGCGGACCATGGTGCGGGCAACGGTGACACCTCTGGGACTGACGAGTTGGAAGGCGCGGCCCAGCTGCTCACCGGACGCGGCCGAGAAGCTCGTGTGCAGCAGCACCAGCACACGACGCTCCTCGGCCCGAACGCGCGGCATCGTGTTCACGCATCGTCCTGGGTAATGACCTGGGGACCACCCAGCAGGACGCCCAATCCCACGAGGGCCAAGCCGCCGAGGAAATA
>NZ_WQLB01000033.1 GCF_009755355.1 Deinococcus arboris | reverse complement strand
CAGACATCTGATACGGGTTCCGTCTGGTTCGTTGATACAGCGGAAGATCGCCACTGTGCCAACTCCATGCCCGGAACCCGTTTGGCTCCTCCCCTCTCTGCTCGGATTCAATCGTTTTTGTCAACGGTTGAACCGGCGTCTATCTGAAGGCGGCTCCGCCTAAAGGAGAGCAGGGGGGCGGTTTAGGGCGACAAAGCCGCCCCCTTGCGCTTGCGGGCCAGTTCGCGCTCCTTGATGGTTTCAGCGGCAAAGAAAGACCCGATCACGGCGGCCACCGACAGCACCTGCAGCAGCACACCTTCCCAGGTGGCGTGCAGGCCTAGCCACAGCCCCGCCCAGCCAGGAAAGGCGACCGGCAGCGGATGAACGGGCAGCCAGCCCACCAGTTGCAGCGTGTGCACCGTGTTGCCGACCATCACGCCCAGCACCGCGCAAATCAGCATGCCAGTCCACACCAGCAGCTTTTTCATGGGCAGCCGCGCCTGCCACTTAAAGACCAGGGCGCCGACGCCCAGCACCGCCCCCAGCCCCAGCGCTGTGCCTGACAGCACCGCCCCCGGCCCGGCCTGCAGCACCAGCGACTGCAGGAACAGCACGGTCTCAAAGCCCTCGCGGTAGATAGAGGTAAAGCCCAGCACCGCCAGGCCCCACCACTGGGCGCGCAGCGCGGGACCGCCGTGCGTCAGTTCATGTTTGTGCTTCTGAAAACTGGCCATACGGTCCGTCCAGTACACCTGATGGAAAAACCAGTTCATGATGAGCAGCAGCACGGCGATGGCCACCAGACTGACCACCGCTTCCAGCTTCTCGCCGTAGCGCCCCAGCAGCGACAGGGTGCGCTGCATCACCAGCCAGGTGGCGACCGTGGCCACCCCGGCCCCCGCTGCGCCCAGCCACATGGGCCGGCGCAGCCGCACCAGATGCCCTTTGCGCAGGCTGCCCATCAGAGCCGCCAGAATCAGCACCGCTTCCAGGCCCTCGCGGAAGACGATGATGCCCGCGTTCGTGGCGATAGAGGCGGGCGCCACCTCGGTCCCCAGAATCCGGGCGACCTGGGCCAGCGTGCGCTGCAACTCGGCGCGCGTGGCCCGGAAGTCGCCCTCAGCGGCCCGGTCCCGGATCAGGGCTGCCAGCCCTCTGGGCCTGGTGCCGTTCCAGAGCAGGCTTTCCAGCTCGACCTTCAGGTCGGGGTTAAAGACGGCGATACGGGCCTCGGTGCCGCTCTCCAGCAGCGAGTAGGCGTCCAGGCGGGCGGTTTCGGCGGCCGTCCAGTCGCCGGCCTGGGCCGCCGCGACCACCGCGTCCAGCTGGGTACGCACCACATCCAGGTCGGCCCCTGCGTTCGTCTTCTGCCACTCGGCGGGTAAGGCGGCCCGGGCCTGGGTCGTCAGGGCGCCCACCTGCTTCTCCAGGTCACCAGGCGCCAGCACCACCTTGGCCATCTGCGGCGCCGAGAGGGCCGCCGAGAGGGCGGTCAGCCCCGCGCCCAGGTCACGGCTCTGCGCCTGGTCAGGCAGCAGCGGCGCCAGGTCGGCAAAGGCGGTCACCGCGCCGGCCAGGAAGGTGCGGGCCTCGTTGACCTCGACCTCCTGTGTCACCAGGGCCCGGCCAGCGTCAACCTTGACGCCGCGCCCGTATTCCACCGGCACCAGCGACAAGAAGCGCAGCAACTGGGCCGAACGGGCGTTGCGTTCGCGTTCGCTCAGAGGCGCGGCGCGGAACCCTTCCAGCAGGGCCTGCACCTGCGGCAGCGTGGCGGGCAACCCGTTCAGGGCGGCCTGGAGCCGCCCGGTCTGCGCTGCGCCGCGCTGCTCGGTATGGGCCGGGGCCAGCAGGGCGAAATAGCCGCTGGCCAGGCTTTTTTGCTCGGCCGCCAGGGTGCGGAAGCCGAGGGCCTGGGACCGCCCCAGTTCCCGCAGGGCGTCGTTCAGGCGCGACTGGTAGCCGTCCAGCACATCGGCCCGCACAGCCTTTAAGGCGTCGGCCGGCGAAAGCTGACCGCGCCCCAGGGCCTCCACCGCCTCGGTGGCGTCGGCGCCCAGCCGGGTCAGGCTGCTGGCCACCCGGAATTCGCGCACGGCCAGCCAGTCGCGGGCCTCGTCGGCACTGCCGGCCTGCACGCTGGCTTCCAGCTGACGGTGAGCGCCGGCCAGCAGGGCCGTCCACGCCTGCGCGCTGGCCTGCGCCAGAGCCGGTTCGTCCCCAGCCAGAGCGGCGCGCTCGGCGCGGGTCAGGGCCGCCTCGACAGGGGCGGCGCCGGGCGTCAGGGCCGGGCGCAGCACCGCAAAGGCGCCCCGCGCCTCGCGCACCAGCCCGGCGGCGGCGGCGCGGTCAAAGCCCACTTCCAGCCCCGCCTCGGCCAGCCGGGCGCGCACCGTTTCGGCGGGGGTCGCCAGGTCAGTGGCGCCGGCCAGGCCCAGCAGGAAGGCCGGCAGCAGCCAGGTGCGGTTCACTGAAGTTTGACCCCAACCAGCGCCGCCGCCTGCGTGATGCGGCCCGTGATGACCGTGGCGCGGTTCTGGGCTTCACGCTGAAGCTGCTCGGCCTGCTCGGGGGTGTAGCGACGGGTTTTTTCGCGGGCCACCAGCTTGTCCACCAGGGCGGCGAGGTCATTCAGGCCCGTCAGAATCTGGCCGTCCAGCGCGGCGCTCTTGGCCTTCACGTCGGGGCTCAGGCCACGGTACATGGCCTGCCACGACGACACGTTGCCGCGCAGGTCACTCAGGCGCGAAATGACCACGAAGTCCTGGCGCTGACTGCGGGCGCCCAGCACAAAGGGGCTGGATTTCCAGTCTTCAAAAAACACCGGCCCGACGGTGGGCACGTTGCCGACCAGCGCGCCAAACACGTCCTCACGGGTGGGGGTCCAGGCCACCGCGGCCTTTTGCAGGCGCCCACTTTCGCTGTTCAGGAGGTTGGCTGCGGCTTTCAGGACGTTCGCGTCGGGCAGCAGGTCGCCAAAGTCGGCTTTGCCGTTCCCGTTCACGTCGGCCTTCACGCCGCTGCTGAAGGTAGGCACGGTGCCCCACAGCGCGCCCTCATTGACCCCGAAGAGGTTGCCGGGCTTTTGCAGCACCTTGCCGCTGGGCAGTTTGAGGTCAAAGGGCACGGCGTCCTCGCCCTCACTAGTGCCGGCGTCCAGAATCACGTCGAACTCGCCCAGAACGTCCACGCCCGCCACGATGCCTTCAATGTCCTCGTAGGCGGGGCTGGCTTTCTGCCAGGCGGCGCGGGCGGCTTGCAGGGCGGCGTGGGCCTGAGCATTTCCGGCCAGCGTCTTGTAATTGAAGTTGGCGGCCTTGGCCAGCGCGTAGTAGCGGTCGGCGGCCTGGCTGAGGGCCTGGGTGCCGGCCAGCTGCGTTCCAATCTTGCCGCTGAGGTAGGTTTTGACGCCGCTGAGGTCGGCCGCCGCCGCTGTGGTGCCCAGAGCAAGGGCGAGGCTTAATGCCAGTTTCATAGGGTAAACTTAGTTAAACCGAGCGATTAAGTCAACATTAAGACACTGAGGGGTCTGGTCTCGGGTTACTCAGCGCCCAGCTGGGCCTACTTTTAGCGGCTCTCCTGCCCGCGAAAAGATTCGATATCAAACTGCTCAGGCTAAATCTAAACTTGACTATTCCAGTCGGGTTTGTCAGATTCCAACAGGCCGTTCCTGTCCTTCCGGAACCCTGGCCCCCGGTGCCCTATGGCTCATAGTCCCTGCGTCCTCTCCCTGCCAGACGTCACGTCTTCCCTTCACCTGTTGCTGGGCCGCCTCTCCCACTTCACCGACGCGCCGCTGCAGCTGGCCGGCATGGAGGTGGCCGGGCAGGAGGTCTGGACTGTTCAGAGTGGTGACCTTCCGGGCACCGGATTGGTCGCTGTGCCCGCCCAGACGCCGCCCTTACCGCCCCTGCCTCCCCACGCCCACGCCCGCCGGCGCCAGGAACAGGCCGCTGGCCGCACCTGCGCCGCCGAGGCCTTGCGGCGCGCTGGCTGGACCGGCTCTCTGTCGCTGGGCAGGGGACCGGGCGGCGCCCCCAGCTGGCCCCCTGGCTTCAGCGGATCGCTGGCCCACAGCGGCGCGCTGGCGCTGGCGGTAACTGGCCCCAGCACGCTGGCCCTGGGGCTGGACCTGGAAGAGCGCTCGCCGCTGCTGTCCGGGCCGGCCCTGCTGCGCCATGTGCTGCGGGAAAGTGCCTTCAAGGCCGCGTTTCCCACCGCACAGGTGCCGTTTGACCCGGCGGCCTTCGCCGTTACCGTCCTGACCCCAGACCGGGCCGAGCTGACCCTGACCCGCACCCTGGCCCCCGGCTGGGTGCGCGGCCAGCGCCTGCGGGCGGTCTGGGCGCAGACGACCGGGCACCTGGCGGCCCTGACCTGCCAGCCTCTTCACCCTCTTTTTCAGGACCCTGTGTCTCAGGAGTTGCCATGAGTCTGCCCTTTCCCCTGCCCGCCCCTCACCGCCCTGCCGGGTCGCTGGCTCCGTTTGTCTGGTATTCACCCACCACCTCGTTAGAAGCCCAGGACCTCTGGAACCTGGCATGTCCGGCAGGGCTGCCTCTGGGCGACCAGGGCCGCTTTCTGCTGCGGGCCGCCGGGCAAAGCGGCGCGCGCGGGGCGGCCCTGGTGGGCGCCATTCCCTTTGACCCGCTGGAGGCCGCGACCTTACGGGTGGCGCCTCAGCCGCGCTGGGGCCTGCCCCGGCCCCCGGCCCCCCTGACCCCGTCCCCCCTGGCCGCCGTGCGCGGCCTGACCTCGGTGCCCAGCGGCGCTGACTACGAGGCGCTGGTGGCGCGGGCGGTCGCCGCCCTGCAGACGGGCCTGCTGGACAAGGTGGTGCTGGGCCGGGTGCTGCACCTGGACCTGGCCGGGCCGCTGGCGCTGGCACCGCTGGTCGCGCAGCTGGCCGGGCAGAATCCGGCGGGCTACACCTTTGCGCTGGAACTCGCGCCTGACCGGCATCTGCTGGGGGCCAGCCCCGAACTGCTGGTGAGCAAACGCGGCCCCACGCTGCGGCTGCGGCCGATGGCCGGCACACGCCCGCGCCTGGCCGACCCGGACGCCGACGCGGCCCAGGCCGCCGACTTGCAGGCGTCGGGCAAGGACCTGGCCGAGCACGCGCTGATGGTGGACGCCATCCGCGACACCCTGGCGCCGCTGTGCCGCCGCCTGGAGGTGCCATCAGCGCCGCAGGTCATCTCGGCGGGCACCCTCTGGCACCTGGCCACACCCATCGTGGCAGAGCTGGAGGACCCGGCTTGCACGGTGCTGGACGTGGTCGAGCGGCTGCACCCTACCCCGGCCGTGTGCGGGGTGCCGCAGGGGGCCGCCCACGACTTTATCGGCACCCACGAGCCGGGGAACCGGGGGCTCTTTGCTGGCGCAGTGGGCTGGTGCGACGCCCAGGGCGACGGCGAGTGGGCCGTGACCATCCGCTGCGCCGAGGTGACGCCGCAGCAGGTGCGGCTGTTTGCCGGGGCGGGCGTGGTGGCGGCCTCAGACCCGGCGAGCGAGCGGGCTGAGACCGCGGCCAAATTCCGCACCATGCTGGGCGCCCTGGGCGTGCAGCCGGGCGAAGAACTGGGGGCGCTGTGACGGCGGCCCCGGACTTCACCCCCTGGCCCGCCGAGGTTGCCCAGCTGTACCGCGACCTGGGCTACTGGCAGGGCGAGCCGTTTGGCGCCTGGCTTCGGGGGCTGGCGGCGCAGTACGGCCGCCGCACCGCCCTGGTCTACGGGGAACAGGAGGTGTCCTACCGCGACCTGGACGCCCGCGCCGACCGGCAGGCGGCCCATTTTGCCGCGCAGGGGCTGGGGCAGGGCGACCACGTGGTGGTGCAGCTGCCCAATACGCCCAAGTTCTTTGACGTGCTGTTTGGCCTGACCCGGCTGGGGGCGCAGCCCATTCTGGCGCTCCCGGCCCACCGCCAGAGCGAGATTGGGTATTTCTGCACCCACGCCGAGGCCGCCGCGTACATCGTTGCAGACCGCCACGCGGGCTTTGACTACCGCCCGCTGGCGCGCGCCGTGCAGGCCCAGGCTCCCAGTTTGCGGCGAGTCTTCGTGCTGGGCGAGCCGGAGGAATTTGTACCTCTGACGCCGCCAGACGACCTGGCACCATTCTCTGCGCTGGCGGTGTCGGCGTCGGACCTGGCCCTTTTTCAGCTGTCGGGCGGCAGCACCGGCACCCCCAAACTGATTGGGCGCACCCACGACGATTATCTGTACAGCGTGCGGGCCAGCGCCGAGATCTGCGGCCTGTCCCCCGAGACGGTTTACCTGGCCGCGCTGCCGCTGGCGCACAACTTCCCGCTGTCCTCGCCGGGCACGCTGGGGGTGCTGCACGCGGGCGGCCAGGTGGTGATCGCGCCGCAGCCCACGCCAGACGTGGCCTTTGACCTGATTCGGCGGCGCGGCGTCACCATGACGGCCCTGGTGCCGGCCCTGCTGCTGGTGTGGCTGCAAGCGGCGCGGCGGGACCGCTCGGCCCTGGGCTCACTGGCGCGGGTGCAGGTGGGCGGCGCGCCCCTGAGTCCCGACGTGGCCCGCCAGGTGCCGGAGGTGCTGGGGGCCGAGGTGCAGCAGGTCTTCGGCATGGCCGAGGGGCTGGTCAATTACGTGCGCCCCGGCGCTGACCCTGATGCGGCCTATACCACGCAGGGCCGCCCCATCAGTCCCCACGACGAGGTGCGCGTGGTGGACGACCAGGACAGGGACCTGCCCGACGGCACGCCGGGGCACCTGCTGACGCGCGGGCCCTACACCATTCGCGGGTACTTCCGCGCGCCCGACCACAACGCGCGGGCCTTTACCCCGGACGGGTTTTACCGCACGGGCGACATCGTGACCCGCTGGCCCGACGGCGCCCTGACCGTCAGCGGCCGCCACAAGGATCAGGTGAACCGGGGCGGCGAGAAGATTGCCGCCGAGGAGATCGAATACGCCCTGCTGGGTCACCCGCAGGTGCAGAACGCCGCGCTGGTGGGCGTGCCCGACCCGCTGCTGGGGGAGCGCAGCTGCGCCTTTGTGCAGCCGGACGGCCCGGTGACGCCGGGGCTGACCCTGACCCTCAAACGGCACCTGCATAGCCTCGGCCTGGCCGCCTACAAGATTCCTGACCGCATCGAATTCCTGCCCGAGTTGCCCCGCACGGCCTTTGGCAAGATTGACAAACCCGCCCTGCGCGCACTGGCCCAGGCCCGGCCGGTCTGAGACGGATGCCGTCTGTATTCGTTCGCCACGCCTGTCAGCCCGCCTGTTCTCCTTCTGTGCTGCGCAGCTCTGCGAGGCCCTCCGGCCGGATTTCACCGTTGTCGTAAACGATTCAATTGGCGCCGGTCTGAGCTGACAGTGCTGGCCTCCGGTTCGCCTTTTCCTCCTCTCCCTAGTTCTCAAGGAGCCCCATGATTCCCCGCCTTGCTGCCTACCCCATGCCCGACCCCGCCACCTTCCCCACCAGCCCCGTAAGCTGGACCACCCAGGCCGGGCGCAGCGTGCTGCTCGTTCACGACCTCCAGTCGTACTTCCTGAACTTCTACGACGTGACCCAGCCGCCGGTGCCGGCCCTGCTGGTGCATGTGCAGGCGCTGCTGGACCGCTGCCGGGCGCTGGGCATTCCAGTGGTATACACCGCGCAGCCCGGTGACCAGAACCCCGCCGACCGCGCTCTCCTGACCGATTTCTGGGGGACAGGCCTGAAAGATGACCCCGCCCAGACCCAGGTGGACCCGGCGGTGGCGCCGCAACCGGGCGACACGGTGCTAGCGAAGTGGCGCTACAGCGCTTTCAAGCGCACCCCACTGCAAGACCTGATGGCCGACTGGGGCCGCGACCAGCTGCTGATCTGCGGCATCTACGCCAACATCGGCTGCCTGATGACGGCCGCCGAGGCCTTTATGCTCGACATTCAGCCGTTTCTGGTGGGGGACGCCCTGGCCGACTTCAGTGAGGCCGAACACCGCCAGGCGCTGGCCTACAGCGCGGCCCGCTGCGCCCAGGTCACCAGCACGGCGCAGGTGCTGGGTGCCCTGACGGCGGCTGTCCAGCCCGCCGCCCAGACCGATCACTGGACCCCGGCCGCCGTGCGCGCCGCTGTGGCCGCGCAGCTGGAAGTCACGCCGGACGAACTACACGAGGACGACGACCTGCTGCTGCTGGGCCTGGATTCCATCCGCCTGATGATGCTGGTGGAGGGCTGGCAGGCGGCGGGCGGGCAGATTGCCTACGCCGACGTGGCCGCCGAGCCCACCCTGCGCGCCATCACAGAGCGCCTGTGCGCGCCCGAGCTGGTATGAGCGCGCCCGCCGTAGAGGTTCTGGGCCTGACCCAGGCACAGCGGGGCCAGTGGGAGGAGCAGCAGGCCGACCCCGGCAGCGTGCTCTCCAACACCGCCGAGGCGCTGGAATTTCACGGGCTGCTGGACCTGGCCCGGTTTGAGGCGGCCGTGCGCCGCACGCTGGCCGAGGTGCCAGCCCTGCACGCCCGCTTTGAAATGCAGGGACAGGAGGTATGCCAGGTGCTCGGCGAGGTGCCTCCCCGTGCCCTGCCTGTACTTGATCTGCGGGACCACCCGGACGCCGAAGAGAGGGCCCGGCAGGAAGCCGAGCAGCTGCTGGACACCCCTTTTGACCTGGGGGCCGGCGAGCTGTATCGCCACGCCCTTCTCCGGCTGGCGCCGGACCACGCGCGCTGGGTGCTGGTAACGCACCACATCGCCCTGGACGGCTACGGGCTGTCGCTGTGCCTGCAGCGGGTGGCCGCCCAGTACCGCGCGAACGGCGCGGCCCTGCCGCCCGCCTTTGACCCGCTGGCCCCCGTGGTGGCCGAGGACGCCGCCTACCAGGCGTCTGCTGCCAGGGACGCCGATGGCGCGGCCCTGCAGGCCCTGTACGCCGACATTCCACACGAACCCGCGCCGCTGCTGGAGCTGGGGCTGCGCCGGGGCCACCGCACGGAACAGACCCTGCCGCCCGCCCTGGTGCGTGCCCTGGGCACCCAGGCCCGCGCGCTGGGGACGGCCTGGCCGACCCTGCTGTTCGCCTTGAGCGCCGCGTTCTGGCACCGGCACACCGGCGAAACGCGCCCCGTGCTGGCCCTGCCCGTCATGGGCCGCCTGGGCAGCGTGTCGGCGCGGGTGCCGTGCATGGTCATGAATCTGGCGCCGCTGCGCCTGGACCTGAGCCCACACCTGAGCCTGGCCGCGCTGACCCGGCAGGCCCACGCCGCCCTGAGCGCCCTGCGGCCCCACGGCCGCTACCGCTACGAGCACCTGTGGGCCGACCTGAACGGCCACCGCCTGTTTGGCCCCGAGGTGAACGTGATTCCCTTTCAGGCGCCGCTGGATTTTGGGCCGGACCTGAAGGTCGAGGTACGGAATCTGGCTTCGGGACCAGTGGAGGACCTGGCGCTAGGCTTTACCGGCTGGGGCGACCACCTTCACCTGCATCTGGACGGCCACCCGGCCCTGTACACCCCCGAGGAGGTTGCCCGGCTGGGGCGGGAGTTCGTGGGCGCGCTGGAACGGGGCGTGCAGCATCCCGAGACCCCGGTGGGCGAGTTGTGGCCGCCCGAGCTGGTGGGCGCATGACCGCCACACAATTTGACCTGCCGGGCCGCGTGGCCCTGGTCACGGGCGCGGCCCAGGGCATCGGCGCGGCGGTGGCGCAGGCGCTGGCGGCCCAGGGGGTCACCGTGATGGCCACTGACCTCCAGCCGGTCGCACCGGGGGCAGGCTTACACCCGGCCGTGCTGGACGTGACCGATCCGGCCGCCGTGGAGCGGGTGGTGGCCGCCACCGAGGAGGACCTGGGGCCGATTGACTACCTGGTCAACGTGGCGGGCATCCTGCGCCTGGGGCCGCTGACCGCCCTGAGCACCGAAGACTGGACCCAGACGCTGGCCGTGAATACCACCGGGCCCTTCCTGCTGGCGCGGGCAGTGGGCGCGCGGATGCAGGCGCGGCGGCGCGGGGCCATCGTGACGGTCGGGTCCAACGCCGCGCACCTTGCCCGCACGGGTATGGGCGCCTACGCAGCCTCCAAGGCCGCCACCACCCACCTGATGCGCTGCCTGGGCCTGGAACTAGCGCCCTACGGGGTGCGCTGCAACGTGGTCTCGCCGGGCTCTACCGACACCGCCATGCAGCGGCAACTGTGGACCGACGACACCGGACCCGCGCGGGTGATTGCGGGCGACCCGGCCTCGTTCCGGCCCGGTATTCCGCTGGGGCGCCTGGCCCAGCCCGAAGACATCGCGCAGACCGTGCTGTTCCTGCTGTCAGAGGGCGCGCGGCACGTCACCATGGGCCACCTGACGGTGGATGGGGGGGCGACCCTTGGCCACTAACCGATTCACGCCGGTCGTCACGCCCCAGGCGCTGCACGACCTGGTGCCGCAAACCCCGCAGGCCGCCCGAACAGTGGAGGCGGCGCGCGGACGCATTCAGGCCATCCTGCGCGGGCAGGACGACCGCCTCCTGATGCTGGTGGGGCCCTGCAGCATTCACAGCGAAGCCGAGGCCCTGCTGTACGCCCAGCGTCTGGCCGAGACGCGGCGGCGCTGGGGGGGCGAACTGGAACTGGTCATGCGGGTTTACGTGGAAAAACCGCGCACGACGCTGGGCTGGCGCGGCTTCTTGCTGGACCCCGAGTTGGACGGCCACCTTGACCTGAATGCAGGGCTTCGGCGCACCCGCACCCTGATGCGCGCGGTTAATGAACTGGGCGTGCCAGTGGCCACCGAAGTGCTGGACCCCAACACGCCCCCGTATCTGGCCGACCAGCTGGCCTGGGCCTGTATCGGCGCGCGCACAGTCGAAAGCCAGATTCACCGTGTGGTGGCGAGCGGGCTGCCATGCCCGGTGGGCTTTAAGAACGGCACGAGCGGCTCGGTGAAGGTGGCGGCCGACGCGGTGGTGACGGCCCAGGCCGAACATGCCTGGTGGACGGTCGGCCCGGACGGTGCCCCTGGCCTGCACCTGACCCCCGGCAACCCGGACGGCCATGTGGTGCTGCGGGGCGGCTGGGACGGCCCCAACGCCGACCTCGCGTCGGTGCGGCGGGCCGCCGCGCAGCTGAGCGCCGCCCGCCTGAACCCGGCGCTGGTGGTGGACTGCTCGCATGCCAACAGTGGCTCTGACCACACCCGGCAGGGCGCGGTGGCCCGGAGCGTGCTGGCGCACCTGGCTCCCGGCGGCCCCGTGCGAGGTCTGATGCTGGAAAGCCAGCTGCACGGCGGGCGTCAGCCCTTTCCAGCCTCCGGTCAGGCCCCGCTGTTCGGGGTCAGTGTGACCGACGCCTGCCTGAGCTGGGAGGACACGCAGGACGTGCTGGCCGAGGCCGCTGCCACGGTGCGGGCACTTCGCTGCGCCCCTGAGTTTGACTGGCGGGAACCGGTGGCCTGACCGCACACGGCTGTTGCCCATAACGACAGGCGGAGGCCCAATCTCTTCCGCAGATTTATACGTTCGCTCCAGAGCTCCTGAAAGAAGGGTTCAGGACCTCTGGGGTTTTGCTGTGGCAACAGGCCTCTGGCTTTGCTGGTAGGGATCAGTGGGCTCACCCTCAAGGACACCGATACGCTTTGCCTATGAGGCCCGCTATTCCACGTAGCCTCATCTCACCCAGAGGCAATGATCTGGGAGGAATTGGGGCCTCCGCACAACCACAAGACATTGGATGTGGGCGGCTCCATTTGTGGACATTACCTTTATTGCAAGTCCTGCTCAAGGAGGTAGCCGAAGCCGCTTTATCGCCTGAGCGCCATCAGGACAGCACCTTCTCAAATTAAGAGCCCTGAGCTTCAAGGCACTCTGCCCACACGCACCCCAGCTCTGACATCTTTGTCACCCTGACTTTCCTCCTACCTCTTTCAAGGGCATTAATGAACGCTCAGGAGCTGCCGCTCCAGTCGGCTGGTCCACATCGGCGCCTCGCTGAGTTCCTTCTGGGCGCGGGTGCTGGCCTCCAGCAGGGCGCGCTGCGCGGCCAGGCGGCCCTCAAGGTGCAAGGTGGCCACCACCAGATACTCCACCAGCGCCTCGTCGCAGGGCGCAATGTCCAGCAGGCGGCGGCTCAGGCCTGCACATTTGCTGTATTCCCCTTTCTGACTCCACTGCTGCATCAGCTGTAGCCCTGCCCGGATGACCGACCATTCCAAAGCCTCACGCTCCTCGTCGGCCCACGCCGCTGTGGCTTCCGGCAGGAAAGGCCCCGTGTAAGCAAAGATGGCACCGACCACTTCATCTTCACTTAATGTCCTGAGCCGGTGCTGAAGCTGGGCGGCGTCCATGCTGAATTCCGGTCCCCGGCACGTCACCGCGTACAGACCGCTGGCACGGTTCAGGTCAATGGACAGCCAGGGCACATGCTGCGTCAGTTCATGCCGCAACTGATGAAAATAGTTGGCGGCGCGGCGCGGGTCGTCATCGGGCCACAGGGTCGCCAGCACCTGGTCGCGGGTGGCTGGGCCACGCAGCAGCAGGTAAGCCAGCACTTCGGGGGTGCGCCGCAGACCCACTCGCACTTCCTGGCCGTCCAGCAGCAGGGCGCCTCGGCCCAGGGTCTGCAGGGTCAGGCGCAGAGGCTCTCTGGGGTGCGCCAGGCGCCGGTCCCGCAGCAGGGTCTGGGCGGCCGGGTCACTGGGGTGAGCCAGCAAAAAGTCCGTGACCTGCGGCAACAGACGCAGTTCGGGCAGCAGGGGCGCGCCGCTGCCCAGTGCCGCGCGGGTGTCGAGGACTCGTGTCAGGGCCTGCCTCGCCTGCGGCGGGTCGGCCAGGTGGGCCGCGCACAGATGCAGGTCACACCACGCCGTTTCGCGCCGCAGCCCCAGCGCCTCAAACCGTTCACGCGCGCCCAGGAGGGTGACGGCGCCCTCTGGCTGCCCCTGGGCCACCTGCCACGCGCCGCGCCGCAGGCCCACCAGTGCACTCTGCCAGGCATTGCTGCTCAGGGCGTCGGCACGCAGCAGGGCCGTGTGCGCCTCGGCCCACTGGCCCTGAAGGGTCAGCACCGATGCCTGGCCCAGCGCCGCCAGCGCTTCGGTACTGCTTTCACCCCTGGCGCGGGCGCGGTTAAAGGCCTGTGCAAAGGCCCCTAAGGCCGCTTCCCAGTGCCCCTGGGCACGGGCCAGCAACCCCTGAAGGTAGGCGTGGTACGCCGCCGACACCGGTTCGCTCTGGAGCAGCGCCGCCGCTTCGGCCAGGTCTTGCCCAGCCGCTTCAAACCGTGCGGCGTACAGCGCCACCTGCGCGCGGGTGTGCAGCGCGTGAACCCGTTTGCCCCCCTGGGCCGTGCCCAGGGCCAGGTTGAGGTAGTGCAGCGCCGCAGCCTCACGCCCCAGCAGCGCCGACACGTAGCCCAGCAGCTGCGCGGTGGACTGGCGCAAGGTCTCTCCGTCGGGGCCGGCGGTCAGCAGGTCGCTCCAGGCGGCTTCCAGTTCGGCCAGAGCCAGGAGGGGACGGCCATCCATCAGGTGCAGTGAGGCGTGTTCCCGGTGGGCGTAGCTCCGGTCCACGGGACTCAAGCGGTCCAGCGGGAGGCTCAGCAGCAGTTGCCGGGCCGCCTCGGGTTCGCCCAGATAGCGCAGCACCAGCGCCAATTCCAGGCTAGCGGCCTCGCAGCCCCTGGCACGGGCGCGCAGCAGCAGGTCGCGCGCAGGCCACAGCTGGCCCAGCGCAAACAGGCAGTAGCCGCCCCAGCGGTCATCGGTGGCGGTGGGCTCTGGCAGCGCCGCGTGCACCTTCAGGCCGTCCTGATACTGACCAGCCAGCACCGCCTGAAAAATTGGATGGGGCATGGCGCCAGGATACCGGGGCCTCAGGTCGGTCCTGAGGGAGATACAGCAAGACATAACCCCACTCTCAGCAACAGCCAGAACAGCCTCAGCAGCGGCTCAGCGCCGCCTTTCTAGGCTCCCGGCACGCTCAAGGAGGGCGCGCCCATGCCTCGATTCCGTCACCTGCTGCTCCTGCTGACCCTGCTGTTGTTCGCCGCCCCCGCTGCTGCCGAGGGCGGCACGGTCGGCGGTGGCGGCTGGTCGCCCACCGCTGCCGCCCAGCCGCCCAGCCGCTAACTGGACCTGGCGTTTTCTTGAGGCCGGGCCACCCTGGCACCCCGGCCTCAAGAAAACGCCGCTGCAGGCCAAACCCTCTCCAGTGAACCTGGGCCGCCGATCCATGAGCGGTATTTAAGAAAATTAAAGTCTATCCCTGGCGAGTTCCACAGACACGCAAAGTTCATTAAAAGAAGAAATCAAAGAATCGCGTCCTGAAAAGCTTTTTTCAGGAATTCTCTATTTCCAGATGCTTGTACGCCTCGATTGATGACCTTCATCTTCCGGTTGCCAAGAAGCCTGTGTGAGGACCTGGACCATAAATGAGTAAAGCCCACACGCCCTCCCTTCCACCCTTCCTTTTCTCCCCAGAGGTGTTCATTCGTGTCCATGTCCCGCTTGTCTGTCCGTCTTCTTTGCACCGTGGTTGGTCTGAGCCTCCTGTCCTCGGCCCTGGCCGTGGGCACACCCGTCAACACCTCAATCAGCAACACCGCCACCCTGAACTACCGCGACGCGCTGAATGCGCCCCGCACCCAGACCTCCAACCCTGTGACCGTCACGGTGCGGCAGGTGTATGCCCTGAGCCTGACGCCAGACGCCGCCGAAAACGCCATCCCGCTGTCCCGGCAGTTTTCGGCCCAGGCCGGCGCTTCGCGGCTGATTGGCTACGAACTGGTCAACGCCGGAAACGGCCCGGACACCTTGACCCTGGGGGTCACGCAGTCGGCCACCGACGGCTTTGACGTGACCACCCGCCTGCTGCCCGACGCCAACTGCGACGGCACAGTGGACAGCGCCGTTCCTCTGGGAGCCGCGCAGACTCTGGCGGCCGACGAGCGGCTGTGCGTGTACGTGGAGGCGACGGTGCCCGCCGGCGCCCCGACCGGCGCCGCCGCGCGCCTGACCCTTACGGCCGCTTCTCAGGGCAACCCCGCCGTGACCGACACTGAGAACTATGCCCAGGTCACGGTGAGCGCCGCCGGACAGCTGGACATCACCAAGACCGTTTCTCCCACGGGCAGCGCCCTGCCCGGTGCGCCCCTGACCTATACGGTGAGCGGGAGCGTGCCGGCGGGCAACCCGGTCGGCGCGGTCAGCGGCGTGCTCACCGTGGACGGCGTGCCCCGCAGCGGCGTGCTGGTGCGTGACGTGCTGACCACCCTGGAATTCGGCGCCGTCACCGCCGCCAGCGCCAGCAGCGGCGCGGCCACCGCGCTGTACTCCACCGATGGCGGCGCCACCTGGACCGCTGCGGTGCCGGCCAGCGGCGTGAATGCTGTAGCGCTGCTGGTCGAGGGGACTGGGGCCTTTTTGCCCGCTGGCAGCACCCTGACCCTGAGCTTTACCGCCAGCATCCCGGCGGGCACCCTGGCCGGCACGGTGGTGCGCAACAGCGCGGCCGCCACCCTGGACGGCAACGGCGACGGTGACGGCACCGACCCCGGCGAAACGCCCGTGACCCCCGACACCACCACCACCGTGGGCACGGTGGTGGGCGCGGCGGTGGGGCCAGCCGCCTTTCCGCAGGGCGGCGCCAGCGGGAGCTATACCCTGCGCGGCACTGCGATTGACCGCAGCGGGGACACCCAGACCACCACGACGCCGGTGACCGCCGGGGGCAACGTGACCTTCCGGCAAACCGTACTGAATACCGGCAACGCCAGTAATGACTTCACCCTGGCCGTGGCGGGCGCCCCGAGCGGCTGGACCTGCACCGTGCAGAGCATCAGCAGCAGTGACACGCTGGGCACCCTGACCAATCCCGTGACCCTGAGCGCTGGCCAGAGCCTGGACTTCGCGGTGGACTGCGCCCTGCCTTACGGCGCGGCAGGCACGACGAATGTGGTTCTGACCGTGTCGGCCACCCCCGCTGGTGGCAGTGCCGACACCACCACCAGCACGGTCGCGCAGGTCAGTGCGGCGGGTGCGCCCCTGCTGGGCAACGGCGACCTGAACCCGGCCACGGCACCCAGTCAGGCAGGCGTGACGGTGGCCACGAATCCCGGCACAACCGCCAGTTTCCCACTGGAACTCCAGAACAACGGCCCCGTGGCCGAAACCTACACCCTGAGCAGCACCCTGACCGGCACGCAGCTTTACGCCGACACGAACTGTGACGGCACTCCGGACGGCGCGGCCATTACCCTGACGCCCAGCGTGGCCCCCGGCGCGACCCTGTGCCTGGTGGCGCAGCAGCCTGTGGCGGCGGGCACGGCGGCAGGTGAAACCCCCGTGACCTTTACCGCCACCTCCACCGTCACACCCAGCCGCACCACCAGCGTGACCGACACCCTGCGTGTCAACGCGGTCGTCAGCGGCACCTTTGGACCAGACGGCGCGCAGAGTACCATTCCGGGCGGCAGCGTGACCTACAGCCACACCCTGACCAACACCAGCAACGGCGCCGCCGACTTCACCGTGCTGCCTTTCACCTCGGCCCAGGGGTTCGTGTACAGCTACGCGACCAGCAGCGGCGGACCCTTCGCCTCTACGCTCAGCGGCACGCTGGCCCCCGGTGCGAGCACGCCCCTCTTCGTGCGGGTCAACGTGCCCGCAAGCACCGCCGGGACCCCGGCCGAGGCAGCTGCCATCAGCGTGACCCTGGAGGCGCAGGCCGCGCCGCAGCCGGCGGCTACCCTGCAAGTCACTGACACCACCACGGTGCAGAATGTGCTGGCCAGCGTGGTCAAGAGCGTGCGCCTGTGCGCCGACGTGAGCTGCACGGTCACCAGCGCTATTACGGGCGGCCAGGTCAGCCCCGGTGACGTCCTGCAGTACACGCTGACGGTTCAGAACAGCGGCAGCAGCCCCCTAAACGGCGCCGTGCTGATTGACACCGTGCCGGCCAACACCACCTTCCGCGCGCTGGGCGGCAACAACGCCGCGCTGCTGTACAGCGTGGACGGCGGCGGCAGCTGGACGGCCACGCCTCCGGGCGCCCTGCCCACCGGCGATTTTCAGGCCGGCCTGGACACCAACGGTGACAATGTCGTGGACACCGCCGACATCCTGGCCCCCGGCACGAGCTTTGAAGTCACCTTCACCGTGCAGGTCAACTGAGGCCGGTGGCCCTGTGCTAAGCCTGCTCAACCGCCGTCTGAGCGCCGCTTTGGGTTCTGTTGTGACACTCTCCGCTTCTTTGGGCTCCTGCTCTCTAGGGGGTCTGGGCAGGGTGGGGACAACTGGGAGGTGGGCCCACCCTGCCTTCTCGTTGGCCGTCAGCCTATGCTTTCTGGCCCTCACCGCTGCCGGGGCGCAGGCCCAGACCACGCCTGCCCCGGCCCAGGTCACGAACACCGCGCAGTTGCGCGCAGGGCCACTCAGTATTCCGTCCAACACAGTGGACCTGACCCTGCGGGCGCCCTGCGTGCCGCAGGTTACGGTGCTGGGCGGCACAGAGGGTACGCCGCTCTCCGCGCCCGGCCTGCTGACTTTGCCCTACCGCGTTGCTCAGCTGGGGGACGCGGAAGCCCGAGTCGCACTTGAAGCCCACGTGCAGGGCGCGGCCCCGGAGGACGTGCAGGTGCGCGTGCAAGACAGCGCCGCCCCCAACGCCCAGCCGGTGGACGCCCTGAGCCTGGCGCCGGGTCAGTCGCGCGACGTGGTGGTGGCGGTCCTGATTTCCCGGCCTCTGCGCGCCGAGCTGACGGTGGCCCTGACCGCCACCTGCGGGAGTGGCCGCGCCGTTTCGGCCAGCCGGCAGGTGCTGGTCACGCCCGCAGCGGCCCTGCTGCTGACGCACACGGCCCGCCCCACCGGGCTGGCGGTCGGGGACAGGGCGACCGGCACCCTGAGCCTGCCCAACCCGACCGCTGGACCGCTGACCCCCAGCTTTACCGTGACGCTGCCTGTTGGCCTGGACTATGTGCCGGGCAGTGCACGCCAGGGGGACACGCCTGTCGAGGCCACCGTCTCGGCGGATGGCCGCCGCCTGACCCTGCCCGCCCGGCCGGCTGCTGCGAGCGAAACCACGACCCTGACTTATGCCGTGCGCGCCACCCCGGCGGCCCTGGCCACCCCCCGCCTGACCCTGCTGGCCCAGGCCACCGCCACCATTGACGGCGCCGCGCAGGAAAGCGGCGTGGTGCCTGCCCAGGTGGCCATTCTGGCTGGCCCCTTTGACCGTCAGGCCACCCTGGTCGGCACGGTTTACACCGACGTGAACGGCAACGGCCGCCGCGAGGACGGCGAGCCCGCAGTGGTGGGCGCGCGGGTGCTGCTGAGTAACGGACTCCAGACCTTGACCGACCGCCAGGGCGAGTACACTTTCCGGCAGCTGACGCCGGGCCCCTGGCAAGTGCGCGTGGAGCAGCCGGGCGGCGAGACTGCGCGCCGCTTAGTAGATGTGCAGAGCCTGTCACGCGCCGACTTTGCGCTGACGCCCACCAGCACGGCAGGCATTACCGCCGCCCAACCAGCCGCGCCGGACGAGGCCACGGGCCTGATTCGGCAGCCACTGAACGGACAGGTATTGTCCGGCCGTGACCGGGTCAACATCGCCGTGCAGTTCCCAGTCGGCGAGCCCCTGACCCTGCGCGTGAACGGCCAGCCAGTGCCCGAGACCCTGGTGGGTGAAGCGGGCGAGGCCGGCGGCCAGCAGCGCCTGGTGTACGTGGGCGTGCCGCTGCGCCCCGGTACGAACGTGCTGGAAGCCCAGAGTGGCGACCGCACCGAGCGGGTACAGGTGCAGGTGGCCGGCGCCGCCCAGCGCCTGACCCTGAACCTGGTCCCTGGCACCCAGGCCGATGGACAGTCGCCTGTGCAGGTAGACCTGCGCGCCGTGGACGCGGCGGGCCAGCCCAGCGGCAGCGGCACCGTCACCCTGAGCAGCAGCCTGGAATTTCTGGACCTCGACGCCGACCCGCGCACCAGCGGCTATCAGGTCGCGCTGCGCGGCGGCCAGGCCCTGGTGCGGCTGGCCCCCCTGACGGCGGCCACTGAAATCCGCTTAGACGCCCTGTACGGCGACCTGCGCGGTCAGGCTGCCCTGTATGTTCCGGCGGCGCAGCGCCAGGTGACCGCCTTCCAGGTGAGTGCCGGCCTGGCCTACAGCGCAGGCACGGGCCTAAGACCTACGTTCCAGGCGCGCGGGTACGCCGAGCAGCCGCTGCTGGGCGGCGAGATCCAGGCTGTGCTGGACACAGCTGGTTTGCCGGCTCCAAACGACCCAGCAGCGACGCCGCGCCGCTTTTCCGTCACCGGGTCGGGCACCGAGGCGAGCGCAGCCCTGAGCAGCGATCTGGGCTTTGCCCTCCGCTACGAACGCGCTGACCTGAGCCTGGGGTATTACCACGCGCCTCTGACGCTGGACCCGCTGGCTGGCCTGCCCCGCACCAGCGCCCTGCGCGGCGAATACCGCAGCGGCGCCTGGCGGGTGCGCGCCTTTGCGGCCCGCATGCCCCTGAACCAGACCCGCGAGACCTTTGTGCCCGACGGAGGGCGGCAGTACCGCCTGAGCGGCGCGGCGCAGCCTGGCAGCGAAGTGGTGCGCGTGGAACGTGGCGGTCAGGACGTCACGCTGCGCCCCGGCCTTGACTACGTGCTGGACCCCGAAACGGGCACCCTCACCCTGGCCCAGGGCCTGAATGGGTACGGCCCGGAGTTCGCCCTCCAGACGTTGGTGGTGACATATCAGCCAGCCGGCGCAGCTGCCGCTCAGGCCCTGGCCTACGGCGTGGGTGTCGGGTATGCCCAGGGCCCGTGGCAACTGGACGCGGCGGCGGCAGTGCAGGCCGGCACCCCCATCTTTGGTGTGCGCGCGGCTTACCGCAGTGACGCCCTGACACTGAGCGCCGCCTATGCCCGCGACCTCCTGTACCCGCAGGGCCGCGCGACCCTGGACGGTCAGTACCGCGCGGGCCCGGTCAGCGCCAGCGTTTCCCTGAGCCACGATCCCAGTCGCCCCGAACCCCTGGCGGGCAGCGCCGAGGCCGCGTATCAGGCTGGGCCCTTCGGCGTGCGCCTGGCCCACCGGCTGCTGGGCGGCGCGGGGCGCACCACCCTGAGCGCCGAGCGGGCCGTCACGCCCACCCTGGCCCTGGGCGCTGGGTTGGAAGTCACCTGGCCCACCGAGGCGGCCCCGCACCCTGGCCTGAGCGGCGTGGTGCTGGCCCGCTACGCCCGCTCGGGCATCAGTGCGGAGGTCAGCCACGCCTCTCCTCTGCTGAGCACCGGCAGCCCTCAGACCCGCCTGAATGTCAGCGCGGCGCTGGGACCAGCCACGACCCTGCGGGCCCGCGTGGTGCAGGACTGGGCGGCAGGTGGCGCCCCCAGCGGCGAACTGGGCATCGAGCAGACCCTAGGCCCCACCAATCTGGACGTGACCTATCAGCTGCCCACCGCCGCTGGTCAGGCCTCCCGCGCGCGGCTGGGCCTGCACACCCCCATCGTGCTGAGTGACCGCCTGAGCGCCGACCTCAGCGGCTCGGTCACGCGCGACCTGGGCAGTGGCGCCATGACTGTTGGGGGCACCTTCGGCGTGCGGTACGTGACCGACACGCTGGTGGCCACCGCCTCGCTGGACGGCACCTCGGCGCAGGGGGGCCGCGTGACACTGCGCGGCGGCGTGACCGGGAGCCTGGGCGACCACACCCTGGGCGCCGACGCGCGGGTGCAGCTGCGCCCCGACCTGCGCGCCGAATTTACTGTCAGCCACGCCTGGCGGACCTCTCGCCTGGCCCTGATGCAGTACCACCGCCTCAGCCAGCCGATCAACGGCAACGCGGCGCCGGTCTTGGAAGGCGAGGCGGCGGCTTATCTAACCCTGCCCGAGTTCCGCTCTCTGGAACTGAGCCCCAGCCTGGCCTACCGGGTGCCGCTGGGCGGGACCCCCACGGTGCAGGGCGGCCTGAGCCTGGGCCTGCCGCTGACCAGTCACCTGGGTCTGGGCGCCAGTGCCTACCTGATCGGGCAGCCGAGCGCCGGGGTCTCGGGCGCGTACGGGGCCGACGTACGCTACCTGTTGCGTGACGGTCTGCGCGTGGTCGCCGGCTATACCTGGGGCGCGGGCGCCGCTCAGGGCCTGACCCCCGGCGCCCGGCCCGGCGCGTTCATCCGTTTTGACCTGTTCGGAGGCCAGTAATGCGAGCCCGTCTTCTTTCCTTCATCACCCTCTTGGTGCTGCTCGTGACGATAGGCCGCGCGCAGGCTGGGCCGTGCGCAGGCGGCGCCTGCGTGGTGGCAGGGCCCCGCCTGCTGAGCGTGGATTCGGGACGCAGTGCGGTGCTTAGTCCCCTGCTGCAAGGGCTGCTGGGCGGCGGGTCCGTGACCCTGACGGCCGCCGACTGGACGGCGGTGGCCCAGACCGACGTTCGCCTAAGCGCCTTTTTAAATCTGCTGCAGGCCCAGGTGGGCGCGGGGACCGTGCAGGACGCCCTGAACGCCGACATCAGCGTGGCGACCCTGCTGGAAGTGGCCGCGCAAGCCGCCGAGACGGACGGGGCTACGGCGGCGGCCAGTGCCCTGCGCGCGCTGGCCCTGGGGGTGCCGGGCCTGACCGGGACTCTGCGACTGGGCGAACTGCTGCAACTGGATTTTCCGCCGGGCGCCTTCGTGGACTCGCGGCTGAATCTGCTTAGCCTCGTGCTGGGCGGCACGCAGCTGTTCAACACCCGCAACGCGGTCACGACAGGCAGCACCCCCATCACCCTCAGCGGCGTCAGTGTCAACCTCAGCGGGCTGGGGCTGGGTGTGGGCACCGTAACGCCTACCATTCAAGCCTTCGTTCAAGTCATTGAGCCGCCGGTCTACCGCTGCGGACCGCAGGGCGCGACCTTTCACGCCGCCAGCATCCGCGTGAAGCTGGACGTGAATTTCAACGGCCTGACCGTGAATCTCCTCAATCCCTCGGGGGTGGACACCGGCCTGGACCTGACCCTGACCAACCTGAACCTGTATCTGGAAGTCGCGCGGGCTAGTGGCGCGATTGGCCTGGTGGACGCGGTCTCGGATGCCGTGACCCTGAACGTGACGCCGGGGGTGGCCCGCCTGGCGCTGGGCACCATTCCGGACAGCACCTTTTTTAACCGCAGCGTGCCCAATCCGTTTACCAGCCTGACCCCAGCGCGGGTGGCGACCACGCAGGTGTCGGTGGCGGGGCTGGGCTTGCTGAATCTCGACGTGAATGCGCGCGGCCTGGCCGACGGCACCCCAGGGGCGCAAGCCGTGACCTTCAGCGGTCCCTACCCGCAGACCCGCACCGTGCAAAGCGGCTTTGTGGGCGTCACCAGCTTGGTCACGAGTCTGGTGGACACCCTGAGCGTGGGCGTGAGGGTCAGTGCGGGACAAACCGTGCCGCCCGCCCTGCAGGGCACGGTGGACGCCACCATCGGCAACCTGCTGGCGCCCGCGACGAGCACCCTCAAACTGGTGCTGCGCCCAACGCTGCTGGCGGTGCTGACCGCGCTGGGTGACCGCGTGCTGGACCTGCTGGGCACCGGCATTGGGCAGGCCGTGGTCACCGTGACCGGCGTGAACACCGTGTGCACCCTGACGGGCCGGGTGTACAGCGACCTGCAACCCGACGGCGTGGCGGACGCCGGCGAGAGCTGGCCTGGACCCACCGTGCGCGTGAACGCCGTTCTGGGCGGCGCCGTGGTGGCCAGCGCCCCGGTGCCGGCTGGCCCCGGCACCTATACCCTGGCCGTGCCCGAGGGCAGTGTGGTGGCGCTGGTCACCACCTCTGCTGCAGGCATCACCCCAGCAGCCCCGGCGGGCTTCGTGTTCGTGAACCCGCTGGGCGGTCAGGCTCCCCTGACAGTGGCGGCCACGGCGACCAGTCTCCCCGACCTCGACTTTGGCCTGTTTGCCGGGGATCGTCTGAGCGGCACCCTCTTCCGGGACGATGGCCGGGGCGGCGCTCTCCCCCATGACGCCTTAGCGCAGGGCAGTGAGGCTGGGCTGGCTGGCCTGACGGTCAGCGTGACGGGCAGCGGCGGCACCCGCAGCACTGTCACTGCGGCCGGCGGCGCCTTCACTCTGTATGTGCCAGGCAGCTGGACGGACCTGAGCTTGACCCCACCTGCGCCCCAGCCTGGCCTGGACGCCGTCACCGGCGTGCGGGTGGACGGCGCCGTCACGCTGGCCACCGATCCCCAGGGCACCGGCCTGCGCCCCGCACCGCTACCAGACCCGGTGGGGCAAGTGCGAACGGTGAGCCTGGGCCTGACTGGCCGCCCGACCCTGACTCCGAACGGCGCCGGGCGAACCGAGGCGCCTGCAACCCTGACCTATGCTCACACCTTTCGCCCCGGCACGGTGGGCACCCTGACCTTCAACCTGGGGGCGGGCGGCACGGCGCTGGCCGCTGACCGTAACTGCGACGGCACCCTGGACGCGGCGGAGCGGGCCGCCGGGACCTCGGCCCTGGTGGTCGGCGACAGCTGGCCGCGCGACCCGGACGGCCGCCTGAGCGCCTGCGCGCTGGAGGTAACGGTGGCTGTGTCCGCAGGCACCGCGCCGGGCACGGTCCTGACCACCCCGCTCGGCCTGAGCCTGACCTGGCAGGACCGCCCTGTCACCGACGCGGCGGGCGCCACCGACACCACCACGGTTCTTCCAGGGGCCACTGTGGGCAAAACGGTGGAAAATCTGACCCGCGGCACGCCCGCTGGCCTGAGCACCGATGCCCAGCCCGGCGACCGCCTGCGCTACTGCCTGACCGTGACCAACGGCAGCCCCGACCCCCTCAGCACCTTGACCCTCAGTGACACCCTGGCAGGCGCAGCCCTGTATGCACCGGGCAGCCTGACCCTGGGCGGAACCGCATTGACGGACGCTGCCGACGCCGACGCGGGTGAGGTGGCTGGCCGCACCGTGACCTACCGCATTGCCGGCCTGGCACCGCAGGCCAGCGTGGCCGCGTGCCTGGACGTGACCGTACCGTAAGGAGAAGAAGGGAAGCGGGCGGTCCATCATCAGGCCGCCCGCTTCCCTTAACTTCCTCTACCCCAGCGTCACTCGTTCTCCGCCAATCCAAACCCCAGCCACATCGCCAGCGGTGCCGGTCGCAAAAGCCGCCGCCAGAGCACGTTCGGGGCTGGGGGCGTGGCGCAGGGCTGCGTCCAGCGGCGTGCCGGGCGGGGGGGCCAGGTGCACCGCGTCAAATGCCTTGCCCGGCTCAAAAGAGCCTACCTGCCCCTCCAGCCCCAGGGCCTGCGCCCCGGCCAGCGTGGCGAGGTACAGCAGATGGGCGGGCGACAGCGCCACGCCCGCCTCGCCCATCAGGTTTTGCATGAAGTGGGCCTGGAGGCCTTCTTTGAGCAGCGAAAAGCCGGTGCCGCCGCCTACATCGCTGCCCAGCGAGACCCGGACGCCCGCCGTCAGATGGCGTTGCAACGGAAAAAAGCCGCTGCCCAGCGCCGAATTGCTACAGGGGCAGTGCGCTGCCGTGCAGCCGCTGGCCGCCATGACGCCCAGTTCCCGGTCCGAAGGGTGGACGTTGTGGGCCAGCACCGCCCGGTCACTGACCAGCCCGGCGCGCTCGTAGGTGTCGAGGTAGTCGCGCGCCTCTGGAAACAGACTCCGCACCACCTCCACCTCACGCACATTTTCATTGATGTGGCTGGTGAACCGCACCTCCGGAAACTCGGTCATCAGGGCGGCGCAGGCGGCCAGGATGCCCTCTGAGGCCGACAGGGAAAAGCGGGGCGTAACGGCATACAGCGCGCGGCCCACTCCATGCCAGCGCTCAATCAGGGCCTTGCCCTCGGCGTAAGCGCGCTCGGGGGTGGTGTGCAGTTCGTCGCGCAGCAGCCGGTCGCTGACGACCTGGCCCGCCACGGCCCGCAGGCCCACACGGGCGGCTTCCTCGAAAAAGATGTGGACAGCGGACGCGAAGTGCGAGCCAAACACCAGCGCTGTGGTCGTGCCGGCGCCCACCAGGCCGCGCAGAAAGTCCTGGGCCACGCTGCGCGCGTAGACGTCGTCGGCCAGGCGGGCCTCCTCAGGCAGGGCCTCGTGGTCCAGCCAGGCCAGCAGCGGCAGCCCCAGGCCGCCGATCACGCGCACCTGCGGGTAGTGGACGTGGGTGTCCACGAAGCCGGGCAGCAGCAGCCCACCGCGCAGGTCGGTCACTGGCACGTCGGGCTGGGCCGCGCGCACGGCCGCAAAATCGCCCGCCTCCTGAATCACACCGCCGCTGTCCACCAGCAGCCCGCCGTCCTCCTGGGCGTGCAGGGCGTCGGGGACAGCAAAAGGGCTGGTAGGCGTGTGCAGGAAGGTGGCGCGGTACAGAACAGAGGTGGTCATAACATCCTTTCAAGAGTCGGAGCCGAAAAGAGCAGGGGCGTCAGAGCGGCCGCCACGCTCAGGGCGATGACGGCGGGGTGTTTGCGGTGAGGGCCGGTTCTCAGGGCGGGGTCGCCAATCGGGGTGGTGACCTGGGCGAGGGCTTCTGGAGGGTGCCCCAGTTCGGTCAGCTGCGCCTGAAAGCGCGCCCATTTGGCCGCCGAGCCGATCAGGCCCACCGACCCCCAGGCCGGGCGGCGCAGCGCCGCGTCCAGCAGGGCGGCGTCCTCGGCGTGGTCATGGGTGAGGATCAGCAGGTGGGCGCCCGGCGGCAGCGTCTCCAGGACGGTTTCGGGAATGGGAGCGTGGTGAAAGTGAAGGGCCGCGCAGGCGTCAGTCAGCGGTGTCAGGCGTTCGGGGGCCAGCTGCGCGGCGCGGGAGTCAATCAGGTGCAGCGCGACGGGCAAGCGGGCCAGCACGCGGGCGAGTTCCAGTCCCACATGGCCCAGGCCAAACACCGCCACCGCAGGCCGCGCCGTTCTGAAGGGTTCAAGGAGCAGGGTCACCTCGCCGCCGCAGCACTGCCGGCCGTGTTCGTTGGGGGCGCGGTCGGTCAGGCGCAGGGTCAGCAGTTCGGGGACCGCTGCGCCCACCGTCAACAGGGCCCGCGCCCGCGCGACGGCGGTGGCTTCCAGATTGCCGCCTCCCACGGTGTCCCAGGTCTGGGCTGCGCCCACCAGCATCTTGGCCCCGGCCTCGCGCGGCGTGTGGCCCCGCGCGGCGGCCACCGTCACCAGCACGCCGGCTTCGCCGCGCTCGTGCAGCGCGTTCAGGGCTTCTCGCCAGTTCATGGGAGAAGCCCCTGGGGCGCGGCCGACGTGCTCACCCCCGCGCCGTCCACTCCAGGGGGACCAGCTGCAGGGGCACCAGCGGGGCCTCGGCGTCCCACTCCAGCAGGGTCAGTTCGTCAGGGTCCAGCTCATCGGTGCTCAGCAGCGCTTCCCCACCGGCGGGCAGATCGGTGTGCAGCAGGGCCAGGTCGGCGGGGGTGAGGGCGGTTGGGTGGGTCATGGTTGAGCTTCCTCCAGGGTGGTCTGGCGGGCGCGGTTCAGCGCCCAGTACACGGCTTCGGGGGTGGCGGGGCTGGCGAGCAGGGTGGGGTGCTGCGGGGAACCGAACGCGGCGCAGGCCCCCCGCAGCGCTTCCCGCACTGAAATGGCCAGCATCAGCGGCGGCTCGCCCACTGCCTTCGAGCCGTACACCACGCCGGCCTCGGTGGCGCGCTCCAGCAGGGTCACATGGAACACTTCGGGCAATTCACTGAAGCTGGGCAGCTTGTAGGTACTGGCCGAATTGGTCAGCAGGCGGCCCCGGCCAGGGCCCTGTGACTCGTCCCAGCGCAGGTCTTCCAGGGTCAGCCAACCCACACCTTGCAGGTAGCCGCCCTCAACCTGCCCCAGATCAATCAGGGGCGAGAGGCTGTCGCCCACGTCATGCAGCAGGTCGGCGCGGCGCACCCGGTAGGCGCCGGTAAAGCCGTCCACCTCGACCTCCGAGACCGACGCGCCGTAAGAGAAGTATTTGAACGGCTCGCCCTGCATGGCGGCGCGGTCCCAGTGCAGGCCCGGCGTGCGGTAAAACCCGGCGGCCCACAGCGGGGTGCGGCGGTGGTAGGCGTCGTGCACCAGCTGCGCAAAGGTCAGGCCCCGCTCTGGGTGGCCCAGCGGAAACACCTGCCCCGCCTCAAAGCGCACGTCGTCCGGGTGAACGCCCAGCGTCCCCGCCGCCACCTCGACCAGCCGCGCGCGAATCTGGTCGCAGGCGTCCTTGACGGCCCCGCCGTTCAGGTCCGCCCCGGAACTGGCGGCGGTGGCGCTGGTGTTAGGCACCTTGTCGGTGCGGGTGGGGGCCAGCCGCACGCTGGACAGCGGCACCCCCAGCGCCGTGGCCGCCACCTGCAGCATTTTGGTGTGCAGGCCCTGACCCATCTCGGTGCCGCCGTGGTTCACCAGCACGCTGCCGTCCTTGTAGACGTGGACCAGCGCCCCCGCCTGGTTGTAGGCGGTGAAGTTGAACGAAATGCCAAACTTAACCGGCGTGACGGCCAGACCGCGCTTGGTGTGCGGGTGGGCGGCATTGAAGGCGGCGACCTCAGCGCGGCGGGCGTGGAAGTCGCTCCTGTGCAGCAGCTGCGCCCACAGGTCCGGCAGGCGCTCGGCGTGGCGCACCGGCTGGCCGTAAGGGGTGCTCTCGCCCGGCTGGTAAAAGTTGCGCGCCCGCAGCTCTTGCGGGTCTAGGCCCAGCAGCGGCGCCACCCGGCCCAGCAGGTCTTCCGTGACCAACATGCCCTGGGGACCACCAAAGCCCCGGAAAGCCGTCTGGGACGTTTTGTTCGTCTGGGCAATTCGCCCGTGCGCCTCCACATGCGGGATGGAGTAAGCGTTGTCCAGGTGGCACAGCGCCCTCGCCATCACGGGTTCCGAGAGGTCGAGGCTCCAGCCGCCGTCACTGGTCAGGGTAACTTGCAGGGCGGTAAAACGCCCATCCGCGTCAAACCCGGCAGTCCAGCGCGCGTGGAAGGGGTGACGCTTGCCCGTCAGCGTGAGGTCCTGGGTGCGGTTCAGGCGCAGGCGAACGGGGCGGCCCGTCAGCGTGGCCCCCAGCGCCGCAATGGCCGCGTACCCGTGGGGCTGCATTTCCTTGCCGCCAAAGCCGCCGCCCATGCGCAGGCACTGCACGGTCACCGCGTGCGCGGGCAGCCCCAGGACATGTGCGGTGATGTCCTGCGTTTCACTGGGATGCTGGGTGCTGGCCTGAATGAAGACCTGCCCTGACTCGTCAATGTGCGCCAGCGCCGCATTCGTTTCGAGGTAGAAGTGTTCCTGCCCGCCCATCTCGAACTCGCCCTCAAAGACGTGCGCGGCCTGGGCAAAACCCACTGTCACGTCGCCCCGGCGTAGGGTGGACTGGGCGCCCTGAAAGGCTTCAGCGGCGATGGCCTCGGCCAGCGTGATGATCGCCGGCAGCGGTTCGTAGGTCACAGCCACGGCGGCGGCGCCCAGGCGAGCGGCTTCCTCGGACTCGGCCAGCACCCAGCACACGGCGTGGCCGTGGTACATGACGGTGTCTGGAAACAGCGGTTCGTCCCCCTTGACCCCTGCGTCGTTCACACCCGGTACGTCAGCGGCCGTCAGAACGCGCACCACGCCGGGCACCGCCAGGGCCGGCGCCGGGTCCAGGCTCAGCACGCGGGCGTGCGCGTGCGGCGCCTGCACCGGCCAGGCGTGCAGCAGATTTTGCCAGCGGACTCCCAGGTCATCGGTGTACAGCGCGTGGCCGGTCACGTGCCCCGCCGCGCTTTCGTGGGGCATGGGGGTGCCGACTGGGCCAGATGGGAACTGCTCAGCGGTCATGGGCGGCCTCCTGACTTTCAAAGAAGAACTTCAGGAGGCTCTGCTCCAGCATCGCCGCGCGGTAAGCAGCGCTGGCGCGGTGGTCGCTGAGCGGCGTGCCCGCACTGCCCAAGATTCGGGCAGCCCGGCGCACTGTCTCCTCCGTCCAGGGCTGGCCTTCCAGGGCCGCTTCCGTTTCATAGGCCCGCAGCGGGGTGGCCGCCACGCCGCCCAGGCCGATGCGGGCACGCGTGACTCTGCCGGCCTCGACCTTCAGGGCGTAGCCCACCGCCACACTGGAAATATCGTCAAAGCGGCGCTTGGCCACCTTGTGAAAGGCGACCAGCGGCGACAGGGGCAGCGGAATCCGCACCGCCGTAATCAGTTCGCCGGGCTGACGCCGGGTCTGGCGGTAGCCGGTGAAAAAGTCGGCCAGCGGCATCTCCCGCTCGCCTTCCGGCCCGACGAGCTGCACACTCGCCTCCAGCGCCAGCAGCGCGGGCGGGCTGTCCCCAATAGGCGAGGCGGTGCCCAGGTTGCCGCCCAGCGTGGCCGAATTGCGAATCAGGCGCGAGGCAAACTGCGGAAACCACTGCGCCAGCAGGGGCACCCGGTCGCCCAGCCGACGCTCCAGGTCACTGAGGGTCAATCCCGCGCCCAGCAGGAGAGAGTCGGACCCAACCTCGAACACCCGCAACTCGGGCAGGGCGTCCACGGCCACCGTCACCGGAGGACGGGCGTGGCGCAGGTTGACCTCCACGCCCAGGTCGGTGCCGCCGGCCAGAATGGTGGCCCCAGGATGGGCCGCCAGCAGGGCCAGGGCGCCGGGCAGGTTGGCCGGGCGGAAGAACGCCCCCTCGGGCGCCTGCAAGGCAGTGGCCTGCGGCGCTGGCGCGGGCTGAAGGCGCCGCTGCCCCAGCGGATCGTCCTGGGCGGGCGGCCCCAGTGCATACGCCGCGTCGGCAATCGGGCGGTACCCCGTGCAGCGGCACAGATTCCCGCTCAGGGCGTGCAGATCGAAGCCGTTGGCGGCGCCGTGGTCGCCGGGGGTGCGGTCCGGCCGGTAATACTCGGCCGCCATGCTGCACACGAAGCCGGGCGTGCAGTACCCGCACTGTGAGCCGCCGTGCACCGCCAGTTCGTACTGGGCCGGGTGCAAGTTGCCGGGCGTCCCCAGGCCTTCGGCGGTGACGACCTCTCCGCCGTCCAGCGCGGGCAGCAGGACCAGGCAGGCATTCACACTCTCCCAGCGGGTGCCGTCCTGCTCTGCGCGTGACACCAGCACCGCACAGGCGCCGCATTCACCCTCGGCGCAGCCTTCTTTACAGCCCGTCAGGCCGCGCGACCGCAGAGCCGACAGCAGCGTGGTGTGCGGGCCAGCGGGCAACTGGGTCGCCGCGCCATTAATGGTCAGTCGGATGGTCATGTTCCTCCTTTCGCGCGTGAAAAACGCTGTCCCAGCACACCGGCCCGCAGGAGGAGCCGTGTGCATGGTTCACGCCGAGAAGAGGTTCGGGGCGGGCCGCCGGTTATCCATGCAGAACGACGGCCTGGTTGTTCTTTGGCCCAGGATAGGGGAAAGTCGCGCCGGGGACCAGGGGGCCGTCTGGGCAGGTCAAGGCGACCCTGCCCAATTACTCTGGCCCTGGCCCGACCTCCTCGCCGCCCTTGACGACCTTCTGGACATGCGCCCGTGCGCCCACTACCGTCAGCTTCTGGCCGCCGCCCACGTGGGCGTCAATCTGCGCTTCCTCATCAATGATGGCGTGCCGAACCTTGACCCCGGCGCGCACCGTTACGTCGCGCAGCAGCACGCTGTCCTCCACGACGGCGCCGGCCTCTACCGTGACGCCAGGGGCCAGCACCGAGCGCTTCACCGTCCCCCCAATCCGGCAGCCATACGACACCAGGCTGCCTGAGACCCGCGCGCCGTCGTCAATGCGGGCGGGCATCCGGGGAATACTGGAACTCAGAATGGGCCACTCGGGGTTATCCAGCGTCACCGACTGCCCTTGCAAAACGTCCTGATGGGCCTGCCAGTACGCTTCAGGTAGCCCTACATCCAGCCAGTACCCGCCCAGATCGGCCGCGTAAGCCTCGCCGCGCTCCACGAACGCGGGCAAGAGTTCGTGGCCAAAGTCGCCCAGATGGTCGCCAGCCTTCTCGTGCAGCTCTTCAAGCAGCGCCAATAGTTTGGGGCCGTCATACACGAAGATTTCGGTGGTCACGGTCTGACCGTTCGGCTGCTCCGGTTTGTAGGCAAAACCGGTCACGCGCCCAGCCCCGTCCACTGTGACCACACCGAAGCGCGAAGCGTCCTCGCCCTCGGGCAGCGAGGTGGTGACCAGCGTGACCCCGGCCCCCCGCTCCAGATGGCTCTGAATCACCGGGCGGTAATCCAGCGTGTAGACGTGATCCGCCGATAACACCAGCAGCACGTCGGGCGCGTACTGCCGAATCAGGCGGCGGTGCAGGTACAGGGCGTCGGCGTTGCCGTGGGCAAACCGGCCGTCCTCGCCGGCGTCACTGAAGGGCGGCAGCACCTGAAGGCCACCGTGGGTGCGGTCCAGGTCCCAGGGACGCCCGTTGCTCAGGTGATCGTTGAGGGTGTGCAGTTCGTATTCCTCGACCACCCACACGTCACTCAGCCCACTGTGAACACAGTTGCTCAGAGCAAAATCAATCAGGCGGTAGGTGCCGGCAAAGGTCAGGGCGGGCTTGGCCCGACCCTGCGTCAGCATGCCCAGGCGCTCGCCCTTGCCGCCGGCCAGAATGATGGCCAGCACCTTCTGGCCCTGGACGCGGGTGCCGCGTGCACTGGGACCACTACTCAGACTGCGGGAGGACGCCATATGGCGGTCAGTGTTGGTGGCTGGGCGCGGCGCAGGGTGTGCAGGATGTGAGAGGCCATTTATCTCGGGCTGTCTCTGGCCCCAGGCGGCCGCTTTAAACCGGGCGCCGCAGCCCCATGACCAGGACCTCGATCAGGCGGTGGGGGCGGTAGTTCGGGTCGGTTTCGGCGCCGATACAGAGGTTGCCAATGCCGCGCATCAGTTCGTAGGGTTCTAGTTCGGGCTGGACTTCCCCGGCCGCCTCGGCCGCTTGCAACAGGCTGGCGCAAACGGGCAACAAGCGGTCCAGAAAATACTGGTGCAGGGGCGCAAACCCTGGGTCGCTGGACTGAAGCACCGTCGCCAGGCCGTGCTTGGTCATCAGGAAATCGGCAAAGAGCAGCAGCCAGCGCTCCAGGGCGGCCAGCGGGCTGGGCTGGCTCGCCAGCAGGTCTGGCCCAGCCTGCACACACGCCTCGACCTGGTGCCGGTACACCGCGATTACCAGTTCGGCCCGCGTGGGAAAGTGGCGGTAGACCGTGCCAGTGCCCACGCCCGCCCGGGCGGCGATGTCCCGCACCGGCACGTTGACGCCCGAGGTCACGAACAACTCGGCGGCCGCGTCCAGCAGCGTCTGCTCGTTGCGCCGGGCGTCCACCCGTTTCAGCTCTGTCGTTTGGTCCTGGGTCACAGCGCGCTCCTAGCGTCTCAGGCTAGCTCACGCCGCCCCTGCTCTGGCCTGATCAGTCCTCGGCTCCACTCTGTTGACATACGGAACATTGTTCCATATCTTTCCGGAACGGCGTTCCGATTCTTCGATTCGCTCCCATTTGCTGGTCAGAGGCAGTCGTCTCTGGCCGTTCCCCGCCTTCTGTCTCCAAGGAGCTGTCTTATGTCACCAAGTCCCCTCCCCTTTCCCGAATCGCTGCTGGGCTCGCCTGCGCCGGTCGTCTCGGTCCGCCCTCTTATCTTGGACGCCCCAGGTCGCGGCGACGCCCTTCAGGTACGGGTCACCGCGCCGACCACGGGTGACGACCTCCCCGTCCTGCTCTTCGCTCACGGCTTCGGCAAATCCATGGACGCCTACGCGCCGCTGACCGAGTTCTGGGCGGCCCACGGCTTTGTGGTCATTCAGCCGACCTTTCTGGATTCCCGAACTCTGAATGTCACGCCGGATGACCCCCGTTCCCCGGAGATCTGGTGCATCCGGGCACATGATTTACGCGTGGTGCTCGACCAGTTGAGCCGAGTTGAAGCCGCTGTGCCGGGCCTGCGGGGACGACTGAACCAGAGCCGCACAGTGGCCGTGGGGCATTCCTGGGGCGGCCAATCGGTCAGCCTGCTGCTGGGCGCGCGGGTGCGTGGACCGGACGGCCAGCCGGGCGAGAGCCTGGCCGATCCGCGCGTTCAGGCGGGCATTCTACTGGCCACACCCGGCGAGGGCGGCGCCAGTCTGACCCCATTTGCCGCCCAGCACTTTCCCTTCATGAATCCCGACTTTGTCCAGCTGACCGTGCCCAACCTGGTGGTGGCCGGCGACCGCGACCAGTCGCTGCTCAGTACCCGCGGCCCGGACTGGTTTGCCGAACCCTACTTCCTGAGCCCCGGCAGCACCGACCTGCTTACCCTGTTTGGCGCCGAGCATTCTCTGGGCGGCATTTCCGGGTATGGCGTCACCGAAACCACCGACGAGCACCCCGAGCGGGTGGCCCTGCTTCAGCGCTTGACCTGGGCTTATCTGCGCAGCGCTCTGGACCCCGCCGACTCCAGCTGGGCCCAGGCGCGGGCCGCCCTGAACGCCACCCCCGACGGCCTGGGCCGCATCGAGAGCAAGCCGCCTGGCCACCCAAGAGGGTAAGGACGTCCAGGCGCCTCTGCCCCTTGCAGTCACCTAATTCGTTCGCTCCAGAGGGGCTAAGCCATATCCTCAACCCTCCAGATTTCCACTGCTGGACAGCATCTGCATTCACCCTCAGCGCCAGCGACAGTTAGGTGTCCAAGTAGCCGACGGCTCGCGAGACAGATTCACGCTCACGCTGACCTCTGGCGGCACCTCCACCACCCCAGAATCGCCCAGGGTGCGGGAGTAGCCAGGTTCGGCAATGACGTGTGCCTGCACGCGCAGGTCACCGTAAGCCCACCACTCGTCGGCACCTTGCCCAGCTTTCCGCACTGTTTCCCAGACCCGCGCGCCCGCCACCTGACGCTGGGCCGCTGGCAGGCCAAAGCAGCCGCTGCCCAAGCTGCGGGCCACGCGGCCCAGCTGACTGCCCAGAGCTGGTAACTCGCCTTGATACCCCTCCGAACGGGTACCGTAATACATAGAGGCCGAAGTCACCTGACCGTCTGGTCCCCCCAGCACCAGCGTCCAGTCGTCTTCTAGAGCCAGCCTCGCTTCCTGGTTCTCTTCGTCTATGCTCACCGAGATGACCTTGAGGCCGTCCAGCAAAGTGGGCGTGCGGCTGACCAGCACTGGATTTGCGAGGAGCAGGGCGAGCACCAGGGGCAGCATGACCCAGTGTAGCGGGGCTCTGGCAAGTTATTGGCTTCCAGACATCCCAAAGTTTGGCAGTGTGAATAACCTCTAGCGCGTCGTATTCCCACCGTGACAGAGAAAAAACTGTTAACGCTCGCCTTCCTCAGGGCTGCGCTTCTGCCCAAGTCCCAGTAGACCTCTGAACAGGGCCTGAGGTTAGTTTTTCTCCTGAGCGCAGAATGACACCCTTTCGGATACTGTCTTGAGGCCCCGCTCTCCCCTGTTTCCATGGACATGCCTTGGCCTGTGACAGCATTTCACAGAGCAAGCTGTGGGGAAGAGGTGCGCTGGGCCTGATCAGCTGTGCCGCAACGGACACAATTGACTACACGACCGACTGATTTCACGACATAGGGGTCGCTTTTTGGTTTTTCGATAAGCCAAGCTCTCCCTATGGACCAAACAGGTGGCGTGATCATGGTGACAGGTGGCAGCCGAGGGATTGGGGCAGCGACCTGTCTGTTGGCGGCGCAGGGAGGCTACGCCGTAGGGGTGAATTACCAGCGCGACAGCTCAGCGGCGGTAGCTGTTGTATCTCGAATTACAGCACGGGGCGGGCAGGCCATCGCGCTTCAAGGTGATGTCCGCGTCGAGTTGGAAGTCCAGCAGATGTTCGGCACCCTGCAGGCAGCTTTCGGTCCACTGACTGCGCTCGTCAATAATGCAGGCATTCTGGAAAGGCAGGCTCGCGTTGAGGAGATGGACATGGAGCGGGTGCGGCGTGTATTCGAGACCAACGTCATGGGCTCTTTCCTCTGTGCCCGTGAAGCCATTCAGCGCATGTCAACCCGGCACGGCGGGTTGGGCGGCTCAATCGTCAACGTCTCCAGCCGTGCAGCCGTACTGGGTTCGCCGGGTGAATATGTGGATTACGCCATGAGCAAGGGGGCAATCGACACCCTGACCGTCGGACTTGCAAAGGAGGTAGCAGCTGAAGGGATTCGCGTAAATGCCGTGCGGCCCGGCATTATTGAGACCGAGATCCATGCGTCGGGGGGCGACCCAGAACGCGCGTCCCGCCTCGGTCCTGGTGTGCCGCTGGGGCGAGCAGGCACGGCGGAGGAGATCGCACAGGCGATCTTGTGGCTACTGTCAGGCACCTCTTCCTACGTGACAGGGCTCTGCCTTGATGTCGCAGGTGGACGCTGAGTTGCGGTTGATGGAGTAGTGCATCTCGCCGGTCTTGAATACGTTCTGGCAACTCAGCTTGGGCAGGACCAAAGGAGCAGTGCGGCCGTGTGGTTGCTTCGTCTAAGAGGAGCGGGGATGGTCGTTCGGACGTGGTGGTAAGGTTTTGGCTGCGCGAAGAATGTCTGTGCTCGGTATGGCCATTTGAACCGATCTGACGGCGTTCCGTGGGACTGCTTGACCAAATTGTTGTAACGAGCAGTAGAGACCATCGGAAAGTGCTCCTCAAGGCGCAGTAAGGGGCCTTCTCGTTTCGCTGCACCATCGCTCCACGGCTGGTAGGTATGGATAGCCTCCGGCATGGCATGTTCGCCCAGTAGTCAGTGGAAGAACAACTGGGCAGACCCGGTTTCTCGGTGTTCCTGTGAAACACATCCAACATGGCGCTGTGTTCGTCGACGGCCCGCCAGAGCCAGCGTCTGGTCCTGCCTGCCAGCATCTGGGCACGTTAGACGCCACCGGGGTTCCCGACGACGGAAGCCCTGGGCTAACTGGTCATTCAAGGTGATTCACTAGGTGTGGATAAATTTGTGAATCACGCAGACCCGGCACTCCAGCAGCCGTTCTTTAACACCCCATAGACCCAGGGGAAAGCGGTGACGCAGCCACATAGCAGAGCTGATGGTCACATTCAATGCTCCTCACCACTGAGCACCGTGACCCCTACGCCAACCACCTGCCACAACCCACGCCTCAGTCCCGGTCTTCGCGGGCGTGGTCCAGGGCGTTGGCAATGGTAGTGGTGACGTGGCTGTCTAGCAAGCGGTAATACACCACCCGGCCCGCCCGGCGCGAGGCCACGACCCGCCCAGCACGCAGCAGCCGCAGCTGGTGGCTGACGGCACTCTCGCTGAGTCCCACCACGGCGGCCAGGTCGCACACGCACAGTTCGGCAGCGTGCAGGGCGCTCAGGATTTTCAGGCGGGTGGGGTCGGCCATCAGCTTCAGGAAGGCGCTCGCCCCTTCCACACAGCCCTCGTCGGGCAGGCTGGCGCGCGCCTGCGCCACCGCTTCGGGATGGATGCAGCTCACCTCGCAGCGATCCTCGGCAGGCGGTGCAGATGTCATCCCAAGAGTGTACCCTGATCCCACATTCAAATGAACATCTGAGCAGGTGCTCAGCTTTTGGAGTATGCTGATCCTATGGCCCCTTTGCCCTCAGTGCCCGCTGCCGATACCTCTCTGTCCTACATGGTCGAGGGCATGGACTGCGCCAACTGTGTGCAAAAGGTAGAGCGGCTGATGGCCACCCTGCCCGGTGCCGCCGAGGTCAGAACCAGCTTTGCGCGGCAGACGTTGGACCTGCACCTGAACGAGACGCAGACCAGCCGCGCAGCACTAGAGGGTCACCTGCGCTCACTGGGCTATCAGCCGACGCTGCTGCACAGCGCGGGACCTGAGCAGGCAGCCCCACGTTCCCCAGCGCCTGTGCCCCGGCCCTGGTTCGCCACCGCGCAGGGCCGGCTGGTGCTGGCCAGCGGCGCGCTGCTGACCGCCGCCTGGGCGCTGAGCTTTGCGGCGCCCGCCTGGGGGACAGCCGGGTTCATCGCCGCCACGCTGCTGGGCACCTGGCCGCTGGCGCGCGCGGCATGGGCCAGTGCGCGCCTGGGCGACCTCTTCAGCATTAATTTGCTGGTGACCCTGGCGGCTCTGGGCGCCGTGGCGATTGGCGAGGCGGCCGAGGGCGCCGTGGTCGTGTTCTTTTTTGCCATCGGTGAGTTGCTGGAGGGCGTGGCGGCGGGCCGGGCGCGCGAAGGCATCCGCGCTCTGACAGCCCTGACGCCCCGTACCGCTCAACTGGTGACTTCGGAGGGGGTGCGGGAGGTGCCCGCCGAAACGGTGCGCGTCAGCCAGACCGTACAGGTGGTGCCGGGCGCCCGCATGCCAGTGGACGGCACGGTGGTCAGCGGCCTCAGCAGCGCCGATGAAAGCCAGGTGACTGGTGAGAGCATCCCTGTGCTCAAGGAAGCCGGCGCCGCCGTGTACGCAGGCAGCATCAACGGCGACGGGGTCCTGACCGTCCGCGCCGAGCGCGAGGCCCACGACAACACGCTGGCCCGCATCCTGCATCTGGTGGAAGAAGCCGAGGCCAGCCGCGCGCCCACCGCCCGCCTGATCGAGCGGTTCAGCCGGGTCTACACACCGGGCGTGGTGCTGGTTTCGGCACTGGTAGCGGTGGTGCCGCCCCTGCTGGGCGCGGCCTGGTCCGAGTGGCTGTACCGGGGCCTGAGCCTGCTGCTGATCGGCTGTCCCTGCGCGCTGGTCCTGAGCGTCCCAGCGGCGATTACCAGCGGTCTGAGTGCCGGCGCGCGCCGGGGCCTGCTGGTTAAGGGCGGCGCCGCGCTGGAAAAGCTAGGCACCGTGAAGACGGTAGCCTTCGACAAAACGGGAACCCTGACGGTGGGCACTCCTCAGGTGACAGGTCTGCGCACCTTGACCGGCACGGACGACGAGACCCTGCGCCTGGCCGCCGCCGTCGAGGCCGGCAGTGCCCACCCGCTGGGCCGGGCCATCGTGGCCGAAGCGGCGCGGCGTGGGCTGCAGGTGCCAGCGGCGCAGGACGCCCGTGCTCTGCCGGGCCGGGCGGTGGGCGCTGTCGTGGAGGGCCGAACCCTGAGTGTGGCGTCGCCGCGCCACGCCGCTGAACTGGCTCCACTGGCGGCCGACCTTACCCGCGAAATTGAAGCGCTGGAGGGCCAGGGGCAAACCGTGGTGCTGCTGCTCGACGGGACGGCACCCCTGGCCCTGCTCGCGCTGCGCGACGAGCCTCGCCCAGATGCCCAGGCGGCGGTCTCGCGGCTGCGGGCGCTGGGGGTGCAGCCCCTGATGCTGACGGGCGACAACGCCCGCACCGGGCAGGCCATCGCCTTTGGGCTGGGGCTGGCGGTGCAAGCGGGGCTGCTGCCCGAGGACAAACTGCGGGCGGTGCAGACGCTGCGCGAGCAGGGCGGCGTGGCCTTCGTGGGTGACGGCATTAACGACGCTCCCGCGCTGGCCCAGGCCGACGTAGGCGTGGCGATGGGCGGTGGCACCGACGTCGCGCTCGACACTGCCGACGCGGCGCTGCTGCGCGGGCGCGTGTCGGGCGCGGCCGACCTGATCGAGCTGTCGCGCGCCGTACTGGGCAATATCCGCGTCAATGTGGCGATTGCCCTGGGCCTGAAGGCGGCCTTTCTGGTCACGACGCTGCTGGGCATCACCAATCTATGGATGGCGGTGCTGGCTGATACCGGAGCCACGGCGCTGGTGACGGCGAATGCCCTGCGGCTGCTGCGGTGGGCCCCACGCAAGGCTTCTCAGTAAGTCGGCAAGGCAGCGCAATGGCAGCGCAATGGCAGCGCAATGGCAGCGAGCCAGTTGCTATAGCTGATACGGATTCCGTTTGTTTCGTTGACAAATCGAGAAGATGCCGGTTTGCCAACTCCATGTCCGGAAGCCGTTTTTCTCCCTCTCGCTCTGCTCGGATTTCATCGTTTTTGCAAACGATTCAACTGGAATCCTTATGATACGGCCTATCTTGACTCCTCCCTCGGCGGGCCGGTACTGCTGCGCTCAATCAACCGGGCAGGCAACACCACATGCGGTGTGGTCAGCGGCTGGCCCAGCAGTTGCGCGGTCATCAGGCGGGCCGCGTGTTCAGCCATCGCCTCTACCGGCTGCTCCAGCACTGTGATCGGCGGGTCCACCAGCGCGGTCCAGGGGTAATTGTCGAAGGTCAGCAGGCTGAGATCGTGCGGCAAGCGCAACCCCCGTTCCTTGATCGCCCGGAAGGCCCCGGACGCCTGGGTGCCGGTCAGGGCAATCAGGGCCGTCGGCGGCTGGGGCAGGGCCAGCAGATCGTGGGTCAGGGCGTAAGCGCTGTCTTCGGTCAGCAGGGTAACGCGCTGATATTCGGGCGGCACGGCCAACCCCAGGGCGTTCATGATTTCGGGAAAGGCCCGGCTGCGTTCTTCCGGGTGGGTGGCGGGATGGTAGGTGCCCAGCGCAGCAATGCGGCGGTGGCCCAGCGCGTGCAGGTGGTCCACGGCCAGGCGCATAGCGCCCACATTGTCCAGCATGACGCTGGGGGCGTCGTGGTGGGGCGGGCGGTAGTCGTACTGGGTAATGGCGACGCCCCGCGAACGCAGGCGCCCCAGGTACTCATGGCTGCCGCTGCCGTAGCCAGGGCGCAGCAAAATGCCGGCGACCCGCTGCCCGTACAGGCGGCGCAACTCGGTCAGTTCGCGGGCCGCGCTGTACTCGTTCTCGCTGATAATAAGGCTGTAACCCGCCTCGCCCAGCACATGCCCGGCGGTGCGGGCAAACTGTCCGAAAAACGGCTCCAGGATAGACGCCACGATCAGGCCCACGGTGCGGCTCTGACCGCCGCGCAGGGCGCCGGCCCGCTGGTCAGGTTCGTAGTGCAGCTGCTCAATAGCCCGCTGCACCCGCGCGAGCGTGTCGGGGGTCAGTTTGTCCGGCTCTTTAAGGGCGCGTTTGGCGGTGGTGGGAGAAACGCCGGCCAGCCGCGCGACGTCCTGAATGGTGGACACGCCACCAGTGTAGGCCAGGGGGCAGCACAACCCAAATGGTCTCGTGTCCATTTTCACAAACTCCGGCCTACACGGCGGCTATAGACAAGCGCATCAAAGTATGTTTCACTAATGGCCACGAGACCATTCAACTCAAGCTCAGGTGGAGCGGCCACCTGAACTGCCCTGGCACGCCCGTGTGCTGTGGGCGCCCGCGCCGCCCCGTCCCCTCTTGCTGGCCTGCGTCCTGTACGCGGCCCGCCCCCCACCCCGGAGGCTCCATGACCCGAGTGCTGCCCCTTCTGGCCCTGACCGCCGCGCTGCTCTCCACCGCCCAGGCGGCGTCCACCATCACCATTGCCACGGTGAACAACCCTGACATGGTGACCATGCAGAAGCTGACACCCGAGTTCAACAAGAAATACCCGGACATCACGGTGCGCTGGGTGGTCCTGCCCGAAAACGAACTGCGCCAGAAAATCACGCTGGACGTGGCCAGCGGCGCCGGTTCATTTGACCTGGCGACCGTCGGCGCCTACGAAGTGCCCATCTGGGCGAAAAACGGCTGGCTGGAACCCCTGACCCCGCTGTTTACCAAGAACCCCACGATTGCCAGCGCCTACAAGCTGAATGACATTTTGCCTGGGGTGCGCAGCGCCTTGACGGTGGGCGGCAACCTGTATGCGGTGCCGTTTTACGCCGAGTCCAGCATGACGTTCTACAACAAGGACCTGTTCAAGGCGGCCGGGCTGACCATGCCCACCAAGCCCACCTGGACGCAGATGCAGACCTTCGCCAGCAAGATTCATAACCCTGCCAAGGGCGTGTACGGCATCTGCCTGCGTGGGCTGCCGGGCTGGGGCGAGAACATGGCGCTGTTCACCACGATGGTCAACACGTTTGGCGGCCGCTGGTACGACCCCAACTGGCAGGCCCAGGTCAACAGCCCCGCCTGGAAAAACGCCATGACGTTCTATGTCAACCTGGTCAAGCGTTACGGCCCCCCCGGCGCCACCAGCAACGGCTTTACCGAAAACCTGACCCTGATGAGCCAGGGCAAGTGCGGTATGTGGGTGGACGCCACCGTGGCCGCCGGCTTCCTGAGCGACCCCACCAGCAGCAAAATCACCAAGTCGGTGGGCTTTGCCTCAGCGCCGGTGGGCACCACCGCACGCGGGAATAACTGGTACTGGAGCTGGAACCTGGCGATTCCCAAGAGCACCAAGCAGGAAGACGCCGCCTTCAAATTCCTGACCTGGGCCACCAGCCCCGAGTACATCGCCCTCGTGGCCAAGACCAAGGGCACCTGGGCCAGCGTGCCCCCCGGTACCCGCACCAGTACCTACAGCAACGCCAACTACAAGAAGGCGGCCGGCGCTTTCAGCAGCCTGGTGCTGAGCAGCATCAACAGCGCGGACGTGAACCGCGCCACCAAAGACCCGGTGCCCTACACCGGCGTGCAGTACGTCGCCATTCCCGAGTTCCAGGCGCTGGGCACCCAGGTCGGACAGTACCTGGCCGGCGCCCTGAGCGGTCAGTACACCATTGACCAGGCCCTGAAACTGGCGCAGGACGCCGCGCAGAAAACGGCGCGCGAGGGCGGCTACCAGAAGTAACGGCGCCAGCGGCCCCCGAGTAGCACGCCCCATGAAGAAGGCCCGGCGCCCCCACACCCGCCGCGCCTTCTTCGCCTTCCCCCAGCCGCGCTGCCCTGCCGCGCCGCCCCCTACTCCTCTTTTTGTCCCACTTGGAGGTGACGCCCATGACCACCGCCGCTCCGCTCACCACCGTCAGCACCGCGCACCCGGCGCCCCGGCGCGGCCTGCGCCTGACCCCGGCCGCCCTGATGTGGCCGGCCCTGCTGTACCTGATCCTGACCACGCAGGTGCCGTTTTTCATGACGGTGTATTACAGCTTTTTCCGGTACAACCTCGTGGACCCCGGCAACCGCCCCTTTATCGGCGTGGGCAACTACGTCAACCTGCTGACCAACCCGGAAAACTTCCGCATCGTCCTGAATACCCTAGTGCTGGCGCTGGGCACCCTGCTGCTGACCCTGCTGATTGGCGGCGGGATGGCCCTGCTGCTCAACCGCGCCTTTCCGGGCCGGGCCTTCCTGCGCACCGTCATGATCAGTTCGTTTCTGGTGATGCCGATTGTTACGGCCGTCATCTGGAAGAACATGCTGCTTAACCCGGTGTCGGGCTTTTTCTCGTGGGCGCTGCTGCAACTGGGCCTGCAACCCATTGATTTTCTGGCGCAGCACCCGATGGCCAGCGTGATGGCCATGATCACCTGGGAGTGGATGCCCTTTGCCATGCTGATTCTGCTGACCGGCCTGCAAAGCCTGCCCGACGACCAGCTGGAAGCCGCCAAGCTGGACGGCGCCACGCCCTGGCAGGAGTTTCAGCACATCGTGTTGCCGCACTGGTCGCAGGCCATACAGGTGGTGGTGCTGATGGAAACCATTGCGCTGCTACAGGTCTACGGCGAGATCTACGGCTCCACTTCGGGCGGGCCGGGCCTGGCCACCACCAACCTGCCGTACTTCATTTACCAGAAGGCCTTTGCCGAGTACAACATCGGCCTGGCCAGCGCCGCCGGGGTGCTGACGGTCGTGCTGACCAACATCCTGGCCATCTATCTGCTGCGCTTCATGAGCCGCAGCAAGTCCAGTCTGGGAGGCTGACATGACCACCCTCACTCCTGTTTCGGCCCCCAGACCTGCCAATCGGCACCGCATCCGGGGCGCCCTGCTGACCCTGCTGACCTACCTGATTGCGCTGGCGTTTCTGTTTCCGCTGGTCTGGATGGTGCTGGCGGCGTTCAAGACCGAGGCGCAGGCGTTTGCCACGCCCCCCATCTTTTTCTTTACGCCAACCCTGGAAAACTTTGAGCGGGCGCTGGGCGGCTACTTTCCGGCCCTGAGAAACAGCCTGGCCGCCGCCCTGGGGTCCACGCTGCTGGCCTTCGTGCTGGGTCTGCCGGCGGCCTTTGCTCTGGCGGTCTACCCCACCCGGCGCGCTCAGGGTGTGCTGACGTGGATGCTGAGCACCAAGTTCATGCCCGCTGTGGGCGTGATTGTGCCGCTGTTTCTGATCTACCGCAACCTGCACCTGCTGGACACACTGCCGGGCCTGATTCTGATGTACACGACCATGAACCTGCCGCTGGTGGTGTGGATGATGCACAGCTACATGACCGAGATTCCGGCGGCCATCTACGAGGCGGCCAAGGTGGACGGGGCCTCTGTTGTCCACGAGTTCTTTACCATCGCCCTGCCGCTGTCTATGCCCGGCATCTTCGCCACGGCGCTGCTGTGCCTGATCTTCGCCTGGAACGAGGTCTTTTTTGCCCTGAACCTGACGAGTTCTCAGGCGGCGCCGCTGAGCGTCTTTATCGGGGAATTTAAGACCAGCCAGGGCCTGTTCTGGGCGCAGCTGAGCGCCGCCGCCACCCTGACCGTGCTGCCGGTGCTGATTTTCGGCTGGATTGCCCAGCGCCAGCTGGTACGCGGCCTGAGCTTCGGGGCCGTGAAGTAAAGAGCGTGGCCTATGACCCTGTCCCCCGTTGCTCTCACGGCTTCTCTGGCCGACCTCGTGGCCCTGGCCCGCCGCCTGATCGTGCCCGGCGAGCGGCGGGTGCTGGGCATCACCGGGGCGCCCGGCGCGGGTAAGTCGACCTTCTGCACGGCGCTGGCCGGGGCCCTGGGCGAGGACGCCGCCCTGGTGGGCATGGACGGCTTTCACCTGGCGAACGCCGAGCTAGAGCGGCTGGGCCGCCGTCACCGCAAAGGCGCGCCCGACACCTTCGATACAGACGGTTACCTGGCCCTGCTGCGCCGCCTGCGCACCGAGCCGCAGCAGACGATCTACGCCCCGGTCTTCAGCCGTGAGCTGGAGGAATCTCTGGGCAGCGCCGTCCCTATTGCTGCTGGTACCCCACTCCTGCTGACCGAGGGCAATTATCTGCTGCTGGAGGCCGGGCGCTGGTCCGAGGTGCGGGCGCTGCTGGACGCCGCCTGGTTTGTCGAGGTGCCCGAAGCGGTGCGCCTGGACCGCCTGGTGGCCCGCCATGAAGCCCACGGCAAGACGCCGGCCCAGGCCCGCCAGTGGGCCGCCGAGGTGGACGGCCCCAACGCCGCCTTGATTGCTGCCACCCGGCCCCACGCCGACCTGGTCGTGACCTGGCAGGCCTGAGCGTTTCACACCCGTTCTCTGCCGGGCTGAGCTGGCTGGCCCAGCGGCTCAGGCTGTCTTCTTGCACCCTTTTCGACCCATCTGCTCACGCTTTCCCTCCCCACCCAGGACCGCCCTGTCCGGAGTTCTCTATGGTCAAGCTCAATCTCGCCGCACTTGCCGCTGCCGCACCCTCTGTCCAGACACCAACCTACGACCCCCTCAGCCTGACCTGCGGCATCGTGCATTTCGGTGTCGGCGGCTTTCACCGCTCGCACGAGGCCATGTATCTGGACCGGCTGCTGAACCTGGGGGAACACCACGACTGGGGGATTTGCGGGGTCGGCGTGCTGCCCTCCGACGCCCGGATGCGCGACGTGCTGACCGCCCAGGACCACCTCTATACCCTACTGACGACCTCACCGGACGGCCACACCGAGGCGCGCGTCATCGGCGCCATCTGCAAGTTTCTGTTCGCCCCCGACGACCCCGAAGCGGTGCTAGAGCAACTGGCGGACCCCGCCACCCGCATCGTGTCCCTGACCGTGACCGAGGGCGGCTACGCCATTGACAACGGAACTGGCCGGTTTGACCCGTCTGGCCCGGACCTTCAGCACGACCTGACCCCTGGTGCCGTGCCCAGAACCGTGTTCGGCTTCATCACCGAAGGGCTGCGGCGGCGGCGAGCACGCGGCCTGGCGCCTTTCACGGTCGTGTCGTGCGACAACATGCAGGGCAACGGCGACGTGACCCGCCTGGCCCTAACCTCGTTCGCCCGCCTGAAAGACCCTGAGCTGGGCGAGTGGCTGGCGACCCACGTGGCCTTTCCCAATTCGATGGTGGACCGGATTACGCCGGTGACCACCGACCAGAACCAGCAGGACGTCACGGCCGCCACAGGCCTGGACGATGCGTGGCCGGTCCTGGCCGAGAGTTTTACCCAGTGGGTGCTGGAAGACCACTTCACGCTGGGCCGCCCTGCGCTGGAGCAGGTGGGCGTGCAGCTGGTGACCGATGTCGAACCCTACGAGCTGATGAAACTGCGCCTCCTGAACGCCTCGCACCAGGCGATGGGCTGTCTGGGACTCCTAGCGGGCTGGCGCTATGTTCACGAGGTTTGCGAGGACCCGGCTCTGGGCACCTTTGTGCTGGGCTACATGACCGCCGAGGCCACGCCCACCCTGCGCCCGGTGCCGGGCATTGACCTGGGGGCCTACCGTCAGGAGCTCATGGCCCGTTTTGGCAGCCGCGCCATTCAGGACACGCTAGCGCGGCTGGTGGTGGACGCCTCCGAGCGGATTCCTAAGTTTCTGCTGCCGGTGGTGCGCGAGCAGCTGTCACGCGGCGGCGAGATTCGGCATGCGGCGCTGGTGCTGGCGGCCTGGAGCGCCTACCTGCGGGACGCCGAGGCCCAAGACCAGGCCATCACCGACGTCCACGCCCCACTGCTGCTGACCGCCGCGCAGCGCGAAGACCACACGCCTGCTGCCTTCCTGGACGTGCCCGCCGTGTTTGGCGATCTGGGCCAGCACAGGCGCCTGCGCACCGAATACCTCTCGGCCCAGGCCAGCCTGCGGCGCCTTGGTCCCCAGGGGGCCGCGCAGGCCGTCAACGACGCCATGAAGCCTCTCTCACTCGCTCAAGGACCGCTATGACCCTGCCTCCCCCTTCTTCTTTTCTCGACCTGTTTAAGCTGGACGGCCGCCGCGCCGTCGTCACCGGCGGTGCCCAGGGCATCGGCTTTGAAATCGCGCGGGCCCTAGCAGAAGCGGGCGCGCTGGTCACTCTGGCCGACCTGAATCCAGACACTGGCTTGGACGCCGCCCGGCAACTGGGCGGCACCTTTGAGAAGTTGGATGTCAGCGACCCCACCGCCGTCACTGCGCTGGCCGCTGGGCTGCCCGAGACAGAGATTCTGGTCAACAACGCCGGCATCGTGCGCAACACGCCCGCCGAGGCCACCCCAGATGAGGACTGGTTGGCCGTGATGCGCGTCAATCTGGACGGCGTGTTCTGGTGCTGCCGGGCCTTTGGGCAGGGGATGCTGGCGCGCGGCCGGGGCAGCATTGTTTCGACAGCCAGCATGTCGGGCCTCATCAGCAACCACCCCCAGCCGCAGGCGGCCTACAACGCCAGCAAGGCGGGGGTCATTCACCTCACCCGCTCGCTGGCCGGCGAGTGGGCGGGGCGCGGCGTGCGCGTCAATGCCATTGCGCCGGGGTACACCGCCACGCCCCTGACCAAACGCGGCCTGGACACGCCTGAGTGGCGCGAGACCTGGCTGAAAGAAACCCCGATGGGCCGCCTGGCCGAGCCCCACGAGATTGCCCCGGCGGCCCTGTACCTGGCCTCGGACGCAGCCAGTTTTGTCACGGGGCACACACTGGTGGTGGACGGCGGCTATGTCTGCTGGTGAGGTTCTTGCCTCGCGCACAGCAGTCCTAAGCGGTCCCCGCACGCTGGGCTGGACCACCCGCTCGGTGCCGGCTCCCGGTCCGCGTGAGGTGCGGGTGCGGGTCCGCCGCATTGGGGTGTGCGGCAGCGACGTGCACTATTACGCGCATGGGCGCATCGGGCCGTTCGTGGTGGACGGCCCGCTGGTCCTGGGCCACGAGGTCAGCGGGGTGGTGGAGGCTGTGGGCGCAGGCGTTACCCGCGTCCGCCCCGGCGACCGCGTGGCGCTGGAACCCGGCGTGCCCTGCCGCCGCTGCACCTACTGTCAGAGCGGCGCCTACAATCTCTGCCCCGAGATGACCTTTATGGCGACCCCCCCGGTGGACGGGGCACTCAGCGAATACGTCGTGTGGCCCGACGACTACGTGTATCCCGTGCCAGAGACAGTGTCGCTGGACGCCGCCGCGCTGCTGGAACCCCTGGCCGTGGGCCTGTGGGCGGCGCGCAAGGGCGAGGTCCGGCCTGGTTCCTCGGTGGCGGTGCTGGGTGCCGGGCCCATCGGCTGCACAACCGTCATGGCGGCCAGGGCGGCCGGCGCGACGACCATCATCGCGGTAGACCTGGAAGACTTTCGGCTGGACCTGGCCCGGCAGGTGGGAGCCACCCACACCGTCAATGCGCGGCGCGAGGACGCCCTGACCCTTATCCGTGAGCTGGGCGCAGCGCGCGACCACCTGCCCCTGTCGCACGGTGGGGTGGACGCCGCGTTCGAGACCGCTGGGAGCCTGCCCACCACCCGCCTCACCCTGGCGGCCCCCAAACCGGGCGGCGTGGCCGTGCTGGTGGGCCTGCCCCCTGACCCGGAGGTGAGCCTGGATATCGTGTCGGCCGCCAGCCGCGAGGTGACGCTGCGCGGTGTCTTCCGCTACGCCGGCTGCTACCCGGCAGCCGTGGCGCTGGCCGCCAGCGGCGCCGTCCAGCTGGACGCGCTGGTCACCCACCGCTACGCCTTTAAGCAGACCCCCGAAGCTTTCGCGTTTGCCGATCAGGAGAAGCGCGCCAGCATGAAAGTGATGATTGATGTCGTCGCCTGACCTCCTGATCGGGGTGGATGTCGGCACCTATTCCAGTAAGGGCGTCTTGGTGACGCTGGAGGGCGAGGTCCTGCGCCAGGCCACGCGGCCCCACGGCATCCAAGTGCCGCAGCACGGCCACGTCGAACAGGACGCCGACGGGGTGTGGTGGGCCGATACGGCCAGCATTCTGCGCGAGTTGACGGTGGGCGTCACGGAACGGGTCGCTGGCGTGGCCTGCAGCGCTATTGGCCCGACGGTGCTGCCGCTGGACGTGGCGGGGCGGCCTCTGCGGCCCGGCATCCTGTACGGCGTAGACACCCGTGCCCAGGCGCAAATTGACGCCCTGAACGCCGAACTGGGACCGGACGCTATCCTGGCCCACAGCCACATGGCCCTGACCAGTCAGGCCACCGGGCCCAAGATTCGCTGGCTGCGCGAGCAGGAGCCGGAGGTCTGGGCCCAGACGCGCACGCTGACGACCGCCAGTGCGTATCTGGTGTACCGCCTGACTGGGCAGCACGTGCTGGACCATCACACGGGCGCCCACGCCATGCCGCTGTACGACCCGCGCACGCAGGCCTGGACAGACACCTACGCGGAAGCCGTGCTGGGCGACCGGAATCTGGACCGACTGCCGCGCCTCGCCTGGAGTGACGAACGGGCCGGACACGTCACCGCCGAGGCCGCTGCCGAAACGGGCCTGCGCCCTAGCACCCCGGTCGCTGTGGGCACGGTGGACGCGCTGGCCGAGGGCCTGAGCGTGGGCGCGGTTCAGCCCGGTGACCTGATGGTTATGTACGGGTCGAGTACCTTTTTTATTCTGACCCAGACAGCTCCCACCCCCGACCCGCGCGTGTGGTCGGTGGGCGGCGCCTTTGCGGGGCAGGTCAATCTGGCGGCGGGCATGAGCACCACCGGGAGCCTCACCCGCTGGCTGGCCGACGAAACAGCCCGCGAACTGCCCATAGACGAGGCCTACGCCGAGCTGTTTGCCCAGGCCGCGGCTCTGCCGCCGGGCGCCGACGGCCTGCTGCTGCTGCCGTATTTCAGTGGCGAGCGCACGCCGATCAACGACCCGCAGGCGCGCGGCGTCCTGGCGGGCCTCACCCTCTCGCACACCCGCGCCCACCTGTTCCGCGCGGCGCTGGAGGGCGTGGGCTACGGCATCCGGCACAATCTGGAAGCCCTACGCGACCTGGGCGCCGATGTACGCCGCCTGGTGGCGGTGGGTGGAGGCACCAGGGGCCGGACCTGGCTGCAACTCGTCTCCGACATTACGGGTCAACCGCAGGAGGTGCCGCAGGTCACGGTGGGCGCCAGCTACGGCGACGCCTTCCTGGCGGGCCTGGCTGCGGGGGTGTTGACGCGAGATGACCTTGACCGCTGGGTGAAACCTGGCGACCCGGTGGTGCCCAATCCGGCGGTGAAGCCTGAATACGACCGCCTGTACGCCCTTTACCGCGAGCTGTACACGCAGACCAAAAGCGTGGTGCACGGGCTGGGGCAGAAAGGCTGATCCGGCTCCCAGCTGTTTCACTCACAAACTGGGAGAAAGCCCGCCACACTCGAAACCCGTCTTGCTCCACTTCGCCCTGTGGCGCAACTTTTTAAGTCCGCTCGGATGCAATCATCGACAAAGACGATTGACCCGGAGTCTGGATGAGGCACTTCAGCTTGGTGAATGGGCGCAGGGGGACAAAACAGCCTCTGCACGCCCTTAAACAGGCGCCTTTGCCCGCCCTGGTCCCGTGCGCCGCAGGAAACGCCACAGCAGCAGCCCACCGGCTAGGAACAGCCCCGCTGTCAGGCCAAACCACAGGCCGCGCGGGCCCAGCCCAAGGCCAAACGCCAACAGCGACCCGCCGCCCAGGCCCACCGGCCAGTACGCCAACAGCGAGATCAGCAGCGGCCAGCGAGTGTCTTGTAGCCCGCGCAGCGCCGCGTTCGCCGTGACTTGCAGGCCATCGAACGCCTGAAACAGAGCGGCGATCAGCAGAAAGCTGGCGGCGGTGGCGACCAGACCGGCGTTGTTGGGGTCAGCCACATTGATAAACACACCAATGACGACCCCTGGCGTCAGGATATACAGCGCACTGACAACCAGCATGACCGTCACGGCCAGGCCGGCGCCCAACAGCCCGGCCCGCCGCGCGGCCTGGGGATGCCCGGCCCCAAAGTGGTGGCCCACGCGAATGCTGGCGGCGGTGGCCAGCCCCAGCGGTACCATGAAGACGGCGGTAATGACCTGCAAAGCAACGTTGTGCGCCGCCAGCACCTGCGGCCCAAACCGTGCCATGAGCAGCGAGGAGATGGTAAACAGCGCACCCTCGGCCCCCAGGGTCAGGCCAATCGGCCAGCCCAGCCGGGCCAGGCGGCCCAGTTCGGCGCGGACCTCCTGGGGCGGCACCGGCAGCTGGGGCAAGCGGCGCCGGGCCACCCAGACCAGGCCTGCCGCATTGAGCCAGTGGGCCGCCACTGTCCCCAGAGCAGCGCCTGGCACGCCCAGCGCAGGCAGCGGCCCCCAGCCAAACGCCAGGGCTGGGCCCAGCACCGCCGCCAGCGCCACGCTGACCAGGGCCACGGCGGTCACAGGCCGTGGCTGGCCGGTGCCTTCCAGAGCGCCACGCAGCGCGGCAAACGCCAGAGTGGCGGGCATGCCCAGCGCGTACAGGCGCAGGTAAGTGGCGGCCAGCGAGCTGTCCAGCCCAGCTGGCGCCGTGCGGACCAGCAGTTCTGCCGCCAGAAGGGCCATCGGCACAAAGGCTGCGGCCAGCCCCCCGGCCAGCCACAACCCTGCCCGGGCCGCACGTGCCACGCCGGCCGGGTCACCTGCGCCGTGCGCCGCCGCCACACGCGGCGCCACCGACAGCATGACGCCCAGCAGCACAATGAACCCAAGGTAATACGCGGCGTTTCCGTAGGCCGCTGCCGCGAGTTCTCTAGCCCCCAGCCGGCCAATCACCGCTGTGCCAATCAGGCCCAGGGCATTCACGCTGAACTGCGAGACGATCACCGGCGCTGCCAGCCGCAGCAGCGTGGCGGTTTCGGCCCGCCATGACAGGGCGGCTTGGGGCAGCGGAGGAGTCAGCACCGCGCCAGTGTAGCGGGCGCCCTCAGCAGAGCATCCAGGACTTCTCCGGGAGCAGCTCCAAGCAAGTCGCTCTAGAGCGATAGCACTTGCAGCACACAGAGGAAATTGCCTTGAAGTCTGACCATCCTTGAACGTGGCCAGGCCCTATCGTCACTGTTTCCTGATGAGCATCAACGGGTACGCCATGCGGCTGTGCCACCGCTTTCCCCTAAGAGCATAGGTGGCAAGCTCAAGTGGGTTCAAAGCGACGACACATGAAGCGGATGCTGGCGAGGAAAAACTTTCTCCTCAGTGGTCTCAAGTCGGCCCGCATCGTCTCGGAATCAGAAGGAAAAACGCTCTACAACCCAGAGCCCACCTGCACTTGGTCCAGTCCACCCATGCAGGGGTGAGCTGCTTTGAGCCGTGCTTGAGCCAGGCTCCCTGAGCTCTCCTGCCTAAGAAAACGTGGGGAATGCCGGTCTAGCTGAGCACATGGCCAACAACCAACAGAAAACGCGTCGGCGAATACCTAAGCTATGTAAATTTTCTCCCTGTGAATCGTTGAAATTATACTTCTGGCACAATCTTTTGCCTTCTCTAAAGCGGCAGGCATTAGCGTGGTGGCAAGTGCCAGTGTCCCCTATTCAAGGACGAAATTATTCAACGGGCTATCAACGCCTCACCGAATCGTGTTCAATCGGTCACGACTCACACAATTCTGTTTTTTTCGTCCACCTCAAGGGGGTCTGGGATGCGTCTACGTTTTGCTTTTGGTGCTTTGTCCGCTGTTTTGCTGCTCGGTGCCTGTAATCAGGTCACACCAGTTGCCGTGACTGATGAGCCTGTTCGCGGTCAGAAAACCGCTGCGCTCACACCGCAAGTCATCGGTGGAACGCCGAGTGCCACGGGCGCCCGGCCCTATCAAGTGGCGCTTCTATCCGGTGGCCGGCAATTCTGTGGCGGCACGCTCATCAGCGACCAATGGGTCCTGACCGCTGCGCACTGCGTGTCTGGAACCTCTGTAACCAGCATCAGTGTGCGGGCCGGCAGCCTTTCAGCGACCTCGGGTGGACAACTGAAGACTGTTGCCAGTGGCCGCGTGCACCCCAGCTATACGGACGTGACCCGTGGCTATGACGTGGCGGTCCTGCGCGTCGCCTCGCCCTTTACCCTCGGCAGCACAGTCAGTCCTGCGGCCCTTCCAACCCCGGCCTTTGCGGCGTCCGCCGCTGCAGTGGGCACGATTCAGACGATCAGCGGCTGGGGCATGACTGTGGGTGGCAACTCAGGCAGCGCCTCGACAGTCCTGCGCGAAGCCAACCTGCCAGTTATCAGCAATGGCAGCTGCGGCAGTCAGCTGGGGCAGACGATTCCGAACGGCATGATTTGTGGCGACAAAAACTCGCAGGGTCAAACCGGCTGCCACGGAGACAGCGGTGGCCCCTTCGCCAGCGTCCGGAACGGGAAGTACTTCGTCTTTGGCGTCGTGAGCTGGGGCACGCCCAGTGTCTGCAACAAGGCCACAGCGTTTGCGCGCGTAAGCGAGTATCAGCCCTGGATTACGACCAATACCGGCGTGCAGCCTCAGGGCGACAGCACCACGCCGCCGCCAAACAGCAAGACCTACACCGGCAGCGTGGGCCAGGGCGCATCCAGTTACCAGCCAGGCACCGCTGGCTTCACCTTTGGCGGCGGGGCGATCACAGGGGCGCTGACGGGTCCCTCGGGAACGGATTTCGACCTGTACCTGCAAAAGCTGTCGGGCAGCAGCTGGACAGATGTGGCGGCCAGTGAAGGCAGCACCAGCACAGAGAACCTGAACTACACGGCGGCCAGTGGCACGTACCGCTGGCAGGTGTACGGCTACAGCGGCTCTGGCAGCTACACCCTCACGGAAACCAAGTAATCTTCGCTCGCTGACGCTTCTGCGTTTCTGTGCGCCTGGGCTTGTCTCACTTAGACCTTGCCGCGCTGAAGCGCACGCCACCTGCTCAGGTTCAGCTGGCCTGACCAGCCACTCAGGCCTGAACCAAATCAGACGAGGCGCTGCACCCATCTTCAGGTGTGGCGCCTTGCCTCCTCTTGGGCCTGTCCGCAGGACGTGACTTTGCACCCTCTCCCGTTTTAGAGGTCTTTGACAGCGGGAGAAGCGCGTAGGCGTGTGCGTATCACGTCCAGGCCTGGAGCTGGTCAGATCAACAGGCTGGGCCGCTAGCTCACATTGACGCGACGCACCGTTGTCATGAGTTGCCTCCAGCGCGTCTCCGATGCTTCCGTCAGCCCTTGTTACAGGCCAACAGAGGTTCTGCCCCTCTCTGCGCTCAACAGTCTCTAGCTTTGTGCATCTGTCCTGTTCGTTTGCATAGCGCGAAATATGGACGCGAACCTCAAACATGCAGGTGCTGAACTGGCTCTCCAAACTTGACACGCGCGAACCAAACTCGCCCCCCTCTCCCCCATGAGTGCTTAGCGCAGCTGCGCTTTGAGCCAGGTGGCGATGTCGTTCATGGCTTCCAGGGCCATCGGAGCAAAATTGTCCTGGGTGATTCCGGAGGCTGGGCCCAGACTGTGGCCCAGGCCTGGGTACAGTTTGAGCGTCGGCTGACCCTGGGCTGCCCGAAGGGCCTCGTTCAGCTGCCGTGCAAAGTGGGCACTCACATTGCCGTCGTGTTCACCTTGCACAATCAGAAAAGGCATCCGGAGTTTGGGGGCCAAAGTGCCCAAGGTCGGCAAGGTCGTCTCAGGGGCATACATCGGAAACGCTGCCATAAAAGCCTCATAGAAGCCCAGAAGTTGCGGTTCGACCTCCCGCTTCAGGTCCAACTGGCCATCTTGATTCGAGTCCAGCAGAGTCGCCAGCTTGGGCTGCGCCGGGGTGCTTGTCCGGTCCAGCAGGAGGGCGGCCTGTGTCCTGGCCAGGGCGCTGCCAGGTCCCATCAGGGCCTTCAGTACCCCACCCAGATCAATGAGGCCCTGTGTCGCATAGGGGGTGAGGTACGCCAGACCGACCGTGCTGAACTGGTTGGCAAACGTGGCCGCAAAGCTGTCAACCACTGGGCCCTGAACAATCAGGCCCTGGGCGCCAATTTCCTGGGCGAGGGCAGCCGCCACCACGCTGCCTTCGCTCCAGCCGTACACGAACACCTGCCGCCCGTTAATCCCCGGCTGCTTCAGGGCCACTTGCAAGGCTGTTCGGGCGTCGGCCAGGAGATCGGTCATTCGGAGGCTGGCGTAGGCCTCCTGGGCAGCCTGAAAGGTGGCCGGGTTAAGGGCCTGCGCGGCGTGACGCTTGTCGTAGCGCATGACCGCAAACCCCTGACGTGCCAGGGCCTGCGCCAGGTCGCCCATTGACCCCTGCACCATTCCGCCCGGCGTCAGAAAACTCCCGTTGCGGTCTTCAGGGCCTGTGCCTTGAATCAGCAGGACCAGAGGCGCGGCCTTGCCGTCATCAGGATGGAGCAGTTCGGCGCCGCTGAGCGTCCCCCCGAAATTGAGTGTGAGGGGTTGCGAACGGACAGCGCCTGAAGCCTCTGCCCACGCCGTGCAGAGAGCGAGTGCCAGGGTCAAGGCCAGGGTGGGCTTCATGCCTCTACGCTAGGCCGTAGGCTACTTGCCATGACAGCCCTGCAGGGAAGTAGCTTGCCGGAAGGTACGGTCACTGTGTGGGACGAGGCGCAGGCGGCTGTGATCACCACCCGGGCAGAGCTGCGCCGCCTGGGCCCCTTTATGGGGCGTGCCTGCACCGTGACGCAGGCGGCCACCGCGCTGGGGCTGGGCGTGACGGCCACCTACAAACTGGTTCAGCGGTACGTCCGTCTGGGCCTGGTGTGGGAAAGTCACTGTGAGGAGCGGGCGGGACGAGCCCTGCGGTTCTACCAGGCGCCCCCGGCTTTCTACGTGCCGTTCAGCGTGCGGCCTTTTGAGGAGATGGGACGGCTCAACCGCGCCGCTCAGTTGCACGAGTTTGAACAGAATTTGCAGCGGGCCATGAATACGCGCGCCTGGACGCAGTGGGGCACCCTGACCTGCGCCACGCCTGCGGGCGACTGGTATTACGAGTTTGTTTCCCAGGACGGCAGGATCTTTCAGCCACAGGCTGATGACTCGCCCCGCATCCTGGCGGGCTGGAACCGGGTGTCGCTGACATCGGCGGAGGCCCAGACGCTTCAGCAGCAACTGTTAGCCCTGGTTCGCCCCTACTTCAACCGGCCAGAACAAGGGGAGACCTATCAGTTAGGGGTGTTTCTGTCACCAGAGCGGGTGCAATGATTCCCCCTGGTCAAAACGCCATCCCCGCTTTGCAGGCCAA
>NZ_WQLB01000032.1 GCF_009755355.1 Deinococcus arboris | reverse complement strand
ATGCTAGTGGAATGTGGATCAGTCAACGGACCGCCTGTGCCTCACCGGTGCATAGATGGGAAAAAGGCATCGGTAAGCGCCGACCTCTCAGCGCAGACAGTCGTTTTGAGGCTTTACCTTGCCCGTTCACTTGCCGCCAGCAGTGCCAGGAAAAGCTCAGGATGGGGTGCGGGCGCCTCTGCTGGCTCTGGGCGTCTACGGTGGGCATTCAGGCCGTAAAGCCTCTGAAAGCCCCGGTCAGCCGACCCCGAGGTCTGCGACACCACCCGCAGCGCTGCGCGGTCACCCCGCCTCAGCGGGTGATGGGCGCCTGGTTGGCTTCCCGCTCGGCCAGGAAGGTCTTGACACTCTGCGCGGCCCGCGTGGTCATACCCGGCACCGCCGCAATCTGCTCAATGGGCGCACTGGCCAGGTCTTCGAGGCTGGTGAAGTGTTCCAGCAAGGCGTCGCGGCGCTTTTGCCCGATGCCCGGCAGGTCGTCAAAGACGCTGCGCAGCATGTCCTGGCCCCGCAACTTGCGGTGGTAGGTCACGGCGTAGTTGTGGACCTCGTCGCGCACGCTAATCAGAACGCGCAGCGCCGGGTGGGTGTGCGGCAGCAGTAGTTCGCGGTCCACGCCGATTTCGGTGCCGGTCTCCAGCCACCACTGCGCCCCAAACCGGCTGGGCAGAATCAGGCGTTCCTCGCGCTTGGCCAGCCCCACCACCGGCACCTGCACATTGGCTTCTTTCAGCGCGTCCAGGGCGGCATTCACCTGTCCACGTCCGCCGTCAATGAGCAGCAGGTCCGGCAGCGGCAGCTTGTCCGACAGACTGCCGGTGAAGCGCCGCGTAATCGTCTGGCGCATGCTGGTGTAATCGTCGGGGTGATCCAGGCCCTTGACCTTGAAGCGGCGGTGGTCGCCCCGGCGCGCCCGGCCACCCTCAAAAACCACCATGCCTGACACGATGTTGGTGCCGAACAGGTTGGAGTTGTCGTAGCCCTCGATGCGCCAGGGCCGGTCCGGCAGCGCCAGCACCTCGCGCAGCGCGTCCAGCCCCGGATGGTCGCCCCGGCGTTCCAGCAGCGCCAGTTCGGATTCCAGGCCCGTGTGCGCGTTGCGCTGCGCCATCTCGACGAGGTCCACCTTATCGCCGCGCTTGGGGGTCCGCATCTCGATTTTGCGCCCGGCCTTTTCCGACAGAAACTCGCTCCAGACCGGGGCGTCCTCAAAGTCGGCGGGCAGCAGAATCAGGCCCGGTACATGGGTCGCCTGGGTGTAGTAGTCCTGCACGAAAGCTTCGACAATCTCGCCCAGCGGCGCGTCCTCGGTGCCGGCCAGAAACCGCTTGTCACGCCCCACCACGCGCCCGCCGCGCATGCGGAAGAGCTGTACCATCGCGTACTCGCCGGCCTGCGCCGCGCCCAGAAAATCCAGGTCGGTCTCGTCGCTCACAAAGGCGTGCTGCTCGGTGCCAAACAGCTTCTCGACGGCCTGCACCCGGTCACGCACGCGTGCGGCCTGCTCGAAATCCTGGCCCTGCGCGGCCAGTTTCATGTCGTTTTTCAGGCGGGCGATTACGGGCGCCGCGCGGCCTTCCAGCAGGGACTTCACGTCCTCCACTGCCCGCGTGTAAGCGGCGGGCTCGGCGCGGTCCACGCACGGCCCCAGGCAGCGCCCCATGTGAAAGTTGAGGCACGGGCGGGCCTTCTTTTGCAGCGGTAAGCCACTGTTCTTGCGCAGCGGAAACATGGTGTCAATCAAGTTCTTAACCCGCCGCACCGCCGAAGAATCCGGGTACGGCCCGTAGTAGCTGCCCCCGTCTTTCAGCACCCGGCGCGTGACGACCAGCATGGGAAAAGTCTCGTTGGTGAGCTTCAGGAACGGATAGTGCTTGTCGTCTTTCAGTGTGACGTTGTAATGCGGCCGGTGCTGCTTGATGAGGTTGGCTTCCAGCACCAGCGCCTCGACCTCATTGCGGGCGGTAATGAACTCCAGGGTGTCGGCCAGCGCGGTAAATTTGCCGCTTTTGCCGCCTGCTTTAAAGTGCTGCCCCACCCTTGACCGGATGTTCTTGGCCTTGCCGATATAAATCGGCGTGCCCCCTTTGCGGAAGATGTACACGCCGGGCGTGATGGGCAGCACAGGCAGGTCGTCAAGATGCACGGTCCCAGGATAGGGGAGGGGCGGCGCGGACTCCGTGAGCAAGGGCGCGCTCTGGGCCTCTACACTGCCCCCGATGAACTTGTGGCTCATACGGCACGGCCAGACGGCGGGCAACGTGGCAGGCATTCTGCGCGGCGCGGCCAGTGCAGGCGATGAACTCAGTGATGTGGGGCACGCCCAGGCCGCCGCGCTGGCCCCGTTGCTGGCGGCCCGGTCCCCCCGGCCCCAGGCGGTCTATGCCAGCACCTACCGCCGCGCCCAGCAAACAGCCGAACCGCTGGCCCGCGCCCTGGGCACTCCGGTTCAGGTGCTGCCTGGGATTCAGGAGGTGGACTGTGGTGACTGGGCCGGTCAGCCGTATTCGGCTCTGAAGACACACGCGGCGGCCCTGCGCCTGCCTTCTGGCGGCCTGGGTTTTGAGGGTGGCGAGACCTTCAGGCAGATTGCGGATCGCTTTGTCTGGGCCGTAAATGGCCTCCCGCCTGGCCAGGACGCGGCGCTGGTGTCGCACGGCGGCATTCTGCGGATTGGCCTGGCTGCATTGTTGGAGCAGGACATTGAAGCGGTCTGGCAGTGTGGCGAATGGGTCCTGGGGAATGCTGAAGTTGTGCAACTGAAGCGCGAAAAGAATGTCTGGAAAGTCAGAAATTAGAAAATGAAACCGAAAAATCACGATCTAGGCTGATCGTGAATCTATTCACTAGCTTGTTTAACTATAACTATCACACACTTCTCTCCAAATAAGTTCTAGCCATAAGAGACATCCTCCTCACCCACCAGCCAACTCCACCACCGTCCCGAGCTGCCGCGCCCGCTCAGCCGCAAACGCCAGACGGTGAGAATCCAGCGACTGCGCCAGCGGCGTTGGGGGAGAGGCCTCACCGCGCAAACACGCCAGCCAGGCCCGTACCAGGCCGTCGTCGCCGCCGCCGTGGGTGCCGGCGGTGTCCACCACCCAGCGCCGACTGGTGCCGGTGCGGAAGTCGTGCACCTCCAGTTCGCCCCAGTCCATGTGGCCGCGCAGTTCGCCGTGCGTGCCCAGCAGTTTGAGGGTGCGGGTGTTGTTGTGGGTAAACGCGCTGACCGTCAGCTGCGCGGTCACGCCGTTCCCGAACACCACCGTGACCGCCTGATGGTCCGGCTGGTTGTTGTGCCCCAGATACACGCACTGGCCGTAAGGCCCGCTGCGCAGGGCGTCCTCCAGCGTCTGGCCCCCAGCTGTCAGCACCGTGACGGGCCAGCGGGTCGGGTCGCGGTCCCGGTAAATGGCGCGGGCATCGGACGGACACCCCAGCACCGGGCACTCCACACAGCGCGCCGCCGCACCGGCCGGCGCCTGCTCTGGCCGGAAATGGTGCAGGGCGCCCTCGCTGCTGACCCGGTGCGGCGCCGCCCCGGCAAAGGCCCGCAGCAGGTCGAGGTCGTGACTGCTCTTGGCCAGCAGAAACGGCGCGGCGGGCGGCGAAAGACGCCAGTTGCCCCGCACGTAGGAATGCGCGTAGTGCCAGTGGGCCACGTTCTCGGCGTGGACAATCCCCACCAGTTGCCCCAGCTGGCCTGAGGCCAGGACCGCCTGCACCGCCTGAAAAAACGGCGTGGCACGCAGCACATGGCAGACGGTGACGCGCCCGGTCGAGGCCGCTTCGGCCTCAAGCAGCCGGTCGAGGTCCGCCTCGTGCAGACACACCGGCTTTTCCAGCAGCACGTCGTAGCCCAGGGCCAGTGCCTGAAGGCAGGGCGCCACATGGGCGTCATCCGGCGTGGCCACCACCACCGCGTCGGCCACCCGGCCCAGCGCAAAAAAGGCGTCCCAGTGGGCAAACTGCTGTTCCGGTGGAACACCGTGCCGCGCGGCCACCTCGGCACGCCGGGCCGGGCGCGGCTCGACCAGATGGGTGATGCTCGCCCCCTGCGCCGCCAGCAGCGCGCCGTACACATCGGCCCCCCGGTTGCCGCAGCCGATGAGGGCGACGCGCGTCATGCGGGCGCCCCCACCCGCGCCCTCAGGCTCACCGCCGCTCCACGCCCCAGCCCTGGCCCTGGGGCCGGGCCAGCTGGCCCGCCTGCCAGTCCAGACCCACGAACGGGTCGTCGGCCAGCAGCAGGGCGCCGTCCAGGTCGGCCCAGTCGCAGGCACCGGCCAGCGCCGCCGCCGCCGCAATCCCCAGGCTGCTTTCGATCATGCAGCCCATCATGACGCTCAGCCCACCCTCGCGCGCCAGCCGCAGCGCCCGCAGCGCCTGAAGGGGGCCCCCCAGCTTGGCCAGCTTGAGGTTGACCCCATCAAAGGCGCGGGCCAGCGCCAGCACGTCGCCCACATGGTGCAGGCTCTCGTCGGCCACGATGGGCACCCCCGACACCGCCCGCAGGGCTGCGTGGCCGTCCAGGTCGCCGGCGGCCAGCGGCTGCTCGACCAACTCGGCGCGCGCGGCGGCCAGCACGTCCAGCATCCGCCGCGCCTGGGCCCGGGTCCAGGCGGCGTTGGCATCCACCCGCAGGGCCACCGCCGGCGCTTCTTCCCGCAGGGCCTCCACAATGGCCTCGTCGTGGTCGGTGCCCAGCTTGACCTTGAGGACCCCGTGCCCGCGCGCGGCCGCCTCACGGGCCTGGCGTCGCATGTCGTCCAGCGCAGCGATGCTGACCGTATAGCTGCTTTCGGGCAGGGGCGACGGGCTCAGGCCCAGCAGTTGCCAGGCGGGCAGGCCCACCGACCGCGCGCACCAGTCCACCGCCGCCATTTCCAGGGCACACCGGGCGCTGGGATGCCCCTGCGGCATCAGGGCTTTGAGGCGGATGTGGAGGCCGTCCCAGTCCCAGGGGTCGGTCAGTGCCTCTGCCAGAAGGGGCAGGGTCGCCTCGACCGTGTCCCGCGTCTCGCCGTAAAAGGCATTCGGGGCCGCCTCGCCCTGGCCAGTGACGCCCCCCTGCGTGAACGTGACAAAGGTGCGCGGGTACACGCTGTGGGTCCAGCGGGCAATCCCGAACGGCTGCGCGGTGTGCAGCTCGTGGGTCTCCCAGCTCAGGCTCACGCCGGCCACCGCCCGAAACCCTGCAGACTCTCCTGCAGCCGCGCGCCGTACTCGCCCTCGCCCAGCGTCTCCACCGTTACGCGCATATGGGTGGCGTTGGCATGCACCAGGCGCTGCCCGTCCAGCATGACGCCCACATGCCCCGGAAAAAAGGCCAGGTCGCCGCGCTGCGCCGCGTCCACCGGGGTCAGCGCCGCCCGCTGCTGATCGGCGTCGCGCGGGAGGGGCCGCCCAAAGGCGCCGTAGACCAGCTGCGTCAGCCCTGAGCAGTCCAGGCCCCAGGCGCTGCGCCCCCCCCAGACATACGGGGTGTCCAGCAGCCGCAGGGCCAGCGCGGCGGGATCGGCGTCGGGCAAGGGTGCAAAGGCCACCTCCTGCACCCAGGCGGCCTCGCCGCCCGGCAGCAGGACCGGCACCCAGCGGCGGCGGTCTTCCTCGACCACCTCGCCGGGGCCGCGCCCCACCTGCGCGCCGTAGGCCAACTCGGCCACCGGCCGGCGGCGCATGCTGGGACCCGCGTAGGCGTGTGCCCGCAGCGCAGTGACGGTCCAGTCCTCCGGGCCGGCGGGGTGGTGACGCAGCGTCTCGGCCGGCGTCCAGCCCAGGTAGCCGTCATGGAGGGTGCGCACCCGCGCCCAGCCCTCGCGGTTTTCCCACAGGAGGCTCAGGGCTTCACCGGGCAGCGCCTCGGTCACCTGCTCGGCGTCGGCCTCGGGGGCCGCCCGCAGGCTGACGCGGGCCGCCTGCGCCCACATGGGCCGGCTGCCCAGATACCGCCAGCCCTCGCCGGGCAACTGGCCCCGCAGGCTGGCTTCTGCCACGCGGTTGTCGAGGTCGAAGGCATGCAGCCGTGGGTCGAGGACGAGGTCACTCACGCGCCCCAGCCTAGCCCACGCGGGGGCCGCCGCCCTTACAGGCGCGTGGTCAGCCAGTGCGCCCAGTGGCCGCCCGCCACCCCCGCCCGGACCTCGGGCGGCAGGGCACGGAGCAGCTGCGGCACATCGCGGTAGCGTTCCAGGCCTGCCGGCGTCTTCTCAGCGCCAAAGCCGCCGTCCAGATCGGTGCCCAGGCCCACATGCGCCCAGCCCACCAGACGGGCGTAATGCTGGGCGTGGGCGGCCAGGTCGCCCGGCGGCACCCGGTCCAGGCTGCCCAACGGCAGTGGCCGCAAGAAACGGTTGAGGCACACCAGCCCAATCACGCCGCCGCTCTGGGCCACCGCGCGGGCCATGTCGTCACTCAGCTGCCGGTTGCCCGGCACCAGCGCGCGGGCATTGGCGTGGGTGGCCACCAGCGCCGGCCCCAGTTCAGCAGCCTCCCAGAACGAAGCGTCGTCCAGGTGCGACACGTCCAGGGTCAGGCCCAGCGCGGCCATGCCCTGCACCAGTTCACGCCCGGCCGGGGTCAGGGGTCCGGGGGCGTCGGTGCCGCCGGCAAAGCGGGTGCGCCCCCAGGCCGGCCCAATCAGGCGCACGCCAGCCTGGTGCCAGAACGGCAGGTCGTCGGCGTCCCGCACGGGGTCCGCCCCCTCCATTAGCAGGACCACACCCAGCGGGGCAGCGGCGTCGGCCAGGTGGGCGGCCACCGCCGCCCGACTGGTGAGCAGCCGCAGGTGCCCGGCGTCCTGCCAGCGGCGGTACTGGTCGAGCTGGCTCAGGGCCTGGGCCCGCGCGCCGGCGTGGTCGGTGTAGCCGTGTGGACTGTCCGGCGTGCGCGGCAAGGCAAACAGGGTGCCCAGACACACGCGCACCCCGGCCGCCCGCAGTTCGGGGAACGACACCGTGGCCCGCTGCCCCAGCACCGGGTCGCGGGCCCGCAGGGCGTCCAGTTCCAGGGTCAGGTCACGGCCATCCGCCGCATTCATGGCGAGGTCCAGGTGCCCGTCAATCAGCACCGGCCACCGCCTCAGGCACCAGCGCCAGCACCGCGCGCAAGTCATGCAGGGCGCCTGGGGCCTGACCCGTCAGGTCAATCTGGGCCCCCTGCATCCCCAGGGCGCGCGCGGCCTCAACATTGTCCAGTTTGTCGTCCACGAACAGCACCTGCTCGGGGGGCAGCCCCAGGGCGCCGGCGGCGTGCAGGTAGACCCCGGCGTCCGGCTTATGCACGCCGACCACGCAGCTGGCCACCGCCACGTCCACCAGGTCGGCCAGGCCCACCGCCTGCAGGGTGCGGTCAATGCTGGGCAGCGTGTTACTCAGGACCCCCACCTTGAGGCCGCGCGCGCGCAGCTCGGTCAGCACCTCGCGGGCGTGGGGCACCGGCTTCATGTAGGCCTCGTAGGGGTAGGCCGTCATGAGCTGGGCGGCAGCCTCGGCCGGCAGACCCAGGCGGCCAGTCAGTTCGGTGCCGTACTCGGCCCAGAAAGCGGCCTCGTCCTCATCGGTACGCAGGTGCCACCACGTCAGGGCGCGCGCCGCCCACTGGTCCCGCAGCGCGCTCAGCGCCGCGCCCGTCTCCAGGCCGAACGTCTGGGCCAGCCACGCGGCCGCCTCGCGGTAGACCCCGGGGTCGGTGTAGGCGATGGTGTCGTCCCGGTCAAACAACACCGCGCGCAGGCTGGGAAGAGTCATGCCCGCCATGCTATACGCCGCGTGGGCCAGGCAGGGGCCAAAGAGGAGGCGACGCTAGGTGGCACCCTCCCAGGCCAGCACCTCCAGCCCAGCCACGGTTTCAAAGCCCAGGGCCGTGTACAGCGGCCGCCCCATCTCGGACGACAGCAGGACGCACCGCCTGATCCCCTGCGAGGCCGCCGCCCCAATGAGGGCCTGCACGACGGCGCGCCCCAGCCCCTGACGGCGAAACTCAGGCCGCGTGACCACGTTGTCGAGCACGACATCCTCTCCCCAGATCACTGCGCGGCCATACGCCGCCGGGCGACCCTCCACCTGAAGCCAGACATAGATCCGCGTCGGGTCCTGCAGATGGCCCACAGGCGCAAAGTCCCGGCCCAGGGCCTGATTGACCTCCAGGGCCTCGGCTTCGGTCCTGACCTGCTTGACGGGATAAGCGGGCGGCGTCCCAAAGGCCTGGGCCGTGACGGGCACCTGCATCAGGAATTCGTGCGTGGGGGCGCCGAAGCCCTGTTCCCGCAGTGCGGAGGTCTGGTCTGTGGTCCACCCAAACCCGCTCACCCAGAGTGGCGGGGCCAAACCCACCAGCTGGTCAAGAACCAGTGCAGGTGCGGCGCCATACACGAAGGCTTCGTGCTGCCGCAGCCCCGGCGCGCCGCCCGACGAGAGCAGCGCCCAGCCGGCGGCGACCGTCAGGCGGCTGCGCTCATTGCCCAGCAGGTGGAGATAGGCCGGGAGGAAAGTGTCTTCCAGTAAAAGAGCAATTCGGGGGTCAGGGGTCATGGTTCCTTGGCGCGGGGGTGAGCGAGGTCAGGTGGATGAGCACCAGCATACGGCGCCCTCCCCACGCGGCGAAGTATTGGGTGAGTCCTCCTGCCCGCCTTCCCGCAATTCAGAAGCCTATTTGGTCATGTCGCGCAATTTTAAACTCTCTAGTTTGCCCTAAACCTCTCCGCTCGCAATCCTGTTGCCAAACTTTCCCAGAATCCGTTAGCCTGAAGCCATGTCCGACCCGCAGCCCGACCACACCCTGCTGACGCCCGGCCCCACCCCCATCCATCCGGCGGCCCTGCGCGCCCTGACGCGCCCCATGCTGGGCCACATGGACCCCGAGGTGTTCGCGCTGAACAGCGAGATTCAGGCCGGGCTGCGGACGATGTACGGCGCGGCCGAAGGCACCTTTACCGCGCTGCTGGCCGGCACCGGCAGCCTGGGCATGGAAGCGGGGTTTGCCAATCTGGTCGAACCGGGCGACGAGGTGCTGGTGTGTACCAACGGGTCCTTTGGGGCGCGCATGGCCGAGATGGCCGGCCGCTACGGCGCGCAGGTGCGTCTGGTCACGGCGCCGCTGGGCCAGCCGATTGACCCGGCCGACGTGGCCGCGCAACTGGACGGCGTGAAGATGGTCGCGGTGGTTCACGGCGAGACGAGTACCGGCGTGCTGAACCCGGTGCCGCAGATTGCAGAACTGATGCGGGGCAGCGGCGCCCTGCTGACGGTGGACGCGGTGACCACCGCCGGCATGGAACCGTTTGACATGGCGGGGTGGGGTGTGGACTACGCCTATACCGGCGCGCAGAAATGCCTCTCGGCGCCGCCCGGTCTGGCGCCGGTGGCCATCAGTGAACGGGCCTTTGCCCGCTTTCACGCCCGCCGCACGCCCACGCCGCTGTGGTACTGCGACTTTGAAGGCCTGCGCGACTACTGGGACCGCCACAGCTATCACCACACCGTGCCGGTCAACCTGCACTACGCCCTGCATGCCGCCCTACATGCGGCCCTGGACGAAGGCCTGCTGACCCGTCAGGCCCGCGCCGCCCAGATTGGCCAGGCGGTGCAGGCCGCCCTGGCACCGCTGGGCTTTACGCCATTTGTCGTCAATCCAGCGCACCGCTTGCCCACCGTGCTGGCCCTGCGGCTGCCGACCGGCTTTGATGACGCGGGGGTCCGGGCCGCGCTGCGCACGCGGCACATCAGCGTGACCGGCGGCCTGGGCCCCACTGCCGGCCAGATCTGGCGTCTGGGCCTGATGGGCGAGACCGCCCGCCCAGCGCCCTACCTGACCTTGCTGGGCGCCCTGGAGGAGCTGCTGGGCGAGCGGGGTCTGACGACGCGCTTTCTCGATGCCCTGGAACCTGCGCTGGCCTGAAGTCAGGCAGGAGACTGAGGGGACAGAGGCAGCCTAGATATGGTCGCCTCTGTCCCCTCTCTTGGCTGCGTAGCTCTCTCTATACAACGTCCTCTGGACGGGCGTTTGAACGAATCTTGCGTCCAGGCAACGAATCTTGCGTCCAGGCGGCGAAGTGGTCTGCCCGATTGCGTACCGTTCTGTCTTCTGCACTCTGTTACCCTTCAGCGCATGACCCAGAACGGTGTTGCGGCTCGGCCCCTCGCTCTCGTGACTGGTGCGTCCGCCGGGATTGGCTGGGCCTTCGCGCACCGCCTCGCCGATCAGGGCTACGACCTGATCGTGGTGGGACGCCGGGCGGAGCGGCTGGCAGAGCTGGCCGCCGAACTGCCCGGTGCCCAGGTGCGCCCGGTCGTGGCCGACCTCGGCACCGATGCGGGCATTGCGGCGGTGGCCGACCTCTGCGCCAGTGAACCGCTCTCGCTGCTGGTCAACAATGCGGGCGTGGCCCATTACATGCCGCTGACCCAGCTGCCGGCTGACAAGGCAGCGGAACTGCTGCACGTCAAGGTCATCGCCCCGACGATGCTGTCCCGCGCGGTCGTCCCTGGAATGGTGTCGCGCGGTACAGGCACCATCATCAACGTGGCGGGCATGCTCGGGTTTGGTGCCGCTGCACCTCCTCAGGGCCGCGTGACCTACGTGGCCACCCTCGCCCACCTGATCGCGCTGTCGCAGGCCATGCACCAGGAACTCAGTCCGCAGGGGCTTCAGGTGCAGGTGCTGTGCCCCGGCGTGGTGGCCACCGAATTCCATACCCGGCAGGGCTTTGACCTCAGCGCCATTCCGAGGATGTCGGCAGACGACGTCGTCACCGCCAGCCTCAAGGGGCTGGCCCTGGGTGAAGTGATTTGCGCGCCTGGGGTGGAAGACGCCGAACTCCTCAAGACCGTGGAGCAGGCCGAGCTGGCTGCGTTTCACGGCCAGTCGCCGGAACTGGCGCAGCGTTACCGGAACTAGGGGCAGAGTTTGACAGCGGCGCCCTTCAATTTGTTGGGCGCCGCTGGCTCTTTGGTGCGCCTTTCTCTCAGCCCATGCGCCCGGTGCGAATTACGTCGGCGATGACCGGCGGCAGGTTCCAGGCCATGATGTCAAAGGCGCTGGAGGCGAAGTCATAGGTCACCTTGTGCAGCGAGACCTTGGGCTTGCGGCCCACACAGTCCACGATGGCCACGTCGGCGCCGGGTTCGTGGTTCAGGGTCAGGCCCACACTGCCGGGGTCCACAAAGGTAGTGTCGCCCAGCACCCGCACAAACGGCACATGCGAGCCGCCCACCACAATCACCCGCGCGCCCAGCGAATCGGCCAGGGCCTCAAGTTCGCGCTCAGGGGCCATCAGGTCCAGGCGCTGATCGGGGGCGTGGGGGCTTCCGTGAAAAAAGCGCACGCGACCAATGGGGGTGGTGATGCGCCCGCCCGGCGGCAGGCGGCGCAGGAAGTCCATCTGCTCGGGGGTCAGAATCTTTTTCGTCCAGGTCAGGACCTGGTCGGCCACCCCTTTGCGGTCGCTGCGGTCGCCGAGGTCAATCGCCACGCGCATGTCGCTGGACCCCAGGGCCGTGACCCAGCCCTCGCGCCGCACGAAGTCAATCACGGGGCCAGGGCTGGCGCCGTAGCCCACCAGATCGCCCACCACGATGACCTGGTTGACGATATTCTCGTTCAAAAAGCGCTTGACCGCCGTCAGCGCATGAATATTGCCATGAATGTCACTGAGGAAAGCCACTCGCAAAGTACCCCCATCCTAGAGCATCTGCGCGCGTCTGTGCCGCCGCGCCCCCCCCAGAGTCCCCCTATCATGGCAGCGATGCCCCTTCCCGCCCTCGCCTTTTTGCTGGGTCTGGGTCTGGCCGCCTGTGGCCTGCCCCTGCCCTGGAGCGCCCTGAGCACGCTGCCCCTAGCCGCCATTCTGCTGTTTGTCGCCCGAGCCGAGACGCCGCGGCAGGCTGCGGGCCGCCTCTTCTGGGCCGGCTTCGGGTACTTTGCGCTGCACTTGTGGTGGCTGGGTGCTTTCGTGGCTGACCTGTTTGGCCTGGCGCCGCTGGGCCTCTTGGCTGGGCTCCTGTTTGCGCTTGAGGGGGCCTTTTTAGCGGTGATGGCCTTCCTGGCGACCTCACTGACCCGCTCTACTCCCGGGCGCGTGTGGACCCTGGCGGGCGGCTGGGTGCTGCTGGAATGGCTGCGTTTTCTGGGCCCGCTGGCATTTCCCTGGCCGACGCTGGGCTACACGCTGCTGCCTACGCCCGCCATTCAGATTGCTGACCTGGGCGGGGTGCTGCTGGGCAGTGTGCTGGTGAGCTTTACAGCGGCGGCCCTGGCTCATGCCTGGCTGGGCTGGCAGCAGGGGAGAGCGCCGCTGCGCCCAGCCATGCTCGCCGCGGTGGGCTGGGCATTGGCGTTGGGCTATGGCCTAACCCGGATGCCAGGAGAAGGGCCAGAGCAGCCTATGCGGGTCATGCGGGTCACGTTCGACGCTTTTGGGCGTGCCAGTGGCAGCCTATCTCCTGAAGAACAGTTCCGGGTGCAGCGCAAGGCCAGTCTTGAGCGCCCCGCTGGCAGCGTGGTGGTCTGGAGTGAAGGCGCCGTCCAGCAGCACAATGCCCGCCCAGGTGAGCAGGTGCCTACTTTTCCTGGCCCTGGCCTCAGTGGCGTGGGCGGCGATGACTGGCAGGCCGGTGGCGTGGGGCCGCTTCAATATAACCGCGTCGTGAGCCTGAGCACTGAAGGGCAAATACAGACCCTGAGCGACAAGGCCCGCCCCGTCCCTTTCGGTGAAACCCGACCTTTTGACGCGGTGCTGTCACCTGTGTACAACCTGCTGGGCCGCGTCCTCGGTTTTGAGCTTGCCAATGTGTCTGGCGCGCAGGCCCTGACGCCCCTAGCATTGAACGACGTGCAGTACGGCGCCTACATCTGTTACGACAGCGTGTTTCCCTGGGTGTCGCGCACGCTGGCCAACAAGGGCGCAGAACTTCTGGTTAACCCCAGCAATGATGGCTGGTACAAGGGCTGGGGCGTGCAGCAGCATTTCAACATGGGCCGGGTGCGTGCCATCGAGACCCGGCGCTGGCTGGTGCGCAGCGTCAACAATGGTGTGGCCGGCAGCGTGGATGATCTGGGCCGCCCGGTGCAGACAGTGCAAAGTGGTGACACAGTGCAGGTGCTTGATGTCCGGCCCAAACGCCTGAGCGGCACCACGCTGTATATGCGCCTGGGCGACTGGCCGGCGCTGCTGCTGGCGCTGGGTATGGTTGTTTACGGCTGGCGGCAGCGGGGGCGAATTTGGTAGCGACATGGGTGGCATAGCTGAGAGCACTGATGAGCTGAAGGCTGAAGCTTGTCACTTCCACCTATACAAGCCCTAACCACGTGTGGCGCCAGCCACTGCGCCCGTTGCCCGCAGAGCTGGTTGTCATCCGCCGATGAATGGCTTGTTGAGGCTGACATTGATGCTCAGAACGAAACAATGCCACAAACTTCGCCTCCGTTGATAAGGCATGTTATCATCGCTGCCTATGACCGAGAGTCTCACGCTGTATGCCGGTGACCGCTTGGCCCAGGCGCGGGCGCTGGCCGGGCTCAGTGACGAGGCGCTGCGGGTTCGGGCCATAACCGCCGCCCGCGACAAATCGTTTGAAGACCTGTGGGCCTTGACGCTGGCGTACCTCAGCAGCGAGACCAGCGCCGGCGTCAAGCTCAGTCCGCACACGCTGCGCGCCTACCGCAAAGGCCTGGAGGTTCTCCTAGAACACGCAGCCGCCAACGCCTGGAACCTGCTGCACCCAGGCCGCCGTGAGCCGGCATTGTATGTGGCGGCGCTCAGCGCGTCGGGTCTCAAACCGGCCACAGTGCTGGCGCGGGTGGCGGCGGCGGGTGCCCTGTACCGGGCCCTGCGCTGGGCCGGTGCCACCGACGCCGACCCTTTTGCCGATGTCAAGCGCCCCAAAGACCGCACGCGCGGCGTGGTCAAGAATCCGCCCTACCGCGAGGAATTTGTGCAGGCGCTGCTGCTGGAGGCGGACCCACACGAGGCGGCACTGCTCCTCCTGCTGGCCCACGCCGGATTACGGATTGCCGAGGCGCTGGCCGTCACCTGGGCCGATGTCAATCTGCCGGGTCGCCGCCTGCTGGTGGCGCACGGCAAGGGCGACAAGGCGCGGATGGTTCCTCTCAGCGCGCGTCTGCGTGAGGCCCTGGGCGTCCTGCAAGCGCAGCCCCACCAGGCCAGCGACTTTGTGCTGCCGCTGCGCGCTTACTCCAGCGCCTACGAGCGGTTGCAAAAGCTGGCCCTAAAATGCGGCCGCGAACACGAATTCCGGGGGTTTCATGCTGGGCGCAAATACGCGGGCACCCAGCTCTATGCTGCGGTCAAGGATTTCACGCGCGTCGCGGGCTTTCTGGGTCATGAGCAGGTAGATACAACGCGGCGCTATGTGGAGTTGCCAGAAGACGACTTGAATGACGCAGTGGAACATTTTTGACCAGGGGCTCAACCCCTCACGGGCGCTTCCTCACCCCTTCCTGGCCCTTCTGTGAGCCTGCCTTTTTCCGACTGTCCAGGCGCGGGATTTGAATCCTTTTTAAATGACCTAGGGTCAGGTTTCCAAATCTCCCCGCTGGGCGGCGGTCAGAAAGCGAATGGCGCCGGGCAGTATGCGCGCCTGAAACGGTGTGGTCTCCACATGCAGCTCGCCGTCGTACTGCAGCGGAAACGGGTCGGCAGCGTCCACCTGAATCTCACGGGCTTCCAGGGTCTCCAGATTGCCGCTGAACATCGGGTCACCGAGATTCAGCTTGGCCCGCACCGAATCAATCAGGTTGGGAATCAGGCGCATGATGTTTCCCGCCTTCATCAGGATGACGGTAAAGCGGCCGTCGCTGGGGCTGATGTCGCTGGTGATGGGCAGGCGGTAGTTGGCCATGCCAAAGTTAGCGACCATCACGCCGATGCCCTCAAACTCGCGCGGCTCGCCATCAATGACCAGGTTGAAAGTGGTCTTCTTGGGATTCAGCTGCCGCATGGCACTCATGACGTAGGCCAGGGCGCCAAAGCGCTCTTTGAGTTCCTCGCTGTCCCGGATCATGCTCGCGTCGGCGCCGGCACCGGCCAGCATGCAAAAGCCGCTCTTTTCGCCCTTGACCTCGACCTCGCCCATGTCCAGGCGCAGGCTGTGGCCTGCCCGCACCACCTCCACCAGGGCGGCAGCGTCCTGCGGCAGGGCGAGGTTCTGGGCGATCAGGTTGGCGGTGCCGGCGGGAAACGCCAGCAGCGGCACATTGCGGTTCCGCGCCGCGTAGGCCGCGCTGCTGACGGTGCCGTCGCCGCCGGCCGCCACCAGCACCGAGAAGGACTCCAGGTCCTCCAGGTGCGCGGCCATCGGGGTACCCTGGCGCAACTCGCGCTCGGTCACTTCGGCGCCCTCGGCGCGCAGCAGCGAGAGAAACAGGGGCAACTGGCTGTCTCCGCTGCCACTCTTGGGGTTGAAGACCACCAGAAGGCGCCGGCCGCGCAGTGAAGAATCAGGCGTAGGGGCGGTCATCGGTTGTATTAGACTGCGGGCACGGAGGCTCAAACATGCTGCGTTTCTTGGTTGCTTCTTTAGTGTTTACCGCCACGCTCTCGGCGTGTGCGCCCGCTCAGCAGGAACAGAGGGTCACGGTCACGCCCATGCTCATCAAGGTGTCGGAGGCGGCGGCCCGGGGCGGCACGGTGACTGTTCAGGGCCGCTACCTGGGCGGCCCCAGCACCGGCCGCGTGCGCCTGGGCGCCGACGAGCGTGGGCAGGGCGGCTACCTCTTCCCGGCGTCAGCCGTGCAGTCGTGGACCGACAGCCAGATCGTTCTGACCATTCCCGCCGACGCCCCGGTGGGCGGCAGCTGGCTGTTCGTGGAGGTGGCGGGCCGCCAGTCCACGGGTCTGCCCTACAGCGTTCGGCAGTAACCCCGTTTCGTTCCGGCGTGGCCCCACCTCCCTGGCTGGGGCCACGCCGGCTGTCGGCCCCGCTAAGCTCGTGGGCATGTGGATCACGCGCGCGCTGGGCGCTCTGGGCTGGGGTGTGCTGACCTTCGGCACGGTGTCGGTGCTGAACTCGTATCAATTTGTGGTGAGCCGTCAGCGGGCGGCCCTGCCTGGGCTGACCCGCCCGGTCCGCATCGCGCACCTGAGCGACCTGCATTACGGCGTCTTTATGCGGCGCGGGCTGGTGCGGCGTTGGGTCTCGGCCACGCTGGCGGCCCAACCCGACCTGATTGTGGTCACCGGGGATTTTCTGGACAGTGGGGTGGGGCGTCGCCGCCACCGGGGCCTGCTGGAAGAACTCTCGCGGCTCCATGCACCACTGGGGGTCTACGGCGTGTGGGGCAACCACGACTGGACCAGTCTGAACACGGGCGCGGCGCGCGTGACCTTTGCCGAGCAGCTGCGCGTGGCCGGGGTGCGGCTCATCAACAACGCCGGCGTGCAGCTTCGGGACGACCTCTACCTGGCCGGGGTGGATGACTGGTGGTTCGGCATCCAGGACCTGGAGGTCGCGCTGCGGGGGCGCGTAAGCGGGGCCACCGTGCTGCTGGCCCACAATCCCGACTACCTGTCGCAGGTGCCGCCCAGCGTCGGCCTGACCCTGAGCGGCCACACCCACGGAGGGCAGGTGCGCCTGCCGCTGGTCGGGCCGCTCAAGCGGCACTCCACCCTGCTGAACGTGCTGCGCGGCTGGGTGCGCGGCGCCCGCATCGTGCAGTCGCCGGCCGAGGGGCACCCCACGGCGTCCCCAGGCGGTGAGGCGCTGGGCTTTGTCTCACAGGGCCTGGGCGTGACGGGGGTGCCGATGCGCTGGGCCTGTCCCGCCGAGATTGTGGTGTTTGACCTGGAACCGGCAGAGGCGCGGTGACCAGGGACGCCCTTTTGCCCTCCAGGCGCTATGCTCCGCTCTGTTATGGCGATTAAGCGCCCCAAGGGCACCGAAGATCACCTGCCAGCCGGCAGCCCGAAACTGACGCTCGATGTTTCGGCGCAGGCCCACGCTTGGTTGGTGCAGACGGCGCGCACGGTGCTGGAGCGCGCCGGTGCGCAGCGCATTGAGACCCCGCTCTTTGAAGACGCCGAGCTGGTCAAGCGCGGCGTGGGCGGCTCCACCGACATCGTGCGCAAGGAAATGTTCACCGTGTACTACTTCGGGGACCACGGCGGGTACATCCTGCGCCCGGAAGGCACTGCCGGTATTGTGCGCGCCTATCTGCAAAATGGCCTTAAGCAATTGCCCAGTCCCCTCAAGCTCTGGACCCACGGCCCCATGTTCCGTGCCGAGCGGCAGCAGCGCGGCCGCCTGCGCCAGTTTCATCAGGTGGACTATGAAGTGCTGGGCAGCACAGACGCCCTCGTGGACGCCGAGGCGATTGCCCTGATGGTGGAGGTCGTGCAGGCGCTGGGCCTGACCGGTGTGCGGGTGAAGTTGGGCAGTATCGGCGACCCCGAAGACCGCGAAGCCTACAACGCCTACCTGCGGGAACTGTTCACACCGCACCTGGACGCCCTCTCAGACGATTCCAAAGACCGCCTGACCCGCAATCCCATGCGGATTCTGGATTCCAAGAGCGAGGACGATCAGGCACTTCTTACTCAGCTCGGGGTGAGGCCCATGCTGGACTTCCTGGGTCCAGAGGCCAGGGCGCACTTTGAAGCGGTACAGCGCCACCTTGACGCCTGGGACGTGGCGTACGACCTTGACCCCAGCATCGTGCGTGGCCTGGATTATTACCGGCGCACCGCCTGGGAACTGCACCACGAGGGCGTCGGTGCCAAGTCGGCGCTGGGCGGCGGCGGGCGCTACGACGGGCTGGCGCAGGAACTGGGCAGCAAAGAGGCCGTGCCGGGCATCGGCTGGGCGTTTGGCGTCGAGCGCCTGCTGCTGGCGCTGGAGGCCGAAGGCCGCCCCCTCCCGGCGCTGGATGGCCCCCTCCTGTATGTGGCCGCCCTGGACGAGGCCAACGTGGGTTACGCCGCCACCGTGGCGCTGGGCGCCCGCCGGGTGGGCCGCGCCGAATTTGCGTACCGCGCCCTCAAGCCGGGGACGGCCTTCCGCGACGCGGAGCGCCGGGGCGCGCGCCTGGTCGCGCTGATCGGCTCGGACGAGGTGGCGCAGGACACCCTGAGCGTCAAGAATCTGGCCACCGGCATGCAGACGAGCGTGCACACCCGCGACCTTCACACTTTCTTGCTGGGCCAACTGAGCCAGACCCCGCCGGCCCGCAGTGGCCTGGAGCCCGCCGCACAGGAGCAACCCGAATGAAACGCACCGCCATGATTGGCCACCTGAATGACACGCACGCCGAGACGACCGTCACCTTACAGGGCTGGGTGGGCCGCCGCCGCGACCTGGGTGGCCTGATCTTCCTTGAATTGCGTGACCGCAGCGGCACCGTGCAGGTGCAGGTCGAGCCAGGTTCTCCGGCTTTCGCCGAGGCCGACCGCCTGCGCGCCGAGTACGTCGCCGAAATTGAGGGCCGCTTTGGCCTGCGCCCCGAGAGCCAGCGCAAGGGTGGTCTGGGCGACTACGAGGTGCTGGCTGCCCGCGTCAAGGTGCTCAACACTGCCAAGACGCCGCCCTTCGAACTGGACAAGGGCGACAGCGTGGCCGAGGACATTCGCCTCAAGTACCGTTACCTGGACCTGCGCCGCCCGGAGATGCAGCGTGGGCTGCTGCTGCGCTCGAAGGCCGTGGCGGCCGTGACTGCGTTTCTGGACGCGCAGGGCTTCGTCCAGGTCGAGACGCCGATGCTCACCAAGTCCACCCCTGAAGGCGCGCGCGACTTTCTGGTGCCCAGCCGCCAGAATCCCGGCGAGTTCTACGCCCTGCCGCAGAGCCCGCAGCTGTTCAAACAGATGCTGATGATTGCGGGCTATGACCGCTATTACCAGCTGGCCCGCTGCTTCCGCGACGAGGACCTGCGTGCCGACCGCCAGCCGGATTTCACGCAGCTGGACATGGAAATGTCATTTGTCGAGCAGGACGATGTGCTGGCCACCCAGGAGGAGTTGCTGGCCCACGTCTTCCGCCAGACCCTGGGCGCGGAGTTGCCCCTCCCCTTTCCCCGCCTGCCCTACATGGACGCCATGAACCGCTTCGGCTCGGACAAGCCCGACCAGCGCTTCGGCCTGGAATTCGTGGACGTGACGGACCTGTTCCAGGGCGGGAACTTTGCCGCCTTTGCCTCGGCCCAGACGGTGAAGGTGCTGGCCGCCCCCGAACTGACCCGCAAGCAGATTGACGAACTGGAACGGGTGGCCAAGCAAAATGGCGCCAGAGGCCTGGCCTGGCTGCGCCGCGAGGGCGAGGGCTTTACCGGCGGCATCAGCAAGTTTGTGGGCGATCAGGCCGCCGAACTGCTGGCCCGCACCGGGGTGGGCCCGGGGGGCACGCTGCTGTTTGCGGCGGGCGACTGGAAGAAGGCGGTCTCGGCGCTGGGCGCGGTGCGGCTGGCCCTGCGGGACCTGTTTGATTTGGCAGCGGCCGGCCCCCAGTTTCACGTCGCCTGGGTCACAGACTTTCCTCAACTGGAATTTGATGAGGACAGCGGCACCTGGACCTACATGCACCACCCCTTCACCGCCCCGCACCCGGACGACCTCGCGCTGTTCGGCACCGAGCGGCAGGGCGAGATTCGCGCCCAGGCTTATGACCTGGTGCTAAACGGCTTTGAGATTGGCGGCGGCAGTATCCGTATTCACGACCCGGCGGTGCAGGCGCAGATGTTTGCCGCTATCGGCTTCAGCGCCGAGCAGGCGAGCGAGAAATTCGGCTTTTTCATGGATGCGCTCGAATACGGCACGCCCCCGCACGGCGGCATCGCCTGGGGCTTTGACCGCCTGATCATGGTCATGAGCGGCGCGGCCAGCATCCGCGAGGTGATCGCCTTCCCGAAGAACAACCGGGGCGTGGACCTGATGGCCCTGGCGCCCTCCCCTGTCGAAGTGGCCCAACTGGCCGACCTGGGGTTGCAGCTAATGGAATAAATTTAATCAGTGAGGAGGAGGCTGTGCTTGCCTCCTCCTGAATTTTTTTGTGGTGTGACGATTTGGCTACTCAAGTAAGTGAATCTATTCACGATCATTCTGGATCGTGAAATTGGAGTTTCATTGTCCCAGTTGTTCCAAGAAATCAAGCGTATACCTTGCTACTGCTCTGGGGTGGGTGTCTGTCAGGGCGTGGGTGCCACCCGGAATCTGCCGCACCACCGCATCAGGAATATCGGCCTGAATGCGGGTCACGGTCCACGACTGCACCACATGGTCAGCCAGACCGTCCAGCAGCAGGGTCGGAACCTCAATTCGGCCCAGCAGCGGACCCGTCATATGCACTTCCTGATCGCGGGCCAGCAGGAGCATGCGCCTAAGACCGCAGTGGGTATAGGCCCGCAGGCCGGGCAACAGCAACCCCAGACGCTCACTGGGCAAGTCCAGCAGCAGACGCAGCAGCTGTACCCGCACACTGGGATTCTCCGGAATCCCTGTAGGCGCGCAGGCGATCAGGGCTGTCGGGCATGAGGCGTAGCGGGCGGCCAGGTCAAACATCACTTCCCCACCCAGCGAATGGCCAAAAATCGACACCCCCTCCAACCCAGCCTGACGCAGCCAGGCGGCCAGATGGTCAGTCAGGTGTTCAATACAGACTGGATAGTCGTGGCGGCCCTCGCTGTACCCGTGGCCAGGTGGGTCATACACGAACACAGTTCTGGTGCGGCCCAGTTCGCGCGCCACGCGGGCATACATCCATGAGGCACAGCCCAGGCCCGGCACGATCACCAGTGGCGGACCGCTGCCCCGCCGCCAGGCATGGGTACGCAGGCCATTGACGGTCAGGAAGGTGGCCCGCGCCGTCAAGCGCGCGCCTCGGCCTGCCGGTCCAGAAAGGCACGCAGGAGCCCGTTAAAGGCCCTGGGGGCGTCCACCATGACCACATGCCCGGCGCGCGGAATGACTTCGAACTGCGAGCCCGGCAACGCCTCGTGCAGCAACTGGCCCAGCGCCAGGGGCACCAGCACGTCGCGCTCGCCCCAGATAATCAGGGTGCGCGCCCGGATGCCCGGCAGGCTGTCCTGAACAGAGTCTTTGAGCAGGTCCACGGCGTTGCGCCAGAGGTTCAGCGGCCCGGCCAGCGCCGCGTCCCGCAAGATGGTGGGTAGAAAACGGCGGTCTCCCACCAGCGCCGCGCGGGGCAGGTGCAGCGCCGCGCGGTAGGCATTGGCACGCAGCAGGCCGCTGGCACACACCAGCACCAGTCCGGTGACCCGTTCGGCGCAGCGTGAGGCGACATGCATGCTGATGTGCCCCCCCATCGAATGGCCGACGAGCGTCACGTCCTCTAAGCCCGCGTCTTCTATCCACTCGGCAATCAGGGTGGCCGCTGCCCGCACGCCCAGAGCCCGCTGGCGCCACGCCCGGCCGTACCCACTGAGTTCCAAGGTGTACACGCAGTGGTCCTTGTGAAGATCGGCCACGTTGAACCGCCACCACCGCCGCGAGCCACTGAGCCCGTGAATAAAAATCACGCTGCGGTGTCCGGTGCCGGTTTGCTCGACGTGCAGGGTCGCGCCGCCACGCTGAAAAATGGTCGCCGCCATCGGTGCAGCATAGGGGAAGGGGAAGCACCGGCGTCCTTATAGAGTCTGAATATCGTGAATCTATTGTCTAACTGCCAATGTAGTTTTGCCTGGAAAGACTAGAATTCTCTCTCCAGACAAAGTTGTTTCATCAGCTGGCGACAGGCTCTCGCAACTCATTGACAAACAGTTCGTGCAGGCGTAGGTCACCGGTCAGCTCGGGGTGGAAGGCCGTCGCGAGGATGGTGCCCTGGCGCACCGCCACCGTCTGCCCTTCGTAGGAGCACAGCCGTTCGACCCCCTCCCCTGTCCGGGCGAATGCTGGCGCACGGATAAACACAGCCGGCAGCGGGGCATCCAGGCCACTCACCCGCACCTCAGTCGTGAAGGAATCAATCTGCCGGCCAAAGGCATTGCGCTGCACTGTCACGTCCAGCAGGGCCAGGCTGTCCTGATGACCAAATTGCGGCGGCGCACCCTGAACTTCGCGGGCCAGCAGAATGGCGCCCGCGCAGGTGCCCCACAGGTGGCCACCAGCCGCATGAAAGTCACGCACCGGCCCCCACAGGCGGTATTCGGTCATCAGGCGGGCCATAGTGGTGCTTTCACCGCCCGGCAGAATCAGGCCGCGCAGACCCGCCAGGTCACCTGGCAGTCGCACCTCGGTCACCTGGGCGCCCAGGGCTTCCAGGCGCTGACGGTGTTCGCGGTACGCACCCTGGAGGGCCAGCACGCCAATGCGGGGGCCAGCGGACACGCTTACCAGCCTCGGGCGGCGAGGCGCTCGGCAGGAATCAGGTCGTCAATGTTGATGCCGGTCATGGGGGCGCCCAGGTCTTCGCTGATTTCGGCCAGCACGTCGGGATTCTGGTAGTGGGTCACTGCCTTCACGATGGCCTGCGCGCGGCGCTCGGGGTTGTCGCTCTTGAAGATGCCGCTGCCCACGAACACGCCGTCTAGCCCCAGCACCATCATCAGGGCGGCGTCGGCGGGGGTGGCCACGCCGCCGGCCGCGAAGTTCACGACGGGCAGCTTGCCGTGCTGGTGGACATACTTCACCAGTTCGTAGGGCGCCTGAAGGTCGCGGGCGGCGGTCATCAGTTCCTCGGCGGGGCGGGCCTGAATGGTGCGGATATCGCCCAGCACGGTGCGGGCGTGGCGCACGGCTTCAATGACATTGCCGGTGCCGGCCTCGCCCTTGGTGCGGATCATGCTGGCGCCCTCGCCCACGCGGCGCAGGGCCTCGCCCAGGTTCTTGGCGCCGCAGACAAACGGCACCTTGAACTCACTTTTCAAGATGTGGTACTGGTCGTCGGCGGGGGTCAGCACCTCGGACTCGTCAATAAAGTCCACACCCAGCGCCTGCAGAATCTGCGCTTCGACGATGTGCCCAATGCGGACCTTGGCCATCACGGGAATGCTGACCGCCCCGATGATTTCTTTGATCATCTTGGGGTCGCTCATGCGGGCCACGCCGCCGTCCACGCGGATGTCCGCCGGCACGCGCTCCAGGGCCATGACGGCGGTGGCGCCAGCGGCCTCGGCAATCCGGGCCTGGTCAGCCGTGACCACGTCCATAATGACGCCGCCCTTGAACATCTCGGCAAAGCCCTGCTTCAGGGCGGGGGTTCCAGTCTGCACGTCGCTCATGGAGGCACGATAAAGAAAAACTGACCCCACGAGTAGGGTCAATTGGGTAGAGCCTATGGGGTCAGAATTCAGTTGTCCTGCCCAGTGGGCCAGCGGCGTGGGCCCGCCGGATAGCCTCCACCAGTTGCGAGGGCCGGAACGGTTTCAGAAGGTAGTGGTCGAGCAACCGGGGGTTCAGGGTTGGCGGCGGGGTCGGATGGGCTAGTCCTGATAAGAAGACCACGGGGGGCAAGGCAGAGCCCAGGTGCCGGGCCATGCGCTCGACCGTCTCGAAGCCGTCCCAGGGGGTCATCAGCACGTCCAGCACCAGCACGTCAAAGGTCGCGCCGCTGAGACGCTCCAGGGCCGCCGGGCCACTGGGGGCTGTAGTCACCCGGAAGCCCTGCAGGCTGAGGGTCAGGTCCAGCAGTTCCAGAATCTGCTCCTCGTCGTCCACGACAAGCAGATGCAGGGCCGCTGGCGCGGGGTCGGTCATGGCAGCAGGGCCAGGGGGTCCACGGTCTGACCCGAGAGGCGCACCTCGAAGTGCAGGTGCGGCCCGGTGCAGATGCCGGTGCAGCCGATATAGCCCAGCAGTTGCCCCTGGGTGACCTGCTGCCCGGCCACCACCGCCGCGCGGCTCATGTGCCCGTAGATCAGCAGGCTGCTGCCGGCGGTGGTGTAGACGTTCAGGCCGTAGTCGCCGTAGCCGCTTTCCGTCACGGTGCCGTCGGCGGCGGCGTAGATGGGCGTGCCGTAGGGGGCGGCCAGGTCAATGCCGCCGTGAAACACCTGACGGTGAAACTCAATGTCGCGTTCGGCGTAGCGGCTGGTCAGGCGGTAGCTGCGCATGGGCCAGGCCAGGGTGCGGCTGCCGGTGCCGGCCATCTGGGCGCTGGCCTGAGGCGTAACGGCCTGCGCACTCGCAGCGGCGCGCGCCCGGGCCTGGGCGGCGGCCTGCGCGGCCTCGTACTGCGCCTGGCGTTCGTAGGCCTGAATGCGGGCCTGACGCTCAGGGCTGTTTTTCCAGGCCAGGTACTGCTCGTACCTTTCCTGGGCCTCGTAGCGGGCTTCCAGGCGGGCGCGTTCACGGCCCTTTTTCCAGGTTAGAAAGCGTTCGTACTGGGCCTGGCGCTGGGCCAGGAGGGCGGCTCGGCGCTCGGCCTCGCGCCGCTGGGCCAGGGCCTCGGCAAAGCCTTCGGCGCGGATGCCGGGCAGCAGCAGGGTGTCACCGACCCGAAGCTCGGTGGGGAGCACGTCGTTGGCCTGGGCGGTGGCCACCAGGTCGGCGCCGTACCCGGCGATCAGCGACAGAGCGCTCTGGCCCGGCTTGATACGCACGAGCAGGCCGCGTGGCCCCGTCGGGATATTCAGGGCCGTGCCGGGAATCAGGCGGTCCAGGCTGGTACGGTCCAAGTTGACGCCCAGCAGGTCCACCAGGGGCAGGCCAAAACGCGCCGCCACACCAGCCAGCGTGTCGCCGGGCCTCACACGGTAGGTTTCGACCGAGGCCGGCTTGGCCGGCGCACGCTGCGCGGTGACTGGAGCCAGGGCCAAGTCCCACACCCGCACGCCGGGAGCGCCCCCCAGGGCGGTCAGGCGGCCGCGGGCGACGCCGTAGCGCCGCGCGAGTTGCGCGGCCGAGGTGCGGCCGTCGGTGACCAGTTGCACCCGGCGCTCGCCAGTGTCGCGCGTCAGCACCACGTCGGGCGCGTGTGCCAAAGGCGGCGGGGCCAGCAGGTGGGCCAGCGGCGAAATAGTCTGGGCAGAAACAGGGGCGGCGAGCAGGAGGCTGCACAGGGTGGCCAGTCGCGTCACGCCGCGGGAGCGGATAAGAGACAAGGGTGAACTCCGAAAAGAGAAGGGCGCTTAGCCGCCGGCCAGCGCCTGAAGAAACTCAACGTTATTGCGGGTTTTGCCCATGCGCGACAGCAGCATTTCCATGGCGTCGGCCGGGTCCATGTCGCTGATGACCTTGCGCAGCAGCCACATCTTCTTGAGCACTTCCGGCTGCAAGAGCAGTTCCTCGCGGCGCGTGCCGGATTTCAGGATGTCCAGGGCCGGGAAGATGCGGCGCTCTTCCAGGCGGCGTGACAGCACCAGTTCGGCGTTGCCCGTGCCCTTGAATTCCTCGAAGATCACGTCGTCCATGCGGCTGCCAGTTTCTACCAGCGCCGTGGCCAGAATCGTTAGGCTGCCGCCCTCGCGGATGTTGCGCGCCGCGCCCAGAAAACGCTTGGGCCAGTGGAGCGCGTTGCTGTCCAGACCGCCCGAGAGGGTACGGCCCGTCGGCGGGGTCACGAGGTTGTTGGCGCGGGCCAGACGGGTAATAGAGTCCAGCAGGATCACCACGTGGCCGCCTTCTTCCACGATGCGCCGGGCACGCTCATGTACGAATTCGGCCACCCGGACATGGTGCTGCGGCGGCTCGTCAAAGGTGCTGGCAATCACCTGGGCGCCCTGCACACTTTCGCGGAAGTCGGTGACTTCTTCAGGACGCTCGTCCACCAGCAGCACCATCACCGTCACGTCGGGATAGTTCTTGACGATGGAGTTGGCGATCTTCTTGAGCAGCGTGGTTTTCCCGGCTTTGGGCGGCGCCACGATCAGCGCGCGCTGCCCGCGCCCGATGGGGACCAGCAGGTCGACCACGCGCAGGCTCATGCCGCCTTCCATGCTCGGGTCTTCCATAACCAGCTGGGCTTCGGGGAAGGTGGGGGTCAGGTCATCGAAGCGGGGGCGGCGGCGGGCCGTTTCAGGGTCAAGGCCGTTGACGGCTTCAACCTGCACCAGCGAGCCAAAGCGCTCGTTCTCGCGCGGCTGCCGGGCGCGGCCGATGATCTCGTCGCCGGTGCGCAGGTGGTACTGCTTGATCAGGCCGGCCGTGACGAGCACGGTGCGGCTCTGCGGGTCCAGCAAGTCGGCCTGCAAGAAGCCGTAGCCGTCGGCGCTGATGTCCAGGTAGCCGCGCGCCAGGAGCTGCCCCTCGGCGTCGGCCTGACGCTCCATGATGGCAAAGGCCAGGGTGTCTTTTTTCAGCTTGCGGTAGTTCTCGATGCCGTAGCTGGCGGCAATCAGGTGCAGTTCCGGCAGAATCTTCTGCTGGAGTTCGTGAAAGGGCAGGCTCTGCCGGGTGGGGTCGGTCACTGCTGCTGGCTCCCTGGCGTGGCCGCTCCGGTCTCGGTCGCGCCTCCCGCCTGCGGGTTGGTGCCCGCTTCGCTGGCGGGCGTCTCGGGGCTGGCCCCCGAGCGTTTCGCCCAGTCTTTCATGAAGCCGTCCAGGCCGGCCTGGGTGAGCGGGTGCTTGACCATCTGGGTAAAGACCTTGTACGGAATGGTCGCCACGTCGGCGCCGGCCAGGGCGGCCTGCACCACATGCTGCGGGTGACGGATGCTGGCGGCCAGCACCTTGGTGTCAATGCCGCCCAGCACGTAGGCCTCTTTGATCTGACGAATCAGTTCGATGCCGTCAGCGCCGGTGTCGTCCACGCGCCCGGCGAAGGGACTGATGTAGGTGGCGCCCGCGCGGGCCGCCAGCAGCGCCTGCGGCACGCTGAAGCACAGGGTCACGTTGGTGCGGATGCCCTCACTCGTCAGGGTTTTGCAGGCCTGGAGGCCGGCAGGCGTCAGGGGCAGCTTGACCACGACGTGCTCGTTCCAGGCGGCGACTTCGCGGCCTTCTTTGATCATGCCGGCGGCGTCCAGGGCCGTGACTTCGGCGCTGATGGCGCCCCCCACCAGGGCGGCGATTTCCTGCACCACTTCACGGAAATCGCGGCCCGAGGCGACGATGAGGCTGGGGTTGGTGGTGACGCCCGCCAGGACGCCCCATTCGTTGATTTCGCGGATTTCATCCGTGATGGCCGTATCGATAAAGAATTCCATAACCGTTCTCCCTAGAGGCGATTGTATACATTCGCCGCCTCAAAACACATGCGCGAGGTGAGAAAAAGTAGACGCGGGCACCAGGGACGTGTGCGTGGAGCATACCCCACGGGCGACGGGCGCGCGGTTCAGATTGACCGCCGGCCCCTGGCGGGCCTACCATACAGGCTCACCCCGCGCGGGTGAGACAACGCAGGGCGACCGCGAGGACAGTAGGAGCCGCTGGGCAGCGCAAAAGCGAGTCAGGGACGGTGAAAGCCTGACCAGCCAGCCGCGACTTCCGAAGATCACCTCCCGCGCCGGTGGAAGAAAGGCCTCCTTCAGACGTGGCTGACTAGACCCACCCGGACACCCCCCGGCAGAGGGTCGCAACGAGGCCAGGCGACTGGCGAAGTTGGGTGGTACCACGCAACGTCTGTTTCAGGCGGCGCGTCCCAGCACACACGCTGAGACGTGCCGCTTGTTCGTTTGGAGGTGAAAGGCCGTGACCATCCAACCCAGCATCCGGATGCGGGTGACCCCCGCTCTCCTCTGCCCTGCGCCCCCCTCCATTTCCCTGACCCGGAGCCCCTATGACCACCTTTAAACCTGTCCTAAACAACCCCAACTTCCCGGCGCTGGAGCAGGACATCCTGACGTTCTGGCGCGAAGGGCGCATCTTTGAGCGCTCCTTGGAGCAGACCAAGGGCGGGCCCACTTTTACGTTCTATGAGGGCCCGCCCACGGCCAACGGGCAGCCGGGCATTCACCATGTGCAGGCCCGCTCCTTTAAGGACCTGTTTCCGCGCTTCCGCACCATGCAGGGCTACCATGTGCCGCGCAAGGCCGGCTGGGACACCCACGGCCTGCCGGTGGAACTGGGCGTGGAGAAGAAGCTGGGCCTGAACTCCAAACGCGAAGTCGAGGCCTACGGCATTGACCGCTTTAACGCCGAATGCCGCGCCAGCGTCTTTGAATACGAGGCGGAATGGCGCAAATTTACCGAGCGCATGGGCTACTGGGTGGACCTGGACGACGCCTACCTGACGTTGCATAAGGACTACATCGAGAGTGTGTGGTGGAGCGTCAAGGAACTGGACAACAAAGGCCTGCTGTACCGGGGCTTCCGTGTGGCGCCTTACTGCCCGAAAGACGGCACCACCCTCAGCAATGCGGAGGTCAGCGAGGGGTACAAAGACATTCAGGACCCCAGCGTGTACGTGCCGTTTGCGCTGAGAGACCCCGGCGCCCTGGGCCTGCCGGACGGCGCGGCGTTCCTGGTCTGGACGACCACGCCGTGGACCCTGCCCTACAACGTGGGCGTGGCTCTGCACCCGGACTTCGAGTATGTGGCAGCGAAAGACAAGGAGGGGCGAGTGCTGGTCCTGGCCGCCAGCCTGAAACATGAAGTGCTGGGTGAAGACGCCGAGGTCGTGAAAACGTTCAAAGGTACCGAGCTAGAACGTGTAAGTTACATCGCACCTTTTGAAGCGCTATGGCGTCAATATTCTACAGCGGTAACACTTGCCACTTCCCTCTCGTGGGCTGATTCAAAAAAATGGGTTGATGAATATCAAACTTCAGATGTTGTTGGCTCTGAACATCGAAAACTGGTTGAATCAGATTTTGGAACAACTGAAGCGTTGATTGATTTCGTCAATAGTTTTAATGGCGGTGCAGATTACTTTGCAGATCAAAGCCTGCTAGGCTGGCAAGACGCTCTGAAAATATCAACCAGTGGTTCCATCTGGTTTGCTGGTCTCGACACCTATGTCAGTGACAGTGACGGCACCGGCATCGTGCACACGGCGCCGGCTTTCGGCGAGGACGACATGCGTCTGGCGCGGAACTACGGCTTTCCGGTCATCGTGGGCGTGGACGGCGAGGGCAAGCACCGCTTTGGGCCGTGGGCCGGCGTGTTCTTCCGGGACGCGAACACCGAGATCGTGCGCGACCTGCGCGCGCGCGGCCTGATGTGGAAGGAAAAGAACTTCCTGCACGCTTATCCGCACTGCTGGCGCTGTGGCACCCCGCTGATGTACTACGCCACCGAGAGCTGGTACCTGAACAACACCCGCCTCAAGGCGCGGCTGATCGAGCTGAATCAGACCATCGACTGGCACCCGCCACACATCAAGAACGGGCGCTACGGCGGGTGGCTGGATAACCTAATCGACTGGAACGTATCGCGCAGCCGCTACTGGGGCACGCCGCTGCCGGTGTGGGAGGCCGAGGACGGTGAATACCGCGTGGTGGGCAGTTACGCCGAACTCGCCGAACTGAGCGGGCGCCCGGAGCTGACCGGCCCCGACTTCGACCCCCACCGCCCCTTCGTGGACGACATCAGTTTCGAGCAAGGCGGCAAGACGTTCCGGCGCGCGCCCTACGTGATGGACGTCTGGTACGACTCGGGCTCCATGCCGTTCGCGCAGCACCATTACCCCTTCGAGAACAAGGAGCGGTTCGAGGCGGGCGGCTTTCCAGCCGACTTCATCGCGGAGGCCATCGACCAGACCCGCGGCTGGTTTAACTCGCTGCACCAGATTGGCACCATGGTCTTTGACTCGGTGGCGTACAAGTCCGTGATCTGCTCCGGCCACATCCTGGACGAGAAGGGCGCCAAGATGAGCAAGAGCAAGGGCAATGTCGTGAACCCCTGGGACGTCTTCGAGCAGTACGGCGCCGACGCCGCCCGCTGGTACATGTATGTGTCTGCGCCGCCTGAACTGAGCCGCCGCTTCGGCATGAATCTGGTCGGCGAGGCGTTCCGCAGCTACTTCCTGACCCTCTGGAATACATATTCGTTTTTCGTGCTGTACGCGAACCTGGATAAGCCCGACCTGAAGGCCGCTGCGCCGCTACCAGAGCGCCCCGAGGTGGACCGCTGGCTGGTGGCCAAGGTGCAGGCGCTGATTGCGGCCGTCACTGACCGTCTGGAGAACTACGACCCCACGGGGGCCAGCCGGGCGCTGCAGGACTTCGTGGTCGAGGACCTGAGCAACTGGTACGTGCGGCGCAACCGCCGCCGCTTCTGGGGTGAGGGCGGCCAGGTGGACCACAACGCCTACGCCACGCTGCACTTCGCACTGGTGACGGTGACACAACTGACGGCGCCGTTTACGCCCTTCCTGGCCGAGACGCTGTACGGCAACCTCGTGCGCTCGCTGGTGCTGGACGCGCCCGAGAGTGTGCACCTGACCGAGTGGCCCAAGGTCGACGAGACGCTGAGTGCGCCGGTGCTGGTCGGCGAGATGGACGCGGTGCTGCGGGTGGTCAGTCTGGGCCGCGCGGTGCGGGGCCAAACTGGTCTGCGTCAGCGCCAGCCGCTGCCCAAGGTGATGCTGCGCGCCCGCACGGCCGAGCAAACCCAGGCGCTGGGCCGCTTTGCCGAGCAGATCAAGGAAGAGTTGAATGTCAAAGAGGTCGAGCTGATTGACCAGTACGCCGAATTGGTGAGCTACCAGCTGCGCCCTAATCTGCCGCTGCTGGGCAAGAAGTTTGGCAAGGCCGTTCCGCAGGTGCGCGCGGCCCTGCAAGCGGCCGACGCCAGCGACATCGCCCGCTTTGTGCGCGACGGCCAGCAATTCGAGGTGATCGCCCCAACCGGCGAGCGCTTTGAGCTGGGGCCGGACGAGGTGCTGGTGGACGCCAAGTCGCCCGAAGGCTTCGCCGCGCAGGAAGAAGCGGGGTATCTGGTGGCGTTCGACACCACGCTGACGCGCGAACTGGAACTGGAAGGTCTGGCCCGCGACCTGGTGCGGGGCGTTCAGGACGCGCGCAAGAAGGCCGGCTTTGAGGTGCAGGACCGGATTGCGCTGCACTTGGACTTGACGGGCACGGCCCGTGAGGCCGCCGAGGCCTGGCAGGAATACCTGATGAGTGAAACGCTGGCCGAAACGCTGGTGTTTGGCGTGGCTGACGGTTTTGCCGCCGAAGTCGAAGGCGGCACAGCGTATCTGGAGAAGCTGGAGGTGGTGAGCCACAACTAAGGGTTGCAGGGAGAGGGGCGCCCAGACAATTTGTTGGGCGCCCCTCTCCGTTTTTTTAGAAGCCTATGACCACAAACAATTCAAGCCGACTGGGCTCGGAAAGCGTTAAAGCTTATACAGCAGTGAAAAGCCGTCTGCCAGGTCTTCTCCACTCACCACTTTCTCCATCCCATCTTCAGGTCAGCGGGACGGCCGAGAAGCCGAAGGTGCCGGGGCCGACGTGGGCGCCAATCACCGGGCCCATCAGCTGCACGCGGCCCTTTTGCACGTTCAGGCCGCTGGCCATCATGGCGCTGCGCAGGGCGTTGATGCGCGCCGTATCGCGGCCAGCGTGCATTACGGTGGCGCTGACGGGCGTGTCGCCGAAGCGGGCCTTGAGGCTGGCCAGCATGTCGCCCGCTGCCTGGTCAACCTTGGCGCGGCGGGCGGCCTTTAGCCGGCCGTCGTCAAACTCCAGGATGGGCCGCACCCCCAGCATGTTGCCGAAAAACGCCTGGGCGCGGCTGATGCGCCCGCCCCGGCGCAGGTATTCCAGCGAGGCCACACTCATCTCGGCGTACAGCGACTCGCCCGCCGCCTGGGCAGCGGCGGCAGCCGTTTTCAGGTCGGCCCCTTCCTGCGCTTTGGCGCTGGCGGCCATCGCCATGTCGGCCAGGGGGGCGCCGGCCACCTTGCTATCCACTACCAGCACGCGCCCGCCCTCGCCCAGGCTGGCAGCGGCCTGCTGGGCGTGTTTAAACGTTTCAGACAGGTGGCCAGACAGGTGCAGGCTCAGCACCGAATCGTGCGTTTTCAGGAGGTCGCGGTACACGTCGGCAAAGGTGGCGGCGGGCACGGGCGTGGTGGTGGCCGCGCCCCCTGCGCGCATGTGGTCGTAGACCGCATCGGGATCAATCTCAACCCAGTCCAACAGGGTGCGCCCCTCCATCGTGATATGCAGCGGCACGATCTGAATGCCAAGTTGCCGAGCATTGTCTGGGTGCAAATCGCAGGTAGAGTCGGTGACGACGGCAATCATGAGCCCAGTTTTAAGGTCTGCTGAGGCCCGGCGTTGTGAGGTATCCCGCCTTTGGCTCTGGGTGCCCCTATTTGCCCCCCGCGTCTAAATACTGGCGCCCAGCGCTGTCAGAATCCTGTGAGAGTCCACTGCCCTGTACGCCTCAGGCACTGCCGGATGGGATGGCCGGCAACCATTCCCCAGACGGGCGGCGACTATACTCCGCACTCATGAATGCGTCAGCTTCTCTTCTCTCGGCTGCGGGTGGGCCATGAAAATCGCGGTGCTCTGTCATGCCAGCGCGGGCGGTTCGGGGGTCGTTGCCACCGAACTGGGCGTGCAGGTAGCGCGCGCCGGCCATGAGGTCCATTTTGTCGGCTCGGCGCAGCCCTTTCGCCTGGCTGGCCACGGCAGCATGCGTGGGCCTTACTTTCATCAGGTCAGCGGCTACGCTTACGCGCTGTTCGATCAGCCGTACCCTGAACTGGCGGCGGCCAATACCCTGACCGAGGTGATTCAGGAACACGGCGTGGAACTCTCGCACGCCCACTACGCCATTCCGCATGCCACGGCGGCCATTCACGCGCGCGCCATGACCGGCAAGACGCGCGTGATGACCACCCTCCACGGCACCGACGTGACACTGGTGGGCCTGGAGCCCGCGTTTCGCCACACCACCCGCCACGCCATCGAACGCAGCGACCATGTGACGGCCGTCTCGGCTTATCTGGCGCAGCACACCCAGGAAGTCTTCGGGGTCGAGCGCGAGATCGAGGTGATTCATAACTTCGTGGACAGCGAACGCTTTGTGCGCGTGACGGACCCAGCCGTGCGCGCCCGCTTTGCCCACCCGGATGAGGCGCTGCTGGTGCACGTCAGCAATTTCCGCCCGGTCAAACGCGCGGCCGACGTGGTGCAGGTGTTTGCCCGCGTGGCCAGCGAGATTCCGGCGCGGCTGCTGATGATTGGCGACGGCCCCGAGCGCCCGCGAGCTTTCGAGTTGGCCCAGCAGCTGGGCGTGATTGGCCGCACCCACTTTCTGGGGTCGTTCCCGGATGTCGAGACGGTGCTGGGGATCAGCGACCTTTTTTTGCTGCCCAGTCAACAGGAAAGTTTCGGTCTGGCCGCGCTGGAGGCCATGAGCTGCGAGGTGCCGGTGGTGGCCGCCCGCGCCGGCGGCATTCCCGAGGTGGTCGAGGAAGGCGTGACCGGCTTTCTGGCCGATGTAGGTGATGTGGACCGGATGGCCGACGCGGCGCTGCGGGTGCTCCGCAACCGTGACCTCTACGTTCAGATGGGGGCAGCAGGCCGCGAGGCTGCCATTAGCCGGTTTCACCCGCGCCTGATTGTGCCTCAGTACCTGCGGGCCTACGAACGCACTGTCGAATTGGTGTGCTGAAGAGGGGGCGCTTGCCGTAGGAGGAGGCGCCTTCTTCCCTTCAGATGCTATGGACTATGTCTATAAGTGAATAGATTCACGATTTTACGCTTTTGCACTTTTTTTGTTTCCTCATCCGGTAAATAAAAGTGTGCATGTCAAAGGCTGGCGGGAGAGTCTCGCCAGCCTCCTCTTCCAGTATCAGCGCGCCAGACGAACCGAAACCACCGTACTGTCCGCAAACGGCTGCACTTTGACGGCCCGGCCTACATCCACAATAAAGGCGTTCCAGCCGCGTTTGAAGCTGGCCTCATAGCCTTTGTTGGCCTTGACGGTCACGTCAGTATTGACCCAGGCCACAAACAGGCCTCCGCCGTTCAGGGTGGGCAGCACGTCGCGCAGGGCCTCGTTTTCGTCGCGGCGGCCGTTGTTGTTCAGATCGCGGTAGGTAAAGAACTTCAGCTCGGCCACCTGCGCCTGGCCGCTGACCTGAATGGGGTCAATCACACCGGGCCAGTTCACGTTCTGCGGCGTCAGGGTCACCTGGGCGCGGGCGGTCGGGGCGGCGACGGGCAGTTCCAGGGTAAAGCGGCCCCCCTCGACTGGCACCGACGAGACTTCCTGCACCGCCTGGCCGTAAGGATTGACCACCACGGCGGCCACCCGCGTGTCAGCGGTAACGGCGCCCTCCACAGTGCCCCGGATGGTCAGGGCAGACGCCTGGGCAGCCAGGAGGGCAAACAGAACAGCGAATGCACGGGGCTTCATACCCGCAGTCTACGCGCAGGGCTGACGCCCATGTGACCGCAAGTAACGATTGACTTGAGCGATGACACATGCAGAAGAGGGGCTCAGACCGTGTTGTTTGCAGTAAGGATTCAAGCGATAGGAGCAGGAACAAGAGGGACTGGGCGTGGCGTGAAGTCTGCCAAATCCCGCGAGGTTCAGACGCGAGAAGCATCTAGCTCTTCCCCGCTCAACGCACCTTTCGCTTCTTGCGGAGTCACAGGGCCTGGCGAACCTCCACAAGCTGTTGCTGACACGAAGGCGACCCGAACAAACCGGTGCCCTTCTGCAGAAGCAAAGCTCTCTTAAGTGGCTTGCCCGGCTGTGGCCATGACAGCGTCTAACCGGTCTCTCGTTTCGGTCAGGGCGGCAATCTGGGTGCTGATGCGGTCGCGTTCAGCGTGCAGGCGGCCCAGCAACAGTGGGGTGTAGGTTTCGACCGGCGCCTCCAGGCAGGGCAGCAGGTCTTTCAGGGTGCGGCTTGACAGCCCCGCCGCGTACAGCTGCTGAATGAGGCGCACGCGCGCCACCGCTGGGCCCGCGTAGAGGCGCTGGCCGCTGTCGCTGCGACTGCTGTAGAGCAGCCCCTGTTCTTCGTAGTAGCGCAAAGAGCGCACGCTGACGCCCGACTGCTGGGCCAGGTCTCCTATTCGCATAAGCCCCAGCCTAGCACTTGCCTCTGACGTCAATGTCAGGGTTTAGGCTGGCGGCGGCCGAGGGGAAGAGGTGGCAGAGCGTCCCTTGACCTCGGCCCGGAGGACGTATGACCACACTGTTTGACCGCACGCAGCTCGGTGAGCTTATCCTGCCCAACCGCCTTGTGATGGCCCCGATGACCCGCGCCCGTGCGTCTGCTGGTGGCCTGGCCAACGGCGCCATGGCGACCTACTATGCCCAGCGGGCCACCGCTGGCCTGATCGTGTCTGAAGGCGTGCAGCCCAGCTTGCAGGGCCAGTCGAACCCCGGCACGCCAGGCCTGCACACCGACGAACAGGTGACCGCCTGGCGCGAGGTGACGGGCGCAGTCCATGCCAACGGCGGGCGCATCTTTGCCCAGCTGATGCACGCCGGGCGGGTGGGCCACCCAGAGGTGGCCGGCCTGACGCCGGTGGCGCCGTCGGCCGTGAGACTGGACGCCCAGCTGTACACCGGCCCGAAAGGGCTCCTGCCAGCGCCCGTGCCGCGCGCCCTGAGTACCGCCGAGGTGCGTGACGAGGTGGAGGTCTTTGCCAATGCGGCCCGCCGCGCCGTGCAGGCCGGTTTTAATGGCATTGAGCTGCACGGCGCACACGGCTACTTTATTCAGCAGTTCCTGTCATCGAACGTAAATCAGCGCACCGACGCCTACGGAGGCTCGGTGGCGGGGCGCATTCGCTTTGCTGTCGAGGTTGCCGAGGCCACGGCGGCTGCCATCGGGCCGGAGCGGGTGGGGCTGCGGTTGTCGCCTGGCGCGGGCATCTGGGGCGTACAGGAAGAGGACGTGCTGGCGCTGTACACCGCCCTGCTGCGCGAACTGGCGCCGCTGGGCCTGGCGTATGTGCATCTGGGTCTGACGACCGATGAGGACAACTTGATGAGCCTGCGCCGGACGTGGCCAGGCACACTCATCATCAATCCAGCCCACCCGCAAGACACGCAGCCTGCCAGTCTGGCGGTGGGTGAGGCGTGGCTCCGCAGGGGTGCGGACCTCATCAGCTATGGCCGGGCGTTTATCGCCAACCCTGATCTGGTGGAGCGGCTGCGCCAGGGGCTCCCGCTGGCTGAAGCTGAACAGGACGCCTATTACCAGGGCGACCGGCGTGGCTACCTGACCTATTCAAGCTATCAGCACTGAGCCGGACGGCAACGGGTCATCAGGTCTCCTCTGGCAGACGCATGGCCCGGTAGGTGTAGCCCCCTGGGGTGCCGCCGGGCTGCCGGAAGTGCCAGCGCCCCTCGTAGGCGGTGCGGTCTGCGTTGAAAGTGGAGTAACTGAAGTCCTCAGAGCCTTTCTCGCCGTACCAGTACCAGAACCCGGCCTCCTCAACCTGATAGGTGTAGGTGTAGTTGCTGCCATCTGTGCCCATCAGGCGGGAGCGCAGGGTCTGGGTGTCGGGGTCAAACCCCGTGTATGCCACCCCCTTCTGATGACCGCCGCCCTGGTGCAGATCAAAGGTCTGAATCAGAAAAAAGCCCCCTTCCATCCAGGCGTAGGTGACGGTGCCAGAGACCTCCGGCCCAGAAATCTGCCAGGTGCCGACCAGGGGCAGCAACTGCCGCAGGGCTGGGTGTGGGCTCTGTGGCAGCGGCTGCCCGTTGTTGTTCTCCGCCATAGAGCAGTTTAACCGGCCCACGTGTGAGACGGATTCCAATTGAATCGAGCAGCATGCCGGGTGGCATCCGAGTGGACTTGGAAAGCTGCGCGGCAGACTTGAAAAGCTCCGCAGGAGAGCGAGAAGGCACAGATGCAGATGTCGCGATATGGAAGCGCAGACGGTGCCTGTCTCTGCTGCGCTGCAATTCAGCGGCATCCGCATAACAGTCGTTCTGCCCTCCGCCCGGCAGCCAAACGCAAAAGGCGGCCATCCCGTTTGGAATGACCGCCGACTGGGCGCGACCCTTGGCGCAGATCGCCTGGTTTCTGAACAACCCCGACACCTACAGAGTGACCTGCGCCATCCCCGAGGCTTGTCAAGCTCCTGCGTGGCGGCGCCGTCTGACCTACCGCTTCACTCAAGTAGAGCCGTTGCCAACGGGGCTATCAGAGGTGACCTTACTTGTTCAGGGCCTGCTTGACCAGCTCGATAATCTCGGGCATGGTGTCGGCCACCGGGACATTGGCGGCGCCGAAGGCGGCCAGCTTGCTTTCGGGGGTGCCCACATTGCCCATGATGATGGCGCCGGCGTGGCCCATGCGTTTGCCCGCAGGCGCACTGCGGCCCGAGATGAAGGCCACGACGGGCTTTTTCATGTTGGCGGCAATGTACTCAGCGGCGGCTTCTTCATCAGCGCCCCCGATTTCACCGATGACCACCACGGCGTCGGTGCCTTCATCGGCTTCAAACAGGGGCAGCACGTCGGCAAAGGTCGTGCCGATCACCGGGTCGCCGCCGATACCCACCGTGGTGCTGGTGCCCATGCCGGCGTCGTTCAGCAGCTTGGCGGCTTCGTAGGTCAGCGTGCCCGAGCGGCTGATCAGACCGATACGGCCCGGCTTGGCGTAGATCTTGTTGGGCATGATGCCAATCTTGGCTTCGCCGTTGGTGACCAGACCGGGGCAGTTGCCGCCGATCAGGCGAATGCCCTCGCCGCCGGCCGCGCGGTTCTCGGCGTCCAGGGCCTTGACTTCCTGCACGGCGCGCATCATGTCCACCGTGGGCACGCCCTCGGTAATCAGGACAATCAGGGGCATGCCAGCGTGGGCGGCTTCCAGCACCGCGTCGGCCGCGCCCGCCGGGGGCACGAAGATAATGGAGACGTTCGCGCCGTGCTTCTCCTTGGCCTCGGCCACGGAGTTGTAGATCGGCCAGCCTTCAAAATCGGTGCCGCCCTTGCCGGGAGTCACGCCTGCGACGACCTGGGTGCCGAACTCTTTCATGGCGCGGCTGTGTGAGGCGCCTTCGCGGCCCGTCATGCCCTGCACGATGACTTTGCTGTCTTTATTGACGAGGATGCCCATTACTTGTTCGCCTCCTGGGCGGCCTCGTCGGCGGCCTCAAACATGGTGGGGTACATCTGAATCAGGGGGCTGTTGACTTCTGCGAGCAGCGCCTTGGCTTCGTCTTCCGCCGTGCCCGCGATGCGCATGCGCACAGGCTTGGTCAGGATGCCCTCGCTCAGCGCCTGAATGACGCCCTTGGCCACTTCGTCGGCGCGGGTGATGCCGCCGAAGATGTTGATGAAGATGGCCTTGACATCGGTGTCTTTGCTGACCAGCTTGACCGCGTTGTAGACGACCTCGGCCTTGGCGCCGCCGCCGATATCGAGGAAGTTGGCGGGCTTGGCACCGGCACGGTTGACCACGTCCAGCGAGGTCATCACGATGCCTGCGCCGTTACCCAGCACGCCCACGTTGCCGTCGTCCAGCTTGACGTAGGCAAAGCCGTACTTGCTGGCCTCAATTTCCAGGGGGTGCTCGGCTTCCAGTTCGCGCCAGTCGGCCAGGTCCTTGTGACGGTACATGGCGTTGTCGTCAATCTCGAACTTGGTGTCCAGGGCCAGCGGCGTGCCGCTCTCGTCCACGAACAGCGGGTTGATTTCGACCAGCACGGCGTCGCGCTTCAGGGCGGCTTCGCTCATCTTGACCATCATGTCGGCAATCTTGTTCAGGTTGCCCTTGAACCCGGCCTTGATGGCGACTTCGCGCGCCTCGTAGGGGCGCAGGCCCGTCACGGGGTCCACGCGGTGCTTGATGATCTTCTCGGGGGTGGCTTCGGCCACTTCCTCGATTTCCATGCCGCCCTCGGCGGAAGCCATCAGGGTGTAGCTCTGGACGTTGCGGTCCACGATCATGCCGACGTAGTACTCGGTGCCGGCGTCAATGTCCACGGCCTTGGTGACCAGCACCTTGTTCACGGTCAGGCCCTTGATGTCCATGCCGAGAATCTTTTCGCCGTTTTCATAGGCCTTGTCTTCGGTGGGGCTGAACTTCACGCCGCCGGCCTTACCGCGTCCGCCCACATGCACCTGTGCCTTGACGACCACGGGCTGCCCGTAGTCGCGCGCGATCTGGCGCACCTCGTCGGGGGTGCGGGCGACTTTGCCTTCCTGAACGTTCACGCCGAACTGGCGCAGAATTTCCTTACCCTGATACTCGTGAAGTTTCACGGCTGTTCCCTCCTTGGGGGAGTGGGGAGCCTGCGGTGAGGCCCTGACTTCGTTTGTCCCAAGAGATGAGTATAAGCGCAGTGGCTCATGCCGCCGCACGCCTGTCCCCAGACCGGGGACAAATGAGGCGGCTGGCCGGGCCGTGTTACCGTGCCCGTCATGACTCAACTTGAACAGTTGCGTGCGGGGCTGTCGCGGGCGGGCCTGGACGGCGCGTGGCTGAGCAGTCCGGCCAACATCCGGCTGCTCAGCGGCTTTAGCAGCGGCGCCGACGCCAAGCTGCTGGTCACGCCGGGAGGCGTCACGCTGTACACCGACGCGCGCTACGAGGTGCAGGCCGGGGAGGAAACGCGCCTGCCCTCCTTTATTGCGCGCCCGCCCGCCACCCTGGAGCACGCCGCCGCACAGGTGGACGGGCTGCGCCTGGGGTTCGAGGCCGACCACCTGACCGTGGCGGCGCTGGACGAACTTCGTACCTACTGGCCCGGCACAACCCTGGAGCCGCTGGGCACCCTGCTGCGCGACATCCGCACGGTCAAGGACGCGGCGGAAATCGAGGCCATCCGGGACGCGCAGGTGCTGGCCGACCAGGTGTTTGCTGAAGTGCGCCCCCTGATTCGGGCCGGGGTGCGCGAACTGGACATCGCCCTGGAGATCGAACTGCGCCTGCGCCGAGCGGGCGCCGCGAGTGCTTTTGACATCATCGTGGCGAGCGGGCCGCGCGGGGCCATGCCGCACGGCGTCGCGTCCGAACGGGTGATTGAGGACGGCGACCTGGTGACGGTGGACATGGGCGCGCGGCTGCGCGGGTACAACAGCGACATGACGCGCACGGTGGCCGTCGGCGAGCCGGGCGAGGATCTGCGCCGCGTCTACCGCGCAGTGCTGGAAGCCGAGGAGGCCGCCGTGCAGGCGGTGCGGCCGGGCGTGCGCGCCGCTGACCTCGACACTCTGGCGCGCGACATCCTGACCGGGCACGGCCTGGGCGAGGCGTTCGCGCATTCCCTGGGCCACGGCATCGGCCTGGAGGTCCACGAGGCGCCGGGCCTGCGCAGCCTGCACCAACCCAGCCCGGACGTGCTGCAAGCCGGCATGGTCATCACCATTGAGCCGGGGGCGTATCTGCCGGGTGTGGGCGGCGTGCGCATTGAAGACCTCGTGCTGGTCACCGAGGACGGGTATGAAGTCCTCAGCCACAGCGAGAAGGAGCGCCTTTGAGCAGGCCAGGGCTGCTGCTGCTCTGCGCGCTGCTGGGCACGGCCCAGGCGGCGCCGCACCGGGTCCAGGCCGGCGAGACGTGGTGGAGCCTCTCGCGCCAGGCGGGGGTCAGCGTGGCCGAGTTACAGCGCGTCAATGGCGGCGACCGCCTGCTGCGGGCGGGTGAGGTGGTGCAGTTGCCGGGCAGCAGCGCGGCCGATATTCCGGCGCGGCCGGTACTGCGAGCCAGTGTGGCCCCCGCCAGCCCGAGCCCAGCCAGCGTATTTCAGCGCGGCCAGGCGGTGTACTACGGGGGAAGGCGCGACGCCCGCACCGTGATGACGGCCGCCCACCTGACCCTGCCGTTTGGCACCTGGGTGCGCGTGACGCACACCCGCACCGGGCGCAGCGTGGACGTGCTAATTAACGACCGGGGGCCCTTTGGCAACAGCGCGCGCGTCATTGACCTCTCGGACGAGGCGGCGGCCGCGCTGGGGATGGTCAGCGAGGGCGTGGCGCCCGTGACCCTGACGGTCCTGCGCCGCCCCTGATCCAGATTGCCTGCACCTCCGAATGTGTTCCTTCTTCCTGCCTGTCAGGCTGAACCAAGGAGCACGTTCGGATTCGGCTGGGGCCTCATAAGGCCAGCCCCAGGGGTGCAGGGTGATAGAATCGTTCGGGTTTCAACCACACACAGACATGCTGATGTGCTTCACCCACCGAGGAGGATGGTTTCAATGACGATGGAAACGGCGCTGCTGACCCTGGACACCCTGGCCAAGTACCTGAAGGACAAGGAAGTCCAGCTGGACATGGAAGAGAACAACGGTCAGCGCTTTATTCGCATGGGCTGGCGCTTCGAGATGGGCGACGCGGCCGTGCTGGTCAGCGTCAACGACGGCCCCAACAACACCAGCCGCCTGGAAGTCACCTGCGTGACCCAGAAGCAGTACGGTGACCGCCGCGAGGAAGTCGTGTACATGCTCAACGACCGCAACCGCGAGCGCGCCTTCGCCCGCAGCATCGATGCCGACGGCAACGTCTGGCTGGAGTACGTGGGCTTCTACCCCACCCTGGCCGAGATGCCCCAGGAAACCTTCGACACGCTGTTTGGCGGCGTGCTGATGCACTTCCAGGACGACTATGCGGCGCTGGAAGGCTTTGTGCCCCAGGGCGGCATGCAAGTTCAGCAGCCCCAGGCGTAAAGGGGAGGCGGGTTCAGGCCCGCTTCTTTTTAATAGAGGTAAGTGATTTGTTTCACGATAATTCTAGCGCGTGAAATTTTTGTCTCACAATTGTTTTTGCTGCCGGTCCTCTCCCTGATAAGATTAGACCCAGTCTAAACCTGTGGCGCCGACCAGGGCGCACGCACCAAAAGGAGCTTTGCATGGATTTCACCCTGTCCGACGAGCAACGTCAGTTGCAGCAGCTGGCGCGCGACTTTGCGCGCAAAGAGATTATGCCGATTGCCGCCGAATACGACCAGAAGGAAGAATTGCCCTGGCAGGTCGTGCAAAAGGCGTTTGAGGTGGGCCTGCTCAACCCGTCTATTCCTGAGCACGCGGGCGGCCTGGGGCTGGGCATGTTTGACGAGTGCCTGATTGGTGAGGAACTCGCCTACGGCTGCATGGGCATCTACACCGTCCTGATGGCCAGCGAACTGGGCATTGCCCCGATTCTGATTGGCGGCACCGAGGAACAGCAGCAGCGGTTCCTGACGCCTCTAACCGAGAAAGCCGGGCTGGCCGCCTTCGCACTGAGCGAACCGAACAACGGGTCGGACGCCGCCGCCATGGGCACCACGGCCGTGCTGGACGGCGACGAGTGGGTCATCAACGGCACCAAGATGTGGATTTCCAACGGTGGCCTGGCCGAGATCACGGTGGTCTTTGCCACCACCGACAAGGGGGGCGGACACCGGGCCACGGTGGCGCTGGTGGTGCCCAAGGACGCGCCGGGCTTTACCTGGAACAAGATCAAGCACAAGATGGGCCAGCGCGCCAGCCTGACCAGCGAACTGGTGTTCGAGAACGTCCGGGTGCCGCGTGACAACCAGCTGGGCGGCCTGGGCGACGGCTTCAAGATTGCCATGAAGACGCTGGACAAGACGCGCATTCCGGTCGCCGCCGGGTCCGTGGGCATTGCCCGCCGGGCTCTGGACGAGAGCGTCAAGTACGCCAAGGAGCGCGAGGCGTTTGGGAAGCCCATTACCAGCTTTCAGGCGATTCAGTTCAAGCTGGCCGAGATGGCCATTGGCATCGAAACCGGCCGCCTGATGTACCAGAAAGCGGCGTGGCTGGTGGACCAGGGGCAGCCGCACGGCTTCGAGAGTGCCATTGCCAAGGCCTACTGCAGCGAGATGGCCTTTGACGCCGCCAACGAGGGCATTCAGGTGCATGGGGGCTACGGCTATGTGGGCGAGTACCCGGTCGAGAAGCTGCTGCGCGACGTGAAGCTGAACCAGATTTACGAGGGCACCAACGAGATTCAGCGCGTGGTCATCAGCCGCACCCTCCTCAAGTAACCAAGCCGTCAACAGGGAACCGCCCAGAGATGTGGCGGTTCCCTTGTTGTGGTGCGCTCATACGGATTTCGCGATATGGAAGCGCAGACGGTGCCTGTCCGGCTGTGCTGCAATGAAGCGGAATCCGCATCTGTTCCTGCTCGATTCAATCGGAATCTGTATCAGGTGCCGCTGGCGGCCGATTCGTCAGCCGGTGCGGCCTGGCCCTCCGGCGCTTCGCCGCGCGGGCCGCCGGGGCCACGGTGGTTGTGGTCACCGCGCATGCCGGGGCCGCCAAGCCCACCGAAGCCGTGTCCACCAAGCGAGAAGGGACTGGTCTGGAGGCGCCCTTTGATCTCGGCGGCGCGGTCACTGGGAAGGTCGCCCGCTTTCACGGCCTGGTCCAGGGTGGCGCCGCCAGCGGTCACGGCAGCGGCCTTGAGTTTGGCGGCGGTGGTGCCCAGCTGCGCCGCCAGCTTTTGCAGGAACACGTCGGCGTAGTTGGTGTCCGTGTTCTGGGGAGCGGCGCCCTGGGGGCGGGGAGCAGGCTGGGGCTGGGCGCCGGGTGTGCGCGGCCCCGACTGGGCCGGTTGGGTCCGCTGGGCCGTCTGGGCCGAGCTGGCCGTTTGCTGGGCCAGGACGAGACCGAGGGTCAGGGGCAGGGCGGCCAGGGCAATGAGGGGCAGTCTTTTCATGGGTACGCTCCTAGGTGGCGTGCGAGTGCTTCACCACGCGCGCAGTGTGGGGCCAGGGTGTTAAGTCGCGGCTAAAGCCGGTGCGCTAGACTGCACCGCTTTGCGAGACCGGGCGTGGTGGTCAGGGGCGTGGCAGCGTGGGCTGACCGCGTGGCCTGGCCTGGTGACACTGGTGTCGCTGCTGGCCGTGCTGCTGGGCACTGCCCCCAGCCTGCCCAGCCCCGGCCCCGAGACCGCCGCTGCCGGGCGCCTGACGCCGGCCCTGCCCGAACTGCGCCCGCCCGCCGCCCCAGCGTCTCCTGTACCTTTGGTGCCGGGGACACCGCCCGAACCCATCTGGCTGCCGCGCCTCCACCACGGCGCTGTGGCGGTTCAGCCCAGGTGGACCGAGCCGACGCCCCGCCCTTCCCTGAGTCTGCTGGGGCGGCGGCAAACCGACGGCGGCTGAGAGCAGGCCGCTCAGCCGCCCGGTCGGGCAACGCGGCCCTCTAGACGGCCCGCCGCCTACCTTGACCCCTCGCCCCCTTTCTTTCCACGGAGCTTTTCTGTGACCTACGGCAACCGCAACAACAACAAAAATGGCCGGCGCACGCCCCCCCGGCGCAGCGCCCCCACCGCCAGCAAACCGAACCTCTGGACAGGCCTCCTGCTGCTGCTCACGCTACTGGCCAGCCTGGCCTACATCTGGCGTCCCTGGGAACACCGCGACGCGCCCTGGACGCTGTGGAACGACAAGTTCCAGTTCATGACCCTGGGCCTGGACCTCAAGGGCGGCCTGCGCATCGAGCTGGCCCCCGAAAGCGGCACCGCCTCCCGCGCCGAACTTGACCGCGTCAAAACGGTGATCGAGAACCGCATCAATGCGCTGGGCGTGGCCGAGCCCACCGTGACCATCGCGGGCGGCAAGCGCGTGGTCGTGGAGATTCCCGGCGCTACCCCTGCCGTGCAGGACCGGGCGCGCAACATCATCAAGCAGACGGCGCGGCTGGAATTCCGTGTCGTGCAGGACGGGGCGCAGCCGGACCCCACCCTCCAGCAGAGCAACCCGCGCACCGGAGGCTACACCCTGGCGCAGCTGGGGCCAGTGCAGGCCACCGGGGAAGTCATTCAGGACGCCCAGGCCGGCACCGACCCCCAGAGCGGGCGCTGGGTCGTGACCTTCCAGAACACCGACAAGGGCGCCCAGACGTTCGGTGACTTTACCGGCAAGAACGTGGGCAAACTAATGGCCGTGGTGCTGGACGACCAGATTCAGTCGGTGGCCACCATTCAGGTCCGCCTGTTCCGCGACGTGCAGATCACTGGCAACTTCAGCCCCGAGGAAGCCAACCAGCTGGCCCTGGTGCTGAAGAGCGGCGCGCTGCCGATCAAGATCAAGACCGAGGCCGAGCGCTCGATTGGGCCGACCCTGGGCGCCGACGCCATTCGCAGCGGCGCCATTGCCGCGCTGGTGGGTATTGCCCTGGTGTTCGTGATGCTGTTCGCCTATTACGGCTTCTGGTTTGGCCTGGTGGGCGCACTGGGCCTGCTGTTTTCCAGCGTGGTGATTCTGGGCCTGCTGGCGGGCTTCGGTGCCACGCTGACCCTACCAGGGATCGCCGGTCTGGTGCTGACCATCGGCGCGGCCGTGGACGGCAACGTGATTTCCTTCGAGCGCATCAAGGAGGAACTGTTCCGGGGCAAGGGCATCAAGAATTCCATCCGGGCCGGGTACGACCACTCGACGGCCGCCATTCTGGACGTGAACGCCTCGCACCTGCTGTCGGCCCTGGCGCTGTACAACTACTCCACGGGGGCCGTCAAAGGCTTTGCGGTGACGCTGATTATCGGCGTGGTGGCGTCCACCTTCTCGAACCTGGTGTTCGCCAAGTGGTTTATCCAGTGGCTCTCGGAGCGCCGCCCCACCATGAGCGCGCCGCAGTGGATCAAAGACACGCGCATCGACTTCATCAGGCCGGCGACGATTATTACGACCCTCAGCGTGCTGCTGGCGATTGCCGGGGGCGCGGTGCTGGCGGTTAAGGGCCTGAACTTCGGGGTGGATTTTACCAGCGGCACGACCATTGCCATCAAGACCAGCGCCGAGACCAGCACCGAACAGGTGCGCACCGCTGCTGCGGGCGCGGGTGTGGACAAGGTCACGCCGCAAAGCACCGTTATTCAGCGCACCGTCACGCCCGGCCTGACCGGGGCGTCCTACACCATCAAGGTGCCCGAACTGACGCGCGACGAGATCAACCGTGTGGCGGCGGCCATCGAGAAGCTGCCCCAGGGTTCCAAGCAGTCCGACGAAACGGTCGGCCCCGCCGTCGGCCAGGAGCTGACCCAGAAGACCCTGTACGCGGTTCTCCTGGGCATGGGCCTGATTCTGATTTATGTGGGCTTCCGCTTTGACTTCATCATGGGGATGGGCAGCATTCTGGCGGTGCTGCACGACGTGGCCATTGTGATGGGCCTGTACTCGCTGCTGGGGCTGGAATTCTCGATTGCCAGCGTGGCGGCGCTGCTCACCCTGATCGGCTACTCGCTCAACGACTCGATTATCGTGTCGGACCGCATCCGCGAGAACATCAAGGAGATGCGCGGCAAGTCCTACCGCGACATCGTGAACACCTCTATCAACCAGACGCTGTCACGCACCATCATGACCTCGGTCAGCACCATGCTGCCCCTCCTGAGCCTGCTGATTTTCGGCGGCCCCGTGCTGCGGGACTTCAGCCTGGTGCTGCTGGTCGGGATTCTGATCGGGACCTACTCGAGTATCTATATCGTGGCGCCGCTGGTGGTCTACTTCGAGGAGTGGAACCGCCGCCGCCGGGCCGGGGGCCAGGCCGCCAAGGTCTGACCGGAACCCGCTTCCCCGCACCCCTGCCTGACCGGTAGGGGTGTTTGCGTTTGGCAATAAATTGAGCCACGTTATTTGCAAATGAATAAGAGGCGGCCCGCTGTGCGCTATGCTGCCTGCCGATGAGTCTGCACGAACAGAAGAGGGTCGCCATTGTCGGCGGCAGTGGGTACGCGGGCGGCGAATTCCTGCGCCTGGCGCTGGGGCATCCGCACCTGAACGTCACCCAGGTGACGAGTGAGCGCCATGCGGGCACGCCGGTCAGCCTGGTTCACCCCAACTTGCGTGGCCGCACCACCCTCAAATTTCGCAAAGCCGCTGAACTGGATGAGGCCGACATCATCGTGCTGGCGCTGCCGCATGGTCACGCCGCCAAAAGGATTGGAGAATTTGAGGGCAAGGCCAGGGTGATCGTGGACCTCTCGGCCGATTTCCGGCTGAAAGACCCCGAGGTGTATCAGGCGACCTACGGCGAGGCGCACCCCACACCCGACGCCCTGGGGAACTGGGTGTACGGCAACCCGGAACTGCACCGCGAGGACCTGCGGGGCGCCGCCCGCATCGCCTGCGCCGGCTGCTTTGCCACCAGCGTGATTCTGGCGCTGTACCCACTGCTGAAGCTGGGGGTGCTGCTGCCCAAGGACATCATTGCCACCGGTCTGGTGGGATCCAGCGCGGCCGGCGCCAGTGCCACCGACGGCAGCCACCACCCGGAGCGGGCCGGGTCCCTGCGGGTCTACAAGCCGGTGGGCCACCGCCACACGGCCGAGGCGCAGCAGGAACTGCCGGGGCATTTTCCACTGCACCTGACGGCCATTTCCACCCCGCGCGTGCGCGGCATCCTGACCACGGCGCACGCCTGGATTCCTGACGGCTACAGCGACCGCGATGTCTGGAGTGCCTACCGCGAGGTCTACAGCCAGGAACCCTTTATCCGCATCGTCAAGGTCGCCAAGGGCATTCACCGCTACCCCGACCCCATGCTGCTGGACGGCACCAACTACTGCGACCTGGGCTTCGAGATGGACCTCGACACCGGCCGCGTGGTGCTGATGAGCGCCATCGACAACCTGGTCAAGGGCACGGCGGGCCACGCCATTCAGAGCCTGAACATTGCCTTTGACTGGCCCGAGACGGCGGGGCTGGAGTTCGCGGGCCTGCATCCGGCGTAAGCAGATGGGAGGGTGGAGGAACTTACCCGCTCCTCCACCCGGCACCCCACGGCCTACAGGCCTTTGAGCACAAAGCCGCCTTTCGGGTTGGCCTGCAACTGCGCAAAGGCCACGTCGGGGTCGTGCGGCGTGCAGATCACTGCGCCTTCCTCGAACCACTGACCCAGGTACTGCTTGCGGGTCTCTAGTGTGGTTACCGGATAGAGGTCGTAACCCATGATGTACGCGGTGGGGGCGTGCGCCAGGGTGGCAATCAAGTCCGCCACATACACCAGGGTCTGCCCGCCAGCCCGCAGCACCACGCCCTGCTGGCCCAGGTTGTGGCCCGGCAGGGGCAGCACGCTCAGGCCGGGGCGCAGCTCGTGTTCACCGTCCACCACGTCAAAGAGGCCCGCGTCAGCTATGGGCTCGATGTAGGCCGCCAGATAACTGGCGCGGTTGCGTTCGTGGGTGTGGCGGGCGTCGTGCAGTTCCTGGCGCTGCACCACGTAGCGGGCGTTCGGAAAGGTGGGGTCGCCCGTCAGGGTCACGTTGCGCCCGGCGTGGTCAAAGTGCAGGTGGGTGTTGATAACGAGGTGAATGTCCTCTGGGCGCAGGCCCAGGGCGTCCAGACCACGAAAGACCGTCTCGTCGCGTTCCAGGCCGTATATGGCTTCAAACTTCTCGCCGCCCTGGTCCCAGAAACCGGTCTCGACCAGAATGTTCTCGCCGTTTAGGCGAATCAGCAGGGGATTGGTGCGCAGCCGAATGCGGTTGAGGTCGTCGGCCGGGGCTACGCGCTCCCAGAGGGTCTTGGGGACGCTGCCGAACATGGCGCCGCCGTCCAATCGGAATTGCCCGTCGGTGAGGGAATGGACGGTCACGTCACCGATCTGCCGCTGCTGATGCCAAGTCATGGGCCGCAGGCTAACAGACGTTTGTTCTGGGTGCGGTCCGTCAAGAAGGAGCGCGAGACTGTTCTTCTCACAGGCCAGGTGAGAGGCCGGATGGCGACAGGCTAAGATTCAGCTGTCACTTTACGTCTGGTCCACTGCTGGCCAGGTGCCTTGCAGGCGGCGCAGCAGGGCCACCTGACCCCAGTGGTAGGCGCTGTGAACCGCCAGGTCAGTTAGCACGTCGCGGGCGCGGCTGGATGGGTCTCCGGCCAGCACCTGCGCTTCGGCCAGGCCAGCGTGGAGTTCGGCCAGCAGGGCACCAAATTCGGCTTCGGTGGGCGGGGTGTCGGGCCAGACCGCCAGGTTCTCGGGCCACGCCTGGGCGCGCCCGGACGCCAGGTCGAGGCTGGCGCGCTGGGTGATGCTGAGGTGACTCAGCACCTCGGCCAGGGTATAGGGAACGCCCGGTACTGGGCGGGTCGCTTCGGCAAAGGTCAGACCCGCTAGCAGATCGGCCGCCGATGCGAAAGCCGCGCCGCCCAGCAGTGAGAATTGCAGCACGTTCATGGGACCCAGGGTAACAGGCGGCCTGCTGCCAGGCGGCGCCAGCCTGACGCAGGTCTCAAGGGTGCCTCAAGGGCACGTCCTGAGACCCTAAAGCTCAGCCGGGGGCAGCGCTCAGGCGGGGCTGCCACACTACCGTTCAGAGGGGGGCAATCTTTGTTTCAGCTCACCCAGACAAGGATTCCCATGACGCATGCCGACCCCACCCGCTCCACTGCCATTCAGATTCTGCTGGTAGAAGACAGCGAACCCGATATCCTGCTGACCCAGGAAGCGTTTGCCGAGGCGGGCATCACCAATGAACTGCATGTCGCCCGCGACGGTGTCGAGGCGCTTGAAAGGCTGCGGACGCCCGGCAACATGCCCCGCCCCGACGTGATTCTGCTCGACATCAATATGCCCCGCATGAACGGCCTGGAAACGCTGAGGGAAATCAAGCGCGACCCCGCCCTGATGACCATTCCCGTCATCATGCTGACCACCAGTGAAGCCGAAGAAGACATCCTGCGCTCCTATGAAGCCTTTGCGGCCAGCTATGTGGTCAAGCCCGTGGAATTCAGCCGCTTTTACGCCGCTATTCAGGCGTTGGGGCGCTATATGGTCACGATTGTGCGGGTGCCGGGGCCACAGGGGCCGCTGGCCAAGCAGCGCTCGGCCTAGTGCCTGGGGAGAGGTCCCCTACTCGCTGACCAGCGCTTCAAGGAGCCGCAGGGCTTCTTCCAGGCGGTGGGCCTGCACGCGGGCGGCGGTGCGGACCTGACGCCATTCTAGGCGCACGCGGGCCAGACTGAGGGCGTCGCTGCCCAGCTGAGACAGCTGTAGGGCGCGGCGTTCCAGAGCTTCCACCTGAGCGGCCAGGTCCCGCAGCGCGGCCTGATGGGCGCGGGCGGCGCCCAGGGTGCCGTCCAGCTGAGCCTGGGCTTCCTGCTGCGCAGCGTGCAGCGCCCGCCCGGCCTGAACCACCTGGGGGGCGTTCTCGCTGGCGTCGCCGGCCTGCCACTGGGCGTAATTCAGGGCGTGGCGGGCGCGCAGCACATTTGGGTGCAGGGGCACCCCCAGCGAGAAGCGGGCTGTGTTCAGGTCCACGCTGAGCATGGTCAGAGGCGTATCGGCGTCGTTCAGGTCAATCAGAGGCGTGAAGGCTTCCAGAAAGGCGGCGGTCTGCCCGGCCATCAGGCGGGTATGGGCCAGTTGACCGGCCACGGGCTGCCCGGCCTGAGCCGCCTCTTCCAGCTCGGCCACGTTCAGGCCCAGCAGCTCACTCTGGGCGGCGGCGGCGGCCACCTGATCGGCCACCTCCAGGCGGGCGTGGTCGGCGCGCAGCTTGCTCAGCATTTCCTCGGTTTCCCAGCGCCGGACCTCGGCCTGCGTGGCCTGGCAGTCCCACTCAGCGGCGCGTTCCAGGGCGCGCAGATCAGGGTTCTGGCGAATGGCGGCCAGACTGCGCCCGGCAATCTCGGCGTGGGACCGGGCCAGCAGCAGCGGCAGGTCGTGGGCGCGGCGGCCCCACTTGACCGCCCTGGGGGCGGGCGCAATCGGGCCAGGCGTGGGCTGGGCCGGCACCGGCATGGTTTCGGCGAAGCGGGCCAGGTCCAGCGTGGTGCCTTCCAGCCATTTGTCGGCGCGGGCGTCGCCGTACTCATCACGCATCAGGGTGTAGACGTCCTGCAAGACGGCCACCACATCGCGGGGGCCCAGTGCCCTAAGCGCGGGCCAGCCCCGGCGCTGAATGGCGCCCTGCACGGCCTGCTCGGCTTCCCGCACGCCCAGTTCGACGCTCAGGCGGGCTTTGAGCCAGTCGCGGTAGGGGTCGGCGCTCATGACGCTGCCGGTCCGGTCGGCGCGGCGCGGCGCTGCCGGGCACATTCGTACAGCACCAGCGCGGCGGCGGTGGCCACGTTCAGGGAATCGGCGCCCCGCGCCCCGTGCATGGGAATCCCGATGGCCTGGTCAGCCGCGCGCCAGTGGGGGGGCAGGCCCTCGTGTTCGGTGCCCAGCAGCAGCGCCACCCGGCCGGTCAGGGGCGCGTCCCAGTAGCTGCGCGGGGCGTCAGGGGTGCAGGCGAAGGTCGTAAAGCCGCGTTCACGCAGCCACGCGAGCGCCTCGTCCTCGGGCAGCGCGGCCACCGGCAGGGTAAACACGCTGCCCTGAGAGGCCCGGATGACATTGGGGCCGTAGGGGTCAGCGCCGCGCCCCAGCACCAGCACACTCTGGGCGCCGGCGGCGTCGGCACTGCGCAGAATGGCGCCCACGTTGCCGGGTTTTTCCAGGCCGTGCAGCACCACCACCACGGCGTCGGGGCCGGGTTCAGGCAGCGTAGGTCGCGGCGCAGCCACCACCGCCAGCACGCCGTCGGGATGCTCGCGGCCACTGACCTTTTCAAAGGCGGCGCGGCTTAGCCCCGTCGCACCCGGCAGTGACGGGGCCAGGCCAGCGGCGTCGGGGCTGTACAGGGCCGGGCACAGGTAGACGGTTTCGGGTTGCAGGCCGGCCTGCAGGGCGCGGGACAGTTCGCGGGCACCCTCAATGAGCAGAACGCCGTCCCGCTCGCGTTCGCGGCGCTCGCGCAGGCGCACGAGCCGCTTGACCTGCGGATTTTGCAGGGAGGTGATGGCTTCCGGCACACTCATGACCTGTCATTATGCCGGGTGATGTTCTCCTCTGCCGGGCGCCCGTTATGAGCTTTGCTGTCTCTGTCCAGAGCGTTCGCCCGCCCCGGAAAGGGAACCCCCAGAACGCAGAACAGGCGTCCGGCTCAGAAACGCTGATGCATTTTGAGGCCCCCATCGCTTCTGACAGTCTTTTCGGGGACTTTTATGCCTCGGCCGCCGCTGACCTGGGGCTGCCGCTGCTTTCGGGGGCTTACGCCAGTGGGCTGAAGCTCAGCCGCCCAGCCGACCTGGCCCAGCTGCTCAGCGAGGTTGACGCCGTTGAAGCCGAGTGGCTGCGCCGTGACCTGCCGGGGCAGTGGCGAGACGAGCTGCATGATCCAGCCCGCTCGCAGCGGCTTCAGGAAGGAGCAGCCGACCTCCGGGCAGCGGTGTGCGTGGCCACCGAAGAAGGCGGCACCTTGATTCTGGGCTGATGCCGGCGGGGGGCAGATGCTCTAGGGTGGGCGCATGGCGCTGGCGTATCCCCCCTTCAAGTCATGCCCCTGTGGGTCGGGCCGCAGCTACGCGCACTGCTGCTCGCCGCTGCACGCGGGCGCCCCGGCCCCCAGCCCCGAGGCCCTGATGCGCTCTCGGTACTCGGCCTACGCGCTGGGCGACGCCGCGTATGTGCTGCGCACCTGGCACCCCGACACCCGGCCAGACACCCTGAACCTCCAGGGCGGCACCCGCTACGTGGGCCTGCGGGTCCACAGTGCCCAGGGAAACGAGGTGGACTTTACGGCGCAGCTGAAACTGGAAGGTGGCGAGCGCTACAGCTTCCGGGAACGCAGCCTCTTTCGGCAGGACGGCGAACAGTGGCTGTACCTGCGCGAAGTCGAGGAAGCGTAAGCCGGGAACCGCCCGCCAAGCCAGCGCGTAGCATGAGGCATGACGGACAGCCAGACCACCCGCAACACCACCAGGCCGCTTCAGGTGCGCCCGCCAGGCCGGCGGGCCGCGTGGGCCATCGGCGGGGTGGTGGCCGCCGCGCTGCTGCTAAGTCAGAGCCTCAAGGTCATTCCAGCCGGGTATGTGGGCGTGGTCTTCAGCGCCTTCAGCGGTGTGAAGTCGGGCGTACGGCAAGAAGGCATCCATTTGCTGATGCCGTTTGTGGACCGCGTGAACCTCTACGACGCCCGACTGCAGGAAGTGACGCTCGCCCACAACATCAACGACGGCGACGAGGGCGCCATCCGGGCGCGCAGCCAGGAGGGCCTGGACATCACGGCGGACGTGACCGTGCAGTTCCGGATTGACCGCGCCAAGGCCGCCATCCTGCACAAAGAACTGGGACGCAACTACCTGCAAACGGTCATTCGGCCCCAGGTGCGCAGCAAGGTGCGCGACGCCATCGGGCAGTTCAGCGCCGCCGACCTGATCAGCACGCAGCGGCAGGCGGTGGAGGCGAGCATCACTACAGCGCTGCGTCAGGTGTTCGAGCGCAATAACCTCGTGCTGGACAGCGTGCTGCTGCGCGAACTGCGGATTCCCGACAGCGTGGCCAAGGCCATCGAGCAAAAGCAGACGGCCGAGCAGCAGGTAGCCGTCGAAAAAAACCGTTTGCAACAGGCCAACATCAGCGCGCAGCGGGCGGTGGTGGAGGCCGAAGGCGCGGCCAAGGCTTCGGTGGCCAAGGCGCGCGGCGAGGCTGAGGCGCTGTCGCTGCGCGGCCGGGCGCTGCGCGAAAACCCGCAGCTGATTCAGCTGACAGTCGCCGAGAAGCTCTCGCCCGGCATCCAGACTGTCATGCTGCCCAGTGACGGCAACTTTCTGCTGGACGTGGCCAACCTGACCAAGCCCAAGACCGGCAACTGAACGCATGGTGGTCTTGCTGCTCATCGTTATTTTTGCAGGTGTGATCGGCATCGTGTATGTGGACAACACGACCAAACGGGGGCGCGCCCTCCCGCCAGAACGGCGTCCAGATGCGCTGCCCGCGCCGCCACCTGCTGTTCTCCCCGGACCCGAGACGCTGGCCTTGCGTCTGCCCGAGCCGGCGCGTGCCCGCGCGTGGGCGCTGCTGTGCGGTGTCAGAGACGCGCTGGCCGCTGGCGAGACTGACCCCCGCAGCCGCTACCTGCTGACGCAGACGCAGGAGCGCTACCTCCCCGACACCCTGCACGCCTACCTGGCCCTGACCCCGGAAGCCCAGGCCACGCTGCGCCAGCAGGGCCAGCCGGCTGAAGTGCTGCTGGCCGAGCAGCTGACCCTGCTGGAAGACGGCGTGCGCGAGGCCCTGCGCCGCGACCACGCGGCCGCCGACCGCCTGCTGACCCAGGGCCGCTTTCTGCGTGAGCGCTTTGGTGCAGGGGAACTGGTACTGGCAAAGGCGCCAGACCCTGAGAAGTAACTTCTGGTTTTAGGCACTGGAGAGAGGGCTGAGCAGTGGGCTTCCCTGTGACGGGTGACTTGCCGGGCACGTTCAAGCGAGTGGCGTACCCCACCTGACCCTCTCACGCCAACGGACGACAGCGCAGAGTTGCTTCAGGTGGTCGCCAACCCTATCGCTGGGAACAGCGACTACTTAGGCGGGCAGCGTCACAACGAGCCAACGAGCATGGCGTTAGTAGCGCGAGCACCGTCGGCAGCCCTTGCCAGGGATTTGGCCCCAGGCGGGTGCTGGTCCAGTTCACCCGGATGACACGCCCCCTCCATCCCTTAGCCTGCGGACATGATACGAACGGCTTTTCTGGGACTCGGCGCGATGGGCTTTCCGATGGCGGCGCACCTGGCGCAGCAGGCACAGGCACAGGGCGGACAGGCGCTGGTGTGGAACCGCACACCCGGCCGCGCCGAGGCCCACGCCGAGCAGCACGGCAGCTTGGCGGTTGCCCTGACCGACACCGCGCAGGCCGACCTGCTGCTGACCTGCCTGCCCACCAGCAGTGAGGTGGACGAGGTGATGCAGACCCTGCTGCCGCACCTGCGGCCCGGCACCGTCTGGGTGGACTGTACCAGTGGCCACCCAGACGCCGCGCGGCGCCAGCAGGAGACGCTGGCCGCGCGGGGCATTCCTTTTCTCGACGCCCCTGTCAGCGGCGGCACAGTGGGCGCACAGGCCGGCACTCTGACGGTCATGGTGGGCGGCGACGCGGCCACGCTGGCGCAGGTTCAGCCGGCTCTGGCCTTTGCCCGCAAGGTGGTGCATGTGGGGGGCACAGGGGCGGGGTTTGCCGTCAAGGCCGTGAACAACGCGCTGCTGGCCGTCAACCTGTGGGCGGCGGGTGAAGGGCTGGCGGTCCTGGGCCGCGCAGGCGTGCAGCTGGGCGCAGCCCTGGACGTGATTAACGCCAGCAGTGGCCGCAGCAACGCCACCGAGAACCTGATTGGGCAGCGGGTGCTGACCCGCGAGTTTCCCGCCACCTTTGCTCTGGGCCTGCTGGCCAAGGACGCGGGGATTGCCAGCGAACTTACGCAGGCAGTCGGAGGCAGCGCGCCCGTGCTCGCCCAGGTGGCGGCCCTGCTGCGCGGCGCGGCCCGAACGGTGGGCGCCGACGCTGACCATACAGCCGCCCTGAAAGCGATTGAGGCCATGAACGATCTGGAACTGCGCTGAAGGCAGAGGCAGGGAAAAGGGCGGCTCTCCCC
>NZ_WQLB01000031.1 GCF_009755355.1 Deinococcus arboris | reverse complement strand
CGCGCCGGATAGCGTTGACGAATCCTGAATACCGCGCTATCTTGGAGAAATCAAGGCGGCCTTCGGGTCGCTTTCTTCGTTGAGACCCAGTGCCTTCATCAACGCCCCCCCAACGCGAACCAGTGAAGACCAGGCTCGTGCAGGCACGCTACGCTGAGAGCGTGAATAAATCCCTGCTGTCGGCGTTGGTTCTGACCGGCCTCCTGAGTGCTTGCGGCTCAACCACCCCAGCCACAGTGCATAGTGCTGGCACCCTCCTCGGGGACGGCGCAACTGGGCAGGTCCTCGCTTTGGGAAGCACCGGCATCCACATCTTTTCCGGGCTCACTGCGCCTGGTCCTGACTTTAAGGCGCCCAGTGGTCTGGGGCAACATGACTATTACCTCAACACGACCACCGCCACCCTCTACCGGTCGAATGGTCAGACGCTAGAGGTGTTCACCAAGCTGACCCATCCTCAAGCCAGTGGAGCAGGACCGGCACAAGTCTTTTACAGCGACCAACTGCCGACAAGCACTGGCTTCGTTAAACCAGCTCGCGCCAAGGCCGGGGATTATCAGCTTGATACACAGTCCGGGAACTATTACTACTTCAATGGGAGTCAGTACCAACTGGTCACCTCACTCACACTGGGTCAGGGTTCTGCGGCCACCATCTACTCCGCACCGTGGATCAATATTCACGAGCAGCCTTCTCTTTCGCTTACGGGCGGCCGACCGTACGTGCAAAGTAACTACGCCTGTATTTTGAGGGTAAGCGTCTTCGACACAGGGATTACTCAGGACGTGTTAGACCGTGGCGGCTTTCTGGTCTATGGCGCAACACCAGAGGGCAAAGTCGTGCAATTTAATTACACCAACTACAATTATGGGACAGCTGCACCGGGAGATTACTATGGCCAGCCGGGCACTTTTCCAAGTGCCAGTGGAGAGGGTGGTTTCTATAATGCCGAGCTTGGCGTCTTGAATTTGTATTACTACAATCCAAGTTTCTATACAGCGTGCCAAACACCTTCGGCGGTCACTCAATATCCCAAAGTCCGTTATGTGGTACTGACAGGGACCAATTAGAGACATCAGAGCGGCTTTTAGGTGGCCCTCTTCGTTTGCTGCGCGACCAGAAAACGCCCCCGCCACGCCGAAGCGCAAGCGGGGGCCAGTGTTTGGCGCAAGTTGTCCGTGGGCTCTATAACTCCGTCTCTAGATAGAAGCTGATGATGTCCAGGGCGACCGACGCCATGGCCGTGTTGTTCGTCCGCAGCAGGCGCGGGCTCAGCAAGGTTGACGCACTCGGGACCGCTGCCGCCCCCGTCACCGTCTGCACCGCCGTCGCCACCCCCGTGCGCAGGTTGATCAGCTGCACATAGACCGTGTTCGCCAGGGTCGCTGGCGCATAGAAGCGCGCTTCATACACGTCCGCTGTCAGGGTCCCTGGTGCCCCCACCGCTGTGCCCAGGGCCACCGCCGTTTGCGCGGCCGTGCCGCCGCTGAACAGGTAGAACTGCGTGGTGTCTGTGCTGAGCTGCCCTACCCCGATGGCACCCGTGAGCGTGTTGAACTCGACATTGCTCACGCTGGTGGCGGTGTGGAAACCAATGAACATGCGCGCGGTCGGCACAGCCGCCGGATCAGACGGCACGAACCGGAAGACGGCATAGAACCCACTTCCATCCACCGCGCCGCTTCCCGTGGTGAATTGCAGGGTGGTGCCCAGCAGGCCGGCAAAGTTGCCCTGGGTTGAGTTGCTCACCAGGCCGAACCGACGTGTCCGGGTCGCCGCGTTGGTGGTGGCCACGTTGCGGGCATTTGAGACCCCGAACGAGGAGAAGGCCCCGAACCCCTCGGTCATGGTGGCGGTGTTATTGCCCTGGGCATTCCAGCGTGCCATGCGCAGGCTGCCCAGGGCGGTCTGGAGGGGCCGCAGCAGCCCGTCCGGCCCAAGGCAGGCCGGCACCACTCGCCCCAGGTCGCTCCGGGCATGCAGGCTGAGCAGCCCAGCACCAGGGGTGGCTGGGGTGTCGGTGGTCAGCAGGAGGCTTCCAGAGCCGTCAATGCTGACCTTGCTGGCCCCGGCCAGCGCACTGCCCCCGTGGTATTGCACCTGTCCTGCACTGCCGCCGGGACTCGCGGCGCCGCCGCCAGCAGGGCCCTGTGGACCTGTGGGGCCTGCGGGGCCCTGGGTGCCAGTTGCTCCCGTGGCGCCAGGGGGGCCAGCGGCCCCGGCTGCACCGTCAGTCCCGGCCAGGCCAGTGCTACCGGTCGGGCCCGTGGCCCCAGGATTCCCCGGCGTCCCCGTCGCTCCGGTGGCGCCGGTTGGCCCAGCTGGCCCGGTCGGGCCCTGAGCCCCTGCTGAGCCTGCGGGGCCAGCATTGCCCTGGGCTCCGGTTGCGCCAGTGGGTCCGGTGGCCCCTGGACTGCCAGCTGGGCCAGCCTCCCCCTGAGAGCCCGTCGCGCCTGCTGGACCTTGACTCCCGGTCGCGCCGGGGTTGCCCTGGGCGCCGGTGGTTCCTGTCGGGCCGGTGGGCCCAGTCGCGCCCGTAGCCCCGGTCAGGCCGCCAGGGCCGGTGCTGCCGGTGGGTCCTGCTGGCCCCTGGCTGCCGGTGGCGCCTGGGGTGCCCTGGGGACCAGTGGCCCCTGCAGGTCCTGGATTGCCCTGAGCGCCGGTCGCTCCAGTCGCTCCAGTCGGTCCCGCGCTGCCACCCAAGCCGTCAGCTCCCGTGGGACCAGCAGCGCCAGGAGAGCCCTGTGCCCCAGTCGCACCAACAGCCCCGGCTGGCCCCTGAGGTCCGGTTGGACCCACTGCACCCGGCGCACCGTCCGCCCCGGTTGGTCCTGGTGCGCCTGTGTTGCCCTGCGGCCCGGTCGCTCCCGCCACGCCGGCGGATCCAATTGGCCCAGCCAGCCCCTGAGCCCCGGTCGCGCCCGTGTTCCCTGCAGGCCCGGTGACGCCGGTTGCCCCTACGCCGCCGGTTGGCCCTGCTGCCCCAGTCGCCCCCTGTGGCCCCGTGGGACCCGTCGAGCCCGCGCCGCCACCCTGATCCACCTCGATCGTCACCGCTGGCCCAGGCGTCACCGACACACCGATGGCCAGCGCTGGCCCCGGCTGCACCGTCACGTTCACGACGATGTCGCTCACGTGCCGCTCCGGGTGTAACCGGCCTGCCAGACCAGCACCAGGTCAAAGGCCGCCAGGTGCGCGTGCTGCGGTGCGGGCCCAATCAAGATGACCGTCGTGTCCAGTTCGAACTCAATGGCCTTCGGTGTCCAGGCCTTGCTCTGCGCGCCCGGAATCTTGAGGGTGACGCTTTGCCCGCTGACCTCTGCGCCCACGCCCATGTCGTACAGCACCTCACTCTGCAACCGTGTGCGCAACTGCGCCTGCACGGTGATCCCGGTCGGCAGCGTCACGCCAGAGACGCTCACGGTGACCGTGGCGTCCTGGCCCTGTTTGAAGCCTGAAGCGCGTGGCGTTGGCGTGGTCACAGCAGCGCCAGCGCCCGCTGCACCTGGGCGTCCCGCGCGTCAAGGTCTGCGGCCGTGTCGGCCAGGACATCCAGTGGCAGATCCGTGGCCAGCAGGCCGTAGCGCGGCATGCGGCTCAGGGCCCGCTGGTACAGCACCTCCCGGTCATCGAGGCCATTCAGCCCGCCGTTGATCGCCCGCGTCACCACCCGCACGTCGCCGCGCTCCGCCGGTCCGTTCAGGCCATGCGCTTGCCAGAACGCCCCCGCCACCAGGGCACTGACCCCGTACTGCAGCAGCTGGTCCGGCTGGCTGACCAGGTCCACCCCCACCAGGCGGCCGTACGTCTGGTAATTGGCCCGCCCAGTCAACTGGATCAGGCCGCGCCCACGAAAGGTAAAGCCCTCGCGCGGCCCATTCCCCATCCGCCCGCCGTACACCATGTCGCCCAGCGCCTGCGGATTGAACTGGAAGGGCAGGGCCGCACGGACGCTGGGAAAGCGGCCTGGCCACACCTGCACCAGGCGCGTCGCCCGGTAATTCAGGTTCTCCTCCTGCGGAATCAGGCCGGACTCGTGGGTCAGCTGACCCAAGGCCATGGCTACCACCAGGCGCGAGGTGAGACCGTACCGGGTGAAAGCCTGCTGGAGCTTGGTGGCCGCCACGTCTGGGCGGGGGTGCCGGGGGTTCAGGGCGCGAACAACGTCAGGGGTGATCATGGGTGTCATCTCCTTCCAGGTAAGCCACGCGCGCCCGCAGGCGGGTGTTTTCTTTCAGCAGTTCGGTCACGCGGGCGGCCAGGGCTCGGAGCTGCCCCGTGACGGCCATGAGCCGGGTCGTGATGGTCAGCAGCGCCAGATTCCCCAGGGCAAATGTCAGGGTCAGCGGGGTGCCACTGAAGTGCCCGCGCGCCAGGTTGCCGATCAGGCTCAGCCCCAGGCAGAGGTACGCCAGGCGCTGCACGGGCGTGAACTCCGCCCAGCGCAACTGGAACGCCCGCGCGATGTTCATGACGATCAGGGCGCGCAGCCCCTCCTGCACGATGGGCGGGCCCAGTTCCGTGTCCGCGATGTCCGCCACCCAGGCGCTGTACATGTAGGCCAGGACCATCAGCACGTAGAGCACGGTGATGGCGAGCGCACGCGGCCACCCCCCTTTGAGAGTCGTCTTACGCATCGTCCTCACCGTCCTTTTTCTTGTTCCGCACCTTTGAGGCGTCGTAGCTGATGCTGACGCCTTTGAGTTTGGCCACTGCTTCACCCAGACTGAGCACCACCCCATACCCAGCCTTCAGGACGTCCTGGCCGGCATACGCGCCCAGAATCCCCAGGCCGATGCTGGCCCCGCCGCTGAGATTCCGGCTGGTGAAGTAGTGGAAGACGAAGTCCAGCAGAAGGGGCATGCACATGCCGCCCATCACGCCCAGGCCGACGTTGCCCCAGAAGCGCACCGGTTTGATCGGGCCCCGGTTGGCCTTGCTGGCTTCCTTGCTGACGGCTGTAAAGAGGGAAGCGCCGAACACGAAGAGCAGGCTCCACAGTTCGTCGGTGGTCAGGGGGAGGCCGGTCCCTGGGGCGAGTTCTTTGGCCGCCAGGGTGCCGGCAGTCATGACGATCAGGAGTTTGTCCATCTCAGGGCGCCTCCTTCAGGCGCAGCCAGCGCAGGTACTTGTCGCGGCCTTCCACCCACCAGGAGGCCGGTACCCGGCGGGTGAGCTGCTGGCCGGGCCGGAGGGTGAAGAAACCAGGGGGACTGTCGGGCTGGGTGCCCGTGCGGGACACGAAGCGGACGTAGGCCCGGCCCCCCGGCGGACAGCTGGGCGGCACCCGCACGGTGACGAGGCGGCCAGGAAAGCTCGGCTGGGCCGTGACGCGCGCGAGGCAGGTGGGCGTGGGGGCAGCACTCAGACTGAGCGCCGCCACGAACAAGACAGGAAGAATCAGACGCAAGGGCGCTCCTCCGAGGGCCGGAATGACGCTGCCCCCGGTGGGCAGCGGGGGCAGGGAACGTGGGCATGGCTTCAGGATTGGGCGGCGCGTGACACCCCACTCAGGCCGGTGGAGCGTGCCAGGTCATGTCTACGGTCATGTCGCGCACGCCCGCCACCGTCGTGTCCTGCGCCCCGTTGGCCCAGGCGTTCAGTTGCAGTCGCCCAGACGCCGCCCCGTTGCCGCTGCCCACCACGCGGGCATACATCTGCCGGATGGTCGGCTGGGGGTCAGTCCCCGCCGGGGCCGTCTCATACGCCACCAGGCGCCGCACGATCTCGGCCGGCAGGAACCCCGCGCCGAAGGTGTGCAGCGTGATGTACCCACTCAGCGCCGCGCTGCCCCCCTGAGGCCGCAGCATTCCGAACAGCCGCACCAGGCCGCTCTCCTCTTTCACGTACCGCAGGGGGTCCCCGCCGGGGACATTCTCAAAGCCCTGAATCGCTGGGGGCGCCGTGGGCAGCGGTACCGGCTTGACCAGCCCCATCGTGCCCTGCCCGTTGTCCTGCACCACCGTCCAGCTGCTCGGCACGATGGGGTTCACCGTCGCTCCCCGCCAGCGCATGTTCTTGGTGGTGCTCTCGATGTCCACGCCGATGCTGCTGGTGGTGAGTTGCAGGTCCGGCAGATCCACCGTCATGTCGTCACAGGCCCGCAGGGTGTAGCCCCGCCCGTTGTCGGCCGGCGAATTGTTCGCCTGCAGCACCTGCGAGGTGCCGATGGCGCCGCCGCTCAACACCCAGCCCCGCGAGTTGTTGAACAGCACCGCACTGGCCCCGCTGCTAGTCCCGTACGTGCCCCCATCGGCCGGCAGGATCTTGTTGCCCACAAAGCGGCTGCCACTGTAGCTGCGGGCACTCTGGCCGGCCACGCCGCCTTTGGTGCCACAGTTGTTGAACTCGACCAGGTGTTTACCGTAATTCCCGGCGCCCCCCTCATCCCGGTTGCGGCCCTCCACGTTCAAGCCCTCGACGGTGCACGTCGCAGCGTCCTCGACAATCAGCGCCTGGGCCACCGCGTTCATGTTCAAGCGTTTCAGATGCAGTTGGCTGGCGGCGTCGGTCGGGTTCGTGGGGTCCAGCAGGCTCAGCCACAGGCACGGCACCCCCGTGTTCCCTGCCCAGCTGCCGTCCGCGATGTAGATGCTGTCGCCCAGCTTTTCCAGCCGCACACCGCCCCGCACTTTGGGCGCGATGATGCGCAGCAGGAACATGCCGTTGTTGCCAGTGTTCGTGCTGTAGATGGCCCGCCCGTCCGGATTGGTCGCCACGAACTGGCCGCCGTCAATCAGGACGTCCGCGAGGTTGTCGCTCGCCGTTGGCTTGAGAATCAGCGCGTGTTTGGCGCAGGGGCTGCCCGTGGTCGGCAGAATCGCCAGGTCCAGGAAGCGGTAGCCGTACTCCGTGCTGCTGCCGGGAAAATCCTGTGAGATGCGGCTGGACACCTCCAGAATGCTGGCCGTACCCGGCGTATCGGTGCCGTAGCCGATGTAGCCGCCGTACTGGTTGGCGCCCCAGTCCAGGGTGACGGCCCGGTTCAGGGTCAACAGGATGTCGGTGCGGCCGTCCGGGCGCGTCCAGGGCGCGACGGGCCAGTATTCCAAGGCGCCGCCCGTGGTCTTGCTGCCACCCCGGATGATGGCGCCGCGCGGCGCCGCGTCGAACAGTTTTTGCAGCTGGGGCGCGGTGTTGCTCACCGGCTCCCGGTACCAGTCGGCGTGCAGCTGGAAGGGGTCATGCAGCCGCTGCCAGACGTAGGTGCTGTCCACATGGGCGAAGCGCAGGCCGTTGTCCACCGCACCCGCCACGCTGAGCAGGGCCCGCACGAAGGTGCCGCCCCGGCGCCGGTCGTCCACCGTTACGGTCGTGGCACCAGTGGCCAGCGCGCGCAGGGCGGTGATGTCCGCCACCCGCGCCACGCTGGTGGCAATGGTGGGCAGCATAGGCTGACGGGCGGTGACACTGCTGCCGGACCAGACCACCAGTTCGCCGGTGGCCGCCACCTGATAAGTGCCGGCGGCCTTGCCAGTCAAGTTGCTCTCGGCGGCGACCAGGCCGGTAATGCCCGCCGCCGTCGCCGCCTGCTGAATCGCACTGCTAATAGCCCCCTGGTACCCCGCCAGGCTGGTCCCCAGGTTCTGCAAGCCCGCGTCGACCGCCTGTTTCCTGGCTTCGAGGCCACTGGCCGCGGCGTCCAGTTCCAGGCGGCGCAGGCGCGCCAGTTCGGCCTCTTGATGGGCAATCTGAGCGGCCATATCCAGCTTTTCGGCGTCCACAATCACGCCGACTCGACTAGCTGATGTCATCGTAGTCCACCTCCAGAATTTGATACGTGATGCCGGAGAACGGCGCTGTATACGTGCCGGGCACGAAGCTGTACCCGTCCAGCGGCACCAGGTCCACGAAGTCGTCCCCGCCGCCGATGATCTCGGCGGCGCCCAGCACGTACAGCCCGTCGTCCTGTTCCAGTGGCGTCGGCCGGGGCCGCTGGTCATCCGGCCCCAGGTGGTACAGCGGCGAGAGCAGGTCGTAGGTCATGCTCAGCTTCCAACTCTGGCCGGCAAAGCCCTCTTCCGGGGGATCAAACACCGAGAGGCGCAGCACCGGCAGGAACCGCGCGCCGTCGTAGAGGCGGGTGGCCAGCCGGAAACGGCGCTCCATGATCGCCAGTTGCTCGCGGGCGTCCTGGGCCGAGACCCCACGCACCGTCGTCGTCACCGTCACCTGCGCGGGGGTGTATTGCCCGGGAGTCCCGGTGGCATACGGCCGCCCGGTCACCGGCAGCTGCTGCACGTCACCGGTGGCCTGCCGGCGGGGCAAAGGAATCCGAGTCTCTTGAGGCACCAGCGCGATGGCGCCGTTCACCATGAGGCGGTGCCTCATGGGCCGGCCTTCGCCGCCCGGATGGCGGTCAGGGTGGCTTCATCCAGCGCACGCCGGGCCAGGAAGCGGGTCGCTGCACTTTCGGCGGACTCCCGCTGCCCGGTTTGCACGACACTTACGCCCGGTTCGCCCAGTTTGATCATCAGCCGCACCACCTCCACGGGCGCCTCATACACGTCGCCCAGCAGGCGGCGCAGACTGAGTGTCGGGCGCGGCGTGACAGGCCACGGCACCCGCACGCTCGCCGGGTCCCGGCTGGGCAGGATCAGGTGGTAGGTGGCCAGTTGAGCCAACAGGCCAGTGTCAAGGACCTCGGGGCGCAGCTCGGCCAGGTTAAGGAGGGTGTTTTCAGGGATATAAAACCGGAAGGCGGTGCCGGCAGGCAGCGGCTCGCCACGCGTTTCCACCATCTCCTGCAAGGTGGCTTTCCCTGTTGCTCCGTTGTAGCGCCCGAAAGCGTTCTGCACGAGCGCGCTGCCTGGTACTCGGATCTCCAGTTTGCAGCCGGCCTGCTGGGCCTGATCCACGTCCCACACCGCGTCAATCACCAGGCGCTGCATCGGGGCCTGTGTCACCAGTTCTACCCAGGTTTCTTGGCCAGGAGACGTGGTGTAGGCGTCCCAGCCGGCACGGGTGCCACTGGCATCAGCCGTCAGGCGGTCGGTGAGGAGAGCCAACTGGGCCGCCGTGGGCTGGGCCACCCGCAGCAGGTTGAGGGTGAACGGCACGGTGGCCCAGCTCGGCACGCTGGGGTCCAGGGGCACCTCTTTCCAGGCCACGCCGTACCGCGCTTCGTGCTCGGTCTGGACCTCGTGGGTGATGGGCGTGCCGTCGTCCCAGGCGCCGACGTTGAAGAGCACGCGGGTGACGAGGGCCTCCGCGTCTGCGTCTTCAAAGGTAGCGGTCACCGCGCGGCCGGGCGTGGTCACCGTCTCGGTCAGGCTCAGCACGTCACCCGTGCCCGTGGTCAGGGGCCGCCAGAAGAGAAAGCGGTGTTCGTTCACGCCCCAGGCCTGCCCCCCCTGCGCGGAGAGGTAGTCAAGAACGGCCGTCAGCGTGCGGTTTTTGGCCTCCACTTTCCCCAGCGGCACGCCCACGTCAGGGATCAGGGCGGGGTCCAAGAGAATCGCCTGCCCGAGCTGCCCACTGTCAAGGACCGCCTGAATGGCCTGCCGGGCCTGGGCCCCCACATCGCCTTCCGCGAGGTCTACCGGTACCCGCACTTCCCCACAGCGCTTCTTCAGACCCGCCGCCTTGAAGTTGGTATGGCCCCAGCTGACCATCGCGTTGCCGCTCTTGACCACCACGCCCGCCCAGCGCCGCGTCCAGACGCCGGCGGTGTCCTGGGTATCCAGTTCCAAGAGGTCGCGGCCCTTGGCCCCCAAGGTGGGCCAGATGGCCTGAAAGGTCAGCTCTAAGCAGTCACCGTACCCGTTGTGTGAGGCTTCCAGGCCGTCAGCGGGAATGTTGACCTGCTGCGCGGCCGTGGCGTGGCTGGCAGAGCGCTCGTGGCGGAAGGTGCCGTCCCAATCACGCACGGTCAGGCGCCAATTGATCAGGGGCAGAGTGCTGGGGGCGATCATCAGCGGCTACCCAGCGTGCCGGAGTTGTGGGGGCCAGCGAAGCGCTCAGCAGCAGCGTACTGAAGTTCGGCGGCGCGGTAGCTCAGCCGGGCCGCGTCCATCATCAGTCGGGGCGCTTCGTTGGCCCCTTTCAACAGGTCGCGCGCCGTGTTCAGGATGTCGAGCGCCACGGTCGGCACGCCCGCCTGCACAGGCCCGGTGCTGTAAGCCGGCCCACCGGATGAGTTACCACCACCAGTGGTGGGCGTAGGCGGCAAGGCCTTGTCAATCGCACTTTTGATGGGCTTCAGAACACCTTCCAAAGTCTTGGCAATGCCAGGCAATGCCGCCCCGATCTGGCCGATGATGCCGGTCACGTCCCCACCGCTAGCCAGGGTGGTGGTCAGGTCGGTCAGCAGTTTGCCTAGGGTGCCCTTCAGCACCGCGCCCTGAATCAGCGCCTGGGTGACAGCGTCGATCAGCGCGCCGCGCACCCCTTCCCGGATGCCGGTCAGCAGATCGCCCGTGCCAGAAAGAAAGCTCCTGATGCCATTCTGGAAGCCGCCCAACACCCCAGATTCGATGGCTTTCGCAATGCTGGCCGCTGTTTCGTTGATGGACTTAATCACTTCAGGGCCGCCCCCAAACACATCGGCGAGCAAGCCCCGGCTCCGGGTGGTGAAGCTGCTGAACGCATCCGCATTGATCAGCGAGAACTGCTTCTGGAAGTCCTCGCGGGCCTTGGCCGCCTCTGCCTTCGCGCGTGCAAAGCCGGCGAAGGCGTCGATCAGGCTGCCCAGCACCTTCACGGCCGCGCCCACCCAGTTGCCCTGGGCGATGTCCATCGCCACGCCCTTGACCAGTTCGAAGGCTTTGACGGCGCCGTTGATGTTGGCCGCCAGGTTGCCGTTCCCGCTGGCTTCGGCCAGATTCGCGAGGCGCCCGGCCAGGTCGGTGGCGTACTGGCCGTAGGTGTTCATCTTGTCAAGGAATCCAGTCAGTTTCAGATTCGGACTCATCCCGCGCAGCTCTGTGGCTAAGGCGCGGTAATGGGCGGCGAGGTCTGCGCGGCCTGCCAGTTCTGCCACCTTGGCCAAGGCCTCCAACTTGGGCAGCGCCTCTACGGCGGCCCCCAGGAAATCCCGAAGACCCACACTGCCCTCTTGATAGCCCTGCATAAGCTTCAAAAGGTTCACGGTGGTGTCGGCTGCCTGCTCATCAGCAGAAGTGCCCACCTCGTCCAGTGCAGCGCTGACAGTTGGCGCCGAACTGAGCACTTCTTGCGCAAAGGCCCGCCACCCAGCTGCCGCGTCAGCATCATTGGCCCGCTCAGCAGCCTGCGCGTACTGTTCCAGCACCAGCACCAATTCCAGTGCGGCTTCGGCGGCCTCCCCCGCTCCTATACGGCCCTGTTCGTACCCCTCCACGATTTCTCGGGCGCGCTGCACGGCATCCGCTGCCTGCTGGTCTACCTCGCCGGTTGCTGTGGCACTGGTCACCACCAGATCGGTGACGGCCTGAATGCGGGCACGAGTAGCCTCCAGATAGCTGTTGGCCAGTCCATCCAGATCGGTACCGCGCGCGAGGCTGGCCAGACGCTCTAGCATTGGCAACTCTGCTTCTAGAGCCTTGATATAGGCCAGTGGGTCACCGCCCGCTTCGTAAGCGCCATCAGCCGCACTGAGGACACCCGCTACTTCTCCTACGCGGTCATTCAGGCTACGAGCGCTTAAGGTGTCGCTCAATTTAGCCCGTAGGATGTCCCAAACGGGATCGTCGGCTAGAGCGCCGATAATCTCGCGCGCCAGATCAGAGCCAATGCCACCCAGTTCGGGGTCGTTCACTAGGGCGTCAAACTGCTCCCAGAATTGCTCTCTGCCCTCAGTGCCAATGTCATTAAAAGCGTTGCTGCCTACCGCCTGAATGACCGCGCGCAACTTTTCCTCAATGGCCCCAGGCTGATAAAACACCTCGTCCAATAAGCGGCCCGCCGCCTGTCCCGCCAAACTCTGTTCCAGGGTGGGGTCTGTGTTGACTGGCGCCTCATTCTGCGCGCGGGCCTCTTGAAGGGCGCGGCGCCCCCGGAAGGCGATAGCGTCCAGACTGTTGCCGCCCAGATCTGCTTCCAGCTGGGTCAAATTGTCACGCACATACTGTGCGGCTACTCCCGCTGCCCCACCCTTCTCAATCAATTCATCCAGCAGCTGTACATATCCGGTTTGGTGCGGGTCAAGGTCCTGGGCAATTAATTCCGACAGCATCCCGGTCAGACTGGTAACAGAGGTCTCTGCTGCGGCTGACGCGGCCTGGTCGGCATCAGCCTGTTCTTTGATCTGAGTAATGCGCTCGGCGCTCGTGCGGATCATGGTGGCTGCCGCTACGCCCTGATTCACCAATGCCCAGGTACTGCGGCGGGCCGCTTCGGCGTGGTCGTTTTCATAGAGGCCCGCCTGCCGGGCGGCAGCGCCCAAGGCATTGAAGCTCACCAGTGCTTCTTTGCGCCGGGCATCGTCAAACGTCCCGGCGGCCACCTGGGCCCGGATACCGTCAGCCAGCTTGCTGTACTCAGTGCGCAGGCGACGTACAGCGTCCGTTTCAGCGGCGCGCGCCGTGTCCACCCGCGCGTCTTGCTGATTGCGCGCTGTGGCCAGATCGATGTGGTATTCATCTCGGCTGTTGTTCAGGTCCTTGTTTTTCAGAGAGACGGGCAGACTGCGGTTGTTGATAATGCCGGCGTCCCGGTCGGCCTTCTCGCGGTCCAGTACAACCCGCTTGGCATCCAGAATGAGCTTGGCGTAGTAGGTTTCCACGGCCAAGCGCTTGGCGAGGTCCCCGCCCGCCTTGCGCAGATCCTCGTCTCGCAGGCGTTCCAGCTCTTTCAGCTCCAGCTTGGCGTCCGTGAGGCGCCCCTGACGGCTGGCCGCATTGACGGCGGCAGCCCGCGTCTGCGCCTCAGCCGTCCGGCGGTCCTCGGCTTCGTCCACCGCCCGCAAGACTTGCCGTGCCTGAGCCACTCGGCTCATAGCGTCAATCTGAATTTGGCTGTCCTTAGGTGCGCTCTGAGCGACCTTCTCCTGCTGGGTGATGAATGCTTTGAGTCCCGCAATGTACTCGGGCAGACCCTTTTTCCCAGCATATTCGTACTGGGTGTTAAGCGCCTGGAGCACGTCCACTGTGCTTTTCGTGCTGGTCTTGACCCCATCAATGGCGCCGCGCGCCGTCTTCGCCAGCGCAGCGTAATCTTCCCAACCCTTGCCCTGACGGCGGGCAACAGCGATGGCCTGATCCTCAATGGCCTTGAGGTCACGAATAGCCTGCTCGCGGTTGATCAGTTTCAGATCCAGACGAGCCTGGATGGCAGTCACTTTGGCGGTCAGGTCCTTCGCGATGTCGGCCACCGAAGGGGGAGCAGCTGTGCCGCCGAACCCAGCGAAGTCAGTCGGCGCGGGTTTGGTCGGGGTTGACGGTGGAGTAGACGCGCCCCCAGGCAGCGGCTTACTGCCCAGAGCCCCGCCCGCACCGGCCGCCGATCCGAGGACCGGGGTGGACGGAGTGGACGTGGCCGCCGCTGCCATGAACTTCCTCCAGATTTTCTCGGCGTACTCGTCAGGGGTGGGATAGCCAGGTCCAGCATTTCCGCGCCCATACCAATCTTTTGCAGCTTCTTTGATGGCCTTTTCGAGGTCGCCTCCGGCTTCGCTGAGCCGCTTCTGGAGATTGGCCAGCATGCGCGTCTGCGAGATGGCCTCCTGAATTTCAGGGCTTCGCATGAACTGCGCAGGGGTTACGTCGCGGCCCAACGCCATGAAGTCCCAGCCTTCCCCCTTCACGCCCCTGTTGTCCATGTTGCGCTTGGCCCACGCCGCTGTGTTGCGGCTCGGGTCATACCGCGCGTCGCTGTAAAGCAGATGCTGGGGCATGACCTGGTACTTACCCAAAGCTCCCGAGTCGGGATTGAACGCCCCATAATTGCCTGCGCTTTCCTGGCCAAAGATGGCCGTCAGGAGTGCTTTCAGGGTGTCATCCGTGGTCATCTTGCCCAGCACGTCTCGCGCTGAGTTGGCGGCTTGACCAGTGGCGGCTGCATCTCGCGCCGCGTTGGCAGCGAGGTTGGCCCTATAGAGTCCTTCTGAAATACCCAAGCGATCACGAATGCCTTCGGGAACTGCGGCCACCATGCCCGCTACCGCCTCGCGCACCGTCAGGATCAGATCGGCAGCGAGATTACCCAGCGCACCCATGATGCCGTCGCGGATGCGGCGGCCCAGAACGGCGCCGGCCTCCATGAGCTTGGCTCCAGAGTTCTCAAAGGTCTCAGCCAACGCCTTTAAGGCGGCAACCGTATCGGTTTTAATGGTGTCCCATGCCCCCTGCCAGTCACCCTGCAGGAGCTTGCCTGCCGCACTAAAGATGGCCCCCACCATATCCATGCCTGCTCGCACATATCCAGCTACGAGCTCAAAGACGCGATGTACCACGGGCCAGATGGCTTCCCACGCCGGGATGAACACTGTTTGAACCAGCCAGCGCAGAGCATGGAAGGCACCCTTCAGGAATTCACTGAAGCTGGTCACCAGCGGCATGACGCCGCGTAGAACGTTCTGGACCGCCGGCTGAATGCTCTGCCAGGCCGGGAGGGCCACCCGCTGCCACACATCCCGCACCACGGTCAGGGCGTCGCGGATACCCGACTGGATATTGGCCATGACGGGCGCGAGGCGCTCGCGCAGGCCCTCGGCCTCGCGCCCCGCCCGGTCCCGCAGCACTTGAAAACCCTGGACCAATTCAAGGGTGAACGTCCGGACGTCCTCAAAGGTGACGCCCAATGCCCCGAACGCGGCACCGATGGCAGTTGCCACGCCGATAACGGGCAGCGCAGGGGCCAGCAGTGCCACCAGCGCTGCCCCCCCCGCCACCAGGGCGCCGATCAGCACACCGGTCAGTGCGCCGCCTACGATCATGATGGCCTGCTCGTTGTCACGTGCCCAAGCCTTCAGGTCAAATCCCTGAAAGTAGGATTTGACCTGCGCGAGGCCTTCGTTGACCTGTCGCATAACGCCCTTGAGGTCAAAGCCTTCAATCAGACTGTTACCAATACCCACCATGGTCTGATCAAGGTTGTCTTTGAAATTTGCCCACATCCCCAAGAGGGTCTGAGACTGGCGCTCCATCATTCCGCCGTATTTACTTTGCATTCCGCTTAGCAGTGCAGGAATGGCTTCGGCAGCGCTCAGGGTGCCCCGTTCAGCCATCTTCATGGCCTCTGGGATGCTCACACCAATCTTGTCGGCCAGCATCTGCCAGGCCGGAATCCCCGCCTCTGCCAGCTGGCCGATCTCTTCGGCACTGACCTTGCCCTTGGCGCGAATTTGCCCCAGGGCACGCGTGATGCGCTCGATTTTCTCGCTCTGCCCGCCTGCGGCGTCCCCCACGGCAGTCAGCAGGGGGATAATCTGCTCGGCACTGAACCCGAAGGCCAGCATCTGTTGAGCGCTGGCCTGAAGCCCTTTCAGTTCGAAGGGCGTATTCGCAGCAAAGTCTGCTAGATCTTTTAGGAAGGCACCAGTCTTCTGACTGCTACCCAAGAGGGTTTCAAAGCTGGCGGCGGTCTGTTCAGCCTGACCAGCGGCCACAACCGCTGAGGTGCCAAAATTCAGGGCCGCTTGACTGAGTCCCTGAAGCCCTTGCGCCAGCATCTGCACATTGGCCGCGCCACTGACAACCGCGTTGATAGAAAGAAGGATGCTGTCCACGGTGGCCATGCCTTCAGGGTCAGGCAGGGCGTGACACTCACGGGGTCAATCCTCAGCGCAAGCGGGGCACACTCCCGCCATAGAAATTGATGATGGCCCGCTGGAGGTCTTCAGGATAGGCGCGGGGATCCATGAAGCGCCCTTCTTCGAATGACATGTACCGGCCTTTGGACTGGATCATCACCACCAGGGCGTCACGCTTGACGTCATAGGCCAGGATGGCGGCTTCAGACCCGCCCAGATGTGGAGCGTTCCCTGTCAGGTAATACACCGTCCGATTTTGGTCGCTCATGATGGGGCCGCTGACGGTTAAATTCTTTTGTAGCAACTCGTATAGCCCTGGAGTAATGAGCGCCTGCACGCGAGCCTTGAACACAGGCTTCTGGAACAGTTTCACATCAAAGGCGTACTGCCCTGTATTCCTAGTAAGGTCAGCCAGCTGGGCGGCATGGGCAACAGGCAACAAGAGTGCCAACAGCAGCAGAAGGCGCATCCTCGCACGGTACATCGCGCGTCGCGCCCCTGCTACTCATTTGCCGCAGCCTACCTCCGGCCTGCGTTCATCTGTTCCTGTGCCCGGCGCCACCACTCATCCATGGCGGCCTCGCCTCTGGCGTAGTAATACACCCCCAGATTCAGGTCCCAGTCTTCAGGGCTCATATGCATCAGATGGGCCGGTGTTACTCCCCAATGATGCGCCATCTGATCCAGCGGCACTGCCCAATTCCTCAGGAAATCGGACGTTAGAGGCGGCATCGACCTCGGTCACCGGCTTGACGCCGCTGTGCTCCCGGATCGCGTTGACCAGCACAGTGAAGTCCGGTCCCATGCCGAACGTACGGTGGGTTTCTTTGCCCCGGTAGCGCGCTAGCAGCTCTTCAAACTCGGGCTCGACCAGAGATTCACGCACCAAATCACGGTTTCCTTGCTCACTGGCTTGAGCGATAAGCGCCAGCGCCTCGGGAGTATCCTCGTCGCTCAGTTCATTGGGGCGGCCTTGGCTATTCATGATGCTTTTGAGCAGTTCGCCGCCCTTGTTGGCATGTTCTGCCCCAGCCTGCGCGTACCGGCCCGCAAAGGCTGCAAGGGTAGCCCCTTGCATGATGGCCTGCATGTCAGCTTTACGAATTGTGACTGTCAGGTCCATTCCAGGAAGAAGGACATCCTTGAAGAAGGTCATACACCCAGTTTTGAAGGGGGCGTGACACGAGAGACCCTGAAGCACAGAACCCCTGCTTTTGAGGGCAGGGGTCCACGGCGTCTGGGTCCAGGGGCGAGAGGCTTAGTTCAGGGCTGTCAGGAGTGCCGCGATACCAGTGAGCAGACCGCTGAGTGCTGCAATTAAGGCAGCGATTTCAGTGGGTGTCAATGGCTTTCGACGGCGTTTTGGTGTATCCTTGCGTTGCTTTTGACGCATAGGATCACCTCCTTTCTGAACGCCCCGGACCCTACATCCGGGGCGTTCAACGCTCGAATGTGATGTCCTCTCGTCCTGGATTGTCATGCGCCGCGTCCTCTCGGACGCCCACAGCATAACACGATTTAAGAAAAAGATTGACCAGGCCGAGCTTTTTAAGCTACAGACTAAAAAGCCTCTTGGCACGAAGGCGCAAGAGGCTTCTGTTCACGTCGTGCTCAGGCAGGCAAGGTAATTGAGTATTCCGCCAAGGTGTCTTCGCTGACGCCCACAGCCTCATAGGGCACCACAATACGGTCAGTTCCCGCAGGCACGTTCACGCTGTTGACCTCAGCCGTGTTCACTGTGAATTTCAATGTCTTTGGTGTGCCACCAGGGAGTGTGAAGCCACTTTCGACCTTGACCAGCGTGTTCTGCTCGTACGCATCTCGGAGAGCTGTGACGAGCGCCGGCAAGCTGAATGTGGTCGTGATCGTCGGGCTGTCAGTCCGTTCCCAGCCAATTGGGTAATTGGCCTGGGCGGCCGTCCCTGAGGCACCGTTGACTGTCCCGTTGGCACCGTCCACCACAGCCATCGGAACCTGAATATTCACGCCGCCCAGTTCAGGCTTGTACAGCACATCGTTGACTTTGAGCCAGAAGTGCTTGTACTGGAGTTGATCGTTTGGTGTGACTGGCAGCGCAGGCGCGGTGCCCAGGGCCTGGCTGCTCGTGACCATGAAGCTGATCTGCGCTGTAACGTTCGCACGGGCTCCTACCGTCAGCTGAATACTGCCGATCTGTACGTCTTTCGCCACACGATCCCCAGTAGGGTGTAATTGCCAGACTGTCAGGGGAATCCCTGGCGCCAACGCCTCCCAGTTGGTATCGGACGGCGTAATGACGCTCGTCGCCACTGGCCCGAGCACTTTCAGCAGCTCGCTCAGCGCGCTCATTGTCATTTCGACAGTGATCGTGCGGGCATCCGCCTGGACTCCCTGCACGCGGCTACGACGGTTGCGAATGCTGCCAATAGTGCCGGCATCTTTCGTTCTCAGCAACTGTTCGAGGGGCGGCATGTACTGCGTGGCCTTCAAGGTGTGCGTGGGCGTGGTGGCCGCCGTGCCGACTGCCGTTTGCAGGGCGATCATGATGGCACCGTACTGCCCAAGTCCAGGGCGCTGTGTCCAGGGCATTATTTACCGTCCTTCGCGCGCTTCTCAGGCGCTGGGGCATCTGGAGCCAGTGTCTGCCCAGCCTTCGCATCATCTTCGCTCTCAGGGGTGTCCAGCTTGGGGGCTGTGCTGGCCTTGTAGTAGCCCGTCGCCTTCAGGGCTTCAGCGTGCTCCAGACTGCGAGCGAGAACTTTTACACCAGGCCCCACCTTGCCCACGCCAGGGATTACCCCTTCGGGGGCGTCGGCCTTCCCTTCAAACCACTGTTCTTTGTCGCTCATAACACTCCTTTAAGCGGGTTCGTTCCATTGAATGACAACCTGCGATTGACTGAGGGTGCAGCCCTTCACTTCGGCTTCCTCCTCGCCGCGCCAGATGGTCGTGAGTTGAGGCGGGGCTTCTCGAAGCACACGCTGAATGGCGCGCACGATGCCCACACGGGCGTCGAAGGTGCTGAGGTAGTGGGCATTGGTTTCGCTGATTTCGAAGGTGGCGTTGACCAGGATCAGGGCCGAAATCTGCGCAGTCTGGCCGAGATCTGCTACCAGGTCTTTGTCGTCAAGCGGCCCCACGATGGTGAAGATCATCCAGGGCCCCAGGTCGTTCGTGGTCACGGCCCTCACGATGGGCGCGCGCCACTCGGCAATGGCGCCGGCGCCGCTCAGTTCGGCGTGCACCTCGCGGCCGATGTTTTCCAGCAGGATCTTGACGTTCTCGCTTGGCCTCATGGAGCAATCCTCATGCGCGCGGTGACAGCCTGCCGGGTCAGGCGGGGAATCTGCGCCCGCGTGCGCTCAATGGCCAGGCGGTCCCAGTCACGAGCGGGGATGATCACGCTGCGCTTGCGAAAGAAGCGGTTGCCAATGCGGAACACGAGGTAGGGAACATTCTTCGCCTCAATCTCCATGCCGCGGGCATTCACTCGGCCGTAGAACAGCGTGTAGAGCTCGACAGTGGCCCCATTAGGCGTGTCCCGGGCGAAGGCGCGCGTGTGCGTGATCAGGTTGCCCGAGCGGCGGCCTAGGGTACGGGCACTCTGAAACTGTAGGTTGGCCTTGGCCTCACGCGTGAGGACCACAGCCGTCTGCTTGGCGAGTTCACGGGCCACTTCCACCGGCACTTCGCCCAAGCGCTCCAGACGGCGCCGGAGGGTAGGGTTGCCGTAGAGGTCCAGGCTAGCTGTCAGACGCAACATAGGGCAGTCTCTGACCGGTGCGTGGGGGGTCGTCGGGTTGATCCGGCTGATAGGGAGCTTCACCCTCAGCGGGGTCAGCGGCCAGATAGACAGTGGCACCCGCCGGTTCGGTGGCCACCTGCAGCACCCGGTACCGGCCGGGGGGCGTGGTGTCGTTCAGCGTCACCGCGGCGTTGACGACCAGGTCACTGGCGAGGGGATTGAAGACCATCACCGTGTGGGTGGCCACCACGCTGACCAGGCCCTGCGGCCCAGTGCCGCCCCCAACGCCCACGCTGCGCCCATTAAAGTCAGGGCGCAGGCATTTGGTCACGGTCCCGGAGGGCGTGACCAGTTTGAAGAAGGGGCGAGCATCCACCCGCACGTCAGAACACCCCGTCCGTTGCCACACTGCCACTGCGGGGCGGCCAGCTCGTCTCGTCCGTCCGGGGCAACAGGTGCAGGATGCCGGCGATTGCGTCGGCCTGCATCTGCTGCTCTTCCAGGCCACTGAGCTTGCGATCAATGCGGGCGTTCAGGCCCTTGCTGACCTCGTACTCCGTGTTGTCGGTGATGAGGCGGGCGGCCGTTGCCCAGGGCCGGGGATGCACGGCCGTGTCCACCCGCAGCGCGTCCACGGACAGAGCCCGGGTGAGGGCGTCAGTGTCCAGGTTGCCCCCATACCCCTCGCCTAGGGCGTCCTGCAGGTGTTGTAGGCCTGCCGCCAGGCTCAGAGGGAATTCGGGGACGGTAAGGGTCATTTCCGGCCCGCCTTGGGTTCCTGAACGATCTTGACGACCTGGCGCGCGGCGTCAGGGGTCGGCGCCGGGACGGGCTGGCCGGTCACGACCGAACGCAGCCGGGCGTCCAGGTTCAGGACCTGGCCCAGCAGCGTTTCGGCATCCCGGCGCGCGCTGCTCATGCGGAAGCGTCCCCAGTGGGCACGATGCCCAGAGCCGCGCGGAAGAGATCCATGATCTCGTCAGCCTGGCGGACGCTCACGCCCTTGAGACCGGCGATCTGGTCGCGCAGGCCTTCGGGGAGAGTGAGAGGCGCAGGGGCGACCTGGGCAGTGTTCTGCGCCTCCGCCAACTGCACTTCCAGCGCGCGGAGTTGCTCTGCCCCCTGATCAATCTGCTCCACCAGGGCCGCGCGGTCGGTCTCCCACGCCGCCTTCTTCGTTTCGTACTGGTTGCTGAACTCAGCGTACCCTTCACGGGTTTTCTCGTGCTGGGCCTGCTCGTGTTCGAAACGCCGCTGAGCTTCTGACCCTTCGCGCTGGGCTGTGTCCAGATCGGCCTTCAGCCCAGCGTTGGCGTCCAGCAGTTCCTGAATGTCCACACCTGGCTCGGCAGGTGCCTGCGCCTCGTCATATACCGGGGCGCCGCTCACCAGTTGAATGGCCGCCGGCACCTCGGTAAACGGCTGCTCCGGCGTGGCCACGAACGGCCCGAAGGCCTCGCCCCGGTGCCGGTACGTCTGGCCCAGGGCCGTCACTTTCACACGGTCACTCATGCTCAGGCCTCGCTTTCGATGATGACCAGACGCTTGGCGTTGCGGATGACGGGCAAGCCGTTCTCTGTCCCCTCCGCCACCAGCTGGTAAGGATCGCCTTCTGGGCTGAACAGCCGCCCCCAGCGGCCCAGCGGCTCACCCCGCCAGGTGCCTTCCACCGTGGGAGCCACGTGGTAGTACCCCAGCGCCTGCTCCGGAATGGGCGTGCCCGACAGACTGACCAGTTGCCCGGTGGTGTTGCGGCCAATCACCGCAATCACGTTGTTGGGTGCCATCTGCACCCCGATGGTCTCGCCGGGCGTGGTGGGATCGATGACCTGTCCCTCGCGGCCGTACCCGATCAGGGTGGTGGACTGCGCCTGGTCCCCCGTGCTGGCGATCACGAAGCCGCCGTTGCCGTCGCTTTGCAGGCTCTGCGTGCGCCGGATCTGCACCGTGCGGATGTTGCGCTCCGGGCTGTACACATCGCTCACGATCTGAATGCGGTGCACGGGGTTGTCGATGATGACCTGCAGCGTGGCCTGACTGCAGACGATGCCCACGCTGCCCTTCACGATCTTCTCGGCGTCGCTGATCGCCTTCCAGAAGCCGGACGTGGTGCCACTCAGCTTGTTGGTGCCCGTCAGGCTGATCTTGTTGCCCGCCGGCACCTTGTAGTCCACCAGCAGGCGGCGGCCATTGAAGGTCCAGTCGATCTTGCCGCGCATCAGGGCCTGCATATTCAGGTACTCGGCGCTGTCGTCCAGCGACTGCACCACGCCCTTGGTGTAGAGGTTCAAACCCGCTTCGCCCATGAAGTCATTCACGCTGCGGCCCTGCGCCTGGCCCGCCGTGGCCAGCAGCAGCAGGCGCTGAAGGTTGCGGGCCGGCGCCTCGTCCAGCACCACCGACTGGGCCAGCTTGGCGGTCTTGTGGTTGAAATTGGTCAGCTGAATGGCGCTGCCCTGCGGGTACTTGCTGTCCATCCCGACGTGGCCGGCCATGACAGTCTGCACTTCCATCAGGCCGCCGTCGATGTCGTAGTCCGGCATCTGCACGCGGGGCAGGAAGCGGCCCGACAGATACTCGGAGGCCGCAGGCGGGGTGTTGGCAATCTGAATCAGGGCGCGTCCGGCGGACAGCGCGGCAATGACTTGAGCCCAGGTGAGGTTCATCGTTTGTCCTCGTAGGTCATGAACACGAAGCGGGTGGCCAGGGCGGTGCGGACGGTGGCGTTGGCCAGGGCACGGGGGCTGCCGCTCGCGTCGGGCAACAGGGTTTCGTACACCACGCCGCCGGCGTAGGCGCCGTAGCCGCTGGCCGCGTCCGCGCGGCTGTCTTCTTCCGCGTCGGTCTTCAGTAGCAGCTGGGGCTTGCCGGCCGTACCGGCGGCGGGGCCGCACAGGTAGACGCCCGTGGTGCCGTTGCCGGTGGGCTCAATGGCGGTGCCCGCCGGAATGCGGCGTGAGCCGGCGGTGCCGTACTTGGCGTCCGTGAACAGCGCGAAGTTGATCTGGACGCCGGTACCGAAGGTGTCCATGCTGCTGCGATCGGCGACAAAGGCCGGCAGCCCGTAAATCTTGAGGGTCATGCGGTTCCTCCAGGAGGGGTGGGATTGGCGGCGGCCTGCCGGTCGGCCAGCACCTTGGCGGCGTAACTGGAGAGGCCTTCGCCAGCGCCCGTGGCGCCGGCTTGTGGGGTCACGACCATTCCTGTGGTCTGGGTGGTCGCGGGGAAGAGGGACGTGAAGTAGTCCCCCCAGTTGGCCTGCGCGTACTCCCTGAGCACGCCCCGGTCGGTGTCTTGGCCGCTGACGGTCTCGATCACCCGCGCGTCGCGGATGACGTTGCCCTGCGCGTCCTTGACCGGCTGGCCGTTTTCGGTGCGGTCGCGCAGTTCAACCCGCAGGTTGGTGCCGCGCAACCGGTCTTGCAGCACGCTCAGGCGAGCGCCCGAGGCGTCGGTGATGGTGCGCAGCTGCTCACGCTGGGTGGCCTGTACCCCCTGGTCCAGCCGTTCCCAGACTTGGGCCGGCGTCAGGGTCTGCTCACCGTCGCGCAGCAGCGGCTGCACTTGCTCCCAGGTCGCGCGCTGCTCAGCCGTCAAGGCGAGGCCCCCCTGGGGCACGCGGTTACTGGTGTCGTTTGCGGCGTCCAGTCGCTCCATAAGCAACGTGGCGCCCTCACGGGTCTGCGGAATGTCGAGTTCCTGCAAGACAGACTCGAAGGTGCGCTTGAACGTGCGCGCCGCGCCGTTCTCACGCTCACGGGAGGCCACATCGCGCGCGGCGGCCTCGCCGGCAGCGGTGGCGTCATTGTTGTGGTCTTCGAGGTACTCCGTCCAGGACTTCGGCATTCAGGTCACTCCTTGAGTGGAAGAGGTGGGCCCGCCCTGCGGGCGTGGGGAAGGGGCGCCCTTGGCGCGTAGAGATAGGTTCAGGCGACGCGTGACACCCAAACAAAAACCGCCCCGGAGGGCGGCTCAACTTGCAAAGAGCATCATATAGAGCGGAGACTTGCAGCGAAATATTCCTTTGGGCTGCTGTTGTATTCATCTTTAAGAAGGCTAACTATATAGCTCTTGCCATTAAAATTAACTTTCGGCGAACCAAGATTCAGCTCCAAGCTTTGATACATCTCAAGGCCAGGGAAACCAATGAGTCCTACAATTGGTGGGGCAAATGAACCGATTGTAAGATCTCGTATCTCCTTTGGCGTGAGTGATGAAGGATCAAAATTAATACTCTTGCCGTTATAAACAAGTGTGGACTCTGCAATCAAATCGTAGCAGGGTAAGGAAACTGAAGAGGCTGGTAGAACTCCCGGCTCCTGTAATTGATACATGATTTACATTACCGCGCCCTCGGCACGGGCACCGCGCGGCACCGACACCTGATGGCTTGACCCGGCCACTCGCCTTCCTTCCACCGGCGCACCTGGCCATGCAGCAGCTGGTGGGGCCGCCGCACCCGATTGTCGAGGCGAGACCACCACACGTAGCTGGTCAGCCCTAGGGCCTGCTGACGGTCAGCCTCTGCGCGGGCCGCCGCAGTCAACAACTGGTCCTCGGCAATCAGAAGCGCCCGGTTCCGGCCGACCCCCAGGCGCTCTTCCAGCAGTCCGGCGGCCTGCTCAACGCTCAGCCCCTTCCGAATCGCCTCCCGCACCGTTTTGGCCGTGTCATCCCGGAAGCGTTTCTGCTCTTTCGACCAGTACCCGTTCATGTCTTTACGCTGGCGGTCCACCGCGCGGGCCTGCAGGGCTTTCGAATCATTGAAGGCTAGGCCAGGGTCGCTGATCCTCGCCAGCTCATCCACGCTCAGCACCCGGTCCCGAACAGCGGCACGAATGCTCCGGTAGACCTGCTCCGGCGGCATCCTGGTGACCGTACTCGCCTTGCTGATCAGCGCCAGCACCTTCGGCAACTGCACCCGCCGCTGCGCCTGGGGCAGGGCCAAGACCCGCTCCAGTTCCGCCTGGGCGTCGGCCAAGAGGTCTTTCCGGTACTGAGCCAACACGGCGCTGCGAGCGCTGGCCAGGTGCTGGCCTTCCTTCGCCCGGGCCAGCTTCAGGAGCCGGCGGTGCTCAGGTGTCAGGGCGGGCATCAGGGTCCAGGTCGGGGTCGGGCTCGTCGTCTGGGTCAGCTGGCGCGGTGGGTGGCGCCAGATCCAAGTCACGCTGGGCCGCCACATCGGCGTCCGAGATACCCAAGGCCGGGAAGCCAAGTTGCAGCGCCCGCGTCGCAATCCACGCCGCCGGCGCTGATTCCACAATCCGCAGGGCAATGGCCGGCGTGATGCCCTCTCTGGCCCGCGCGGCCCGCTCCGCCTCCACATCTTCCACGCCAATCCGCTGCAGGAAGTTCTCTTCGCTGATGGCGCCGGTCTCATGCAACTTCAGCGCGGCTTCGACTTCCTGGGGTGTGGGCTGCACCGCCGAGGCCCGCGCCTGCGCCCGCACCCGGTAAGCTTTCCCTTCGTCCACCCGCCCGGTGAAGTGCAGCCCCAGGGCCAGCACCGTGCCCAGCAGCCACCGGAGCAGGGCTTCCAGAGCGATCCGGGTCGGCTCCAAGCTGGACATGAAGTCGTTCACGGCCTGCTGCCGGCTGATGCCGTTGGCCGCCGCGTCCCCCGTGATCAGGACGTGCAGCTGCCGGGCCTCGTCATAGATCATCTCGCGCGCGGCGTACCCGGTGTCGGCGAAGACCGTGAAGGGCGTGGGCGCGCGGTGGTCAATGCTGGGTGTGGCCAGGCCGGCGTCCACAAGCTTGCCCGTACTCTCATCCACCTTCTTCATGACCGCGCCCTGCACGTAATTGATGGTGCCGGGGCCGCGCAGGTGTGGCCGCGCCTTCTCCCAGCGTTTTCCGCCCGGCGCGTCCTTGTCTTTGACCCACTCTCCATCGGGCATCTGGGCATTCAGCAGCGTGGTCTCAGTAAAGCCGCCCAGGTCAATGTTCCGGCTCCCCATCGTCAAGGTCTTGTCCAGCATCAGGTTCAGGCGCCGGATGCTGTCTGTCACCAGCTGGGGCAGCGTGACCTCGTACACCAGCAGGTCAGGCACGGGGTAGGTCACAGCCGGGGCGCCGTCCGCATCCGTCCCGCCGGTGAGCAGCTGAGGGTGAATCACCGCGCCGTCGCGGGTGCGTTCCTGCACCTCGTAGTGCGTCTGATTCCGGTCATCCGTCCAGCTGTGCACCGCGCCCGTGCCCTGGCCGTCCGTGGTGCGGGTCAGGGTGGTTTGCGCGTATTCGGTGGCATGGACCTTGATGCGCTTCAGGGCGTCGGAGAGGGCTAGGCCCGCCCGGATGCCCCGGCGAGCGCGGCCCCGCTCATCGGGCTCCAGATCATCAAGCGCATCCGCCGGGATGAACAGGCGCAGGTGGCCCTTGCCACTCCAGAGAGCGGTGTCCAGGGCCTTGTGGATCTGGAGCCACACCGCGCTTTCCTCCCACCAGTCCGTCAGGGCGGCCGTGTACTCGTCAATGTGAGCCACTTCCGCTGCCGTGGGCTTCTCGTCGGGCTTGAGCGCCCGCTTGGGGATGAAGTTCCACAGGGGCTCACGGCCTGCAATTCCGTTGCGGTGGCGCTCGACGACATCGCGCAGCAGGTTGCGGCTGACGAAGACGCGCTCGATCTCCTGGGCCACCTGCGCGCCGCCCTGACTCCCAGGGGCGGGCAGCGGGCCGCGCCAGCCCAGGCCGCCGAACCAGTGGTCGCCACGGAAGAGTTGATCGGTCAGCTTTAGGGTGGCGTCTCCGCTGCGTTTGTCAATCAGGGCCTTGCCGGCCTCCAGAATGCGCGCGGCCGGCGACGGCTGGTAGCCCGGAGGCAGGTGCAGGGCAGGCGCGGTCATGGGTCAAGCATCAGGGGCGGCGTGACAGCAAAAACCCCGCACTAGGCGGGGCTTCGGCAGTCAGGTGTCGATTTAAACGCGCTCTGGCCAGTGCCAAGTTCCGGGAGCGCGAGTGTCCTCGTCTTGATGTGCACTGCCAACAGTCAGCACACCGGGAATACGGTTGTTGGCACCCGGCGGAACCAGGAACGGATGACACTTCCCCGAGGCGGGCTGCGAAGCATCCGCACAGTTCAGGTCATTGCAGCCATCCAGGTACACAGTCAGGTTGCAGATGGTGTTCTGAGCGCTGGTTGGCCAAGCATTGACAACTGTGGCCGCGCGATGCTGGCCGTCAGCAAGAACGTAATGGACTTGGCGGCCGATGCTGGGCCTTTGCAGGGAAGCAGTAGTTGCCCTGGGTGTCAGATCGGCGGTGAGTGCCCCATGCGCCGCCTTCACCACCGCGCTGTACAGGTGGTCCTTGCGCTTCTGATCGTCTGGTAACTGGTCGTAGGGCACCAAGCAGGGGTGCGTCTTGGCATCAGGGTCTTTCGCGTCGCCGTAGACCCAACCGGTGGCCACCTTCTCCGCCATCCAGCTTTCGTGCTGCTGCGCGGGCGTGTTGCCAGCCAGGGCACCTTCAATCCCCTTAACGGCGCTGTCTTTCTGCCAGTCAGGGGCGGCGTCCCAGGGCACTTGAGACGTGTCCCCAATGCTCGCGCAGTAATGCCGATTGGCCTCATGCGCCAGGGCAGCCAGGGTCAGGATCAGCGTCATGTTTTTCACGCCTGCATCGTTCGCCCGAGCGTGACAGGAGCACGCTATAAAGGGATATGGCAAACGGATACTACGCAGTGGCTTTCGACGAACAGGAGCAATACAGGGGCGTGTGGCACGGACGCACACGTGAGGAAGCGATTCAGAACGTCAAGCTGCACTTGCTGGATACACGGATTTACGGCGACGTCGCCTTAGGTGATGCCGACGTAATGGATACACCAAATGATCGCGCTCAGTTCCCGGTGGGCGATAAGACTTGGTACTTAGAGCTAGGCCCCATCGACTTCGAACGCTGATCAGTACTCCCCGAGCCCGTAGCCGCCCCCACTCGGCGGCGGTGGCGCGTCCAGCTCCGGCAGCGGCGCAAAGGCGTACATCAGCGCCTCGGCATAGTCCGGCGAGCTCGTGCCTTCCCCGTACTTGTTCACCACGATCTTGTCGCTGGTCCCCATCTTCTTGAACGTCGGCTGGGACAGCTGCGCCATCAACTTCTGGAGCTCCGGGCTCTCTCGCAGGTGGTACAGGCTGATGCACTGGTCATCCTCCCAGGCCTCACCCTTCACTGACCGCAGCCACGTCCGCTGGAAGCGCAGGCGCAGGCGCCACCACAGCTCCGCCGCATAGTTCGCAAACCGCTGGCGGGCTGTGAGTTCCGGCCGGTCCTCGTACTCGGTGCCGGTCGGCTTGTTGCTGTTCGCCAGGCCCTGAATCGCAAACGGCAGCTCGGCCTTGTCCCGGTTCAGCGTGCGCGTAATGCCCGCTCCCACGCCCAACTTGTCGTATTGCAGGGCCAAGATCTGATCGCGCGTGGCCTCCTCGCGCACGTCGTCCTCGACACTCCCGCCCAGCATGGCCTGCACCTTCAGCACCGCTGGCCCAGCCGCCAGGGCGTACACCGTGCGGTCCCCTTCCTCACTGCCCACGTCCAGGCCCGCCTGCCGGGGCTGCTGCGGCGCCAGTTCCAGCTTCACGGCCGCCTGCACCCACTTCTGGGGAATGACCACGCCCGTCACGCTGGCCGTGTAGTCGATATCGATTTCCTGCGCGATGATCACGGGGTCATCAATACGCTCGACGGCCCACTCGTACCAGGGGTGCATGGTCTGCACCTGGCCCTTCTCGTCCAGGTACCGGGCCGTGAAGTTCTTGTCGGGATTCGCCCGCCAGGAGAAAGTGAACACGCTGATCTTGCCGCTGAAGCGCTTGCGGAAAAACAGATTGCCCACGCCCTTCGGGGTGCTGCCGTAGATGATCGTGCGGGTGTTTTCCGACAGGGCGCTGTCCACCGATTCGGCGCGCTCGATGGCCGCGTGTTCGTCCACGAAGTACAGCGTGTTGCGGCCCCCGCGCCCGATGTTGTCGCCGCTTTCACCGGTGACCGTGTTGCCGTTCTGGGGATTAATCAGGCGCATGAAGGGCGCGTGGGCCTTGCGCTTGTAGCCCCGGGGCTTGAGCCATTTGGGCAGCTTCTCCACGATGAAGCGGATCTTCTCGAAGATGCTAGATGCTGTCCATATCGCCCAGGCGGTCCACCAGCACTTCCTTACGGGACCCGATGCCGCCTTTGAAGTCTTTCCAGAAGAGCCAGTGGTGCACGTAGTAGGCGCAGAGCACCCAGGTCATGCCCTCGTCGCGGCTCTTTTCCGTTAGGCCGTTCTGCCGTCCGCGCACGCGCTCATCCAGCCAGGCCACGTACTCTTCCTGCCGGGGCCGCAGGCGCAGGGGGAGCACGCCGGGCAGGCCCTCCGCGACGTTGCGGGGGTCTAAGGTCCAGCAGAAGAGATTGATAAACCAGACGGGATCACGGCGGGCCTTCTCAATGGCGGCCAGGCGGGCTTCGGCGCTGGTGTTCAGGGTGCGCAGGGCGCGGGCTCGGCGGATCATCTCCGTGCGAATCAGGGTGCCGCGCACCGTGGCCCGGCGGATCACCGCTTCAGCGATAGCCGCCGCCCGTGAGGGGTAAATCAACTGCTCGTCAATCAGCGCGGCCGTCATTGGGCGTCCTCGCCCAGCAGGCGCGAGAGTTCGCCGGCCAGCTGCTCGTCGGACGCCTCTTCCAGGCCGGTGCCTTCCGGGAGGCCAGGGGGCGCGTCGGGCCCCTCTTCGTCTTTGCCCCAGAGGCCGTGGAACTTGCCCATCAGCTCCCGCGCGTGCTGGCCATCGTAAAGCTCGACGGTCAGCGCACCAGACGGGGAATACTTCGTTTTGCGAATGAGGTGCGAGAGGCCGCGGTCCCGGGCCACCGCGATGTCAGCAATGGCCACCTCTCGAATCTCAGGCGGGCCCGGCGCCCAGACTTCGGCCTTGGGGTTGCGCTCGAGTTGAATCTCGTAGCGCAGGGCCTGGTCCCGGCGCCGGACCTGGCCAGCGGCGTGCGCTTTGAGTTGGTCATCATCCAGCAGCGCCCTGTTGGCGTACTCCTCCTCAAAAGCAATGTCTTCTTGGAGGTCGGTCAGCAATTTACGGACGGGCACCCAGGTCATCGGCCGGTGCAGCTCGCGCTCGAAGCGGCACACATCAGCCAGGTCCGCACGCATGACCTCTTCTGTACGCGCACGCACTTCCTCGGGGCCGGCCCCGCTCTCGATCCAGCCCAGGCGCAGGGCCGTTTTGATCTCAGGTTTATTCAGGTTTTCGGAGCCGATGGAGTACGCGGTTTTCTTGCTGTAGCCGGCTTTCTGAGCGGCCCGTGTGGCGTTGGGCCGCTGCAGGTAAAAGGACACGAATTTTCGCTGCCGGGGATTCAGCAGCGCGTAGGCCTCGGCAAAGGTGGTGGGTGGAGCTGGGCTGCCGGTGGCCGGGGCAGCGCCCCCCGTGGGTGCGCTTGTGCGCGCCTTGCGCGTCATACCCCTATCGTGGGGCCGCGCGTGACGCAAAAAAGCCGCGCTGGACGGGCGCGGCGGGTGAGCGGTATCAGGCGGAGCGCTTTACTCCTCATCCCAGTTGATGGGGCTGACCACCGGCGTCTGCTCGCGTTCTCGCTGTTCGGCCAGCAGGCCACTCTGATTCCGGTTGGCTTTACTGCCCGTGGCCAGGGCGCGGCCCGACTTCAGATAGCGCTGGCAGGTGGTCCGGGGAATACCACTGTGCTGCGAGAGCCAACGGGGAAAGTCCAGCGTCAGGCCGTGCCGAAGGATGTCCAGGTACAGCGCAAACGCCGCACGCGCCCGAGCCTGCACCCCCGCCCGTCCAGGACCTCCAAGGGACGCCCAGGCCTCCGCCCGTTTTTGCAGGGCCGCAATGTCTTCAGGACTTACCCGCCGGCGCTTCGCTTCCTTATTCAGGCTTGGCCCACTTTGGGCCATTGTGTACCGCTGACTCAAGAGGCCCCACTCACCTGCATCGGGTGACGCTTCTTGACCGCGCGCCGGGCCTTCTGACCATTCGCGGCCCAGAACCGGGCGTGCTGCCCTTCCAGCATCGCCGCCCACTCCTCTTCGGTCCGGGCCCCCGCTTCGATGGCGGCATGCGGCGAGCTGTGCGCCGTGCCTCGGAGGAACGCGCGGCGGGCTTTGTCGGGATGCGTGGCAGATTTTCGGGCCATAAAACCTCAGCGGCGGCGCGTGGCCGGAGAACGAAGGGGGCGGCGGTCCAGGGTGGGCAGAGAGAGCCGGGCCGGCGTGCTCAGGGCCAGGTGCAGGGTGCAGGGTTGCGACTGGGGCACGTGCTCAGAAGGCACGGGGCGCAGTGAAGACAGCCGCTGGCGCACCGCCACGATCAGCAGATGCACGGCCTGGGCCACACTCCGCCGGAACGCGTCAAGGGCTTCGTAGGCATCCTCAAAGAGACTGATCGCCCGCAGCGCGCCGCCCTCGAAGGCCACCCGGCCCCGGCAGGCGCCACACCGGGCCTGCTCGCCGTTCGGAGTGCAGGCGTGCACGCTCAGGGTCACGCCGCACTGGACATGCGGACAGGGAATTGGCATCAGGGTCATGGGTTGTCCTTCGGGGGGCGGCTGCCACCCCTGGGGTGCGCGCGGCGCCGGAAGTGCTCGATCTTGCGCCGCGCCCGGCCTTTGAGGGGCATGGGTCTGGGCGTCAGGGCCGTGATGATCAGCTCCCGGTCCAGGTCATAGATCAGCTCGGTCCAGCGGCCCAGCACGGGATAGATCAGGAACACGCGGCGGCCGGTACCAGCAACCGCGTCCAGCTCCAAGCGGGGCAGGGCCACCACAATCGCCTGGCAGAGGCGCAAGTATTCCGCGGGCGTCAGGTGCAGGCGGTAGCGCACCCGCAGGGCGGCAGCCGTGTGCTCGTAATGGTGCGACGCACCGGCCGCCCACAGCCGCGCGTCCTCTTCTGGGGTGAGGGCCAGCGGCTTACTCACCTCGGGCCACCTTCCCCGTTCCCTGGCAGGCGGGGCAGCGCACACACCCGTACACCGTGTCTGGCAAGGCGCCAGGAAGAATGCACAGGCCCCCGCACACAGGACACGCCTCCGAAGCCCAGGCCTCCAAGAGAGCCCACAGCCGATCCAGCCAGCGTTTCACCTCTCCCCTCCCCCGCTGGGCAGGCCCCGCAATTCGCATAGCCAGTCCCGCAGCGCGTCCAGGGCGTGGGGCGCCAGACGGTTGAACTGGGTGCCGGCCCCCGTGGCCAGCAGGTCGGCCCCTCCATCGGGCGTGGCGCGCAGGGTCACCGTGCCCTGAAACTCACCGGGCAACGTCAGGGGCGCTGGAACGATCAATAGCTGGGTGCGCACAGTTCCTCCTGGGCCGCGGCCAGGGCCTGGTCAAGGGTGTAGGCGACGGTCACGCGAAAGCCGGCGAGACGCAATCGGGCATGGGCAGCCAGTTGGGCCTCACTCGGCTTCTTCCCCGGCTGCTTCAGTTCCAGGAAGAACAGCCGGCGGGGGGCGCGGTACACCTGTAAGTCGGGCCAGCCGGGCGTGTAATACACCGAGCCATTGCCTGCGCTGCCCAGCAGGGTCTGTTGCACGGCCCACCCGAAGGCGGTGAGGTTGCGCACCACGTCCGCCTGGAACAGGGCTTCGGTCAGGTAACCGTTGCTGTGGCTGGCCGGCAGATAGGTGTCGGGCAGGCTGGCTGGCCCCGTGGGGAGGCCCAGGTCCTGACGGGCCTGCGCGCGGCGGGCCGGGTCTTTGACGCGCTCCAGATACGCCTCAGCGTCTGCCCGCGTGCTGAACGTCCCGTAGCGGCTCATGCTCTCGCCTGCCGTAATTTCACACAATCACATTTCTGGTTTTCTGGACTTCTGTGTTTGTGTAAAATCACCGATGTATGAAAACCATCAGCGTGCTGAGCAAGAAGGGCGGGGTGGGGAAGACCCTGACCTCGATTGGCGTGGCCCAGGTGCTGGGCGAGGCGGGGCATACCGTGGCCCTGCTGGACCGAGATCCGGAAGGCACGGCCACCAGCTGGGCGTACAACGCTCAGGAGGCAGGCACGGCCCTGCCCTACCGCGTGGTGGGTCCCATGCAGGCCACAACCATCGGCGCCGTGGACTTCCTGATCGTGGACACCCCGCCGAATGACAAGCGCACGCTGCAGGACACAGCTAAGCAGAGCGAGGTGTTGCTCGTGCCGCTGCTGCCCGGCTCGGGTGAAGTGGACCGCCTGGAGGAAACGGTCACGGCCCTCAGCGAGGTCACTCTGCCGGATGGGGTGCAGTTGGGCTTTGTTCTGAACCGTCTGGAAAACGACGGGGTAAGCCGCGCGATGCCCGACGCGCTGGCCCAGCTGGGCTACCCAGTGGTGGCCCACGTGCGCAAGTCGGTGGACTATCAGCGCAGCTTTGGAGGCCTGATCCCCGGGCACTTGCTTGCGCCCTTCCGCGAGGCGCTGAACGAACTGGGGGTCAAGGCATGAGCAAGAAGGGCAACGATGCGAACAGCATCCTGAAGGCCGCGCGCCGTGCTCAGGACGTGCCGCGCCCTGTATCCACAGAATCACACGATCACATTTCTGTGACTCGGACACCTGTGCCGCAGGCTGTGGCCGCGCCAGAGACCGAGAAGCGGGTGAACGTGGCGCTGCCTGCCAGCACTCACCGGGCCCTAAAGATTCGGGCAGCAACGGAAGGATGCAGCGTGCAAGATCTGGCCGACCGCGCCATTCAGGAGTTTCTGGGTCGCCCGAGCTGAATTGAATTTCTGTCATTGTGTGACCTCACATTTCTGTGGGGTCACACTTTTATGGTCTCTCCGCCTGCCTCTCTGGAGCGCCTGATGGACGAAGGCGACGCGCTGCTGAAGGAAGAAGGAGGTCATGCCCCCAGCCTGCCCGACTCATCATTTACTCATGTTACAATGGACACAGGATTGAGCGGTGCAATTGGGGCACCCTCACCGCCTTTATCTGGGCCTGTGTAACGGGCCAGGTCCTGGCCATCAAGCAGCCCATGGAATGGAAGAAACACGGACACCGTGCAATGTCCGTGTTTCGACTGGGTCTCGATCAGCTCCAGGAGCTCCTGCTCCACCCGTCGCCCTCGTTTTGGCGGGCCTTACAAACCCTCATGCCGAGTTTTGACTCTTCACAAGGCCTCCAGTAACCTCTAGGTCGAAATTTCCTTTGGCGTTTTTATAAGGTTTAATATCAGCGTTATGATGTTAGCTAGAATTATAAGGGACATCATGACAATAGATGGGAATGGGTCGATTTTTTCTATCGCGTAAATAAAATATGAGTACGATCCTATGAATATCAGCTGTAAGATCATCATTTGAACAGTTTTGATATTCATGATTTCCTCCTTAGATTACGCGCGATGAGTTCTGTTTTTCTGAAGGCAGATATTGTATGCGGCGACAGCTTTTCTCTTGTCATCTTCAAGATACTTATAATTGGGAGCAAAACTCAAGAAGGTTCCTCCTGCAACCGCACCTCCTCCAATGAATGCCATCCAAGCCATCGGACCACCCAGAATAACTGCTCCTATGGCAAGCCCGCCAGCCGTTGCCGAGGCCCAGATGCCGAAACGGCTGGTCATTAAAGCGGTTTCCGCTCTATCGACAGCGTATTTTTCATTGGCACAACTATTAAGAGCATACTCATAATTGTACTGTGGCTCTTCGTTGTAAACGAATGGAGGTTCAATGACAGGGCAGACAACGATGCTCTGCCCAGAAATACCACCGACAGTGTTTGAGCTTAGTGTCCCTGCGGTTTGACATCTTGGATCAGTAGGAGTAACAACGATGGCCAGACTCGAGAGTGACTGGGCGGTAATTTGACCTTGCGATCTCACCTTCATAGTTGTGAGCTTTAGAGCGCCTAGTCCAGCCCCAGCATAATGAGACATTATATTACCATTGCCATCAAAAACAAAGCTATGTTCTTGGGCTGATTTGGATTGCAGAACAGGGTCAGGAGATGTAATATTGGAACTCACGTCTGCGCCACTGTACAGCAATTGTCCCTGAGAGAATACGTGCTGAGTAATTACAACTGAAGTAACTCGCTGTCCATTGTCGATATTATTGAATGTACCCGTCCCCATTAGATAAAGACGCTTAACTCCTTCCACCATCCACGTTTCATATCTGTGATTTTTTGGACTAGACAGCGTCACGGTTACATTCATAACTGCGTTATCAGACAAACGATATTTCAGGACTAATTTAGAGACGTAGTTTTTAGTTGTGAGTTTTCCAGGTCCGCAGTTTTCTACATAGGATTCAACCGTTTGTGCGCTATTACCTAGGTCGGCCTGCCCAAGAACATCACTAGTCAAGCCGGACGCGACAAGAGCTGACTTAATCCATTGACTGCTTCGTACTGATCTCTGAGTGACTGGATCCAGACCAGTAGTGCTGTCTTGCGAACTGGGGACATTTTCCAAGCAGTCGGTTATGTAATCTACAGGCTCGCGAATCGCTGGAACGACTCTTTGTGTGTTTAAGTTGGTGCTCTTAACTGCAACAGGATTTGGCTGCACTTCTGGCTCCCTGAGATCACCGCAACTCATGAGTAGTAAGGCAGAAACTGTGGCTAGTCCGTAAAGTTTTGGTGACATAGTAATACCTCTCAGAGACTCTCCACATGGAGTAAAATCCAAGTGTTGAGTCCTAATCTATTAGCGATTTCCTCTTACAATCATTCGACTGCTTGAAAGAGAATTTGTAAGTGCACAAACTAATGTTGCGCCTCACTTCTAAATCTATCAGCCTACAAATTCTCATATTGCGCAAGTCTGCAAGATTAGATTTTGATTAAGAATAAATTAATATTGGGATTTTCGCTGATTCAAAAGTGCTCTTCGCAGAGCTTCAAATCGTGTCGTGGCCCTTATCTCGTCACTGTCACCAAGGCCATCACTTTTACCGCATTTCGCTCGATACATCGTCTCGCCGTCCGTACGGCTGACCTTCCAGTGTATCCGGCAAATGCTGACTGCCCAGGCTCACAATGCTTGCTGACTGGGCGATAACAGCTCAGTCTCTGAACGACGGAAGAGGCCTGTCAAGCGCTCACTGTTCGCGGTCTTGATCGTCAGCAGGGCCACCACCTGGCCGGTGGGCTTCAAGCCTTCCGCCTTTAAGGCATCGGCCGTTGCCAACTCCGCCGGATGCGTGCCCACATACTTCGGCACCGGTTCCCCTTTGCGACCCATCAGTTCACCCGCTTAAAATCTTTGTGCAGCAGGAAACTCAGCATCCGTTCCCCCGTGTGCAGTTCCACATGGCCACCGTCCAGGTGCACCACGGTCACGATGCGGTCCGCGATCTTCTTGTGTTCCCAGCGAGTCCCGACGCCTACCGCATCGCTGGGCGAGGCCGGCTCCGGTTCCGGGGTTCTTACCTGTGGGTGATTCACGGGCCCCACTGGTGTGGGTACCGGGCTGGCCTTCACCGCGCCGATCAGCCGGTCTAAGCCCCGCACCGCCAGCGTGATCATGTTCCCCTGCATGGCCTTGGCCTCGTGCTGCGCCGTCGTCCGCACCAAATCGACCTCAGCAGGGTCCAGCTGCAACCACAGGGTGCGAGGCAGGCTACCCGTCCGGGTCGATTCCTTCAGGAGAGTGGGCAGGCTGTTGCCTACCAAGGCCTTCAGGCCCCGGTAGGTCGCGCTCTCCGGCAAGGCCACCGGACGTGCCGCCAGCGTGGCCCGGCTCAGGGGCCGCAGGGTGTCCACCGTCAGCCCGCCGGCCGCCGCGCTGCCGCCCGGAACATGTTCGGTGTCCGTGGCTTGATCTGATTCGCCTGCTGGTGGCTGGTCTTGAATCTGTGGCTGAATCAAGTCGCCTTGCCCGGCCGCGTGAGCGGCCCCGCCGTCAGGCGGAGAGGAGGTCAGCGGCTCGCCCGGCAGTGGCCCAGCTTCATGGGTTTGAAGCGCAGCGTTTCCTGAGGAGGAGTGCGGCGCGGAGCTGGCCTGGCTTGTCCGGCCACGTACTCGGCTGCGCACCGTCGCTTGCCCAGCAGGGTCTTGTACTCCTCCTCTCTCTGGAAAAGTCTTTGGGGAAGTCTTTGAAGAACTCTCTGTATATGTATGGGAAATAGACCCCATATACCCCTCGTTTATTTGGGGGAGGGTATGTGGTTTATTTGATAGGTATATGTCGTTTATTTGACATACCCCCCCCTGGGCCTCCGCCCCGCCCTTCCTTTCGTTGAGCTTCGGCGGCTCGCTGACCCACTGCACCCCGGGGGCGCCCGGCTCGTCAATCTGAAGCAGGCAGCGCAGGGCACTGACGACAGGTTCCACGAACATCACGTTAGGGACTGAGCGGCCGTTGCGGGCCTTGACGGTGCGGAACTCCTGGCGGGTCAGGCCCCGTTGAATGTTGTGCTGTACGGCGGCCTTTGCCATGGCTTTGGTGACGCCGAAGAGGTTGGCGTAGTACATGTAATCCCGCTGCAGCAGGTCAGCGTCGAACTTGCGGGTCACGTGGGTGACCTGGCCGGTGCGCTCGTCGCGGTGCACGGTGGGGCGGTACCAGTACAAGTCATCGGCGTAGATGGCGATGGCCAGGAACTGGACTTGCCCTTTATCGCTCTTGAACTCGCGGCGGGTGTAGAAGGTGTGGGGCGTGATGTTGCCCTCGAAATGCAGCTCCCCAACGGCCTGCACGGTGGGCGTGGGGGCGAGGTCTTTCCGTGTCATGAAGGGACTCCTGACGCTCCTGGGGTGTGCTGACCCCGTTCGGTACGTTGACCGAACACCGCCATGCGCGTAACATGGCGATAGGCGAGAGCCTCCTTTTCCAACTGGAAAAAGGACAATCTTCGGAATCGGAACCCTCTGTGGACTATGGGCTGGCAGGCCCCCACGGGGGGTTTCCCTTTGGTCTGTTGCTCGGCGACCTCCGGGACAGGATTCAGCATAGCGCGTAGCGCTGGCTTCGTGACGATCATCCCGATTCACTTCCTTTCCGTGGATTGGCCCGCAGGTCATCCAGAAACCCCTGCAGGCGGCTGTAGGCCCCCTCCCCGTGGTGCGGGCCACGAATGGTGCGCCAGCGGTACTGGTCCTGGGCACATTGCAGGATGGTCACCCAGTCTCCGGCCACGGCCAGGCCGCAGAGCGTGTGCATGGGCAGCTTGCGCGGCAGCTCGTGCATGGGGCGCCCTGGGCAGAAGCCGGTGGTCGGGGCCACTGCCTCACGTACCAGGAGGGCCCGCAGCCCATTCTCCAAGGCGTCTACGACCCGAGGCCCCCACCAGTTCAGGGCCTGCCCACAGGTGGCCGCTTCGACGCGACTCGGCGGCGTCAGCGCGTCACGGGTGAGGTGCAGCACTGGGGTCTGGTCTTCAAGGCGCACGGCCACGATGAGGCCTTCCTTGAGCTTGAACGGGGCACTAGCGTGCACCGGCAGCCGGCGCGCATCAGAGATCAGGGTGCTGAGTACGAAGCTGAGGCGGTTCATGCGGCCTGCCTCCAGAGTGGTGGGGGTGAGAAGGTCAGCCCTTCAGCCGCCAGATCGTCGAGCAGTTCTTCGCCAGCCGGTGTCAGGACATAGACCTGCACCCAGCGCCAGGCGCGGGCCACGAAGAGGCGCACGCGGGCGGCGGCCAGCCACCCGGCGCGGCAAAGGCGGCAGGCCGCTTGCAGGGCAGCAGCGCGGCTGGCCGGCTGAGCCCCGTGCCGGCGGGTGACGCGGTTGGCCAGGTCGCGGACAGGGAGGGGGTGCGCGCAGGCCATGCTCAGTAGCAGGTGGGGGAATTGTCCGGGTCGGATGGCAACTTCCTTCATGCGAGGTCTCCAGGGCCAGAGGGGCTAGCGCTTCTTGCGGTCGCGGCGTTGCTGCCGGTTGGTGGGGATCTTGGGCTTAAGGACCTGGATCTTGCCGGGGAGGACGTTGGCGAGCCCCAGGCGGCGCAGGCGAGCGCGGCGCATCAGGCGCGGAAGGTGGCCCTGGCGTTTGGGCTGCGGTCGGGGGTGTACCAGGGCTGGCTTTGGAGATTCTCAACGGAGGCGAGGGCTTCACGTTCGGCGGCGCGTTCGGTGCGGCGGTGTTGGAGGAAGGCGCCAATGGCCAGGCCGATCAGGAAGATCAGGAGTTTCATGGGGACCTCAGGGCTGGGAAGTTGAGAGTTGGAAGTGGGATCAGATGAAGCGGCAAAATGTCTCTTTTGAAGCCAGTTGTGCTCTATGCACTCTTCTGGCCCCCGGCGGCCCTCTTTCCAGTACCCTGCCCCTATGGGCTCCGAACTCGCCTTGATGGCCGCACGCCTCACGCTCACCGCGGCGGCTGAGCAGGCTGCTGGCATGCCCGTGGAAGAGAGACGGCGCCGCATGTTCCAAGCGCTTCAGTCCCGAGACCTCGACGCGGTCTGGGCTCTGGTCCTGAGCCACCTGGTGCTGTACGGCCGCCGCGGTGCCCAGATCAGCCCGGGCACCATCGCCCAGTACCGGGGCGCGGTCACCGCCTTCTGGACCTGGGCCGAGCCAGCCGGCGTGACCCTGACCCGCCCCCATGCCGATGTGGGCCGGGCCTACCTGCGCCACCTGGAAGGCAGCGGCAAACGCCACAGCACGGTCGTCTGGCACTTGGCCGCCGTCAAAGCCTTGTATGAGGCCCTGCGCTGGTGCCACGTCACGGAGGCGGACCCCTGGCGTGACGTGCGGCCGGTCGCCGACCGGGTCCCGAGGCATTTGAAGGGCCGGCTCTACAGTGCCGATCAGGTGGACGCGCTGCTGGCCGTGGCCAATCCCGAGGAAGCCGTGGCCGTGCTGCTGGGGGCGGACTGCGGGCTGCGCGCGGCCGAGATCATGGGCCTGCAGCGTCAGCAGTTCCGGCTGAACGAAGAACCGCCGGTCGTCACCGTGGTGGGCAAGGGCGCGAAGACTCGGGAAGTCGGGCTGAGTCGCCGGGCGGAGAAGGCCGTTCACCGCTGGCTGGAGATGACGCCGCGCTGGGGCCCGGCCCTGTTCGGAGCCACGAGTACCGACTGGGTGCAGGACACCCTCAGGCGCCTGTGCGAGGCGGCCGGCATCGAGCACACGGGCCGCGCCGTGCACGGGCTCCGGCGCACCGCTGGGACCAGGCTCTACGAAGAGACCAAGGACCTCTTGGAGACCCGAGACTTTCTGGGGCACCGCAACGCCAATACGACCGAGGTGTACGTGGCGTACGCGGCCCAAAGGAAGAAGCCGGCGAACCGGGACTGGTGAGATCATGGCCGCTGCCTTTGAGCCGCAATCTGACAGGGCACGGGCGGGTACCGGCCCTCTCGGCTGACCAGCTGGTAGGCCACGTCGAAGGGGTAGCCGTGGTGTTCCATCCAGCCTCTGACAGCGGTGCGTTCGAACTGAGAGAGCGAGAGCATCTTGACGCCCTTCTCGTACTCTGCGAAGGCGAGAGGCCGGCTGTCCATCAGACCGATCAGCAGCAGGTTTGGTGGTGGGATGTAACGTGGCGGCATGGCGGGCCCTGCAGCCTGCGCTCCCGCTTTCCGCAGCCGGTTCAATCGGGTGCGCCGCTTCATGACTGGGCCGCCTGATCCAACGCCACTTCACCAGCGGGCGTCAGCGCCCAAGTGGTGTCCGGGTGTGTGCCGTCCTTGGCGGCCCAGCCGTTGCGCTCGCAGCCCATCAGCAGCCCCAGCACGTTCGCGTTTGCAATCCGGTACCCGCGCTTCATGACCCGCCGCGCCACCTCAGCCCGCGTCTGCGGCTCGACACTCAGCACGCTCAACACCAGGCGTTGCCTTTCCTCTGGCACGCGGGTCACGCCGCCACCTGCTCAGGCGCCTTGAGCCGCGCCAGGGCCTGATACCGGGTCTCCTGATGCACGGGGTTCTTCAGGCCCCGCAGCGGCCCGGTCAGGTAGGCCAGCACATCGCTCTCCCGCCAGTACCAGTACCCGCGCTTGGTCTGGCCCGCCTTCAGGCCGTCCTTGCGCCAGTTGTGCAGGGCGTTCTCGGAGACGCCCAGCCGGGCGGTGAGTTGCGGGGTGCTCAGGGTGCCGGCGGGCGCGCGCTCCAGGGCCACGGGGCGCCCAGCGGCGTAAGCGGCCACCTGGCCGGGGTGGTAGCGCCAGGCGGCGCCCAGGCTACCCGGTACACGGCGGCGCTCGATGGCGTACTCGCCCCGCTTACGGCGGCGCAGGAAGACCTCCCAGCAGCAGCCCAGGAGCCGCGCGGCCTCCTGGCCGGTCAGCCAGCCGGTCGTGTCCCCGAAGGCCGCGTAGCTGGCGCGCAGGCGCTCCGCGTCCTCGGCACTGACCGTCTGGTGGCGCCGGTTCAGGACGACTTGCGGGCGCAGGACAAGGCCCAGGCTTTCGGCCTTCTTGTGGACGGCAGAGGGGGTCAGGCTGAACTCGGCGGCAATCTCGCACAGGGTCACGCGCGGGATGGGGTGGGGGCGGCTCATGGCTGGCCCCGCTTGGCTTTCGCACGGCCCAGCAGCAGGACTTTGGCGGGTACAGGGGGAGCAATTAGTTCAAAGCCGTAGCCGAAGTGCTTGCCGGTCACCGTGAACACAGGCGCATCGCACAGGCAGTCGGACGCCGGGCCGCCGCAGCTCGGGCAGGTGCCACACCGGCAGCGGCTGTCATGGCGCCCGCACACCGTGCACCAGGCGCAGTGGCACTCCCTGACCAGTTCCAGGCAGTACGGGCACTGCCCACGGGCATTAATCGGGAACGTCTGAGCGCCCGTCATGCCCCAGCACCTGCCTCCGCCCGGCACCGTTCCAGTTCCGCTGTCCAGGCGGCCCGTTCGCGCAGCACCGTGGCTTCTTGCCGCAGCACGCCGTGCAGTTGCTTCAGCGGGTGCCAGGGGCCGCCCCGCGTGGGCGGGGTGCTGGTCAGCTCGTCAAGGTAGGCAGCGGCCTGGGCTTCCAGGGCGTCGGCCTGAGCGCGCAGCTGGGCGGCTGTGGTCGTGCGGCAGAACGCGAAACCTTCCTCAGCATCGCAGTGGGCGGTCCCGACTTCGCCTCGCTGCTGGGTGTGCCCGATCAGGCGCAGCAGCAGAGGCTCAGGCAGCGTGACGGACCGCACGGCCTGGTCCTGAGGCCTGCTCATACCAGGCCCTGTGGCATCTGCGTCCGCGTCTCCCGGTACAGCGTGATAGGACAGAGGGCATGATGCCCGCCCCATCCCGGCAGCACGCGCCCTGGCTTGCCCTTCTGGGCACGCTGTACCTTCTGGCGGTCCTGGCCGACGTGCTCCTGGTGCCGGACGGCGACCCGGACTGGGCCTGGATCAACTACGCTCTGAACGTCGTGAAACTGGGCTCGGTCTTCGCCCTGGTGTACCTCAGTTACCGGCGCCGTTGGCTGCTGATCGGTCTGGTGGTGGTCGGCCTGGCCATCAGCCTGCTGACCTTGCCGAGGCCGTACAGCCCTTAAATGCTCGCCCGCCTGGTCTGCTCGCGTCTGGCTCGTATGCAGGCCTGCGCACGCGCTGGATCTCAAGGAGATGAAGACGGACCGAGGCCAAATCGAGGGCTTCTCCTGAGGTGTCTTGAGAGGTCGAGAGCGGCGCGGGCCCACACGAGAGCCGCTGAATTGACACGCTGCAAAGATGCCGGATGACCCCAACCGCGAACGGAACTCAACCCGCCCAGTGATCTCAGGCCCTGAGCCGCGAGAGCCGGAGCCGTCCGAGAAACCGGCGGAGGACCAGCCGGGCGTGCCGGCACAGGTGCCGGTCTGGGGTGAGGCGCCACCGCCACCCCGCTGGTAACCGTCTCGCCCGCTCATGCCGGGTGCCTGCGCGGGGTGAAGAGGGCGTTGCGTATCCAAGAACTCCAAATAAGTGCTCAACGGCACTCCGCTGGCACGTCTGGCTGCCTCCGTCACACTGTGGGTGTGCCCGTGTCTCACCCTCCTTCGCCTGAAACCGACGCCCTGGAGCGCTTGGTGGCGTCCAACGGTCAGGAGTTGGCCGAGTGCGTCCGTACATTTGGCCCCGTGCTGTACCGATTGGCTCAGCACGAGGGCCTGCCTGATCCAGAAGAGGCGACCTACCTGGCGTTGAGCCGGGTGCAGGTGCACTGTGAAAGTTGGACACGTTCGGGACTGCCGGCGCGGGTCTGGGTGTTGGGCGTGGCGCGGCAGCTGTACCGGGGCTTGACGCACCACCGGGACTTGCAGGAAGGCTGACCTGCCCCCGCTCATGCAAGGGCCTGCGCGGGGTGAGGAAGGGCTGTGGTTTGATGAGGCATGTACCTGTATGGTTTGGCCGCCCTGGCCGTGCTCCTAGGCGTTGTCATCGTGGCGGTGCAAACCCGCAACGGCCGGGCAACGCCCGAGCAGCGTGTCCTGGGGCTGGTGGGCGGCATTCTCGTTGCGCTGCTCGGCACTGGCCTCAGCTTGGTGGCCCAAAAAGCGGTGACGAGCGAGCAGGCGCAGGCAGAGCGCCAGGCAGCACGCGACCATGACGCGGCGGTGGCCGAATCGTCCAGCTTCTTCGGCACGTCACCCACCCCGACCGCTTCGGCCCCGGCAGCCCCCAGTCCGGCCAGCACCCGCACCGACGCGCAGAACTTGGCCATCGTGGCCGGGCGAGATCCGAACGACTCGGAGATCGCCCAGAAATTGGCGCGGCTGGATGCGGCCTGTCCGGACGAAAATGCCAGCGCCGGCGACATGGTCGTGAGCGTGCGCAGGATTGTGAGGGAACAGTCCGGGCGCGACTTGGACATCGTGAATGTGCTGGACCAGTTCATTACCGCGCAGGAAGGTGGCGCCCAGGCGGGCATGAAGTGCTCGGAGACCGGCGGCATGTTGGCCGAACTGATGGTGAAGGGCATGTGACCCTGCCTCATGCCGACGCCTGCGCAGGGAGAGGCATGGGGGAGAGACCTTTTTCAGGAATCTCGTGCAAAAAATCCAGAAGGCTGCGACCGTAGAAGCGCGCGAGACGTTCCAGCTTCAAGGCCCAGGCGTCCTCAGCAGCTCCGCTTTCCCAGGCGGCCAGCGTCCGCTTGTCAATTCCAACTTGCTCTGCCAATTTTTCCAGAGACAGGTCTTGCTCGCGCCGGAGCTGGCGAATCAGATCGGCGTTGAGACAAATCATGCAAGTATTGTCTCAGCCTGAGACATAAAGTTCAAGTGTCTCAGGCTGAGACTCTCCAAGAGGCCTCTTTCTATAGCTGGCATCAGAGTTGAAACGCGGTGGCGCAGCGTGAGACATTACATGCAAGAGTTGTCTCAGCCCAGGAGAATGTTAATGCCGACCACGAAGCGCCCCGACCCTGTTGCCCCCGCATTGATCCTGACCCCGCAGGACAGAGGGCAGGCGCTCAAAGCATGGCTCAAGCGCAAAGACATTCCTGTCTCGGATTTCGCTGCGGCTATTGGCATCGGTCGCGCCACGCTGAACCGCTATATCGCTGGCACCAAAGATCTGGCCACAGCTGAGCAGTCCATCGCTGACCGTTTGCTTCAGGCGATGGGCATTTCAGACGGCGAAGCCTGGACACTACTCAGCATCCCTGAAGACAACCGGAGAACCTTTCGCTCTTTCCGGCCGCCCCCTTTGGGTCACGGCACTGTGACGCGCACGCTGTCCGATATTCGACTGGAAGAGCCGCTTTTCGGCAGCGTGGCACTCCCAGCCGGCACGCTCATTCGTGTCTCCCATGAGGGACCCGCACTGGAACACAGTGTCGTCCGTTTGCCAGATGGCCGACTCTATGCCGCCTCCGCTGGTGTCATTGCGGAGGGCGAGCAGTTGGGCTATCTCGTCAGCGCTCACTTCGCCATTCGTCTAACAGACGCTGAGCCTCTTCAAGATCAGTAGACGAAACGAACGCCAGTTGACAGGTGCGGCCAGTAGGCAAACGCGTCCGCCAGCATGGAAAATCTTCGGATAATCGGTCGGCTTCAGCGATGGTGACGACGGCAGAAAGTGGGAATCGCTGGATCACGGTGCACCTCGTGCATGTGAATCTAGCAATCCCCAAAATTATGTGTGTAACAAAACCGTAACAAACAACCGGTCAGTTAGCAGGGCGGACAAGGCTCATACACTGGCGGCCAAGCGGCAGGCGGTGCGACCTTTTCAGTCATGGTCGCAGATGCGCAGGCGAATGCGGTGAGGGTGAGGAGCAACGCCAGCAAACGCTTTAGTTTCATGACGCTAGCGTATGGTGTTCCTTAAAGAAATGCCAATCATGTCTTGCGTGATTTGCTTTGCCGAATCGCTGTTTGCAGGTCGGTGCTCAGCATGTCGAAAACTCGCTGGTACGAGGCATTCCATGCTGCCGCATCATTCAAGTGCCCCAACCTCTCGGAAGCGTCGGCCAGCTGGGTATATGCGCGCAGAAGCCAGCCTGCGTTGATACACGGCTGTCCCAGCTCCCCGAGAATCTGTTTGTACCGCTTAGCCTCCGAGCGTTTCAGATCATCGTAGGGCAGTTCCAGTGCCTGCAAGACTGCTACGCGGCCTGTGCGGCCTGGCAATTTGTGTTCAGCTCCTCCCAGCACAATATGTTGCCCAGTAATAAGGCCGAGGCCTTGAAGGCCAACAGGCACAATTTCGTCCCCAAGGGGGCTGAAGGCCAACAGTGTGAACTGGTCAGGCCCCAGACGTCGCAATAAGCGAAGCACATCATGTGGACGTCCCAACCGAAGAACACTGCTTCGCAACTGCTCTAACAGGGGGATGTCACGGCCTGCTAATGCGCCGCCATGTAGCTGCGCGCCCTGAGCCACCGCCCAGAAGAGCACCACAAGTCTGTACACGCTGAGATCAGCCGCCGTGAACGTCAAGCGGCTGAGGGTTCGCACTGCTTGCTGAGCAAGGTCACCAGACCTGACCAAGGCAATGGACTCCAAGATGGTGGCATAGGCGCGCGTGGGCTCCCCATCCACATTCACAAGTGAAAACCCATAGTCAGACCAGTGAGCGCGGGTTAGAGCGGCTGCCAACTGCGCGTAAGGCAACATTGGCGCGTATTCCACCAAAGGGGGCAGACCATTGAGGCCGTGCAAAAAGTTGCGCAAGGCCCGGTCCAGTGGCAGGTCAATATCGGGCGTACCCATAGCCTGAAGAGCGTCGCCGTAGCACCCCATTGCCATGTACGCCTCCGCTAGGGTGCGCTGTCCCCAGGCGCGGCGCTTAGCTGGCATGGCCTGGCGCAGCTGGCTTTCGATAGCGGCAGGTTCGGGGCGACCACGCAGAGAAGAAACGCGTGCCCACTCCAAGGTCAAGTTTTGCACCCTATTGGTCAGACCAAGAGCCTGGGCAAGTGTTCGAGCGACAAGAAGATGGGCGGCAGCCTGCTCGTAGTCACCGAGCATGGCGTGAGCCACACCAATGGCAGCAGCCTCGTGGCAAGTGGATTCCAACTCCAAAGGACTATGCCCAGTAGGGCGCAATTGGGCCTGGGACACGCTCTGCGCGTCGCCCAGTGTGACTCGCAACAGCAGTTCAAGCCCTCGCGCTGGCGGCACATTCGACTCAGCGAGATCTTGAACGGCCTGCTCCATCTCAGCCCGAGACATTTGTAGCAGAGACATATGCGCGCGCCGTACGCGCGCAAGCGCGGTAGTACCCGAAGGTACGAAGTCAGGCTCTGCATAGGCGAGCTGGTCGAAAGCGCTGGGGTTCTCAAGTTGAGACACGGGACCCCTCACGTTAGCAGTTAAGGCACCCTCCTCTTGGCGCATCTTCTTCATGTCCCAACTATAGACAAAACTTGCAGGTTATGTCTCAGACTGATACATTTAGGCCAAGCCCAAAAGGCGATCCCCCACCCGGACGCCTACGAAGCAATCCAATCGAGTGGGGGAACCGGAGACCATGATGCCCGAAGCGACCCCCACCCGCAAGACCCGCCGTCAGCGCAAAGCGAAGCCCAGCACCGGCCCCACCTGCGTGCGCTGCGGCGAGCGCCATCTCCAGAACCCCGTGCACAGCATCTTCGGCGCGCTGGGCACCACCTGCGAGACCCACGTGGCCGGCGCCCTGCTGACCCTTCAACAGAACGGCCTGATCGAGCTGGCCACCACAGGCGAGATTCGAATTCAGGCCGTACAGCAGCCGGATGGCTTCTGGCGCGTGACCGGCGAGCAGCTGGCCCCCTATTACGACCGCGCACACCGCCTGAGCCTGGACCTGGCCCGCAAGATCGACGTCACCACGAAAGAGATCGTGCTGACCCTGTCGGCCAAGAGCGTGCGCCGCCTCCTGAACCGGGGCACGAACCGGGAAGACGTGAAGGCGGCAGCCGCATGAGCCTGCTGCCCTTCCGCACGGGCTGGGGCGAGGTGCGCCCGGTCATGGCGTCCAAATATGGCCTGACCTCTCTGGAGCGCCTCCAGCGGCTGCACCACCTCTGCCAGGCCAGTGAGGTGGCGGCTGACCCCTGCACCCCGGAACGTGCGGCCCGTGCCCGCCGCGCGGACCGGATTGCTGACGCCTGCCGCGCCGAGGTGGCCGCCCAGCAGGGCCTGACCGAGCCCTGTGGCGTGTGCGGTCAGCCCGGCCGCCTCGAGACCGGCCTGTGCGAGGCGTGCCACGAGAGCTACGTGCACACGATGGCCCAGGACTACGCCTTCTGGGTATTGAGGGTCGGGGCGTGACCGCCCCCAGCACCCCTGGCCCCTGGTTGCCGGCGAGCGCCAGTGCGGACCGGAAGGTCGAGGACCTGCGGGACCGGGGCTATGACGTGCGCTGGGGTGGGCGGGGCCGCGACGTGACCCTGACCGTCACGGCCCCCGGTGAGACCGCCAAGACGCATACGGCCGCCACCTGCACGGCCTGTGCGCGGGACGCTTATGAATCTGCCCAGGAAAACGCGGGGCAACGGCTGAAAGACGAGGTGAACGGCTGATGCCGCGCACCTTGCACGCCACGCGGGAGGCCCTGCGCACCGCTGAGCGCCTGCTCGCGCGCACCCAGCCGCACACGCGGGCGTACTGGCGCCTGAGCCAGCGGGTGCAGCGGCTGTACGCGCATGCGCTGGTGGTGGATCTGTGAGCGACAAGCCGCTGACACCCGCGCAGATGCAGCACCGCTTGATGAACCGTGTGCTCGGTCAACGGCAGACGGGAAGCGTGTTCTGCCGTATCTGCCAGGGCAATGACTGGAGTGGCCGCTTTGCGCATATGGACGGCTGCCCCGTCGCGCATGTCCTGCCCCCAACACGCACGGACGGCTCGGCATGACCCTGCCCTTCCCCCGCTTCCCCTCCCTGCTCCTGGCCTTGGGCCTGCGCCGGCCTGCTCGTGAGGCGGGGGTGCGGCTGGCCGAGCGGGCGCTGCCGGACGCTGTTCCCAGCCCGCTGTCAGCCCTCACCGCCGAGCTGCGCGAGACGCAGGCGGCCCTGAGTGCCCCGGACACCACGCTCGCCCAGGCGGCGCTGCTGTTTGACGACCTGATGCACCTCAAAGCCGAGCGCCTGGCCCTGATCGAGGGCCGGGACCTCGCCCCGTTCACGCCCCTGCCGCCGCTGCCGATGACCCCAGCGCGCGAACTCGTGGAGGACCGCCGATGACCCTTCGCCCCCTCACCCCTGGAGATCCCACCATGACGACCCTGCCTGCTCAGCCCGTGACCGCCGCCGACATCCTCGCCCTGGCCCCCGGCTTTACCGGGCCGCTGTGGTGCCTGAAGAACAATGACGAAGGAGACTGGGCTGGCCCGTTCCAGACGCTCAACGACATCGTGGGGCAGGCGGCGGCCCAGTGGGGCATGACCCGTGAAGACGTGCTGGAGAACGGTGACGAGCCACAGGTCGTGGTGTTGGCCGAGGATGCAGCGCTGCTGACGCTGGTGGCGGCCCTGACCGAAAGCGGTGTGGAGCAGGCCAAGGCCGAGGGCTTCGCCGCAGATCTGCGGGAACGCTTGAGCGCCACCATGTCGCAGGATGCCCAGTCATATGCCGGGCATGTGGTGGTGTATGACGTGGCGCCGGACGGGTCGCTGACCCCGGTGGGCGCATGACCACCGCTGCCCCAGCCTTGACCCATGCCCGCCTGCCCCACCGGCCCCGGCGATTCATGCGTCGCCTGCGGGTGTTCGCTCGCCGCACCCTGCGGCCGTATGGCGAGGCCTGCGCGGGCCTGGGCGCGACCGGCGTCCTGGTGTTCCCTGTGTGCCTGGTGGAAGCGGGCCGGCCCTGGCTGGCGGTGAATGCCTCGCTGCTGGTGCTGAGCGTGCTGGTCTGCCTGCTGGGCCTGGGGACCATGCCCGGCAGCGTCGAGAAAGGCCCGGTGAAGGCGCTGTGACCGGCACCTTTGACCCACACATTGAGCAGCGCCAGGTGCAGGAGCGTGAAGCGGCTCAGACGAAGCTGACGGCGCTGCTGGCCTCGCCCACCTTGCGGGTGGTCGCGCTGGCCACCACAGGTCTACGGAACGCCGTGCCGGTGCAGTTCGTGGTGCTGGACGGCCAGGGCGGGGTGCTGCTGGACACGCGGTGCTTCACCACGCAGCCCATTGAGCCGGACGCGCAGGCCATGCACAGCGTGAAGGCCGCCGATTTGGAGCACGCGCCGAGTCTGGCCACGTGCCTGCGCCAGTTCGAAGATTTGACCAGCGCTGGACACGATGTGGTGCTGTTTGCCGCGCCATGGATGGTCGAGAGCATCGTGCGGGCGTGCCGGGCGGAGGGGGTCGAAGCCTTCGGCATGGGGCACTGGCAGAGCGGGCAAGAGCTGCTGACGCCGATCTGCGGCACCTACAACTGGACCAGCGGGAAGTGGCGGCCCCTGAAATTGACGGACGCGATTGGGGACCTCGCGGTGCCAGGGGACTTTGCGGCCATCGGGACGGCGCTGGGGAATGCGCAGCGGCTGGCCTTCGTGCTGCGGCACCACGGGGCAGGACAGGTTGCAGTGGCACCGGAAGAGGTTCAAGAAGACCTGGGGAACTGGGGGGCGGACGAGTGTGCGCGGTGCGGGTGGCCGGTGCAGGCCTGTGTGTGCGTGGTTGACGCATGAGCCTTGTGGCTCCAGTCCTCCGCTGGCCGGGCGCGAAGTGGCGCATTGCCGAGTGGGTGGTCAGCCACCTGCCGTGGCATGACGCCTACGTTGAGCCGTTCCTGGGCAGCGGCGCCGTCTTTTTCACCAAGGAGGCGAGTCGTGTCGAGGTCATCAACGACCTGGACGGCCACGTGGTCACCCTCTTCCGGGTCTTGCGCGAGCAGGGGGCCGAGCTGGCCGCGCTGCTGGCCCTGACGCCCTGGGCCCAAGAGGAATACGACCGCTGCTGGGCCGCCCTGAAGGCCGGCGGGCTCTCCGATCTGGAACGGGCCCGCTGCGTGGTCGTGGTGACCTGGCAGCAGATTGGGCGGCGCCCGGTGGACGTGCGGACGAAATGGCGCTTCCGGGAGCTGGCTGGGCAGAGCCCCGTGACGGCCTGGCATACGTTGCCCGACCGCGTGCACTACGCCGTGACGCGATTGGCCGGCGCGCAGATCAGTCAGTTTCCGGCCGTGAAGCTGATCGAGCAGGTGCAGGGGCCGGAGGCGCTGCTGTACTGCGACCCACCCTACCTGCGCGAGATCCGGAGCGGTACTCGCATGTACGAGCACGAAATGCGAGCCGTGAACAGCATGACGAGCTGATCGAGGTGCTGCGCGCCCACCTGGGGCCCGTGGTGCTGAGCGCCTACGCGAACGACTACTACACCCAGCAGCTGCCCGGCTGGCACACCGTCAGCACTGGCGCCCGCACGCAGACGAATGCGCACCGCGCTGAAACCCTGTGGCTGAACCCCGTGGCTTGGCGCCGCCTGACCCATGTGAGCCCCGTGCTGCTGGAGCGCATGTGACTGTGCCCCTCTGCCCGGGCCTGCGCCCCCATCACCCCAAGGTCGCCTGAGGTCCCATGAAGAAGACACCCAAACACGCCACCAACTACGCGCCCCTCTTCCCCTACCTTGGCGGCGAGCTGGGCCAGGGCAAGCTCGTGATCGACAACTTTGCCGGTGCAGGCGGCGCCAGTCTCGGCATCGAAATGGCCATTGGCCGCCCGGTGGACCACGCCATCAACCATGACCCCACCGCGCTCGGCCTGCACCGCCTGAACCATCCCCACAGCCACCACAGCATCGAGGACGTCTGGCAGGTCAACCCCCGCAAGGTGGCGCGCGGTCAGGACATCATTCTGGCCTGGAACTCGCCCACCTGCACCCACTTCAGCAAGGCCAAGGGCGCCGCCCTGCTGGACCGCAAGATCCGTGGCCTGGCCTGGGTGCTGCTGCGCTGGACGGCGCTCACCAACGTCAACATCGCCATTACTGAGAACGTGGAGGAATTCCGGGACTGGGGCCCGCTGCTCCCCGATGGCCGCCCGGACCCCAAGCAGAAGGGCCGGACCTTCAACAGCTGGGTCAACGCGCTGCGCCGTCAGGGCTACGAGGTCGAGTACCGCGAGTTGCGCGCCTGCGATTACGGCACCCCCACCATCCGCAAGCGCCTGTTCGTGATCGCCCGTAAGGACGGCCTGCCGATTGTGTGGCCGGAGCCCACCCACGCGGCACCGAATGATCCCAGGGTACAGGCGGGCGTGCTCAAGCCCTACCGCACGGCCGCCGAGTGTATCGACTGGGACCTGCCCTGCCCCAGCATCTTTGACCGCAAGAAGCCCCTGGTGCGCAACACCTTGAACCGGGTCGCCCAGGGCCTGCGCCGCTTCGTGCTGGAAAGCCCACAGCCTTTCCTCGTGAATAAACAGCACCAGAACCCGCCCCGCTCGGTGGACGCGCCCCTAAGCACCATCACGACCAACCACAACAAGAACGAATTGATTCAGCCAGCGCTCGCGCCCGTGCTCTCGGACCGGATGTTTGGCCGGGCGGGGCAGGCGGCCAACACGCCGCTGCCGACGATCACGACCACGCACAACAAGACGGAACTGCTGGCGGCCCACCTGACCAAGTTCAACACCGGCAGCGTGGGGCAGGGGGTGAGCGACCCCATTGCCACGATCACGGCGGGCGGCACACCCGCGCGGGAGAGCACGGGCAACACCCACGGCCTGGTGGCGGCCCAGCTGGTGACCTACTACGGCCGCAAGAGCGAGACCGAAGTGCGGGGGCAGGACGGGTCAGAGCCGCTGCGCACTCAGACCACCGAGAACCGGCACGCCCTGGCCACCGCCCACCTGATTCAGCACAACGGAGGCACGCTGCCCCCAGCACACGCCAATTACCCCGCCACCAATCCAGCGCGCACGGTGCTGGCCAGCGGTGGGCCGCAAGGCTTGGTCAGCGGCGCCCTGATCAAGACCGATAACCAGCGCAGCCGGACGAGCTGCACCTACCCGCTGACCGGCCAGGTGCCCACCATCGTCACGGAGAACAATCAGGCGCTGGTGGCGGGCACGCTCGTCGGGATCGACAACGCCAGCAGCACGGGCAGCACCTGGCCCGCTGGGCAGCCGCTGACCACCATCGTCACCGAGGCGCGGCACGCGGCGGTTAGTGGCGCCCTGGTCGCGTGTGGGGGACGGGGCGCCCAGGCCCGGCCCAAGGCGCTGGACGAGTGCATGCACACGATCACGAGCAAGGCCGATATGTGCCTGACTTCGGCGCACCTGACCGCCTATTACAGCCGGGGTGGCCAGCACGATGACAGCCGGGACGCGGATACCCCGCTGGGCACGGTGCCCACGGTGGACCGGTTCAGCGTGACGGCCGCCACCCTGATGCGGCAGTTCGGGACCAGCACAGCGGCCGACATCGAGGCGCCGGCGCCCACGGTGATGACGGAGGGGGCAGGCAAAACGGGCGTGATTGCGGCGGACTGTGTGCCGACGTTGACGGCCGCCCAGTTCGCGCGGGCGCGGGAGGTGCATGACTTCCTGGCCGAGTACCTGGGGGATGCCCTGTTGCCCTACAGCCACGGCGGCCTGGTGGTGCTGCAGGTGCGCGGCGAGTGGTATGTGCTGGCCGATATTGGCATGCGGATGCTGACGCCCCGTGAGCTGGCGCGGTGCCAGGGATTCCCGGACAGCTACGTGCTGGACCGGACGCCGGAGGGGCAGCCGATTCCGAAGTCGAAGCAGGTACGGGCGATTGGAAACAGCGTGTGCCCGCAGGTGGCCGAGGCCTTAGTGCGGGCGCAACTGAGTGCACAACTCCCGCAAGCCGCCGACTGACCCCTCACCCCCTGGGGCTAGCCGGTGCGCTGGCCCCAGCACTGGAGACCGACATGACGAAGATCACTGATCAACCCACGTACTGGTATTACGACCCCGAGAACCGCGCCGCCCCCGTGCGCCAGCTCCCCTGGGGCACCGCCGACCAGTGCAACCTATCCGCCCCCTTCCAGACCCAGGAGGCCGCCGAACTCAGCCGCCAGGCCGCGCACCTCGCCGCCCAGCCCCAGGCCTGGGCCCGCGCCGAGGAAGCCCGGCGGATCAACGCCGCCAACGGCTGGGGCCTCGGGTTCGAACTCAGCCACATCCCCCGGTATCTGGCCCTCATTCACAGCGAGATCACCGAAGCCGCCTGCGAAGCGGAGCCCGCCAAGATCAATCACGAGCTCGGCGACGTGATCGTGCGCGCCCTGGACCTCGCCCACCTCACCGACCCGCAGGCCACGCGCCTCTGGTTTGCCGACCCCCTGAACCAGAGTGCTGTCGGTACCTGGGGCCGCAATCACCCGCAGCACTTATGGCCCACTGGGGCGCTGCTGTACCTGCACACGATCACGAGCCGGGCGCTGGAGGCCTACCGCAAGACCGAGGATGACGGGCGCCTGCGCCACAACGTGGTGACCGAACTGAAGACCCTGGTGGCGTATGTGGTGGCCTGCATGCGGGTGGTGCAAGTGGATGCGGACCCAGAAGCCATCGTGGGCAAGATCCTGGCGGCAAACGCCACACGCGGCCACCGGCATGGGGGGCGGCGCGCATGACCGACGCCCGAGGCATCACGTTCGGCGATCACATGGTGCGCGCCCTGCTCGCCGGCAAGAAGACCGCTACCCGCCGCCTCGTGGCCACCACAGGCCTGTCGTTTCTGGGCGGCCGTGGGGACGATCAGCACGATCCGCTGAACTTCGGCTTCGAGGATGGTGACGGCGACTTCCACGTCCTGGCCCGAGCAGACGCCATTCCGGCTCATGCCCGGTCGAACACCAGCAGCATTCCCTGCCCCCTCGGCGCCCCTGGCCAGCAGCTGTACGTGCGCGAGGCCTGGCGCGTGGGCAGCTGGGATGAGGGCGTGATTGCGGTAGATTACCGGGCAGATGGGCACGCCCGCCGGGAATGGTTGCCGCTCCCGGATCATCAGTGGTTGCGCCTGGCTCATCAGAGCGCGGATGACTGCGAGAAGGTGGGGCTGACGATGGATGCTGAGGGCCGCTACCACTGGCCGATGGGTGAGGCGCCCACGCGCTGGCGTTTGCCGCGCTATATGCCACGGGTGGCGAGCCGGTTGACGCTCGAAGTCACCGACGTGTGGCCCGAGCGCCTGCACAGCATCACGGAAGATGAGGCGATCAGCGAGGGGATGACCAGCTTGCCCGACGCGTGGCTGGCCAAGCACTGGCCCGACTGGTGGGCGGAACACGAACGGGTGCGGGCGCACAACGCGCGGCTGACCGCCGATGGGGCGCGGTTTGGCTTCACGCGCATGCCGCTGGGCCCGTCTCCTCTGACGCGCTTCAAGGCACTCTGGGGTGAGCTGCACACGGCGCCAGGCACCGATTGGGACAGCAATCCGTGGGTGTGGCGTGTAGGCGTCCGGGTGGTGGCCACATGATCCGAGGCCTGACCCTGACACACCCGTGGGCTTACTGCGTGGCGAAGGGCGGCAAGGACGTGGAGAATCGTCGCTGGCCGCCGGAGCGCCAACACGAGCGCGTGGGCAGCGCGGGGGCAATATCACTGGCTGCTGGCGGACGTGCTGACGTTGCCCGAGCCGATTCCGCATAAGGGCGCGCAGGGGCTGTGGTCGATGGAAGCCGGGGCGCTGGCGCAGGTGCGGGCGGCGTGGAAGGCTAATGAAAAACGCCCCGCTCAGCGGGGCCAAAGTTCAGGTTGATAGCGATTCACGCCTTCATACCGGTACCTATTGTTGGTGCAATTCCCGAATAGTGCGAGTTCAGACGAGTGCGCATTTCAGCTTCGTGCTCACCTTCTCTGCTCAAATTCATACGTAAGAGGGCGGCGAAAATTCTCCACCCTGGTGTGCTCAGAGAGGCCTTCCGCCCAGACCCATCAGGTAAATCCTCAACCCTCATGATTGCGAAGTCATTAAAACTCACCACATTAGCAATCACATCTTCTGGGTCCCCAGGCAAGGGGGGCAAATACATGTAATGCCGTTCTCGAAAAGAGAGCAGGGCGCCGAGCTGATTCTTCAGCCTCGCGCCCTGCTCTTCGGTAGTAGGTTTGTAAATAGGATGAACTTCCAGGAGTAGGGCTTTGGTTTTCTTACGACCAGGAATGAGATCACAAGTGGAATTTGCCACTATGAACTTCGGGCGCGGCTCATCGGATTGATCCGATGTGACTCGCTCTCCTAATGTGAATGCGGCATCAGTAGAGACAATGTCCCCAGCAAGAACCCAGAAAGTATCTGCGTCATTTGGGTACCCTTTGATCTCCTTCGCCTCGGCACAATCGATAGGCCGGGTGACGAGCGCTCCTGCGCTGTTCAACAACTCTGCGCGCGCCTTGGTGTTCTTCAAGTCTTTGACAAACGAACGGATGGCATCCAGAGCCTGCATGCCATGCGCGTGCGGTCGCAAGGCGGTTTCAAGTTGGTCAAGCAGCGATTCAGGTTGAGCGGTCGTCACGGCGGGCCTCCTTAGAACGGACGCTTGATATCGTTGAAATCGAAGGAATCGTCCGTGTCGCTCTCGTCAACTTTGATGTCGTCAAGAGTGAAATCCTTCGAGGGGATGCGCGTAGGCAGGACAGGGCTACGACCCAGGGCCAAGGCGGCCTTTGTCAGAACACGAACGGCGGACTCATTCTGGTTCTCCTGTACCGAAACAGCGGCGGCGATAATGACTTCAATGCCGTCACGCAAGCGATCAACTTCTCTGGCTAGGCCGTAGAGAACTTGAAAGTCCTCATCGCTTAAAAGACGGATGGTTTTGTTGTCCTTGGTCATCAAGGTGCCAACTTGCCCCCTCTCAATCAGGCGGAGATTGTCTCCTAGATTTTTGCGAAATTGCTCGGCTGAACGCCAAGGCTGGAGCGGGTGCAGCGCAAGCTCTTTGCGGGTGACTGGTCGCGTAATGTTGCTCATTTTGGGCCTCCGAGTGGGGGTGGGGGGGAATTACTCTTGGAGTCTACGAGTTTTCCAACGGAATCGCAACGCTTTCCGTTGGTTATCTAGCTTAATATCGTTGGCTTAGACGCGGGTTAAGTTCTCAGTCAGATTGGACCGAAGGACACTCAGATCGACAGAGCCACCTCTTTGAGCCATCCATCGCGGAACATCGGCATGAGCGCCATCATGCCCCTATGCCCCACGTCCTGATCACCCACGCCGACTCGGGCGAGGTCTTATGCCGCCTCGGCCCCTTCGCCACCGCCCACGCGGCCCGCACGGCGGCGGGCGAGGATGCTGGGCAGGTGCTGACCTGGACCCGAGAGGAAGAAACCTGGCAAGCCGAAAAGTGGCCGCAGCGGTACAGCGTGGATGCGGACGCGCCG
>NZ_WQLB01000030.1 GCF_009755355.1 Deinococcus arboris | reverse complement strand
TCTCACTTGGTCCTTCGTTTCGATGATCTGGCCAAGCGAGAATTCCTGCTCTGGAACAATAAAAACGGCCTCCTTACAGAGACCATTTGGTATCAGAGAAATTTATTTAGCGCTGAAGGAGGATAGTCTCCTGAACTTTCAGCCCCTGGGCCAAGGCGTCGCGGGCATGTCGCCGGGCAGCAGTCAGGTCGTGGTCACGGTAGTTGCCGCATTCCAGTTCACTCACGCCTGGAATAGGGCGGTCATGGTTGGCCGTGTCTTTCAGAGCCGCCTGAAAAGCACCCAGCACGCCCTGCTCGTCAGGTTCGCCAATGACGGCCATATAGAGGCCCGTGCGGCAGCCCATAGGTGAAACGTCCACCACGTCCTTCACGTGGTCACGCAGGTAGCCGGCCATCAGGTGTTCCAGAGTGTGCAGGGCCGCTGGCTCGATGGCTGCCTGATTGGGCTGAAGCAACCGCAGGTCGTACTTGCTGATGGAGTCGCCGCGCGGCGTGGTCTTAACGCCGGCCAGACGCACGTACGGCGCCTTGACCTTGGTGTGGTCAAGATCAAAGGATTCAACGTTTGCCATGCCTCTATTGTGCCCCGCCTGCTGCTGCAACAAGGCGACCTGTCCACCAGAGAAGCCGCAGCCGCAGGACGCTCTCTATACTGCCCGGCGTGCCCACGCTCATTAACCGCGCCCGCCGCACGCCCCTGTGGCTGCCCACCGTGATAGCCGCGCTTCTGGTCGCCGCCGACCAGGCGCTGAAGGTCTGGGCACTGAACACCCTGAAGCTTGACGTAGCTCCAATTCCCTTTCTGCCCGGCCTGCTGGAATGGCAATTGACCTTTAACACGGGCGCTGCCTGGAGCCTGTTCAGTGGCAGTGCCGTGCCGCTGGCGCTGGGCCGTCTGGCCGTGGGGCTGGGACTGCTGGTCTACCTGGGAGTGCGGCCTCAACCGCGTGCCATGAGCATCATCCTGAGCCTGATTGCCGCCGGCGCTATCGGCAATGCCATTGACGGCCTGCGCCTGGGCAAAGTGACGGACATGCTGTATTCGCCGCTGCTGAGCAGTGTGACCCAGGCGCTGAAGGCCGGTCACTTTCCCATCTTCAACATTGCCGACTGCTGCGTTGTGCTGGGCACCATCGCCCTGATCGTGCTGAGCCTGGTCAACGAGCGCCGGCCCAAGGTCGCAAACTAGAAGCCGCAGGCCAGAGGCGCGGTGACAGCCATATCAAAAAGTCGCGTCCCCACCCAATTCAGGATGAGGACGCGACGGGAAGAAAACGTATTTAGGCCACAGCCTTGCGGCACTTGCTGCACACGCGCAGGCGGAGGCTCACACCGCTGCGGGTCACCGTCAGAGGCTGAAGGTTGGGCTTCTGCACTCGTTTGGTGATGCCAGTAACCTTACGGCCGACGCCGCCCTTCGCGCGGGCCTTACCACGGCGGACAACCGAGTTCACCACAATCGGCCCCTTCCCGCACACTTCGCACACTTTCGCCATGATGACTCTCCTTCTTCAGTCTGATTGATTCCTTTGCGGATCAGGGGCGCCTTCCATTCTGGAAACCGCGCCACGCCGACCTGAATCAGACAAGCCGTCCGACTGTAGCACACTGAGAACACAGACGCAAAAGGCAGGTCACAGCAGGCCACAAAAAATGGACGGCGCACGTGGCACCGTCCAGCAGGGGGAAAAGCAGGTTAACGCAAGATTCGCAGAGCCTTGAGCAGAGCAATTAGCACGACGCTGCCCACCACGCCCCAGACGATGCTCCAGAAGGAGAAGCCGTTACCGGCGTAATCAGCGCCGCCGATGTTGAGCCAGTTGCCGAAGACGGCCTGGGCGAGCAGGCTGCCCACGATACCAATCAAGATGTTGGCAATCGCACCCTGCTGGGCATTCGTCTTCATGATGATGCTGGCCAACCAACCGCAGAGCGCGCCTACCAAAATCGTAACAATCCAACTCATGTGTTTGACCTCCGTTGTCTTGGTTTATTGCTTGAATTGAAATCAACGAGCTGTTCGTTGTGAAAGCAGCATGCGGCTCGTCAAAAACCCTAATTGTGCAGACTCGTACTTTCTCAAGAGGGGTTGAAGGCGGGATGGATGTCCCCCCAAGTTGACTTAAGGAGCGAGGACGTGGGCACCCCGGAAAACGCTCATATCTGACGCGAAGACAAAGGTCCAGGCCGGACGTGCGGCGGCATTTGTCTTACTCCGGCGGCGATGGGCATAGGCCTAGGTCGCTAGCATGGCCCCAGCACACCGCGCCCCGCGCGGGACGGAGGCCCTACCCCTATGCCTGGACTACTTGAACGCTACCGCTCCTACCTGCCTGTGACGGACCAGACGCCCCTGCTGAGCCTGAGTGAGGGCGCCACACCTCTAATTTCTGCGCCGGCCTTGAGCCGCTACCTGGGCGTTGACCTCTATCTGAAATACGAGGGCCTGAATCCCACCGGCAGTTTTAAAGACCGGGGCATGGTCGTGGCTGTGGCCAAGGCGGCTGAGGCCGGCGCCGACACCGTGATTTGCGCCAGCACCGGCAACACCAGCGCCGCCGCCGCCGCCTACGCCAGCCGCGCGGGCCTCCAGTGCATCGTCCTGATTCCCGACGGGAACATTGCGCTGGGCAAGCTGGCCCAGGCGGTGGCCTACGGCGCGCGCATTGTGGCGGTGCGTGGCAACTTTGACGTGGCGCTGCAACTTGTGCGCGAGATCAGCGAGTCGCGCCCGATTGCGCTGGTGAACTCAGTGAACCCACACCGCCTGCAAGGCCAGAAAACAGCGGCTTTTGAAGTGGTTGACGAGTTGGGGGCTGCTCCCGACATCCTGGCGCTGCCGGTGGGCAACGCGGGCAACATCAGTGCCTACTGGATGGGGTTCCGGGAATACCGCAGCGCCGGCAAGATGGACGGGCTGCCGCGCATGTGGGGCTTTCAGGCCAGCGGGGCGGCACCTCTGGCCCGCGGCGTGGACCGGGTTGAGAACCCCGAAACATTGGCCACAGCCATTCGCATCGGCGCGCCGGCCAGCGCCCACCTAGCCAGGGCGGCGGTGCAGGAATCAGGCGGCCTGTTTGACCACGTAAGCGATGATGACATCATGGCGGCCTACCACCTGATTGCGCGTGAAGGTGTGTTTTGCGAGCCTGCCAGCGCCGCGCCCGTGGCGGGCCTGCTGAAACTCCACGCCCAGGGCAAACTCTCGCCCGGCCAGCGCGTGGTGGCGGTGCTGACCGGCAATGGCCTGAAAGACCCGAGCAGCGCCATGCGCGCCGTGCAGGCGCCGCTCGCCGTAGACGCCAGCATGGACGCGGTGCTGGCGAGCCTGTCGTGAGGCAGTCAGGGGGGGGCCTCAGCAGCGTAAAGCCAAGAGCCCTCCTTGCCTGGTCGCCCCTTTTCGCCTGGCCGCCCCGTGGCCGGAGCACCCCATGACTTTTACAGTGAGAGCGCCGGCCAGCAGCGCCAATCTGGGACCAGGTTTTGACAGCCTGGGCCTGAGCGTGCCGCTGTTCACGACCCTGCGCGTGACCCCACAGGCGACGACCGAGGTGGTGCCGCTGGGGCCAGATCTGGACGGCACGCCCGCAGACGAAAGCAATTACGTCTATCAGGCCATGCTGCTGGCCGCCCGGCGGGTGGGGCGCCCCCTGCCCCCCGCCCGCATCGAGATTGAAACTGAGGTGCCGCTCGCGCGTGGCCTGGGCAGCAGCGCCGCCGCCCTGGTGGCGGGCATCGTGGCGGGCAATGAACTGCTGGGCCGGCCCCTGAACGACGAAACGGTGCTGGACGTGGCGGCGCGCGAGGAAGGGCACCCGGACAACGTGGCCCCGGCGCTGTTCGGCGGCATCGTGGTGGCCACTCTGGACAAGCTGGGCACCCACTATGTGCGCCTGGCGCCACCGGCCCACCTGGGCGTCACAGTGCTGGTCCCCGACTTTGAGCTGAGCACCAGTAAAGCCCGCGCCGTACTGCCCAAAGAGTACAGCCGCGCCGACGCCGTTCACGCACTGTCACACGCGGCGCTGCTGGCAGCGGCCCTAGCGCAGGGCCGGCTGGACCTGCTGCGCCACGCCATGCAGGACTACATTCACCAGACTTGGCGCGCGCCACTCGTGCCGGGTCTGAGCGACATTCTGGAAGGAGCGTGGCGGCACGGCGCGCTGGGCGCGGCCCTCAGTGGCGCTGGCCCCACCGTCCTGTGTTTTCACGACACGCGGGAGCCGACCGCTGGGTTACACACCTACCTTCACAGCGTCATGACCAAAAACGGCCTGACAGGCCGGGTGATGGACTTTCCGATTGACGAGGCCGGCACTGTCGTCGAGCGCGGCGCTCACACCTGTTCCTGAGCAGGCGGCGCCAGGTCGGGAAACCAGGGCGACTGCCTACCTGTGGCCTCATAGTCAAAGCTAGACGCATTGAGTTCTTGACCCCGCAATAACCCCAGACGAGCAGACCGAGTCTTTGCTATGAGAACAAATGCGACGAGATGCCGCCGTCGGCCAGCCCAGCGAACCGCAAACAGGCCCGCACATTTGGCTGCGGGCCTGTTCACTGACGCGATCAGTTCAGGGTTTTGATGTAGGCGTGCAGGTCAGCCACCTGCTCGTCGCTAATCTGCGCCTCACTGAAGCGGGGCATCACGTTGCTCAGCTGACGGGTGGGGGTGCGGCCCTCGCGCAGCACAGTGACCAGCTGCGCCACACTCCAGCTCTTGACCCCCTTGTCACTGAGCAGCGAGGGACCAACCGCACCGGTCCCGTTGGGGGCGTGGCAGCCGGAGCAATTACTGACATAGATGGTCTGACCAGCTTCGATGTTGCCCTCACTCTCGGCGCCCACCGCCGCCACTTCCTCGTCGGTCGGTTCCTGGGCCGAGGTTTCGTTGACGGTGTTGGTTTCCTCGGCGCGGTTCTCCTCAGTGGCGGCCCCCTCGGCGCCTTCCTCTGTGGCCTCGCCTCCGGTCTCCTCACTGCCGGTGCCCTCTTCCTGGGTGTCTCCGCTGGTATTTTCGGCACCGGCCTCATCGCTACTGGCCGCTTCGCCTTCGCCCTGTGTGTCTTCGGCGCCCTGCCCCACCTGAGCGCTTTCGCTGGCGGGCAAGGTTGACCCCGGCATGACCTCGGCCGGCTTACCCATGGTGCGGGGCGTGAGAATCAGCAGGGCCACCCCCAGGATGACCCCCAGCGTGACGCCCAGCGCCCAGGACAGGACACTGCCGGCGATTCGGTTGCGCGCTTCGTTCATGCGGCGAGCATACGCCGCGCGCCCAGACGCATCACCGGGGTCTGGGTGGGCTTTTCTTCATGCGTCCGGCGGGTGGCTGCTGGCCTGACTGACCTCTTGCCAGCCTCACCAGAAGCCTTTTGAAAAGGAGGAGCGACTGACCTCTTTGAAAGGCGGCTGTTCTGAGCCTGCCAGGAGGGTCGTCTGCCCGCGCACACCGCGACCGTTGTTCTCCTGTTGTGCCATTCCGCTGTCTAAGTCGAGTGAGGCAGACCTTAACCGCTGAGGTCAGCCTCAGACCTTACAACAATGGCGTGGGTGGGGCAGCCTGACCCTGCGCGCTGTCCTCTGGCCACCACTGCCAGCGGGCCAGGTCGCAGCGGCCAGAGGCATCAAACTCAATGCCTTCAGTGCGCAGCAGCCCTTCTTGCAGGTCGCCAAAGCCCAGCTTGTGCGTGCTGACCCGGCCCTGGGCGTTGATGACGCGCTGCCAGGGCAGTTCAGAGCCGCCCACCAGGCTGTTCAACACGAAACCGGCCTGCCGCGCCGCTCCGGGCTGACCAGCCAGCGTGGCCAGCTGCCCGTAGGTCACAACCCGGCCTGCTGGGATGCGGGCCACCAGAGCCAGCACGCGGTCACGAAAAGCGGGTTCGGGATCGGTCATGCCTTCCACTATGGCGCAGAGTCGTCACAGGTCTCAGAGGCGGCAGGGACGAGAGCAGAGCCTCACGCCAGCGGAGTGCTGTGCTCAGGGCTGTTTCGCCACAGGAGCCACCGCTGGACCGCCCGCCGTCACACCGCTGACCAGCGCCTCGCGGATGCCCAGCGCGAGCCCCAGCGCCACCCGGTCCAGGTAATTGGCGTCGCGCAGGTTCAGGCCGTCCACCGGATGACTGGTGTAGCCGATTTCCACCAGGGCCGCCGGCACGCGGCTGTTGCGCAGCACCGACAGCGACTGACTGTTTTTCAGGCCCCGGCTAAATGCCCCTGTCACCGCCACCATCTGCCGCTGCAACAGCCCAGCCAGGGCGCTGCTCTGGGGATGGTTGGGGTTCCACCACGTTTCGATGCCGTAGCCGCGCAGGGCGGTGCTGGCGTCCATGGCATTGACATGAATTGAGACGAAGAGCTGGGTGCCGGGCGTGCCCTGGGCGGCGCGCAGTTGCAGGTCGGTGCTTTTGACGGGGTGCAGTTCGCGGTCACTGTCGCGGGTCAGGACGACTTCCACGCCAGCGGCGCTGAGGAGGTCGCGCACGCGCAGGGCGACCGCCAGGGTTACCTCCTTTTCCACGATGGTGCCCACGGCGCCGGGGTCGCGCCCACCGTGCCCGGCGTCAATCACGACGCGCGGGCGCACATAACTGGCGCTAAGGGCCAGGATGGCCGTTCCGCGTGTGGCCAGCACCGGCGGCACCGACGCCACCACCCGCTCGGTGGCGGGCAGCGGGGTGAGGTCGGCCAGAGCGGGCGAAAGGTCAATCACCAAACGGTAGGCCGCGCTGCCGCTGGCGGGCGGCAACAGTTGGGCCCGCCAGCCGCTGCGCACCCCCAGCGGTGTGGGGGTCAGCAGCGTGACCGTGCCGCCGCCGCTGGCCGGGGCAAAGCGCCACTCGCGGACCTCGGGGCTGACGCTGCGCGCGCTGCGGGCTCCCAGCGTCACGCCGCCCAATTCGATGGTCAGGCCAGTGCCGCCTGGCAGCAGACGGTAGGTGGTGCCGGGGGGCAGGTCCAGCACCACGCGCGTCTGCCCCGGATTCTTGCCAATGCGCGGCGTGCTCAGGGCCGACGGCAGGGCTGTACCCGGCACCCGACCTTGCAGCGGGGTGGGCAGACTGGCGGCCGGACTGGGCAGGGCCGGCGCGGGCGGCAGCACCTTGGCAGAGGGGATGGTGTCGCCCGGCGGCACTGCGTCGGTGACTGGGGCACTGACGGCTGACGGGGCCGACGGCGAATTCAGAACGGCCTGGGCGCCCGGCGTCACGGGCGCAGTGGTCAGGACACGCCCCTGCAGGCGCGGCGCCGCGCCGCCGCTGACCGTAGCGCCCAGTTCCAGAATCAGGACCCTGGCTCCGGTGGCCAGGGTGGCCTCGGAAGCCTGCCAGCCGGCACTGAGCGACAATGGAAACGGCGTGAACAGGGTGATCTGGCCGGCCCCTGCCCGTATCTCGGTGACACTGGCGCCCAGGCCGGCGGTCACCCCAGGCTGCACCCGCGCCCCCTGCACATCCAGACGCAGTCCGGTGAAGGTGGGGGCTAGGGTGTAGTCCACTCCCTGCGGCAGATCAAAGACCACACGGGTCGTGCTGCCCTGCACACTGAGCCGTGGTGGGCCAAACGTCAGGTCCTGTATCCCTGTGAGCGTCAGAGGAGCGGGGGCACTGGGCAGGGGCGTCTGGGCCAGCGCGCTGCCCATCAGCGCAGACAGCAGGCTAGATGAGAGCAGGATGGCAGCACGATTCATGGTGCTCCATACTCTACGGCGCCGCAGTGAGAACTCCCGGCACGGTCTCATGCGTTCAGACAGCCAAAAAGGCCGTTCCAGCGGCAGGCCGAGCCGCCTTTCCTCATCCGAAGCCAGACCGCTCCGCCTCCAGTCTCATCCAAAAGGGGCTTGACGGCTAGCTTTTCTCTCTTTTTGCGCTAGACCTAGCCCCCAGCTTAAGGAGTGGGCGGCGTAAAAGGCTGGGCCGCAGCGCTGAACAAGGCGTCCCAGGTGCCCCGGTCCACCCGGCCGGTGGCTGGCAGCCGGGCTGAGGTCTGAAACGCGCGCACAGTGGCTGCCGTGACCGGGCCGTACCAGCCGTCGCCCTGGCCAGTGCGCACCGGGCGCATCAGGGCAATCAGGCGGTTTTGTACCGCCAGCACGTCGGTCCCGTTCATGCGCTGCGTCTGCACCTGAAGGGTGCGCCGGAAGGGCAGCGGCGCCACCGAGCGGGGCGGCACAGGGTCCACAGGCGCCGCCGTGGCCGGCGTGGCCGCGACCGGTTCTAATTTCACGGCGCCCGTGGCAGGCGTCTGGGCGGGCAGCGCACCCGGCGGCGTATCCAGATAGGCCAGGGTCTGCGCGCGGCCCTCCGGGTCAGGTTGCAAGCGCAGGTACACATACCCGGAGGGCGTCTTGAGCCAGTTGTACACGCTGCGCTGCCCGTCCTTGCTGCGCCACACCCCGTACAGTTCGGTGCCCAGGGCCGCCGTCAGGGCCACGCGCGTCTGTTCAACGGTGTGGCCCACACCCACGCAGCGTTTGTCAGAGGTGCCAATCTGACTGAAACCCGCCGGGCAATTGCGCAGGACCCCGTCCAGGGCTTCAGTGATTCGCAGCGCCGCGCGTTCCAGTGGAGCGGGCGTCGGTGGGGCCGCCAGCGCGGGGGCGCCCAGCAGTGCCCAGCACACCCAAGCGTGCCCCACCACCCGCCGGGCAGCGGTCAGGGGCCAGCGACTGGGGGGCATCCACACACTCATAGCAGCAGTGCTACCACGGCCAAGCTGACGCCAGCTGAGCGGGCGCCACGGCGACGTTCATCCAGCCTGGAGAGGCTAGTCTGCTTTACTTTCTCAAGCCCTTTTAAGAAGAGTGTGGCAGACTGGAGCCATGACCCTTGCCTTCACTCCATCCGTGCCGGGCCACCTGCGGGTGGACATTTGGTCCGATATCGCCTGCCCGTGGTGCTACATCGGTAAACGGCGGCTGGAACAGGCCCTGGAGAAGTTCGACCACCGCGAGCAGGTGGAGATCGTGTGGCACAGCTTCGAGCTGGACCCTGCTGCCCCACCGGCTTTGCCTGATGGCATGCGCGAGGTCCTCGCCGGCAAGTATGGCCGCAGCCCTGCCCAGGCCCAGGAGATGATGGATCAGGTGACCCGCGTGGCCGCCGCCGATGGCCTGGACTACCACTTTGAGCGTGCCCGGCTGGGCAGCACCTTTCTGGCCCACCAGCTCGTTCACCACGCCGCCGCGCATGGGCAGCAGGGGCCTATGAAAGAGCGGCTGCTGCGCGCTTACCTCTCTGAAGGGCACCTCATGAGCGACGTGGACACCCTGACGGCCCTGGCGCAGGAGATAGGGCTGGATGGCCCCCAGGCCCGCGCCGCCCTGGAAGAAGGCCGCTACGCCGGGGCCGTGCGTCAGGACGAGGCCCATGCGCATGCGCTGGGCATCAGCGGCGTGCCGTTCTTCGTGCTGGGGGGCCGCTACGGCGTCAGCGGCGCTCAGGAGGCCGGGGTGCTGCTGGGGGCGCTGAATCAGGCCTGGGCTGAAGTGCAGCCGGCGCCGCTGGTTCAACTGGGGCAGCCCGACGCTGAATGCTGTGAGGACGGCGCCTGCGCGGTGCCGGGAGCGGGTGCCCTCTAGGCCTAGGCCGGACCCGGTTTGAGGTGCGCGGCTGGGGCAGGCCCGTCGCTGCTGCGGTGCTCGGGGTCCAGCGGCGGCAGGAGGCCCCCGGCCAGCACCGTCTGAAGGTCTTCCCCACTGAGGCTCTCGCGGGCCACCAGTTCATCGGTCAGGCGGTGAAGAAGGTGGACATGCTCCTGAAGCAGCGTCAGGGCCCGCCCGTACTGGGTGTTCAGCAGTTCGGCCACCGCTGCGTCAATCCGCTGGGCTGTGTGGTCGCTGTACTGACTCTGCGCCGGACCATAGCCCAGGTACCCTGCGCTCTCCTGGGCCAGGGCCAGCTGCCCCACATCGCTCATGCCCCATTCCGTGACCATGCGCCAGGCGAGGGTGGTCGCCTGCTGAAAGTCGTTGGCCGCGCCGGTCGTGATCTGCCCGGTGGCCACCTGCTCGGCGGCGTGACCAGCCAGCGCCACACACAGGCGGTCGAGCAGCGCGGCGCGGGTGTGGTGCATGCGGTCTTCTGGGGTGTACAGCGCGCTGCCCAGACTGCGTCCGCGCGGCACGATGGTCAGCTTGTGGGCTTTGTCGGCGTGGGGCAACAATTGGGCGGCGAGGGCGTGGCCAACTTCGTGGTAAGCGGTGACCTTCCGGTCCGCTTCCCGCACCACCAGCGATCGGCGTTCCGGGCCCATCAGCACCCGGTCACGCGCCTCGTCCACATCCCGCGCCGTGATCCGCCCCCGCCCCGACCGCGCCGCCAGCAGCGCCGCCTCATTGAGCAGGTTCTCCAGGTCCGCCCCCACCATCCCCGCCGTGCGCCGCGCCACCACCCCCAGGTCCACCCCAGGGTCCAGCGGCTTCTTGCGCGCGTGAATCCGCAGAATCATCTCCCGGCCCCGCACGTCCGGCGCGTCCACCACCACCTGCCGGTCAAAGCGGCCGGGGCGCAGCAACGCCGCGTCAAGCACATCGGGGCGGTTGGTGGCGGCCAGGATGATGACCTCCTGCCCACTGCCGAAGCCGTCCATCTCGACGAGGAGTTGGTTGAGGGTCTGCTCGCGTTCGTCGTTGCCGCCCTGGAGGCTGACGCCGCGCTTGCGGCCCACGGCGTCGATTTCGTCGATGAAGACGATGCAGGGGGCGGACTTGCGGGCCTGATCGAAGAGGTCGCGGACGCGGGCGGCGCCGACGCCGACGAACATTTCGACGAAGTCACTGCCCGAGATGGAGAAGTAGGGCACGCGGGCCTCGCCGGCGACGGCTTTGGCAAGGAGGGTCTTGCCGGAGCCGGGGGGACCGACGAGGAGGACGCCGTGGGGAATGCGGGCGCCGAGCTGGTGATACTTGTCGGGCTGGCGGAGGAAATCGACGACCTCGTGGAGGTCGGCTTTGGCCTCATCGCAGCCGGCGACGTCGCTGAAACTCAGCTTGATCTGCCCCTCCCCGATCACCGCCGCCTTCGACCGCCCAAACGATCCGGCCGCGTCGTTGCCGCCGCCTTGCCGGCCCCGCAGCAGCACCACGACCAGCCCGGCAATCAGCGCCAGCGTGAGCAGCACGCTGACCACGCCCAGCGCGCTAAAGCGCGGCGGCGCGGCATACGACACGTTGACGCCGCGCGCCTGCAAGGCGTCCAGCGTCAGCAGCGGGTCGGCAGCCAGGGTGCGGGTGCGGTACGGCTCCGCGTTCAGCTGCCCGGTCACCACTGCGGTGCCACTCTGGTACGAGATCACGGCGGTTTGTACCTGACCGCGCGCCAGCGCCGCCTCGAAATCGCTGAGGGGCAGTTCGGCGCTGCGGCCACGGGGCAGCAGGAGGGTCAGCACCACCACCGCCGTCAAGAGGCCCAGGGCCCACCACCACCCGGCCCGTTTCAAGCGGGTCTCCGGGCCACGCCGGGGCGGCATGGCCCAGAACAGACAGCAGAACGAACTGGCCGCGCAGGCTTCATGCCGCAGTGTAGGCCCAGAGCCGGGGCCGCAACTGCAAGGCAACTCGCCAGGGGAAAGGGGCAGGCGTTCCGCCTCTGTCCGCCTAACAGGACAAGGCAACCCCCGCAACAGGCGGCAACCCATCAGACCTCCTGTTCCCTTAAGGGTTCGGTCACCTCCCCCCTCTTGTGGGACGTTCGGCAGACAGGCGTCAGCTTGGGCGGGCATACTCGGCGGATGCGGCTTGCCCGTCTTCCCCTGTCCCCCTTGACTGCCCAGCGGTTCCGAACGCGAGCCTTGACGCTGCTGGCCCTGCTCGCGCCGCCCACCACGGGCGGCGCCCTGCTGGGGGCGCTGCTGGCGCCTTCTGCCCAGGCCGCGCAACCACTGCTGGGGTCGGTGCAGCTGACCTTTACCCCCGACGAACGCACCGCGTACCTGAACGGCACCCCCACCCAGTGGCTGGCCCCGCCGCGCCTGCTGGGCGGGCGCACCATGCTGGCGCTGCGCGAAACGGCGGCCCTGCTGGGTCAGTCCCTGCCTGGCAGCGGCACCCAGGTGCAGTTCTCGCGCCTGAGCATTGACACCCGCACGAATACGGCCGCGCTGGCGGGCGCGGCGCAGCCCGCTGGCACAGTGGCCACCGTGGGGGGCGTGGTGTACGTCAGTGCCCGCACCCTGGCTGACGCCCTGAACGCCAACCTGACCACCGACGACGGCCGCACCTTTACCCTGACGGCCCTGCGCGACGGGGGCAATCCACTGTCGCCTCAGGCCCGCTTTTCCACGGACAAGAGCGTCTACGCCCCCGGCGAGCGGGTGGTGTACACCGAATACCCCTTTGACCCCGACGGCGCCGACATCACGGCGCGCAAGTGGACCGGGCGGCAGGAGGTGTACTTTCAGCCGGGCACCTACACGGTGGGCCTGACTGTGACCAACAGCCGGGGCCTGCAAAGCCAGGCGTTTACCCGTACCATCCGGGTGGAAGGCACCCCGGTGGACACGCCGCTGACCTACGCCCTCCGGTACGCCCAGCCCGGCGACGCCTTTCCCGACCCGCAGATTCTGAATTACCCGTCGGCGCTGGCGACGCCTGTGGAAGGCCCCAGCTACCCGCTGCTGTTCAGTGACAGCCCCGAGGTCCCCGAGCAGAGCGGCGTTCTGTATCAGGACAGCGTGGCGGGCCGGGCGCGGCTGCTGGGGTATCACCTCAACGGCCTGGGCCGGCCCGCGCGGCTATACGTGATGGCCCGCAACCTGGAGGTGCGCCCCGTAGAGGTCCGCACCGAGCGCCTGGGTGAGACGGCCCCCACCCGCCTGGAAAGCATTCTGGGGCAGGTGACCCTGCTGGAATACTTTGCCTCGGGCAGCGGCACCACCCTGACGCTGGCCCCAGGGCAGGCGGCCGCCGTGTACGCCAGCCCAACCCTGAACCCTGGCAGCGGCGTGAACGTCCTCCAGGACCTGACGACCTCGGGGCGGGTGGAACTGACCTTCCTGATTCTGGAAGACAGCCTGCCGCCCACCGCGCAGGTGGCCCAGCAGCTGCCGTACCTGAAGCCCGACGGCCGCCATGTGCGCGGCACCTTTCCGGGGGCGGTGCGCACCCTACGGGTCAATCTGGGCGCGCTGCCCACCCGCATCGTGATTGGCGACGGCCAGGTGGACCCCGCCCTGACCGGCACCGACGCCCTGACTGGCCAGAGCGTGCGCCTGGCCGGCAATTACGGCGTCCTGTACGACCTTGAAGTCAACGGCGCGGCTGGAACGGCGGTGGCCCTGAGCCCCCGCGGCGGGCTGTACCGGGGCGCCATGAACATTCAGGACGGCCCGATCACCCAGACCATCAAGCTGCCGCGCACCGGCAACGCCCTCAAGCCCGATGAACCCGTGATGCTGTGGCGCGCCCAGAGCGACCGCCTGAAGATTGACTTCGTGCCCAGCAGCGGCTCGAATCTGCCTATCAGCCTGGTCTTCTACCGCACGCGCGGCCTGAGCGGAGACGGGGGCATCATCAAGACCTACCAGCCCTAACATGGCAAAAGCCCCAGCGCTTTCTTAAGCCGGGGGTATGGCCAGGCGTCCACCTTCAAATTGGGCCGCCCATACGGCAAAAACAGCCGACAGGAGCGGCCCAGCCTGTTCTTATAGTGGAGCATGACGCCCACGCTTCCGGCGCCCGCCGCGCGCTTCGCTTTCGGGGCCACGGCGCTGCTGCTGGCGGCGCATGTGCTGTGGGTCGCGCTGGCCCTGGGCAATGAGCAGACACACCTGACGGTGAGCCTGCTCATTTACATTCCCACCTTTGTGCTGGCGGGCCTGACCTGCCTACTGGGTGCCCCGCGCCACGCGGATGACCGGGTGGCGTGGCGGCTGCTGGGCGCTGGCCTGCTGACCTTCGGGTTCGGGCAAGCCTGCTACGCCTACCTGCTGCTGGTGCTTCAGAATCCGCCCTTTCCCTCGGTGGCCGACGCCGGTTTTCTCTTGGCGCTGGTGCTGTACGCCCTGGGGCTGACCCGGTTCCGGCACCCACCGCTGACCCCCTGGGACCGCCTGCGGCTGTTCGTGGACGTGGCCATCATTATGGCCGCCGTGGGTGTCTTTGCCTGGAACTATGTGCTGTACGAGGTCATTACGTCCTATGCCGGGCAGCCCCTGGCGGCTGTGATTGGCCTGACCTACCCCTTTGGCGACTTAGTGCTGCTGAGTGTGCTGCTGCTGGTGGCGCTGCGCGGCGGCGCGCGGCTGGGCCGGCGCGAGGCGATGCTGGCTGCTGGCCTGCTGGCCCTGATTGTGGCCGACCAGGCGTTTATCGTGCTGGGCGCGGCCGGTACCTATCAGGAAGGCTCGTGGGTGGACCTCTTCTGGGCGCTGGGCGCCACCCTCTTCGCGGCGGCCTCGCTGACCGGCGGTAGCAAAGAGCCGAAGGCAGGCCGCGTGTGGCCCAGCGCCGCGTGGCTGCCCAGGGCGGCGCTGTTCCTGCCTTACGCGGCCCTGGCGGCCTCATTTGCCCTGCTGATGCTGGGGCGCGGCCGTCAGGGGCCGCAAGAGACGGGGGTGCTGTGGGGGACAGCGCTGGTCACCGCCCTGGTGGTGCTGCGTCAGGTGCTGGCCTTCGCCGAGAATGCCCGCCTGACCGTCCAGTTGCGCCAGCTGTCAGACGAGCTGGAGGGCCGCGTGCAGCGGCGCACCCAGGAACTCGACCAGGCCAACGCCCAGCTGCGCGGCCTGACCGAGGACCTGGAACTCAAGGTGCGAGAGCGCACCGCCGAACTGGAGGCCAGTCAGGCGCGGCTGGCGCACCAGGCCCAGCACGACGTGCTGACGGGGCTGCCCAACCGCGCGCTGTTTCAGGACCGCGTGGAGCGGGGGGTGGCCAGCGCGGCGCGCGAGGGCAAGCAGCTGGCGGTCATGTTTATTGACCTGGACGGGTTCAAGGCCGTCAACGACACCTGGGGCCACGCGGCGGGCGACGAGCTGCTGCGCGAGGTGGCCGCGCGCCTGCAGAGCAGCGTGCGCCACAACGACACCGTGGCCCGGCTGGGCGGCGACGAGTTCACGGTGATGCTGCTGGGCATTCAGGCGACCCGCGACGCCGCGCTGGTGGCCAACAAGGTGCTGCGCGCCCTGCGTCAGCCCATCGCCCTGGCGCAGGGTGAGGCCCACGTCACCGGGTCTATTGGGGTCAGCCTCTACCCGCAGGACGGCGCCGACGCCGCCGAGTTGCAGCGCCACGCCGACCTGGCCATGTACCGCGCCAAGCAGGGCGGCAAGGACAACATCACCTTCTTCTCGCCCGAGATGAACGCGGTGGACGCGGCGCGCGCCTCGGTCGAGACGCAGCTGCGCGGGGCCTTAGAACGCGGCGAACTGCATGTGGTGTATCAGCCGCTGCACGGCGCTGCCGGCGAGGTGCAGGGCGCCGAGGCCCTGCTGCGCTGGCGCAGCCCCCTCCTGGGGGACGTGCCGCCCGCCGCCTTTATCCCGGTGGCCGAGGACACCGGCCTCATCATCTCGATTGGAGAATTCGTGCTGCGCGAGGCCTGCCGCCAGCTGGCCGCCTGGCGGCAGGCGGGCAAGGCGGTGACCTGCGTCAGTGTCAACATCTCGCCCGCGCAGTTTGGCCGCGACGACTTTGTGGCGCTGGTGCAGCGCACGCTGCAGGCCCACCGCCTGAGCGGCCGCGACCTGGAACTCGAACTCACCGAACGTATGGTTCTGCGCCGGGTCGAGGAGGTGGCGCGCAAGATGTCCGAGTTGCGGGCGCTGGGCGTGCGCATCAGTCTGGACGACTTTGGTACCGGCAACTCGGCCCTGAACTACCTGCTGACCCTGCCGGTCACCACCCTGAAGGTGGACCGCGTGTTTATTCAGGCGCTGGACCAGACGCCGGGGGCCTACCGCGTGGTGCAGGCCATCGTGGCGCTGGGGCACGGCCTGGGCCTGGACGTGGTGGCCGAAGGGGTCGAGACCCCCGCCCAGCTGATGCAGGTGCGGGAACTGGGCTGCGAGCGCACCCAGGGCTTTTTGCTGGGCCGCCCGGTGCCGCCCGAGGACCTGACGCTCTGACCAGGGCGCTGGCCTAGGGGTTGGCCCGCAGCCAGGCCAGCACCTGCGCCGCATTCTGGTCTGGCGGAAAGACCGGGTAAACAACATGCTCGGCGGTGCCGTCCCAAACGATCAGGGTGAGGCGCCGCACCAAAGTCTCACCCTCAACCTCAAACGTAGGCAGCCGAAGGGCCCGGATGAACTGCAACCCTGCATCCGACAGCAGGGGAAAGGGCAGGTGCAGCCGTTCGGCGGCTTCCTGCTGGTAGGCCGTGGCCTGCACGCTCAGGCCAAACACACGGGCGCCTGCCGCCTGCAACTCGGCGTGGTGGTCGCGGAAGGCGCAGCTCTGCGGCGTGCAGCCCCGCGCGCCGGGAATCACGTCCCAGTCAGCAGGCATGGCCGTCCCTGGCTGGGCCGTTTTGGGATAGAGGTACAGCACCGTTCGGCCCGGCCGCGCAGACAGGTCGTGAAGGCGCCCATCGGTGCCCGGCAAGGCCAGGGCAGGCAGCCGTACGCCTGGGAGGTGCGCGCAGGCACCGTCATCCACCGGGACAGGCAGGTCTGCTGGGAGAAAGTGAGGGTCCGTCATTGGAACAGCATAAAAAAGAGGCGCGGCCAACAGCGGCCGCGCCCTCTCCCCTGCTCAGTCCTCGCCCTCTTCGCCCTTCTTGCCTTTCTTGTAAGGGCCCTTCTCTTTCCACTTCAGGCGCACCGGAATCCCGGCCAGGCCCAGGTCCTCACGAATGCGGTTGTGCAGGAAGCCCTCGTAGGCGCGCGTCACAAAGTCGGCGCGGTTGGAAAAGATGGCGAAGGTGGGCGGCGCCGTTTCTACCTGCGTCATGAAGTACATCTTCAGCTTCTTGCCGTGGAAGTTGGGCACCGCCTGGCGCATCTGCCAGACCTCCAGCCAGCGGTTGAGTTCGCTGGTGGGAATGCGGCTTTGCCACTTCTCGTGCAGCTTCATGGCCTCGGCCAGCATGTCGTGAATGCCGTACTCGTTGATGGCGCTGGTGTACACGCGCGGCGCGTAGGAAATATGGTGGAGCTTCTGGTTCAGCTCTTTTTCAGTGGCCTTGAGGTCGGCATCGGGCACGAGATCCCACTTGTTCACGACCACGATGACGGGCTTGCCGCTGTCGTAAGCGAGGTTCGCCAGCTTCAGCTCGTGGTCCCCCAGGTCCGTGGCATTCACCACCAGCCAGATCAGGTCGCTGCGGGCAATCGCGGCCTGAGAGCGCTGAATGGCGTAGTCCTCAATGGCGGTGTCGGGCTTCTTGCGGATGCCCGCCGTGTCCACCAGCACAAAGCGCTGCCCGCCGTAATCCCATTCCACGTCCAGACTGTCGCGGGTGGTGCCGGGCATGTCGGCCACGATGGCGCGGTCCGTCTGGGTGATGGCGTTCAGGAGGCTGCTTTTCCCCACGTTGGGGCGGCCAATCAGCGAGATGCGGATGGGCGCGATTTCCGGCACGTCCTCGTCATCGGCGGGCATGTGGGTCATCACGCGGTCCATCAGGTCGTCCAGACCGCGCGCGTGTTCGGCGCTGATGGGCACCGGCTCGCCAAAGCCCAGGCCCCACAGCTCGGCCATATAGACCTCGTGCTTGGGGCTGTCGATCTTGTTGGCCACCAGCACGACTGGCCGGCCCAGGCGGCGCAGCCACTCGGCCACCTCGTAGTCGGCCGCCGACAGGCCTTCGCGCGGGTCCAGCACGAACACCACCGCCTGCGCGCCTTCCATGGCCCACTCGGCTTTTTCCCGGATGGCCGCTTCCCACTCGTCGCCGCTCCAGAGGCCGCCCGTGTCGATCAGGGTGATGCGGTGGTTGTGGTAGAGCATCAACCCTTCCTTGGCGTCGCGGGTGACCCCAGGAAAGTCGGCCACCACAGCGTCGCGGCGGCCAATCAGGCGGTTAAACAGGCTGGACTTGCCGACGTTGGGTCGGCCCACAATGGCAACTTTATGCATGAATGACGCTCCTTACGGTGTCGGTGCGGCCCCGGCGTCAGGGGCGCACCGCCGAATCTGGCGGTGTTCCTCACCGTGAGGAACGTGCCGGCGAAAGGAGAGTCTAGCATGGGCGCACAAAGGGGAAAGGCGCGCAGCAGAGGAGTGGACCAGGAAAGTGAGACGGATTCCGAAAAATTCCGTAAAACGTTACGGAATTTTTTCGACCGGAGGGAGAAGGAAAAAGGACGGATTTCCGGGAATTGGAGGAACATCCGGCTCTTTCCCGGATGTTACGGAAATGGACGGAATCCGTATGAGACGCCCCTTCCTGACCCCGGCGCCCCCTTACGGCACCGGATTGAGAACCACGTCGTCGCAGTTCATGAACCACTTCGAGCCGCTGAAGCCCCCCGTTGCCGAGGCGCGGGCAAAGCCCAGTACGCCAGTCGTGCCCGAAATCGTCAGGGTCAGAGTGCCGCCGCTGCGCACCTGCCCGCGCGGCACGTCGGCCCAGGTGCCCTTGACCGTGTTGCCGGTCCGGATGCCCGAAAACACGTTGGTCCAGTTCTTGCCGCTATCGCTGCTCTGGCCCATCCACCAGACCTGATTGCCAATCTGGCGCACGTAGTAGGTGCCGCCGTCATTGCTGCGCCACACGCCGTTCATATCTTTGGGGGCGGCGCAGCTGGCGTGGGCCTGGCCCGCCAGGGCAGCGGCGCACAGGGCGAAGGTCAGGGTGCGGGCGGCGCGGTGAATGCTGTTCATAAGGTCCTCCAGGGAAGGCGGGCGCAGCAGGCTTCCGGCTTCTGGGGCAGCGTAGGCAGGGCGCCGTGACCGGGCCGTGACCAGAGCAGAGGGGCTGCATAACCGGTGAGCCGCCGTGCCTGACCACTGGCGTCTGGGCGCGCCTTTTTGGCTGCTGCTGGACAGCATTGACAGCGCCTGCATACCGCGCTATGCTTTTTTTATCACCGCCCAGGAAGGCGGGTTTTTTCTTTTCATGCCGCCGCACGGTAGGCTGCCGTATGACCCCCCTGCCCACGCCGCTGGTGCCCGCTGATTGGCTGCTGGCCCATGTCCACGACCCCAGGGTGCGCGTGCTGGATTGCCGGTATGCCCTGTCCGACCCGCTGCTGGGGCGCCTGGCGTACCTGGAGGGGCACGTCCCTGACGCCATCTACGCCGACCTGGAAATAGACCTGAGCGGGCCTGTGCAGCCCGGCGGCGCTGGGGGCCGGCACCCGCTGCCTGACCCCGGTGCGCTGGCCGCGTGGCTGGGACAGGCCGGCGTGGATAATGACGCGCTGGTCGTGTGCTACGACGACCCCAGAGGCGGCCAGGGCTTTTACGCCGCGCGGGCCTGGTGGCTGCTGCGCTGGCTGGGGCACACGCAGGTGGCGGTGCTGGACGGCGGCTGGCCGTCCTGGGTGGCGGCCAGCGGCGCCGTCAATACCGCCGAGCCGAGCCCTACACCAACTACCTTTACGCCAGACGTGCAGAGCGACTTTGTGGCCACTGCCGCCGACGTGCAGGCGTTACCTGCCCAGACCCTACTGCTGGACGCCCGCGCGCCGGCCCGCTACCGGGGCGAGGTGGAGCCCATAGACAGGCAGGCCGGCCATATTCCAGGCGCTGTCAACCGCGAGTGGAGCGGCGCCCTGGACGAGGGGGGCCACTGGCATGGTGCCGACGCCCAGGCCGAGCGGCTCAATGTCGGCGGGGCCCCCACCGTCACCTACTGCGGCAGCGGCGTGAGCGCTGCGCCCAACCTGCTGGCCCGCGAACTGGCCGGCGTGCCGCTGGGCCCGGAGAACCGCCTCTATGCGGGGTCGTGGAGCGACTGGATCAGCGACCCGGCGCGGCCTGTGGCCACAGGTGAGGAGGGCGCCTAGAGAGGATAGGGACGGCAGACCGCCTGGGATTCAGCCTCTCACCATTTCTTCCTTCTCCCCCAGCGCTTCCACCGTGACCGTGCCATCAGCGAATTCCAGAGTGAGCCGCTCACTGGCCTTCACCTGGGCGGCGCGAGTGAGCGGCTGACCGCCTGCGCCGCGCACCAGGGCGTAACCGCGCGCTAGGGTCCGGGCGGGCGTCAGGCCCAATGCCTGCCGCATCAGGGCGTCCACCTGCGCGGCCTGGGCCTCGGTGTGGCGGGCCGCTGCCCCGCGCGCCCGGTCCAGCGCCCACTGCGCGCCGGCGTCGGCATTCACCAGAATCTGCGCGGCGTGAGCACGGATGATGCGGGCGTCTTCCTGTGCCTGGGCAGCGGCCTCGGCCACCGTTCCTACCACCAGGGCCGCCACCTTGCTGGGGGTGTCCAGGCGGGTGTGGGCCACCTCGTCGGGCAGGGTGTCGTCGCGGGCGTGGCCCAGGCCAGTCAGCACTGGCGCGGGAAAGGTCGCCAGCAGGCGGGCAAAAGCCAAGTCGTTGAGCCAGGCCAGGTCGGTGGCCGCCCCACCGCCCCGGATGACCACCAGGGCGTCCAGGGGGTCTGCGCCGTGCAGCGCCCGCGCGGCTTCGGCGGCGCGGCGCAGGCTGGCGGCCGCGCCCGGCCCCTGAAAGGTGGCTTCCAGATACACCGGGCGCAGCACCCCCGCGCGTTCCAGCGGGTCTATCTCGCGCCGAAAGTCGCCCAGCCCGGCCGCCGCCTCCGGCGAGATGACGGCAAAGCGGCAGTAATCAGCCGGGGCCGGCAGCAGACGGTTCAGGCCATAGACGCCCTCGCGCACCAGCGTCTCGCGGCCCTCGGTCAGGCGCAGGGCCGCGTCGCCCAGCGTAAATTCGGGGGCGATATCCAGCACATTGAGGGCAAAGCCGTACTGCTCGTGGAAGGTGGCCTCGGCAAACAGCAGCACCTTCAGGCCAGCGATCAGGGCGCCGCCGGTCGCGCGGCGAAATTTGCCTTCCAGCAGGGTGCGTTCGCGCGCCCACACCGTCGCGCGGCACTTGGCCACCTCGCCCTCGGCCCCGGCCTGCACCAGATCGAGGTAGAGGTGGCGCCGGTCGGTGACAGCCGCGATCTCGCCGCGGACCCACACGGCGCCGGGCAGGCCCCGCGTGATGACCTGGCCCACATACAGCAGCAGCTCGGACAGTTCCAGAAACTGGTCGGGCGGGCGCGTGTCGCCCTTCTTGCGCCGGGTCACAGCCGCGCCCCGAGCTGGCGCCCCAGGGCCGCCGCCAGCAATCCCAGGCCCACGCTCAGGGCAGCGTAGAACGCGGCGGCGCTGCCCTGACCCCGGCCCAGCAGCTCATCCAGGTTGGCGCTGAAGGTCGAAAAGGTGGTGAACCCGCCCAGGACACCCGTGCCAAACGCCAGCCGGGCCACCTCGGGCCACAGGCCCCGGCCCACCAAGCTCAGGGTCAGGCCCAGCAGAAACGACCCCAGCACATTGATCAGCAGAATGCTGACCGGAAAGGCGCTGCGGGCGTCCAGCGCCGCCAGCCCCAGCCCCGCCCCGTACCGCGCGCCGGCGCCCAGCGCGCCGCCCAGCATCACCCATATCCACGCGCTCATGGGGGACAGCATGCCAGAAGGCCAGCCGCCGAAAAGAAAGGTGGGGCGGAGGCCAGCTCCGCCGCCGGCTGTGAGGTGTGCCCAGCTCCGGGAGGCTCAGCTGGGCGGGCACAGAGGCAAGGCAGAGCGGCAACAGCGGCAGGGAGCAGCGGCGGAAGGGGGCCACCGGTTCCCTGCCGATAGGCCCTTTCAGCAGAGCAAGCCCCCAGCGCGGTCTGCGCCGCGCCCAGGTCTGCCATCCTGCACCCATGATTCGGGCGCGGCAGCTGAGCACTGGACAGCCTCTTGAGTGGGCCGGGCAGACGCAGGACGTGTGGGTGGATGTTCAGGACCTCACCCCCGACGACCTGACGGCGCTGCGCGCGGCCTTCGTCATCAACCGCCTGGCCCTGGAAGATGTGATGGAACACGGGCACTGGAGCCGCGCCGAGGTGTACCCGGAGCACGCCTTTATCACGGTGCGTTCGTACGCCCGCCCAGCCCAGATGGACGAATTTACCGAGCGCCTGAGCATCCTGACCTTCGAGTCGGCGGTGCTGACCCTGAGCACGGCGGGCACGCGCGCCCTGGGCAGCGTGTGGGCCCTGGTGGGCCGCGAGAGCGTCAACAGCCCCCAGGAAGTGACCTACGAACTGCTGGACCACACCGCCGACACCTTTTTCGAGGTGGCCGACGCACTGGAAGACCGCGCCGATACCCTGGAAGAACAGGTGTTTCAGCGCCAGCGGCAGAACCCGGTTGCCGAGGTCTTTGCCATCAAGCATGTGATTGCCCACGCCCGGCGCCTGGCCACCGAAGCGCGCGAGGCCACCGCGCTGCTGGGCCGCCACAGCACCTGTAGCCCCGCCGACCTGGTGCGCTACCGCGACGTGCAGGACTCTCTGACGCGCGCCGCCGGGCGACTGGACAGCCTGCGCGACGGGCTGAGCAGCCTGCTGGACCTGCACCTGAGTCTGCAAGGCCAGCGCATGAACGAGGTGATGCGCACCCTGACGGCGGTCAGCGTGGTGTTTTTGCCTCTGACCTTTCTGGCCGGCGTCTGGGGCATGAATTTTGAATTCATGCCCGAACTGAAAAGCCCTTACGGTTACCTGCTGGCCTGGACCAGTTTTGTGGTGATCGGCGGCGCGCTGGCCCTGTTTTTCAAACGGCGCGGCTGGTGGTAGGACAAGCCGAGAAGGGAAATGCCTTCTCCAGCGTGGAGGGTCTATCCCGGTGGATGAATGCCGAGTGCCTTCCAGCCTTGTTGGTGTACCTCTAAAGCGCTACCTCACGTCACACGGAGGTCAACAGCACAGCCCGCCGGCCCTCCAGCACGGCGGGCTGTCACAGTCACTCGTTCTCTCGAAATGCTGTGATAGGCGGTTGAGACCAACAGCACTCACGCTCGCTCTCAGGAATCGCTGGACAATTTGCCGCCGGTGACGTGCAGCAGGCTGCCCATGACGAACGAGCTGTCGTCGCTGGCCAGAAAGACATAGGCCGGGGCCAGTTCTTCGGGCTGTCCGGGCCGGCCCAGCGCGACCTCGTACCCAAAGCGCTGCACTTCTTCCAGGGGCATGGTGCCGGGGATGTTGGGGGTCCAGACCGGGCCCGGCAACACAGCGTTCACCCGAATGCCCTTCTTGCCCTTGCCCAGTTGCAGCGCCAGCGACTTGGTCAGGGCGTGGATGCCGCCTTTGGTGGCGGTGTAGTCCACCAGGAGTTCGTTGCCGACCTCGCCCACAATCGAACCGGTGTTGATGATGGCGTCCCCCGCCTTCAGGTGCGGCAGCGCCGCCTGAATCATGAAGATATAACCGTACAGGTTGGTCTCGGTGGTGCGCCGCAACTGTTCCTCGGTCAGTGCCAGGATGTCCGGCTGGGCCATCTGGTACGCCGCGTTGTTGATCAGCACGTTCAGGCCGCCGTACGCCTCTACCGTCTGCGTCACCGCCGCCTGGCATTCGGCCTTGTGGCGCACGTCGGCCCTGACCACCAGGCAGGCGCCGCCCCGGTCCTCCACCAATTGGCGGGTGTCCTGGGCGTCGCCGCCGTTCTCGTTGTACACGATGGCCACCCGCGCCCCCTCCAGTGCAAACGCCAGCGCCACCGCCCGCCCAATGCCGCTGTCACCCCCGGTAATCAGGGCCACCTTCCCCTCCAGTTTGCCCGCCGGGCGGTAGTTCTGCAGGTCGGTCTGGGGCGGGGGCTGCATATCCGACTGCCGGGCCGGGTAAGGCAGCTTCTGGGCGTCTTTCAGGTCGTCGGGCGTGGGGCGGCGTTTCATGCGGGCATCGTGACGCGCGGGGCGGGGGCGGGGCTGTCGCCTGGCTGACACAGTGAACGCTCGGTCAAGCCCTGCCCAAGGGACGACCAGCCGTCCATTCCCGCAGTCGGTGCCCGGTGACTGCCAGAAGGCGGCCCGACAGGTTTCTCTACGGGCCGCCCATCTCAACAGCGTTCATGGTGGGGGCGTCATCAACCCGCCCCACCCCTCTCGCTTTCGGCTTTAACCCGGCTGCACCGCCAGTTCTGACGCTTCCGGGCCAGCGGTCAGGCGGCGGAAGGTCGCCAGGGCCTGGGCCACCACCTGATCCATGTTGTAGTACCGGTAAGTGGCCAGGCGGCCCACAAAGGTCACGTCCGGGCGGGTGTGGGTCAGCGCTTCGTAGCGCTTGTACAGCTCGGCATTTTCGGGGCGTGGCACCGGGTAGTAGGGGTCGCCTTCGGCCTGCGGGTACTCGTAGACCACGCTGGTCTGGGGGTGCGCCTGCCCGGTGATGTGCTTGAACTCGCTGATCCGGGTGTAGCCGTAGTCGTTGGGGTAATTAACCGTCCCCACCGGCTGAAACTGAGGCGTGGCGTGAGTCTCGTGAACGAACTCCAGGCTGCGGTACGGCAGGCGCCCGTAACAGTGGTCAAAGAAGGCGTCCACCGGGCCGGTGTAAATCGTGTGCCGCCAGGGCAGCAGGCCCTGAAGCTCCCGGTAGTCGGTGTTCAGCATCACCTTGATGTTGGGGTGCGCCAGCATGGCCTCGAACATCCGGGTGTAGCCGTGCAGCGGCATGGCCTGGTAGGTGTCGGCAAAATAGCGGTCGTCGCGGTTGGTGCGCGTGGGCACGCGGGCCGTGACCGAGGCGTCCAGTTCGCTGGGGTCCAGCCCCCACTGTTTGCGGGTATAACCCCGGAAAAACTTGTTGTACAGGTCGCGCCCCACCTTGGAGACCACCACGTCCTCACTCGTGCGGATCTGCGCGGCCGGCTCGGCCACCGAAGCGAAGAAAGCCTCAAGCTCAAAGGCCGTGAGGTTCAGGCCATACAGGCGGTTGACAGTGTCGAGGTTGATGGGAATGGGCAGCTGCTGACCGTCCACGCTGGCCAGGACCCGGTGCTGGTAGGGGCGCCACTCGGTAAAGCGCGACAGGTAAGCAAAGACATCGGCGGAGTTGGTGTGGAAGATATGCGGCCCGTAGGGGTGAATCAGAATGCCCGCGTCGTCGTAGCGGTCATAGGCGTTGCCGCCGATATGGGGGCGGCGGTCCACGATCAGCACCCGCGCCCCGGTTGCTGTGGCCAGGCGCTCGGCCAGGACGGCGCCCGCAAACCCCGCCCCCACAATCAGGTAATCAAAGCCCGGCTGGGCAGCGGTTTCAGTCATCGGCGGCCAGCGGCTCCAGGGCAGGCGCGGCGCGGGTCAGTTCGGCGGCCATGTCCTGCCAGGTGCGGTCCCAGGACAGGCCGGCCAGATAGGTGTCGGCGCGGGCCCGGCGCTCATGGGCCAGAGCGCTGCCGGCCTCGGCCAGGGCCGCCACGCAGGCGGCTTCAAAGGCGTCTACGCCGTCAGCAATGCGCACCATGTCGCCTTCGCCGTAAGGACGCACCACATCACGGATGGACGTGGACACCACGCTCAGGCCAGCGGCCAGGTATTCCGGCGTCTTGGTGGGACTGATGTACTCGGTGGCCGCGTTGTGGGCAAAGGGCAGCAGTGCGGCGTCCCAGTGGGCAAAATAAGCGGGCAGCTGGGCGTAGGGTTTCATGCCCAGGTAATGCAGGTTGGGGGCGCGCGGCAGCTCGGCGGGGTCAATCTTGACGACGGGCCCCAGCAGCACCAGCTGCCACTCCGGGCGGCGACGGGCCAGGGCGCCCAGCAGGGCCGTGTCCAGCCGCTCGTCAATCACGCCGGCAAACCCCAGGCGCGGCCGGGGCAGATCGCGCTGATCCTCTGGGTCGGGCTGCGGCGCCCTGGCCTGGGCAAAATGCGCCGTGTCCACTGAGGAAGGAAAGGGGTGCACGTTGGCGTGCTGGCTGGCCTTGGCCTCGTACAGGCGGTGGCCTCCCGTGAACACCACGTCGGCGCGGGCCATCAGCTGCCGCTCACGCCCGCGCAGGGCCGGCGGGGCCCCCTTGAAGTTGGCCAGTTCATCCATGCAGTCGTACACCGTCAGGCGGGGCGTCAGGCCGACCGTTACGGGCCATTCCATCGGGGCGTACACCCACAGGTCGTAGTGCAGCAAGTCTTCAGTGGCGACCAGGCCTTCCAGTAGGCGAGCAGTCCGGGCCTGGGACTCGTCTGCCGAGTGGCCCACTTGAATGTGCGGGGTACAGACCTGCACGCCCGAGGGGTCCTGGGCAAAGACCCAGTGGTCGGCCCAGTCCCCAAAGACCGGCTCCTCGATGTAGTACACCGGGCGCGAACGGGCGGCGCGGGTCATCAGGTGCTGTGGCCGCTGGACGACAAAGGCCCAGCGCAGGTGGGCCAGCACGAGGAGGGCAGGTTCGGCCGAAACGGAGACAGCAGCAGTGAAGCGGGTCATGAGCGGAGACCTCCTCTCAGGCCGGGAGCAGCCTGAGGACGCTAAGAGTGCGGTGAGGGAAAAGGGCGGTCAGCTCAAAAACAATTAAAGGCAACTAGAAGTGCGGATGCCTATTGACACTGTTCAGGACGCATTGAACAAGACTTGAACGTTTCTTGCCCTGACTAAGGTGTGAACCAATAAGTTCTGGCAGGCCGCTTAAGAATGTGCCCTGGGGTAAGAAGAGGAGGTGCTCCCAGGTCGGAAAACGCTGATGGTCAGGGCGGCCAGCGGTCCTCGTCCAGCGCTGTCCAGGTAGGCGGGGGCCAGGCCGGGGCGTCCAGCAGCGTAGTCTCCAGAGCCAAGCGGGCGGCGTTCAGGTTAGGGAGAGGGGGCAGCCCGCGCAGGTATTGCGCCGTAAGCGCTCCTCCACCTAGCGGCTCTAAATCCTGAAGGGTTTGCTCGCAGGCCGCCTCAACCGCTTCGCAAACCAGGGCCACCGCCGCCAAGGTGGCCGCCTCGTCTGAGCGGTCCAGCAGCTGACTGGCGTGGCGGGTCAGGTGCCAGGCCCCCTCCAGCCCGGCAGCAGCTCTGACAAAGCGGCGGCGCTGCCGGTCGTCGTGCTGGCGACCGGTGAGCCGTAGCGCCTGCCGCCCGGCCTCGAACAGACGGTCAGCCACACCCAGCCTCAGCGCCAGCCGGCGCAGCGTCTGGCCCCCCACCGCAGCGGGTGGCAAGCCTCCGCCAAGCGGTTCCAGCAGGGTGATCTCAGGGGACGCAAACCCAGCCAGTTGCGGCCTCCAGAGTGCCAGAGCCCAGCCCTCGCCAGGCCCCTGAACGGGCGCGACCAGGTGGTCGACCAGATCAGCCTCCTCGGGCCAGCCGCGCGGGCACCCGCCAACGGCCCGGTCGGGGGCCATCAGAGACTCTCCGGCCTCCTCTGAGAGGTACAGCCCAAACAGATCTCCGGCCCGGACGGCCTGCGCCGCCTGCTCCCGCTGCTGGGGGGTGCCCAGCCTGTTCATCAGGTCCAGGGCGCCCAGATGAGACTCGTACAGCTGCGCAGCCTCAGGATGAAGACGGCCCAGCAGGCGCAGTACCGTCAGGGCACCCCGGCCATCCAGCCCCAGTCCCCCAATCTGAAGCGGCAGTGGCGCGCGGAGAGCGTGGGTTGCCCGCAACAGATGCAGGGCGGCTCCTGTGCGGTCCTCCTCGCCTTCGTGGGCACTGCTCTGGGCTGCCTGTGTCAGATGGCGACAGAAGCCGGCCAGCGTTACTGCTGGGGGAGGGAGCGGTTCGGCCGGGGTCTGTGCCTGCACGCGGGCCAGGGCGGCGCCCAGCGCCGGGTCAGCTGCGCGGTGACCCAGGGCGTCGGGATAGTCCCACAGCCCGTTGGGGCAGTGGCGGTCATCGTCCCAGCCGGGGTGGTTGACCACCGGGTACAGGCACACCCCCAACACGGGCACGCCGCGCGCCTGCGCCGCCAGCGCGCCGCGCGCCACCTGCTCCAGCCAGGGCGCGCGGGCGTCGCCCTCGGCGCCGGTTTCGGCGATCAGCAGCGGCCGGCCGTAACGGTCATGCACAGCGGCCAGCAGCAGGTCCAGGGACTGGTAAGCCGGCTGGTCGGGGGTCACGCGCTCGCGGGCTTCCGGCTGGGGGTGGTGGTGCCACTGGTTATAGGGGTAGTAGTTCAGGCCGATGACATCCACGTACTCGGGGCCGCCGCCCAGCTCCGGGTGGACGCGGCCCAGCAGCAGGTCCAGGGCTTCAAACTGGCCTTCATGCTCGCGGCCGGCGGCCCCAGCCTCGTGGGGGCGGTCGGGGTGGGCGTGAACGGCAATCAGCGGCTCAGCATGCAAGAAGCGCACGCCTGGGTCCACGCGCCGCGCCGCGTCCATGCCCGCGATAGCGGCCCGCACCAGCTGCGCCTTCAATGTGGCGCCCCGGCCCCGCGCAAACGGATTGAGGTAGCCCACCTCACCCCCGCCCCAGGCGAAAAACGAGATCTCGTTGATGGGACACAGCCACAGCTCGCCGTGGGTGCGGGCCCTCAACCAGGCCGCCGTCGCCTGCACATAGCGGGCAAACTGCGCCGGAAACTCTGGCGAGAACACGTCCACGAAATCCGGCAGGCCGTAGTGCAGCAGGTCCCAGATCACCGGCACCCCGGCGGCGGCGGCCCCCGCCACCTGCGCCTCGGCACTGGAGAAATCGAATGCGCCGGGGCGGCGCTCAATCAGGTGCCAGCGCAGGCCGTCGCGCGCGCCGCCCAGGCCCCAGGCCGCCAGCCGGGCGTAGTCCTGCGCGGCCCAGCGGTCATGGCCCGTGGCGTCAATCACGTCAATGCGCCGCCCTGATGGCCGCCGCTGCGTGGAGCACTCGAAGCCCCCCAGCCAGAAGGTGGCAAACGGTGAGGGCGCGGCCAGTTCTGGCAGCGGCGGTGGAGCGGGCCGCGCCGTGGGGGCACTCATGGCGCGGCCAGAGACAGCCCTGGCGGCCCGCTGCAAGCAGGGAGAAGACAGCACAGAAGCCTGGCCGCGCCGCTGCGGCAGACACAGGGCTGGGAGCGCTGCCAGTTCACGTCCGCAATCGTGGCATGGCTCGGCGCCCGCCCCGGTGAGGGCCAGCCCAAGGCGGTCTGAAGGCAATTCAGGGGTGAACCTCCATCTGCCTCTCTTTAGACCCTCTTGAGGGTTGAGAAACCGTCAGTCTTCGTACCCTCTGAGCGGGGTCGCAGGTTTGACCATAACGTCCAGTCCCGCCCACAGGTGGGCCCAGGAGCCTGATGACCAAGCCGCCTCTTCCTTCTGACCGAGCCGCCGTAAAACAGCTGCTGGTCTCCGGTCATGTGACGCCGGCCACCCGCGCTGTGCTGGAGCACCGACTCATGCCCCCTGAGCCAGCGGGCCAGGTATTCACCCCTGCTGAGCGGACGCGGCTGCGGGCGGTAGCGGCCCGGCTGGTGCCCCACGATCCCGCCGAACACGACCTGGTCGGCGCGGTCGAAGGGCGACTGGCGCGTCAGGAAGGTAAGGGCTGGCGGTACGCCGAGCTGCCGCCCGGTGCCGAGGCTTACCGCGCCCTGCTGGGAAGCCTGAGCCCCGCATTCGAGAAACTCTCAGCTACGGAGCAAGACGGGGTGCTATATACGGCCCAGCGCGCGCAGCCCCGCGCTTTCGAGGACCTGCTGGCCGAACTGGTTGAGGCGTATGCCAGCCATCCCCTGACCCAGTGGCGCTGGGGTGTGGTGCCCTACGCCGATGTGCCGGGCTGGGCCAGCCCTGGCCTGAATGCCCGCGAAGCCTGGGAACCTCCGCTGCCGGAGCCGGAGTGACCGCAGGGTTCTGCTCTCTGTGGGTCACCGCACACCCGCCAGAGAGGTCGCAGTGAGCAGGCGTGAGATGGTGGACGCCGTGGTGGTGGGCACCGGGGCGGGCGGCGCGCCGCTGCTGTCACGCCTGGCCGGGGCGGGCCTGCGGGTGGTCGCGCTGGAAGCAGGCCGCCGCCACCCTCTGACTGACATGGCCACCGACGAAAAGGCGCAGGCAGGGCTCTTCTGGACCGATGAGCGGCTCTCGGCGGGCGCCGACCCTCTGGGGTTTGGCAACAACAATTCGGGCTGTGGGGTGGGCGGCTCCACGCTGCACTACACCGCCTATACCCCCCGCGCCCAGCCGGACGATTTCCGCCTGCGCACCGAGTTTGGCGTGGGTGAAGACTGGCCGCTCAGCTACGCCGATCTGGCACCTTACTACGCAGAGGTCGAAGGGTTTCTGGGCGTCTCTGGCCCCACACCCTATCCCTGGGGCCCCGCTCGGGACCAGGGCTATCCCCACCTGCCCCTGCCCCTGAACAGCGCCGCCCAGTTGATGGCGCGCGGCTGCGAGGCTGTCGGCCTACGGACCTCGCCCGCCGCCAACGCGGCGCTGTCCCGCCCCCAGGCCCAGGAAGGCTACGGCCTCCGCCCGGCCTGTACCCACCGGGGTTTTTGCCAAGCCGGGTGCTCGGTGGGCGCCAAGGGCAGCATGGACGTGACCTACCTGCCCCTGGCCGAGGCGCGCGGCGCCCAGATTCGGCCCGAGAGCTTCGTGGTGGGCCTCACGCGCGCCGGGGACCGCGTCACGGGCGTGGAATACCTGCGCGGCGGCCAGCTGCACTGGCTGAGGGCGCGGCACGTCTTTCTGTGTGCCGGCGGTATCGAAACGCCGCGCCTGCTGCTGCTGCACGGCCTGGCCAACAGCAGCGGGCAGGTGGGGCGCAACTTCATGGCACATGTAGGGCTGCAACTGTGGGGCGAGTTTGACGAGGACACCCGCCCCCACAAGGGCATTCCCGGCGCCCTGATTTCCGAGGACACCCACCGCCCCGCCCGCCTGGACAGCTTTGGCCCCGCCGACTTTGCTGGCGGCTACCTGCTGCAGTCTATCGGCGTGATGCCCGTCACCTACGCCTCACAGCTGGCGCGCGCCACGGGTACCTGGGGTCCGGCCCTGCTGGAGCGGCTGTGCGGCTATGGCCACGTGGCCGGCATCAACGTGCTGGGGGACTGCCTGCCGCACCCTCACAACTTCCTTGACCTCTCAGACGAACTTGACAGGCGGGGTCTGCCCAAGCCCCGGATTCACTTCTCCTGGGGCGAGAACGAGCGGCGCATGACCGCCCACGCCGAACGGGTGATGCGCGCCGTCTGGGAGGCCGCCGGGGCGCGCGGGGTCTGGAGCTATCCGCGCGGCGCCCACATCATCGGCACCGCCAGGATGGGCCTCGACCCCGCCACCAGTGTCGTGGACCCCGATGGCCGCAGCTGGGACCTAGAGGGCCTGCACATTCTGGACAATTCCATCTTTCCCAGCGCCCTGAGTGTCAACCCGGCGCTGACCATCATGGCGCTGTCGCTGCGCGCCGCCGACCGCTTTCTGGCCCGCTTGGCCACGGAGGTTCACCCATGACACACCCTTCTCTTGTCGGGAGCGCCCACTAACGATGGCCGGCGGATTTCTGGACCTGATTCAGAAGGCGGCGCCGGACGGCCAGTACCCCGGCGACCAATACGGGGGCGCGGCAGGGGCCGACGGCTCGGGGGCACCGACCGGCACGGCGCAGAACTTCATGTTTGCCACAGGCATCGAATGCTCAAATCCGACCATTCAGGGCGGGCGGGTGCGGCGTGACCTGCTGGCCGAATGCGGGCATTACGACCACTGGCAGCAGGACCTCGCGCTGGTGCAGGATCTGGGCCTCAAGTACCTGCGCTACCACCTGCCGCTGCACCGGACTTTCGTGGGACCAGGGCGCTACGACTGGGAATTTGCCGACGCCGCCATGAACGAGATTCGGCGCCTGGGCCTGACCCCCATTCTGGACCTGATGCATTTCGGCGTGCCCGACTGGCTGGGCAACTTTCAGAACCCGGAACTGCCGCTGCACTTCAAAGCGTATGCCGAGGCGGTCGCGCGGCGTTACCCCTGGGTGCGCTTTTACACGCCCATCAACGAGATTTATGTCACGGCGCGCAACAGCGCCAAAGACGGCCTGTGGAACGAGGAACTGAAAACCGACCAGGGGTTCGTGACCGCCATGAAGCACCTGTGTGCGGCCAGCATCCTGGCGTGTCAGGGCATTGCCCGCGTGCGCAGCGACGCGATCATCGTGCAGAGCGAAAGCGCCGAGTACCTGCATGACGCCTCACCCACGCCCCGACCCGACCTGGCCCTGATGAACCGGCTGCGCCTGCTGTCGCTGGACCTGCTGTACGGGGTGTGCCCCGACGCCGAGGTCATGCTGTACCTGCTGGACAACGGCCTGACCCGCGAGGAATACCAATGGTTCATGGCGGGTGAACCGGCCGGGCACCAGATTATGGGCAGCGATTACTACGGCAAGAATGAGCACATCGTGCATCCAGACGGGTCCAGAACCCAGGCCGAGGACGTGCTGGGCTGGCGCGAAATTACCAGGACCTACCACGAGCGCTACCGCAAGCCGATTTTTCACACCGAGACCAATCATTTTGACCCGGACGTGGCCCCGACCTGGCTCTGGAAACAGTGGGTAAACGTGTTGACGGCCCGCAAAGACGACATGCCGGTGCTGGGCTTTACCTGGTACAGCCTGACCGACCAGATTGACTGGGACATTCAGCTGGCTGAACAACGCGGCACAGTCAACCGCTGCGGCCTGTACGACCTTAACCGCCAGCCGCGCCCGGTGGCCGGCGCCTACCGCGACCTGCTGTCACGCTATGGCCAGATTCCGGCCGTCCCCCACGGCGAGATGTTCGAGATGACAAAGGAACCCGCCCGCCTGCGGGTGGAGACCTAGAGATGAGCGCTGTGCGCTGGGTGCTGCTGCACGGCTTTGGGACCTCGGGCACGCTGTGGAACGAAGTGGCGGCCCGGCTGGAAGCCCCAACCCTCTGCCCGGACCTCCCCGGCTTTGGGACGGCGGCGGCCATTCCAGGCTTTTCGGTGGCGGAGATGGCTGACCATGTGCAGGCTGCCCTGGGACAAGGCCCCTTTTTAGTGGCAGGACACTCGATGGGCGCCAAGGTGGCCACCGAACTGGCCGCGCGCCAGCCCCCTGGGCTGCGCGGCCTGGCGCTGGTGGCGCCCTCACCGCCGGGAGGCGAACCCATGACCGACGAGGATCGCACCCGCCTGACAGCCGCCTGGAACGACCCAGCGCAGCTGCACGCCCTGTACGGCCGCATCACCCGCCGGCCCCTTGAGGCCAGCGCCCTGGCTGACTTGCTGCGCGGTGGCCAGCAGGCGAGCCCACACGCCTGGGCCGCCTGGCCCGAGCAGGGCAGCCGCGAGAACCTGCGTGACCGCGCGGCGGCCGTGACGGTCCCCACCCTGATTCTGGCCTCACGCGATGACCCGGCGATCTCTCTGGCAACCATTGAGGAAGCGGTGGTGCCGCTGTACCGGGCGCCGAGGGTCCAGCTTCTCGCGGGCGTGGGCCACCTGCTGCCCCTGGAAGCGCCGGACGAGGTGGCGCAGAAGCTGAAGCAGTGGGCCGACGAGTTGTAGAGGGGCTCAAGGTCATTCCGGCAGGACGAATGCGCAGAGGCCTTTCCACACCACGATGCTGCTGCGCTGACCCATACCTGCCGAAGCGGTGAGCGGGCACAGGGACGTTCATAGCTCAGTTCTAGAACCGACAGTTCAGGCGGAAAAAGACAACCCCGCACCGAAGCGGGGTCTTGTTCTTCCTGGTGCACTCGACTGGATTCGAACCAGTGGCCTGCCCCTTAGGAGGGGGCCGCTCTATCCAACTGAGCTACGAGTGCAGGGTGCGGGGGAATGCCACACTGGGCGCGCAAAGTATAGCAGGGGGGCAGGCCACCCCTGCACGCCCGGCATCAACTTGGGGCACAATCCAGATGAGACAAAAATGTAAGCGGGGCTTTCCTATACTCCCTTGAGGTTCCTCAATGACGAACGCTGTGTACACCCTCGTAGTCCGCGCCTTATCGGGCGTCGTCTCTGACCGTGCGGCTGAAACCATGTTGCGGGCGGTGCTGCGCGAGCAGGGCCTCTCGGCCGAATCGGTCTCGGCGCAGGACATGCAAAAGGTGCTGTCTGGCCCGCTGCTGTCCCGCCTGAGCACGGTGCTGCCCCCCGCGCGCGCCCGCAAGGAACTGTCTGTGCTCTCCAAACAACTGGAGTCGCAGTATCCCAAAGCGCCCACGCTGTTTACCCAGAGCGGCCCGGTGGCCACCTGGGACGAGCCGCAGAACGAAACCACGTTCGATGACCTGGGCCTGGGTGCCGACGACTTCGAGTTCGATGACCCCGACTACGGCGCGGCGCCCACCACCCGCACCTACGACCTGACCCAGCCGGGCGACCAGGACGCCCTGATTCAGAACCTGGGGCGCCTGAGTGGCGTGCAGGGCGTGATGGTCTGCCGCGCCACCGGCGAGGTGCTGCGCGTCAAGGCGGTGCGGGACCCGGCGGGCCTGGGCGGCGTGGTGGCCGCCAGCGCCATGCTGTTTCAGAAGCGGTCCCTCAAGCTGATGTCGGCCGATCTGGGCGGGCAGACCGTGTGTGTCTGTCCGCTGGGTGGGTACTGCGTGGCGGTGGTCGCCACCTCGCAGGCCAATGTGGGCCGGCTGCTCGTGGAGTTGCAGCAGCTGCGGGTGGCGGCATGACCCGCCTCTCCACCCTGGCCGCCCTGAGCCTGGCCCTGAGCGCCGGCGCGGCCAGCGCCCAGGACCTCAGCGCCTACAACGCCCTGGCCACCAATCTGGACGGCGCCGTGCAGGCCCGCGCCCAGTCGGCCCAGGCCGCCCTGACCCGGCTGGACGCGGCGCAAACGGCCCTGGGCACCCTGGCCCCCACCCTGCGCAACCAGCAGATTGTGCGCGGCCTGAATGACGCCGTCCAGGGCGCGCGCGCCTCGCTGGCCCGCACGCCCGCCGAGCTGGAAGCCCAGGTGCTGCTGGCGCGCGGCCTGATGCGCAAGGCGCTGTATGACCAGACGCTGGCCGCCCTGGCCGCCGCCCCCGAGAACAGCAGCGCCCAACTGCGCGTGCTGGCGCGCGAGTTCGGTGTCACGGGCCAGGCGGCCCAGACGCTGACCCAGAGCGCCCAGGGCGGACGCTTGGAGCGCACCGCCTGGCAGCTTCAGCGCGCCGCCGCCGCCAGGGTCACGGCGGCCCTGGCGGCCACCCGCGCCGAGCAAACCACCACCTCGTATGTCAACTTGGCGCGCGCCACCAGCTGGTTTACGACGGTGCAGGACGCATCGGGCGTGGGCACGCTGCGGGTTTCGCAGTTTGGGGACGCGCTGCGACAGCTGACCGCCGGGGACACCGCCGCGCTGGCGACCTCGCTGACTACTCTGCGTCAGGGCACGGCAGCCCTCAGCCGCAGTCTGGCGACCCCCCCGTCGGCCACTCCGGCCCCCACCGACCCGGCTGGCACCCCCGATCCGACCCCAGACCCCGGCACGGCCCCCGACAACACGGTGCCCACACAGCCGGACCCTGGCACCAGCCCTGACCCGGCCCCCACGCCGGCGCCCACCACCCCCGCCGCCGGACAGCTGGCGCAGGCGTACGCCGCGCTGGGCCGCGCGCAGGCGGCTGCCGGGCACGGCGACGCCGCTGGTGCGCGGGACGCACTGGCCGCCGCCACGCAGGCGCTGGCCCGCGTGCCCTCGCCGCTGCGCGACACGGCCGCCTTTACGGGCGTGGTGGGCGCCGCCGAGGCCGCTCAGGGCCGCAGCGCCCTGCGAGTCAGCGACGTGCAGGCCCTGATTGCGGGTCTGGCGGGCGCCGAGCGTCAGGCCGCCGGGCAGGCCAGCAGCGCCCTGGACGCCGCTTCGCTGAGCACCAGCCGCTGGTTTTCAGGCTGGCTGCGGGTGCTGGTGTTCCTGCTGCTGGCGCTGGCCACCGCCGCGCCGCTGTACCTGCTGAACCTGGCCTTCGGCGGGCGCAACACCTACTGGCGCGCCATCATGGCGGGCCTGACCCTGCTGATGCTGCCCCTGATGCTCGAAGGCGTTTTTGGCCTGCTGGGCGCCCTGGGTGACGCTTTTGGCGCGGGCGCCCTGCGCAGCCTGACCAACCTCACGCTGAGCCAGGGGGCCTACGCCCTGCCGCTGTGGGCGCTGCTGGGCGCGGCGGCCATCGGCCTGATGACCTTCGGCTTCCGGGGCCTGTGCGAGCAGTTCGGTCTTCTGGGCGCCGGGTCGTCCTCCAAGAACAACACCGTCGAAACCGCCACCACGGTGGACTGGGATGAGGAACTCTGATGGCGACCCTGGGCCGACTGCCCGTCAAGATGCTGGGCGACCTCGTCTCGCCCCGCGCCCTGGAACGCATCCTGCAAGACGCGGCCCAGGCGCGCGGCGGCCAGCTGGACACCATTGACCCCGGCATGCTGGAAGACATCCTGAAAAAGGAGGTCTTCAAGCGCCTGCAACTCAGCGTGCCCGCACCCCTGGCCAAAAAGCGCGTCTCTGAAGTCCTGAACGAGCTGCTGAAATCCACCCAGGAGCGGCTGCTGCCCAACCAGCTCAGCTCGCTGCTGGGCCTGGAAGAAGGCGCGCGGCGCTTCTCGCTGTACTTCGACTGGCCCGAGACCCAGCGCCTGCGCGGCGTGCTGAGTGTGGCCCGGCAGGAGGAAAAAGAAGGCCGCGACATCAGCGCGCTGGTGCAAGAGGGCCAGAACCTGATTGACACGATGGACCGCCGCCTGCAAGAAGGGCTGGTGGAACAGGGTCAGGACCTGGCCGAACTGCGCGCCACCTTTGCGCGGGTGCAGGGCATGGGCGGCAAGGACGTGCGCCGCCTGGAAACCCTGATCGGGCAGATTGACGAGGCCCAGAAGCAGGCGACCCTGCTGCCCGGCGAGGTCGAGCGCGCCCGCAACCTGACCTTTAACCTGCGTAAGGCCCTGGAATCTTCGGTGGTGCAGACCGTCGAGAACCCGGCGCTGCCGACCTCGGCGACCATTCTGGACCCCGACGCCCAGGCGCGCGTGCTGGCGCTGGAACAGGAACACGCCGCGCAGCAGCTGGCCAGTGTGGAGCGCGAGTTTGCGGCCCTCTTGCAGGCCCGCCCCGAACTGCGTGAACGCCACGAAGGCCTGCGCGCCCTGCACCAGGCTGCTCAACTCACCGAAGACGTGGTCACCGGCTGGCGCGAGGACCTGAAAGCCGAGCGCGACCGCCTGCTGGCCGAGCAGCGCGCCCAACTGGCCCGCCTGGAAACCGAGCTGAGCCAGGGCCAGGCCGGCGCCGACACCCGCATCGCCCTGGATTCGGCCCGGCACCTGCTCGACAGTGGCAGCCTGGCCACCGACGAGCTTCAGGAACTCCAGGCCATGCAGACCGCCCTGAGTGCCGGCGTCAACGCCCGCGCCCAGATCGAAACGCAGCGCGAGCTGCTGGACATCGAGCGTTCGGCGCGCGACGTGCCCGGCGCCAGCGCTGACCTGGCGCCCCTGCTGGCCGACGCCCGCGCCGCCCTGGCCCGAGGAGAGGCTGTCGACGCCGGCCTGCTCTGGAGCGTGCTGGAACGCCGCATGGGCGCCGCCGCCCAGGAACGCGAGGACTTTGACGCCCGCGCCGACCGCGTGGTGCAGGAATACGACACGGTGCGCCACCTGGCCGGCGAGACCACCCAGCGCCTGGGCCGCCTGGCCGACACCCTGCGTGCCCAGCGCCGCCTGGGCCAGCTGAGTGCCCAGGCCCGCGAGCGCTACGCCCAGACCCTGACCGACGCCGAGGCCCTGCTGACCGAGGCCCACGCCGAATACCGCGCGGCCCAGGAGGTCACCTCGACCTTTGGTCAGGACGCCCTGAGCGGCCTGCTGGACGTGTTCGATTTCGAGGAAAACAGCCTGCTGGCCGCCAGCCCCGAGCCGTCTCCCTTCGCATTGACCCCTCCGCCGCCTGTGGCCCCAACCACCCCCGCCGTCACGCCAGCGTCCCTGTTCGACACGCTGCTGTCAGCCCCCGTCACACCGCCCCCCAGCGAGATGCCAGCGCCCACCGCGCCCACCGAGAGTGCCGAAACCTGGACCTTCGAGGGCAGCCAGATTCGCCAGGGCGCCCACACCCTGGCGGCGCAGGGCCTGGCCACACTGCTGACCCAGGCCACCGCGCTGGGGCTGCACCGCCTGGACATGGGTGACGCCACGCACGTCTGGTCGGCGCGCAGCACCGTGCCCGGCGAGTGGCGGGTGGGCCGCGCCCAGAACTGGACTGACCTGGACGAGCAGGTCGGCGCCTGGCTGGACACCGGGATGCCGTGACACTGGGCGCCTGGCCACTGGCGCCCGGCGAGACCAGCACGCTGCGCGGCCTCCCCGAGCAGCAGGCGTTCGGCGCCGCCTGGGCCGCCCTGCCTCCAGGCAGCGTGCTGTTTCTGGAAGGCGAGCTGGGGGCCGGCAAAACCAGCCTGACGCAGGGCTTGGCCCAGGCGCTGGGCTTTACAGAGCCCGTCACCAGCCCCACCTACGCCCTGATGAACCTCTACCCCACCCCGGCAGGCACCCTGCTGCATGTGGACGCCTACCGCGTGCGCGACCCCGCCGAACTGTACGAGATGGACCTGGAAGCGCTGATTGAAGGCAGCCGCCTGAGTGTCATCGAGTGGGGCGAGAGGCTGTATGCCGACTACCCAGAAGCGCCGGTGCTGCACCTGGAACACATGAAGAGTCCCGAAATCCGCCAGGTGACGCGGCGCCGCTAAACACCGTGTGACCCGCCGCCCGAAATGACCTATTGTCAAGGTCAGTTTCGGAGGTCAAGGCATGTTTGAACAGCAGGGGGCGTCCCGCCGCGCCAGCACCACGCGCCGCCTGGAGGCGCAGCCCACCTCGCCGTCAGTCGCCCCCACCGTGGAGCGGGCGGTGCGGGTGGCGCAGGCACATCTTCACCGCCCGGTGCGGGTGCAGCGTCAGGTGGCGGGGCCGGTGCTCAGGGCCGCCAGTTTGCAGCAGGCCGAGGTGGCCCGTGTGGGCGTGCAGCGCGCTGCGGTGGCCGGGCAGTTGGCGGCCCTGCCCGCTGGTCTGGCGCCGACCCCGCGTGTCCCTGAGCCCGTGCCCACCCAGCCAGTCACGCCAGGCCAGTGGGTCACGGTCATGCGTCACCGCGCCGAGCAGGTCGAAGGCGTGCCGCTGGACACCCGCGCCGCCGCCCACTTCAGCGCCCTGCAGCGCCAGGTTGCCCAGACTCTTGCCCAGGGCTTCCGCGCTGACCGGGGGCCGGCGGCTGAACGCCACGCCACCTACGGCGACCACCTGGCCTCGTTGCAGCGGCATCCGGCGAGTGCTCAGGTGGCCCGCGCCGTGCTGGGGCTGGTGCCTGGTGGAGAACGTTTGGCCCTGCAACGCGCGGCCGACCACGCGGCCCAGCACTTTGCAGCCCAGGAAGCTCAGGCGGCGCAGGCTCTGCATGCCCAGGCGTTGCAGCGGCAACTGGCAGAGCTGGACGCCGAAGCGACCCAGCCAGTCTTGCAGCGGATTCAGGCCCGGCGGGGCAGCGGGAATCCCCTGCCCGAAGCGGTTCAGCGGCATCTGGAACAGGGCCTCAACTACGACCTGAGCGGGGTCCGCATTCACGATGATGCCGAGGCGCACACCCTGGCCACTGGCGTCAAAGCGCTGGCATTTACAACTGGCAGCGATATTTTCTTCCAAAGCGGGCAGTTCAATCCGAACACCCAATCGGGACTGGAGCTGCTGGCGCACGAAGTCACGCATACGGTGCAGCAGCGTCAGGGCCGGGTGGGCCCAGGCATTGACCCCGACGCTGGGCTGGAGACAGAAGCCCGCACCATGGGCGCCAGACTGGCCGCCGCTCCCCTGCCGCGTAAGGCCCGCGCGGTCAAGCGGCCGGCTCCCTCGCTCACCACAGCGCCGCAGGCCACCGCCGTTCAGCGCTGGGGCCTGGACGACCTGAAAAAGCTGGCGGGCTCGGCCAAAACCAAACTGGCCGGCGCAGTCAAGACCGTGCAGAACGCCGCGCAGCAGCGGATTCAGAAGACGGTCAAGAGCGTGCAGAAAGCGGCGGCCCCCGCCATCAAGGCCGCGCGCCAGGCGGTTCACAAGGCCCAGCAGCAGGCCAAGCGCCTGACCAACACAGTCAGCCAGAAGCTTCAGAAGGCCGGGAAAACCGTGCGCGAACATGCGGGCGGCGCCCTCAGGGCCGCGCAGCAGCGGGCGCGGCAGGCCGTGGCCCAGACCAGCGCCAAAGCCGGGCAGCTGGCACACGGGGCCCAGCAGTTCACCCAGCGCGCCGGCCAGACGGCCCGCAAAGTCCAGGCGCAGGTCAGCCAGGCCACGCGGAGCGCAGTGACCACCCTGGGCCGCGCGGCACAGAGCGCTGTCACCACCCTGGGCCAGAAGGCGCAGCAGGCCAAACGTGCCCTGAAGACCGCCACCACGTCCCTGGTGAACACGGCCAAGACCAAAGCCACCCAACTGTATGAGCGGGCCAGGGCAACGGGTACGCAACTCCTCAAGGCCACAGCCAAGGCCAAGCAGAAGGCCAAGGGCACGCTCAAGCAGGCCTGGAGCACCGCCAAGACGAAGGCGGCCGAGGGCTGGAACGCGTCTGTAGACGGTGCTAAAGCCCTTCAGCAGAATGTGGCAGGCAAAATCAATACCATCAAGAACAGTCCCCGGTTCAAGGCGACTGTCAGCTTCCTGAAGTCGGCGGGCATTCAGGTGCTCAAGGTCGGCACGGCCATCGTGGTGGGGGGCGCCGTGATTGCGGGCGCCGCTGCCCTGACGGCTGCGACAGGCGGCCTGGCGGGCCCAGCACTGGTGGCGGCCCTCTTTGCTTCGGGGGCTCTGGGCGGCGCGGCCAGCACCGTGGTGGGCAACCTGCTGGAAGGTCGTAAGGACAAGAACGGCAACCCAGTCGCCTGGGACAACGGCATCAGCGCCAAGAGCCTCATTACAGATGGCGCCCTGGGCGTGGTTCTGGGACCAGCCGCCAAACTGGTCGGCGGTGTGGTGCGTGGCGCCGCGCGGCCAGTGCTGACCGGCCTGGGTCGGGCGGCCACCCGCTACACGCCGACCTTCGCCAGCGGCGCGCGTGCCTTGGCGGGCTACGCCCGCACCGGGGCAGGCCATGTGGGCCGCGCCGCTCAGAACGCGGCCACAGGGGTCGCCGGGCGCTGGACCACCCTGAAAGGCGCCGTCAGCCCAGCCCTGACGGCCGTGGGGAGCAGCTTGCCGGGCCGGATGGTGGGCGGCGCGTTTCGCGGCCTGGACACGGTGTTCAGCGCTGGGGTGCGGGGACTGGCCAAAGCCGGGCGGGGCGCCACCGCTCTGGGTGGGGGCGGCGTTAAACGTGCGAGCGACTGGGTAAAAAGCCAGTTGGCCGGCCGGCCAGGCCTGGCCAATGCACTGCGGGCACCCGGCCGTGGGCTGGGGCAGGTCCGTGACAAGGTGAAATTGGCCGGATACAAGGTGCGTGACACCGCAACCCGTGGCTGGCGGCAAGGCACCACCTCTATCAGAGGGGTCGAAACCCAGATGAGGGCAAACCTGAGCAGCTTGGGCCTCCCTGTCAATCCAACCCGCTCTTTCTCAGGCCAAGTCTTCGCCGCCGCCGAGCGCAACCTCGCGGCCATGCGCAACTACGCTTCGGCCGAGGCGAAAGTTATTGGCGCGGAGGTTCGTAACCAGTGGTACGGCTCGGCTGGCTCGGGGGGCGTCTTGCGAACAGGCCGTGAAATGGAAAACCTGGTCGCCAGTCATCCAGCGCTGGCTGCCGGCTGGAAGACCGAATTGGGCCGCGCCAGAGGCATCCTGGTTGGCGCCAGAGCGCAGGCCCTCCGCCTAGAGGCCCAGGCGGCAGGCCGAACCCTGTCCAACAACGCGGCCAAACGGCAGGCGCGGGCGCTGATTACGCCGGACGACGTGTACCGTCAGGCCACCCAGTCTGTGCGTGCGCCTTTCCTGGCCCAGGCGACCCAGGCTTACCGCGCCCAGTCTCGGATGGCCGTGACTGGCATTGATCCCAGCAAGGGCCTGCTGGGACAGCTGCCTCAGATGTACCGCACTGGGGCCCAGCAGATGTGGGAACAGGCCCGGGGCAAGTCGAACGAGCTGCGTCTGGCCGGAGGCAGTGCCGGGGCCGGGGCACTCGCCGGCGGCTGGCTGAGTGAAGAGGTGTTTAAAACGTTCACAGCAGGAACAACTGACTCTTACAAGAAAGACGAGCTGAGCCTCTTCCCTGGCCGGCAGCATCTGAACGCCGGAAGCGAGAAGGTCCAGCAGGATTTCCTGAAGAATGTCGTGACCGGGATGACGGGGCTGACGCCCGAGGCGCAGGGGGGCCGCCTGATGGTGGGCACGCCGTTTGACCGCCTCGTCAAAACAAATGCCACTTACACAGGAACAACCTCAATTACAGAAACCAAAGAGCTGGGTTACGAAACCCCAGAAACCGAGCCACCCGCTCAGGTTCAGGCGCCATGAGTTTCCTGCGAGCGGTCAAACTCCTCCTGACACGGCCGACGCGCGCCCGCGAGACGCCACGGGTGGCGTACGCCTCTCCCCGCACCGCTGTTCTGGCGTTTCTAAACGATCCGCAGTGGAGCGCAGAGTCTCTGGCGCAGCAGGACAACTGGATTCGGTTCCGATATGACGGCGTGGTGGGCGAATGGCTGGACGACCCTGACGGCGACTGGCTCCAGCTGCGCTTTCGTCAGCCCATGACCGAGGCCCAGCGGGCCAGCGAACTGGCAAAGTACGAAGGCTGGTCCGTCCTCTGCGCGCAGCACACACTCTTCCGCTGGGACATTGATGAGGCAGCGCAGGCCTATTACGGCGATGTCTCTATCCTCTTTCACGAGCAATACAACCAGATTGAATGCATTCGCCTTGCTTTTAACAGTGCGAAACTCTTCTCACAAGAGAGTAATCAGATCGCTCTTGACAGGTCAAATGACTTTTTTGTGGAAAGTCGCAGGGAACCAAGTGTCGCCTTGTGCCTCTGGCGTTGGTTTGATAGTCCATTGGCACCAGAAGGGACGAGAGTCTTCAAAAGTACATACAGTGAGCACTGGTTTGAAACGGGTTCTGCCGTGTGCTCAGTGATGGCTGAGCAGTGGCTGTATTACGGCCGCATCGCCTACACGAGTGGCGACTATCAGAGTTACATGCAAGAAAGCGGCGAGCGCCGTCTCATGCTCTACAAGATGCATCTCGGCTTGCAGCGCTGGTTTCCTCGCCTGCGGAACTTCGTGCTGATGACGGGCAATCCGGTCAACGACGGCGGCAACGAAACCAGCCTGTCCATCCTGGTCTCCAGCGGCACCGACGCCGCGCCCATCTTTGACCGCATGTTCCGCGAGTTTTACGAGCAGGTTACCGAACTGACCGAGTGGTTCAACTTCGACTTCAACCCACAGACCGCACCCTGGTTTGACCACAGCGTCAAGACACCCCAGAAGGGCTATACCCGGCAATCTGCACCCAGAGGGATGCCAGAGCTGGCCAAGGAGCACCCATGACCACCATTCAATTTGGCCGCCAGGCTGTCCAGCGCCCGCCCTTTGACATTAATGGCCTGACCTTCTCCTCTGTGCCGCTCTCGCTGGCCGAAGAGCGGCAGCTGGCGGGCGCTGGCCAGGACGCCGAGACCGACGACGCCGTGATGGACGCGCTGCTCAATGTGCTGACCGAACTGCTGAACACCCGCGCTCAGGGCGAGATGGTCACCACGGACTGGCTCATGGAGAACCTGATGCCTGCCGATCTGGAAGGCATCGTGGCCCACCTGCGGGGCGAAGCAGACACCGGCGCGTAGGCACTTTTTCCACGGTTGGTGGCGCCCTGGTCCCCGCCTTCGTCTTTTCTTGAGAATCCGGCTGTTCAGGCGCGCACTGTCAGAATGCGGCGTATGTGGACGCTGGTGCTCAACTGCGGGTCAAGCAGCCTTAAATTTGCGCTCCTCAGCCAAGAGGATGAACAGACGCGGCTCTCCGGGCTGGCCGAGCGGCTCGGGTCGGCCGGGGCGTCGCTGCGGCTCGACATGGACGGAGAACGCCAGACCCTCTCACTGGACAGCGGCAGTTACGCCGACGCCTTTGCCCAGATCGCTGCGGCACTGGACGCACTGGGGCTGCGGGAAGAGGTGACGGCCGTGGGGCACCGCGTGGTTCACGGCGGCGACCGCTTCAGCGCGCCTGCCCTGGTGACCCCCGAGGTGCTGGACGGTGTGCGGGCCTGCGTGCCGCTGGCGCCTCTGCACAATCCGGCCAACATTGCGGGCATCGAGGCGGCGCAGGCGGCCTTTCCCGGCGCGGCCCATGTGGCGGTGTTCGACACGGCCTTTCACCAGACCATGCCCGAGGTCGCTTACCGCTACGCCGTCCCGGAGGGCTGGTACCGCCAGCACGGCGTGCGGCGCTACGGCTTTCACGGCACCAGCCACGCCTTTGTGGCGGCCCAGGCAGCCGAGCGGCTGGGCCGCCCCCTGACCGAGCTGAACCTGGTCACGGCCCACCTGGGGAACGGGTGCAGCCTCTGCGCAGTGCAGGGCGGGCGCAGCATCGACACCAGCATGGGCCTGACGCCCCTGGAAGGCCTGGTCATGGGCACCCGCAGCGGCGACGTGGACCCCGGCCTGCACGATTACATCGCGCGTCAGGCGGGGCTGAGCCTGTCGGAAGTGACGGCGGCCCTCAACCGGGACAGTGGCCTCCTGGGGCTCTCTGGCCTCAGCAACGACATGCGGGAATTGGAAGAAGCCGCCGGGCGCGGCCATGCAGGCGCGCAGCTGGCTGTAGACGCGTTCGTGTACCGGCTGGCAGGGCAAATCGCCGCCCTGGCGGCTGCGCTGGGCCGGGTGGACGCGCTGGTGTTCACTGGGGGGATAGGTGAAAACAGTGCGCTGGTGCGCGCGGCCACCCTGCAGCGGCTGGCCGTGCTGGGCGCAGGGGTAGATGAGGTGGCCAACGGCGCAGCAGTGCGCGGCCAGAACGGCCTCATCAGCCCGGCCGGCGCGCTGCCTGCCCTGGTGGTGGGCACCAACGAGGAACTGAGTATCGCGCGGCAGACGCAGGCTCTGCTGGCCGGAGGTCAGGTATGAAAACGCTGTTTCTGGCGCCCACCCGCAACGGGGTGGGGCTCAGCAGCACCGCGCTGGGACTGACGCGCGCCCTAGAACGCCAGGGCCTCAAGGTCGCGTTCGTGAAACCCATCGCCCAGACACACGAACTGAAGACCGATGACAGCGTGCATTTTGCGCGCGAACTGGTCCGGCTGACGGTGCCCGAACCCATCGCCCTGGCGCTGGCCGAGGAAGGGCTGAGCCACGGCGGCGAGGAAGACCTGATGGAAAGCGTGGTGGCCCTGGCGCGCGAGGCCAGCGCTGGCGGCGCCGACGTGCTGGTCGCCGAGGGGCTGGCCCTGAATGAGCGCAATGCCTACGCCGGGGCCCTGAACGCCAGCATGAGCCGCAACCTGGAAGCCGATACCGTACTGGTCTCCAGCCTGGCCGGGGTCAGCCCCGCCGAGCTGGCCGATGAACTGGAGATTGCCGCCCAGGCCTACCGCCGCAGCGACGGCAGCGGCCTGAGCGGCTACGTCCTGAACTTTGCGCCGCCGGGCCTGGACTACGGCACCCTGATGGCCGAGCTGCGCTCGCGCAGCCGGGTGCTGGCCAGCGGTGACCTGCCGCTGCTGGGGGTGGTGTCCAGTTCGGTCGCACTGAACGCGCCGCGCACCCTGGACATCGCCCGGCACCTGGGGGCCGAGGTGATCAATGAGGGCGAGGCCGCCGCGCGCCGGGTCACCAGCACCGTGATTACGGCCCGCACCGTGCCCCGCATGGCGCACCTGTTCGTGCCGGGCGCCCTGGTGGTCACCCCTGGCGACCGCGAGGACGTGGTGATGGCGGCGGCGCTGTCTCACCTCAGCGGGGTGCCGCTGGCGGGGCTGATGTTCACCTCGGGCAGCGGCCCCGAAGACAGCATCGAGCGGCTGTGCCGCGCCGCGCTGAACAGCACCTTGCCTGTCTTGCGGGTCGACACCAACTCGTTTGAAACGGCCTCTCGCCTCTCGCGCATTGACGCGCGGGTGCCGCACGACGACCTGGGGCGCATGGACCGGCTGCTGGACTTCATTGCTGACCGGCTGGACACCGTGCCGCTGGGCACGCGCCTGCGGGCCCCTGCCCCGGCGGGCGAGCGCCGCCTGCCGCCCAGTGCCTTTCGCTACGAGCTGATTCAAAAGGCCCGCGCTGCTGGCAAGCGCATCGTGCTGCCCGAGGGTGACGAGCCGCGCACCGTCAAGGCCGCCATCCGCTGCGTAGAAAAGGGCATTGCCCGGCCCGTGCTGCTGGCCCGGCCCGAACGGGTGCGTCAGGTGGCCGAGGGACAGGGCCTCACCCTGCCGGATGGGCTGGAAGTGCTGGACCCCGATTCGGTGCGCCAGCATTACGTCGCCCCGATGGTCGAGTTGCGAAAAAGCAAGGGCCTGACCGCCCCCCAGGCCGAGGCACAGCTGGAAGACACGGTGGTGCTGGGCACCATGATGCTGGCGCTGGGCGAGGTCGACGGCCTGGTGTCGGGCGCCATTCACACGACGGCCAACACGGTGCGGCCGGCCCTGCAACTGATTAAAACGGCGCCGGGCGCGGGCCTGGTCAGTTCGGTGTTTTTCATGCTGATGCCCGAGCAGGTGCTGGTCTACGGCGACGCGGCCATCAACCCCAACCCCGGCGCCGAGGAACTGGCCGACATCGCCATTCAGAGTGCGGACAGCGCCCGCGCCTTTGGCATCACGCCGCGCGTGGCGATGCTGTCGTATTCCACTGGCGAATCGGGCAGCGGCGAGGACGTGGAAAAGGTGAAGGCCGCCACGGCGCTTGTCCGGGAGCGCCGACCCGACCTCGTGGTGGACGGCCCCCTTCAGTACGACGCCGCCAGCGTGCTGTCGGTGGGGCAGCAGAAGGCGCCAGGCAGCCTGGTGGCAGGGCGCGCCACAGTGTTCATCTTTCCCGACCTGAACACGGGCAACACCACCTACAAGGCCGTGCAGCGCGCGGCGGGTGTGGTAGCGGTGGGGCCGATGCTTCAGGGCCTGCGCAAGCCAGTCAATGACCTGTCGCGCGGCGCGCTGGTGGACGACATCGTGTACACGATTGCCCTGACGGCCATTCAGGCAGCGCAAGGAGAAGGTCAGAGCTAGACTGAGGGAGTCTGGTAGCTCAGTGGAAGAGCATCCGCTTTGCAAGTGGAGGGTCGGCGGTTCGGTTCCGCCCCAGACACCGGGGACCGCCCACCTTGCCAAGGTGACGCGGCCCCTACCTTTTGGGCATATGCGCGGCAAAAGACATTGGGGCCTATTACACTGGGGCTGTTCGGTAGCTCAGCGGAAGAGCGCCCGACTTCAGATCGGGAGGCCGGCGGTTCGAGTCCGTCCCGGATACCGGAGGGGGTCCGTCACTTCACCGACGACGCTCCCTCCACCTTTTGTTCTCTATGGACCCCGACCTGACTCCCCTGGATTGGCAAGCCGCGCAGCGCGTGCTGAAGGCGGTATTACGCAACCCGGCCCTGGCCGATGACCAGCCTGAATTCCGCACGCTGGTGGCTGGCGTCAACCGCCTGGGGCGCAAGCATGCCCGGCAGGCGCAGACTGCGCAGCGTCCGGCCCCAGACCCTCAGACGCAGCGGCGCTGCTACATGTGCCGGCAACCCTTCGGTCTGGCTGATGCGGGCAATCCCGCCTGCTGCGCGGCCTGTGGTCAGCTCAACCGCCACAAGCGCCGCGCCCGCGCCGATCTGACGGGCCGCGTGGCCCTGCTCACCGGAGGCCGGGTGAACATAGGGTATGCCACGGCCCTGCGACTGCTGCGGAGTGGCGCGCAGGTGACTGTGACCACCCGATTTCCTATGGACGCCGCGCAGCGCTACGCCAGCGAACCCGACGCCCACGAGTGGCGCAGCCGCCTGACCCTCTACGGCCTGGACCTCCGCGACATTCGCGCCGTGCAGGCATTCACCGACGAACTGGGCCGCACCCTGCCCCACCTGGACATTCTGATCAACAACGCCGCGCAGACCATCGCGCGGCCCCCCACCTACTACGCTCCGCTCCTGGGTGGCGAGCGGCAGGCTCTGCCCGGCACGGCGCTGGACCTGAAGGTGGCGCAGTCCGCCCCCGCTGCCCTGCTGAACGGGGAGGAGCCGTCACCTTTCTTCCCACTAGAGCAACTGGACCGGCACGGGCACGCGCTGGACCGGCGCCCCCACAACAGCTGGACCGCCCGACTGGACGACGTGGAGGCGCGCGAACTGCTGGAAGTGCAGCTGGTGAACACCACGGCGCCCTATTTGCTGTGCAGCGGCCTGCTGCCCCTGCTGCGGCGCTCGCCGTTTCAGCGGCGCTTCATCGTGAATGTGAGCGCCGTGGAAGGGCAGTTTGCGCGCGCTGCCAAGAACGACCGCCACCCGCACACGAACATGGCCAAGGCCGCCCTGAACATGCTGACGCGCACCAGCGGCCCGCGCCTGGCCCGAGAAAGCATTTACATGACCAGCGTGGACCCCGGCTGGGTGTCGCAGCAGGAGCCGCACCCCCAGCAGGAACGCATGGCCGCGCAGGGCTTTCGCCTGCCACTGGACCTAGACGACGCGGCGGCCCGGCTGTGCGACCCCATCTTTACCGGGCTGAATGAGCCGGGCCGGCCCTTGGCAGGGGTCTTTCTCAAGGACTACCGGGTTCAGCCATGGTAATCATTCCCCGCCACCAGCAGGCCACATTCTGGGCCGTGACCGCGCCCGAAGGTCTGGGCTATGTGCTGGACGGCGTTTCCTACGGCCTGCTCCCGGTGGCTGGCGTGACCGCCGCTGCCGTGGCCGAGCGGCACGCCGCAGCCATGGAGGTTCAGCAGCTGACTCCTGATCCAAGTGGAGAGGTGCAGGCACGACAGGCCGCTGTACTAGCAGGCGCCCTGACCCGGCTGGTGGACGGCCAGCCCCCAGACGCGCAGACCCTGCGAACCTTAAAGCAGGACCACCCTCTCACCACCTCTGCTGTGTGTCTCCGCACCGATGGCAGCGCAGACAAGGGAGACGGCTCGCTTAGCCTGGGCTACCTGCTGAATAACCGCCCTTACGGCGCCGTCCTGCGGGGCGCCCAGGGTCACGAAGGGCTGGCCGAGCGAGCAGCCATCTATCTGGCCCTGACGCACGCGCGCCTGCTGGGCTACGCGGCCTACCACGTTCAGAGTGACCACAAGTTTCATGTGCGCCGCTATGACGAGAGGCTGATTCACCGGGGTCGGCGGCAATCGCCTTCACTGGAACGGCTGGACGCCCTGGTCGACAGTCTGGGGCCAGCCGTGACCTTTGCCTATATGCCGACGCTGGACACCGATGCGCCGCACCGAATGGCGCTGCACGCCCGTGCCCTGGACCGGTTGGCTCGCAGCGAAGCGCTGTCACGCGCCCAGGCCGTCGCTCTGCGCCGGGTCCATTACGCGCTGAAAGCCAGCGGCCCGGTGCTGTTCTAATTCAGGCCGCTACCTGAACAGAACACAGGGCCGCTTCAGACACCAGTCGTAAATGGCCCTTTCAGCGCCGCGCCGTGAGCCACAGCAGCGCCGCGCCCGCCGCCAGCGCAATCAGATTGGGACCGTAGGCGGCCAGGGCGCCAGGCAGGGCGCCGTTCTCGCCCATCACGCGGAAGACGCTGAACGTCGCGTAGTACGCAAAGGTCAGCAGCAGGGCCCACACCAGCCCTAGGTCGCGGCCACTGCGAAAGGCGTAGACAGCCAGGCTGACTGCAAAAAAAGCCAGGGCCAGGGCGGCCAGCGGGCCAGCAAACTTCTGGTGCAGCGCCGTGAAATCGGCCGGCGCACTGATGTGCTGCTGGCGGTAGGTCTGGGTGCGGCGCCACAGGTCTGGCAGCGGGTCATAGAGGGGCTGGGCCACGTTGCCGCCCTCGCCGCTCAGATCGGTGCCGGTGTCTTGCAGGGGCAACTGGCCGCGCTCGAAACTCAGCACCGTCACCGGGCGGGCGTCCTGATAGGTGACGCGCTGGCCGTCACGCAATTCAAGGACGTTGCTGCCGGGTTCCAGGCGCCCAGACTGGGCCGTAATCACCTCGCGGGGGGGGAGGCTGTCCTGCATGGTCACAATCCGCAGGTCGCGCAGTTCGCCGCCGGGGCGCACCTCACCCACGCTGATGGCGCGGCCCAGGGTGTCGCGCAGCACCACGTTCTGCTCGCCCAGGCCCAGCACACGTGGGTTGTCCAGGACAATCTGACGCTGCACGGCCCGCGCCTCGGTGCGGGCGCGCGGCACGAAGCCTTCGCCCAGCCCAAAGGCCAGCAGCGCCACCACGCCGCCCAGCAGCAGCACGGGCCGGAACAGCCGGGCCGCCGGAATGCCCGCCGCCACCGCACTTTTAATCTCGCTGTCAGCCGCCAGGCGCGACAGCCCCAGCAGCACCGCGAACATTAGGGCGATAGGCAGGGCGGTCGCGGTGGCCTCCGGCACACTAAGGGCCAGCACGCGGGCCACCAGCAGGGGGTCGGCCCCCTTGGCCAGCAGCGGCGCAATGATTTTTTCCAACCCGACCAGCAGCAGCAGCGTAATCACCGCCGCCACCCCCCCCGCCAGAAACGGCAGAATCTCGCCCAGCACGTAGCGTTCAAAGGTCTTCACCGCAGCCTCCAGGTCAGTGCAGCGGCCAGCAGCAAAAAGGCCAGATTGGGCAGCCACGCGGCCAGCGCGGGGTCCAGGGCGCCGGCCCGCGCCAGACCCGGCACGGTGGCCCACAGGGCGTAGAACCCCACCAGAAACACCAGCACGGCGGCAAAGGCGGCGGCGCGGTTGCGCAGCAGCAGGCCCAGGGCGCCCGCGGCCAGGGCAAAGACCACAGCCGTCAGGGGGTCGGCCACGCGGCGGGTCAGCTGAAAGGCCGCGTCACGCCGGTCAGCGGGCAATAGGCGCGCGTCAGTGGTGCGGGCCCGCAGTTCGGCCGTGGGCGTCTGCTCAGCGGCGGCAGGGGGGCGGCGCAGGGTGTCGGCCTGCGGCACCGTCACCGGCGCGGTGGCCTGCCGGGGATTCTGGCCCGGCAGGCTGATCCAGGGGCTCAGCAGGGTCCAGGTGCGCTTGCCGCTGTCCCAGGTGCCAATGCTGGCCGTCAGCGTTTTCTGGCCAATCTGCACCATGACCCCTTGCAGCTGGGCCGTTTGCCCATTACCGTCACTGACCACGCTGCCCGCGTAGTACAGGGCGCTGGGTGGCGCGTAGGTGTAGCGTTTCTGCGTGGTGGGCGGCACCGGAATGCTGTAGATGTTGAACCAGGCGGTGTCCCAGCGCGCCAGTCCAGCCGGCACCAGCCGGTCCCCGTTCACGTACGCCAGCGCCGCCACCAATAAAAAGGGCAGGGCCAGCGGCCACACCAGCCGCAGCGGCGGCACGCCTCCGGCGCTGATGGCCTTGAGCTCGCTGTCGCGCTGCATCCGCGAAAACGCCAGCAGGATGGCGAAGGGAACGGCCAGCACCAGACTTTTGTTGAGGATGCTGGGGGCAATGCTGAAAAAGGCGGCGGCGGCTTTTTCGATAGGCGGGCGGTACATCAGCAGCTTGGCGACGGTGCTGCTCAGCGCGTCTACCAGTTGCAGCGACAGAAACAGCGCCACGCCGGCCGCATACCAGCGGGTGACCTCGGCCAGAACGAGGCGAATGAGGATGGGCGGCACGAGCCGGATTCTAGCGGGCCTGCATGAGGAACAGAGCGGCAACTGGCGTCAAAGGGGACGGGCAGGCCACTGGAAATGTGGCCTGCCCGTCTTCCCTCCCCTGCTTTAGCTCGCTTGCGTGGGCAGTGGGGTTTCCCAGCCCAGCCGCTCCCGGCGGGCGACATATTCGTGCAGCTTCAAGATGGCCGCGTTGCCGTGGGCGCCTCGCTCCTGAATGGCGCGGGTGGTGGCCGTGTCCAGATAAGCCAGGCGCAGCAGTTCGGTGCTGCTCAGGCCGTCGCGGGTCTGTTTGACGCCCCGCTCGCGGCGAATGGCGGCGCTGTTGGTGCCCAGCACGCTGCGGTTGCTGATGCTGCCCAGCTGGCCGTACACCGGTCCGGCGCCGCCGTGGCGGGCCACGGTGCTCATCAGTTCGCGGCGGGCGTGGGTGCTTTCCAGGCGGGAGGCCAGCCAGCGCCGCGCTTCGGGGTCAGGGTTGCGCTCGGCAATCTGGGCCGACAGGCGCACGTCGCCTTGCAAGGCGCGCGTCAGCAGATCCTGCGCCCGCTTGCGCCAGCGCCGCGCCTGCGGGGTCTCCAGCGTAAAGGCCAGGCGGGTGAAGTCGGGAATGCTCAGGGCCGCTTCGGCCCCTGCACCGTAATCGCGCGTTTCAAGGTCCAGTTCCAGCGCGGCGCAGGTGGCGGTATGGCGGTCTTCGGTTACTCCCAGTTGATTCAGGGCCGAGGCGGCGTGTAGGAGGCCGTCCGCACTGACGGGCAACCGGACGGTGCCAAAATCGAGGGTCAGCGGAGCGTTCTTCATAGAAAGAGTATACCACATTTTCTGCTTAAAACATAATCTTTAGGCGCAGCTGAAGACCAGGTATGCGGAAAATCTATCGGCTTAATTCTGCGATCCATAGGCTTTTTTTTGAGACAATCAACCTGAAGGCGAAGTCATGAGCTGCTGTGGACAGTCCAAACCATCCTTTTGCCAGAGACAGAATACTTCGGCCTACTTTTTTAGACAGAGTTACGCAGCCAACTGAACGCCCGTCCAACCTCTTCGTGGGTCAAACCACACTTATACTTGACTAAACCACTCGGTTTACATACGTTGGGGCCGTGAAAGGGAAACTTCTGGCTCTGACGGCTCTCGCTCTGCTCTCTGCCGCTTCTGCGGCGTCCATTAAGGGCGCCGACGGCGTGACGGTGGAAGTGACCAACCCCAAGCGCGTGGTCGCGCTGAACGCCACCACCGTGGAACTGATTTACCGCCTCGGCAAGCAGGCCACGATTGTCGGCACCGACATCACCGGCACCTACCCGCCCAACAAGATTCCCAGCGTGGGCCACTGGGCGCAGCTGCCCGCCGAAGGCATCATTGCCCTGAAGCCGGACGTGGTGATTGGCACCGCCGATAACTTCGCCATGCCCAGCAACGTCAAGACGGTTGAGCAGCTGCGCGCGGCCGGCGTCAAGGTGCTGGTGCTGCCCGCCAGCGACCGTGGCGGCCTGGACGGCGTCAAGGCCCGCCTGAACATGCTGGGCCAGGTCTATAACGTGCAGAGCGCGGCCACCAGCCTGAGCAAGAGCTTTGACACTACCATGCAGGCCGTGAAGGCCAACCAGCCCAAGACGGCGCCCAAGGTGGTCTTTCTGTACGCCCACGGCCCCGCCAGCGGCATGCTGTACGGCACCGACGGCGGCGCCAACGAGCTGATTACCCTGGCCGGCGGCAAGAACGCCGCGACCTTCAAAGACACCAAGGAGCTGACCGCCGAAGCTCTGGTGGCCATGAACCCCGACGCCATCATCATGCTGACCCGCGGCATGGAAGCGGTGGGCAACCTGGACGCCGTGCTGAAGATGCCCGGCGTGGCCCAGACCAACGCGGGGCGCAACCGCCGCGTCTACACCGTGGACGACTCGGTTCGCTGGATTGGGCCGCGTCTGCCCGAGTTCGCGCTGAAGCTCGCCCGCGAGTGGAAGGCCGACTTCCGTTGACCGCTGCCGCCGCCCCGGTCCTGAGCCGTCAGCGCACGCGGGCGGCCCTGGTGCTGCTGGCGCTGCCGCTGCTGCTGGTCGGCGCGGTGGTGCTGGCGGTGGGCACGGGCGCGGTGCCGATTACGCCAGGGCAGGTGCTCAGCATCCTGCTGGCGCCGCTGGGCGTATCCCCCCTGCAAGGCTACGAGGAGCAGCAGGCCGCCGTGCTGTGGGCCATTCGCCTGCCGCGCGTGGCGCTGGGCATTCTGGTGGGCGCGGGCCTGGCGATAGCGGGGGCCGCCATGCAGGGGCTGTTCCGCAACCCTCTGGCCGACCCTGGCCTGCTGGGCATCTCCAGTGGGGCCAGCCTGGCGGCCGCCATGAGCGTGGTGCTGGGCTTTCATGCCTTTGGCATGTATTCGCTGCCCGCAGCGGCCTTCGTGGGGTCCCTGCTGTCCACAGCCCTGATCTACCTGCTGTCGCAGGACCGGGGCCGGGTCAACGTGACCACCATGCTGCTGGCCGGTATTGCGATCAACGCGCTGTGCGGCGCCGGCACCGGCCTGATGACCTTTCTGGCCACCGACGAACAGCTGCGCACCATCACCTTCTGGAACCTGGGGTCGCTGGGCGGGGCAACCTGGCCCACCGTGCTCAGCGCGCTGCCTCTGATTGTGCTGGGCGTGCTGGTGCTGCCCCTGACGGCCCGCGCCCTCAACGCCTTCATGCTGGGCGAGAGCGGCGCGGCACATCTGGGGATTCCGGTGCAGGGCGTCAAGTGGCTCATTGTGACCCTGGTGGCCCTCAGCGTGGGCGCGGGTGTGGCAGTGGCGGGCACCATCGGCTTTGTCGGCCTGGTCGTGCCGCACCTGCTGCGTCTGGTCACCGGCCCCAACCACCGCACGCTGCTGCCAGCCTCGGCGCTGCTGGGGGCCACGCTGCTGGTCCTGGCCGACTTGGTGTCGCGCACGGTGGCCGTGCCGGCTGAGGTGCCCATTGGCATCGTGACGGCCCTGCTGGGCGCGCCGTTCTTCCTGTACCTGCTGCGCCAGGGCCGGCAGGAGACGGGCCTATGAGGGAGGCCGCTGTGCTGGACCCTCAGAGCGTGCCGGTTCCTGTCCAGGCTCCGGCGGCCACCCTGGTTCGCGTCACCGAACTGGCGTATGAGGTGGCGGGCCGCACGCTGCTGCGGCAGGTGTCGCTGTCGCTTCAGGCCGGCGAACTGCTGGTGGTGCTGGGGCGCAACGGCGCCGGCAAAAGTACGCTCCTGAAGCACCTGACCGGCGAGCTGGGCCGGCGCGGGGTGGAGCTGTTTGGTCAGGCGCTGCCCGAATGGCGCGGCGCCGAGCTGGCCAGGCGCCGCGCCGTGTTGCCGCAGCAGACGCCCGTGTCTTTTGCCTACGAAGTGCTGGACGTGGTACTGCTGGGCCGCATACCCCACGGACGAAATGAAACCCCGGCCGACCGCGCCATTGCCGCTGCCTGCCTGGCGCGGGTGGGCCTGGCCGGCTACGAGGGCCGCAATATTCAGACCCTCTCGGGCGGCGAGCAGCAGCGCGTTCATCTGGCGCGCACGCTGGCGCAGCTGGAGGGCACGCCGGGTGACCGGGTGCTGCTGCTGGACGAACCCACCGCCAGCCTCGATCTCGCGCATCAGCACGCCACCCTGCGCCTGGCACGCGACCTCTGCGCGCAGGGCGTGGGGGTGCTGGCTGTGCTGCACGACCTGAATCTGGCCGCGCAGTACGCCGACCGGGTGCTGCTGCTCTCGGACGGCGCCGTCCTGGCCTGCGATACCCCCAGTGCCGCCCTGACCCGTGACCATATTCACGCCGCTTACGGCCACGAGGTGCTGGTCACCCGTCACCCCTGCCTGGACTGCCCCCTGATTGTCAGCGCCCAGTAGAAGGAGACCCCACCTCCTTTTTCTGCATTAAACTTGAGTAATTCGCTCGGATTAGTTCGTTACTCGCCTCTGTCCCAAGGAGTGCTCTGCCCATGACCCGCTTCCTGCTTCCAGCCCTGCTGGCCGCCTCGGTGGCCTCGGCCCAGACCGTGAATGTCACGGACGCTGAGGGCCGCACCGTCGCCCTGACTCCAGCCGACACCGCCCGCGTCCTGACCCTGGGTGGTCCCGTCACCGAAATCGTGTACGCGCTGGGGGCCGGCAGCCGGGTGATTGCCGCCGATTCCTCCTCGTACTCTCCTGACGCCGTGAACAAACTGCCCAAGGTGGGCTACCAGCGCGCCTTGACGGCCGAAGGCATCATCGCCCTGAACCCCTCGCTGGTGCTGGCCACCACCGAAGCCGGGCCGCCCACCACCCTCGCGCAGCTGCGCGCCGCCGGCCTGAAGGTCCTGATTCTGCCCGCCGACCCCACTCCGGCAGGCACCAAGGCCAAGATCAGCGCCATCGCCAAGGTCTTTGGCAAGGACGCCAAGGCCGCCGAACTGAACGCCGGCATTGACCGCGACCTCGCCAAGGCGCAGGTGCTGTTCTCGCGGTTCAAGTCCAAACCCAAGGTGCTGTTTATCTACGCGCGTGGCCCACAGGGCGCGCAGATGAGCGGCGCGGGCACCTCGGCCGACGCCATGATTCGCCTGGCAGGCGGGGTCAATCCTTTCGGGGCGGTTGAGGGCTACAAGCCCCTGACCCCCGAGGCCGCTGTGGCCGCTGCCCCCGACGTGATCTTGATGCTTTCGGGCGGCCTGGACAGCGTGGGCGGTGTGGACGGCCTGCTGAAGCTGCCCGGGATTGCCCAGACGCCCGCTGGCCGCAACCGCGCGGTGGTGGCGCTGGACGACCTGTACCTGCTGGGCTTTGGCCCCCGGCTGGGCCGCGCCGTGCAGGACCTGACCCTGCGCCTGCATCCCGAACTTCGCCTGGGCAGCGGGCGCTAAGCCATGTGCCACAGCCTGACGCCGGTCGTGCAGCACGCGCCGCGCCGCAAGGTGATGCGCTGCTCGTGTGGGGCCCTGCATGTGGTGTGGGACAGCCTGAACCTGTCGCTCAACGACGAGGAGTTCCGTGACTTGCACGCGCTGGCCCAGGCGCCTGACGGCGGCAGTCTGGGGCAGTGGCACGCCCACCACAGCGCCGCGCATGTGGGCCTGTGGTACGGCCCGCTGGGCACCACCCTGTCGCTGGACGACTGGCAGGCCTTCGCAGCGCTGCTTCAGGCGGCACAGGTACCGGCCAGCGCACCCAGCCGACCTCTGTACGCATTAAATTAGACCCAGGAGACCCCATGCTGACTGTGATGAACCGAATCCGGGTGCACCCCGACTACGCCGACGCTTTCGAGGAGCGGTTCCGCACCCGCGCGGGGCTGGTGGACACCATGCCCGGCTTTATTCGCAACGAGGTCCTGCGTCCCGCCCAGCCGGGCAAACCCTACATCGTGCTGACGTACTGGGAGAGCCGCGAGGCCTTTGAAGCCTGGACCACGTCCGACGCTTTCAAGCAGGGCCACGCCCGCAGCGGCAGCCTGCCCAAGGAAGCCTTTGACGGCCCCAGCGAACTGGAAATCCACGAGGTGTTTCTGAACAGTGACACCCGGCCGCAAGGAGAGCCCGCATGACCACTGCTGCCCGCCAGCCCATCGTCAATGACGACATGCACGACATCATCACGCACGTCAACGAGGGCCACGTGCCCGAACTGCTGCACTGCGTCAAGGCCTACACCCCTGTTCAGGACGCCACCCACGTCCAGATGACTGCCGTCTACGAGGACGGGATGGAGCTGGAAGTCACCGCTCCTGCCGGCCTGAGCCGTCATTTCGTGGCTTATGCCGTGCCGGGCCCGGCCCACGAAGCCATTCGCGGCACGGTGGGCGAGGCGATGAAGAAGCTGGGGGTCAAGCCAGACAGCCGTGTGGCCCACTGGTGCCTGACCGAGAACCGCGCCCTGACGGCACATTTTCGCCGCCTGACTGTCAATCTGGGCGAGGACGAGCGTGCCGATTGGCGCCCCGGCTACGCCTGCCGCTTTGACGTGCCGGGGCATGAACATGGCCGCCCATATACCCTGCGCCGCGTCAGTGGCACTACCGCTGAAGTCGACGTGTACTGCCACGACAACACCCTGGGCAGCCAGTGGGCCGAGGGCCTCCAGCCCGGCGAGACCGTCACGGCACGCGGCGATTATCAGGAGGTCACCCCCGACTTCAGTGCCGGTCCCGCGCTGCTGCTGGGCGACGAGACGGCACTGCCAACCATCGCCGCGCTGCTGGAAGGCTGGGCCGATGAACACCCCGTGCGCGTGCTGCTGGAAGTAGGCGACGCCGCCGACCAGCGCTACCTGGACGACGTGCACCTGCCGGCTGGCGCGCATGTGAGCTGGCTGCCCCGCACGGGCGGGAGTGGCACCGCCCTGCGTGAAGTGCTGGACGCCCTGGAAACCCCGCCCGCAGCGGTGTGGGGCGCCCTGGAAGTCAGCGCCGCCAAAGCCCTGCGCAAGCATCTGCGCACCGAGTACCCGGACGCCGATGTGCGGGTGACCGGCTACTGGCGCGTGAACGAAAAGAACTAAGACGGACTCCAGTTGAATCGTTTGCAACAACAATGAAGTCCGAGCGGACTTGCAAAGCGGCGCAGCAGACTTGAAAAACTCCTCAGGAGAGCGAGAAGGAGAACAACGGGTTCCGGACGTGGAGTTGGCAAATCGGCGTTTTCCCGATTTGTCAACGAAACAAACGGAATCCGTCTAAGAGGCTGAGGAGAACCGGTGGGGAGACATTCAATCTCTCCGCTGGTCCTGTTGGCTGGTCAGGCAATAAAAAAGCCGCCTCTTTGGGCGGTGATGTCAAAGATTATAGCGCGGTATGCAGCGTCGGTCAATCTATTCACAGGGT
>NZ_WQLB01000003.1 GCF_009755355.1 Deinococcus arboris | reverse complement strand
TAATTCGCCGCGCCAGAAGGTGTGGGCCTCTGGCCCCCGCAGGTGAAAAGTCAGGTCGGCGTCTCCCTGCTGGGCGGCGTCACCGCTGCTCAGGGCCACTTCGCCACTGCGGCCGTCCACCAGCACGCAGGCGTCGGGTGCCGTATGCACGAAGCGCAGTTTCAGGCGGGCCTGCGCCGGACTGGGGTCAGCGGCATGCAAAAACACGCGCGTCAGGCGAGCTTCGAGGTCGGCTCCACGGGCAGGCCACAGGCTGGTCACCGGGTCAGCTCAGCGTGTGCCCCAGAAAAAGACCGTAAGCATCCTTGCAAAAAGTCGGCCAGCACGCGCAATTCCTGCACTTCATGAAGCGTGCGGGCCTACACTTCGTCGCCTCTTGCCGTGGTGTGCTGTGCAGGCAGGAAATTCCAGACGCAGGAGGTCAAGCATGAACCAGCAGTTACAGCAGACCATTGACGCCCTTTCGGGTGGCCTTCAGGACGTGCCCGCCAGCGCCGCGATTGACAACGTGACGAGCTGGCACCAGACGCTGGACGGCGTGCCCGGCGCCGAGACGGTCGTGGAGCACCTGGCCAGCCTCAAGTCGGCCCTGGAAAGCGGTGATCTCGAAGGCGCCGCCGCCCTGCTGCCCGACCTGGGCGCCGCCACCGAGAGCCTCGCCCCGGACGCCCCCGAAGCTGACCAGAGCGGCCTACGCCAGCTGGCCGCCGCCCTGCAAGGCTAAAGCCCGCTTCTCCTTCGGTTCCGGCCCCGTCTATCCTGACGGGGCTTTGTCTGCTTTCCCCCTCTCCTTTACCACCGAACCCATGAGCGTCATTCTGCCTGCGGTGCGCGGCGCCCTGCGGCTTCAAGGCGAGGTCGCGTTCACCGTGCCCGACCCCGACCTGGGGCTGGGTCTTTACGCGGGTGAGCCCACACCCGCCGGATGCCACCGGTCCTGGGCCACCTGGACCGACCTGGCCGACCTGCTCGGCGCCCATCTGCTGACCCCCGAAAGTGCCGGAGAGGGCCGCGTGACCGTGCGGCTGCGTGCCTGGGGCGCCGTGCCCGACCCCGACGCGGCCGGCTACAGCCCAGCCGGGGGCTGGGGCCGCGTGAACAAGCTGGAGGACCCCGTGTTTCTGGCCACCTTCATTGAGGCGCTGCGGCGGGTTAATCCGCCGCCCAGTGGCCAGGTGCTGGCGCTGGGGGTGAATGCTGGCCATGAACTGGACGCCCTGGCCCTGGCCTTTCCGGGCCAGGCGTTGCAGGTGACGGGGGTAGACCTTGACACCGAGGCGCTGCGGGCCGCGCAGGCCAAGTTTCCAGCCGCCACTTTCCTTCAGCAGGATGTCAACGTGTTGCCCCCTGATCTGGGCCGCTTTGACCTCGTCCTGGCCCTGAGCCTGCTGCAAAGCCCCGGCGTCACCCAGGACGTGCTGCTCTCGGCGCTGCGCCGGCATCACCTGAGCCCCAGCGGCGGCCTGATTCTGGGTTACCCGAACGCCCGCTACCGCGACGGCGCCCTGAGTTACGGCGCGCGCCTGCGCAACTTTGCCCGCCCAGACCTCAGCCTGCTGGCTGCTGATGTCACGAATGCCCGGCGCGGCCTCCAGAAGCACGGGTTCAAGGTCTTCGTGACCGGGAAATATGAGGTGCTGCTCACGGCCATTCCAGCCCAGAGCCGCACGCCACTGAATCTGGAGCTGTAGGCCGCAAAGTTGTTCATGTGGGGTGCGTGGTTGCGCTAAGGTGAGCACCTGTATGCGTCTCCTGTCTCTGGTGTCTACTCTGCTTCTTGCTGCCTGCGCGCCCACCACGACGGTGAACGATTTGAAAGGCCCCCTGGTTGAGGGCGAGCGCTGGACCATCACGGGCGCTGACCAGAACAACGATAAGATGAGCGGCGAAGTAGTGGTCCCTGCAGCACCGGACTATGACCGGACGGATCGTCGGTGGGCCTACGAAGACGCGAACGCATATATTCGGTACACCGAAAGCAATCAGCACTTTGAGGTCTGGGATACCCGCGACCCCAAGCGGCTTCTGGTGTGCATCGTGCGCCAGCCGTATAGCGCAGGCGTGCGTGAGTATGTGGGAGTTAGCGTGGCAGGTGCGATGGCCGACCTGGACGCCGTGTTCGCCAAGCTCAGCGGCACCGGCACCAAGCTGACCGGCGGCGACTGCACCGTCAAGCGCGGGGGCTAGGGTTCAGGCCCCGCGTGCTGAAGAGTGCGGATTGAGTGAAAAGGAGGTGGCCACGGCACGAACAGCCGTGGCCACCTCCTTTTCACCTGTTTTCTGCAGCCTTGGGAGTGAGCAAGCACCCCCTGTTCCTCCTGTTGCCCAGACGCAGAGACGCCCCCAAGTCCTGAGCGGCTTTCTGTGCTGACAGTCAGGCCCGAGGGGGGAAGCGCACAAACGTCAGCCAGAAGGCTTCAAAAGCTCGCATGGCGCCCAGAAAGTTCTCGAAGCCCACCGGCTTGACCACGTACCCACTGGCGTGACGCTCGTAGCAGGACCGCACGTCGTCGTCGGCCTGGCTGGTGGTCAGCATCACGACAGGAATGCTGCGCAGCAGGGGATCGGCCTTGAGTTCTTCCAGCACCTCCAGTCCCGTTTTGCGCGGCATGTTGATGTCCATCAGAATCACGTCGGGGCGCGGCGAACCGGCATGTTCACCCTCGCGGCGCAGAAACCGCAGGGCGTCCACACCGTCGCGGGCCACATGCATGCGGTTGGGCACGCGGGATTCCTCGAAGGCTTCCAGGGTCAGCAGAACATCGGGTTCGTTGTCCTCGACCAGCAGGATTTCAATGGGTGTAGAAGGCGCGGTCATGGGGTCGGCACCGCCGGCAGGCTCACCTGGAACGTGCTGCCCCGCCCTGGGCTGGACTCGATCCAGATCTGGCCGCCGTGGTGTTCGGCAATCTTACGGCAGATGGCCAGCCCCATGCCGTTGCCGGCAAAGGAGTCCCGGTGATGCAGCCGCTGAAAGATGTCAAACACGCGGGTGTGATACTCCGGCGCAATGCCAATGCCGTTGTCCTGCACGCTCAGATGCACAAAGGCTCCCTCCAGGCGCGAGGTTACGTGCACCTGCGGCGGCTGGCCCGGCGCGCAGAACTTCAGGCCGTTGCTTACCAGGTTGGTCAGCAGTTGGGTCAGCAGCGAGGCCTGGCCCAGCACCGAATGGGGCGTGTGCCAGGTGAGGGTGCCGCCCCCCTGCAAGGTCCCCTGAACGTTACTGGCTGCCGCCGCCATCAGGTCATTCAGCGCCAGCGGCGTCAGGGGAGTGTCTTGCCGGCCGGTGCGGGCGAAGGCCAGCAGGTCCTGAATAAGGCTGCGCATCCGCTCAACGGCGCCCTGTGTGTAGGTCAGGTACTGCCCGGCCCGCTCGTCCAGCTGGCCGCCGTAGCGCCGGGCGAGCAGTTCGGTGTAGCTGCCGATGGTGCGCAGCGGCTCTTGCAGGTCGTGAGAAGCCACATAAGCAAACTGTTCGAGGTCCTGGTTGCTGCGCTCCAGATTTTCAATCATCTCGTGGAGTTGCTGCCTGGCCTGCTCACGCTCGGTGATGTCCTGCACCATCACCACCGCGCCGCCCACCTGCCCGGAAGCGTCCTGCGTGGACGTCACGACGTAGGCCACCGGCACCGCCCGGCCCGAGGCGTGCCACATCACGTCGCGCTCGATGCGGCGGGTCTGGCCGTCGCGCAGCGTCTGGTGAATGGGGCACTCTGAAACCGGGTAGGGCCGCCCGTCCTCATGGTGGTGGTGAATAAGGTCGTGCTGGCTCTGGCCAATCATGCTTTCAACGCTGTGGCCAAAGATGCGGGCCGCCGCCGGATTGGCAAAGGTGGTCACGCCGCGCGGGTCCAGCCCAAAGATGCCCTCGCCCACCGCTGTCAGCAGCAGGGTACTGAAGCGCGTGACCTGCGCCAGTTCGGCCGTGCGGGTCTGCACCCGCGCCTCTAAGTCGGCGTTGGCGTCCATCAGTTCCTGCTGGGCGGCGCGCAGCTCGGTAACGTCCGTGTTGGTGCCCACCCATTCGCTCACGGCGCCCCGCTCGTCCAGCACCGGCACGCCACGCGCGTCCATCGCCACATAGACCCCGTCGGCGCGGCGCACGCGGTAGGCCGTGATGTAGGGCCTGCGGGCCGCCACCGCTCCTTCCCAGGCGGCGATGGCGTGGGCGCGGTCTTCTGGATGCAGGGCGCCCAGCCAGCCGGCCTGGCTGTACTCTTCCGGGGTCTGGCCCGTGAAGGCTTCCCAGTCGAGCTGCGGCGGCAAAAAAGCGCCGTCAGGCTGCGTGGTCCACACGATCTGGGCGGTGGCCTCAACCAACGAGCGAAAGCGCTGCTCGCTGCCCCGCAGCGCCTTCTGGGTGGTGTACAGGTCTGTGACGTCGTTAAAGACGGTCGTGACCTGCTTGGGCTGAGCGCTGCCGGGGGCGCGCCGGGGCAGGGCCGTCACGTCCAGCCAGCGCTGCTCGCCGCTGGGCGGGTGAAAGATGCCCATTGGGACGTGGTACACCGCCTCGCCGCTGCGCAGCGCCTGCACAGACGGGTGGGTGTCACCGGGAAACGCCGAGCCGTCCGGATGAATGGCCTGCCAGCGGGGGTCCATCGAATCGCGCCCGGTCAGCTGGTCCAGGCTGAGGCCCAGAATCTGCTCGGCGGCGCGGTTGGCGTGCAAAATGCGGCTGTCGGGGGCCTGCACGGTCATGCCCAGGCGCAGGCTGTCCATCAGTTCCAAGGCCACTTCCAGGGGATCGCGCGCCACATGCAGGTGAATCAGGACGCCACCCCCTGCCGGCGAGACCGTTACCAGGGCCGGCGCCACCGTGTCCACGGCCCGCGCCGTGACGCGCGAGGTCCGGCCTTCCAGGGCGCCCATCACCGCCGCACGCACCGCGTCGGCACTCTCTGCTTGAAATAGCGCCTGCCAGTCGCCCTGCGGCGAGGCGCGCGTGATGCGCTCCTGCGCCGCCGCGTTCAGCGTGACCTCGCCGCCGGGGTGCAGCAGCGCCACCGGGTCCGGCAGAGCGGCCAGCAGCGCGCTGGCGTCCACCCCGGCAAACCCGGCGCCCGACCCATCTGGCTGGCCCAGACCAGGCTGGGCGTCCGTCATGTGTCCTGGCCCTTAGCCGCGCAGGGCGTACCCGACGCCGCGCACGGTTCGCAGCAGCCCGTAGCCGTCCAGGTCGCGCAGTTTGGCGCGCAGGTTGGCCATATGCACGTCCACGACGTTGCTGCCCTCGGGGAGGCGGCCTTGCCAGATGTCCTGGCCGATTTCCTGGCGCGAGTACACGCGCCCTGGCTGACGAATCAGCAGCGCCAGGATGTCAAATTCCTTGGGCGAGAGGCGCAGTTCGTCGCCCTTGTAGGTCACCAGGCGCTTTTGCGGGTCCAGCGTCAGGTCGCCCATCGTCAGGCTCTCGGTGGTGCGCTGGCGCAGTTGCACCTTGACGCGGGCCAGCAGTTCGTCGGGGTGAAAGGGCTTGATCAGGTAGTCGTCGGCGCCCAGACCCAGCAGGCGCACCTTTTCGTCCACGGTGTCGCGGGCGGTCAGCACGATAATCGGCACCGCGCTGTTTTTGCGCAGGCGCTGCACTACGTCGCCGCCGTCAAAGTCAGGCAGGCCCAGGTCCAGCAGAATGAGGGTGGGCTGGTCCTCGCGGGCCTTGATGAGGCCGTTCATGGCGCTGTCGGCGTGGTCGACTTCGAAGCCGGCGTCGGTTAGGTCCATCCGTAGGACGTTGGCAATGTCCAGGTCGTCCTCGATGACAAGAATGCGTTGCGTGGTCACGTGGCCGATGATACCCCCTCATGAGGGGCGCCTTCATGATGGTTTCTTGACCGCCAGGGTCTTGCGCTCCTGAACTTCGCGGCCCTTGTGGGGCTGGTGGCGGCCTGCCGGGCTGTCCCCCGCCGGGGGTGTGCTAGGTTGGTGAGACCGCGCCTCTATGTCTGCCGGCCCCTGGCCCCAGCGCAGAGCGACACAACTCAGTCCCCACCCCGGCTGCCCCTGGTGGCCCCGCCTTCTCTCACAATCTGCTGTGCATCCCCGCCCAGGGGCCGCATCCAGCCCACCGGAGATCCTCATGACCCAGCCCAACAAGGCCACACCCGCCCAGGGGGCCGCCCCGCACCTTGAAGTCATTCCGCTGGGCGGCATGGGCGAGATCGGCAAGAACATCACCGTTTACCGCTCTGGCGACGAAATTATGGTCGTGGACGCCGGCCTGGCCTTTCCCGACAGCCACCAGATGGGCATTGACCTCATCATTCCGCGTATTGATTACCTGCAGCAGAACGCCGACCTGATTAAAGGCTGGATTCTGACCCACGGCCACGAGGACCACATTGGCGGCCTGCCGTACATCCTGCCCCGGTTGCCCAAGGTGCCGGTTTACGGCGCGGGCCTGACCCTGGGGCTGGTGCGCGAGAAGCTGTCCGAATTTGGTATCCGCGACGTGGACACCGACCTGCGCGAGGTGCAGATGGGCGACAAGGTGCGCATCGGCACCCAGTTTCAGGTTGAGTTCCTGCGCATGACCCACTCGATTCCTGACAACGCCGGGTACATCCTGTCCACGCCGGCCGGGGTGGTGCTGCACACCGGGGACTTCAAGCTGGACGAAGAACCCAGCGACGGGCGCCCCAGCGACCTGGCACGCATTGAGCAGGCGGGCAAGGACGGCGTGCTGCTGCTGATTTCAGACTCTACCAATGCCGAGCGTCCGGGCCGCAGCGTCAGCGAGGCCGAGGTGGCGCGCAACCTGGAACAGCTGATTGCCAGCTGCAAGGGCCGCGTGTTCCTGTCCACCTTCGCGTCCAACGTGCACCGCATGCAGAACATCGTGCAGATTGCCCACCGCCTGGGCCGCCGCGTGGTGCTCGAAGGCCGCAGCATTCTGAAGTATGCCCAGGTGGCCCAGAGTGTGGGCTACATGGAACTGCCCGAGCCGTTCCTGAGCAATGACGAGGTGGGCACTCTGCAGGACCAACAGGTGCTGTACATCTGCACCGGCTCGCAGGGCCAACCCATGAGCGTGTTGCCCCGCCTGGCCTTTGGCAACCACGCCAAGATCGCGCTGCGCCGGGGCGACAGTGTGATTCTGAGCAGCAACCCCATTCCCGGCAACGAGGAAGCGGTGAACCTCGTGGTCAACCGCCTGTACGAAATCGGCGTGGACGTGTACTACCCTCCGGCGTACAAGGTGCATGCCTCGGGCCACGGCAGCCAGGAAGAACTGGCCACCGTGCTGAACTTAGCCCGGCCCAAGTTCTTCCTGCCCTGGCACGGCGAACCCCGTCACCAGATTAACCACGCCAAACTGGCCCAGACCCTGCCCCGACCCCCCAAGCGCACCCTGATTGCCAAGAACGGCGACGTTGTGCGCCTGAGCCAGGACGACTTCAAGGTAACGGGCACGGTGCCGGCCGGTGCCGTCTATGTGGACGGCCTCGGCGTAGGCGATATTGGCGACGATGTGCTGCTGGACCGCGTGAACATGAGCCAGGAAGGCATCATGATCATGACGGCGGTGCTGCACCCCACACCACATGTCGAGATCGTTTCGCGCGGGTTTGTGCGCGCCAACCGTGAACTGGACGCCCAGATTCGCAAGGTGGCCCTGGACGCCGTGGAACAGGGCACCCGCGAGAAAAAGCGCTTAGAAGACGTGCGCGACGACATGTACGGGGCCGTACGGCGCTTTGTCCGCAAGGTGACGGGCCGCAACCCGGTGCTGATTCCCCTGATTGTGGATTGAGCAGTAGGGGCGTCGGTCGTGGCGCTCTGTATCCCTCACCAAGAAGGCCGCCCAGAGTTGGGGCGGCCTTCTCTGATTCAGTGCGGGCTTACGGTGTTCAGCCTTGCACGTCACTGCCACCAAAAATCATGGAGCGCAGACCGTCTGAGAAGAAGTTGAGGGTGTCCGGGGCGCTCGCCTGGCTGAGGGTCTTCAGCTGCTCGGCACTCAGCCGAACGTCCAGCGAGGCCAGATTATCGGTCAGCTGCTGTGCGCTGCTGGCCCCGATGATCGTTGAAGTCACACCTGGCTGAGCCACGACCCAGGCCAGCGCCACCTGCGCCAGTGGGCGGTCCACCTCGGCTGCCACGGCCTTCAGCGCGTCCAGGGTGCGCCAGTTGCGTTCGGTGAATTTGCTGTCGCCAAATGGATTGGGACCGTTCAGGCGGCCCTCGCCCTGGGCCGTGCCCTTCAAACCGTCCTCGCGGGTGTATTTCCCAGTGAGAAAGCCGGCGGCCAGGGGACTCCAGGGGGTCAGGCCCAGCCCCAACTCGCGCGCCGCAGGGGCATGTTCGCGTTCCAGGTCGCGGCCCACCAGTGAATATTCCAGTTGCAGGGCGATGGGGCCGGGGACGCCGTGCACCTGGGCCAACGTGGCGGCCTTGGCGGCGTACCAGGCGGGCACGTTCGAAAATCCGAAGTACTGAATGCGCCCCTCGCGCACGAAGTTGCCCAGGGTCTGCAGCACTTCTTCGGCGGGCGTCACCATGTCCCAGATGTGCAGCCAATACAGGTCAATGTAGTCGGTGTTCAGGCGGCGCAGCGAGGCGTCCAGCGCCGCGTGCAGGTGCTTGCGCCCGTTGCCGCTGGCGTGAGGATTGCCCTTTTCGGTGGAGAAGGCGGCCTTGGTGGCCAGAACGAGGCGCTCACGAAGCTTCCCCTGGGCAACGAAGCGCCCCACCCATTCCTCGCTGCGGCCTCCGGCATACACGTCGGCGGTGTCAATGAAATTGCCGCCGGCTTCCACGTAAGCGTTAAAAATCGCCTGAGATTCGTCGTCGGAGGCGCCCCAGCGAGCGGTGCCGAAGGTCATGGTGCCCAGCGCCAGTGGGCTGACCACCAGGCCCGAGCGGCCTAACGTGCGGTAAGAAGAAAGGTTCATGCCTCAGGGTGGGGGAGAGGAAGGTGGGGGGACTGTAGGGGGTGGTACGGAGGGAAGGTGGTTAGGAAGGCTGGACGGCGTTTTGCCGCGCTTCCCAGCGGGTGCGAAAGGCCAATTCGGCTGCGCTGAGTTGTGCCAGAGCAGGGGCTAATTCGTCTGGAGACAGCAGAGCTTCGAGAACGGCCGCCGCGCGGCGGAAAGGGCCAGATGGCCAGGGACCAGCGATCAGCAGCTTGAGTGGCTGGTTGATGTCCACCATGAACGCCAGTAAGCCTTCAGGAGCCGAAACCTGATTTAGAAAGGGCAGCAGCGTTTGGGTACAACTCGCTTCTACTTCTGCCGCTATTAGGTGGATACCTTCCTCTTTGGCATGGGGAACGAGCAGCCATTCATGTGGCTGAGTTGCATCGAGCCAGTCTGGGCTACTGGGAAACGCGACCCTCGTCTCCTGGCCTTGAGCGAGCACTTGATAAGTCACCCGGCCTGAGAGGCGAACGCGCCAACTTCGCCTGCGCCAAGTTATGCCGCACTCAAGTGACTGCGTGCTGTGAGTGAGCCTCCGTCGGAACTCTGTTCCCCGCACACTTTCTTTTTCCTCGGTAAGCCCCCAGCCCTCTGCTTGCGCCGCCAGCAAGGCGAGCAGCGCGTCCCTGGCGCGCGTGTCTTCTGGCTGCTGCCCGCCTTGACTCCCCACCTTTGACACTTTACGTTTTCCGTCCCGTGCGATAATCGCCCTTATGAGCGTGATTCCCTACGTCATTGAGCAGACTGGACGCGGCGAGCGGATGTACGACATCTACTCGCGCCTCCTCAAAGACCGGATTATTTTCGTGGGCACGCCAATCGAGTCCCAGATGGCCAACACCATCGTGGCGCAGCTGCTGCTGCTGGACTCCCAAAACCCCGAGCAGGAAATTCAGATGTACATCAACTGCCCCGGCGGCGAAGTCTATGCGGGCCTGGCGATTTACGACACCATGCGCTACATCAAAGCGCCTGTTAGCACCATCTGCGTGGGCATCGCCATGAGCATGGGCAGCGTGCTGCTGATGGCCGGCGACAAGGGCAAGCGCATGGCCCTGCCCAACAGCCGCATCATGATTCACCAGGGCTCGGCGGGTTTCCGGGGCAACACGCCCGACCTGGAAGTGCAGGCCAAGGAAGTGCTGCACCTGCGCGACAAGCTGGTGAGCATTTACCACCGGCATACCGACCTGCCGCACGACAAGCTGCTGCGCGACATGGAACGCGACTACTTTATGTCGCCCGAGGAAGCGCTGAAGTACGGCCTGATTGACTCTGTCATCGAAAACACCCGGGAACTGGGAGGCGCGCAATGACCAAGACGGGGGGAGACCGCTGTTCGTTCTGTGGGCGGCAGCATCCGCAGATTGCCCAGCTGATTGAGGCGCCGGGCCGCGCCGCTTTCATTTGCAACGAGTGCACCGACCGCGCGCACGAACTGGTCAAGCAGAACAAGAAGGCAGGCGGCGACTTCAGCCTGACCGAACTGCCCACGCCCAAAGAGATCAAGGCGTACCTCGACGAGTTCGTGATTGGGCAGGACGAGGCGAAAAAGGCCCTGGCGGTCGCCGTCGTCAGTCACTACCAGCGCCTTGCCCACCCCGACGTGAACCTGCAAAAGAGCAACATCCTGCTCATCGGGCCGACGGGCACCGGCAAGACCCTGCTGGCCTCCAGTCTGGCGGAGATGCTGGAAGTGCCTTTTGCTATCGCCGACGCCACCACCCTGACCGAAGCTGGTTACGTGGGCGACGACGTGGAAAACGTGATCGTGCGCCTGCTGCAAGCCGCCGAATACGACGTGGCAGCGGCTGAGCGCGGCATCATCTACATTGACGAAATTGACAAGATCGCCCGCAAGTCCGAAGGCACCTCGATTACCCGTGACGTGTCGGGCGAAGGTGTGCAGCAGGCCCTGCTGAAGATCATTGAAGGGACCGTCGCCCAGGTCCCGCCGCAGGGGGGCCGCAAGCACCCGCAGCAGGAACTGGTGCAGGTCAACACCAAGAACATCCTGTTTATCGTGGGCGGGGCCTTTGACGGCATCGCCGACATCGGCCGCACCCGCACGAACGTCCGTGCTGTGGGCTTCGGCGCCGAGCACAAGGGCGACGAGAAGGCCGAACTGCGGTTCCTGCCCGAAGACCTCGTGAAGTTCGGCCTGATTCCCGAGTTCGTGGGCCGCTTGCCGCTAGTCGTGCAGTTGCAGGACCTCGACGAGGACGCCCTGGTACGCATCCTGACCGAGCCGCAGGGCGCCATTGCCACCCAGTACCAGGCCCTCTTCGGGTTTCAGGACGTGGACCTGAGCTTTACCGACGAGGCGCTGCGCGAGGTGGCCCACCGCGCCCGCGACCGCAAGACGGGTGCCCGTGGCCTGCGTGCGGTGCTGGAAAAAGCGATGACGGACCTGCTGTTCGAGTTGCCGGTGGACGGCCTACGCGAACTGCGCTTTGACGCTGACCACATTGATGACCCTATGACGCTGCTTGAGTCAAAGGGACTCAAGAAGTCTGCGTAAACGCAACAGAGCTTACAGCATTCCCCCGCGCCCGTCCCTAGACTCTGGGGACACCGTGCGGGGGTATTTTTCGTTGTTCTTCCCTGCGATACACTGACCCATTCACGCGCGGCCCAGCGCAGCGCGACCCAAGGAGCAAGCATGATTTGGGAATTACCCGTCGTCGCCCTGAGAAACATTGTGATCCTGCCCGGCGTCACCATGAACGTGGACGTGGGGCGCCCCAAGAGCAAGCGCGCCGTGGACGAGGCGCAGGCCAGCGACCGCCGCGTGCTGCTGCTGACCCAACGCGACGCCCGCACCGATGACCCCACCCGCGCCGAGCTGTACGACATGGGCGTGCTGGCAGTCATCAAGCAGGTGGTCCGCATGCCCGACAACACCTATCAGGTGCTGGTGGAAGCGCAGGAGCGCGCCGCCGTGCTGGACGAGGTGCCCAGCGCGTATATGCGTGTGCGCGCCGAGACCCAGCCCACCGCCGCCGACCCCAGCCGCGAAGTGGCCGTGCTGGCCGGCGAGGTCAAGAGTGCCTTTGAGGAGTACCAGCGCCAGAACAAGAACCTGCGCCTGGACAACTACCAGTTGGAAGGCCTGAAAGCCCTGACTGACGTGGGCGCCCTGGCCGATCAGGTGACCCACCACGCCACCTGGACGCCTGAGGAAAAGCAGGAGATTCTGACGGCCGTGGAGCTACGCCCCCGCTTAGAAGGCGTGCTGAAGCTGCTGTCGCGCGACACCGAACGCTTCAACATGGACAAGAAGATCGCCGGGCGCGTCAAAGAGCAGATGGACGCCAACCAGCGCGAGTACTACCTGCGCGAGCAGATGAAGGCCATTGGCAAGGAACTGGGCGGCGGCGAAGACGGCCCCGCCGAGGTCGAGGCCCTGCGCGAGAAGATTGAAGGCGCCGGCATGCCCGACAGCGTGAAGGAAAAGGCCCTCAAGGAACTCCAGCGTTTAGAGCGCACCCCTGGCGGCAGTCCTGAAAGCACCGTCGTGCGCAACTACATTGACTGGCTGGTGGACGTGCCCTGGAACAAGCGCGACGAGGAAATCCTTGACATCAGCCGCACGCGCGAAATCCTGGACGCTGACCACTACGCGCTGGGCGACGTCAAAGACCGCATCCTGGAATTCCTGGCCGTGCGTCAGCTGACCCACAAGCCCGGCGAAACCGAGGAGCAGCGCCAGGAGCGCAGCGCCGAAGAACGCACCGACGACGCCGAACTGCGCGCGCCGATTCTGGTGCTGGTGGGCCCTCCCGGCGTGGGCAAAACCAGCCTGGGCAAGAGCATTGCCCGCAGCCTCAACCGCAAGTTCGTGCGGATGGCGCTGGGCGGCGTGCGTGACGAGGCCGAGATTCGCGGTCACCGCCGCACCTACATCGGCAGCATGCCGGGCCGCATCATCCAGGCCATGAAGACGGCGGGCGTGACCAACCCGGTCATCCTGCTCGACGAAATCGACAAGATGAGCAGCGACTGGCGCGGTGACCCCAGCAGCGCCATGCTGGAGGTGCTGGACCCTGAGCAGAACCACACCTTCCAGGACCACTACCTGGAAGTCCCCTACGACCTGTCGCAGGTCATGTTCATCACGACGGCCAACAGCCTCCAGACCATCCCCCGGCCCCTGCTGGACCGCATGGAAATCATCCAGATTCCCGGCTACACCCAGCCCGAGAAGGTGGAGATCGCCAAGCGCTACCGCGTCCCCCGGCAGGTCAAGTCGCACGGTCTGACCGGCAAACTGGAAATCACCGACGCGGCCCTCAACCGCATTGTGGAGGAGTACACCGCCGAGAGCGGCGTACGTAACCTTGACCGCCAGGTCAGCAAGCTGGCCCGCAAGGCCGCCCGTGAGCTGCTGGAAAAGGCCTGGGACAGCGTGAAGGTCATCGACGCGCCGCAGGTGCCGGATTACCTGGGCGTGCCCATGCACCGCCCCGACAAGATGGAAAAAGAGCCTCAGGTGGGCGTGGCACAGGGTCTGGCCTGGACGAGTGTGGGCGGCACCATGCTGTTGGTCGAAGCCCTGGCGACCCCTGGCACGGGCAAGATCGTCATGACCGGTTCGTTGGGCGACGTGATGAAGGAAAGCGTGGCGGCGGCTATCGCTTACCTGCGGGCCCATGCGGCGGAATACGGCGCGGATCCTGACTTCCACAAGAATCTGGACCTGCATGTGCACTTCCCCGACGGCGCCACGCCCAAGGACGGCCCCAGCGCCGGCATCACGATTGCTACAGCCGTCATTAGCGCGATCACTGGGCGCCCAGTGCGCCTAGATGTGGCCATGACCGGCGAGATCAGCCTGCGCGGCCGGGTGCTGCCTATCGGCGGCGTCAAGGAGAAGCTGCTGGCGGCCCATCAGGGCGGCATCCGCGAGGTCATCATTCCCAAGGACAACGAGCCGCATCTGCAGGACGTGCCGGACAGCATTCGCGGCGACCTGCGTATTCATACCCTGGAGCGCGTGGGCCAAGTGCTCGACCTGCTGCTGCTGCCCAAGCCCGAGGCGAGCGAGCCGAACATGCCCGTCCCCATGAGCAAGGGCGTGACCCAGCCCGGCGCCTGAGAGACCCAAGAACAAAGCCCCCGGTGATTGGCCGGGGGCTCTTTCTATCCTTCGTGCTCAGCGCGTTTCGCTGTAGGCGCCGCTGCACGAGGCGCCGCGCTCGGGGGCAGTGGCACCTTGCTCGTACTTGTCCAGGAACGCTTTGAGGCGTTCGTCGCCTGCGCTGTCAACCTTGATCTGGGCGCCCCAGGCACTGGCCGCGACCGGCTTGTCCAGGCCTTCGTAGGGACTGAGCAGCGTGTAGGGCCGGCCTTCCACCAGCCCTTTCAGCTGGTCCACCTGGGCTTTGTCGAGGTCCGGGCGGTAGGTGATCCACACCGCCCCGTGTTCCATGCTGTGCACGGCGTACTCGTTGTACAGCGGCCGGTCATAGACGCCGCAGTTCTGCCAGCTGGCGTTGTGGGCGCCGCCAGCCGGCGGGTTTTCGGCGTACAGCAGCGAGCCGGTGCGGTGGTCGCCGCCGTCGTACTTGAAGGTCTGCACGCCATCAATGGCTTTAGAGCCGCAAGCTGTCAGGGCAAACAGGAACAGGGAAGCCAGGGGCAACGCGCGTTTCATGGACCTCTAGAGTAGCGGCTGGGCATGAGGGCGTGTGGAGGTGTTGCGGCGCCCGTCCAGCTCGGCAACACAGCCGAGGGCAAGACCGGCTGCTTCTCCAGGTGCCAGGATGTCTTCTCATTCCGCAATTCTGCGGACCTTCCAGTCGAGTTGAGCCTAAAAGGTGTTAGGGACTGATTCAAAACCCGTCTTACTCGCCCCCGGCGGTCTGGGCCGCGCGGTCACGGGTCTCGATGTGAAATCCCGGAGGTGTGCCGTTCGGAAAGCCGGTGCCAGTCAGGTCCACCACCTGCCGGTCTGGCACGATGTCGCCCTTCAGGCCACGCGCGGCCAGCACCGGCAGAAATTCGGCCATGACCTCGTTCTCGCCGTGCACGAGCCAGACGTGTGGCTGCCCGGCCGCCTCCAGAAAGGCCAGCAGGTCGTCCTGATCGGCGTGGGCGGAAAAGCCCCCGATGGTGTGCACCTGCGCGCGCACCGCCACCTCCTCGCCCAGAATGCGCACCGTGTCGGCCCCGCCCACAATGCGCCCGCCGAGGCTGCTGGGCGACTGGTACGACACGATAATCAGGCTGGTCCCCGGTTTCCAGAGGTGGTGCTTGAGGTGGTGCTGGATGCGCCCGCCGGTCATCATGCCGTTGCCCGCCAGAATGATGGCCGGGCCGTCGTAGCGGTTGATGCGCTGGGACTCGGCGCTGGTGTTGACCACATGCAGCGTGCCTGGCCGGAAGGGGTCCTCGCCCGCTTGCAGGGCGTCTCTGACCGGCGGCACCAGCTCATCCCCGAACTCGAAATACTCGTGGGTGGCGCGCGCCGCCATCGGGGAATCCAGAAAGACGGGCAGGCGCGGCACCTCCCCGCTGTCCATCAGTTCTTTCAGGGTATGGAGGATAGTCTGGGTGCGCTCGATGGCGAAGCTGGGAATCAGGATTTTGCCGCCCTGGCGCATGCTGGCCCGCAGCGCCGCGCTGAATTCGGCCAGGGTGTCTGGCCAGGCGCGGTGGGTGCGGTTGGCATAGGTGGATTCCAGCACGATGGCGTCAGCCGGCGGCGGCGGCGTGAAGTCCAGTTGTAGCCCACTCTCGCGGTTGCCCAGGTCGCCGCTCATGATGAGGCGGCCGTCCGGGGTGTCCAGCACCAGATAGGCGCTGCCCAGAATGTGCCCGGCGCGCTGCGGGGTCACGCGCACACCCGCGACCACCGTGGTCTCGCCGAAGGTCAGCACTGGGCGCAGCAGAGCCAGAGCGCGGTGAACGTCCTCCTCTTCGTATAGCGGCGGGGGTACCTGCTCGTCGGGCACCCCCTGCCTCCGGGCGCGGCGCAGGTCGTGGCGGTAGCCCTCCACCTGAAGGCGTGCGCTGTCCAGCAGGACCGTTTCGGCCAGCGCGGCCGTGGGGGCCGTGCAGTACACCGCGCCGCGAAAACCCCGTTTGACCAGCAGCGGCAGCCGCCCCACATGATCCAGGTGCGCGTGGGTCAGGAGGACGGCGTCCAGCCCGGCCGGCTCGAAGGAAAAGGCCTCGCGGTTGCGGGCCTCTAAGTCGTCGCCGCCCTGAAACAGCCCGCAGTCCACGAGCAGCTGACGCCCGCCCAGCGTCAGCAGGTGCATGCTGCCGGTCACCGTCTGCGCCGCCCCAAAACTCTGGAGGTTCATACGACAGTCTAGGGGGCCACCACAGACCGGCCGCTTTACCGGCCCTTTACCCTCCAGCGGCCCTCACCGTGGCGCGGTGTACGGTCAGGGCATGACCCAGCTTGCTGACCCCTCTGCTTCTGGTGGCTTCGCCCGGATTCTGGTGGGTGTGGATTTCTCGGCATCCTCGCAGGCGGCCCTCACCCTGGCCCGCACCCGATTTGCCGGCGCGCAGCTGTGCCTGGCGCACGTTACCGACGCCCGCGTGACGGCGACCCCCGACCTAATGGGTGGCGTGACCCCCGCCCTGCCAGACCCGGCCCTCTTGAATACCCTGGAACACGCCGACGCTGGGCGTCTCCAGAGTCTGATGCAGGGCGGCGAGGAGGTTGAGCTGCTGGTGGGCGACCCGGTGACGGGCCTGCTGGATGCGGCCGCCCGCTGGGGGGCAGACCTGATCGTGGTGGGCACCCACGCCCAGGGCGCCCTGGAACATTTCTTCCTGGGCAGCACCGCCGAGAAAATCGTGGCCCGAAGCCCGGTGCCGGTGCTGACGGTGAGAGCTGAGCGCCGGTGAGGGCTGGCCTGGTCCTGACAGCAGAACCCAGAATGGTTGAGGGGTATGTTTCGACCTCTCAATGGAGCTGGCAGCCGCTGTGAGCGGTAAAGCGGGGCAGCAAGGCGTCCGAGTTGAGAAGCCCAAATGAAAACAAGTGGCCCTGTCCTGAACGGGGCCACTTCTCGGGTAGCTCTTGTCAAGGGTTAGGAGGGGTAGCAGGTGGAGGTGCGGTAGAGGGAGTCCCCGCTGCCTCGCCTTCGACAAACTCGCCGGTAATCGTGCCGCCTTCGGGCTTGACCGCCCGCACCTCGTTGCGGTCCAGGTCGTACAGGATGGTGCCGGCGCTCAGGGTGTCGCCGCCCTTCACGCTCTGGGCAGGCTGCTCAGGGGTGCCGTACAGACGGGCAATATTGCTCGCGTCGTCGTATTCCACCCGCGCGGCCTTGCTGACCCGGCCCCCCTCGGAATTCAGGACCACGTTGCCGACCAGCGTCGTCTTTTCATCGTCCACGCTGACCTCAATGCGCTGGCTGGTGCCGCTGAGGGCGTCTTTGTCGCTGCTGCGCTTGAAGGTGATGGGGCCGTCAATGCGGGCGATGCCGTCGGCGCTGTCATAGACCAGCTTCTGGCCTCTGAGTTCCGTGCGGCCCTGCGTGACCAGCACTGTATCGGCGGCCGGTTTGGGCGCGGCCTCGACGGCACAGCGGCTCAGGCGGTCGGTCTTGCCAGGCGGCGGCTCATCCAGAAAGCGGGCGGTGCCGGCGCTGGCTTCGACCCGGCCGTCACTGCCCTCCTGGCCGTCTTTGGGGGGCAACTGCGTGACCACCGCCAGCGGGACGGTGATGACGTTCTTGTCAATGGTCAGGCGCACGCCGCCCGCCCCGGTCTCGCTAAACACCGCCAGGGTGGGGGCGTCTTCAGGGTCGTCCTCGGTGGGCTGGCACAGCACGAAGACGCCGCTGTCATCCTGGGTGCCGGTTTTGACAATCAGGATGCGTCGGCTCTTGCCGTCTTTTTCGCTGCGGCGCACCAGTTCCAGGCTGGACTGCTCGGCGCCCGCCTGCTCTGGCGCTGGTGCCAGGTCTTCCGGGGGCACCTGGGGAGTCGTGGTTCGGGCTGGGGCAGAAGGCACCGGCTGCGTCTGCCCCCAGACGACGCCGCCCAGCCCCAGCAGCAGGGCCACCGTCACGCGCCCGGCGGCCCCTGTCCAACGCTGCCCTGTCATCACGGCAGTTTACTTCTTGCTCAGCTCAAACTGTTCGGTGGGAATCTTGTACGCCGAGTTCAGGGCGCGCACGCGGGCCAGGTCGGTGCGCTGTTCCAAGTAGCCACTGGCTGGGGCCTTGACGGTGACCTTGCTCTTACTATCAACGCTCACCGCGTTGCCCACCACATAGGCCACATTCTTCTTGTCGTCGTAGTACACGGCGTCGCCCGTGGTCGTGGTGGTGCCTTGCACCAGCTTCACGCCGCCGCGCACGTACAGCGTCTTGGTTTTGGTCAGGGCGCGCACTTCCTGGCCCGTGATCACCAGTTCCTTTTGGGTGCCCTTGGCGGCGCGGGTCAGGCTGGGGGTGCCGGTCAGCTGCGCCAGTTCGCGGTCCTCGTCAAAGACCAGTTTGTCGGCCTTGCCGCTCTGGGTGCCGGTCGAGAGCGTCACACCGCCCGTGCTGGTCGAGACATTGTTATCCACGTCTAGGCTCATCTTAGGCGCCTTGATGGTCACGGTGTCGCCGTCTTCCTTCTTTTCTGGCACAAAGGTGGCGCTGGCGTTGCCGTCCAGGACGCCCTGGCCGGTGGCCTCGTCGTAGTTCAGGCCGCTGCCAGTGGCGGTCAGGCGGCCGCGCGTGACCTTCACGTCGCCGGTAAAGGCGGCGGTGCGCTTGCCCTTGGCTTCAATCAGAGGCGTGCCTTTGGGGGCGGCCATCACCGCTTGATTGGCTTCAATATTGAGGGTGCTGACCTTCGCCTTTACTGGATTGCCGGTAAAGGTCAGAGGGCCGTTTCGCACGTCGCCACGCGGCCCGCCCTGGATGGTGATTAGGCGTTTGTTGGCGTCGCCCGTCTGGGCCAGCACTGGAGCGGCAACAGCGAGCAGAGTCAGCAGAGAAACAGTCTTTTTCATGGGGTCTCCTGGGATATTCAGGCGCCTGGGACGCGCTTGCCGTCCACACAGCGCTCGGTGGTGTCAAGGTCGGAAGTGGTCGTAGAGCGGCTGTTGTCCACGTCTTCAATATTGAAGTCGAAGGTCATCTGCAATTTCTCGTAGTGTGCGTCAAAAAAGGGTGACTCCACTTCTGCCACCGGAGCGGCGAATCCTCGGCCCTGTTCAATCTTCACGGGTGTCTTATCCGTACCAGTCAGGTCAATGTCGGCACACTCGCGCACCAGCGTGATGCGGGCCTGACGGGTGGTCATGTTGTCCTGGCCGTCAATCGTCAGGTCTGGTGCCGTTAGGCGCGCGTCCAGCACCTCACGTCCGGTCAGCCGGTTCTGATCATCACGTTCCTTCACCACCCGCTGTCCACCCGAGAGGCCGCTCAGGTAGGTGCGGTTCTGCTCGGGGTCGCTTTCTACATTGGCCGCGCGGAAGCTCCAGACCGCGTCCGGGTCACGCGAGGGATAGAGCTTGAGCTCCACGCCCGAGAGGGTCGCGCCGGTATCGGCCACGTGGCCGCCTGTCGGCAACAACGCAAACGTCAGCGCAAAGAGGGTGATGCCCGCCAGGGCGTAGAGGCCAGTTTTCTGCACGGCTCGCACTCTAGCGCGGGCCTCTCATGAGAGTGGTGGGGACTGCATGGGACGGGGCTGGACAGCGCTAGCCTGCAGGCATGATCGACACGCACACCCATCTGGATTACCTGGACGACCCGGCGAGCGCGCGCTCTGAGCTGGGCCTGAGCGCCATGGTTTGCATTGGCGCCAGCGTTCAGCATGCCCGAAATGCAGTGGCCCTGGCCGAGCAGTTCTCTGACGTGTATGCCACCGTGGGCCTGCACCCCACCGACGCCGACCAGGACAGCCCTGACACCCGCGCCGAACTGGAAGCCCTGGCCCGGCACCCGCGCGTGGTGGGCATTGGCGAAAGCGGCCTGGACGACTACTGGAACGCGGACCAGCGCTCAGTGCAGCGCGCCGCCTTCGAGTGGCAGCTGGACCTGGCCAGCCGCGCGGGCAAGCCGCTGGTCATTCACACCCGCGACAAGGCTGGCCAGGACAGCGCCCACCAGGGGGTCATGGAGGTCTTGCGGGCCTGGCCAGAGGTGCCGGTCATCCTGCACTGTTTCAGTGGACACGCGGACCTGCTGCGCTTTGGGCTGGAGCGCAGTGACCACACCTATTTCGGGTTTGCCGGCAACACGACCTACAAGAACGCCGCCGAGATTCATGCGGCGGCGCGTGAGGTGCCCCTCTCCCAGTTGTTGGTGGAAACCGACGCGCCTTTCCTGGCCCCAGTCCCCAAGCGGGGTAAGCCCAACCGGCCCGGTTACGTGCGCTACACGCTGGAGTTCATTGCGGCGCTGCGCGGCCTGACCCCCGCTGAACTGGAGCGTTTGACAGACGAAAACGCCCAGCGGGTCTACGGACTGCCAAGATCCTCAGAGTAAAGGTGGCCGGCCCAGCACGCGCGGCCGCAAGGTCAGGGCGCGCCGTTACAGGTGCTGCTGAAAGAACTTGACGCTGCGGTCAAGGGCCACGCGCAGGTTGCGGCTCAGGTCGTGGTTGTCGCCGGGGTAGACGTAATTCTGCACCGGCTTGCCCAGGGCCTTCAGGCGGGTGGCCAGCGAAGTGTGAAAGGCCACCGGCACCTCCTTGTCTGCCGTACCTATGTGCAGCTGCACGGGGCCGCCCAGATCGCGCAGGTAGGAGGTGGCACTGAGCTGGTTCCAGAACTGCGGGTTCTGGCGCGGGGTGCTGTACTTTGCCACGGCCTGTTTGCGCAGGTTCAGGATGCGGGCCGGAATGGAGGCCGGCACAGGGTTGTTCCATTCGTTGAGGAGCTGGTGGTAATCGCCCACCACGCCCGCCCAGATGACCCCAGCCTTCACTTGCCGGTCAATGACCATCGCCCGCAGGGTCAGAAACCCGCCCATCGAGTGCCCCCACATGCCGATACGTGCGGCGTTGACCCGGCCATCTCGTTTCAGGCTGCTCAGCGCGTTCATGACATCGGTGGTGTAGCCCGGCGCATAGTAGCCGCCCAGCGCCTCGCCCTGGCTGCTGTCGTGACCCCGGTAGTCACTTTTCAGGGTGACGAAGCCTGCCCGCGCAAAGGCGTCCTGATAGGCCACGTAGCGCTCAGTGGTGCGGTAGACGTTGGGCGGGATATAGCCGTGGTTGAAGACGATGGCGGGCCAGCCACCTTTGGGCGGCGTCCCGCGCGGCACCGTCAGCAGCGCGTTGATGCGCAGGCCGTCCGACTGGTAGCTCACCACCTGGCGGGTGTAGGTGCTGCCTGCCGCCAGGGTCTGCCTCACCGTCAGGGCGCTGCCGGGATAGGCCTTTTGCCGGGCAGCGGGAATGCTCATCTGCGCGGCGTCCACCGCCGCCAGCGCCGCGTCGGACTGGGCCAGGGCCAGGGGCGTCAGCAGCAGGGTCAGTGGCAACAGGCGGCGCATGGCGTCAGGCTAGGGGGCGGCAAGAGGCGAGACTGCGGCCTGGCCACCGTTCCCGTCTTGAGGCTTCACTGGGCCAGCCCTCATGCCGCAGCGGCGGCTCAGCGGCTCAGGGTGTAGCTGGTCAGCCGCGTAAAGGGGCTGGGATTACCGGCGCCCAGCGCCACACTGCGGTCATACAGATTCCAGCCGCGCGTCACGGTCATGGCCGGCAGCAGCTCGCCGCCCCCCAGGAATTCTGGAATCTCTACCGTGTCCACTGTCCCTGAAACTGGGCTGTACACCAGCCACTGCCGGTTGCGCGCAAAGGTCTCGCCCACGTCATACCGGGCGTTGTTGTTGGCGTCGTCGAAGGCGATGACCTGATACACGCCCGTCACCGCCGGAATGCCCGGCAGATCAAAGCCGAACTGCCAGGTGTTCGGGCCGCTGCTCACGACGTTCTGGCCAATGGCGCTGGTGTTGGTCACGGCCACCGGTACGCCTGTGCCCACCAGCGCCAGGCGCAGGCGGGGCGCGGCGCCCCAGTCGCCAGCAATGGTGCCACTCAGGGCGTAGGCGTCGGGCGGACGCACCTCCTGCGGGCGGCAGGCCGAGAGCAAGGACAGCAGGAGCAAGGCGGGGAGGGCAGCGCGCATGGGACCACCGTACCGGGTTTTGGGATGAGGCAGGTGGGCGGCCCTCACCCTCCTATCAGGCACGTGGCAGCCCGGCCAAGACGGCGTCAATGACCCCTTGCAGGCTCAGCCCACCCGTGTCAATGACCTGAGCATCCTCGGCAGGCACGCTTTGCAAGGTATCCAGGCGGTCACGCTCGACCAGCGCCGCCTCAATGGCGTCAACCTCTTCGGGGCGCTCAGAGGCGCGGCGCTCGGCCCGCACGCGGGGGCTGGCGGTCAGGTAGAACTTGGCTCCGGCCTGCGGAAAAACGGCGGTGCCCATATCGCGGCCCTCGGCCACAAACGGCTGCGGCAGGGCGCGCAGCTGGGCGTCCACCCAGGCCCTTACGCCCGGCAGCGCCGCAACCACACTTACACCGCTGTCCACGCGGCTGGAATGGAGGTCGGGGGTCAGGTCGCGCCCGCCCTGCCACACGCGGTTGCCGCTGGCCAGCGGCTCCAGGCGAGGCGGGGCCGCCTCCAGACAGGTCAGCAGCGCCCTGGCGTCGCCCAGATCCGTTCCGGCCTCCAGGCCCAGCAGGGTCGCGGCGCGGTACAGCAGGCCGCTGCTGACATACGGCACCCCCAGCGCCTGCGCCACCCCAGCCGAGACACTGGATTTTCCGCTGGCTGCCACGCCGTCTATCGTCACAATCATCAACTGTGCAGTTTAGCGCCTGCAGGCGAAACAGAAGAGGTCGCTCCCGCACGGCCGCTGCACCTTCTGATGGATGCCCGGCCCCTGGCCCGGCCCGCTACACTGGGGCAGACCATGAAACACGCTGCGCTGATTCTGACTGCCCTGCTTGCCCTGACCGCCTGCCAGAACCGGAACGAGGCGACCACGGGCACCGAGACGACCACCGAGACGGCAGATACCACGCCGGCCACCGGCAGCGAGACGGGCACCGACACCCCCGAGACCACTACTGCTGACACTGGGACCGACGCCGCCAGCACCGAAACCCCCGCCGCTGCGGTCACCAAGCCGGGCGCTGTCCCGACCGGCTACACGCAGGTGGCCGCCCTGAGCGAACAGCCGGTGCGCGAATTCACCAGCGAACCCGAACTGACCCTGGAAGACGGCAAGGACTACTACGCCCTGATTGACACCAACCGGGGCCAACTGCTGGCCGACCTGTACGAGCAGGAAACGCCCGTCACCGTGAACAACTTCGTGTTCCTGGCCCGCAACCATTACTTTGACGGCATCCGCTTTCACCGGGTGATTGACGGCTTTATGGCGCAGTCGGGTGACCCCAAGAGCGTGGACGAAGCCAAGAAGGCCGAATGGGGCACGGGCGGCCCCGGCTACCAGTTTGCCGACGAATTCCGCACCCGCCTGACTTTTGACAGCGCCGGCATTCTGGCGATGGCCAACAGCGGCCCGGCCACTAACGGCAGCCAGTTTTTCATTACCTTTGGGCCCACCGACGGCCTGAACGGCAAACACACCATCTTCGGCAAGGTGGTCACGGGCGACGACGTGCTGCCCAAGCTGACCCGCACCAGCGACACCAGCAGCGGCCAGGAAACCCCAGTGGAGGGCGCCGTGGCCGATCAGGTCCTGAGCGTCCGAATTCTGACCAAGGGCTAAACCGGAACCAGCAAACGCGCCCGGAAGGCCACATAAGGGCCTTCCGGGCGCGTGCTCTGCCGTGGTTAGCGGCGGTCGGTGGTGGTCGTCGTGCCGGTGGTGGGGTTGTAGGTCGTGGTGCTGGCCGGGCGGTTGCGACCCAGCAGCCCGAACAGGCCCAGCAGACCCAGCAGGCCCCAGGGGAACTGGCGGGTGTCGGCCACGCCGTCATTGTTGGTGTCCACCACGCCGTCGCCGTTGGGGTCAACAGCATTGTTGACGGCTTCCTCGGCGTTGTTGACCGCTTCACCCGTGGCCTGGGCCGCGTCGTTGACGGCTTCGCCGGTCGCCTGCGCGGCGTCGTTTACTGCCTCGCCAGTGGCCTGGGCGGCGTCGTTGACGGCTTCACCCGCACTGTCCAGGGCCTCGCCAGTGGCTGCCGCCGCATCATTGACGGCTTCACCCGTGGCTTGCGCAGCGTCGTTCACAGCCTCGCCTGCGTTGTTCAGGGCCTCACCCGTGGCGGCAGCGGCGTTGTCCACAGCCTCGCCTGCCTGCTCGGCGGCGCCGTCGTTGGTGTCGGTGTCCTGCACCTGAATCAGTGTGGGCTGCGGCGCGGTGGCCAGAGCGGCGGGGGCGGCAAACAACAGCGCGGTGATCAGCAGGATTTTGTTCATGGGGGTCTCCTTGAGAGGCCGGCCCAGGGGCGGCGGGCGTCGGCACTTGACCTCTGCATTGTGATTCTTGCTGCAGACCCGTGCGTAAAGCTGTTCTTGACACCACGCTCAGCAGTTCTTATGGAATGGAGAGGGTCCCGACAGGGGGCATGGCCTGCAGGGCGGCCAGCACCCGCGCCATGTGGTCGTCCAGGGACACGCCCAGCTCGTGGGCGCCCTGCTCCACCTCGTCACGGTTGACGCCCGCAGCAAACGCCCGGTTTTTAAACCGCTTCTTCAGGCTGGGCAGTTCGACCTGCCGCACATCCTTGTCAGGCCGAATCAGGGCGGCGGCCTGTACCAGACCAGTCAGTTCATCCACGGCAAAGAGGGTCTGGGCCAGCCGGGTGGTGCGTGGCGTGCCTGTGAAAGCGGCATGACCCAGAATGGCGTCCAGCACCTCGGGCGGCGTATCGGTGTGGTCACGCAGGTAAGTCACCCCCCAGACCGGATGCTCGTCGGGGTGGGCCTCGTAGTCAAAATCGTGCAGCAGGCCAGTGACGGCATACAGTTCTTCATCTTCGCCCCAGTGGCGGGCATAGGTGCGCATGGCGGCTTCCACATTCAGCATGTGGCGCTGCAACGAGGCCGAGGGGGTGTGCTGCACCATCAGGGCATACGCCTGGTCGCGGTTCATGCCCGGCAGTCTAGGTGCAGACGGCGCCCTACAAAACAGCCCGCCCCAGACGTGGAGGCGGGCGCGGGCAGCCGACGAAAGTCAGATGGACTTCGATTGGCTCGGGCTGCTCGGGAAAGCAGCGCAGCAAACTCAAAGAGCTTCGCCGAAGGGTGAGACGGAGGCGCAGCCGGTGCTTTTCTTTGCGGTGCCGTCATGAAGCGGCAGACCGTCTTAGACACCCAGGTAGCGCGTCCACTGCGGCTGCCAGTGGGCAAATTGCCCGTGGGCATACACGCCAAAGCTGGGCGCGCGGGGCCGCGACCGCAGCGGCATGGCGGCTTCCTCGGGGGTGCGGTTGCCCTTGCGCTGGTTGCAGGTTCGGCAGGCGGTCACCACGTTGTCCCAGGTGTGGCGTCCACCGCGCGAGCGGGGCAGGACATGGTCCAGCGTCAGTTCCTCGGCAGCCCCGCAGTACTGGCAGGTGAAGGTGTCGCGCCGCAGCACATTGCGCCGGTTAAACGGCACCGGATGTACGCGCGGCCGGCGAACGTAGCGCCGCAGCCGAATGACGCTGGGCACGGGCATGACGGTGCTGGGCGAGCGCACCACGTCCTCACTGTTTTCCAGAATCTCCGCCACGCCGTATTGAATCAGCGTGATGGCCCGCTTGGCACTCGTGACATGCAGCGGTTCGTAGGACGCGTTGAGCACCAGCACACGCGGCGCGTTGAGGTCAGCCGGGGCGGCCGGTCGTCGTGGCTCGGGTTGCACGTCCTTTCTGGAAATCATGCCCGGCATTCTAAAGCGGCGCCGTCAAGCAAATGTTGCGCTGAGACGCTTAGAGACCCCCCAGGCCGCTTGAGACAATGGCTTAGAGAAAGGCCAAGTGTGTGGTTGGCAACACCGCGCCTCTTCGGGTGAGGTGAGAAGCAGAGAAGTGGAGTAAGGCGAGCAGCGAGAGCCACTTCAAGCAGCCCAAATCCTTAGGTGGCCGTAGAGCCGTTCATTGCCGTGTAAGTCGGCCCGCTTTGAAGCGGCTGGAACACCTGACCCTGCCTGAGGATGCCCTGACCCTCAGACCAGGCTGGCCCAGGGCCAGACAAACCCTGTTCTCAGGCCGCCGCGCAGCAGTTCCAGGGTGCCGTCGGCCACATACTGCACGGCCAGCGCGCCCAGCAGCACACCCAGCACGCGCGTGACCACATGCACGCCCGTCAGGCCAATGACGCGCGCAATTTGCCCGGACAGGCGCAGGGCCAAGTAACACAGCAGCAGGACAGCGGCCGTCACCACGAACACCGCCAGCAGCAGCAGCGGCGAGCCGTGGGCGTCCCCGGCCAGAATCATGATGCTGGCCAGCGTGCCAGGGCCGGCAATCAGCGGAATGGCCAGCGGAAAGACGCTGATGTCTTGGCGTTCGTGGGCTTCCTGCTCTTCCTCAGCGGTTTCCTTGCTGCCGCTGGGGCGTGCAAACACCATGTCCAGAGCGATCAGAAAGAGCAGGATGCCCCCGGCAATGCGGAAGGCACTCAGGCTGATGCCGAGGTGGTCCAGTAGGCCCCGCCCAAACAGCCCGAACAGCAGGATGATGATGCCCGCCACCACGCAGGCTTTCAGGGCCACCCGCCGACGCTCGAAACTGGGCCGGTTGCCGGCCAGGCCGATAAACAGCGGCGCCAGGCCTATTGGGTCCATCACGACCAGCATGGTCAGGAAGGTTTGCAGGCTGAGGCTCAGCAGCTCTGCGAGATTCATAGGCTGGCCCTCTGCTCAGGGTCCAGACCGGGGGCCGCCAGCGTCACGCCCCGAGCGTACCATTCACGTCCCCAGAGGCGGCGCCGGGTCATGGTGCGGGCGCCGGGCGCACGTTAACTTCCAAAGTGGCCGTGGCTTCGGCCTTGTGGCCCTGCTGGGTGGTCACGGCGCGCACGCCCACCGTGTATGAGTTCACGGGGGTCTCTGGGCGGGCCTTCACCGTCAGGGTGAACAGTTCGCCCGCCCGAACCTGGGTGCGGGGCAGGCTCACCTGAAGCCCCGGCGCGCTGCTGGCCCCAGTGAGCGTGAAGACCCCCGGATGGGTCTGCGCGGTAAAGCCGCCGATGCGTGCGCTGAGGGTGCGCGTGCCGCCTGCAGGCAGGCTGAGGGTGCTGATGCTGTCGCCGGGCTGCCCGCCTTGTAGCGTTGCCAGGACCACGTAACCACCCGCGCAGCCACTTCGCCGCAACCCGCCGATGTCCTGGGCTCCCACAAACAGGGCGGGCAGCAGCGAGGCCACCACCAGCCCCAGCCCCAGCGCTGCGCGGCGGGGCCGGCGCCAATTGGCCGCCGTAAAGGCCAGCCCCCCTGGCCCCAGCAGCAGCGGCACCAGCAGCGCCAGCAGGGTGCGGCCTTCACAGGGACCGGCCAGCAGCGCCGCGCCGGCGCCCCGCACCGCAAACGTCAGGGCGGCCCCCAGGCCCCAGCCCAGCAGAAACGCGGGCAAAAAGGTCTGGAGGCGGTAGGTGGGAAAAGCCGGCGGGTCGCCGGGCAGGGAAGAGGGAGCCGGCGCCGTCATCCCCGCAGCCTAACGCGGCTTCCCCAGGGCGCGCGTCCCGGTCAGAGAGCAGAAATGCCAGAAGGGAGGGCGCTGAGCAGCCGCGCGACGCGGTTCATGCCGGGGGGAAGACCGTCTCAAGCTCGTTGCTCAGACCCCTTCTGAGATCATCAGAAGTGCGGCCAAGCGTGGGTTTCTCTGTGGCCAGTGTGGCGTAGAAGCGAGCTATGACGGCCACGCCAGGCGGCTCACAACGCGGTGAATGGTGGGTATGAAGCGGGAGAAGAAAGGTTCCTTCTGAGGGTTCCCCATTGTCGCCTCAGGCCTGGTTCAGCGGCGTCAGGCGGGGCCGTCTTCGGTGGCTGCGGCACTGGGGCTTGGGGCCGTGGCCCCTGGTGGGCGCGGCGCAAAAACTGCCACCCCCAGCAGGGCCAGGCCGGTCGTCAGCGCGGCCAGACCCATCACGGGGCTGGGGTTGGGCAGGAGCTGCGCGTCCAGCAAGGCTGCCTTGAGCCCGGCGACCAGCAGCAGGGCCAGTCCGGCGTCCCACACCGTCCGCTGGGTGCGGCGGTGTCCCGTCCAGCAGGCCAGCAGACCCACGGCCAGCACCGCCGCGCTGCCCAGCAGCCACCAGCCGCCCAGGGTCATCAGCGTGGTGCCCAGCGCCGCGCCGGCCAGCATGGGCAGCAGGCTTAGGAGAACCGCACCCCAGAGCATCGCCTCGGCGGGGCCCTGCGGGTCAACTGGCCGCCCCCAGCCGAGCTGGCCCAGTCGCGCTGTTCCCACCGGGGTCCGCAAGGCGCCCCAGACCAGCAGCAGGAGGGCACTGCCCAGCACAGGCGCCGCGCTGACAGGGCGGCCATCGGCCTGCATCCAGGGCAGCGCAGCCAGCACCCCGGCCCCGAGAAGCAGATCCAGCCGGCGGTGACCCAGAGGCGACGGCAGCAGGGCACTCATCAGGGTGGCCAGGGCCAGGCCACCCGGCACCCCCAGGGCGGGCCACCACAGGGCGGCGGCTCGCCCCAGCGCCAGGGCCAGCAGCGCCGGTACAGCCCAGGCCCACACAGGGGCACGCTCCGTAGGCACGCGCGCCAAGGCCAAGCCCCCCTGCACCGCTGCCGCTGCCAGTAGGGTCACGGCCACGCCCAGCGCCACTTCTGCCCCGCTGTCCTGGCTCAGCAGCCACGCCCCACTGGCGGCAGCAGCGGGCGTCAGGGCCACAAGGGCCACCCCACCGGGCGCCGTCCGGCGGAGGAGCAGGGCCGCCCCCGCCGCCAGCGCGCCCCAGAGGGCCAGTGGCCAGGCCCCCACGGCGGCCAGGGTCAGAGTGCCGGCCGCCGCGCCGACCAGGCCCAGCAGCGGTCCAGTCAGGCGCGGCAGCGGCGGCAGGGGGGTGACCTCTGGTCTGGGCGCTGGGATAACCGGGCGGGGTGCCGCCCACCACCTGCTGCCGCCCAGCCGCAGCGCCCCCAGCACCGCCACCAGGGCCGGAGCAGTCAGCAGCGCCGTGTCCAGTCCGTTCAGGGGCCAGCTGGCTACGGCGCCGCTAAGGACTTCAGCCGAGGGCCCCGCAGCGCACAGGGCGCTGAAGGCCAGCACCCCCGCCCCCACGCGGCCCCAGGTGCGCGAGTGCCCAGCCAGGCCCAGCGCCAGCAGCGCCGCCCCGATGCCCGACAGGGCCGTCCACTGGGCGCCGCCGCCCAGCAGGGCCAGTGCCGCCGCGCCCAGCACACTGGTGGCCCCAGCTGTCAGGCTGCTGGTCAGGGTGGATGCCAGGCCAGGCTCTGCGCCTTCACTGGGCCTGGCTTGCCGCCGCGCCTGCCAGCCGGGCCAGGCCAGTGCGGCGGGCAGCAGGGCCAGCCCCAGGCCCAGCGCCGCCTTGGCTGATAGCACAGGGGCGCCGTTCAGGGCCGTTCCCACCGCCAGTGCCACCAGGGTCAGAGGCAGCAGGGTGGCCCCGGCCGCTGTCAGGCGCTCGGCTGGGCGCGGTGGGGTGCCCGCAGGGCCGCCGCGCAGCGCCGCTGGCACGGTGAGGGCCAGGAGGGTGAAGGCCAGCCAGGGCCACAGGCCCAGTGGTGCCTCCACCTTCAGGCCCTGCTGTAGCCAGCCGGCAAACGTGACGGCCTCGGCATGGCTCAGGGCGGCCACCAGCCAGCCCACCGGCACCGCCGCCGTGGCCAGCAGGGTCAGGGGACGCGCGCCTGGGTGGGCGGTACCCGGCGGCGGATTGGCAGGCGCTGGCAGGTCGGTCACGCCCGCCACGCGGCCCGGCCACACCGCCACGGCCCCCAGCAGCAGCGCGGCGCCGGCCGCCGGAATGGAGGCCCAGCCCAGGTCGTCGGTCAGCATCCAGGTGCTCAGGGCGGCGCCGCCCACGGCCACGGCGCCCAGCAGCGGTTCACGCCGCCGCAGGCTGTCCCACACCAGGGCGCCGCTCAGCAGCAGCAGGCCCAGCAGCACCGCCCCCGGCCCCCAGGCGTCAGGCAGACTCTGGGCGGCGCTGCCCAGGCCCAGGGCCGCCACGCCGTACCCCAGGCCCCGCAGCGCCCCCGACACTGGCCACGGCACCCGCCGCGCCGTTCCGTACAGCACGCCCCCGAACGTAAAGACCAGCAGCAGCAGGGTCCACGCCGGGGCGCCCAGGGCCCGCAGGGTAAACGCCAGGCCCCCCAGCACCAGCAGGCTGCCGATAATGCTGATGCGCGCCTGGCTGAATTCCGGCCCCCACACCGAGGGTCCGCGCGGCGGCCTGGGCGGCGCAGCCTGAGGCCGGTCGTCCTCCGGCCAGCGCGGCGGTTCTGGCGCTGCCGGGCTGGCCGGCGGCAGAGTCTCATGCGCGGGCAGTGGAACTGGTGTGACGGCCGCCGCCTGCGGGGCCTCTGGTGCCAGGGCTCCGGGACGGCCCAGCCGCCGCACCTGAGCTTCTAGCTGGTGCTGGCGCTCCCGCAGGGCGTCCAACTCGGCGGCCAGGTCGCGCACCTGCCGCCGCGCCGCGCGGGCATACGCAAAGGCCACCACCGGCAGCACCAGCAGGGCCAGCAGCACAAAGAGGCCCAGCGAAACCAGTTCTTCCATGCCCCACCCTAAACGGTCCAGGTCTGGGCGTCGTTCGGGTCTGAACGCCGTTCAGTGGGGCGGCCGGTGGCGTGGTGTTGAAGTGGCCTTCAGAGGGGTGGAGAGTCGCCCTCCACTGTTTTGCAGCGCGTAGCCTTTGGGGGCTGTGTTCACAGGAGCGAAAGCATCTCTCTTCCAGGCGGGGTGGAACCGCTTCTCAGCCGCGCTGGCAGTCGGAGCACACGCCCATGAATTCCAGGCGCACGTCGGTCACCTGAAACCCGGCCGGCAGGGCCGAAGCGGGCAGCGCCGGCACGTCGCCCGCGTCCACATCGAAAATGGCGCCGCAGGTCCGGCAGACGGCGTGGTGGTGGGGGCGGCCCTCGTGCTTGTAGTCGTAGCGGGTGGCCTGACCGGCGCGCTCCAGCGTGACCACTACGCCGTCGCGCACCAGGGCGTCCAGCGTGCGGTACACGGTCCCCAGGCTCACGCTGGGCAGCTGCACGCGCACCTGAGCATGAATCCACGCGGCGTCCGGGTGTGAGCGGGCGGCGCGCAGTACCTCCACCACGGCCGAGCGCTGCTTGGTCTGCCGCACCATCATCATGGGGCCAGTTTACCAGAGCCAGTGTGACGGGCGGATGACCGCCCCGGCGCCCCTCAAGCTCACAACTCTGTACCCGGTTCATTGCCTTCGTTCAGCAAAGCGCGTAAAACCCTGAACGGCCATGCCCGACCGCCTTCTGCCTCTGCTGACTGCCGCGCCCCAGACCGGGGACGCGCTGGGGCAGGCGCTGGGCGTGGGCCGCGTGACGGTCAACACCCTGGCCCGCCGCCTGCAAGAGAGCGGTGTGCCGGTGGAGGTCTCGCGCGCGGGGTACGCGCTGGCGCCCGGCACACCCGCGCCGCAGTTCGTTCGCGCTGGCGGCCCGTTGGGCGCCGCCCTGCGCTACCGGGGCACGGTGACCAGCACCCAGGATGAGGCGCGCGCCTGGGCCGATGAGGCGCCGGGCGGCGCGCCCCACGGGGCCGTGGTGGTGGCCGAGCGCCAGACCGCCGGGCGCGGGCGGCGGGGCCGGGCCTGGGACACCACCCACGGCACGCTGGTCTTTTCGGTGCTGCTGCGGCAGGGGGCCAGCGGCGCGCCGCTGACGCTGCCTGAGCTGGCCCTGCTGCCGCTGGCGGCGGGCGTGGCCACCGCGCGCGCCGCCGGAACTGGCCGCCTGAAGTGGCCCAACGACCTCCTGACCGAAGACGGCCGCAAGCTGGCTGGCATTCTGCTGGAGGCCGACCTGCGCGGCGAGGAAGCGCGGCGGGCGGTGCTGGGCATCGGCATCAATGTTTCGGCGGCGCCGCCAGAAGCGGCCCACCTGCGCGAGTTCCGCCCTGACCTGACCCGCGCGGCGCTGCTGTCGGGGCTGCTGCGCGAACTGCACACCTGGCTGACCGCCCCGGCCGCCGAGATTCTGGCGGCCTGGCGTGCCCACAACCTCACCCTGGGCCGCGCCGTGCGCGTACAGACCCCGGCGGGCCTGCTGGAGGGCCTGGCCACCGACCTTGACCCCCAGGGCAGCCTGCTCGTGCAGACGGCCGGCGGCCTGCGCACCATCAGCGCCGGCGACGTGCAGCTGGTGGGCACCCTGGACGGGCCAGCGCCCTAGCTCACGCCTGACCGCCTACCGCCTTCTTTTTCTGCCTCTCTGTTCAAAGGAGTTTCCCATGACTGTTCTGCACCCTACCCTGGCCCGCACCCTCGTTCCTTCCCGCAGCCTGGCCCGCGATATCGCGCTGGTGCTGGGCGGCGCCGCTTTCGTTGCGGTGCTGGCCCAGGCCGAGATTCCCCTCAAGCCCGTGCCCCTGACCCTGCAAACCCTGGGCGTGCTGTTGGTGGGCGCGGCCCTGGGCTGGAAGCGCGCTTTTGCGGCCCTGGCGGTCTATGTGGCGGCCGGCGCGGCGGGGCTGCCTATCCTGTCGGGCGGCAGCGCTGGCCTGTATTCCCCCACGACAGGTGGCCTGCGCGCCAGCCTGGGCTACCTGGTCAGCTACCCGCTGGCCGCCGCGCTGGTGGGCTTTCTGGTGGAACGCTTTGCGCTGGACCGCAAGTTCCTGGGCACCTGCCTGGCCATGCTGGCGGGCAGCGCTGTGATTTACGCCTTTGGCCTGCCGGTGCTGGCGGCGCTGACTGGCCTGAAAGGCGGCGCCCTGCTGACCGCTGGCCTGACGCCCTTCCTGCTGGGCGACACCCTGAAACTGGTGCTGGCCGCGCTGCTGCTGCCCGGCGTCTGGGCCCTGATTCGGAAGTAAGCCGAGGTCTGGTCCACTTCGAAACATGCTTCGGGTTTGACTCGCCTGATGGCACCCGCCGAGCTGTAGAGCAGCGTGACCCAGCGCTGCGAGTCCGCCGGAAAGCAGAAAAAGAAGAGGCATGGCACCAGCGTTGAAGCGGCAGCAGCCACTCTCCTGCCCGGTTGTTCCAGAAATCAACGGCAGTCCGTCGGCTACACGGTAAAGCCCCCACCTTCACTCGAGTGGGGGCTTTGCTGTGGGCAGGGTTGTCAATGTCTCCCGTGCGGAAACCCCGGCCCCAAGCGTGTCTACAGTGTGCCCGCATAGGGGCGGCGCAGGCATCCGCCGAAAGGTGCAGTGGAAGATAGGCACAATGGGGGAGCAAGGCAGGGGGGCCAGATGCAGGAATTTCAGACGCTGGTGCGGGAATGGGAGACGTTTTATCTGCTGACCGGGACCGCCGGCGCCACACTGGCAGGCCTGATGTTCGTGGCGGTGACTGTAGGTGAACGCGCCACCGACCGGCAGCGGTTGCCCATTTTGCGTATGCACAGTGACCCCGCCCTGCTGGCCTTCGTGCTGAATCTGGTTCTCAGCGCCGCCCTGCTGATTCCCAGCCTGACGCGCGGGTGGTTGGGCACCCTGCTGCTCAGTGCCGGAGGTCTGGGCCTGGTGTACCTGACGGTGGTGCTGCGCCACCTGCACCGCCGCGTGCAGATGCGCGGCTGGGACCTGGCCGACTGGCTGTGGTACGCCGCCGCGCCTATAGGAGCGTGCGTGCTCCTGCTGTGGTCGGGCACCTTGACCCTCTCCAGGCACTCGCACGCGGCCCTGAATCTCACCGGACTGACCGCCCTGGTGCTGCTGGTGATGGGGATTCGCAACGCCTGGGACCTCGTGACCTTTGCCCTGGCTCGGGTGACCGGTGACGGCAAAAATTCGCAGGACACAGGCACGGAGGCGACAGATAATTCCCCATCAGAGGACGGCTCCTCGGACTGATTCGCAGGCTTTCAAGAGGCAGCACAACGCCGCGCGGCATTCAGTCCGCGCGGCGTTGCTTGCTTCCCCCTTACTCAGCCACGGTGGGCACGGCCGCCAGCGGGTCGCGGCCATCCTTGATGGCGCCCAGTACACGGGTGCGGATTTCCTGCTCCATCTCGGGGCGCTCGGCGATGTAGGCAATCGCCTTTTCCTTGCCCTGGCCGATACGCTCGTCGCCGTAGGAGTAGAACGAGCCCGCCTTCTTGATGATGTCCATGTCGCTTGCCAGGCCCACGAGGTCCGAGAGCTGGTCAAAGCCCTTGCCGTAGGCCAGGGTGAGTTCGACTTCCTTGAAGGGCGGGGCGACCTTGTTTTTGACGGTCTTGACCTTCACGGTGTTGGCCACGGCGTCGTTGCCGACCTTGATCGGCTGGCCAATCTTGCGCACGTCCAACCGCACCGAGGCGTAGAACTTCAGCGCGCGCCCGCCGGTGGTGGTTTCGGGGTTGCCGTACATCACGCCAATCTTCTCGCGCACCTGGTTGATGAAGATGGCGGCGGTGCCCGTCTTGCTCAGGATGGCCGTCAGCTTGCGCAGCGCCTGGCTCATCAGGCGGGCCTGCAGGCCCGGCAGGCTGTCGCCCATCTCGCCTTCAATTTCGGCGCGGGGGGTCAGCGCGGCCACCGAGTCCACGACCACCACGTCCACGGCGCCGCTGCGCACCAGCAGCTCCATGATTTCGAGCGCCTGCTCGCCGTTGTCGGGCTGCGACACCAGCAGTTCGTCGGTGTTGACCCCCAGCGCGCGGGCATACACGGGGTCCAGGGCGTGTTCGGCGTCAATAAAGGCGCAGGTGCCGCCGGCCCGCTGCGACTGGGCCAGGATGCTCAGGGCCAGCGTGGTCTTGCCGCCGGACTCTGGGCCGTAAATCTCAGTGATGCGGCCCTTGGGCACGCCGCCAATTCCCAGCGCCAGGTCCAGGCTCAGGCTGCCGGTGGACACGGCCTGCACGTCCAGTTTGCTTTCGGCACCCAGCTTCATGATGCTGCCCTTGCCGAACGCCTTTTCAATCTGGCTCATGGCCGTTTCGATGGCCTTGGTGCGTTCCTTGGCGTCGGTGGGGGTAGCGGCGATTTCTTTTTCTTTGCTCATGGCGTCTCCTGAACAGGGGTGAGGGCGGGTTCGGGGGGTGGGGGCGTTTCGCCGCGCAGGCGAAAGGAACTCACGGTTTCGTAGATGGGGCCAGTTTTGCGCAGAATGCTGCGCTGCAAGGTGACGCTGGTTGCGGGCCACTGCTGGGTAAACACCAGCGGCGGCACGCGCGGCGCCGGGCCTTTCTTGCGCGCCAGCGTGACGTGGGCTTTAAACGGCAGGTCATCGGTGGCCAGGCCCAGCGCGTGAATGCCGTCGCGCAGGGCGGCGGCCAGTTCGGCCAGCCCCTCGCCTTCGACCTTGACAAACCACACGCGCGGGCTGCCCTCGTTGGGAAAGTACCCGGTGCCGCGCAGATGCAGGGTTAGCGGCGCCAGGTCCTGCATCAGGCGGGTGCCCAGGCGCTTCAGGTCGTCCACGCGGTCGGGCGGCACGGCGGGCAGGTAGGCCAGCGTGACATGTAACTGGTCACCCTGCACGATGCGCCAGTTGCCCCTGAGCTTGCGCTGGCCCTCGCGCAGCGGCCCCACCAGATTGGCCGGCACCTTGAAGGCATAGAACAGCCGCTGCGTGCCGGGAACGTGCGGTTCGGCGTTGGGGGTGGGCGTAAGCACGGCCTGGGGACGCGCTGCTTCGGACTTGGGGCGCGCCGCCGTCCGGGGCGCCGCGCCCTTGGGGGCGGGTGCCTGCGGTGGACGGGCGGAGGTCTTCTTGAGCTTCACGCCGGCCATCCTTCTGCCTGGAGACCCCGCAGCGCAAGGGCCAGTGCCGAGACGGCGGCGCGTTCACGGATCTGGGCGGCTTCGCCGGGCCAGTCCACCTGGGCGACCTGCACATTCTGGCCCGTGTCCAGCGCGGCGTAGGCCTGGCCAGCACGCTCACCTGCGGTGCAGGTGACCACGGCCAGCCCCACCTCGGCGCCCAGGTGTTCACGGGCGCCCGCCGCCAGTTCGCGGGCGGCCTGCTCGCTGACCAGGCCCTGGTCGTGCAGGGTCACCGGGGTCAGGCCCAGGGTAATCAGGCGGCGGTGATCCTGGGTCACGGCGGCGTCCAGAAAGCCTGGCTGGTCGGCCAGCAGGGTACACAGCACGCCCGCGCTGCCGGCTTCTATGACGCCCAGGGTGCGACCAGTCAGGGCCTCGCCCACGGCGCCGGCCAGGGTCTGGTCGTCCTCGCCCCAGGTCCAGCGGGCCAGGGCCGCGCGCACCTGCTCGCGCACGGGACCCAGCAGGGCCAGGGCCTCGGCCTCGGTGGGGGCACTGGCGGCCACGCGCACGTCCACGCCGGTCAGGCGGGCGTAGGTCGCCACGCTCGGGTTGGCCCCGCGCGTCAGGTCGCCCAGCCGTTCGGCCAGGTTGCTCTCGCCAATCCCAGAGGTGTGCAGGGTGGTGTGGCGCAGCGCCGCCGCTGGCGCCGGCAGCCGGGGCAGCACCTGCTCGCGCCACATCCGCTGCATTTCGCGCGGGGGGCCGGGCAGGGCCACAATGTGCTGGCCGCCCGCCTGCACCCACCAGCCCGGCGCGGTGCCAACAGGGTTGGGCAGCGCCTGGGCCGAGGGAATCAGCCAGGCCTGTTTGCGGTTCAGGTCCGGCATGGTGCGCCCGCGCGACTCGTACAGGCCGCGCAGCCACGCCAGCAGGTCGGGGTCTTCGTGTGGGGGTTCACCCAGCGCGGCGGCAATCGCCTCGCGGGTCAGGTCGTCGTCGGTCGGTCCTAGGCCGCCGCCCAGAATCAGCAGGTCGGCGCGGCCCAGGGCCGTCTGAATGGCTTCGGTGAGGCGGGGCAGGTTGTCGCCCAGCACAGTTGTGCGGTGCAGGGTCACGCCGCGCTTGGCCAGCTCTCTGGCCAGAAACGCGGCGTTGCTGTCCACAATCTCTCCGAACAGCAGTTCCGTCCCTACACTGATGATTTCTGCTCTAAGCATAACAACCTCACGTCAGTATAGGCCAAAGCGAAACCGGGCGTCCAGTGTGAGGGCGTGCAGTCAGGGGCGGCGGGACATGCTTGGGGCCTTCAAGGCAGGCCCCAAAATCACCCATGAACGGTCCTTTGATGCCGCCTGGGGCGTGCAGATTTGTTGAGTGGCTCTCTGCTCTCAGGGGCTTTCGTGGACGGGAGAGGGGTGAGGTCCCCTCAACAAGGCAGTGGAAAGCGGCCCTCAGATTCGGCCCGCCTGGGCTTCGGCGCGGTCACGCACCACCTCCAGAATGGTGCGCTGCAGGTCGCGCATGATGGCCTGGGTCCAGTAGGCGGCGTAACTGTTGAAATGGGTGCTGACCCGCTGGGTGCTGCTCAGGTGCAGCAGGGTCACGCCGGGCGAGAGTTCTTCCAGGCGGTAAGTGCCGCTGATCACATCGAAAAACTGGCCGCCCACCCGCACATGAGGGTCCAGCTGGCCGGGGTCGCTGGCCTGAATGCGGAAGGACAGCAGGCGCCCCGGCTGCCAGTCGGTCACGGTTTCGGTGAAGCTCAGCCCGCCGTCAAAGGTGGCGGTGCGGACGGCCCCCACACCACTGCGGCTCATCACGGCCTCGCGCGGGCGCGGGAGCCCGGCCGCGTGCGCCCAGCCGGCCCGAATCTCGCGGTCTTCAATGCGCGGCACGCTGCGAATCTGGGTCCACACGAGTGCAGGGGGCGCCTGAATCAGCACGTCGTTGGTGACGACGCGGTAGATGACTGGCGGGGCCAGCCGCCCTTCCAGTGGCCCCAGCAGGGCGGGGAGCGCGGCGGTCAGCAGCAGGGCGCTGGCCTGGCTCCGTCCCCACCAGCGCCGCAGGCCGTATGCCAGCGCGGCCCCCAGGCCCGCCATGACATACATCACCGGAGCAGCCAGAAAGGCGCACAGCACGCCCTCGAACCCCAGCACCAGGGCCGTGACCAGAAAGACGGTGGTGGAGAGCGCCGCCACCCCCAGGGCGGCCAGCAGACCGGGAGCCTGGGCGGCGGCACGGACCTCGCCAAAAGCGTCGGGCTCTGGCGGGGGCAAGGTGGGCCGGGGACGAAACGCCAGCGCCGCAGACAGCAGGCCCAGCACGAACGGCACCAGAAACAGATAAGACGCCACCATGACGCCGGCAGCTCCCTCGCTGCTGCGCTGTAACACATGCAGCCACAGGTACACGCCCAGGCCATACAGCGCCCCGGCCACCGCCCCCAGCACCACCCCCGCCCAGTTGGCATTCACAGCCCCAGACTACCGGGTTACCAGGAAACCACAGGCGACTTTTACGCCGCCAGAACCCGGCACGCCTGGGCACATTGGCGGCAGGCTTCGGCGCAGCGCTGGCAGTGGTCATGGTGATGCTGGGCGCACTCGGCGGCGCAGGCGTCACATGCAGCGGCACACAGGGCGTAGGCCTGCGCGTGCAGGGTGCTGCCCCGCAGCAGCAGCCGGGCTGTCAGGGCACACAGGTCGGCGCAGTCGCGGTCCAGACGAATGCAGGCCCGCATCATCTCCAGGTCCGGCTCATTCAGGCAGGCGGCGGCGCAGGTTTCGCAGGCGCTCAGACAGGTCAGGCAGGCGTCAATACAGGCCTGAAGGTCGGGACTAGGGAAGGCCATGGCCCACCGTGACAGATTCCGGGTAGGCAAGGCTGATCACAGCCCCCAGCGCTATTGAGGCTTTATCCACCCACAGCGCTGGGCTGCCCAGCGGGGTGAAGGAGTGGCCGCACCGAGCCTTCTTCGAGGGTGTGGTCAACGTGCAGAGAAGTGAATTGAGTCCCTTCCCCATAGTCGAACTTCTCCCTCGCGGCAAAGCCGGATGCGACAACGCTTCAGGCGGGTTTCAGCGGCAAGGCAAAGCAGAGGCTGTTCTCTATGCCCTCATAATACCCGAAGTTGGGAATGCGCCGGAAGCCCGCGCGTTCGTACAGTGCCAGGGCTGCCGCCTGCTGGTCACCTGTTTCAAGCACCAGGCGGGCGTACCCCTCGGCCTGGCCGCGCGCCTGCAGTTCTTCCAGCAGCGCCCGGCCAATGCCCCGCCCACGGGCGTCAGGAACGGTGTACATCCGCTTGACCTCGGCCGATTCGGTGTCCCAGCGCTTCAGGGCGCCGCAGGCCACCAGTTCGCCTTCTTCCTCGGCGGCCAGCAGCACGCAGCCCTCGCCCGTCAGGGTCATGGGGTCAAAGGGTTCAGTGCGCTCATCGGTGTCCTGATAGAGCGCCCGCAGTTCGCGCTGCTGGGCGTTCATCAGGGCCTGCACACGCGGGTCGGTGGGGGGCACGTCCAGCAGGCGGTAAGGCGACATGGGTTAGCCTAAGCAGCCGGTCCGGCGCGGCGCAAGCTCAGGTGCCTGACCGGCCCACCACCAGCTCCGCCACCCACTCGGACGACGGCACCCGGTCATCGCGGTTCTGGCCCACGGCGCTGGGGTGCTGGGTCAGGCGGAGCACGGGCCACGACTGCCCCAGCGCGCGCAGCACATAGGCGCCGTGGTCGCCTGGCCCACTGACCCGGCGGCCGCTGTCCTGAAAACTCACCTCGACAGCCGTGCCCTCCGGAAGCGCTTCCAGGCTGGAGACTAGCACCTGGCCCTGAAACTGACGCCCTGGGTCGGTGGCCTCGCCCTGCCACGCCCCACTGAGGCGCAACACCGCGTTGGAAGTGGTCGCAGACTCTGCCATGTCCTCCATCTGGCCATGTCCAGAAGCGCGCAGGATGAGGACGGCCCCAGGTGCCCTTTATGTGCGGCCCTGGGCTCTGGCCGCCTCAGGTCAAAAAGAGGCGGTACGCGGGGTTGGCGGTCATGTCGGTAGCCGGATACCCCACGCCGGCCAGAAACGCCGCAAAGGCCGCCTCATCGCCGGGGGGCACCTGAAGGCCGGCCAGCACCCGGCCGTGCGCGCTGCCGTGGTTGCGGTAGTGAAACAGACTGATGTTCCAGCGGCCGTGCAGGTGGGTCAGGAAGGCCAGCAGCGCGCCAGGCCGCTCGGGGAAGGTAAACGAGTACACCCGCTCATGGGCCGCCTCGGGGGCGCGGCCGCCCACCATATGCCGCACATGGACTTTGGCCAGTTCGTCGTCGGTCAGGTCGAGGACCGGGTAGCCCTGTGCGGTCAGCTCGGCGTGCAGGGCGGCGCGTTCGCCGGGCTGGGCCAGCTGCACGCCCACAAAAATCTGGGCCTGGGCGCGCGGCGCAAAGCGGTAATTGAATTCGGTGACGGCCCGCGCCCCCACCACCTCGATAAAGGCGCGGAAGGCGCCGGGGTGCTCGGGGATGGTCACAGCGAAAATCGCTTCGCGCTGCTCGCCGATCTCGGCGCGCTCGGCCACGTGGCGCAGGCGGTCAAAGTTGACGTTGGCGCCGCAGGTCAGGGCCACCAGGGTTTCGTTCCGCAGTTCCTGCTCGGCGGCGTAGCGCTTGAGCCCGGCCACGGCCAGGGCCCCGGCGGGTTCCATAACGGCCCGCGTGTCGTCAAACACGTCCTTGATGGCTGCGCAGACCTCGTCGGTGGTCACGCGCACCCAGTCGTCCACATAGCGCCGGGCCAGGTCAAAGGTATAGGCGCCCACCTGCTTGACGGCCACGCCGTCCACGAAAATGCCCACCTGCTCCAGCCTGACCCGCTCGCCGGCCTGCACTGACTGAAACATGGCGTCACTGTCCTCGGGTTCCACGCCCACCACGCGGATGTCTGGGCGCAGGGCCTTCAGGACGCCGGCCACCCCGGCAATCAGGCCGCCGCCGCCCACTGGCACGAACACGGTGAGCGGGCCGTCGGTCTCGACCTGGCGCAGCAGTTCCAGGGCCACCGTGCCCTGCCCCGCCAGCACCAGGGGGTCGTCGTAGGGGTGAACGAAGGTGAGGCCCAGCTGCGCCTGCAGGGTGTAGGCATAGGCTTCGGCGTCACTGAATGAATCCCCCCGCAGCACCACCTCGGCCCCGCGCGCGCGGCAGGCGGCCACCTTGATGTCGGGGGTGGTTTCGGGCATGACAATCACCGCCCGCAGCCCCAGGCGCTGGGCGGCGTAGGCCACGCCCTGCGCGTGATTGCCCGCCGAGGCGCAGATGACCCCCTGGCCGCGCTCTTTGGCCGAAAGCTGGGCCATCTTGTTGTAGGCCCCGCGCAATTTGAAGGAAAAGATGGGCTGCTGGTCTTCGCGTTTAAGCAGCACGCGGTTGCCGGTTCTGGCGCTCAGGCGCGGCGTTTCACTGATGGGGGTTTCGATGGCCGCGCCGTAGACCTTGCTCGTCAGGGCCAGGCGCAGCACGTCGCCTGCCCTCAGGTCGCCGGGGTGGTGGGTCGGCCAGGTCAGGCCAGAGGATTCAGTCATGCGGGCGCCTCCAAACAAGAACCCCCGAACACCTGTTCGGGGGCGACAGACCACGCGCGGGCGGTCAGGTGGGTGCCCCTGACAGCCAAAGAATTCGCGCCGTGTCCATAGAGCGAGCATAGGACAGGGCTGGAATGCCCGGCCGGCTCAGGGGTAGACAAGACGCATGACAGAGCCTGTGGTGTCTGCCCTTCAGGTCCTCTCGGTTCGGCGGCGCCGGCTGCGGCCGTTTGTGGACTTTGGGCCGGTGTTCCTGTTTTTCGGGATTTCTGGTGTGGATCACGGGCGTGAGGCTCGGCTGCAGCGGCGCTTTGAGCAGGAGTATTACCCGCATGTGGTGACGGCGCGGCTGGGGGGGGTGGGGGCGGGGCGCTACCGGCTGGAGGGCCTGCCGGAAGACGCGAACCGGCGGCCGTGGATAGTGGGGGCAGACGGCGTGGTGAGAGGGGAGCTGAGTGAAGAGGGGTTGGGGGCGTTTCGGGTGTGGTTGGGCGGGAATGGGGGGAAGGTGAGGGCGGTGGCTTTAGAGAGCTAGGGGGCGATTTCTTCTGCTTCCCCACCCCCCAGCCCCCTCCCCCAGAGGGGCAGGGGGAGCAATCGCTGCGCTCGGCAAGAGTTGCTACTGGTGTCGGCCAACTTGCTCTGTTCGTTTACGTGTCTGGCCTCGACGCCATCCGCTGCCCCGCGTAAGGGCCTGCGCGCTGCGCGCACAATGGCCTCGCCTGGACCTGGGCGGGACTGGGGCAGGAAGCCTTGGTGCGGCCCAGATGGTCTACTTTGAACAGATGAAGGGGAGCTTCTCCTGGCCCGTTTGTGTGGGTGGAGGAGAGCGTCCGAGCCTCCGTCTCCGCTCATTCCGCGCCTTCCTCATTTCCTACTGCCCACTCCCCACAACCTTGCCCCTCCCGCGCGCCATCTTTACTAACCGCCGTCCTCCTCCGCCAATTCCCGCGCTTCATCCACATGCATCTGCTCGATCAGGGCGCCCTCGAAGGTGGCAATGCTCTGCCCAGCGGCGCGGGCGGCGTCCCAGGTGGCCAGCAGGGCGCGGGCGCGCTGGGCGGCTTCGGGGCGCACACCGTAGGCGGCGTTGGCGGGGTCAATCTGGCTGGGATGAATCACGGTCTTGCCGGCAAAGCCCAGGGTGCGGCCCTGCTCGCACTCCTGGGCAAAGCCGTCGGGGTCGCGCACGTTGTTGAACACCGCATCCAGAGGCACCTTGCCGTGGGCGCGGGCGGCCAGCACCACGGCACTCAGGGCGTGCAGCAGGCCCTCACGCGACGGGTGGGGGCGGGTGCGCAGGGCGCGGGCCAGGTCGTTGGTGCCCGCAATCAGACCCGCCACTGCGGGTGCGGCCGCAATAGCCGGGGCATTCAGGACCCCCAGAGGCGTTTCAATCATGGTCCAGACCGGCAAGGGGAGGTCAAGGCTGGGCGGCGCTTCTCCCTTGGGCAGCACCACGCCGGCCAGCAGAAGCGTCCGGGCCAGTGCCAGGTCGTCGGCATGCCAGGGGGTGCCGGGGGCGTTCACGCGCAGAAGAACCGGGATGGGCCAGGGACTGGCCAGGGCGGCCCGCACGCCTTCCCGCGCGGCGGCCTTGTGTTCGGGGGCCACGGCGTCTTCCAGGTCCAGAATCACGGCGTCGGCCCCCAGGGTGCGGGCCTTGTCCAGGGCGCGGGGGTTGTCGCCGGGCACATACAGCACCGAGCGCAGGTGGCGGGGCTTAGCGGTCACGGGGCGTCCGGCGGGCGGCGCTGCTGCCCAGCACAAACGGCAGCAGCATGAGCAGGAACTTCAGAGGGCGGGGCATGCGCCCAGTATCGGGGGCGCGGCACAGTAGGGCATGGTTCTGCGCCCCGCTCTGCACTTCACCGCCCGGCAGCACTGGCTGAACGACCCCAACGGTCTGGTGTACGCGGGCGGGCGCTACCACCTCTTTTACCAGCACAATCCCCGCGCCAACCATCACGGCTATCTCAGCTGGGGCCACGCCACCAGCCCGGACCTGCTGCACTGGCAAGAGCATGAGGTCGCCCTGCCCTGGCGCCAAGGGCACGACGTGTATTCAGGCAGTGCGGTGGTGGACAGGCACAACACCAGTGGGCTGGGCCAGCCCGGCGACCCGCACCCGCCGGTGGTGGCCATGTACACGGGGAACGGCGACCACCATCAGGCGCAGTATCTGGCGCTCAGCCGCGACGGTGGGGCGCACTGGGCCTTCGTGGGGCCGGCAGCGGTGCTGGACGAACACAAACAAGATTTCCGTGACCCCAAGACCTTCTGGCACGCCGCCACCGCGCAGTGGATCAGTGTGGTCGCCCACCCTAACGAGCGCCAGATTGGCGTGTACGGCTCGCCTGACTTGCGCCGCTGGACACGCCTCAGCCTGTTTGGCCCGGCCGGCGCGGTGGCCGGCATCTGGGAAGTGCCGGACCTGTTCGCCTTGCCTGGTGAGGACGGCGACCTCCTCTGGGTCATGAAAGTGGACGTGTTTGCCGGTGGCCCACAGGGCGGCACAGGCGCGCAGTACTGGGTCGGCACCTTTGACGGCGCGGTGTTCACGCCCTCGCAGCCGGCGCGCTGGGCCGACTGGGGCAAGGATTTCTACGCGGCCATCACCTACAGCGACCTGCCGCAGGGGCCAGCGCGCGCGGTCTGGCTGGCCTGGATGAACGCCTGGGATTACGCCAACGACCTGCCCACCCACCCCTGGCGCGGCGCCCTGACCCTGCCGCGAGAGCTGGGGTTGGTGCGCAGCGCCGGGCAGTGGGCGCTGACCCAGCAGCCTCTGCGGGAATTGACAGCCCTGCGTGACCAGGGCCAGCGCCTGGACAGCGGGCAGACGTTCTCCTTCTCTGCCGGGCAGGCCCTCGACCTGGCGCTGACCCTGCCCGAGGGCGCCGAGGTGCACTTCGGGTCCGACGCGGGCCAGGAAGCGACCCTGAGTGTTCGGGCCGGTCACTTGCGCCTGACCCGGCCGGCCCCCGCTGGGCTGGCCGGCTTTGCTGGCACCTTTATGGCCCCGCTGCCTGCCGGGGCAGAGGAGGAGGTGCGGGTCATGCTCGACACCTGCTCGCTGGAGGTGTTTGCGGCGGGCGGTCAGGTGAGTTTCACCAGTCTGCTGCTGCCGGCCCAGCCCATCACGCGCCTGACGCTCCGGGGTGCCTGGGGGCAGGTGTGGCGGCTCCGGGCCACCCTGCCGGCCTAGGAACACGGACGCCGAGACTGGCAGGTGGCTCTGAGTAGAGCTGGCAGGAGCCTACCGGGTGCCAGGCGTTCTAAACAGCAACCACAGAACACGCCGGGCACCGCCATCTCTGGGGTGCCCGGCGGGAGGTGCTGGTCACGGCAGCAGCAAGCGGGGGGTGGGGGCTGGGCCCAGGGCGCGGCGCTGCACCTCGCGGAGCGTTGCGTCGGCGTCGGCCTGAATGCCGTGTTTGCGGAAGCTGGTGACGAGGCTCTGGGCGTCTCTGGCCAGCAGGTCGCGGAAGTGCGGATTCTGGCGCGTGGTCAGTTGCGGAAAGTCGATGATGGTCACGGTGTCCTCCCACCAGAGAAGGTTGTAGGTGCTGTAATCGCCATGCGCGTAACCCAGCCGCAGCAGATCGGCCATGCCCTGAACACTCTGCCGCCAGGCGCTCTGGGCCTGTTCGGGGGTCAGCGGGGCGTCACTCAGGCGCGGGGCGACGTCGTCTTCGGTGCCCACGAGGCGCATCAGGACGGCGGGAACGGTCTGGGCGTAGTCGTAGGGATGAGGCCCCACCAGGGGTTCGGGGACGGGCAGACCAGCCTGCCACAGTTGCCATAGACGGGCGTATTCAGCGTTGACCCAGTCGTGCTGGAGCATCTCCAGACCCTTGCGGGTGCGGCCTTCCATGGCCCGCTTGGCGCGCACGTCCAGAATTACCTGGCCCGCGCGGTATACGCTGTCGTCCTTGAATGAGCGGGCTTCGAGGTCGCGGTAGAGCTTCAGGAGAACGCTGCCTCTGGGACCACGCGCCACGTAGGCTGTGGCTTCCTTACCGCTCTTGAGCTCGGCAACGACTTCGGTGATGTGCCCGAGGTCTTGCAGGCGGCGAATGATGTCGTCCTGAACGTCGATGTCGTCGGTGCTGGTCAGGTGGGCCAGTTGGCGGCGCCCGAGCGGCTTCTTTTTGCTCCGGCGGCGCGGGGCTTCAGGGTGGTCATCCCAGAAGTCTTCTGAGGCGTGGTGCCACTGGGCGCTCATGGGCGCCTGCTGCGGTTATGGTCGTGTGGGCCGCCCGAAGGCAGAGGTGGCCAGACGTGGTTGTTCAAAATCACTCCTGTTGGCAGGAACAAAGACTCCGTGTGCGCGGGCGGTCTTGATGTCAGTGATGTTGGTCATAGGCAGCACCTCCTTTCGGTGATGGCGGTAGCGTAGCAGGCAAAAGCGGCCCCTGTCACGAAGAACTGGGCAGCTAGGCCATCACGCCTAGCACGCCTGGCCGATGTCAAAACGGACCCCAGAGTGGGTGAAGACCACTCACCCACCCGCTCTGGAGCGAACGCGGTGAGTCTTTGGAATGGGCGGGGGCGCCAACGAACTTGAGGTGGTTGTTTGCCCCGCAGTGGACCGGGCAGGTGCGGCCAGAACAGCCAAACAGAAGCCGCGCCCAGCAGGACGCGGCCTCCGAACAAGGCACTTATTTCAGCGTTTTGCTGATAAAGGCGTTGGTGTAGTAGTCGCTGGCCTTTGCCCCCGCTGGCAGTTTGCCCTGCTTGACCAGCGCCGCCACCGCCTTGGTCCAGGCGGCCGGATTCATGGCGCCCAGGCCCGCCGTCTGGGTATACGGCCCGGTCATCAGCGGCGTGCTGGCCCGCAGCACGTCCAGGCTGCCGCTGGCACCAAACACAGGCTGGGCCAGTTTGAAGGCGCGCGCAGGGTCCGCCACCGTGAACTTCAGGCCGCGCTGGGCGGCGCGCACCACCTTTTTGGCCAGGTCGCCTTGCAGGCTCTTGCCGCTGCCCATCAGCCCCACACCGACCATCGGGTAGGCCCCCGAAATATCCAGGGTATACACGCGCTTGCCGCTGGTGCGGGCCAGTTGCAACACGTCGTTGTTGGCGTAGCCCACCGCCGCGTCTACCCGCCCAGCGCGCACGGCGTCCACCTGCGTAAAGCCAATGTTGGCCAGGCGCACGTCCCGGCCTTCGGTCAGATTGGCACTGTCAAGGAGGGCCTGAAGCGCGTGGTACGAGCTGCCAAAAGGCCCAGGCAGCCCCACGGCCTTGCCCTTCAGGTCGGCGGCGCTGTTCAGCGGCGAGAGGCTGAAGACGGTGACCGGATTCTTCTGGTACATGGTCATGATGTACCGCACGTCGGCGCCCTGGTTGCGCGCAAAAATGGCGTCCTCGGGGTCGCCCACCACGAAATCCAGTTTGCCCTGGAGCAGCAGGGGCAGCAGCTGCGAGACGTACCCGTGCTGGTAGGTGACCTTCAGGCCCTCGGCGCCGAAATAGCCCAGCTTGTCGGCCACGTAAAAGGGCGTGAACTGTACGTCAGGGTTGTAGCCCAGGCCAATGGTCACCGTGCGCTGCGCGGCGGCGGTGGTGGCCAGCAGGCCCAGCAGCAGGAAGGCGGCGCGTTTCATGAGGGCGAGTATAGGCGGGCCGGGTGACGCGTCTGTGACTTGGAGGGGGGAAGTGGGTTGTGGGGAGTGGGAAAAGCGGGGGTGCGGCCAGGCAGGCGCCGCCTTCTCTGCGAGGCGACCGGGAGAGAAGGCGAAGTTCTCCCCGTGCCGAGCCCGCAGAGCGGCAAAGAACATCCTCTCCAGCCCTTCCTGGGGGTGTGTGGTCAGGCTCTTTAAGCCTGGACACGGTGCAGGACGCCGGTCAGGGCGCGGACCACATGCGGGTCAAAGTGGGTGCCACTGGCGGCCTGCACAAAGTTCAGGGCGTCGTTGGCGGTCCAGGCAGCCTTGTAGGTGCGCGCGCTGGTCAGGGCGTCAAACACGTCGCATACGGCAAAAATGCGCGCCGTCAGCGGAATCGCCTCGCCGCGCACGCCCTGGGGGTAGCCGGTGCCGTCCCAGCGTTCATGGTGCGCCGCAATGACATTCAGGGCCTCGCCGGGGAGGAAGGGCAGCTGCCGGGCCAGATTGACGCCTTCTTCTACATGGGTGCGCATGCGGTCGCGCATGTCACCGGTCAGGGGGCCGGGGCAGTGCAGGATCTCGTCGGGCAGGCTCAGCTTGCCGATGTCATGCAGGTAGGCGCCCCAGCGCAGGGCGCACAGGTCGCCCTCGGCCAGGGATAGCGCCTGACCCACTTCTACAGCCAGGCGGGTCACGCGGTCGGTGTGGCCGTGGGTCTCGGCGCTGCGGGCTTCTAGGCACAGGCCCAGGGCCCGCAGGGCGTGTTCATGGGCTTCGCGCTCGCGTTCTTCGGCGTCCAAGCGGGCCGCCAGCAGGGCCATGACGCCCGTGACGCTGCGCACCAGCGCCTGCTCGGGGGGGCGCCAGTGTTGCGGGGTAGAGGCCAGCAGCAGCAGCGCGCCGATCAGCCCCCCGCTCCGGTCATGAATGGGCGCGGCAATCAGCGAGCACACGCCGGGAAAAGCGAAGGTGCGCGCCGCCGGGTGACTGCGCACGTCGGAAATAAAGACAGGTTCGGGCGAGCGCCGCAGGGCGCCCAGCAGCGGCAACTGCGGCGACAGCCCCCGTGGGTGCAGGCCCGGTGGCAGGCGGCCACTGGCGGTGCGGGCGCGGTACACGTTGTCCGGCGCCCACCACTGGTAGTAACCGGCCCCCTGGGCGCCAGTGTGCGTGACCAGGGCGTCCAGCACCGGCTGCATGGCGCTGCCCAGGTCCGGCGCCGTCAGCCCCAACCGCGTGAGCCGTAAGGTCAGCTCCGCGAAGTCGCCGGTGACGTCGGCCGCAGTCATGGTGCTGTTCACTATGACACATTGAAGAAAACTTCACAAAAAGGGGGCGGGGCCCTGAGACCCCACCCCCTCTCTAGTCGGCGCCGCTCAGGGCAGAGGAAAGCCGCCAGCGAAAGCGTGAACCTCGGCCTGCACGTCCTCGCCGGCCAGGGCGCGGTGAATCAGGTCCGCCACGACCGGCATGTGCCCTTCGGTCATGCCGCGCGTGGTCACAGCTGGCGTGCCGATGCGGATGCCGCCGCCGTGCAGGATTTTCTCGGTGTCGTACGGCAGGGTGGACTTGGAAATCGTGATGTGGTTGGCGTCCAGCCGCTTGGTGGCCTTGGTGCCGTTCAGCCCCTGAGGACGCAGGTCCAGCACCAGCAGGTGATTGTCGGTGCCGCCCGAGACCACGCGGTAGCCGAGGTCCTGAAAGGCGGCGGCGAGTGCCTGCGCGTTCTTGATGATCTGCGCGGCGTAGGTCTTGAATTCGAGCGTCAGCGCCTCGCCGAAGGCCACTGCCTTGGCGGCGATAACGTGCTCCAGCGGGCCGCCCTGGTAGCCCGGAAAGACGGCGCGGTCAATCTTGGCGCCCAGCTCGGGGTCGTTGCTGAGGATGATGCCGCCGCGTGGCCCGCGCAGGGTCTTGTGGGTGGTGCTGGCAACCACGTGGGCGTGGGGCAGCGCGTTGGGATGCAACCCCGCTGCAATCAGGCCCGCAATGTGGGCCACGTCGGCAAACAGAATGGCGCCCACTTCGTCGGCGATGTCTCGGAAGGCAGCAAAGTCGATGGTGCGGCTGTAGGCGCTGGCCCCGGCAATGATCATCTTGGGCTGGTGCTCGTGGGCCAGGCGGCGCACTTCTTCCAGATCAATCAGCTCGGTCTCGGGGTTGACCTTGTAGCCCACAATCTTGTAGCGCAGGCCCGAAAAGTTCACGGGGTTGCCGTGGGTCAGGTGACCGCCGTGCGACAGGTCCATGCCCAGCACGGTGCTGCCCGGTTCAATCAGGGCGTTGTAGACCGCTAGGTTGGCGCTGCTGCCCGAGTGCGGCTGCACGTTGGCCCACGCGGCGCCGAACAGTTCCTTGACGCGGTCAATCGCCAGCTGCTCAATGCGGTCCACGACCTCGCAGCCGCCGTACCAGCGCTTGCCGGGGTAGCCCTCGGCGTACTTGTTGGTCACGATGCTGCCCTGGGCCTCACGCACCGCCGCCGAGGTGAAGTTCTCACTGGCAATCAGTTCCAGGCCCAGCCGCTGACGCTCGGCTTCCTGGGCAATCAGGTCGAAGACGGCCGTGTCGCGCGGCTGGGCAGGGGGCTGGGCGGTGCTGGTCATAGGGTCACGGTAACACCGCCGCATGTGCGGGCCGGGCGGCGTGTCTTTGCAGGGCAGACGTGGGCGGGGGCGGATTGAAAAAGCAGAACTGCCTGGACAGCATGACTGAGCGTGAAGAACGAACTGGCCTATATCTTTCTTGACCCAGACGGCGCTGAGGGTTCTGGCGCCGCCGTTGTGGTGCAGGCGCCGACAGGCGTGACGTACGCCAGTCAGGTCGGTGGTCATGCCAATGAGGCACGAAGCGTTGAGGGCTTCGCTGTCCCGGTCTTCACTCCTCAGCATGTGCAGGCGCTGGTGCGAATGTTTGGGCGCTACCACGGCAATCCGCCTTATCCGGGTACGCCCTTCAACGGGTGGACGGAAAAAGATTTAAATGACCTCTCCGACATCGTGGCCCAGATTCCGCTCTGGCGCACCACCAGGGCTAGCGATGAGCGGGCATTCCTGGCCTTCGACCGAACCCGCCTGGATGAGCTGACCGAAGCCTGGATGCCAGTGCTGACCGCTTACGGCCCAGGCATTCTGATTCACGAGAACTGTGACTGATACAGGTTCCGATTGAAACGCTTGCAAAAGCGGTTCAATCCGAGCGGAGCGAGCAGGAGCGAAACGGGTTCCGGGCGTGGAGCCGACAAATCGGCTCTTTTGCGATTTGTCGGCGGAATAGACGGAATCCGTATGATACGCGAGGGGGAAAAGGCCCAGGATTTACGTTGACGTGCCCAGCGTCCCCCGCACCTCCTGCAATTCCTCATCACCCGCCAGCACCAGCACGCTGTCGCCAGCCAGCAGTTCGGTGGCCCCCTTGGGAATCAGGAATTCGCCCGCGCGGTGAATCAGAATCACCAGGGCCTCGGGCGGCAGGTGCAGGTCCACGATGCGCGCGCCGTCGGCGCGGCTGCCGTGCATCACCTCCACCTCGACCATCTCGTTTTTATTGTGGCCGGTGGGGGTGTAGGAAATCGGATAGGTAGCGCGCGCCGGAATCTCCTCGCGCACCCGCAGCCAGCGCGCCACTAGGGTCAGGGTCGTGCCCTGAAGCAACACGCTGGTCAGCACGATAAAAAACACGATGTTAAAGAGGGTCTGCGCCTGCGGCACCTCGGCCAGCAGCGGAAAAGTGGCCAGCACAATCGGCACCGCGCCGCGCAGGCCCACCCAGGCCACCATGCTTTTCTCGTTCAGCGGCATCCTGGCGTTGGCCAGCCCCAGATAGACGCTGACTGGCCGCGCCACGAAGACCAGCACCAGCGCGCAGGCCAGTGCCAGCCCGGCGGTGGGCAGCAGTTCGCTGGGGCTGACGAGCAGGCCCAGGGTCAGGAACATGCCCACCTGCATCAGCCACGAGAGGCCGTCGTGAAAGTTAATCAGCGAGCGCTTGTGAATAAAGTCGGCGTTGCCCAGAATGACGCCTGCGATGTAGATGGCCAGAAAGCCGCTGCCGCCCGCCACCGCTGTGCCCGCAAAGATGGTGAGCGCCAGCGCCAGGGTCAGGACCGAGTACAGGCCTTCAAACTGCAGCTGCACGCGGTTGAGCAGCCACAGGGCGCCGCGCCCCAGCACCAACCCGAAGACGGCGCCCAGCACCATCTCTTCTAAAAACAGAGGTGCGATGCTCAGGACGCCGCGCTCGGGGTGGGCGATGAGTTCCAGAATGCCCACCGTCAGAAAGACGGCCATCGGGTCATTGCCGCCCGACTCGAATTCCAGCAGGGGGTCAATGTCGCCCTTGAGGCCCAGGTTGCGTTCCTTGAGGACTGAAAAGACGGCGCTGGCGTCCGTGCTGCTGACGATGGCGCCCAGCAGCCACGCGGTCAGCCAGGAAAAGCCGAAGGCGTAGTGGGTAAAGGCCGCCATGACCCCGGCCGTCACCAGCACGCCCACCGTGGCGAGACTCAGGCCGCGCTTGACCACCGGCTTGGTTTTGGCCCAGTTGGTGTCCAGGCCGCCCTGAAACAGGATGAAACACAGCGCCACCGTGCCCACCGCCTGCGCCAGCCCGTAATCCTGAAACTGGATGCCCAGGCCGTCGTTGCCAAACAGCATGCCCACGCCCAGAAACAGCAGCAGCCCCGGAATGCCCAGGCGGCCCCCCAGGCGGCTGACCACCAGGCTGATGATGAGCAGCACCCCGGCGGCCAGCAGGTAGGCTTCGGCGTGAACCTCACCCATGCGGGTGACCCGGACGGGTAGGCAGGATCGTGAACACAGTCATAGCGGCATGGTGGCATGCGTCTGGGCGCTCAAAAAGAACGCGGACCCCCAGGACAGAGGGCCACCCAGAAAGTTTAAGGTTTCTTAAAGGTCGCCGGCCAGCCAGCGCACCACGTTCTTGCCGAGCGCCGCGTTGCTCAGGTTGGGCCAGTTGTTGTACTGGCCAGTGCTGCCATCGGAGTAGGTGTTGTCGCCAAAGGTGCTGCTGTCGCCCCACATGGCGACCCGCCCCACGCCGACGCTGTTCACGGCCAGGTAGGTTTTGCCGCCTGCACCCATCAGCGCGGTGCCTGCCCGCACGTCTACGCTGGTCCCCACGTAGACGCCCGCGCTGCTCACCCCGTTCAGGATGGGGTGCGAGGTGGCCGGCGTGGCGGTGTACACCGGATCGCTGAAGCTGGAGTTGAACGACGCGCCCAGGCCAAACAGGGTGTCGGTGTCCAGGCTCTTCTGAAAGGTGCTGCCTACGCTGGCGGGCGTGCTGCCGTCCCACCCGTTAAAGACTTCTGGGCTGTCCCAGCCGTTATTGTTGCGGTCGCTGGTGCGGTGGTCGGTAATCAGGAACAGCCCACCGCCGCCCTGCACGAACGCCTGAATGGCCGCGCGTTCGCTGTCGCTGAAGGGATTTTGCGGTTCGGGAATGACCAGCACCGAAGCGCCGGAGAGATTCGTGGAGGTGATGGCGCTTCCAGTGACCGAGGCCACGGTGTACCCCAGGCCCCGCAGGGCGCCCGCATAGTCGCTGTAGGCCCCGTCAATGCGCCAGTCGGCGTTGCCTGCATCCTCGGCCTTGGTGAGGTCAAACAGGACCTTCTTGCCGGTGCCGCCCCCGGTGCCCCCGCCGTTCGCCGTGCCGGGCGTGGCCGCCTGCACCTTGAAGTCGGCGCTGTTCGCCCCGGTGTCCTGGCCGTCCGGCACGCGGGCCAGCGCCTTGCCGGCCCCGGTGGTGGGGGCCGGGCTGCCCTCGCCCCGGCCTGCGCTGGGGCTGCCGTAAGCCAGGGCGTCCACCACGGCGCCGCTCCTGAGCAGGCGCAGGCTGCCGCTGCCATTGTTGAGGTCGGCGCCTGCAGCTATCATCGTGCGGCCCGGCACCGTGCTGTCCTGCGCCAGCACGTAATACCCGCTGGCCGGAATGTTGCCCGAGAGGGTGATGGTCCGGTACTGCGTGCCCGCTGTGTCGAAAGCCGCCAGGCTGTAGCCGCTCAGGCTCTTGCCCGCAGGCCCTTTCAGTTCGATGAAGGTGCCCGTATCGGTACCCGGTGCGTCGAAATAGACCTCGTTGAGGACAGGTTCGCCGGCCGCCGCCAGCGGGGCCAGGGCCGGCCCGGTGGGGGCGCGGCCACACGCCGACAGGACCATAGATAGGGACGCCAGCAGCACAAGGCCGCGCCGAAAAGGCAGATTGGATTGCATCGGACCTCTATTCTCAGGGTGAATGTAATGAGTGTGTCATTTGGCGGGTTGGGTCAGCCCAGCGGTTTCTTCATGCACGCCCTATCTGCTACCCTGGGCGGCATGACACCCCTGGCCGGTCCACGTTCGCCGTTTTTCGGCCCTGGGGTGGTGCTGACCTGAGCCCCAGGTCCAGCGCGTCGCCCCGCCCGCACCCTTGCGAGGCGGGGTTTTTCTTTGGTCCGCAGGAGGACACATGCAGCACGAAGCCGTGAGTGAGATTGCCGCCGCCGCCAGCCTGGACGTTTTGCAGGCGGTCAAGACGAAGTACGTGGGCAAAAGTGGTCTGGTCACGAAGGAACTGGGCACCCTGGGCAAATTGCCCCCCGAGGAGCGCAAGGCCCGTGGGGCCGAAATCAATGCGGTGCGCCAGGCGATTCAGGCCGCGCTGGATGAGCGCGAGGCGACCCTGAAGCGCGAGGCGCTGGACGCCAAGCTGGCCAGCGAGGCCATTGACGTGACCCTGCCGGGTCTGCCGCTGCCAGCAGGTGGCCTGCATCCGATTAACCGCGTGTACGACGACCTCGTGAACATCTACGAGCGGCTGGGGTACACGGTGGTCGAAGGCCCGGAAGTGGAAGACGAGCACCACAACTTCGAGGCGCTGAATGTGCCCTGGTATCACCCCGCGCGCGACCTGCAAGACACCTTCTGGCTGGAAGACGGCCGCCTGCTGCGCACCCACACCAGCCCCATGCAGATTCGCTACATGGTGGACCACGAGCCGGACCTGAAAATCGTGGTGCGCGGGAAGGTCTACCGCTACGAGGCCACCGACGCCACCCACGAGAGCATGTTTCATCAGCTTGAAGGGTTGGTGGTTGGGGACAACATCAGCATGGCCGACCTGAAAGGCACCATTGCCGAGATGGCGCGCGGCCTCTACGGCGCGGGCGCCAAAGTGCGCTTTCAGCCCAGCTATTACCCCTTCGTGGAGCCGGGCGCCGACTTTGCCGTGTACTGGGACAACCCGCGCGGCGAGAGCAAATGGCTGGAACTGGGCGGCTGCGGCATGGTTCACCCCAACGTGTTTAAAGCCGTGGATGATCTGCGCGAGGCGGCGGGCAAGCCGCGCGTGTACGAGGGCAAGACCGGCTTCGCCTTTGGCCTGGGCCCCGAGCGCATTGCCATGCTGAAGTACAAGATTCCCGATATTCGGTATTTCTATGCCAACGACCCGAGGGTGATTGGGCAGTTCCGGGGGGAATTGGGGTGAGTGCCGAGCGCCTCTTGGGTGTCCTGGGCGGCATGAGCTGGACCAGCACCGCCGAGTATTACCGCCAGATCAACGCCGCGTATGCCGGGCGCCGGGGTGGCCTGCATTCGGCGCCCCTGCTGATTCATTCCTTTGACTTCGCCCAGGTGGTGGCCCTGCAACAGGCCGCCGCCTGGGATGAGGCCGCCGAGCTCCTGGGTAACGCCGCCCAGGGCTTGCAGGCGGCCGGCGCGGGCGCTCTGCTCATTGCCACGAACACCATGCATCTGGTGGCGCCGCAACTGGAGGCCTGGCTGGAGATACCGCTGCTGCACATCGTGGACAGTACCGGCGCGGCTCTGAAAGCGGCGGGCATTGAGCGGGTGGGGCTGCTGGCGACGGCCTTCACGATGGAACAGCCTTTTTACAAGGAGCGCTTGCGTGAGCGGTTCGGCATAGAAACGCTGGTGCCAGAGGCCCCCCAGCGCGCCGAGGTTCACCGCGTCATCTTCGACGAGCTGTGCCGCAACGACATCCGCGCCGATTCCCGCGAGCGCTACCGCGCGGTGATGGCCGACCTGGCCGCTCAGGGGGCGCAGGGCATCATCCTGGGCTGCACCGAGATTCCGTTACTGGTGGGCCCAGAAGACTCACCTGTGCCCACCTTTGACACCACCGCCCTGCATGCTCAGGCGGCGGTGGAGTGGCTGCTGGGAGGTGCGGCGTGAGGCCCCGTTCCGTGGGCATCCTCTTCAACGACCAGGGGCAAGTGCTGCTGATGCTTCGCCGCAAAGAAGGCCGCGCCTACGCCACCCTGCCCGGCGGCGGCATCGAGGGTGAAGAGACCCCTGCCGAAGCCTGCGTCCGCGAGATGTTAGAGGAAGTGAATCTGACGGTTCAGGTGGAGCGCGAAGTGCTGGTTCTAGAGAATCTGGGCAACCGCGAACACTACTTTCTGGTGACGTGGCAGGGCGGCGAGATGCGCCTGGGCGATGGCCCCGAGGGTGTACGTCACAGCGAAGCCAACTCGTATGAACCTGCCTGGGTCAGTGTGGAGCAGCTGGACGCCGTGAATCTGGTACCCGAACAGGCGCGGGGGCTGGTGCGGGGATTGGCGGGGTGACGCGGCGGGCGCCCCCTCCCCAACCCTCTGCTGCGCAGCTCTCTGAGTCCCCCCTGAAGGGGGAGGGAGTCAAAAGATCTGGCGGCGGTTCTTGGGAACGTACCAGTCCCTTTACGGAAATTGCCCGCGCCCTGCGTAAACGGATGACGCCCGAAGAACTCTTGTTCTGGCAACAGCTGCGCCGCAAAGCATTAGGCGTCAGTTTCCGTCGGTAGGAACCAATGGGCCGGTACGTCGCCGATTTCGTCTGCTATGAACGCCGGTTGGTGATTGAACTGGACGGCAGCCAGCACCTGAACAGCCCTGAAGATCAGGCCAGAGATGCCGACATGCTGGCCCACGGCTTTCTGCCCCTGCGCTTCTGGAACAACGAGGTTCGCACCAACCTGCCCGGCGTACTGGAACGAATTCAGACGGCTCTGAACGACCGCACACCAAGCTAAGGCCCGCCGCCCTTCTCCCTCCCCCTTCAGGGGGGAGGGCCGGGGTGGGGGCAATCCCACCGAGGTCCCCTCTATGAACATCCCCTACTCCTGGCTCAAAGAACTTGTTCCCGCCCTGCCGCCCCTGACTGAACTGGAACCTGTGTTTGCCCAGCTGGGCCTGCCGCTAGAAGGCGTCGAAGACGTGCCGGCGCCGCCCGAAGGTGTGCTGCTGGTGACCGTCACGGCCGCTGAGCAGATAGAAGGCACTCAGCTGACCAAGCTCACCCTGGACGCTGGCCCCCACGGCGAGCGCGTGATTGCCAGCGGCGCCCCCAACGCCGTAGGACTGCCCGCCGGCACGATGGTGGCCCTGGTGTCGCCCGGCACCACGCTGGGCGGCATGACCTACGGCGTGCGTGCCCTGCAAGGCGTGGAGTCCTGGGGCATGGCTGCTAGCGCTAAAGAGTTGGGCGTGGGCGAAAGCAGCGCGGGCCTCATGCTGTTCCCGGCGGGCACGGCCAAGCCTGGTACCCCTATGCAGGAGCTGTGGGCCGCCGACCAGGTGCTGGACGTAGAAGTTACGCCCAACCGCGCCGATGTGCTGAGCGCCCTGGGCCTGGCCCGCGACCTGGCCGCGTTCCTGAAGCTGGACCTGAACGAGCCGCCCTCTGGCCCCGCTGCCAAGGGTGAAGGCGAGATTCGCGTGTCGCTGCCCGACAAAGGCCGCGTCATTGAGCGCGACCCGACCCAGAAGCTACGCTTCGGCTGCGACCATTTCGTGGCCCGGACGGTCAGCGGCTTGCGCAACGGCCCCGCGCCCCTGTGGATGCAGCGCCGCGTGACCCTCTCGGGGATGCGCTCGATTGACCTGATTGTGGACACCAGCAATTACGTGATGCTGGAACTGGGTCAGCCCACCGCGCTGTACGACCGCCGCGACGTGGCAGGCGATCAGATTCTGGTGGCGTTTGGCCGCCGTCAAGGCGAGACGGTGCACGACCTGATGGGCCACGAGCAAACTGTAGGACCCGAGGACCTCCTCATTCTGGACGGCCAGGAACGGCCCATTTCCACGGTGGCTGAAGCCTTTGAGAACGCCAGCCAGCCGCAGCCCGGTCAGGGCGTGCTGGGTATCGCGGGCATCATGGGGGGCGATCACGGCCACGTGCGCGCCGATACCACCAACGTCGTCGTTGAGGTCGCTCACTTTGACCCGGTGCTGCTGCGCCGCACGAGCACCCGCCTGAGCCTGAAAACCGACGCCGTCTACCGCTACGAGCGCGGCGTGGACCCCCTGCTGCCGACCCGCGCCGCCGCGCGCCTGGTGGGCCTGCTGGGCGAGGCCGGCGGCACCGTCCACCCCGGCGCCACGGTGGTGGGCCAGCCAGAGGTGCCGGGCCGCATTGAGGCCACGGGCACCCAGATTCGCGCCCTGCTGGGCATGGATGTGAGCACTGCTGAAATGCGGGACATCCTGACTCGCCTGGGCTGCGCGGTCGAGGGGGAGGGCGACCAGCTCAGCGTGGTGCCGCCGTCGTGGCGCATTGACATGGCCATCTGGCAGGACCTGGCCGAGGAGGTGGCGCGGCTGCACGGCTACGCCCATCTGCCCGAACAGCTGCCCACCCTGCGCGTCCACGAAAGCAATGTGGGGGCAGAGCGCGAAGGGGTGGCCCGCGCAGGGCTGCGCCGCACGCTGGCCGGACTGGGCTTTCAGGAGGTCGTGACCTACACCTTCACCAGCGACGAGGAAGCTGGGAAGGCCCGCGCCGAGCAGCCTGGTGTGCGCCTGCGCAACCCCCTGACCGCTGACCGCACCGGCATGCGCACCGCGCTGTACCCCAGCCTGCTGAAGGCGGCGGCCATGCAGACCGGTGGCGAGCGCACGCTGCTGTTCGAAATCGGCCGCATTTTCCCGGCCAGCGGCGAAACCGAGCGTCTTGGCCTGCTGATGCGCGGCCCGCTGGCCGCCAAAACCCACGAGGCCGGGGTGGCGGGCGATTTCCGCGCTTTCCGTGGTCTGGTTGAAAGCCTGGCGGGCACGCTGGGCGCAGGGCTGGAGGTGCAGCAACTGCGCGGCGCAGCGGTGCCGCCGGCCCTCCATCCCGGCATTGCCGGTGAGGTCGTGTGGAACGGGCAGTCCGTGGGCTGGCTGGGCGCCCTGCATCCAGAAATCGCGCAGGCGTTCGGCCTCAAGGGCGAGACTTTCTTGCTGGAAGCGGCTCTACCCCTGCCGGGCCGCGAGTGGGCCTTCCGCGACCCCAGCCGCGCCCCGGCAGCGTGGCGTGACCTGGCGGTCATTGCGCCGCAGGCCGTCAGTTACGGCGAGGTGGCGGCGGCGCTGCGGCAGGAGGGCGGCCCCCTGCTGCAACAGGTTGAGCCCTTTGACGTGTTTGTGGGCGAGCAGATTGGCGCGGGCAACCGCTCGGTGGCGGTGCGCCTGACCTACCAGGGCGAGCGGACCCTGACCGAAGAGGAGATTGACGGCGTGTTCCAGCGTCAGATTGCGGCTGTGAAGGCCCAGGGCTGGAGCATCCGCGAGCGGTAAACAGGGAAGAGGGCGAGGGGGGGTCAGCTGTTTGGCTGGCTCCTCAGCTTTTTCCAGTACCGCAAATTGGCCTGAATCAGTGCGCCGCTCAGGTCAGCGTCGTCTGGCAGCTCATCCACACCGAACCAGCCCACCTCCAAAACCTCGCCGGGCTGCGGGGTCAGGGTGCCGGTCACGCTGTGAGCGCGGTACAGCACCGACACGTAGTCCACCACGTCGCCGTTCGGGGAGGTGAAGCGGTATTCGGGTCCGGCGAACATCTCCAGTGGGTCCAGGCGGGCGGCGGTCAGGCCCGTTTCTTCGAGCAGTTCCCGCGCCGCCGTTTCTGCGAAGCTCTCGCCGGGTTCCAGGTTGCCGCCGGGCAGGGTCCAGCGCCCGGTGTGCCCGCAGCGCAGCAGCAGGATTCGCCCAGCTTCATCCGTCACCAGCACATTGGCCCCAGGCGCAAACCAGGGCCGGTGGCCAATTACTTTTCGCAGGTCCAGTAAAAAGTTGCCGGGTGGCGGTGGGGGCGGCGTGGGGTGCAGTGGCAGCGGTGGCAGCCCTGCCCAGCTGCGCAACAGGCTCATAGACTGTCTGTTGGCGTTGTTGCTCAGCATCGGCAGGTCGTCCAGAGCGAACCAACGCAGCTCCAGGGTTTCGCCGCTGTCGTCGGGCTGGGCGCCGTTCAGGGCCTCGGCCGGGAGGGTGCCGTGCGCCCGCATCCCCACGATGTAAAGCTCGTCGCCGTGGGGGTAGCGGTGGTACAGCTCAGGGCCACTTTGCAGGCCGCCTGGCAGGGGCAAGAGGCGCAAAGTGGGGCAGGTCAGGCCCGTTTCTTCCAGAAGTTCGCGCCGCGCGCCGGTCAGAAAATCCTCGCCCGGTTCCAGGGCGCCGCCGGGTTCGCTCCACAGGCCGTCGTCGCCCCGGCGCTGCAGCAGCACGCGCCCGCTTTCGTCCTGAAGCAGCACGCCCACGGCCGCGCCAATCAGCGGGCGTGTGCCCCAGACCCGCCGCAGTTCCATGAGACTCATGGCCGCCACCCTACGCTAGCCTGCGGGGCGTGGCGAGCACTTTTCGGCGAACAGACGCGACCCTGCTGGTGTCCAATGGGTACGCCGAGGATCTGATCGGGGCCAGACTGGCGCGCGAACTGGCGCGGGCTGGGCGCGGGCCGGTGCTGGCCCTCCCGCTGGTGGGGCCGGGCGCGGCGTATGCGGGGACTGCCGAGCTTCAGGGTCCCCATCTGGCGCTGCCTTCGGGCGGCTTTCCCTTTGGCAGCCTGGCAAACCTGCGCGCGGACGTACAGGCGGGCCTGTTGACCGTCTCGCTGCGGCAGTGGGCGGCGGCGCGGCGGCTGGGAGGGCAGGTGGCGCGGGTGGTCGTGGTGGGGGACACCTACGCGCTGGCGGTGGGCACCCTGGCCGCGCGGGTGGTGGCGCGGCCAGCTGGTCGGGCAGCTGGCCCCCGCCTGCCGCTGACGCACCTTCAGCCGCTGGTGTCGTCGTTCTACGCGCAGGGCATGACCCCGGCGGCCCACCTGCGCGAACTGAACGCCCTGGGCGCCAACCTCTTTATGCCCTGGGAGGTGGCCCTGGCCCGGCGGGCGCGGCGGGTGTACACGCGGGACCAGCCCTCGGCCGTTCACCTGGCCCGGCGCGGCGTGAATGCCGCGTACCGGGGCGGGTTTGCGATGGATGTGCTGCCCGAGCCCGAACGCGACCTGGGGCCGCTGCTGGACGGGCGCCTGGTGCTGGCCCTGCTCCCCGGCCAGCGCGGGGACGCGGCGTTTTCCCTGCCAGTCATGCTGGAGGCCGCCGCGCAGCTCCCCGCCTGGCAGGCCGCCGTGGCCTTTGCCCGCCCATTTGCCGAATTGCCGCCGCTACCCGGCTGGACGGCTGGCCAGGTGGACGAGGCGACCCTGTGGCTGCGGCGCGGCGAGACGCGGGTGCTGGTGCTGCGCGGCGCTTTTTCGGCGGTGCTGCACCGGGCTGCCCTGGCCCTGGGGACAGCCGGCACGGCCAACGAGCAGGCGGCTGGGCTGGGCGTCCCCGTCGTTGGCTTCCCCACGCCAGGGCCGCAGTACGTGGCGGGGTTTGCCGCGCGGCAAACGCGCCTGCTGGGCCAGGCCCTGACTGTTACGGCGCCGACAGCGCAGGCGGTCGCCGCTGCGGTCCAGAGCCTTGGCACTGACCTGACCCGGTTCCAGGCGGCGCAAGCGGACGGCCGCGCCCGGATTGGTCGGCCGGGCGCGTTGACTGCTGTGGCCGCCGAGTTGGACGAGAACTAAGACTGGGCCGAGAAGAACTCTGGTTCCTAAAAGATGAAGAGGGCAGCTGGGCAAGAGTGAGATGTGGCGCTCAAGTCTTCTCTGTACGGGTAACCGAAGCAGCGGTCTGGATGCCCCACGTTCCAGAGGAAGCTGCCTGGAGTCGCCGGGCCTCTCCCATTGAGAGGGCTTGCTGGCTTCCGAATCGACCCATACGGACGCCGCTTGAAGCGTTGACCAAAACGATTCAAGACCCGTTGCGCAGCGGAGCGAGAAGAAAAGCGGGTTCCAGGCGTGGAGCTTGCGAACTGGTGTCCCCCGATTTGTCAACGAAACAGAGAGAAGGCATATGGGCTGCGTTCTTGCCGGAATTCAGAGGTTGCGCTGGCCCTAGATCAGCCTCACATGGTCTTTAAGCCCAGCCGGTCTCCAGCAGCGCCCGCGTTTCGGCCACCGCCTCTTGCCAGATCCGGAGCATCTCGCGGTCGGGGCGGCGGTGCAGGCCGCCGAAATTGCCGTCGCCCAGCAGGGCCCGGACCCCAGCGGGAGGCAGCTGCCGCAGCGCATTCAGGTCCACCATCGGCTTGCGTTCTTCGGGGGCGCTGACGCCTTCCAGCCGAGTCCAGGGAAAACTTTCCATCCAGCTCGCATGGCTGGCCAGTTCGTCGGTGGCCTGCACCGCTGCCCAGGTGCGCGGCGCGTTCCACCAGTTGTGCCACTGCACCCGCGCGTCCGGGTGCCGGGCCAGCCACTCGCCCATCCAACCCTGGCCCGGCGCGTTGCCCCCGTGGCCGTTCACCACCAGAATGCGCCGGAAGCCCTGGGCTTGCAGCCCGCTGAGCAGGTCGTCCAGCAGGGCCAGGTAGGTGCTGACGCTCACGCTCAGGGTGCCGGGGTAAGCCGTAAAAGTCGGTGTAATGCCGTAGGGCAGCGCCGGAAAGACAGGAATGCCCAGGCCCTCGGCGGCCTCGCGGGCCACCCGCCCAGCCAGCAGGGTGTCGGTGGCCAGGCTCAGAGTGGCGTGCTGCTCGGTGCAGCCCAGCGGCAGCACGCAGCGGTCATCGCGCCTCAGTGCCGCCTCAACCATCTGCCAGTTCATGTCCTGAATGCGCATGGGTCACGTTACCGCAGCCTTCAGGCCGCTATGAAGACGGCCCCACCAGCTAAGCGCGGGTGGGGCCAGAGTCGGGTGAGAATCAGTACGGCAGGAACAGCGCGCCCAGACCGTCCAGTGCGCCGGGCAGATCAGTTTCGACCAACTTGCCGCTTTGGACGTACTTCACCTTCACCTGATCGCCGGGCTGGAGGTTGGTGTCGGCGCCGTCGGCCAGCGGCCCGAAAGCGGTCAGCAGGCTGCGGCCGTTAAAGCTCAGGCGACCATTGACCGTGCCGCCCACCTTGGCCAGGGGGTTCTGGGCGTTCAGTGCGTCGGCGCTGAATTCCAGGTTGCTCAGGTCGCGCAGGTACAGGGCCAGGTCCAGCTTGTGACTGGGGACTTCGGCGCTAGCGGTCAGGTCGGCGCGGGTGGGGCGGAAGGCGAAGGTGGCGGGCGTGCAGCGGTTGACGGTCGTGCCGCGCACGTCCAGCTTTGTGCTCAGGCTGGCCTTCTGCTTGGTGGTGGCGTACAGGGCGTCGCCGCTGAGATTGATGTTGGCGTCGGTCCAGGCGTAGTTCAGCTTCAGGGCAGCGGGACTGTTCACGGCGCGGCCGGCCCAGGCGTTAAAGCTCAGAGCGGTGGGCCCCAGGGCCGACAGGCACTCGCCCGGCGTCATGGTGAAGGTGGCGCCAGCGGCGGCCTGCGTGCCACGAGTCAGCGTGGCGCTGGCGTTGGTGGGCAGTTCCTGCTCGGCGGGGCTCCACTGGCCGGTGCTGGGGTTATAGGCCATGCCAGCTGGAACAAACACGGTGGCGGCGTCGCCCACTTTCCACTTCACGTCTACGCGCAGGTTCTGTGCTTCAAAGATGATGACGTAGCCGTCCGTGGGGGCGCTCTGGTAGGTCGAGCGGCCCGTCCGGTCCACGGTCGTCGTGCCAGTGGGCAGCGTCTGCTTTAGTGTCGTCACGCCCTGCACCTGCAGTTGACCACGGGCGTGGGCGGCAAAGTTCTGAACCAAGCTGCGGCCCAGTTGGGTGGGCTGCTTCAAGTCCAGGGGCATGGCGCTGCCAGGACCAAAGACGGCCAGCAGGGCTTTCAGGTCAGGATCTATGTCGGGGTTGTTGGGGTCCAGCAGGGCGGTCAGTTGCTTGGCAGCGCTCTCGACGGTGCCGGGAATCTGCTGCACCTCCAGTGCCTGCCCCACCACGGGGGCGGCAGGTTCAACAGTGGCTGGGTCAATGGGCGCCGGCACAGGCTGAGGGCGGCAGGCGGCCAGCAGCAAGCTAGAGACGGTCAGGACAGCGAGGGTGCGTTTCATCAGCAGCAGCTTAAGGAATCTTCATCTCTCTGTCATGCGGAATTGACCAGCGGCCCTAGGCCAGCCCTGGCACGCAGCAGATTCATGCTCGCCACGTTCACCGCGCCGCTTAACGCGGGTAGGTTGTCCAGGGCAAACCAACCCAGTTCGAGGGTTTCACCGCTGTCGTCAGGCGCAGCGTCCTCCACTGCGGCCGCCGAAATGGTCCCCCAGGCGCGCAGGCCTACCATGAACACGGCCTGCCCACTGGGGTAGTCGTGCCGGAAGTCGGGGCCGTCCACCAGCCCGTCTGGCAACGGCAGGAGGGTCAGGCCAGGACAGCTCAGGCCGGTTTCCTCGTGCAGTTCCCGGTGGGCCGCTGCCAGAAAGGTCTCGCCGGGGTTCAGGCGCCCGCCCGGTGTGCCCCAGCGGCCGTCGTCGCCCCGGCGCTGAAGCAGCACCCGGCCTGCCTCGTCTTGCAGCAGCACACTCACGCCAACCGACAATCCAGGTGGGTCGGACATGGGGCGTACCTTATCCCGCCGCGCGGCGTAGCGTGGGCGAATGACCGACGCCCGCGCCCCCGAACCAGCCGACTGGAGCTATGAAACCGCCGCCGTGCAAAGCGCCATTCCGCGCGGCCTGGGGCAAACCATCGGCTTTCCCATTCACGCGGCGGCGGCCTTTCAGTTCGACACGCTGGAGCAGGCCCAGGCCGAATTTGGGCAGAACACGGGTCTCAGTTACGCGCGGCTGCAAAACCCCACGGTGCGCGCCCTCGAAGAGCGCCTGACCACCCTGGAAGGCGGGGCCGCCACCGTCACGGTTGCCAGTGGGCAGGGGGCCACCCTCACCGCCATTCTCAGCGTGTGCCGCGCAGGGGACCATGTGGTGTCAGCGTCCAGTCTGTTTGGCGGTAGCACGGGCCTCCTGAGCAACATCCTGCCCCTGATGGGCATCTCAGCCACGCTGACCGAGAACACCCCGGCGGCCATCCGCGCGGCCCTGCGGCCAGAGACCCGCCTGGTCTGGGCCGAGATGATCAGCAACCCGGCAGGCGACATTGCCGATATCCGCGCGTTTGCCGACATCGCCCACGAGCACGGGGCCCTGCTGGCGATTGACAACACCTGCGGAGGCGTGGGCTTTCTGTGCCGGCCGCTGGCCCACGGCGCAGACATCGTGGCGCAGTCGCTGACCAAGTGGGCCGGCGGGCACGGCAGCGTCCTGGGCGGCGCCGTGACGGTGGGGACCAGGCACGACCTGACCCGCAACCCCATCTTCACCGAGGGCGGCGAGGCCAGCATCCTGAACATGCGCGGCGACGCGGCCCTGGCCTGGCGGCAGCGCTGGCTGGGCGCGCACCAGTTGGGCATGACCCTGGCGCCGCACTCGGCCTTTCTGATTGCTCAGGGCATAGAAACCCTGCCACTGCGCCTCACCCGCGAGAGCGAGACGGCGCTGGCCCTGGCCCGCTGGCTGTCGGAGCATCCGAAGGTGGGCACAGTGAGTTATCCGGGGCTGTCGGGGCACCCGCACCACACCCTGGCCCAGACCTATCTGCGGGGCGGCCAGGGCGCGGTGCTGACCTTCGAGGTGCCCGACCCCTCGGCGTTCCTGTCGCGCGTGCGGGTGCTCAGAATGGCCCCCAACCTGGGCGACGTGCGGACCCTGGTGGTGCATCCCTGGACGACCACGCACGGACGCGTTCCCGAAGCGGCCCGGTACGCGGCAGGCGTCACGCCCCTCACCATCCGCATGAGCGTGGGCGTGGAGGCGCTGGCCGATTTACAGGCGGACATCGAGCAGGCGCTGTAAACGGTTGACGGTCGCTGGCCAATAGCTGCTGTCCATCAACCGTGAGGTCTTACAGCCAGGCTTTGCCGCCCAGCAGGTAGTCGCGCTGGAACTCACTGTCACTCTTGGTCAGGTAGATGATGCCCTCCACCAGGCCCAGCAGGCCCAGGGCGCTGCTGACCAGTGCGGCCAGGGGAATGGTGAGCAGCAGGCCGGCCCCCAGCGTCAGCACGCCCAGCAGCAGGGCCACAATCCACACGCCCACATTGACGCCCAGCGTCAGCAGGCCCGGCGTGGTCTGCCCCAGAAAGAACTTGTGCACGCCCAGGCTGCCCAGAAAGATGGCCAGCAAGCCCGCAATCATCTTCTTCTGAGACACGTCGCTGGACAGCGGCCCCGCGCCGAAGGAGGGGGCCATCTGGCGCGAGGGGTCGCCAAAGGCGTCAAAGGGGCGGGGGCTGATCGCCGGCGCCGTCGGCGGTCCCTGCGGAACGGTCGGATTGCGCGCGCCGCCGGTGGCGCGGGTCACCCAGTCGTCGTTGGCGGGCGCGCCACTGGCCAGGTCATACGGCGCGGCAGGTGGCTGGGACGACGGCGGCAGCGGCGCCGTGGGCGAGGCCGCCAATTCATCCACCCAGGATGGTGCCGGGGCGGCGGGCTGAGGGGCCGCCGGCTTCTCTAACCAGGAGGGTGCCGGTGCGCTCTGGCGAGGCTCATCAGAAATCCGCAGATCGGTGGGGGCACCGGCCTGGCTGGAGGAGTTCAGCACGTCATCCACCCAGGACGGCGCCGTATCGGGGGCCGGGGCAGGCGTCTTGTCGTCAGGGTTGGTCATGCTTCACAGTACGCGACACTTTGCCCCTGCGTTGCGTCCCCCGGAAGATGCATGTCCCGTGCCGACGATGAGGGGCAGCGGGACTGTCAGCGGCCCGGCGGCAAACAGCGGCGTGAGCGTGGCACGGTGCTGAGAGTCCAGTGCCAGGCGTGCTTCTGGCGGCAGGTCGCGCAGGGGTAGCCCTTCCAGCCCCGCGCGAATGTCGGCCAGACGGGCGCTGGGGTCCGGCAGAGTGTAGGGATGTGGGGTCAGGTCGGCCCGAATGTCGGTTAGCTCAGCTTCTCGCAGCACGCCGGTCAAAGCCTCGGGCGTGGGCAGGCGGCCCAGCGGCGGCGCTCCCGGCTTGAGGCCCACAGCGGCCAGTTCAGTGCGCCACAGGCCCGGCAACTCGCCCAGCAGGCCCCGCCCGAATGCCGAGATCACCAGTCGTCCGCCAGGCCGCAGCACCCGTGCCCACTCCCGTACGGCCCCGGCCATGTCGGGCATGAAAAACAGGCCAGCGGCGCAGATCACGGTGTCGAAGGTTGCAGCTGGAAAGGGCAGGGCTGCGGCGTCGGCTTGCACGAACGTGGCCCCTGGAACCCGCCTCCGCGCGACCTCCAGCATCCCCGCCGAGAGGTCGGTGCCCACCAGCGGCCCGTCATGCTGGCCCAGTGCGGCCAAAACCGTGCCCGTGCCGGTCATCACGTCCAGCACGGCCTCGCCAGGACGGACCTGCGCTGCTGTGGCCGTCAACCGCGCGGCCAGCGCCAGAAACCCCACCTCGTCGTAGGTGGCGGCCAGGGCATCAAACTGCTGGGCGTTGACGGCCTCGCGCTCGCCGCTCATGCGTCCAGCACCGCGCGCACCCCGGCCACCCGTTCGGCCACAGTGCCGCGCAGCAGGGTATACGGCACCCCGCGCGTGCCCAGGTCCTGCCGGATAAAGGCCTGCTGAACCGCCCGCACTTCGGTATTGGCCCGCCAGCCGTCCTGCTCGTGTGGCAGGTCGGTGTCGCAGAGGAACGTGTGGGTGTACCGCGCGGCGCAGTCGGCGGCCAGGGCGTGCAGTTCGGGGCGCGCGGTGCCGGTCAGCAGATACGACCACATCAGGGTGGTGGCGGCGTCCGTGTCGCAAAAGACCCAGCGGTGGACGCCTGGCGTGCGGGCTGCCTCGTCCTCTAGTGCCCGGTGGCCCCGCGCAATCTCCAGAAAATGCTCGGGGGAGAGGGCGCCCTGCTCGCGTTCGTACACGTCGCGGCCGTACTCGCGCACCCACGCCGTGCCGTAGGCTTCGCCCAGCGCGCGCGTCAGGGTGCTTTTGCCGGTGCTTTCAGCGCCCAGGATGACCACCCGCCGCACAAAGTGGGCGTAGACGCTGGGGTCCAGCATCACTCGGCCCGCGTGAACATCGGCCCGCAGCGCCGTGCCACTGACCGCAAAGGCCGCGCGCGGCAAGTCCACACAGACGTGCTCAGCCCCCAACCTGGCCGCCAGCGCGTCGCCGTAGTGTTCGGAGGTGAAGACGGCGTCTGGCTGAGCCCCCCAGCTCTCCAACACGCCGCGCACGTAGGCCTGATGCACCGCGTCGGGTTCGGTGTTCAGGGGCGGGTTGGGGGCGTCCGGCAGCAAGGTGAGGTGCGGAAACAGCCGCGCCGGGTACAGCTCGCGCAGCCAGTTCCGGCGCAGCGGCGTGGGCATGCCGGGAAAGTCCGGGCGGGAGTAGACCCATATACTGACGTGGTCGCACTGCGCCAGGGCCGCGTCCAGCAGCCACAGGTGGCCTCGGTGCAGGGGGGCAAACTTCCCAATGACCAGTCCATGCTGAAAGCGGTGTGGCGCGTCAGGCAAAGGCCACCTCCCGCGCGTCGTCGCGCCGCCACTGCCGCCAGCCGTAAATGCTCATGGCGGCCAGCACGAACTGCAGCCCGAACAGCACCCAGTAGTCCAGATGCCAGAAGTACACCGCCTGCACGGCGTTAACGGCCACCCAGACCGGCCACGACCACGACCAGCGGCGCGTGGTGCCAAAGTTGGCGACCAGGGCCAATGTGACGGCCGCAAACTGCACCCAGTTCCAGGCTGCGCTGAAATCGGTTGCGGCGACGGTGTAGGCAAAAATCAGCAGGCTGGCGGCCCAGGTCACGCCGTACCAGCCGCGCTCGTTGAACTGAATCTCGCCGCGTGCCCGGCGCGTTTCCAGGTGCCACAGGTACAGCCCGTGCAGGCCAAACAGCAGGTATGTCACCTGCAAGCCCGCGAACATCCACTGTTTGCCGGACAGAAACAGCAGGAAGTAAGGCAGCAGGGACGCATTGCTCCAGTGCCAGTAGGTGCTGCTCTTGGCCCACAGGTAGTACAGGCTGACCAGCACGCACAGGCCGCCAGCGAGGTCGAGGGCGAGAGCCGGGATGGTCAGGCCGAACAGGGTCATGGGGTCTCCTTTTAAGAATTCTGTCTGTCATGCCGGCCACTCGGCATAGCGCTGAGCTCCACACTCCACGCCTGGAACTCGATACACGCCTTGGTCAGGTGTCGATGCGTAGGGTGGCGACCCCCGCCCAGAACCCGCCAGGCAGTTGCGCCAGATCCAGCAGCAGGATGGCCACGTAGCCGGCGGTCAGCTGCACCAAACGGCGGTCTGGAAAGGCATTGAAGAATTCAGCCGCCGCGTGAATGGCCTCTACCTCCTCGGGTTCGTAGTAGTCGTCCACATCCTCGTCCTGTTCGTGGACCGCCAACTTCTCAGCCGCGCGGAAAGACGACTCGTCAATGTCCACGACCGCCTGGCCTTCGGGCAGAGCAAGGAGCCCCAGCCAACTGGGGACCTGCTCGGCGAGCGCCGCTGGTGAAAAGGCGTGGGGCAGCACAAACGGTACATATGGCGTGTCTGTGTCGCTGGATTCGTAGACCTGCGCGCTGCTGAGGATGTCCGCGAGGTGGTGGGCGAAAGCCAGCGCCTCTGTCAGGGCGGCTGAATCCGGCGGGGTTTCCCCCGGCAGCAGGTAGACCCCGTCGGCGGTGAGCTGGCCGGCGATGGCGACAGGCGCCTCGGCCTGGCCTTCGATGAACGCCGTCAGGCGGTTGAGTTGCAGGGCTTTGTTGAGGTCGGCTGCAGTCATAGGAGACTCCATGGGGTATCTGTACAGGGGCTAAAAGTCAGCAGGCAGATGCGTATCTGGATTAATTGGTTCCGTGTACCCTGCGCCGGCGTAATGGGCCAGTACGCGAATGGGCCCTGCGATGGCGGCATTGAAGTGGTCCAATTCCTCGGCAGGCACCCAGAGTTCCTGATGTTGCGCCTGCGCGCCTACCACCTGAATCTCGTACCGGGTCGCCTCTTCGGCGCGCACGTCAAAGGCCGTTACGAAGCCGACGGGCGGGTCATTGCGTTTGGCATTCCAATCGCGGGCGATCTCCTCGGCGTAGTCAAAATTCAGCACTGGATAGAAGATCGGTTGGTCCGGCAGGCGCGGCGGCCAGATCCGCCAGCCGCTCTGCGCCACCAAGCGCAGCTCTTGCAGGCCCGTGGGGCGGTAGAGCGTGACGAGTTCGCCGACCGCCGGCCAGGGCACGGTGCGCTCGGCGTTGCTGGGGAAGAGGGTATCCAGCCAGTCTTGGGTCATGGCTCTGCTCCTTGCAGTCGGATGAGTAAGGCGACCTGGCGCGCCAACGCGGTCAGCCGCCAGACAGCTACATTCGCCGCTGATTCGTTTGCCCAGGCGTCGGGCTCTCGCCGCTGCTCTGTTCGCATCAGTAGGCCCAGTTGCCCCAGCCCTATCAGAGCGGCCTCGAACTCCTGCCGCGAAAATCCGGGGGCAGAGGCGCCCTCCACGGGGAGGGCATCGGCGTAAGGATCAATCGGGTCAAGCCGGTCAAAGACAGCCGCCAGGGCGTGAAATTCCCGCATAGACAGCGCCTCAACGATGCGCAGGGTCTGGACTTTATCTGGTGTGGGCGGCGGAAAGGCCAGCGCGCACCCGGCCAGCGCCCGTGCAATCAGCGCCAGCTTGTCGTCGGATTCAGCGATTTCGGCCGCGCGGAGAGCCTGGTTGAGGTTGGCTTGAAAGGCGGGGGAGGCGAGGTAAGCGTGGTCGAGGAGGGCGGAGGTGTCCTCAAGACTACCTAGCTGGGCAGTTACATACTCTATAAGTCGCTCTGTTTGAACTTGAGCGAAAGAAAGGGAGTGATGTGCGAGCAGTTGCGATTGGATAATAGAAAGAGAGTTGAGCACTCGACGTGTGGCGTGCTGCACGTTAGTTCACCCTTGATTTGGGCTGAAATCCGCTACGTGTGACGGTCCCGAGTGTTTCTATCTCGCCGCCGTCAAAGCCTATAGTGATGTCACACTGTGATGTTGAAGTTGCAAGTAATTGCAAGCCGAAGGACTGTGCTGCGTACAGAACGAGAGAGGAAGCGTACCCTAGACCGAGGAGAAACTCTGCGGAGTTCCCGAGTGATTGTGGTCTTCCATAAGCGTATGAATAAATATTGTCTAAAACTTCTGAATCGTAATAGTGGAACTGAGACGAATCAGATTCAGTTCCCCATTGATCAAACGACTGGTTTTTCTTAGGAGTGAGATAAATTGACAGGGTGACGTACTGCCCCTCCTTATCTTTGTAAATAGGATTAAAAAGACCGAAATGTAAAATATCTCTGGGTTGATTTGATGTAAAAGTTTCGATTGCTTTGATAAGCCAGCCGTTAAATGATGTTGCGTCTCTGCAAACGTTTATCGCGGCGAACTTTTGCCAGTCATCATGTGGGCATAGATTGCTAGCAAGTTCGGTCAAGTATGGCAAAGCCTGCGCTGGCTCAACTTCAGCTCTTATCAGAGAATTAATCCAGATGGAGGAGGTGGTTATACAGATCTGTTTCATCCTCGCCCCCGCACATCCTCCAGCGTATCCCTTACCAACAGTTCTCCATCGCGGTATACCGTCCGCATCAGGCTGCCCGGAAAGTCGGTGTCAAAGGTTTTATAGGCCTTCGTCACCATGCGCTCGCCCTCCAGCACCAGGTCCAGCACGCCGTCCTTGCTGCGCTTGCCGGGGTCGGTCACCGGGTCTTTGTAGATGCCCCGGTACGCTCCGTCAATCAGGCCGGCGCTGGCTTTGTACGCGAATTTCTGCGTGTCGCGGTCCACCTTTTGCAGCAGCGCGCCACCCATGCCAAAAGCCACGTTTTCGGCGCTGTACCCGTCAATTTCCAGGTTGCCCAGAATCTGCCGGATGGTGCCTTCGTCTATGCCGTCGCCCTGAATGACGCGTACGTGGTTCAGGACCTTATAGCCCTTGCTGTTGGTGGTGGTGCCGTACTTGGCGGCCAGGGCATTCACGGCCAGGCGAACCATCGCGGCCGGCTCGCCGCTGTCGGGGCGCACGACCAGGGTGCCGCCCGACTGGATGACCTGCTCTTTCAGGGTTTCGCCCCAGTGGACGTTAATGGCGTGTTTCAGGTCATAGCTGTCGCTGACCACAGCGTAGACGCCGCCGGGCTTGCCAAAGCGCGTCACCATGTTGCGGTAGGCGTCCACCTCGTGGTCCTTGCCCCAGCTGGTAATGGTGCTGTGCTCGGCCGCAGGAATGGAGTACCCGGCAATGTCGGCGCCGTAGTGGTTGCGGGCCACGCGCAGGGCTTCCAGAGTATCGCTGCCCAGGAAGTTAATCAGGTGGGCCAGACCGCCCAGGCCGGCGCTCTCGCGGCTGGACACGCCCCGGCTGCCGAAGTCGTGCAGTTTAAAGGGCAGCTCCTCGGCGGCGCGGTCACTGGTGTTCTCCAGCGCCACCCGAATAATTTCGCGGATGTGGTAGCTCTGGGTCGCCACAGTGGTCGGATACCAGACCCGCATCAGCATGGTCTCGAACCAGCCGACCAGCCAGGGCAATTCGGGGTCGGTGTTAGTGACGCTCATCAGGACGTTGTGAATGGGGACTAGCGTGCCTTCTGGGACAGCGCGCACTTCCAGCGGCAGCCGTCCGCCGTGCACGTTGACCACACGCATCCAGCCCTCGTAGGGAAAGGGTTCGCCGTGCGCTTCAATAAGGGCGTGGGCTTCTTCAACCATCTCGGCGGTGACGCGGCGCGTCAGGTAGCGGTCGAGAATGTACTGCAGCCCAAAAAAGCGCGTTACGGGGTAGCGGCCGCCCCGCGATTCCAGGTAGGAGAACAGCCGGGTAGTGCCCTGCGGGTACTGCAGGAAGTGGCTGCTCTTGTAGCTGTCGGTGTCGAGGATCAGGTTGTCGTCGCTGAGTGGAATCATGGGGGTGCCTCCTCGGGCGAAACTTCTTATGACTCATAATTAAAAAAGTAACTATGAAAACTATGAGATATAGAAAACCTGCCCTGCTGAGTTTGGGAGGTTTCGGCTCTGAAGCTAAACCGTGTGCTGCACGGTGCCAAAGGTTACACTTGCCCTGCGAAGTCCTTCACGGCGGCTGACTGACCGCTCATTTACACTCTCTTTATGCTCAAGCACCGCTGGCCTCTGGCCCTCACGTTGTCTGCGTTGCTCATTGGCTGTGGACAGTCGGCTGGCGGAGAGCCGGCGCCGACCAGCCCGGCGGCCCCTGCCACGCCCACCTCTCCGGCTGTTCCGAGTCCTTCGCCTGCGCCGGCTCCCACTCAGTCAGGCAGCACCTGGAGCGACCCGGCGACCTGGGGCGGAGCGGTACCAGCAGCCGGCGCCACTGTGACCCTGCCGGCAGGCAAGCGCGTGATTCTGGACGTGTCACCCCCAGCATTGGCTGGCCTGACTATCCCTACAGGCAGCACCTTAGACTTCGCCGAGAAAGACCTGACCCTGCAAAGCGAATGGATCATGGTGCACGGCGAACTGCGGGTGGGCCGCGAAGACCAGCCGTTTGCGCACCACGCCGAGATTCTGCTGACCAACACGGTGCCCGGCGAGGACATCATGGGGATGGGCGACCGCGCGCTGGGCGTGATGGACGGCACGCTGGAACTGCACGGCCAGCCGCGCCTGCCCTGGACTCGCCTGGCCGCGACAGCCAAGGCGGGCAGCAGCACCCTGACCCTGGACCGCGCCCCGGATTGGAAGGGCGGCGACAGCCTGACCCTGGCCAGCACTGACTTCAATCCCGGTCAGACCGAACAGGTGACGGTGCAGCGCGTCTCAGGGACGACCGTGACGCTGGGCGCGCCGCTGAAGTACACCCACTGGGGCGAGGCCATCACGGTGGCCGGCCGCGCCGTCAATGAGCGGGCTGAGGTGGGCCTCTTGAGCCGCAACATCGTCGTGGGGGCCACCGAGGACGCCGTGCAAAGCCGCGTGGGCGCCCACGTTATGGTCATGGGAAAAAGCACCGCGCGCTTGGAGGGCACCGAGTTCGTGCGGGTGGGGCAGCTGAACACCCTGCGGCGTTACCCCGTGCATTTTCACCAGCTGGGCAGCGCGCCGGCCTCTTACCTGCGCGGCAACAGCCTGCACACCAGCTTCAACCGTTGTGTGGTGGTGCATGGCACCAGCGACCTGCGCGTGCAAGACAACGTGACCTACGACACGCTGGGCCACTGCATCTTCTTGGAAGACGGCGACGAAACCGGCACCCTGATTCAGGGCAATCTGGTCACGCGTGTCAAGGCGCCCGACAGCAAGCAGGGCCAGAACCCGCTGCTGGAGAGCGACAAGCGCCCGTCCGGCTTCTGGATTGCCAACCCGGCCAATACGGTCAAGAACAACGTGGCGGCGGGCGTGGACGGCACAGGCTTCTGGTACGGTCTGGCCGAGCATCCCACCGGCCTGGCGGCGAGCAAGACCAACCTCTGGCCCCGGCGCACGCCGCTGGGCGAATTCAGTGGCAACGTGGCCCACAGCGGCGACCGTGGCCTGAATGTGGACAACGGCCCGGCGGCCGACGGCAGCGCCACCGAGACCGCGTATTACGACCCCGTAACGACCCCTGCCGACCCCAAAAGCGCCGCTGTGCCCGCCACCTTCAGCGACTTTACAGCCTACAAGCAGCGCGACCACGGCGTCTGGCTGCGCGGGGAAAACCACACGCTGCTAAACGCTGTGCTGGCCGATAACGCTGTAGGCGCGACCTTCGCCTCGAATCTCTCGGTGTTTAAAGGAGGCCTGCTGGTGGGCGAGACCCCCAACGTGGGCCAGCCTGAAAGCTGGGAAGCCAAGGGCGAAGGGGGCCGCAGCTTGCCCCGGCCCTGGGACGCTGCGTTTCCGGTGCGCGGGTTTCAGTTCTACGACGGTCAGGTCAGCATTCAGGACGCGGCCATTGCGGCGTTTGCGCCCAGCAGCGTGCGTCAGGCCAGCGGCGTGGGCTACCAGACGAAAAATGCCTTTCCCCTCAACCCAGCCAACCAGGCACGCGGGCTGACCTGGCTGGACGGCAGCCAGCGCGTGTACCTGCCCGCCGCGCAGGCCGATAAGGACGGCGACAAGTCGGCCACCTTTCTGGACAGCGACGGCAGCGTGACGGGCACAGCGGGCCTGAGCGTCACGGGCAGCGCCCTGCTGGCCGGCGCCCCGGACTGTCAGGTGCGCGCCGCCTGGAACGCCAGCGTCTGCGCCGGCACCTACGCCCGCCTGTGGCTGCAGGACGTCAAGGGCGGCAAGCCTGGCCCCGTGACGGTGGCTGGACCCCACGGGCAGGTCAGTCTGACAGGCACGCCGGGCAGCTTCACCACCGTCAGCACGACCGCGCGCCTGGGGCAGACATACACCGTGACCCCAACAAACACCAGCGCCCAGTGGCGACTGGGCTTCAGTGGGCGTCAGCCGGGCGACACCCTGCGCCTGTCGCTGCCCACCGCCGCCGAGCCGGTGCTGTACCGCGACTGGTGGGTGGACAACCGCAACCGGCTGAAAAAGGTGGCCCTGGCCAACCTGGCGGCGACCACGGGTGACAGCTACGCCTACGAGGGCGGCACCCTGTACCTGAAGCTGGTCGTGCAGAAGGACAAGGATTACGCCGTGCTGGACGTGTGCGCAGCAGACTTGTGTAAGTGAGGTGAGGCCGTCAGCACGATGACCCGCTTATCCACATTTAGCACCGTCTGATCAGGGCTTAGGCGAAAGAGCGGCTGTTCCCAATGAACATGGCCGCAGACGGTCAGAGGCACGGGGCATTCTCGAAGAGCGGCGGTTAGCGCCGCCCAGCCTCGTTGTCCGGCTCCCCCCTGCGGCGCTTGATGCAGGATAAGGAGGTCGGGTGAGTGAGCCAGCACCAGTTCGGCGGCAGCCAGATAGTCCTCCTCGGAACGCCGCGCGGTCTTGGTTGGGTCGCCTACCACACCGCCGATCCCCGCGATCCGTAGGCCGCCCAGAGCGATTTCTTCTACGTCCAGCAGCCAGGCGTTGGGCAGGTCATCAATGTCCCGACTGTACTGGTCATGATTGCCCTGAACGCCGGCCACCCAGGCGCAGGCCGACGCAAACGCAGACCAGACTGGCCAGACATCGCCAGAGGCGCCGCGCTGGTCAGCGCCAGGGCCCGAGTAAAAGTCACCAGCCAGAACAGCTCCGGTGCGGGCCAGTGGTGAGAGGAGGCCATGAGCCGTCAGCGTTTGAAGTTCGTTTAGCAGGGCTATGCCAAGCAGCTGGGAAGTGCCGGCCCAGTCCCGCACCACGCCTTGAAGGTCGCTGGTCAGGACGAGAGCGTCCACCCCATCAGGCAAGGTGTCTACAACCCCGCGCAGAAACGGCAGCTGCTGCGTCTCGGTTGCGCCTCTTTTCCCCGCATTGAGGAATCGCAGGCGGTGAAACGGACGTTTTTCAAGGTGCAGCAGCCTCATATGGCCATGCTGCTCTGAGTGGCCAGGCCGGGCATCGGCGCTCTGGCGTAAGTCTTTACGCTTCTTGCTTCGGCATGGCCAGACCCATCGCCTGATACATCTGGTATTGCGGAGCGCCGCCCAGCATGTTCTGGCCGCCGTCCACCGGCAGAATCACGCCGGTGACGTAGCTGGCGGCGTCGGACACCAGAAACAGGGCAGCATTGGCGATGTCCTGCGGCACCCCAAAGCGGCCCAGCGGGACAGTGCCCATAAACTGCCGGCGCGTCTTCTCGTCGGGGGCCAGGCGGGACATGCCCTCGGTGCCGTCAATAGGGCCAGGGATAATCGCGTTCACGCGAATGCCGCGCAGGCCCCACTCCACGGCCAGCGTGCGCGTCAGGGCGTCCACGCCGGCTTTGGCCGCCACCACATGCGCCTGCATAGGGATGGGCACGCCGTAAGCACTGATGCTCAGGACGTTGCCGCCGGGCGTTTTGAGGTGGGGCGCGGCTGCCTTAATCGTGTTATAAGTGCCCAGCAGGTCAATATCCACCACTGTTTTGAAGCCGTTGGGGCTGATGCCGTCCACAGGGGCAGGAAAGTTGCCGGCGGCTCCGGCCAGTACGATGTCAAGCTCACCAAACTCGGCCACGGCCTGCACGGCCGCTGCCTGAAGCGCCGCAAAGTCGCGCACGTCGGCGCTGACCCCCAGCGCGCGCCCACCAGCGGCCACGATGCCCTGGGCCGCCGTTTGGGCTTTGTCGAGGTTACGCCCCAGCAGCGTTACGGCGCAGCCATGCGCGGCGAAGGTCTGGGCGATGCCGAGGTTGATGCCGCTGCCGCCGCCCGTAATCAGTGCGTGTTTGCCGGCCAGCAGGTCAAGGCGAAAGGTAGGGGAGAGGGGAGAGGTCTGGGTCATGGAAGGCTCCTGAATGCGGTCGAATGGTGGAGGCGAATTTAGGGTGTCGGGCGGGGCTCGCTGCTGCCATCTCGCTTCAGCGCGCTCAGCAGTCCTTCAGCGGTCATGTGCTGGGCGTTCCAAGCCACGGCCGCGTGCAGGCTCTCCGTATGGGATAAACCATCTTGGAGCGTCCGCTTAGTCCCTTCCAGAGCCTTGGAGGGGAGGGTCGCTAGGTACGCCGCCAGTTCTTCGGCGCGGGCAAACAGGGCGTCGAGGGTCGGCATCACCTCTGTTACCAGGCCCCAGCGCTCGGCGGTCGCAGCGTCGATGGGCAGCCCAGTCAGCGCCAGGTGAGCGGCGCGGCCCCGCCCGACCAGGTGCGGCAGGCGCTGCAACCCGCCCAGGTCGGCAGTAATGCCCAGGCGCACTTCCGGCAATGAAAAGCGGGCGTCGGCGCTGCACAGGCGCAGGTCGCAGGCGGCGATCAGTTCCAGCCCCGCCCCAATGCACCAGCCGTGGACGGCCGCCACCACTGGGATGGGCAGCGCGGCGAAGGCTTCTATGGCCGCGTGCATCTCGGCCACGACGAGGTGAAAGGCCGCCGGGTTGCCCAGGGCTGGGCCAATTACCGGCGCCGTGGCCTTCACATCTAGCCCTACGCTAAACAGGTCCTGGCCGCGCACGACCAGCGCGCGGGCGCCGTTCAGGTCGGCCAGTACCCCCGGCACGGCGCGCCAGAAGGCTGGCCCCAGGCTGCCCTTTTTACTGGTTATGGTCAGGGTGGCCACCTCGCCCCTGCGGGTGAGCTGCACGCTCTCGTCGGTCATGGGCCTCACTGTACCCTGCTTTCCTGAACCCGGTTCAAAAAAGGTGGAGGGTTCTGGGCCGGTTTAGTGCAGAGGAACCCGGCCGGGCCAGCGGCCTGTCGGTGGGCGGCCTTCAAGGCGAGACAGCGGCAGGGCCCCGCGTTTCAGAACCGCTGCACTACAATGCACGCGATGTCGGCCCTTCCCCCTGGTTCTGCGGAGTTGCTGCCTGGCGCGGCGGCGCGGCCCCAGGCGCCGGCTGTTCCGCTGGGCCCTGGGCCAGCCGAGCCGCTGTGGTCATTTCTGCTGCGCCCGCTGGTGCTGCCGTTTGCGCTGCTGCTGGGGGTGGGCGGCGCTGTCGTGTATGGCGTGGAGCGCAACGATCAGGCGCTCAGAAGTGTGCTGGACGCCCAGGCCCGTACCCAGCTCATCAGCGACCTGACCCAGCAGGTGGCCGTGATGGAAAACGGGCAGCGCGGCTTTGTCATCACGGGTCAGGACGAGTTTCTGGCGCCCTACCAGGAAGGGCAGGCGACATTTCAGGCGGCGGCGTATGCCCTGCAGGACCTGGCGGTGACCGAGATGCAGCGCACCAATCTGGCCAAGGTGCAGGCGCTGGTCGGCCGCTGGCAGCAGGAAGCGGCCCTGCCCGAGATGGACGCCCGGCGCGAGTCGCTGGACCGGGCGGCGGCGCGCGTCAGCAACGGAGTCGGCCGGGACATTCTCAACGAGGCGCGTGAGGTGCTGGCCGTCATGCAGCGCAACGAGACCGTTCGCCAGGCCGAGGCCACCCGCCAGAGTCAGGCCACCCTCAGCGCGGTGCGCTGGATCAGCGTGGCGGGGCTGGCGCTGGGGCTGACCCTGCTGACGGTCACGGCCCTGCGTGTGGCCCGCACCGTCACCCGCACGCTGCGCGAGCTGAATGACGGCGCCCAGTCCATCGCTCGCGGCGAGTATGACCGCCGCCTGCCGCCTGCCCCGGTGCAGGAACTGTCGCTGCTGGGCTCGCAGTTCAACGCGATGGCCGGGGCCGTGCAGGACCGCGAGGATCAGTTGCGCCGCGCCGCCCACGCCCTGGAGCAGACCAACACCCAGCTGGAGCGCAGCAACCGCGAGCTGGAACAGTTTGCGTACGTGGCTTCTCACGACCTGCAAGAGCCGCTGCGCACTATCGGCAGCTACACCGAACTGCTCGCCCGGCGCTACAGCGGCCAGCTGGACGAGCGCGCCGACCGCTACATTGCCTTTACCACGGCGGCCACCCAGCGCCTGAAGACCCTGATTCAGGACCTCCTGGCCTACTCGCGGGTGCGCCGCGCCGAGCGCACCTTTGCCCCGGTGGACACCGCGCGCCTGGCCGCGCAACTGGTGGAAGACATGCAGACCCAGATCGAGACGACAGGCGCCCGCGTGACCGTCGGGCCGCTGCCCACCCTAGAGACCAACCCCGAGCTGCTGCGCCACGCCCTGCAAAATCTGCTGGGCAATGCTCTGAAGTTCAGTGCTCCGGACCGGGCGCCCCAGGTCGGCCTCACGGCCACAGCGGAGCCCGAGCGCTGGGTCTTTCATGTGCAGGACAACGGCATCGGCATTGCGCCCGAATACCACGAACGGATTTTCGGCGTGTTTCAGCGCCTGCACGGCATGGACGAGTACGCGGGCAGCGGCATTGGCCTGGCCGTCACGCGCAGCGCCGCCGAGCAGCTGGGCGGCGAGCTGTGGGTGGACAGCACGCCCGGTCAGGGCAGCACCTTCCACCTGGCCCTGCCCCTGACCCCACCCACCGGAGTTGTTCCATGACCCAGACTGCTGTTCACGTCCTGCTCGTCGAGGACAATCCTGCCGATGTGCTCCTGACCCAGGAAGCCTTTGAAGAGGCGCACTTTCCCCACCTGCTAAGTCACGCCCGCGACGGTGTGGCCGCCCTGGACTTGCTGCGCGGTCCTCAGGCCATTCGGCCCGACGTGATTTTGCTGGACCTGAACATGCCACGCATGAACGGCCTGGAACTGCTCGATATTCTGAAAGAGGACGAGGGGCTGCGGGCCATTCCCGTGATTGTGCTGACCACCAGCCGCGCTGAGAGTGACATCTGGCGCAGCTACAACCTGCACGCCAATGCCTATATTCCCAAACCCGTCAGCATCGCTGAGTTCGTGGACGTGATTAAAACCCTGGGGAACTTCTGGTTTCAAAAGGTATTGCTGCCCCATACGCCCAGCGAATCCTGAGCGGCTTAGAAGGGCAAACCAGAGGCCAGGTGGCAACCCCACCAGAACAAGCAGAGTTGCCCTGACTTGTCGGAGAAGGGCGCGCTAGCTCGATGAAGGGTGCGGTGGCTCTTGGCCACCAGTCGGCGGTCCTGCGGAGAACGTGATACGGATTCCGCTGAATTGCGACACAGCCGGACAGGCACCGTCTGCGCTTCCATATCGCGCAATCCGTCGTTTTTCCCTCTCGCGCTGCTGCGCAGCTTTCCAAGTCCGTTCGGCTTTCATCGAGCAGAATGCTCGATTCAATCGGAGTCGATATGAGCCTTTGCACTCTGTCCGCGCTGGCGTTCTGCTAGCTGGTGACGTTCAAGAAGAGATAAGTGGGGAGCGCCGTCATCTCTCGTCTGTTGTCGTCCGCTGCCGAAACAACGACCAGCCCCCAGCGGGCTGCAACCGCTGGGGACCTTAGGGAGGTTCTGCTGAACCTACCGGGGTTTACATGTTGGCCGTGGTGTCCATGCGGCGAGCGTTGCTGGTGCTGTCGTCCATGATTTGGCCCCCATGACGGCCAGCGGCGGCCACCACGGCGTCGTAAGGCACGCTGTCTTCCACGCCGACCACACGGCCGCCACCAGTCACGGTGGTGTTCATGTTGTCGTAGTAGGTGTCGTCCACTTCGTAACGGTCACCGTAGTCGTTGTCAGCGGTGCGGCCGTCGTGGTTCTCGTCCACGCCCATTGCGCCGCCCGTGGCGCCCACAGCGGCGCCCACGCCAGAGCCCAGTGCGGCCATACCCAGAATCACGGGGAGGGCCAGACCACCGGTGGCCACCACAGCGCCCGAGGCCAGAATGCCGGCGGCGGCGCCCACAGCCACGCCCACGCCCGTGCCCTTCACGGCGCCGGCGCCAGCGTCTTCAGCGCCCGCGCTGGCGTCACCAACGTAGGTGTCGCTGGTGGTCGCGGTGGTGCCCGCCGTTCGGCGGTTGTAGGTCGAGCGGCCCAGGGTCTGGGCCACGACGCCCTGGTTCTGCAGGTCGGCAATGAAAGCGTCGGCGGCGGCAACGGTCGGGAAGCTTACATGTTTCATGCCTTCAGTGTTCCTGGCCTGCCGCCCTTCTCTATGAGAACCCCCGCAATAGGCATTGGGGTGACCCTGAGGCCACCCTGAGACGCGCCTCACAATTGCAGGGTGTGGGACCACTTAGAGGCTGAGTTCAAGAGGCGGTTGAGAAGGCGCAGGAGGCACCTGCTTCTAGCCTGCTCACGGCCTTTATCCCACCTGTTGCGTCTCGAACACTCGCGCAGGCCGCACAAAATCGTCCTGTGACGCCACCAGCTGAATCTCGCGGGTCCCGGCCAGGTGGGTGCGCTGCAACAGGGCGTACAGGGCGCTCATGGCGAGGCTCAGGGCCTGGGCTGGCTGGCCTGTCTTCAGGTAATGCCCAAAAAACAGGGCGGCAATCGCGTCGCCGGTGCCGTTGCGCGGCGGGTCCAGGGGCAGCAGCGGTGTGCGGCACAGCCAGGCCCCCTCATCGGCCACGACCAGGGTTTCAATGCTGGCCTCGGGGGCGCCGCTGCGTACCAGGCTGGTGACCAGCACCAGACGCGGGCCGCCGGGGCGCATGCGTTCCCGTAGGCTTCGCGCGGCGCCCAGCGCCTGCTCCAGCGTTTCTACGCTCTGTCCGGTCAGCAGTTCCAGCTCGAACTGATTGGGGGTTAGCAGGTCTGCCTCGGGCACGGCCTGGGCGGCAATCAGGTCCGGCAGTTCGGGGCGCACAAATACGCCGCGGCCCACATCGCCCATCACGGGGTCGCAGGCGTACAGCGCCACCGGGTTAGCTGCCCGCACCCGGCGCACGGCGTCCACCACCGCCGCCACCGTGCCTTCACTGCCCATGTAGCCGCTCAGGACCGCGTGGCAGGTGTCCAGGGCGCCGCGCGCCTCCATGCCGTCAATCAGTTCGGCCACCTGTTCGGGGGGAAAGACGCTGCCGGTCCAGGCGCCGTAGCCGGTGTGGTTGGAAAACTGCACCGTATGAATGGCCCAGACCTCAAAGCCCAGGCGCTGCAGGGGAAACACGGCCGCCGCGTTGCCCACATGGCCGTAACTGACCCACGACTGAATAGAGAGGATGTTCTGGGGAAGGTTCTGCGGCCCTGGCGTCATGCTGCCCAGCATAATCAGGATTGCGGCCCTGGCCTCCCAACGGTTTGGCCGGTCGCTCGGTCCTCTTCAGTTCTGCCGACTGCACGCCCATTTTTTGCCTTGCAGCTGTTCTGTTCGGCCTGAACCGTACTCATCATCGGTTCAGGCCGAGGCTCCGGCTCTTCAAGCCAGGGCGTGCAGCGTCAGGGGCCCGAAAGCCCGCGCCCATACATCGGCCTTGTCGCGGGCGCCCTCCAGGTCCAGCGGCGTGGCGCCGCGCAGCGTCAGGTGCCAGCCGCCGCCCCGGCGCTCTAACCTTTCAATCTGGACGCCACCGGCGTGGGCGCGGTCCAGGCCGTCGGCCACGCGCAGGACGGCCACCAGCTGCGTCAGGCGGGTCTGCTCGGCCGCGCTCAGGGCCGCAAATTCGGGGTGTGAGGCCTTGGGGGCACTTTTGCGGTGGTAGCGCGCCAGCAGGGCAATCCACTCGATTTCACGCGGGGTGAAACCGCGCAGTTCAGCATGGCGAATCAGGTAGGCGCTGTGTTTGTGGTGGGCACTCTGGGCCACAATCTGCCCTACTTCATGCAGGGCCCCGGCGGCGGTCAGGAGGCTGCGGGCCTCGGCCGCCGGTCCAATGTCCACGCCCGCAGCCCCCAGCTGCCCCAGCAGTTCACGCGCCAGGGCCGCCACCTGCCGCGCGTGCGACAGGTTGGCGCCAAAGCGTTCGGCGGCGCCCAGCACGCTGCGCTGCCGGGCGCTGATCGAGGATTGGTAGGCGCGCAGCCGGGTCAGTTCCTCGGTCAGCATGCCTTCGCGCAGGGCGCCCTCGCTGACGGTAAAGTCGGTGGCCCCCAGCAGGGTCAGGGCCGCGTGCAGGGTGGCCAGGCCCGCCACTGCTGTATCAGCGCGCCGCTCAAAGCCGGGCACGCGCGCCCGCGCCGCCGCGCGCAGCCCACGCAGGTCGCCCAGCAGCCCTTCCAGTTCGGTGACCGTGCAGTGGGCGCCGTTGACGCTGGCCGCCTCCTCGCCCCGGCGGGCCAGAAGGGCCAGGGCCGCCGCTTCGGCCGTGCCACTGGACAGCACAAAGCGGGTACCGGGCCGCGCGGCAAAGCGCGCCGCGTGGGGCCGCAGGGCGGCGCGCACCGCCTCTTGCAGCGCCGTGACCTCCTTGCGCCCTGGCGACTCGGCGGGCACGAAGGCCCGCGTCATGCGGATGGCGCCCAGCGGCAGGCTCAGCACGTCGCGCGCCCTGGCCTGGTCGCCGCGCACAAATTCCAGGCTGCCGCCCCCCAGGTCCAGCAGGACGTTGTCGTCGGCCAGCTCGACCGCGTGGGCCGCACCCAGATAGGTCAGTTCGCCTTCCCGCTCGCCGCTGATGATGGCCGGGTAGACCCCGGTGCGCGCCAGCATGCGCGAAGCGACCGCCGCGCCGTTGGGTGCCTCGCGCAGCGCACTGGTGGCCGACACATGCACCTCGGGAACACCCGCCGCCGCTGCCAGCGCCCGGAAGCGGGTCAGCGCCGAGGACAGGCGGTCCTCGCCCTCGGGGGTGAGCCAGCCCTGGGCGTCCAGGCACTCACCCAGCCGCGTGCGGTCTTTCAGGGCGTCCAGCACCCGGTAGCCGCCCACGTCGCCGGCGGTGACCGCCTCGGCAATCAGCAGGTGGCTGGAATTGGTCCCCACATCGGCCACCGCGACCCTCATGGCCTGTTCCTGTACGCCGTCATGCGGTGCAGGGTAGCGCGGCCGGGGCGCTGTGATTGACCAGGCGAGGTTCGGCGCAGTGGCAAGTGGTCCTCAGTGTGCAGGCACGGAGAAGTGGCGCATCCCCTCTCTGACACGGCTAAACACACCACCGCTCTAGAGGGTTGTTTCGGAAGAAGGCGTCCGCCTGAACGGCACACGCTGCGGAACAGCCCGTTTGGCCAACATGACGCCGTTGTGCGCCCTCATAAGGCGGCGGCCCCAGAGTCACTGGAGTCTGCGCCGACGGCGCTTGACTGCGGGGCTCTGACCACCCCGCGACCCCACGTTAATTCCCTGTTTGGGACAGGGACTCGCTCTGGTGCGCTGCTGAGCCCGCCTCTCCGGGTCAGGGGGCTTGAGGGATATCCTCAAGCCCCCTGAGGATTCGCCTCCACAGCGACTGCTTGTTCCGTTGAGGGGCGTTTCCGGCTTCTCAAGCCCACAGCTCCATTTCGCTCTGGTATCCGCGTTCAGTTCAGTTTCAATTGCCACTCGGTAAAGGTCGACCAGGGCGCAAAGCCCAGTTTGATGTTGATCCCCAGCATGGCAGCGTTCTCCTTGGCGTTGTTGGTCTGGACCCATCGGGCGCCCTCACAGTGGGCACGGATGTGGTCCAGCATGGCCGCCTTGACCCACTTGCCCAGCCCCTGCCCGCGCGCGTCGGGCCGCACGGCAGTCGCGCCCTGAAAGACCGGGCCCTGGCGCTCAGGCATCCAGAACACCTCGCTGTAGGCAACAAGTTCCCCGGTGCGCGTGTCCTCGACGGCCATCAGGGTGCGGATCTCGCCAGATTCCTCAATCATGGCGTCCCAGGCGCGAATCATCTCGGGGGTGATGGTCCAGTCGTCCTGTTCCAGGTCACCCTTGGGCGCCGTATTCATGACCATCATCATCTGCGCGGCGCGCTCAAGGTAGTCGTCGGGCACTGTTAGCCAGACGTGCAGGCGGTAAGGGTCGCCTTCGGGCCGAACCTGCCACTCGCGCAGCAGGTTCTGGTCCAGGCCGGCCAGGGGCAGGCGGCTCTGGCGCATGGGCAGCGCGGCCTGGGCCCCCAAGGTCTGGGCGTAGGCCTCGCCGGCTGGCACGCGGCTGGTGGTGCCAAACGTCACCACGGTGCGGCCCAGGCGCGCGGCCTGGTCGCGCAGCGCGGCGCCCACCGCGCGGCCCAGCCCACGTTGCCGCCAGTCCGGGGCGACCAGCAGCCGGGCGTGCGCCATGTGGGTGTTCTGCTCGGTGTCGTATTCCAGGGTGCCCCAGGCGACAGCGCGCGCGCCCTGCCACACCACCAGGTGGGATTTGCGTTCGGTGGGCAGCTGATGGGTCAGGCCCAGCGCCTCTTTTTCGGGCACCAGGGGCGGGTCGTCGGGGTTGGCGAAGGCAAAGCCCTCGGCCAGCAGGCGGCCCACTGCCAGGCGCTGCTCGGGGGCAGCGGTCTGCGGGTCAAAGGGACTGACCGGCAGCGGGCCGGCAGCAGGGTCGGTCTGGGCCATCTCAGCCTGGTCAGGAACAGAGGTCATGCTGGCAGTGTGAACCTCGCCGGTCTGTCTCACATGCGCCGGATGGCGGAGGGGCGTGCTTAAGGCCGTGCCCTGGTCTCTGGAGTTCCCTGTGCTCATGTCGCGCGTAGTGGTTTTGGGCTCATGGGAGAGCTGTACACGACTCACCCTTAGCGCGGTGGCCCGGCCAAATGAAGCGGCGCCCCGAAGAGGCAGTCGGCCACTGGCCAGCCACCCTCTACACTGGGCGGGTGCTGTCCTGCGCCATCGGCTTTGACGACGCGCCCTTTAAGCGGGCGCACCGGGGCAATGTGGCGGTGGTGGGCACCGTGTATGCCCGCCGTACCCTGCACGCGGTGCTGCGCGGCCAGGTGCGGCGCGACGGCCAGAACAGCACCGCCGAACTGGCCCGCCTGGCAGGGCAGACCACGCAGCCTGTGCAGCTCATCCTGTTGCAGGGCATTGCGCTGGCCGGCTTTAACGTGGTGAATATTCACGCGCTGCACGTCCAGACGGGCCTGCCGGTGCTGGTGGTGGCGCGCCGCGCGCCCGACCTGGACCGGATGCGCGCCGCCCTGCTGACCCAGGTGCCGGGCGGCGCCCGCAAATGGCGGTTGGTGCAGGCCGCCGGGCCGATGGAACCGTGCGGCGGCGTGTTCGTCCAGCGCGCCGGCCTGAGTCCGCAGCAGGCGCAGGCGGCGCTGGCAACCCTGACCGTCACCGGGCACATTCCAGAACCCCTGCGCGCCGCCCATCTGGTCGCCCGTGCCCTGGTGCAGGGGCACAGCCGGGGCGGCCGGGCCTAGCGGTAGAACGCAGGCAGTTTCAGGCGCAGCTGAAGTTCCAGCACACTGGCCTGTTCCTGCTGCTCGGCACTCAGCTGCCGCTCGATCTCCAGCCACAGGCTGCTCTTGATAAACACCACGTCACGCCACATGTCGGTGTTGGCAATTCTGGCCCAGGCGTAGGCCGCCACCAGGTCAGTCTCGCCGCCCGTTCCCCTGAGATAGGCCTGCGCCAGGTCGGTCATGGCCTGCTGGTCGCCCGCCACTGCCTGGGCTTCTAGGCGCGCGCGCAGGTCACCGGGCTGGGCGGCCGGCCCTGGGACTGCCAACACCGCTGACGACAGGGGTGGGGGCCGGTCCGGCAGCGCCACCACCGGGGCGTCGGCCCGCTTCAAGCGGCCTGCAAGAATGTCAGCTTCGCTGGCCCAGATCTGCGCCTGGGCCGCGTCGCGGGGACCGCCCAGTCCGTCTCTCAGCAGCACACTCAAATCCTGGGCGGCCAGGCCACTGCCCTCGATGGCCGCTTCCCGCAGCCAGTACCGGGCCAGCGTGAGGTTCTGCGGCGTAATCTTGCCGTCCCAGTAGGCCGCGCCCAGCAGCCGCTTGCCGTCCCGGTCCCCCGCGTCGGCGGCCTGCCGGAACAGGGTCATGGCCCGTGCTCCGTCGCGGGGCACCCCGGCTGTGCCGTCGCGCAGCATGGCCCCCCACGCCACCAGGCCGTCCGTATTGCCCAGCCCGGCGGCCTGCTCGTACAGCTGCGCCGCGCGGGTCAGGTCAGCGGTCACGCCCTGCCCCTTCTCGTACAGGGTGCCCAGCTGGTACGCCGAGAGCCCGGCGGCCCTGGTCTCATCGGCGCTGAGGGGCCGGTTGCTGCGGCGGCTGGTCTCGACCCAGTCCAGCGAGAGGGTCAGCAGCTGCGCGGCGTGGGCCACATCGGGCCTGTCCAGGGAGAGCAGGTAGCTGCCGTAGTAACTGCCGGCCTTCAGGTCAGTCAGGCTCAGCAGCTGAAGTTGCGGCTCGGTGTTCAGGCTCAGCAGCCACTCGTACCCGGCGGCCTCTCCGGCCTGCTGGGCACCCCCGAACCACAGCCGCGCCGTGTCCAGATTCCTGAGGCTGGCCTCGGTCTTGTAGAGATTGCCCAGCTGACCGTAAGCCGGCACGTAGCCCTGCTCAGCCGCGCGGGTCAGCCAGGTCAGGGCGGCAGGCACGTCTTTGGGAACACCAACGCCAGAGAGAAAAGCCGCGCCGCGCCGCCAGGCTGCCCGCGCGCTGCCCTGATCGGCCGCCTGACGCAGCAGGTCGGCGGCGCGGGCCAGGTTACGGCCAGGCCAGTCTGCCTGGTACACCGACGCCAGCAGCAGGGCGTTTTCGGCCAGTTCGCCCGAAAACCCGCCGCTGCCTAGCCCTTCCAGCAGCGTCACGGCCTGTGCGTAGCGCCGGTCCTGGTAGGCCAGCAGCGCCAGCAGCCGCTGGGCCGCAACGTCGCCCCGGCCATCTCCAGTGGCGGCCGCCTGGCGGTAGTGGTCACTGGCCGCCGCCGCGTCCTTCAGCAGGCCCGGTGCGCCCTCCTGAAACAGCCGCCCCAGCAGGTAGTGGGCCTGGCCGGCCGCAGCCCGGTTGGCGGTCTGGCCAGCGGCGGCGCGCAGCCAGCCCTGCACCTTCGCCGTGTTCTCTGGACTGGGGGCCAGGCGACCCACCAGGGCGGTATCGGCCCAGAGGAACCGCTCGCTCAGGCGCAGCCTGGCCGTGAGGTCGCCCGCCTGGGCAGCCCCCTGGCGCAAAACCAGCGCCTGCACCAGGTCGGCTGGGACACCCGGCGCCCCGCGTTCGTACAGGTCGGCCAGCAGGTTCACGCCGCGCAGGTCTGCGGTGGCCGAGCGCAGCAGTTCGGCGGCGCGCGGCGCGTCCTGGGGCACGCCGGGTTGGCCCGTCAGCAGCAGCGCAGCCAGCGCCACTTCCAGGGCGTCCTGGCCGCTGGTTCTTGTCAGGCCCTGCTGGTATTGCTGGGCGGCTCCAGCCCAGTCGCCGCGCCCTTCTACCAAGCGCCCCAGGTTGAGAAAGCCCCGGGGGTCCCCCTGTTCAGCCAGGCGGGTTAACCACTGCTCCGCTTCGCGGAGGTCAGCATTCAGGCCCTGTCCAGTCTCCAGCAGCCGCGCCAGGGCGGCCATGCCGTCACGGTTGGCGCCCTCGGCCGCCAGACGGTAGAGCCGCGCCGCTTCTTTCAGGTCGCGGGGAACGCCCTGGCCCTGCTCGTGCTGCTCGGCCAGCCGGAAAGCCGCGCCGGCCTGACCTGAATCGGCGGCGCTGGCGGCCGGCAGCCGGGTCAGCTGCGCCAGCCAGTACGCCGCTCGCTGCGGGTCAGGCCGGATAGTCTGGCGGCCCACGGTCACGCCCGTCCGGTAAAGGCCAGTTAGGCGCTCGGCGGCGCGGGTGTCCCCGGCCGTGGCCCAGCCTTCAAGCAGCTTCAGTGCCTCGGCTGCGTCCTGAAAGCGGGCCAGGTCAGGTCGCCCCTCGAAGGGCCAGGCGCCCAGCAGCAGGTCGGGTAGCACCTCCTGCGCAAAGAGGGTGTCTTTGGAGTTGGCGTTCTGGGCGGCGGCCCGGCGCAGCCAGGTCAGGCCCTCGGCGTGGCTGGTGGGCGCTGCTCTGTCCTGAAGGAGATGAAACCCCAGTAGCAGCTGCGCGGCTCCGAAGCCCCTCTCGGCGGCTGGCCGGTACAGGATCAGTGCGCCCGCCAGGTCCTCATAGACCTGCTCGGTGATGTAGCCCATCTCGAACAGCGCTTCGGCGTCGCCGGCCGCCGCCAGGGGCCGCAGCTGGAACAGCGCCGTGTCATAGTCCCGCGCCGCGAGGGCCTGGCGCGCTTCGGGCCACCCGGCCTGGGCGGTGCCCAGCAGCGCGGCGCCGCACAGCAGCAGCGAGCAGGTCAGCCGGCCCGTTCGTCCCCTGAAGGTCATGCTCCAGTGTGCGCCACCGTCAGCCTGTCATGTGGGTTGCCCCCACTGGCGGGAGGCGGTCGCCGCGCAGGGGGCCCTGTGCCGGTCAGCCGCCCAACTGTGAATGCTTCCATCAGGTGCCATCAGCGCACGGTCATACGCGCGCGGCACACTGCCTGGCATGAAAGCGAACCTGACTGCCCTGCTGGCCCTCGGCACCGCCGCCACCCTGAGTGTGGCGGGCGCCCAGGCCAAAATCAGCGCCCAGAGCATCATCGTGAACCCCACTCAGCCAGACCTTCAGGTCAGCGTGCGGGTGAGCAAGGACACCAGCGGCACCCAGAACCCTGCCTACCGCGTGGGCGAGGCCATTACCGTGAGCGCCACCGTGAACCGGGACGCCTACGTGTACCTGTTTAACGTGAACCCCGACGGCAGCGTGGACCAGATCCTGCCCAACCGCCTGAGCGGCGAGAACTTCGTCAAGGCCAACACCACCAAGAGCTTCCCGGCTGCCGGCGACAACTTCACCTACAGCGTGGAGGGCCCTATCGGGCAGAACAAGGTGCTGGCGCTGGCCAGCCTTACGCCCCTGAACCTCGACCAGATCAGCTCGTTTAAGACCGCGCAGGATCAGTTTGCGACCGTTTCTACCCAGGGCGGTCAGGCCGGACTGGCGCAGGCCCTGAGCATTGTGGTCAACCCCCTGCCCCAGAACAGCTGGGTGAGTGACACCGCCTTCTACACCGTGGCCGCACAGAACCCGGTCAGCACCGGCAGCCTGTTCGTGGGCACCAACGTGAACAACGCCACCGTGACCCTCAATGGGCAGCGACTGGGCGGCGCCAACGTCACCTACAACAACCTGCGTGCGGGCACCTACCCTGTGCGCGTTCAGGCCCCCGGCTTCTCGGACTACACCACCACGGTGGCCATCCGGGCCGGCGGCACGACCAACTTGAACGTGGAGTTTGCCCAGCCCCTGACGGCGGTGCCGGCCCCCGTGAACACCGGCAGCCCCGTCCTGGACTTTATCGGTAACCTGCTGGGCGCCATTGCCGGCACCACCCTGCAAGACCCCGCCCGCAGCGCCTACGACCAGAAGGTGCGTGAACTCCAGACCGACGGCTACGCCCTGCAGCAGACCCGCACGACGGGCAGCGGTTACAGCGGCACCCTGGTGCGCGGCAGCAGCACCGTGACCCTGAATGTGGACCGGGGCGCCAACCGCACCGTGCGCGTCAACGTCAACGAAACCACCACCTACCGTTACTAAACGGCAGCAAGCAGCGGCGGCCCCTGGGTATCTTCAGGGGCCGCCGCTTTGTCTTTGTGGATCTGTCGGGTCTGTTTTGGAGGCTGAACAAAGCAGACAGAAGCTGATTTACGCCTGCATCTGCTCCTGTACGAAGCTCATCAGGCCTCTGATGTATTCCCGGTCAAAGCGGAAGTCGACGCCTGCTGCGCGGTATAGCTCGGGGATGCTGACCGTGCTGCCCAGGCGCAGGCTGGCCTTGTAGGCATTCAGCGCGCCCTGGGGGTCGGTCTGGGCGCCGCGCCACACGCCCACTGCGGCCAGGTAGCACATGGCGTATTCGATGTAATAAAAGGGCACCTGGAAGATGTGGTAATACTGCCAGCCTTTGGCCCGGATCGTCTCGTCCAGGCCGTCCCAGTTGACGAACGGGTGGAAGGTGCGGTCGAGTTCCAGCCACTTGGCGTCCAGATCGGCAACTGTGACATTCTCGCCGGCCTCGGCATAGAGCCAGTGCTGGAACGCGTCCATCTGCGCGGCCCACGGCAGGAAGGCGATAACGCCCTGAAGCTGCTTCTCGCGGTAGCGGGCCAGCTCATCCGGGGTAAACACATGACCCAGGTGGTCCAGCGTCAGGAACTCCATCGCCATGCTGGGAATCTCCACAAACTCGATGGGACTCCAGCGGTTCATGCCCAGCGGCTGGGCGTCGCCGCTGTAAAAGCCGTGGAAGGCGTGCCCCACCTCGTGAAACAGCACGCGCACGTCCTCGGCGGTGCCGACCACGTTCATCAGGACAAAAGGTTCATTCGTGGTGGGAAAGTACGAGCAGTAGGCGTGGGTCATCTTGCCTGGACGTGATTCGAGGTCCAGCAGGCCACTGACGCGCATCTGGGCAAAGCGGTCCGCTAGGTCGGCGTCTAGCCCTTCAAAGGCCGTCTGGGCCAGGGCCTCAAGCTGCGCGCCGGTTTTAAACGGTGTCAGGGGTGCGCGGGCCTGGTCGTCCAGCAGGTTGTTGCGGTTGTAGTCCCAGGGGCGCAGGGTGTCCAGGCCCAGGCGGCCGGCAATCTGGGCGGTCATGGCGCTGACCAGCGGCACGACCTCGTCGCGCACCGCCTCGTGAAAGGCGCGGCAGTCGGCAGGTGTGTAGTCCACCCGGTCCAACTCTTTCCAGCGCAGGTCGCGGTAGTTGGCCTGATCGGCGTTGCGCGCCAGCGCCCGGCGGGTGGTCAGCAGGTCCAGCATCACCGCGTCCAGGTCGGGGGCCAGGGCGGCGTTGCTGGCCGCCAGCGCCCGCCACGCGGCTTCGCGGCGCTCGCGGTCAGGGTTGTCCAGCAGCTGCTTGGCCTGCGGAATGGTCAGCTCCTCGCCGCCCAGCGTCACCGTCTGGTTGCCAGTTAGCACGGAATGCCGGTTCTTCTGCTCCTCATGCGTCACGCCCAGGGTCACGTTGGCTTCACGGAACAGGGCCGCCTCTTCTTTCAGGCGGCGGTAAAGCTGGGTCACGTCGGGGGCCGGTACGTATCCGGGCACGGCCAGCAGTTTCTGGGTCATGGCGTTCTGGGCGCGTTCCCACTGCGGACTGACCTCACTGATGAAAGCCTGTTTGCGCGCCTGAATGTCCTTGCTGGCCGTGTTCAAGTCGGCGCGGACTGACAGTTTGGCGCTTACGTCGGCCAGTTCGCTGCCCAGCGCGTTCCACTCGGCCAGCCACGCGGGCACCTCGCGGGCGTCCAGGGGCCGCTCCAGCAGCGCCTCAAAGCGCGGGGCGTAGGTGGTCCAGGCGCTCGCCGCCGGAGATACGGTCAATTTGGTTTCAGTGGCGCGGCGGTCAGGGGCAGAAGCCGTCATGCCGCGAGTGTACTCCGCGTTGGTGGCAGGTGTCCGGGCCGGTGGTCAGCCGGCCGGCTGACTGGAGTGGCCGGCTGAGCGGCGCGGCCCAGCTGAAGCGGCCAGTCCAATTGCTGGTCCTCTTACGAAGGCGTGGAGCGGGGCGGCTTGGCCGGACGGGGGCCCCGCCCCATGTCGGGCTGGGCCTTCAGCTCGGCTTCCGTCATGCGGCGCAGGCTGGCGGCCGGCACATTCTGAAGCAGGCCCTGGTCGGTGGCCACATCCACCGTGCCGGCCAGAGGATGCAGTTTGGTGACCTTGCCGCAGGCCCCCGAGCCTTCGTGGCACACGCGGGCGTTCTTGCGCGGCAGGTCCTTGAGCAGGTCGAGGTACTGGGTGTGCTCAAACTGCAAGCAGCACAGCAGGCGCCCGCAGGGTCCCGAGAGCTTTTCGGGGTTCAGGGGTAGCTGCTGATCTCTTGCCATGCGGATGCTGACGGGCGCAAAGTCTTGCAGGTGCGTCGAGGAGCAGTTCTCGCGGCCACACGCCCCCAGAGTGCCGATCATCTGCGCCTGCTCGCGTGGGCCCACCGCCGCAAAATTCACGCGGGCGCGGGTGTGGGCCCGTACCTCACCGATCAGGCCCGTGAGTTCAATGCGCTCGTCGGCGCTGTAGCTGACGGTGACCAGGCTCTCGTCCAGCGTGAACTCGACGGCCACCACCTTGACCGGCAGGCCGCGCTGCCGGGCGCGGGCACGCAGCAGCCATTTGAGATCCTCGCCCGCGCGGTGCAGGTCTTCCCAGTGGGTCAGGTCCTCGGGGGTGGCCGCGCGCAGCACGGCGCCGTAGCGCTCCTGCGGCTGGGGGTCGCGGCCCTCGCCGCGCACGGTGGCCACCTCGGGGCCGCGCTTGCCCTGCACCACCACGCGCGTGCCGGCCGGATACGCCGTCTCGCTCAGCATGGCGTGAAGGCGGGGGCTGCGCTCAAAGCGGATGGGCAAGACGACCATTGCCGCTCAAGATGTCACGCCTGGCCGGGGGCCGTCGAGACCAGAGGCACAAAGGGAGCGAGGTGGCAGCGGTGTGCAGGCCTGGGGCCGCGCAAGAGCATGTCTGCCAGGGTTCGCGCACCTATATGTTTCCGCAAGCAGGGTCTGGGCAGAGCTGAGAGTTTCCGGTTCGTTGACACTCAAAAGGGACAGCATTCAGGCCAGACAGGGCCGGTAGGTTCGCTCAGCCGCTTACCCCGGCGCCACTCCAAGTTATGACCCTGTGGTCCGCTCCATACAAAGGCTGGGCGAACATGCACTGTCCGCCCAGCCAGGAAAAAAGCTGCTCCGGCTAGTGGCGCTCGGCCAGCACTTCGATTTCCACACGCACGTCGCGCGGCAGCCGGGCCACCTGCACGGTGCTGCGGGCCGGGTAGGGCGCGCGGAAATGGGCCTCATACACGGCGTTCATGGCGGCGAACTCGTTCATGTCCGCCAGAAACACAGTGGTCTTGACCACGCGGTCCAGGTCGGTGCCTGCGGCTGCCAGAACAGCCTTCAGGTTGGCGATCACCTGTTCGGTCTGCTCGGTAATGCCGCCTGCTACCAGGTCGCCTGCGGGCGTCAGGGGAATCTGGCCGCTGGTCACGACCAGATTGCCAAAGGTAACCGCTTGACTATAGGGGCCAATGGCGGCGGGGGCCTGGGCCGTTTCGATAATTTCTTTCATGCCCAGCAGCATACCTGCGCGGCTGCGGCCTCAGGCGCGGGTCTCTGTGACGGCGCTGTTGTCGGTGGCCGGAGGCTGGCCCAGGCCGGGCAACACAGCGCTGGGCGGCCGCAGCGGCGCCGGTGGCCGGCGCATCAGGCGCTGCCCCACCAGCAGCACCAGCAGCAGCACCGTGCCGATCAGGCCAATGGGCACGCGGCGCTCGGGGACCAGCATGATGCCCAGCAGCGTGAAATAGGCCAGCATCAGCAGAATGTAGCTGTGCAGGCTGCTGCCGCGCTGGGCGCTGAGCAGCGTGTCTACATACATCGGGCCGTCGTCACGGCGCGGCGGCAGCGCGTAGGACGGCGCACGTCCCGGCCGCTGAAGATCCACAATCAGTGCCGTGATGTTGTCCGGCCCGCCCCCGTCGTTGGCGGCGTTGATGAGCAGCCGGGCAGTGGCTTCGGGGGGCAAGGGCCGTGCCAGGATGGTCAGCATGTCCTGGTCGGTCACTACAGCGCTCAGGCCGTCGCTGCACAGCAGCAGGCGGTCACCAGCCTGAACCTCCAGCCCGTACAGTTCCAGGCGCACCCGTTCCTCGCCGCCCAGGGCGTTGCTGACCACACTGCGCCACTGGTGGTCACGGGCCTCGTCTTCGGTCATGTGGCCCAGGCGCACCTGTTCGGCCACCCACGAGTGGTCCTCGGTCAGGCGGTGCAGCTGCCCGCCGCGTAGCAGGTACGCCCGCGAGTCCCCTACATGCGCCAGCAGCGCTGCCCCCCGGTCGATCAGGGCGGCCAGCAGCGTGGTGCCCATGCCCACATATTCCCCGACTGCGTGGCGCAGCACCGTCACATTGGCGGCCTGCACCGCTCCGGCCAGGCGGGCCGGTGGGGTGCCCCGCGCGTCCAGGTAGGCCTGACTCAGGGCGTCCAGGGCCAGATTGGCGGCCAGTTCGCCGGCCGCGTGGCCGCCCATGCCGTCGGCCACCGCGTACAGTCCGCCCTGCGGCAGGTCCAGCGCTAGCGCCGCGTCCTGGTTGACGCCGCCCTGGCGCTGACGGCCCACATCGGTCAGCAGACCAGATGTCAGCACGGGCGTCGCGGGGGCGCGCATGAGACCAATATAAGCCACCTTCCGGCCAGGGTCAGATGAGGGGGAGGAAAAGGGAAGCCCCCTCAATCCGGGGCGCCGGGCAGTTGCCCCTGGAGCCACAGCATCAGGGCCTGCGCGCTGGCGGGGTTGGTGGCCAGTGGCACGTCATGCACGTCGCACAGCCGCACCAGGGCCGACACATCCGGTTCATGGGGCTGGGCGGTCAACGGGTCGCGAAAGAAAAACACTGCCAGCACCCGGTCCTCGGCCAGTCGCGCCCCAATTTGCTGGTCGCCGCCCAGTGGCCCCGACAGGACCCGTTCGACCTGAAGCCCCGTCTGCTTTTCCAGGATGCCGCCCGTGGTGCCGGTGGCCACCAGTGGGAAATGGCCCAGCACGTCCTTATACGACAGGGCAAACAGAGCCAGTTCCAGCTTTTTCCGGTCGTGGGCAATCAGCGCCACCTGGCGGCGGGTGGCGGGGGCCTGGGCGGTCATGGCGCCGATTGTGACATGCCACAGGTCCAGCGCCTAACAGGGGAGGGGGCGGCAGTTTCCAGCTGAACCAGGCTCACGCCTGGTCCGCACGGTGCATAAAGATCAGCCAGCACTGTTCTCTTCCTGTCTTGCGACAACAGCGCATTACTCATTTCCACGTGGGGCTGATGCGCTCCTCAGTGGGAATGAAAGACTTCGCAGAGGCTCTGTCAAGGATTGGATGGTGTCGTCTTCATTCATTGCAGCGCCTGAACCTGATCTGTTGCACCGTCTGGTCTCACCCGGCACCGCCCTCAATGCGAATCCGGCGGTAGCGGGCCTGCACCACACACCAGACGCCGTAGCACAGCGTTCCCAGAGCGACGGCCCCCAGCAGCACGTTGCCGGCGGCCTGTTCACGCAGCCAGGTCAGCACCTCGGACATCCCGGCAGCCTGACTGGCCTGCCCGCGCCACGCGGCGACCAGAGCGAAACTGCCGATCAGGAGCATCAGGACGCCGCGCGCCGCGATACCCACCTGACCAATCCGGCTCAGGGCCTGTTCGGTGCGCGCCCCCATGTCGTGAAAGGCCATGTGCTTCATGAACTTGGCCCCGTAGGCGATATACAGCTGATTGGCCGCTATGCCCAGCAATATCAGTCCAACCACGCCCAGGAGCAGCTGCCCTGCGGGCAGATTCAGTACCGTCCTGGCCGCCTGATCTTCGCTGTTCTGCTGCCGGGCCATGTCGCCGCGCAGCGCCAGCTGAGCCGTGAAAAAAGCCAGGCCCGCGTTGGCCCCGGCGCTCAGGCCATAGCCGGCGCGCTTGACCAGACCCTTGGCCCCGGCGCCCTGGTGTTCAGGGTCCAGCACCGCGCGAATCAGCTGCCACAGGGCGTAGCCCACCAGGCCGGCGGCCAGAAGCCACAGCAGCGCCGACCCGGCCGGAATGTCCTGAAGCCGGATCAGGGCGCCCTGCGAATCAGTGGTGGCGCCGCCGCGCCCCAGGGCGACCCCCAGTGCCAGCAGCCCCACGGCGCCGTAGACCACGCCCTTGCTGGCGTAGCCGACACGGGCCAGCAGTTCCAGGCCCGGCGCCGCGTGTTCGGTGGCGACTCTGGCCCCCTGCTGCGCGCGGTGAACGCCGCTCTTGACGTGCGAGGCCAGCTCCTCGCCGGTATGTTTCAGGTCCGCCATGTGGGGTGCAGTGTGCCTGGTTCCTGGCCAGGAACGGGTCTGCGGGCCGACCTCCTTTTCTTGACCAGACACATGTCGTCCCTTCATCCACAGGGCTGTGCGCGCGGGGCATCGGCAAAACCCCCAGTCTGTTGGGACTGGGGGCACTGGGCACGGACGTTTTAGCTCAGGGCAGTTCCAGCTCGAAGTCGCTTACGTCGTCCAGGTACTCGGTCATCCAGGCTTTCAGGGCCGCTTTGGTGTAGCCGCCGCCGATAAACAGGGTCGAGTCCAGGTAGTACGCCCCTTCATAGATGTAGGCCTGGGTGTAATAGTTGCTGTTCCAGTCGTTGGTCAGTTCCAGGTCCAGGCTATCTTCGTCGTCACTGTAGTCCCAGGACACGCTGGCGGTGGCGCGGCCACAGACATTGGCCTTGCAGTTGCTCAGCCACAGGCTGACTTCATAGTCGCCGGCCGTGACCGTCAGGGTGGGGTCGCTGTCGGCGCTCACCGGCTCCACGGTGACCTTGTAGCCCGCTTCACGCAGGGCGGCGGCCAGGGCGGTGGGGGTGCTGGCCAGCACCTGTGAAGCGACAGGGGCGCCCGCGCTGCCCGCCAGAGCAGTGGAGGAGACGAGAGACAGCAGCAGGCCCGTGGACAGCAGTTTTTTCTTCATGCCTTAGCGTACGACGCCCGGCCGCAAAATGTGAGCTGCTTTAGGATGAGGTGTGAGTCTCATTTTCTTAATGATTGGTTTCTCTTACTATGAGCAATATGACTGCTCCTGCGCCTGCCCGCCGCAAACGCACCTTTGGGGTGTATATCGGCCGCTTTGAACCGCCCCATCAGGCGCACCTGCTGGTGATGCTCGAAGCCCTCCAGAGTGTGCAGAAGCTGATTGTGGTGATTGGCAGCGCGCGGGCCGCCCGCAACATCAAGAACCCTTTTACAGCCGACGAACGCCAGGAGCTGATTGTGGCGATGCTGCGCGACGCTGGTGTTCCGCGTGCCCGGCTGCTGTTCGTGCATGTGCGCGACTACTTTTACAACGAGGCGCTGTGGCTCTCGGAGGTGCAGGGCGGGGTGGCGGGCCACACGCGCGGCAGCACCGATATCGCCCTGATTGGGCACATCAAAGACGAGAGCAGTTATTACCTGAGGTCCTTTCCAGCCTGGGAATTTATCCCGACCCATGTGGTCAGTCCTCTGAGCGCCACCGATGTCCGCACCGCCTACTTTGAGAACCGTTTGCACGACGTGCAGGAGATGGTGCCGGCCAGCATCCACGCCTTTCTGGACCGCTTTCGCGCCGGCCCTGAGTTTCAGGAATTGCAGACCGAATACGACTATCTGAGGCGCTACCGCGCGGCCTGGAAAGACGCGCCTTTTCCGCCTATTTTCGTGACCACCGACGCCGTGGTGGTCAAGAGCGGCCATGTGCTGCTGGTGCGCCGGGGCGGCCTGCCGGGGCGCGGCCGTCTGGCGATGCCCGGCGGGTTTCTGGAGCAGGACGAACCGCTGCTGACCGGCTGTATCCGCGAAGTGCATGAAGAAACGGGCCTGGGCGCCGGGCTGGACCTCGCCGCCCACCTGCGGGCCCAGGCCGTTTTTGACTATCCCAGCCGCAGCCTGCGCGGGCGCACCGTTACCCACGCCTTTCACTTTGACCTGGGCCTGGGGCAACTGCCCCGCCTGAGTGGCGGCAGCGACGCCAGCGAGGCCCTGTGGGTGCCGCTGAATGACGCCCTGGGCCAGCCCGAGCAGTTTTTCGAGGACCACCACGCGATTGTTGAGCATTTTGTGATGAGGGGGTAGGGGCGGATGAGTTGGCCTGCCTGGCCAGGGGTGCCCCACCCCCCAGCCCCCTTCCCCAAAGGGGTAGGGGGAGCAGCGCTGCGCTCGGCAAGAGTTTCGACTGGCGTTGGCGAGGTTGGACGCTTCGTCCCTGTGTCTGGCCTCGACGCCATCCGCTGCCCATCGGAAGGGCCTGCGCGCTGCGCGCACAATGGCCTCGCTTGGACCTGGGCGGTGGAGGAGCAGGAAGGCTTGGTGCGGCCCAGAGGTTCTACTTTTAAAGGGCGCTGAAGCCAGAGCCTCTTTTCAAAAGTAGAACCTCGCGTTTGAAGCGTTCTCACTCGGCGGCTATACGGGGTCAGCAACGGAAGCCGTCGTGCGCGGAGCGCGCGGGCGTGGGGCGATGGGCGGAGCCTGACCACGGCGTCCACACCGTAGAAAGACCTGGCCTCCCCGCTGCGTCAGTCAACCCCTGCCCAGTGCCAACGTCTGCTCCCCCTGCCCCTCTGGGGGAGGGGGCTGGGGGGTGGGGCACCCCCGGCCGGAGAGGCCAACCTCCCAACCCCACACCGTGACCCAATCCCCCTCCCACCATCCAGCACGCCCTTACACTGAACCCCGTGCTGCCCGCTCGCTCGCCCTTTGCCCGCCTGGACGGCTTTCTGCGCGACACGCTGGGCAGCGGCGCGACCCGTCTTCACGAGGAAGAGGCAGAGGGTGCCCGGACCGTCAGCGTCACCGACCTGGGCTGGAGCGGCGCCGTAGCGCGCGGGTTTGGTTTCCCCGAGGTCTACGCCCACCAGGCCCAGACTTACCGCCTGATGCGGGAAGGCGGACACGTCATCATCACGACGCCGACCGCCAGCGGCAAAACGGGGGCCTTTTTTCCCGGCGTCTTTGACCGATTGGAACGCGATCCCAGTGCCACCGCCCTCTTCGTCTACCCCCTGGTGGCCCTGGGGCAGGACCAGCGCGACAAGCTGCTGACTTTCCGTGAGCGCGGCGGCTTTCCCTGGGAGGTGGCGTCGTTTCAGGGCTCGGCCCAGGGCGGCGAGGTGTTTAGGCCTGGCGTCCGCATGGTCACGGCCACGCCCGACAAACTGCACTGGTCCCTGACCCAGCCTGGCGTGCGCGAGTTCCTCAGAGGGCTCTCGTTTCTGGTGCTGGACGAGGCCCACACCTACCGGGGCGGCTTTGGCTCGGAGGTGGCCGGGATGGTCCGGCGCCTGCTGGCCCTGGCCCGCGCGCTGGGGGCGAACCCTCAGGTGGTGCTGAGCACGGCCACCATCGGCAACCCGGCCGAATTTGCCCGGGAGCTGACCGGCGTGGACGCCACCGAGGTCAGCGAGTCCGGCGCCGCCCGGCACGGCAAACGGTTCGTGCTGGCCGACCACAGAGGGCAGCCCCGCCGCTTCTGGAACGCGGTGATGGACGCCTCGGAACGCTACGACCTGAAGGTGCTGGCCTTTTTCCGGGGCCGCTCACGCGCCGCGCGGCTGTATTCCACTTACCGGGCCCAGCCGGGATACGCCCGCCGCGCCCACCTGTATATGGCCGGCACCAGCGACCGCGAGGGCCGCCTCTCTGAGTTCCGGCGGGCCCGCAGCGGGGTCATGTTTGCCACGAACGCGCTGGAAGCCGGCGTGGACATCGGCGACCTGGAAGTGGTGATTATCGACGGCTATCCCGGCAGCCGCATGGCCTTTCGTCAGATGGCGGGCCGCGCGGGGCGCATTGCGCCGGGGCTGGTGCTGTACCTGCCGGCCCTGAACGAACAGGGGGTACCGCTGCCGGCCGACGCTTTTTACAGCAACGCGGGCAATTTTCTAGACCTGCTGACCGGCCCCATTGAAAAGGCCGTGGTGGAGGCGCAAAACCCCTACCTCTCACCCCGGCACCAGGCGCGGGCCAACGAGGAATTCCGTCTGGCTGGCCTGCCTGCGCCCCACGAACCGCGCCCGGCCCCCCGCTACTGGAATCTGCGCGGCGAGGGCAGCCTGAAATACGCCGTTGTGGAGGCCGCCGACTGGGAGCGCCTGGGATCAAAGGCGCTGGACACGCCGCTGGAAAGCCCCAGCCAGCACTACGCCCTGACGGAAAAGCACGAGGGCGCCGTCTTTACCCTGGACGGCCAGGGCTATAAGGTGCTGCGCTGGGACGAGCACCCGGCGGGCACGGCGATTGTGGTCGAGCGCTATGAGGCTGCCAACCTCTTTACGCGCGGGCTGTCGGCCACGCTGGTGACGCCGGTGCAGATGGGCGAGTGGGTACGGCGCGGGCCGCTGGCCTACCGCTGCGGCGAAGTGAGTATTCGGCGGCGCTACGCGGGCTACCAGATGCTGCGGCAGGTCTTCGAGCGGGTGTGCGTGGGCTGTGACCGCGAACCCGGGCCCACCGAACGCAGTTGCGCCCGCTGCGGGGGCCGGATTCAGGACCGCATGCAGGACCACCGGCTCTCGGAACACCTGTACGAGCAGCCCACCGAGCTGCCGGCCTTCCGCACCAGTGCAGTTGAAATTGGCCTGGACCCCCGCGCCACCGAGCGGCCGACCGCCGTGGCCCATACCCTCAAGCACCTGCTGCACAAGGTCACGCCCGAACGGATTGCCTGCGACGAGAACGATCTGGCCAGCGCCTTTCGTGAGGGCCGAGACACCTATTTCTTCCTGTACGACGACTGGCTGGGCGGCCTGGGCGTGGCGCGGCGGGCGTATGAGCAGATGGACGCCCTGTTAGAGCGCGCCCTGGGGCTGGTGTCCAAGACCTGCTGCAACAACACTTATGGTTGCTACGAATGCATTGCGGTCAGCCGCTGCTTTTCACCCACCCTGCCCAGTGGCGAGCGCCGCCCCACCGACAAGCACGCCACGCGCCTGTTTCTAGAAAGCCTGCCGGGGATGGCGCCACTGGCCCAGCCTGAGGTGGTCTCCTTGCCGGGCGCCATCCCTCTGCCCGATGAGCCGGTCCTGCCGCCCAGCTGGCCGCTGCAAGCGCGTGAACTGCTGGACCTGCACGGCCTCTCTCTGCCCGAGGTCAGCGCCCGTTTGGGCATTCCCAGCCGGGAATTGCAGCGGGCGGTCAGCACCACCGAGCCGCTGAGGCTTCAGCATCCCAAGTTTGGCGTGGGCGTCTTTATGCAGGGCTTTCACCAGGGCGAGCGCCGCGAAGTGCTGGTGTACTTCCCAGGCGTGGGCCAGAAGCGCCTGCTGCTAAAATTTGCCGGTCTGACGGTCACTGAACGGCCAGCGGCGCCGGCATAAGCCCTGCGCTTGACCCCGCGCCTGGGGCGCCGCTATACTCATGCCCGCCAGAAATGGCGCCTGCTTTAGGGATATGGTGTAATGGCAGCACAACAGATTTTGGATCTGTTTGTCTAGGTTCGAATCCTAGTATCCCTGCCAGAATTCAGCGGCTCTCCGGTTTTCCGGGGGGCCGCTTCTGCATGGGCACCCGAATATGAGGCTGAACGTAACGCAGCTCATGTTCCGTCAGCTGGCCTTCACCGCCCGTCAGGCAGGGCGGCCTACTGTGAGGGTCAGAGCGCAGACGCTTCCCCTTCCCTTACCTGCACGGCCCTAAGCCGCGCAGAGAGGCGAACTGCGCCCACTGGAGTCCATCATGAACAAGCCTACTCTGCTCCTGACCCTGTCCGCCGCCCTGCTGGGCGTGTTCGCCGCGCCCGCCGCCGCTGCGCCGCAGCTGAGCACCCAGAGCATCATCGTGAACCCCACGCCCACCACCCTCGAAGCGCGGGTGTGGGTTGACCGCGACCGCAGCGGCAACGCCGTGCCCAACTACCGCGTGGGTGACCGCATCACGCTGTACACCTCGGTGAACGAGAACGCCTACGTGTACCTCTTCAACGTCAATCCTGACGGCAGCACCGACCAGATTCTGCCCAACCGCCTGTCAGGGTCCGGCAATAACTATGTGCGGGCTGGGCAGACGCGCGCCTTCCCCGCCACAGGTGACCGCTTTACCTTTGACGTGGCGGGCCCCAGAGGGCTGAACCGCGTGCTGGTCGTGGCCAGCCGCCGTCAGCTGAATCTGAGCGAACTCAGCTCGTACACGGCGGGGCAGGACTTTGCCACCGTGAAGCCCACGACCACCCCCGGCTTTGCGCAGGCCCTGAGCATCGTGGTGAACCCCGTCGAGAAGCCCATTCCCCAGAAGGACTGGACGAGCGACACGGCGAGCTACAACGTCAACTACTGAAGTTGACCAGAGAAGAGGAAGGGGGCCCAGAGCCTCCTTCTTCTGTTTTGTAGCCCGCGCCACGCTGATACACTGCCCCGCACATGTCAGCGGTGCAGATGCGTGTTCGTGAAGCTGTCCATGCGGTGCAGAAGTGGCTGGCCCACGGCTCGCCGCCGGGTGAAGCCGTGGTGCGGCAGGCCATCGTGCTGCGGTTCCTGCACGCGGCGGGCTTCGACATCTGGAATCCGGCTGAAGTGGTGCCTGAGGAAACCAACAGCAGCGGCACCCGGTCTGACTTTCTGATTCGGGTCGGGGCGGGCAAGTTTGCCCTGGAACTCAAGGGCATGACGGTGGCGCTGAGCGCCAGAGATTATCAGCAGGTCGTGACCTACGCCGCCAGCGAAGGCACGCCGTGGGCGGTGCTGACCAACGGCCGCGTGTGGGTCATCTTGGACCGCACACACCAGCCGGGCGGCACGTTTCAGGACCATGAAGTCCTGAAGCTGGAATTGGGGCAAGAGGGGGACACTTTCGCCGACGACTTCGCCGCGCTGTTCGATCCGGCAGTCTGGCGGTCAGATGGATTCTCTGCGGCGGTGCAGCAAGTTGGCGCTCAGCAGCAGCGCCGCCTTGACGAAGCGCGAATCCGGCGAGAGAAGACCGCGGCGGTTGACGCTGTTCAGGCGCAGTACCAGATTCCTTCCTTCGAGCTGGCGGCTCAAGCGGCGGTTGAAATGAACCGGCTGACCGAAGTAGAGCGGGATGTGTTGCTGGGCCGCCCACTGCCTACGGCGCAGAGCCTGATAGAGACGTTTGCGCAAAGTTCAGGAACTGTGCCCGAGAGCATTTCATTCAGCTTCTGGATCAAAACTGCTGCTGCGCGTGCTGACTACTCTTTGACAAAGGGGACTTGGGTGATCAAAGCAGGCAGCACCGCCGTTAAGGAGGTCAAGCCTTATGCCGGCGGCGTTCAGCGCGAACGTGCTCAGTTGCTGGCTGCTGGGGTCCTGGTTGATCAAGCAGACCAGCTCTTGTTCGCTGCAGACGTTGAGTACACCAACCCCAGTAGGGCAGCCGGAATCGTCTCTGGGGGCGCAAAAAATGGTTGGGATGTCTGGCGCGATGATCAGGGCCGCCCAGCTCAGATGTACCGGCCTACTTCTGCTCGCGCCGACTGACGGTTCCCTGAAACAGGGCCACCAGTTCCCAGTCGGCCTCGCGCCGAATCTCGACGCGGTAGGTGGCCAGGGTGCGGCCCACCCGTTCGGGTGTCGCTAGGGCCATCAAGGTGTCGCCGGGGCGTGCGGCGCGGAAGAAGCTGAGGTGGGTCTCAATGGCGACCGCCTGGGCATCCAGGTTGCTGATCACCGCCAGTGCCTCGTCGGCCAGGCTGAACAGCAGGCCGCCGTGGGCGCTGCCGTGCATGTTCAGGCCCGCGTGGCCGACGGTCACGGTCACGCGGGTCAGTTCTGGGCTGGCTTCCTGCACGGTCAGGCCCAGGTGGGCGGCGTAGCTCATGCCTTCAGGGTAGGCGAGAGGCGGGGGGTCAGGTGCGCGGTGTGTACGGCCAGGCCACCTCGCCGGCCGGATCATTCGGTCCGGCGGCGTCCCAGTCATACGGATAGACCTCACGCGGGCTGAGCTGCCCGCACTCGCCCTGGGCCTGTGCGGCAGCCGCGGTGGCGTCGTAGGCGGCCAGAATGGCGGGGAACTCGAACTGGGTCTTGCTCAGGACCACAAAGGTCTCGGTGTGGGCCGGCTCGATGCGCAGTTTCACCTCTCCGCTGGGCTGCAGGGCGCCGCTGTAGGGCATGCAGATCTCAACCGGCCCGTCGCTATCGGCGTTGACCTCGCCGTGGAAGATGACGAACGGGGGACCGGCAAAGTCCACTTGCTGCGCCCTCACTGTCTCCATCAGGGCGGTCATGCTGCGGGCAATAGTCGCGGGCAGATCAGCGACAAAGACGTGATGGGTCAGGGTGACGACGGGCTGGGCGGGAACGGCACGGGTCTGAATGGGGGGCAGGGTCATGGGGGTCACTCCTTCAAGCTGCTGAATGAGGTGGCGGGCCAGGTCGCGCCGCTGGCGGTGGGCGGCTTCCAGGGCCGCCAGGTGCAGGCGCAGCGCGGCTGGGCGGTCCTGGCCGGGTGTGTCGAGCAGGGCGCGAATGGTGGTCAGGGGCATCTCGGTCTGACGCAGCAGGGCGATCAGGCGGGCGTCGGCCAGCTGGTCCGGGGCGTACAGCCGGTAGCCACTCTGGGCGTCCACCCGCGCGGGGGCCAGGAGGCCCAGGTCGCCGTACAGCCGCAGCGCCTTGAGACTCAGGCGACTGGCGCGCGCAAACGCGCCGATGGTCATCAGTGGGGGGGCGGGGGTGGTCATGGGGCGTCCTCCGGAGGTGCCCTTAGCGTGCGCCCTGCCCTAGGGGCAAGGTCAAGGGGTGAGGTCAGGGGATTCAGCAGGGCGGGATCCCCAAGCTCCGCGGCTCAAGTTTTGGCCCCTGAATTTGACATGACGAACGGTGGCTGGCGTGATCACACGTTGAAGAGTGGGGGCCTGGCGTTGGCCAGCTCCCTTCCTGCTCTGCGGAGGCTCAGTCCGCTCCGGGGCCTTTATGGAATCAGAGATGCTGCCGGCGTCCATCTGAACAGCCATTCCTTCGACCTCGCGCAGTACCCTGCCCCTATGACCCCTCTCCTGCTGGGCCACCGGGGCACGCCGCGCCAGTACCCCGAAAACACACTGGCGGGCTTTCAGGCGGCCCTGGACGCCGGGCTGGACGGTGTCGAGCTGGACGTGCGGCGCCTGATGGATGGCACCCTGGTCGTGCACCACGACGTCGTGCTGGCTGATGGGCGGGCGCTGCCCAGCCTGTGTGTGGCCGACCTGCCCCCACTGGTCCCGACCTTAAACGCGGCCCTGGCCTGGGCAGCTGATACGGGCGCGTGGGTCAACATCGAACTGAAGTTTGAAGGGCTGCGGCCTGATGACCGCGTGGCCGGCACCCTGCAGGCGGTCACGGCTTACGGCCTGACGCGGCGGGTCATCCTGAGTTCGTTCATGCCCACGCTTTTGCGGGCCGCGCGGGACCTGGCGCCGCAGGTGGAGCGGGGCCTGCTAACCCACCGCGCGTACCCGGTGCCCCTGCTGCGCGCCGCAATGCGCTGGACCGGCAGTGCCGCGCTGCATCCCACCTTCGAAGTGGTGGATGAGGCCCTACTGGCCCTGGCCCGCGCCCACGGCTGGCGGCTCAATGCCTGGACTGTTAATGACCCCGCCGAGGTGGCCCGCCTGAAGGCCCTGGGGGTAGACGGCCTGATTGGCGATGAGCCGGCGGTCTTGCTGGGTGCGCGGTTGACCCGCCCCTGACGGGCAGCGCACCCCGGCCTGACGAACGCGCGGCACCGTACCGTCGTGAGACACGCCCTGATTGGTCTGACGGCCCTGCTGAGCCTGGCCGCCCCCGCTTCTGCCGCCACCCTGGTCGGCTACGCCGAGTTGCCCGCCGACACCTTCGCCGCTGGGCCCGCCAGCGGCGCCTACTCGGGGGCGGGGCTGCGCGGCCCGGCGCGCTTTTCTTCGCAGCCGGTGCAGGGCTTTTCCGGCGTGCAGTTTGGCAAGGACGGCAGTTATCTGTTCCTGAGTGACAACGGCTACGGCAGCAAGGCCAACAGCGCCGACTACCTGCTGCGCCTGTACCGGCTCAACCTGACGGCCAAAACGGCGCCGGCCGGTCAGGGCAAGGTGGGCGTGGGCGACTTCATCCAGTTGCGGGACCCCGACCGCAAGGTGCCGTGGCTGATCGTCAACGAAGCCAGCCCAGAGCGGCTGCTGACCGGCGCCGACTTTGACGTGGAGGGCTTCGCGGTGGCCCCCGACGGCAGCCTGTGGGTGGGCGACGAATTCGGGCCGTACCTGCTGCACTTCAGCGCGGACGGGCGGCTGCTGGACGCGCCGGTCGCCACGCCCAACCTGCCAGGCCTGCCCACCCTGCGCGGCCAGGCGCCCATCGTGATTGGGCACCGGGGCAGCAGCGGCACCCGTCCCGAGCACACTCTGGAGGCCTACCGGGTCGCCATTGAGGGGGGCGCGGACTTTATCGAACCCGACCTTGTGGTGACCAAAGACGGCGTGCTGATTGCCCGCCACGAGCCCGTGATTGCCACCGTTGACGCGGCCGGTAAGGTGCTGGAAGCCACCGCCGATGTGGCCACCCGCCCCGAGTTTGCCGCCCGCCTGACCACCAAGAAGGTGGACGGCGTGGACGTGCGCGGCTACTTTGCCGAGGACTTTACCCTGGCCGAACTGAAGACCCTGCGGGCAGGCGCTCGACCGCCCGCCTTGCGCGGCAAGACCTACGACGGCCAGTTTCAGATTCCCACCCTGGCTGAAGTCATTGCGCTGGTGAAAGAGGTGGAAGCGAAGACCGGGCGCAAGGTCGGCATCTATCCCGAAACCAAGCACCCGACCTACTTCGCGGCCCAGGGCGTCAACACCTCGCAGCTGCTGATTGACACCCTGAAGAAAGAGGGATTCACCGACCCGGCGCGGGTCTTTATCCAGTCCTTCGAAACCGCCAACCTCAAGGACCTGAAGACGAACATCATGCCCAAGGCGGGCGTGACCCTGCCGCTGGTGCAGCTGGTCAGCAGCGCCGACGAAGCGCCCTACGACTGGGCCGCCAAGGGCGACACCCGCAAATACGGCGTTCTGACGACCGACGCCGGCCTGAAGGAGCTGGCCACCTACGCCAGCGGCGTGGGCGCGTACAAGCGCTGGATTATTGACGACAAGGGCGCGACCACCGACTTTGTGACCCGTGCCCACGCCGCCGGGCTGCTGGTCCACCCCTGGACCTTCCGCAACGAGGCCACCTACCTCCTGCCGGGCTATGCCAACGACCCCGAAGCCGAGATGCGTCAGGCCCTGCGGGCCGGTGTGGACGGCTTCTTTACCGACTTTCCCGCCACGGGGGCCCGCGTGGTGGGCGGGTATACGGCCCCCGAGGTTCGCAGCCCCCAGAACCCGGCCTACGCCCTGGGCACCAGCAGCGCGGCGGCCAACGTGGGCGGCAGCGGTGGCTTTGAAGGCGTCACCCTCAGCCCGGACGGCAAGACGCTGTACGCCCTGCTGGAAAAAACGGTGACGGGTGACCTGCCCGGCCAGCTGCGCCTGCACGCTTACGACCCGGCGGGCAAGCAGTGGACGCTGGCGGGCCGCTATGGCCTGGACGACACCGCCAACGCCATCGGTGACCTGACGCCGGTGAATGCCACGCAGTACCTGGTGCTGGAACGCGACAACTTCAGCGGCGCGGCGGCCAAAACCAAGCGCGTGTATCTGGTCAGCCTGAATGAAAAGAACGCCGACGGCACCCTGAAAAAGACGCTGGTGGCCGACCTGATGAACGTGAAAGACCCCCAGGGCCTGGCCCCCAGCACCCAGGGCGGCGTGTTCAAGTTCCCCTACGTGACCATTGAAAACGTGCTGGTGCTGGACGCCAACACCATTCTGGTCGCCAACGACAACAACTACCCCGGCACGGGTGGGCGCGGCGCTGACGTGAAAGATGCCAACGAGTTCCTGTGGCTGAAACTGGACACGCCCCTGAACGTGGTGGCGGGCGTGGGCCGCAAGTAAGCAGGAATCCGTCGGCGGCTGTCGTCCTCTGCGGCTTTAGGCGCAGCGCCTGGTTTCAGAGTTCTGTCAGGCAGCGGCGCACACAATAAGGGCCTTCAATGACCGTGGGCCGAAGTGCCCACTCCTCTTCACCCCCAGCCCAAAGGGCCGCGCCGAGGTGTTCCCCCTCCGAGCGCGGCCCTTGCGTGTGGGGTTCAGTCTGGGTCGCCGGGGTCTGCGCTGTAAATGTGCGCGCGGTGGTAGGCCAGGCCGGCCGGGTCTACGCGGTGGGCGCGCACCCGGCGCAGCAGGCCGGGGCGTCCCAGGAGGCTCAAGTCGTCTTCCACCCCCACGCCTCCTAGGTCAAACTGCACGTGGCAGTTAGGGCACAGGCACAGCAGATTCTCCGGCGTGTCGGGGCCGTGGTGCGGCTGACCCAGAGGGCGAATATGCGCGGCTTCGGCGTAAGGGCCAGCGGGTGTGGTCAGGCGCAGGCTGCACAGCTGACAGGTGTGGTCATGCCACGCCTTGACCTGGGCGGCGTGAATGCTCTTGCGACTCAGGCGCGTGGTGACCTGTCGCCCGGCGGGCTGGGGCACCTGCGCCTCCAGCAAAAACCGCCAGATGAGGTAACCCGAGCGCCCCACTTCGTGCCAGACGGAAGCCACAAGGAACAGCCCGTCGTAGCGGTAGGTGGACCCCGACACGCGGCGGATTACCCGCACCGGCTGGCCCAGCAGGTGACTGCGGGCCAGGGCGAGGTTGCCCTGCGTGAGCAGCTGGTGGGCGGTCTGCGCCCTGGTTCGTGGGTCGCGGCCACCCTCGCCGGTATAGAGAATGCGCTCGCCGCTGTCCTGATCGTCCTCGTAGCCGCCGGACAGCACCACCGACACGGCCCCGCCCAGGGCCGTCCCTGCAATGCCGGCCTGAAGGGGCCGGTGCACCCCCGCCTCGCTCAGGGCGCGGCGCCCTTCAAAGCAGGTGCCCACAGGCACACCCGGCACCTCACCAGCCAGCGGCGTCACCCTCAGCCTTGAAGCCCTTCGTACTTGCCGCGCAGGTAGGCCAGGTAGGGCTCCACGGTCATCGGCTGGCCCGTCACGCGCTCCACCAGGTCGCCGGGCGTGTACAGGCGGCCGGGCGCGTAGACCTGCTCGCGCAGCCAGCTGTGCAGGCGGGTAAAGTCGCCGCGCGCCAGGTCGCCCTCCAGGCCAGGGGTGGCCGCCTGCGCCGCCGCATAGAACTGCGCGCTCAGGACATTGCCTATCGTGTAGCCCTGGAAGGCCCCGCCGATGCGCCCGCCGTACCAGTGAACGTCTTGCAAAACGCCGTCCACATCGCTGGGCGCGCGCAGGCCGAGGTTGGTGTCGTAGGCGGCGTGCCAGGCGTCCGCCAAGTCGCGCACCGCCAGTCGCCCATTCAGCAGGTCGCGCTCCAGTTCGTAGCGGGTGATGACGTGAAGGTTGTAGGTCAGTTCGTCGGCATCGGTGCGGATCAGGCTGCGGCGCACCACGTTGACCGCGCGGAACATCTCGTCCTCGGTCACGTCCGCCAGTTGCTCGGGAAAGGCGTCGCGGAAGCGGCCAAATTGCCCGGCCCAGAAAGCGCGCGAGCGGCCCACCAGGTTTTCCCACAGCCGCGACTGGCTTTCGTGAACCCCCGCGCTGACCCCGCCGCCCAGCGGGGTATCCAGCAGATCCTCGGCCACACCCTGCTCGTACATGGCGTGGCCGGCTTCGTGCAGGGTGGAATACAGGGCGTCGGTGGGGTCATCTTCCCGCACGCGGGTGGTAATGCGCACATCGTGAGCGCCCAGCCGGGTCATGAAGGGGTGGGCGGTCAGGTCCTGACGGCCCGCCCCCGTGTCGTAGCCGTAGTCGCGGGCAATCGCCTCGCCCAGGGCCAACTGCGCGGGAATGGGATAGTGGCGCGACAGGAAGTCGGTGCGGACCTGCGCGGCCGCTGCCTGGTCCACCATCGGCACCAGGGCCTCGCGCAGCGCGGTGAAGACGCGGTCCACCTGCTCGGCGGTCATGCCTTCGTCGGCGGCGTCAATAAAGTAGTCCATGGGCGTGGCGAACTCGGGGAAATACGCGGCGGCCTGCTGGCTCAGGTCCAGGGTCTTGTCCAGCAGCGGCACCAGACGCGCAAAATCGTTCTCAGGGCGCGCCTGCACCCAGGCGGAATAGGTTTCGCCCGCGTGCTGCGAGAAGGTCTGCACGAATTCGGCGGGCAGGCGGGTGGCCTGGTCAAAGTTGCGCCGCGCGACAGCCAGGGTGCGCGTCTGGACTGGGGTGAGGTCGCCCTGGGCCTGCGCCCCGTCCAGCAGGCGGCCGTAGGCGGCGTCGGTGGCCCGCGCGTGGCGAATGCCCGAGAGCAGTGCCTGCTGCCGCGCCCGGCTGGCGGCCCCCGCGCGCGGCAGGTAGGTGCTCTGGTCCCAGCCCAGCAGCGCGCCGATGCCCCCCAGGTCCGCCAATTCCTGCCAGTGGCGCCGCAGCGCCGCCCACGGTTCGGGTTGTGTCATGCCGCCCAGGGTAGCGCGGGCCGGGCGCTAGACTGCCGCCGTGAGCAGTCAGGCACACCACAGAGCCGCCTGGCGCGTTCGTCTGGGCGACGTCATCTACAACTCGGACACGCGGGCGGGGCGGGTCTTTGACCTGTTTCTCATCGCCGCGATTCTGGCCAGCGTGCTGGCGGTCATGCTGGACAGCGTGGCGCCGCTGCGGGCGCGGTATGCCCCGCAACTGCGCGCCGCCGAATGGACCTTGACGGGGCTGTTTACCGCCGAGTACCTGCTGCGGCTGCTGACCGCGCGCCGGGCCTCGCATTACGCGCGGAGTTTTTTCGGGGTGGTGGATCTGCTCTCCCTACTGCCGGCCTATCTGGCCCTCCTGATTCCCGGCGCGCAGTACCTGCTGATCGTGCGGGTGCTGCGGCTGCTGCGCATCTTTAGAGTCCTCAAGCTGGTGCGGTACCTCAGTGAAGCCAGCGTGCTGACGCGAGCCCTGCAGGCCAGCCTGGCCAAAATCACGGTCTTTCTGGCGGTGGTGCTGACCCTGGTGGTGATTGTTGGCACGCTGATGTACGTCGTTGAAGGCCCCCAGCACGGCTTTACCAGCATTCCCACCAGCATTTACTGGGCCATCGTGACCATGACGACGGTAGGCTACGGTGACATTGCGCCGGAAACGCCCCTGGGTAAAGGGCTGGCCTCGTTGGTCATGATTCTGGGTTACGGCATCATCGCGGTGCCCACGGGCATTGTGACTGTGGGGCTGACGCAGGCGCAGCGCGGCGCCTGGCTGGACACTGCCCCCACCGTGACCTGCGCCCGCTGCGGCCTGTCGCCCCACGAACCGGACGCGCGCTACTGCCGCCGCTGCGGCGAAGGGCTGCCCAGCCTCCCCGTTAGCTCGCCTGTGTCTTGAGGCCGCCTAGCGGGTGAGACGAACTCCGGTTCACTTGGGTACACAAACGATTTGACTCAAGCGGCGCAAGTAGGCGTAGGGCGGGTTCCGTGCTAGCCCGGCCGGATCAGTCGCCGGCAGACGCCTCTCTACCCGACACGACCAGAATGCTCAGCGGCCGCGTCCATCTGGCCGATGTGCCCGAGTCCCGGCTGGAGTCACACTGCCCCCATGAACGACCGCCAACTGTCCAAACGCCTGGCTTACCTGCTGCGCCACGCGCCGCACGAAGCCGGACTGACCCTGGCTCCTGGCGGCTGGGTGCCGCTGGCGCCGCTGCTGACCCATCTGGGGGTGACCCGCGCGGCGGTGGAGGGGGTGGTGGCCAACAACGACAAGGCACGCTTCAGTCTGCTCGGCGACCAGATTCGCGCTAACCAGGGCCACAGCGTGCCGGTGGACCTGAACCTGGAACCCGTGGTGCCGCCGCCCTTCCTGTACCACGGCACGCACCCTGGCGCACTGGCGGCTATTCGCCAGCACGGCCTGCGGCCCATGAATCGTCACCACGTTCACCTGTCGGCGGACCGCGAGACCGCCGTTCAGGTTGGAGCGCGGCGGGGCCGGCCCGCCGTCCTGACCGTCCGCGCCGGGGCCATGCACGAAGCCGGGCATGTCTTCTACCGCAGCGAGAACGGCGTGTGGTTGACCGACGCGGCGCCGCCGGAATTCCTGGTCTGGCCTGGGCGCTAGCCTGTGACTATGGACCTTGCCTCTGCCCGCGCCGCGCTGGCGGCCGCCTCCCGCGTGGCGGTGCTGACCGGCGCTGGGGTCAGCGCCGAGAGCGGTATTCCCACCTTCCGTGACGCCCAGAGTGGCCACTGGGCGCGCTTCCGGCCCGAAGATCTGGCCAGCCCAGCGGCTTACGAGCGCGACCCCGAGCTGGTCTGGGACTGGTACGCCGGACGCTACCGCGACGTGCTGGCGGCCCAACCCAACGGGGCACACCGGCTGCTGGCTGAGCTGGAACGTCAGAAGGGCGCCGGCTTCTTCCTGGCCACCCAGAACGTGGATGGCCTGCATGGGCGTGCGGGCAGCGGTCAGGGCGGCGGGCAGCTGGTCGAACTGCACGGCAATCTGGTTAGTGCGCGGGATGAGCACACCGGAGAGGTTGTTCCCTTGCCCGACCCGGATACCCTCGTCACGCCGCCCACCTCGCCGCGCGGCCACCGCATGCGCCCCAACGTGGTCTGGTTTGGCGAGTATCTGCCCGAGGAGGCCCTGAACGCAGCCCAGGCCGCCTTTGCCGCTGCCGAGGTGGCCCTGATTATCGGGACCAGTGGCGTGGTGTATCCAGCCGCTGGGCTGGCGTTCGAGACACTGGAAGGCGGCGGCACCGTCATCGAAATCAACCCCGACGCCACCGAACTGACCCCCTATATGAGCTTCAGCTTGCGGGATGTGGCGTCCAGGGGGCTGGCGGCGCTGCTGTGACAGCGGCCGGGCCTTCGGGGCGGGTCAAGGGAATGGTCCAGCTTTCGCCCGCGCGCCTCTAGGTGCTGCTGGCCAGCGAAGCGGACCAGGCGGTGGTTTTCCGGCGTGGCCCCAGCCGCTGGACACGCCTGTATCTGTGGAACACCCAGACCGATCACTTTACGCCGGGGTCGTGGTTTAGGGGCCAGCTGTATCCCTGGATGAGTGACCTGTCGCCCGACGGAGAACACCTGCTCTACATGGCGCGGAACGAGTCGCCCGATCAGATGAGTGCCGCCCACCGCACTTTCGGCACTGAGGTGCGGTCGTGGAGCCGCCGTCCGTCCGGGCGCTGGGGCTGTGGAATGCCTCAGATGGCTGGAGTGGAGGCGGCGTCTTTGATGGCAACCGGAAGATAACAGTCAACCACGCCCGGCCAGAGCAGCAACTCCTGCGCCCTCCAGGGTTTGAGGTGACGGTGGCTCCGCCACAGCCGGCGAAGACCTTACTGACGTCCCTGAAACGAACAGGGTGGCGCGTGACGCGCGAACCGGAGGGCTGGGGAAGAAGCGGTGAAGCCCAAAAGCGTCAACTGGAACTGCGCTTCAGCTCGCCTCTGTACCCGTATTCTGCGGCTTACCGCTGGCTGGGCGAGCCCGACATCCCGGAAGTGCAGGACGCCACCTGGGCAGACTTTGACCGGCGTGGCGAGCTGCTCTTGGCAGGGGCGGGGCGGCTGTTTCGGGTTCATCAGGGTGAGGTCCGCGAACTTATCGACTTGAATCCTGATCAGCCCCGGCGCAGGGAAAGGAGTCCCTAACTTCCTTCGTCCTGTCTGGCCCCCACAGACGGCGCCCGCCTGGCCGGTGCTAGCCTCCTCGTGGCCCACTCGCTACGGGTGGGCTGCTTCCTTCGGGGCAGGGTGTGAATCCCTACCGGCGGTGATGGCGCGCACACGCACGCCTCAGCCCGCGAAGCCTGGGCAAACTGCACCACGCCCAGGCCCGACCCGGTGAGAGTCTGGGGCCGACGGTGTCATGGCAAGCAGAGACGCGCTGAACGCGGCAAGACAGGTGAGGGGCCGCCCCCAAGCCTGAAGCCACTGAACGTTGCCTCTCTCGCCGTCCAGTCCGGATGAGAGAAGGAGGACCGCTGATCCCACCGACCCCGGCGGGCAGCGACACCCTATGGTTAAGAGAACTGCTCCGCCCCCTGGGCCGGAGACGTCGTTGCCGCCTGACGAGCGGTTTATGGCGCTGGCACTCGCCCAAGCGGCCAGGGGCTTAGGCCGCACCGCCCCCAATCCGCCGGTGGGCTGCGTCTTGGTGCAGGGCGACATGGTGGTCGGCGCCGGCTTTCATCCGGCAGCCGGTGAGCCTCACGCCGAGGTCTTTGCTCTGCGGGAGGCCGGCGACCGGGCACGCGGAGCCACCGCATACATCACCCTAGAACCGTGTGCCCATTTTGGCCGCACTCCACCGTGTGCGGACACCCTGACGGCAGCGGGCGTGGGGCGCGTGGTGGTGGCGGCCCTGGACCCGAATCCGCTGGTGGCCGGGCAGGGCGTGGCCCGCCTGCGCGCGGCTGGGATAGAGGTCGTGGTAGGGCCCGGGAAAGCCGAAGCCCTGCGCCAGCAAGCGGGTTTCCGGTCGTTGGTGACGCGCGGCCGGCCCTGGGTGGTCGCCAAGTACGCCATGACCCTGGACGGCAAAGTCGCCGCGCTGAACGAAGGCGGCGGCCTGGTGAGCAGCCCGGCGGCCCGTGAGCGCACGATGACCTGGCGCAACGAGCTGGACGCGATTGCAGTGGGCCGCGGCACGGTCGGGGCCGATAATCCGGCCCTGACCACGCGCGGCGTGCCTGGCGGCCGTGACCCCCGCCCCGTCGTGTTTGACCGCCGCGCTCGGTCCGCTCCGGACGCGCGGCTCTGGCGAGCGGGCGCGGTGCTGGTGACTGGCCCAGAGGCCGACACCAGCGCCCATAAGGCGGCGGGCGTGACCGTGCTGCGGGCCGAGCATCTGGAAGAAGCCTTGACCGCTCTGGGTACCCTCGGTCTTTCCAGCCTGCTGCTGGAAGGCGGACCGACCCTCCTGTCGGCTTTCCTATCGGCTGGGCTGGTGGATGAGGTCCGGGTCTTCATCGCGCCGAAGCTGCTGGGCGCGGGCCTGTCTCCTCTGGGTGACCCGGTCCGGTCTATGCACTTGGCTCAGTCCCTGCGCGACGTGACCACCGAACAACTCGGCCCGGATGTGCTGATCACTGGCTTCCTGAACGACATTCCCCGTCTCTGATTCTGCGCCGGTCAGGGCGGGAAAGGTCGCTTTGGCCGGCACCGGAGGTCAACCATGTTTACCGGCATCATTGAACAGGTGGGGCGCGTGGCCCACACCGAAGAGAAGAATGGCCACCTCACCGTGACCATTCAGCCTGCCCAACTGTGGCCCGACCTGCACCTGGGCGAGAGCATCGCCGTCAGCGGCACTTGCCTGACCGTGACGGGGTGGGACGAGACAGGCTTTACTGTGGATCTCAGCCACGAGACGCTGGCCAAGACGGCGCCGCACTGGCACAGCGGCGCAGCGGTCAATCTGGAGCGCGCCATGACCGCGCAGGCCCGATTTGGCGGCCACATCGTCAGTGGGCATGTGGACGGCGTCGCCGAGGTTTTGCGGGTAGACGCCCAACCCGGCGCCTACACCATGACCCTGCGCGCCTCGGCAGGGCTGGCCCGCTATCTGGTCCCTAAGGGCAGCGTGACGGCCGACGGCGTGAGCCTGACGGTGGTGGACGTGGGTGGGCCGGCCGGCAGCCGCGCGGACCTGGCGCCCGACGAGTTCACCCTCTGGCTGGTGCCGCACACGCTGGAGGTCACGACCCTGCACACCTGGGTGCCCGGCACGCCGGTCAATCTGGAAGCCGACCAGTTGGCCAAGTATGTCGAGCGGCTGTTGCTGATGCGCGGCTGGGCGCCGGAGGCCACGGTATGACCCTCGCCTCCATTCCCGACCTGCTGGCCGACCTGCGCGCTGGGCGCCCCGTGATTTTGGTAGACGACGAGGGCCGCGAAAACGAGGGCGACCTGCTGATGCCCGCCGCCACCGCCACCCCGCACTGGATCAACTTCATGGCGCGCGAGGGCCGGGGCCTGATCTGCGTGACCCTGCCCCCGGAGCGCGCGCAGGCGCTGGACCTGACCCCGATGGTGGGGGCAGGGCAGAGCTCTGATCCCAACGGCACGGCTTTTACGGTCAGCGTGGACCATGTCAGCAATTCCACCGGCATCAGTGCCTACGACCGCGCGGCCACGATTGCCGCCCTGCTGGACGGGGCGGCTCAGCCGGCCGATTTCCGGCGTCCTGGCCACATCTTTCCCCTGGTTGCCCGCCCTGGTGGAGTGCTGCGCCGCGCCGGGCACACCGAGGCGGCGTGTGACCTGGCGCGGCTGGCCGGTTTTGCTCCGCTGGGCGTCATCTGCGAGATCATGGGCGACGACGGCGAGATGAGCCGCCTGCCCGACCTGCTGGCATACGGCGAGAAGCACGGCCTGAAGGTGGGCAGCATTGAGGCCCTGATCGCCTACCGCCTGGCCCACGACCCCTCCATGCGGCTGGTGGCCGAGGCGCGGCTGCCCACCGAGTACGGCGAGTTCCGGCTGGTGGGCTTTGAAGACAGCCTGAGCGGCGCCGAGCATGTGGCGCTGGTGATGGGTGAAGTGACCGAGGCCCCGCTGCTGGTGCGGGTCCACAGCGAGTGCCTGACGGGTGACGGTTTCCATTCCCTGCGCTGCGACTGTGGCCCCCAGCGCGACGCCGCGCTGCGCGCCATTGCCGCCGAAGGCCGGGGCGTGCTGGTGTACCTGCGTCAGGAAGGCCGGGGCATTGGCCTGCTGAACAAGATTCGGGCCTACGCGCTGCAAGACGGCGGCGCCGATACGGTCGAGGCCAACCTGCGCCTGGGCTTTCCCGCCGACGCCCGCGACTTTGGCATCGGGGCCCAGATGCTGCATCTGCTGGGCGCCCGCCGCCTGCGCGTGCTGACCAACAACCCCCGCAAACTGCATGCCCTGGGCGGCTTTGGCCTGGAGGTCGCCGAGCGTGTGCCCCTGCATGTGGGCCAGAGCGTCCATAACGCCGCGTACCTGGGCACCAAGCGGGCCAAGCTGGGCCACCTGGCTACCGAGAGCGAATGGCCGGTGGCAGAAAGCTGACAGCCGGTGGCAGAGAACTTGTGCCCTGTCTGTGCCTGACCCACTTCCCACAACCTCTTCTCCACTCCTGCTCCGAAGGAGCCCTATGAACCGAATCGAAGCCACCCTGCTGGCCACTGACCTGAAGTTTGCTGTCGTCAGCACCCGTTGGAATCACCTGATCGTGGACCGTCTGGTCGAAGGCGCCGAACTGGCCTTCGTGCAGCACGGCGGTCAGAGTGACCATCTGGATCATTACCTCGCGCCCGGCAGTTATGAAGTGCCGCTGATTGCCCGCAAGCTGGCCCAGTCCGGCAAATACGACGCGGTGGTGTGCCTGGGCGCGGTCATTAAGGGAGACACCGACCACTACGACTTCGTGGCGGGCGGCGCGGCCAGCGGCATCCTCAATACCAGTCTGGACACAGGCGTGCCCATCGCCTTTGGCGTGCTGACCACCGATACCGTTGAGCAGGCCCTGAACCGCGCCGGGATCAAGGCCGGGAATAAGGGCGCTGAGGCGGTGCTGGCCATGATTGAAACCGTCAATTTACTGCGGCACATAGGGTAGGCCGAGCAGACTTGCAAAGCTAAGCAGCCTTGAAGAGCTTCGCGGCAAAGCGAGTCGAGTCGGCAGCGGGCTGACGGGCGTGGAGGGTGCAACTCGGTGCTGTGCCGAGTGGTCAACGAAATAGATGACGTCTGCGCGTCAGCGTCTGGAGGTCGGGACAGCCTGTTGGGGCGTTCCCGGCCTCTTCGCTCTGGGTGTGTGGCTGAGTTGACCTGCAAGAGCTGGAGAAATGAGAGACGCCCAATTTGTTGGGTGCTGCGCCTCCCCTGTGGGTGCTGCCCTTATAGTCTCCGGTAAAGTCGCCAACGAACGCGATTCAATCGGGGCAACGCCAACAGGAGACAAGTGCGCCGAGGGAAATAGAAGTTGGCAGATCAGTGCTCCTCCGGTGGGCTCACGCCGCAGACACCTCTTCTTCACGCTCCCTCTGTCCCGCAATCCCGTTCTGACTCACATCGGCCCTGCTCAGCCCCTGTTAAGCTGCTGTGCTTGGTGCGGGACCGCGAAGGACAGTCGCACCGCGAACTTGCCAGAACAGGCGAAGGTGGGGTGATGTGTTTTGACGGCAGCACAGCAGATGCAGGAGCAGCTTTTTCCTGCACCGATTAAAAGTGTGGAGGCGGGCAGCGCCGCCGAGCGGGCCGGGGTTCAGCCCGGAGACGTGCTGCTGCGGGTAAACGGCCAGGCAGTCACCGACGTGCTGGCGTACCGGCATCTGCTGTCGCAGGGCGCCGCGACTCTGGAAATTGCTCGCCCTAAAGAGGCCCCGCGTGTCATGACGGGCGTGCCCGGCACTGCCCAGGACCACCACCGCCTGATGCTGCCCGCCCCGCCCAGCCTGGACGACACCTTTACCTTCACGGTGGAATGGGAAGACCCCGGCCTGGACTTTGAAGAGGTGCTGTTTGACGGCATCAAGAAGTGCGCCAACAAGTGCGACTTTTGCTACGTACACCAGATGCCGCGCGGCTTTCGCAAGAGCCTGTACATCATGGACGACGATTACCGCCTGTCGTTTCTGTACGGCTCGTTTGTCACGCTGACCAACCTGTCCGAACACGACATTCAGCGCATCGAGAACGAGAACCTCTCGCCGCTGTACGTTTCGGTGCATACCGCCAACCAGGACCTGCGCCAGGACATGATGAAGTGGTGGCGCCTGAAGGTGAAAGACCCCCAGGCCGTGCAGATCCGCTCCATGATCGAGCGCCTGGAACAGATTGACCTCTACACCCAGATCGTGTTGATGCCCGAGCGCAACGACCGCGAGCATCTGGACGAAACGGTGGAGTACCTGTCCAGCCGCCCCAATGTCATCAGCGCGGCGGTGGTGCCGATTGGCCTGACCAGCCACCGCACCAACCTGCCGGACGTGCGGACCTTTACCCGCGAGGAAGCCCAGGACACCCTGCGGCGCCTGAACATCTGGCGCAAGCAGTTTCTGGCCGAACGCGGCACCCGTTTTGTCTTTCCCAGTGACGAGCTGTATCTGCTGGCCGGGGAAGCCCTGCCCACCGAGGAAGAGTACGAGGGGTTCCCCATGCTGGAAAACGGCGTGGGCATGATTCGGGACTTTCTCACCGAGGGGCTGCCGGACCTGCCCGCCGCGCTGCCCCAGCCGGTCCGGGTCATTCTGGGCACCGGCACCCTGTTTGCCGAGTCGCTGGACAGTGCCGTGGAGCCGCTGCGCGCCATTGAGGGCCTGAGCATTGAGGTGCGCGCCGTGGAAAACAAGACTTTCGGCAAGGTGACCACCGTGGCGGGCCTGCTGACGGGGCGCTGCTTTCGTCACGCGGTCAAGCCGGGCGAGGCCGACCTGCTGATTGTCCCGCCCACCACCCTGCGCTACGGCACCGAACTGATGCTGGACGACGTGAGCCTGGGCGAGCTGCGCGCCGAGCTGAAGATGGATGTGCGCGCGGGCGGCGCCACCCTGGGCGAATTGGCCCGCGTCATTCTGCAGGGGGCCCAGAGCAGCGGCCACCAGTGGGGCATGAGCGCCCACGCCGTCAAGGACACCGCGCAGGCTTAACAGTCTAGACAGATTTTGCCGTGCGGCTGAGCTTGAGAGAAACACTGCGGCATGGTCAGTGGCTTTCAGAAATTCCTGTTGCGCGGCAACGTCGTGGACCTGGCGGTCGGTGTGGTCATCGGGGCGGCCTTTGGTGGCGTAGTCACGGCCTTTACCAAGGGGTTCCTTGACCCGCTGGTCAAGCTGGTCACGGGCGGCTCGGTGGCGGGCGAACTCGTGTTGCGCGCCGCAGACCCCACACGGGGGATCACCGCCATCACGATGGACTACGGGGCATTTATTACGGCCCTCATTAATTTCTTTCTGACGGCGCTGGTGATTTACCTGTTTGTGGTGACGCCCATGAATAAAATCACCGAACGCTTCAAGCGCGAGGAAAAGCCTGCCGTGGCCGAACCCAGCAATGAGGAAAAACTGCTGGCCGAAATCCGTGACGCCTTAAAAAATCGACCTTTGTAAGGCGCCTCTGCGGCGTGGGGCCTGGCGTCCCCGAGGGCCGGCGCCGCTCTATGCTGCGCCCCATGAACCGCAGCGCCATCTACGCCCGCAACTTTGAAAGTCACCGCGCCGCCCTGCTGGACCTGTATGGCCAGCTGCCCGAAGATCAGGGGAATTTTGCGGCCTGGGACGGTGGCCTCAGCTTCATTGGGCAGGCCGACCACCTCTCGGGCAGCGCCGCGCGCTTCCTGAACATGATTCAGGGCCAGGCCCCCGGCCACCTGCCCGAGCCCAGCCAGACCCTGACCGAAGCCCGCGAGCGCCTGGGTCAGAGCATGACGGCCGCCAGCGCTGCCATGACCGCCATGACCGACGAGGACCTGTCGCGCCGCATTCCAGCCTTTGGTGGCCGTGAAATGCCCGTGGCCGCGCTGCTGGACGCCATTATTGCCCACGAGGCCCACCACAAGGGCCAGGTCTGGGTCATGGCGCGCATGGTGGGCGTCAAGCCGCCGATGTTCGTGCGGATGGGCTAAACGAGGCGGCCCGTCTGGCTGGGCCCCTACGGCTTCCAGCTGTCGCGTCAAGACATCGGGACAGCACCGAGTGGTAAACGCCACGCCCGGACCCCATTTTTTCTCGCTCGTCTTCGGAGCTCTTCGAGCCTGCTGAGCTTTCTAGGCCTGCTCGGACCTCACCGTTTGTCTGAACGGTGGGGTCGGAGTCCCTCTTACAGCCGGGCACGCACGCGAATCTGGCGGACCCAGACCACCGCCCCATAAGTGTTTTCGCGGCTGAGCAGGCGCACCCCGATGTACAGCTGTCGGCGGCGAAGGGCCTCCTCCAGCGCCGCGCCCTCCAGATGCACGAGCGTCTGGGTGCCCCGCTGGAGGCCCACCTCGGCCAGCAGCTGACCACCAGCGGGGCCGTCGCAGCGCAGGGCGGCGCTCAGGTCATTCGGGCTGTCCTCTGGGGGCTGCACCACCGGGCAGCTTGGGCGCGTGGGCGAGGCGAAAATTTGTACGCGGGCATCCGGGACAGGGCCGCTGGGCGTCAGCACGGCGTCCACCGTGACGTGCCGGTACTTGGCGCTTGGCAGCGAGAGAAAGTCCAGCTGGTTGGTGTCCATGTAGGCGACCTCGTGCGGCTGTAAATCCGGCACGGTGTTCGTAAAGTAAAAGTCCCGGGCCTCAACCTCGGGCAGCGGGACCAGACCACAGGCGCCGAACAGCGGGCAGAGTAGCAGAAGCAGGCGGCGCATGGGTTCAGCCTACCGGGCGGCCAGGGCCAGCGGAGCCGCAGATGCGGCAGACAAAGAGGGCTGAAGGCGAAGACCCTTCAGCCCTTTTGCTCCCCGCCCTCTACGGATTCCGCTTCATTGCAGCGCAGCTGGACAGGCACCGTCTGCGCTTCCATCTCGCGAAATCCGCATCTGTTCCTGCGCGCTCTGCGGCGCACCTTTCCAAGTCCTCTCGGAGTTCACCGAGCATGGTGCTCGATTCAATCGGAGTGCGTCTTAATTCACCAGCTTCGTCTTGTTGGTCACGAAGTCCATCAGGACGTACTGGCCGATGTTCTGCGGCGTCGTGAAATACGCCTTGCCGCGCGTCATTTCCGACACCCGGCGCACAAAGCCCACCAGTTCGGGGTCGCGGGCCAGCATGAAGGTGTTGACCTGAATGCCGCTGCGGCGGCAGTTGGCGACCTCGCGCAGGGTGGCGCCCAGCACGTAGGGGTCCAGGCCATAAGCGTTCTTGTAAATCCGGCCGTCAGGCAGCGTGAGGGCCGAGGGCTTGCCGTCGGTAATCATCACGATCTGCTTCATGTCCTTGTTCTCACGCTTGAGGAGTTGCTGGGCCAGCCGCAGACCGCCCGCCGTGTTCGTGTGGTACGGCCCAATCTGCGCCTGGGCCAGCTTGGCCACCGGCACTTCCTCGGCGCTGTCGTGAAACAGCACGAACTTCACGGTGTCGCCGGGGTACTGGGTGCGGATCAGGTGGGCCAGCGCCAGGGCTACCTGCTTGGCGGGGGTAAAACGGTCCTCGCCGTACAGGATCATGGAGTGAGAGCAGTCCAGCAGCACAATCGTGGCCGCGCTGCTGTTGTATTCGGCCTGCCGGATGACCAGGTCGGATTCCTCCAGGTTGTCAAAGCCCTTGGAAATCACGTTGCCCAGCGTGGCGGTGGTGTCCAGATTCATGGTGTCGCCGAACTCGTAGCTTTTCAGCTCGCCGGTCATTTCCACGCCGCTGGCATACTCGCGGGTGTCGTGGGCGCCCGCGCTGGAGCGGCCCAGGCCGCCCATGAGGTCCCGCAGGCTCTTGTAGCCCAGGAAATCGATGCTCTTGTCGGTCAGCTGGAATTTGGCGTCGCCGGGGTCGCCTGCGCCGCCCTGGGCGTCCTCGTCAAATTCCTTGCGAATAAAGCCGTCTTGCTGCAGGCGGTCCATCAGCCGCTGAATCTGCTGGCCCAGCGCAGTCTCGCGGATGTCGTCGGCCTGCATGGCTTCCAGCAGCTGCTCTTCTGGCACCATATTCCGCTCGGCCAGTGCCTCCAGAATGGCGTCAAATAGGTCGTCCATGCTGGGGCGCGCGTTGGGGTCGGGGTCATAGGGATCGTTCATGCCCTGGCCCAGCAGCGCCTCCTGAATCATTTGCATCAGCTCGCTGCTGTCGAGCTGGTCGAGTTCGCCCTCGAACTTGCTGTACCGGGTGATGCGCGCCATAGGTGCCTCCGTTCGCCTTTCAGCATGGCGCCTCTGGGCGGGCGCGTTTGTAAGAGGCTGGGCGTTTGAGGCTGGCGGGCTGAGACAGAGCCGGTCATACCTTGAGGGTTAGAGCTGCCAGAACTGAGCTCAGGGGCCTTGCTCGGCTCTGAGAAGCCCCTCCACAGCGGGAGAGGGCGCACAGAGCGGTCAGGCGTTAATTCCAGGCGCAGTGAACGTGGTTGTTGTGGCCGCCACTGGAGTCGTTGTAGGCGTTGAAGGTCTGACTGGGGTCGCTGCCCGCCGCAATGCAGGCGTTGCGGGCCGCCGTATGGGCGCTGTTGGGGGTGCCCAGGCTGGTGCCGTTCCAGATGCCGATGTCCATGGCCAGCCCCGCGTAGTGGTCCGAATTCGTCGAGTGCTTGCCCCCCGCCACCGACGTGATAAAAAAGGTGTTGCCCGCGCCTGCAATGCTCAGCACACCTTCCAGCATGGAGCGTTTGAGCGCCACGGTCAGGCCGCAGTTCACGTTGCTGTTGCACCCACGGGTGACCAGTCGGCCCGCCGCGGCGTCGCTCATATTTTGCCGGGGGTTCCCGTTCGTGGTGCTGCTGGAGGTGCCCAGTGTGATGCGGCTGCTGCCCAGAATCTGGCTGGCCAGGCCTGAGGTGGTGGTGCTGGGCGCCGTGCTGGCGCCGGTCACCAGTTCCTGCCAGGTGTTCAGGCCCACGATGCCGTCTACGGTCAGGCCGCGCTTGCTCTGAAAATCGCGCACAGCGGTGTTGGTCCCCGGGCCAAAGGCGCCGTCCACCGTCACGCTGCTGTAGCCGTAGCCGCTGCGGAGCTGGTCTTGCAGGGCCCGCACGGCGTTGTTGTTGTCCCCCTGACGGACGGTTTTAATCAGGGCTTCCCAGGTGTTGCCGCCCACGATGCCGTCCACGGTCAAGCCACTGGCGCCCTGAAAGTTCCGCACGGCGGTATTTGTGCCCGCCCCAAAGAGGCCGTCTATGTCCACGGTCTGCCCGGCCTCGCGCAGCAGGTACTGCAGGGTGGTGACGTCGCGCCCGCTGTCGCCCTGGCGCAGGTTCTGCCAGGTCAGGGTGGCGGCGGAGACGGGCGAGACAGACGCAACAAGGACAATGCTGGTGGCGCTCAGGAAGACGTGACGCATGATGCTCTCCTTTCCGCAGCGGCAGGCTGCGGGCCAGGCCCAGGAAAGGCCCGGAGGTCAGCGGGAGGCCAACGCCAGGCATTGTGTCCAGACTGTGGCGAAAGCCCCAAAGAGAAAGTTCTCAGCTGGGCCCCTGGACCTAAAGATGGGAGGGCCCGTCCTCAGAAATGGGGCGCGGTGGGCAAGGGCTGGGGCAGGCAGGGGCGCATGCTGGTGGCGTCATCAGGTTCGTGCCTCAGATGACATCAGGCTTAACAGGCGCCCACGAAGCGGCAGCTCTGGCCAGGGAAGGCTGCATCCAAAAGAATGTCCAGGCGGCACCCTGGCCCAGCGGTGCGGCACAATAGGCGCCATGACCCAAGACCGCCTGTCCTCCGAGCGTCCCGACGCCCGACTTGTGCGCCTGCACGCCGAACGGGGCGACCCCCATGCCCGCCTGGCCGGCGCCCTGGCTGACCTGGAAGGCGCCGAGTGGGGGCTCTTGCTGGAGGGCCCGCGCGCCCTCGCCCTTCAACTGACCGCGCTGCTGGGGCGCGGCACCCTGCGCGTGGACCCCCGCCTGCGTGTTAACCGTGACGCCCTGGCGGGGGCTGGCCTGGCCGCCGCGCCTCTGGACGCCGACTGGCGCGGCGCGCAGGCCGTGTGGCTGCTTGAACCGGGCCGCGATGAGCTGGACCGCGCCCGCCGGGCAGGGGTGCCGGTGATTGTGGACGCCACCCTGGCCCCCGGCAGCGACTGGCTGGCGCGCGGGGCCGCCGCCGTGACCTACAGCGACAGCGCCACCCTGAGTGGCCACGCCGACGCGCCCCTGGCCGCGCTCTTCGGGGCCGGGCGGGCCCCCGAAGCGGTCGGCGCCGCCCCCAGTGACCTGAGCGTGGCCTACGTGCTGCGCGACGTGGCGACCCTGCCGCTACGTCTGGCCCGAGCGGCACGCACGGCGGCGGCCCTGGGCGAGCGCCTGGGCGGCGCCGCGCAGCCGGCCGGGCCCACGGCCCTGCTGCTGGCCCCCGACGCCGTGGCTGACACCAGCGCCCCGCTGGGCGGCGTGCGCGCAGCCGCGCGCAGCGTGACGGGCGGCGTGCTGCTGACGCCCGGCCTGGAAGACCTGGGCACGGCGCTGGCCCTGCTGGGGCGCGACACTGGCCGCGACCAGACCCGTGAAGTTGCCACCCGCGAACCCGAGCGCAGCGCGGCGCCGGCCCCAGCCGAGCGCCCCGTCCCCGAGCGCGACCCGCAGGACCGGCCCGACCGGCGCGAGTTCCGGGGGGGGCGCCGCGAGCGCTTCGACCGGCCGCGTGATGGCCGGCGCGGCGAGCGGCCCAGCCGCTCTGAGCGCCCCGAGCCTCCCCAGCGCCGCGGGGACGAGGGGGACCGCAGCGCCCCCCAGCGCTTTACCTTTGAAGCCCCAGGCGCGGCCGAGGAGCAGCCGCCGACCCCCAACCTGACGCTGGAGCCCTGGACTCCGCCCGCCGCGCCCGCCGAGGAAGTCTGGGAGCCTGAAATCGTGTTCAGCGACTCGCCGGCCCACGCCCCCGCGCCGCTGCCCACGCCGGTCAGTGCGGGTCCCGACGCCCCAGAGCAGCCGGCGGGCCTGCCCGATGTGACCCACCTGGGGGCAGAGGCCAACCTGGACGCCGAAGCGCCGACTACCGTAGTGGATAGCAGCGCTGAGGAGGGTCAGCTGGCCGCCGACGCCGAGGCCCCTGAAGCCACCGCCGAGCCGGAAGTGGCCGAGCCCACGCCCGCCCCGGAACCGGCCCCGGTCATCCTGCCTCCTGACCTGCCCGGCGGCAAGGAAGACCCGGCCGCGAACCTCACGGATGAGCAGGCCGCTGTCTACGCCCGCCTGCGCGAGTGGCGCAACGCCGAGGCCAAGCGCCAGGAGATCAGCCGCTTTATCATTGCCAGCAACGCCACCCTGGCCGAAATTGCCCGCCGCGTTCCCTACACCGAGGCCGACCTCCGGGCGGTGCGCGGCATGGGACCAGAGCGGTTACGCAAGTACGGCGAGAAGATTCTGGAAGTGGTCAGAGGCTGACGCGCCGGACAGGTGAGAGGGCCGTCATGGCGCGGCCCTGAATCTGGAAGCCACAGTGCTGTATCGGCACCGTGATACGGGACCGGGAACTAGAGACGGCGCTGGGAGGAACTTTTCCCAGCGCCGCGGCTCTGCTGTGCTTCACTCTGGCCCGTAACGGTGTTCTTCTGGCAGCGGCGTCTCTTCGTGCGCGGCCCCAGCAATGCGGGTGGCCAGGGGAAAGTCCACAGCGGCGTACCAGGCTTCTTCAAGGCCACCGCCTGCTGGCTTCGGGCGGTAGACGCACAGGGTAGGGCCGTAGGAACACGCGCCCAGGCAGCCGCTTTCGGTCAGGCGCAGGCTGCCGCCCTTCTTGTAATAGGCCAGCGACTGCCGTTCCAGGTGATTCCACAGGGCCTTGTACAGCAGCGCCGACCCCCGGCCCTGGCAGCTCTGGCCCTGGCACACCAGCAGGTGGGCGCGGGTGGCAAAGAACTTGGGTGCCATCAGCAGACTTCCAGCCGGGAGAGGAAGGAGCGGGTTTGTCCAGGGGCGGCCCAGCTGGGCCGGGCAGAGGGGTGAGGGCGACAGAGCTGGCCAGTCATCACAGCCCATCCTCGGGGATCACGAGCAGGCGGTCTGCGTCGCGCACCACCCTTGTGCGGACGCCGTAGGCCGCCTGCAGGTGCTCTGGGGTCAGCACGGTCTCTGGTGGGCCGCTCACCAGCACCTGCCCGCCCGCCAGCAGCACCAGATGGTCGGCGCGCGCGGCCAGATTCAGGTCGTGCAGCACGGCCACCACGCCCAGGCCGCCCGCCACCTCGCAGCGCAGGTACCGCATGACCTCCAGGGCGTAGGCCAGGTCCAGGTGGTTGGTGGGCTCGTCCAGCAGCAAAAATCGTGGCTGAGCGGCCAGCGCGCGCGCCAGGGCCACCCGCTGCGCCTCGCCGCCCGAGAGTTCCGCCAGGCGGCGTCCGGCAAAGCGCGCGGTGTCAGTGCGGTCCAGGGCGCCCTGCACCGCCGCCTCGTCCGCCTCGTTCCAGGGGTCGCGGGGCAGCAGGCCAAAGCGCCACTGCCCGGCGCCCCGGCCCAGGGCCACGACGTGACGCACCGTCATGTCGCCGGGCAGCGCCTCGCCCTGGGCCAGGTAAGCCAGCTGCCGCGAGCGTTCGGCGCGGCTCCAGGTTCCTAGGGGCCGGCCCAGCAGCTGCACCTCGCCCCGCTCTGGGCGCGACAGCCCCAGCAGCGCGCGCAGCAGGGTGCTCTTGCCCGCGCCGTTGGGGCCAATCACCGCCGAGAGCTGGCCCGCCGCGAATGCGGCACTGACGCCGCGCACCGCCGGAAAAGTGCCCGCCTGTACGTGCAGATCCGTGGCCGAGAGGCCTGCAGCAGCGTGGCTGGGCGCGCCCGCGCTACTCACGGGATTGCCTCAGCAGCCACAGGAAAAAGGGCCCGCCCAGCAAGGTGGTGACAATGCCCACCTGCGACAGCGGCGTGGTGCGCGCCAGCAGGTCGGCCAGCACCAGCAGCGTGCCGCCCAGCAGCGCCGAGAGCACCAGCAGCGTGCGGTGGCCCTGGCCAAAGGCCAGCCGGACCACATGCGGCACAATCAGGCCCACAAAGCCGATGATGCCCACGTACGCCACCGCGCCCGCCGTGGCGACGCTGGCCGCCACAATGACCAGGAGGCGCAGGCGTTCTACCGGCACCCCCAGGCTGCGGGCGGTCAATTCGCCCAGTTGCAGTGTGTCCAGCGCGCGGGCCAGCAGCAGCAGCGCCCCGCAGCCCAGCGCCGCGTAGGGCAGCACGGTGGCCACGTCGCGCCAGCCGCTGAAGCCCAGGTCGCCCAGGGTGTAGGCCAGCACCTGCCGCGCCCGGTCCTCGCCGCGCAAGATCAGGGCCGTGGAGGCCGCGCCCAGGGTGCTGCCCACCACCACCCCCGCCAGAATCAGGCGGGTGGGCGGAAAGCGGCGGCCTTCACGGGCCAGCGCCACGGTCACGGCCACGGCCCCTAACGCGCCCAGCAAGGCGGTCAGGGGAATTACGGGGCGCGGCCACTCAGCCACGATTGAGAGGGTGGCCCCCAGCGCGCCGCCGCTGGCCACGCCCAGCAGGTAGGGGTCGGCCAGGGGGTTGCGGAAGACACCCTGAAAGGCGCCGCCGCATACGCCCAGGCTGGCGCCCACCAGCACGCCCATGACCACGCGCGGCAGGCGAATCTGCCAGACAATCACGTCGTTGCCGGCCAGGTCCTGTCCACTGAGGCCGCGCCACAGGGCGCCCAGCACCTCGCCCGGCGGCACGTAAACGCTGCCCAGCCCCGTGCCCAGCACCACCGCCAGCAGCAGCAGGAAGGTCAGCCCCGCCGCCTGAAGGGCCAGCGGCAGGCCGGATGCGCGCGGGGCGGCCACTTCAGGGGTCGTCGTCACGGCTTACTTGAACAGTTCGGGGTGAATGATCTTGGCCAGGCCGCGCAGCGCCTGGGGCAGGCGAGGGCCAGGGCGCGACAGGATGTTGCCCAGTTCGGCGGGAATAGTCTGCGTCTTGCCGGTCTTCAGCGCCGCAATACTGGTCCAGCCGGGCCGCGCGCCCGCCGTCTTGGCGTCCACACCCAGAATCAGTTGCGGGCTCTGCTTGACGATAAACTCGGGGTCCACCTTGGGAAAGTCGCCCATGCTGGCCGGGATGATGTTGCGCGCGCCCGCCTTGGTCAGCAGCACCCCCATAAACGAGTTGGGGCCAATCGAGTACGGCGTGGGGTCAATCTCGTAGTAGGCGGTGGGTTTCCGGACTGCGTTCTTGGTCAGAATCTCGACCTTGGCAATGTCGCGCTTCATGGTGGTCACGAGCGCCTTGGCCTGGGCCTCACGGTTCACCACTTTGCCCAGCGTCAGGGTCTTGCTAAAGACCTCGTCGTAGGTTTCGGGGTTAATCGCCAGGACTGGAATGCCGGCCTGGGTCAGCGTGGGCTCCAGCTTGCCGTACTTGCTGATAATCACGAGGTCGGGCTTCAGGGCGATCATGGCTTCAAAGTTGGGGTTGTAAAGCCCGCCGACTTTGGGCAACCTGGCCGCCTGCGCCGGGTAATCGGTGTAGTCGTCTACGCCGACCAGCTTGTCGCAGGCGCCGATGGCGCACAGGGTCTCGCTGGTGCTGGGCAGGGCGCTGACAATGCGCTTGGGTTCGGCCTTGATGGTGACCTTGCGGCCCAGGTCGTCGGTCAGGGTCAGGGGGTAGGTCACGGCGCTGGCAGCGGTCGAAAGGGCAGCCAGCAGGGCGGCGGTCAGGGTCAGGGCACGGGTCATGGGGCACTCTCCTTGGGGCCTCCCGCCGGAACAAAAACGCCGCCCCGGTTCAGGGGGCGGAGCAGGAAGTCAGGCCGTGGCGCGCCCGGCAGGGGCGCAGGGGTCACGGCGCGCCCCCTTTCCGCGAGAGGTCAGGCCACGCGCTCCCGCTTCGGGGGCACGCAACGGCGGAGGTGTTCGGTCTTGTCTCCCGCCCATAAAGGAGAGAGCTTACCGTTGCGCGACAGAACCGGACTTGCACCGGATTTTCCCCCGCAGCCGTCAGGGCGCAGTATAGCCCGCAGGCGGCAGCGGCTGGCCGGGCGGCACAGACAGTTCGGCCAGCACGGCGCCCAGTTCGGCGGTAATCGCCTTGATGCCGCCGCGCGGCGAGATGGGCGGCCCAAAGCGGATAATCCAGCGTTTGCCTGCCCGGCTGATGCCCGCCGGCAAAATCGGCGCGCGGCCCTTGGCGGCAATCAGGGCCACGCCGCCCTGCATCTCGGCGCCGCCGCGCGTGCCCTGCGGGAAGATGCCCACAGTGCCGCCGGCTTTCAGCACCCGCAGAGAGGTGCGCACGGCGCCCAGGTCGTTGCCGCTGCGGTCTACCGGAAAAGACCCCCCCGCCCGGATGATGTGGCCGATCACCGGCAAAAACAATTCTTTCTTGGCCATGAACTGCAGGTAGCGCCCCGGCGGCAACGCCCGCGCCACCAGAAAGGGGTCAATACCGCTGACGTGGTTGGCCGCCACCACCAGGGGGGTGCCGGGCGGCGGCACATGCTCGCGCCCATGAACTTCCAGGTGCATGCCGCTCAGGAGGACCGGCAGGTAGGTCACGTCCACCACAAAGCGGTACACGCGCGGATTGACCGGTGGGGCGGGCGGCTCGGCGGTGGGCGCGGGGGAGGCCGACTGGACAGGGGCGGCGTCACTCATAGGCCAAAAGATACGCGCCGCATGCCTGGGGTGCGGCCTGACCTGGCCGGGATAAGATGAGGCGCGAGCAGAATGGGCGAGAAAGGGGGCGGGCAAGTGACAGGGAGTAAGGTCGGCCAGCGGAGTATTTCGGTCGCCCCTGACCTTAGCGAAAGCCTCTCTGAGACGGCCTCACAGCGGCGGCCCAGCATCAGAGCAGCTCACGCTACTGGCTCATGCGGATACTTACTTCATTCGCCTGAGACGGGGTTGAGGGTCATCCCCTTTGACCGCTCTGGGTTCCGCTCTCAGGCGTCGTCGTCCGATTCGGGCTCGTCGTCCTCTTCTTCAGCGCCCCAGTCACCGGCCAATACGGCGCGCACCGCTTCAATGCGTGTCCGGCACTGGGCGTAGGCGGCGCGCGCCTCTTCCAGCAGGGGCAGCACGCGGTCCAGGTCGGCCTCGCCGCCCTCCAGTTCGGCGGCAATGCGGGTCAGCCGGGCGTAGGCCTCGCGGTAGGTGGCCGCTTCGGGCAGGGTCATGGGCGCATGCTAACGCCAGAGCCAGAACGGGAAAGGGGAGAAGGGCGCGGTTAAGGCGGTGGCCGCTTATTGCCAGCGGAAGCGAGGAGCAAACAAAGGAGGTTAAGGAGGTCGTGGCGGACATGAAGCGCTTTTGGCGTTTTGACCACTGTGGGGCGCGATCTCTTAAATTGGCCCTGCTGCTGTACAGAGCATGGTGTGACTTGGGCTCCCTGTGTTCTCGGTATGGCCCTCGGAGCCCTGCTCTAGGCTGACGCATGGCGTTCTCTCCCTCTCCCATGACGCATTTCGATCTCGGCGCGCTACCAGCGGCGGCCCGCTACAAGCTCCTGACCGCCACGGTGGTGCCCCGGCCGATTGCCTGGGTCTGCACGCTGGGGGAAGACGGCCATGTCAACCTGGCTCCCTACTCCTTTTTTGGCCTGATGGGGTCGGACCCGCCCGTGGTGGCCTTTGCGCCAGGGGACCGCCCAGACGGCACCCCCAAGGACACGGCCCGCAACATCGGCGCTGGCGGCACCTTTACCGTCAATCTGGTCAGCGCGGACCTGGCGCCCCTGATGAACGCCACCGCCACCGATTTCCCGTACGGGCACGCCGAACCCGGCGCCCTGGGCATTGCCCTGGAGCCAGGGCGGCAGGTGCCCACGCCACGCGTGCAGGCGGCCCCTGCCGCGCTGGAATGCCGCGAGGTGCAGACCCTGACCATTGGGCGCACCCGCATCATTCTGGGTGAGGTACTGGGTCTGACCCTGCGCAGCGACGCCGTTCAGGACGCGGCGCGCTGGCACATTGACACCGCCCGGCTGGACCTGGTGGGCCGGCTGGGTGGCGGCGGGGGTTACGCCACCACCCGCGACACCTTTTCGCTGGACCGCGTTTCCTTTGAGGCCTGGCAGGCGGGGCAAGACCGGGAAGGGTAAACCTTTAGCGCGGCATCTCCACGGTGGCCCACAGGTCGCCCGTGGCCTGGCCGCTGACTACCAGGGCCTCGGGCGTGACCTGCACGCCGGTCACGCTCAGGGTGCGAACTGTGCCGGCCAGCACCAGCCCCGGCGCGGGGGTCAGGGGAAGGCGCGCCTGCAGCTGCGCCCGCGCCCTCTCCAGCTGGGGCCGCAGGTCAAAGCGTGCCGCCGACTGCACGTAAGCCTGCGCGCGGGCGTCGGCCAGCCAGCCGATGACGCGGCCGGTTACGCCCTCGCGCCGGGTAACCACGCGCACGTCTTTCAGGGTCAGTGTCTGGCCGGCTGGGTCCAGGGCGGGAGTTCCTTGCACGTCCACCGTAGCGCCTACCCGCAGGCCCAGCGGCCCGGTGACCTGCACCTGAACGGCGGCATTCAGGCGTGGCCCGGCCGGCGAGAGGGTTACCCCCAGCACCCGCAGCACCGGACTGGTGGGCACGGGCAGCGGCAGGGTGCGGGTCGCCGCCGCCTGTGTGGCCGCCCGTGACAGCTCGGCGTAGGGCAGGCGCACCGGCACCTGAAGGTCCAGCCCCTCTTGGAGGCTGGGCACCGTGTTCAGGGCCGGCAGGGGGCCGGCAGAGGACGCCGCTGGCGGGCGGCCCAGCCCCGCATTCAGGTCCAGCGCCGCCCCCAGCGTCAGCTTCAGGGCGTCCGGAGTAAACCGAATGGGCGTCACGCTGAGGCTGCGGGGCTGGGCGCGGGCGTAGGCCGGGTCGGGGGTGGGCAGGGTCCAGGGCTGGGCGGCCCGCGTCCACAGGGTCTGCGCCCGCTCGCGCAGCCGGGCGCCGTCACGGACTGCCGTTTCCACCTGGGCCGTGACCCGGTCCAGCTGCGCCCGCACCTGCGTGTCCACCAGCGACTGCACGCTGACGCGCACACCCGGCGCCAGTTCCACGCTCAGGGGGTCGGTCCAGGTGTAGTCGCCCCTGACCCGCACGCCTGCCTCCCACTGGGGCGTGACATAGGGCGTCACGGTCAGGCTGACGGTGGCCTCGCCACCAAAGTCGCGGGCCAGCACGGCCCCGGCGCCGCCCGGCGTGGCCCGCAGCGCCGCGCGAATGGGCACGCGGACCACCAGGCCCGACCCGTCGGCCGTGGGCCCCACCCGGACGTGCCCGGCGCGCGTAACTGTGCCGCCGAGCTTGACGCTCAGGAGCCCCCCGGCAAAGCTGCGGGTTTCATCCACCCGCGCAAATTCCAGCGGCACGCGGGCGTTGGCGGCCTCCTGCACGCTGGCCAGGGGCACGGTGACAGGCACCGTCAGGGTGGACACGGCAGCGGCGGGGGCAGTCATCAGCACAGTCAACAGGGCGGGCATGAGAAGGCGGCGCATCCGGGGCAGGCTACCGGCCTCCCATGAGACCCGCCGCCGCCTGGCCTCTCCGGCTTTCTCAGTCCTTTAACCGGCCCTCCGTACTGTGCGGAGCAAGAGCAAAGGGGGCGTGGCAAGAGCCGAGCACCCCCACACAGGAGGCCCCCATGAACCCCATCCGTCCCTACCCCGCCGACGACCACGACCACCATGACGACCTGAACAACCTGGGCCTGCAGGCCGACACCAACATGATTCTGCGTCCGGTGGTTGACCGGCGAAAGGTGATTGGCCTGGGCCTGCTGGGCATTGGCCTGCTGGTGGGCTGCGGCGTGGCGGCCACCGCCCCCACCACCGGCACGCCGACCACCCCCACGACGCCAACGACACCGACCACGCCAGGCACGGACGCCTGCCCCAGCGCCATTCCTTCAGAGACTGCCGGGCCGTACCCCGCCGACGGCTCGGTGGCCTCGGGTCAGTCGCTGAATGTGCTGACCCGCAGCGGGATCGTGCGCCGCGACCTGCGCACCAGCCTGGGCACGGGCAACACGGCGGCGGGCGTGCCGCTGACCCTGACCCTGAAACTGGTGAACGTGAACGCCAGCTGCGCGCCCCTGGCAGGCTACGCGGTCTACGCCTGGCACTGCACCGCCGACGGCCAGTATTCGATGTACAGCGGCTCGGCGGTGGGCGAGGATTTTCTGCGGGGGGTGCAGGTGGCGGACGCTGACGGCACCGTGACCTTCCAGACCATCGTGCCGGGCTGCTACGCCGGGCGCTGGCCGCACATTCACTTTGAGGTTTACCCGACTCTGACCAGTGCCACGAACGCCAGCAACAAGATTCAGACCTCGCAGCTGGCCCTGCCGCAGGACATGTGCGCCCAGGTGTATACCCAGGCCGCCTACGCGGGCAGCACCCGCAACCTGGCCCAGACGAGCCTGGGCCGCGACAACGTGTTCAGCGACGGATACGCCACCCAGTTGCCCACTGTGACCGGCAGTGTGGCGGCGGGGTACACGGCGAATCTGACGGTAGGACTGGCAAGGTAAGGGCGGAAGGTGGCAGGGGCGGGCCGCCGGGCTCGCCCTGCTTGATGGTGGTCCATGCGTTTTCTATCTCTTTTCAGCGAGGCCGTGCGCGACCAGGGTGACGTTCTGATAAGCATGCCTCTGTCTGGGCGACCCTCTGGAGCGCACCCTGAAACGGTGAAGTCACGAAGCCGCGCCCCATACAGCCTGTGCGGGCTCTCAGCGCCCCCTCTGGCCGCCGGCATCTGAACTGTCAGCGCGGCTTTTTCTTTGCCCAATCAGCGCGAGCGGCTCTGGCGACCTGATTTAGCGCCTCGCAACAGCCTGGCCTCTACACTCCCCTCATGTGGGCGCAGCACCTTCTGACCTTGCCGGCGCGGCGGCGCGGCTTTCACCTCATCACGCGGGAGGTCGCTGCGGCAGTGCCAGAACTGGCCCGGCTTCGCGTGGGCCTGCTCCACGTCTTTCTCCAGCACACCAGCGCCAGCCTGACCCTGAATGAAAATGCCAGCCCCGACGTGCGGCGGGACTTCGAGCGGTATTTCAATCATGCAGTCCCTGACGGCTGGCCGGCCTTCGAGCACACCCTGGAAGGTCCAGACGACATGCCCGCGCACATTAAGGCGAGTCTGCTGGGGCCAAGCCTGAGCCTGCCGGTGCAGGGGGGCTGCCTGGCGCTGGGCACCTGGCAAGGCATCTATCTGTGCGAACACAGAGACGATGGCGGAGCGCGCCGGCTGGTGCTGACGGTGCAGGGCGAGCGGCTGTGACGCGGCGCAGTGCCTCCTGCGCCCGCGTCCACCCCACGTAAACAAGTCCCGCGCCTTCCAGCCCCCTCTCGCTTACACTGAGGTACGGTGCTGCGCGCCGTGCTTTTTTTTGCCCCAACCAGGGACCGGAAAAGTAAGTCTGGGCGGCGCAGCATAAGGGGCAATACATGCCTGGAATTGCAATTGTGGGCGCCCAGTGGGGCGACGAGGGCAAGGGGAAAATCACCGATTTTCTCGCGCCGGAAGCCGAGTTCGTGGTGCGCTATCAGGGTGGGGCCAATGCCGGGCATACGGTCACGGCAAAGGGGCAGACCTTTAAGCTCAACTTGCTGCCCAGTGGCGTGCTGCACGAAGGCACCGTCAGTGTGCTGGGCGACGGGATGGTCATTGACGCCGACAAGTTCATGGAAGAGCGGCGCAACCTGCAAGCCGGTGGACTGGACCCCGAACTGCGTATCAGCGACCGGGCGCATCTGGTGTTGCCGCACCACAAATATGTGGACGGCCGCAAGGACTTCGTGGGCACCACCGGGCGCGGAATTGGCCCGGCCTACGCTGACCGCGCCCGGCGCGTGGGCATCCGCTTTGGCGATCTGCTGGACGACCACGTGCTCTCAGAGCGTATCGAGCGCCTGCTGGAAGCCAAGCCCAACTCCACCCGCGACGCGGGGTGGACGGATGTTCAGGTGGCCCTGGACAGCCTGGCCCCCACCCGCGAGGCGCTGGCCCCCTTCATTCAGGACACGGGCGCGCAGCTGCGGGCGGCCATTGCCCAGGGCCGCAACGTGCTGTTTGAAGGCGCGCAGGCCACCCTGCTGGACCTGAACTACGGCACCTACCCCTTTGTCACCAGTTCTCACCCCACCGTAGGCGGCATCCTGGTGGGCGCGGGCGTGAACCACAAGGCCATTCACAAGGTCTACGGCGTGGCCAAAGCCTTCAATACCCGCGTGGGCCACGGCCCCTTTGTGACAGAAGTGCACGACGAAGCCGGCATTCTGCGCCTGCGCGGTGACGGCTCCAAGCCCTGGGACGAGTACGGCACGACCACCGGCCGCGCCCGCCGGGTGGGCTGGCTGGACCTGCACCTCCTCAAATACGCTGTGGACGTGAACGGCCTGGACGGCCTGGTCATCAACAAGATGGACATTCTGGCGGGCCTGGACACCATTCCCGTGTGCGTGGGCTACGGCTCCAGCGGCGAGCCCCTGATCAAAGAGATGCCCGGCTGGGCCACCACCGACGGCGCCACCAGCCGCGCGACGCTGGCCAAAGAAGCGCAGGCCTACCTCGACCTGATTGAAGAGACGGTGGGCTGCCCAGTGGTCATCTTCTCGGCCGGGCCCGCGCGCGAGCAGACTTACGGCCAGGTCAGCTGGACCTGAACACAGGTGGGGCGGGGGCAGGCCTCTCGCCGCCTGAAAGCCAGCCGACAGTTGCTGCGAGAGGCGGTGAGGCCCACTTGGAGGCAGGTCGTTCAGTAGACGACTGGCCCAAGCGGCGTGAGACGGACTGCCGTGTCTGTCACGCCAACACAACGGGCAAGAACCGATGTGCCACTTCCACGGCCAGAACTCTCTTGGCTCCTTCCTCCGGTTGGCTTTCGTCGTGTTTGTAAACGATTCAATCGGCGTCGGGATGAGCGGTCAAAGAGCCGTGGTGCGGGTCGTGAACTTCCTTTCCGGTGGTGTTCGGGGAGAGGAGGACACCAGACGCACCCCGGCCGCCGTACACTCGCGGCATTCATCGTGGCGCCCGGCCTGCCGTGCGGGCGCCGCCAAAGGAGTGACATTTTGACCACCGAACCCGTCATCAGTGCCAACGACGAGAAGCAGGAGGTGCCCGGTCTGAGCGCCCTGACGCACGAATGGCTCTCGGCCATCGGGGAAGACCCCGCGCGCGAGGGCCTGCTGCGCACCCCGCACCGCGTGGCCAAGGCCTGGAGTTTCATGACCGCCGGCTATCACAAAACGCTGGAGGACGCCGTGGGGGACGCCGTGTTCGCCGCCGAAGGCAGCGAGATGGTGATCGTCAAGGACATCGAGTTCTATTCCATGTGTGAACACCACATGCTCCCCTTTTATGGGCGGGCGCATGTGGCTTACATCCCGGACGGCAAGATTCTGGGCCTCAGCAAGTTTGCGCGCATCGTGGACCTGTACTCGCGCCGCCTTCAGGTGCAGGAGCGCATCACCACCCAGATTGCTGACGCCACCGAGGCCCTGCTCTCGCCCAAGGGCGTGGCCGTCTTCATGGAAGGCGTTCACCTGTGCATGGCCATGCGCGGCGTCCAGAAGCAGAATTCCAGCACCACCACCAGCGCCATGCGCGGCCGTTTCCGCACCGATCCGCGCACCCGCGCCGAGTTCATGAGCGCCGTGCAGGGCACCCTGCGCGGCCGGTAAGCCTCTCGCCCGCCTCTTCGTGGGTTTTCGAGATGAGGCGAGCGGCGCCAGAACTGGTATGACTCCTGCTGATGGCGGACCTGTCTACCGGCAAGGTCGCCACCGCCCACGATTCAACCTGGGCGGCGCTCTGTTCAATGTTGAACCGGTTACAACATGTGGTGCGGCGTGAGACTCGTGTAAGGGGCCGCTGGGTAGGGTAGCTCGGGAGGACGTGCCGTGCTGCTCAATCTCTGCTTGCTGCTGACCTGCACGTTTCTGGTCAGTTTGACCTACCGCGAGTGGCCGGTCAGCCGCTCACGCAACGAACATGCCCTGCGGCTGCTGCTGGCCGGGATGACTACTTTGCTGCTGGTGTACTACACCGAGTCGGTGGGTGCGTTCAAGCTGGACCTGCGCTACGTGCCTATCGCCCTAATTACGCTGCGCTACGGCTTCCGGGCGGGGGCAGCGGTGGCGCTGCCAGTGGTGGTGTGGCGGCTGCTGGAATCCCAGAGCGGCGGCCTGGTGTCGCTGGTCAACACGCTGAGTGTCCTGGGGCTCTCCAGCCTGCTGCGCCCCACCCTGGATATGACGCGCCTGACCATGTGGGACTTCTGGAAGGTGCCCATTCCCTTTTTAGGGGTGGGCGCGGCGCTGTTTGTCGTGCCCGAATCACGCGGCCTGGGGCTCTTGGCCTACCCCGGTATGCTGCTGCTGCACAGCGTGGCCACCCTGCTCGTGCTGGGGGTGCTACACACTCGCCTGAAGCTCTTGCAGGTCACGCATGACCTGCGCCAGCAGGTGCTAACCGACGACCTGACCCGCTTGGGCAACCGCCGCCGCTTTGAAGAGGAACTGGCCCGGTTGGAGACTGGCGGCCACCTGGTGCTGCTGGACCTGGACGACTTCCGCCGCCTGACCGACACGCACGGCCCCGATGAGAGTGACCGGGCGCTGCGCTACGTGGGTCAGGTGCTGCGTGACGCCGCGCCGGGCCACAGTTTCCGGCTGGGCCACGATTCGTTTGCGCTGCTGCTGGACCAGCCTGAAGCGCAGGTGCGCGCCGTGGTGGCCCATATTCAGGCGCAGCTGGCCGAACCCGGCGCGGCGCCCTGGGCGGCCCTGACCCTGTCGGCAGGCTTGGCCACCCGCCTGACACGCGAGAAACCCGCCGAACTGATTCACCGCGCCGACGAGGCGCTGTATCTGGCCAAGACGAACGGGGGGGGGCGCCTGGTGGCCGTGGAGCACATGCCCCGGCGTCTGCCGGTCTCAACCCTGCCGGACCTGCGGCCCCGTTACTCGCTGTGGCAGGCGCAGCGCACCACTGTGGAACTGCTCTCGCAGCGCCGCCCCCTGACCGACGCCGACTGGCAGGAGCTGCTGCGGCTGGCGGTGGCCACCCTGGGTGACGTGACTTGCGGCAGCCTGAACATCCGCCAGGGCGACACCTTCTTTATTCGGGCGGTGCAGGGCTATGCGCCAGACCTGGTGGGCACGCCGCTGTCTGAGGTCTCGCAGGTCAGCTGGTACGGCCAGGGGCCAGAGGCGTGGCGCCGTGGCGTGCCGCGCGTGCGCCGCCGTCAGGATATCGGGCAGGTGTGGGCTGAGGCCGACGCCCGGCTGGGCACCGAGGAGCGCCAGGTGTTTGAGGAGCTGGGCGCCCGCAAGGCCCTCAAGGCCAGCCTGTGCCTGCCGGTGGTGCTGGGCGGCGAGGTCGTGGCCCACCTGAACCTGGAATCCACGGCGGCCGAGGACGCCTTTACCCAGGTGGCCATTCAGGATGCCCAGGTGTTTGCCCAGCAGATTGCGGCGCTGCTGCAACTTCAAGAGCGCTGGCATGAACTTGAGCAGCTGGCGCGGCTCCACGGCGACCTGAATCTCAGCGCCGATGACCAGGCGGTGGCCGCGCAACTGGCCACGACGGCCCACGATCTGCTGCGCACCACCTCCACGCTGCTGCTGCGCTACGACGCGGCCCAGGACTGCCTGGTGCCGGCGGCGCAGGCCGGGCCTGTCGTGGGCCGACCCTCCACCCCGGCCCTGCTGCGCCGGGGCGACGGGTTGTCCTGGCAGGCGCTGGACAGTGGTCAGATTATTCGCGCTGACCGCCTGGCCGACGCCCCTGGCGCCCACCTGCAGCCGGACGGCAGCACTGCCGACAGTGCGGTCATGGCCGTGCCGCTGCTCTCGCATGACCGTCAGCCGCTGGGCGCGCTGTGCCTGCTGCGCCTGGCTGGCCGGCCCTTTCAGACCACCGACGAGGCGCTGGCGGCCATGATTGCCTCGGTGGGCACCCGGGTGATGGAACGAGGCGCCCACCTGAGCGACCTGCGCGCCACCCTGGAAGCCTCGCTGAACATGCTGGGCGTGGCGCTGGAAGCCCGCGACCTGGAAACCCAGGGGCACACCCAGCGTGTGCGGGCGCTGGCGCAGCGCATGGGGGAAGCCCTGGCCCTGCCCGAAGACGAGCTGACTGCCCTGCGTCACGGCGCCACCCTGCACGACATCGGCAAGCTGAGCGTGCCCGACACCATCCTGCTCAAACCGGGCCGCCTGACCCCGGAAGAGCGGCGGGTCATGGAGCAGCACGCGCCGCTGGGCGCCGAACTGGTCTCGCGCATTCCCTTCCTGCACCCACAGGCCCACGGGGTCGTGCGCTGGCACCACGAACGCTGGGACGGCGCCGGCTACCCGGACCGCCTGGCGGGCACCCAGATTCCGCTGCTGGCCCGCGTGTTCGCGCTGTGCGATGTCTACGACGCCCTGACCAGCGTGCGGCCCTACAAGGGCGCCATGACCCACGAACAGGCCCTGGGCATCATCATGGCCGGCAGTGGCAGCCAGTTTGACCCCGAACTGACCGTGCTGTTTGGAAAGGTGGTGCCGGCACCCGAAGGCGCACCCGGTGCGGGGATTCCAGCAGCGTAAAAGTTCAGTTTGCCCGAAGAGGAGCACCCAGCGGCATGGAGAGATTGATCCTTCATGCCGCTGGGGCGAGCAGACGGGCACAGAAAAGCGAGTCTCTGCGGCCCTCCAGTGCTCTTCGTGAGTGGATCGTTGTTGCCATCACGGCTCGCTGTGAGCGGCGGCTCTCTCCAGAGGCTTTACAGCTGCGCGTCTGGACCCGTCAGGCGCAGCGCGGCGGCGTGGAGCATCCGCACCCCGGCTTCCAGGCTGGCCTCGTCAATGGTGAAGCGCGGGTGGTGGTGCGGCCAGCGGCTGTCGGCCTCGTCGCTGCCCGAGCCGACGTTAAAGTACGCGCCCGGCGCCTTTTCCAGGTACGCGCTGAAGTCCTCGCCGCCCATCGTGGGCCGGGCCTCGCGGAACTGCTCTGCGCCCACCACGTCCAGGGCGATGGCTTTCAGCTGCGCCGCCACCCAGTCGGTGTTAATCAGGGGGCGGTAACCAAGTTCGTAGCGCAGGTCGTAAGTGGCGCCGTGGGCCTCGCAGACGCCCTTAATCACGCGCTCGATCAGCTGTGGGGCGCGCTCGCGCAGGGCCGGGTCGAAGGTCCGCACCGTGCCCATCAGCTCGGCGGTGTCGGGAATGACGTTGTGGGTCGTGCCACTGGCAAAGCGCGTGATGCTGACCACCAGCGCGTCCTGCGCGGCCACGTGGCGGCTGACCACATGCTGCAGGTTGGTGACCACCTGCGCGCCCACGGCGATGGGGTCCACCGTTTCTTCGGGGTGGGCGCCGTGGCCCCCCTTCCCGCGAATGGTCAGCTCAATCATATCGGGGGCCGCCATGAAGGCGCCGGGCTTGACCGCCACCACACCAGCGGGCAGCTGGCTGTTCAGGTGCAGGCCTGTGACCACGTCTACGCCGCTCATGAGGTCGGTGTTCATGACCAGTTCCTCGGCCCCGCCCGGCCCAATTTCCTCGGCGTGCTGGAAGATCATGCGTACTTCGCCCGGCACGTCCTGGGGATGCTCCGAGAGCAGCTTAGCAACCCCCAGCAAGATGGCCGTGTGCCCGTCGTGGCCGCAGGCGTGCATGACGCCGGGACGCGTGGAGGCGAACTCGAAGTTGTTTTCCTCGTGGATGGGCAGCGCGTCAATGTCGGCGCGCAGCAGCACGGTGCGGCCCGGCTGCCCGCCCTTCAGGACCGCCAGGACGCTGGTGGCAGTAGGCCGCGTGACGGTCAGGCCCGGCATCTGCTGCAGTTCGGCCTCAATGTAGGCCGACGTTTCGTACTCGTGAAAGCCGACCTCCGGGTGCATGTGCAGATGCCGCCGCCACGCCACGAGCTGCTCTCGCAGCCCCGCCACCTTCTCCTGAATTGCGGTCATGGCCTTAGCCTAGCGCGCCTGGAGGGCAAGGCAGCGGCCGTGAGGCGAACAGGCGGCCATGCCCGGACAAGCCATGCAGTCCTGTTCGGATGGAGTGGCCCTGGAAGCCGAGCAGAGGTAAGCCGGTGGCGGAAGACTGGCAAGTCGGTGGGGTGACGGGCTTGAGATTTGACCCACAAGGGGCCTGAATGGTTCCGTTGTCTCAGCTGCCAGAGCAGGGCGCAGCGCCCCGGCGGCCTGTCTGGAGCCACTCTTGCCTTGAGGGTCAGACCTGAGCCTTATCCCCGCAACTTTTCTGCCCCTCGCCCCGTACTGGGCAGCATGAAAACGCGCACCCGCTCCAAAGGCAAACTGGGCCTACTGCTGACCGCTGCTCCTGTCATCCTTGAACTGCTGGCCCTGGCCCGCAAGTCTGGGCGCAAAAGCAAGTACACCAAAGCGAGCAAGCGTGACCGCGCCTTCGACTTCATATTGAATCAGGCGCAGCGCAAGCTGGGGGGCAAAAGTCGCCGCAGCCGCTGGTTCTAAACCGCTGCCTATGCCGTCCCCGCCCTGACGTGGTGTCAGGGCGGGGACGCTATGGTGTGAGACAGCCTCCGATTAAATCGTTTGTAAAAACGATTTAATCCAAGTGGACTTGGCAAGCGGCGCAGCAGACTCGGAGAGCTTCGCAGAAAAGCCAGAAAGAGAAAAACGGGTTCCAGGCGTGGAGTGTGCAAGTCACTTCTTTTCCGATTTGTTGGCGGTATAGACGGAATCCGTATGAGGCCGCTTGTGGGTCAGGCGGTATAGCGCTGCTGGGTTAACCCGCCGCGCAAGAGGGAACTGGGAACAGGCGCGCTCGCCTCGCCCTCAAACCCGTCCTGGCTGACTCGAGGTACACTTGCCCCATCCAGGAGGTGAGTGCACCGTGAGGAAAGCTGTGGCCCCCGTGCCAGTGGACCTGGCCCGCCGCGTGGTGGCGGCGTTGCGCCCCGTGCAGTCGCGCCGCGCCGCCGCGCCGCAGCTGCTGTGGGGTGAGGCTGGCCGGGGCAAAACCCACCTGGCCCAGCAGGTGCTGGCGGCGCTGGGCTGCCGCACCCTGACGGTGCAGGCCGACGTCGCCCCCGCCGCACTGGCCGCCCTGGTGCCGGGAGCGGGCGGCTGGGCCGAGCGGCTGCTGCGCCGCGCTGCCGCGGGCGAGGCGCTGGAACCGGCGGCCCTGGCCGGCGCGCTGCTCTCGGCGCTGGGTACTTTGGCGCCCGTGGTCCTGCTGGTCGAGGACCTGCACACTGGCACCCCTGCCCGCGCGGCGCTGTGGTCCGAACTGGCGCGGCAGTCGGCGCACAAGCGGGGGGTGGGCGTGCTGGGCACCAGCCGGCAGCCGCAGGGGGAAGCCGACCCCTGGTGTGGCTGGCCGGTCCCGCCCCAGAGCCCGGCAGCACTGGCCGCCCTGCTGGAAAGGCAGGCGGACGCGCCCCTGCCGCCGGCCGCCGCCGAGTGGATTACGGCGCGCGCCCAGGGCAACCCGCTGTTCGCTCTGGAATATTTTCGCCTGCTGACCCGCAGCCGCCAGCTGTGGAACGACGGCCAGGGCTGGCGGTGGCAGGCGCCGGGCAGCGACCCCCTGCCCGACACCATAGAGGCGCTGCTGGGGCAGGCGGTGCGCGTAGAGGACCCCGATGCCGAGGTGCTGCTGGGCGCCGCCGCGCTGCTGAGCCCCGAACAGCGGGCCGACCCGGAAGTCTGGCGGGCGGTGGCGGGGCTGTCCGCGCCGGCCTTTGCCCAGGCCCGTGACCTCCTGGAAACGCGCGGCCTGCTGGCCGGGCCACTGTTTGTGCATCCGCTGTACGGCGAGGTGGTGCGGCGTGACCTGCCCGCCCCGGTGCACCGTACGCTGGCTGGCCGCGCGCTCCAGGTGCTGAGTGACCCCCGCGCCCGCGCGCCTTTTGTGCCCAGTGCGGCGCTGGACCCGGCCCAGGCGCGCGACCTGCTGGCCCAGGCCGCCCACGCCGCCGAAGCGGCTGGCGCCGGGCAGGAGGCCGCTGGTCACTGGGCTGCCCACCTGGCGACGCTGGCCCCGCCTGACCCGGCGCGGCCGGGCGCCGCCGTGCGCACGGCCCTGGCCTGGCAGCCCTACGACCCGGCGCGGGCCGAGGGGTACGCCGCGCTGCTGGACACCATGCCGCAGGCCACGCCCGAGCAGCGGCTGGACATGTGGCTGCTGCGTGCCGAACTGCTGTGGGAACAGGGCCGCCCAGCCGAGGCCAGTGCGCTGATGGCCAGCCTGGGGGGCGGCGCCCCGGGCCAGGCCCGCTGGCACCACAAACAGGTGCAGTTGCTGGGGATGGGGCAGGACTTTGCTGCCGCCGCCGAGCAGTGGGCCGCTGCCCCCAACCTGCAGGCTGGGGCGCCCCCCGCCACGCTGTACGTGGTGGGCGACGCCCTGATGCGCCTGGGCCGCACGGATGAGGCGGCAGCGACCCTGAGCGGCGCGCTGGACCGGTGCGGCGTTGACCCGCTGGCCCGCGCCGAATTGTGGATGGCCTACGCTGGCGTGGCCTACCACCAGGGTCAGCCCGACCTGGCCCTGGAGCGCCTGAGCAGCGCCCTGGCCCTGCTGGGCACCCTGCCGGGCGACAGCCCCGACCGCGACCTGCAGCGCGCCCGCGAACTGGCGGTGACCCAGCGCGCCTTTTTGCGGCTGGCGCAGGGCGACTACGCCGGGGCCGGGCAGGACTTTGCGGCGGCGGTGACCGCCACCGAGGTCCTGGGGAACCCCTACCGCCTGGCGCAGCGTGAGGCGTATCTGGGCTCCACCCTGGTGCAGCTGGGCCGCTACGACGAGGCCGAGGCCACCCTGCTGCGTGCCGCCGACGTGCTGGAGGCGCAGGGGGACCAGATGTACCTCGTGATGGTCGCCAAGCAGGCGCTGGTGACCCTCAATCTGGAGGCCGAGCGGCCACATGGCCTGGCCCGCGCCCAGAAACACGCCCGCGACGCCCTGCGCAGCGCCCGCGCCTCGGGGGCCGCCACCATTGTGGCCAGCGCCCTGCTGAGCGCCGCGCGGGTGGAGGCCGCGCAGGGTGCCGAGGCGCCGACCCTGGCCCTGCTGGACGAACACGACCGCCTGGTAGGCGCGCCGGCCGCCGACGCCCTGACGGTGCGGGGCCTGCTGCTAGAGCGGCTGGGCCGCCCGGCCGAAGCCGAAGCTGCCCTGGCCCGCAGCCAGGCGGCGCTGCGTGCCCAGGGCCAGACGGCGGGCGCCGACCTGGCGGCCCTGGCGCTGGCCCGCGTGCAGGGGGACGCGGCAGCCCTGCACGCCCTGCTGGCCCGTCTGGAGGCACAGGGTGGGGGACACACGGCGGCGCTGACTCGCCGCGCCCTGAGCGAGTTGGGTGCGCCTGGCACGGCAGCGCCGCCCCACCTCATGCCAGCGCCGGCCACGGCGGGATGCCGTGTGGAGGTGCTGGGGCCCCTGCGTGTGGTGGTCGGGGGCGAGGTGGTCCGCGTGGCCGGCGGGCTGCGGCGCGAGGTGCTGGCCCGGCTGGCCCTGGCGCGCCTGACCGGCCAGGACAGCCTGAGCGCGCGGGCGCTGGCCCTGGGTCTGCCCGATGACCCCGACGCCCAGACCGAGGCCGACGCCCTGAACCGGCTGCAACAGGTGGTGTATCACCTGCGCCGTGCGCTGGGGGCGGCCAGTGTGCGCACCACCCTGGGGGGCTACGCGCTGGGCGACGTGATGTGCGACGCCGAGACCTTCTTGCACACGCGGGACCTGTCTTTGTGGCGCGGCCCGCTGCTGGACGGTCTGGACAGCGAGCAGGGCGCCGACGCGGCCGACCTGCTGTATGCGGCGCTGCACAGTGCGGCAGACGCGGCGCTGGCCCATGACCCCAGGGAAGCGGCGCGCGCGGGCCGCATCCTGCTGCAGGCCGACCCCTATGACCGGGCGGCGCTGGCCCTGACCCTGCGCGCGCTGCGGGCCAGTGGCAACCGCAAGGGCGCCCTAGCCACATACCAGAGTGCAGCGGCGCGCTTTGCCGAAGTGGGGGAGACCCTGCCGCCCGCGTGGCAGGATTTTTTGGATGAGCGCCCCGCCGGGTAGGGCGGCAGCAGAAGTTAGGAGCGGGGCGTCAGGTCCTGCTGTCCTTGCTGTGCCCAGGCCCTCCGACCGTGTTGCTCTAGGAGAGACCGAGCGGAAAGGCCTATCCAGCTCAACTGCTGACCGTCTGAATCTGAAGCCTTTTCCGGCGGGGCACCGATGATCTCTCGAAGGTCCGACCGGAACATGCCAACGCCGAGGATCAGATCAATGGCTCAGAGGCATACAGGCACGACTCTGGAAATGCGCGCGAGGCAGCCCTAATCAGAGCGGAGTGGTGAGGTAGGAGAGAGTGACCCCAACCCTGTTCGGGCACAGTGTCAGCCATCCCGTGTTGGCAACTGCCTACTGTCTGCGCTGCGTCCAGAACAGATGGAAGCCGGATCAGCGGGCCTGAAACGTCTGATCTGTCTCGAGCGCCTGAAGACAGCTTCTCCTCAGCTCACCCTCTACCACCCCGTTACCAAATGCCCTGTTCTTGCGAGTGGCGTATGAGCAGGCCCCTCTTACCGTGACGCGTGCCACCCCGCCCCCGGCCCTCAGGCCAGGCGCGCGGCCCAGGAGGAACGCGCATGAACGACCCCCACCCGCCCACCACTGTCTTTCCGTCCTCGCCCCGGCGGCCCCTGCGGACGCTGCTGCTGACCGGCACGTGCCTGGCCCTGACGGCCTGCGGCCTGAACACGCCCGCCGCTCCAGCGGCTCAAAGCCCGGCGCAGGCTGCGGCCAGCCCCCGTGCCAGCGTGGCCCCCCAGGGCACCCCGGCGCCAGCCTCGCCCGGTCGCCCGCTGCCGGGCCGCGCCGCCCCCAGCCTCTACGTGACCCCCAGCGCGGCCCTGCTGACCCGTGCGGGTGACAGTGCCGAGTTGACGGTGCACTACTTTGACCCCGCGCGGCCCGGCGCGCCACTGCCGGACGAGGTGCTGGCCTCGCTGGAATGGGCCAATTCGGCGCGCGGCGCCTACACGGTCGAGCCGCTGGGCAAGGGGCGGGTGCGCGTTACCGCCACCTCGGCCGTGGGGTCCAGCCTGATCGCTGTGCGGGCCACGGGGCCGGCGGACACGGTGCTGACCGCGCCGCCCGTGCTGGTCGCCACCGCCACCGCCACCAAGGGCACCCAGCTGCTGAGTGACCAGCAGGTGGTCTTTCCGGTGGGCTACATCCCAGACGGCGCTGACCCCGGCAACTTTCCGCTGCCCGGCATTGAAAACGGCCTGGTGGGCGGGTTCTCGGTTCAGGAGGTGCAGGCGGCGCTGATCACGCGGCCCCTGGACGGCGGGAAGGTTCAGCTGGTGCGCGAGCCGGTGGTCCTGCGGGGCCCGGCCCCGGCGCTGGGCACGCGGCTGCTGGGGCAGGGGGGCGCCACAGTCATGGGCACGGTGCGCGCCGCCGAAACGCGGGGCGAGTACAGCCTGGTGCAGCTGGAGACCGAGGCCATCGCCCTGTATCTGGGCAAGTACGACCTGCGGCTGGACACCACCCGCCTGACCGCCCAGGGCTGGGACCTGGCCCGCGTTCATCAGGTCGCGGCGCCGGTCGGGGGCACTTCACGTCAGGCCCGGCCGCGACCGGGCGAGCTGTGCGAGGTCTCGGGCCAGCTGGGGAACGGGTCGGTGCAGCCGCTGGAACTGACACATGACTTCGACTTCGATGTCTACGCCGACCTGATGTCGGCTGAGCCGGTCATGGCCGCCAAACTGACCGCGCAGCTGGGCCTCAAATCTTCTGCGGAGTTCCGGGGCGGTGGCTCGGCCGAGGTGAGCTGTGAACTGGGCGAACTCGACATTGACCTGCCCATCACAGGGCCGTTTGCCGCCGTGCTCTCGCCCAGCGTGACCCTGACCCCCAGCTTCGAGGCCTCCATGCAGCTGGAAGGCGGCCCCCACCTGAAAGCCGAGGCCACCGCCAGCGTCAAGGTCATCGTGCCGGTCAGCACCGACGCCGACGTGGCCGGGCGCCACGACCCCGATTACCGGCGGGGGGTGCAGGTGCTGCCCGCCACCCCCACCCTGGACTGGACCCTGGAACCGGATTTCAAGGCCTGGACGTTCGAGCAGCAAGCCGGCCTGTACGGCACCGGCAGCCTGAACATGATCGTGGGCGGTCAGACCACCCGCGCCCTGAAACGCCTCTCGGGCTGGCTGAACCTGGGCGGCTGGCTTGACCCCCTGCTGGAGGCCACCAAACTGGAACTGGTGACCGTCAAGATTGGCCCCGAGTTCAAGGCCGTGTACGGGGACGACATCACGGTGGCCCAGAACCGGGAAACCCCCACCGAGGCCGGCGCGGTCCTGAGCGTCGAGACGGACCTGAAGTTCGTGCGGGCAGTCTCGGAGGCCCTGAGCCGGCTGGGTCTGGCTGACCTGGGCCCCTTTGACGTGCTGTCCTGGCGCCCTGCCGAGCTGAACTTCTACCGCCCGGTGGGCGAGGGCGACTTTGAGGCCCTGAAAAATGGTCAGCCCTTCGGCGGCGGCCGGGTGCGCGTGGGGGACCGCCTGCAACTGGGCGGGCAGGCCACCCTGGAAGACGTAACGGGCCTGCTGGCCGAGCCAGGCAGCCTGGTGGCCCGCCGGGGCGGCGTGTGGGTGGACGGTGACGAGACCTTCGCGCTGGGGGCCGACGTGCCGAACTTTATCGTGGAAAGCCCTGGCAGCGAGGACGCCGCGCGCCTGGACACCCAGCCTATCGAGGTCACGCAGGCGCTGTGCGACCGCATGGGTGACAGCGGCCACCTGATGCTGCTGTCGCATAACCGGCTGTTTGGTCGCGTGCCAGCGGCGGGGTATGTGGGGGGCATTGACATCACCTGCCGCAACCTGCTCGTCACCCTGGACCCCCCCAACTCGCGCGCCGAGGGCCGAGCGGGTAAAACCGTGACCAAAACGGTGGGGCTGACGGTCAAAGAGGGCGGCGCCCCCGCGCACTACGACCTGAGCTGGACCGGGGCCAGCAGTTCAGCCCCTGCCTCGGGCGTCTTCGAGAGCGGCGAGGGCAATCTGGGCATTCCCCTCAGCTTTACTTGTCCCCAGGTGCCCGAGGACTCGGTGCATTCGGCCAGCGTCCGGGCGGTGGTCAGCGTGGGTGGGCACGCCGAAACGCGCGACGCCACCGTCACTTTTGTCTGCAAGGGTGAAGCGCCGGACGGGGGCAGCACCGGGGACCCGCACCTGGAAACGCTGGACGGCCAGCGCTACGACCTGCAACTGGTCGGCGAGTTCGTGCTGGCGCGCACCACCCAGAGCGCAAGCGACTTTGAAGTGCAGGTGCGGACGGTCAAGGAACCCAACGGGTGGTTTTACGGTCAGGTGGCCTGGAACAGCGCCTACGCCCTGCGGGTCGGGCAGAACCGCGTGAACGTGGCCGGAGACGGCGCGCTGCGAGTGAATGGACAGGGCATCGGGGCAGGTGTGCCCACCGTGACCCTGCCGGGCGGTGGCCGCATTGACCGCGACGGCGCCCGCGTCACCGTGACCTGGCCGGACGGCACCTTCGTTCGGATGCACGGCTCGTCCGTGCATGTGCGGCTGGCGGCGGCGCGGCGCGGGCAGGTCACCGGCCTGCTGGGCAATGCCAACGGCCAGGACGACGACTTTGTGGTGCAGGGCGCTGGCCAGCCCCTGACGAACCCTAGCGCCCACGACCTCCACTGGACCTTTGGCCACAGCTGGCGTGTCACGGACGCAACCTCGCTGTTTGACTACACCGCCGGCCAGTCCACCGCCACCTTCACGGACCTCAGTTTCCCCAGCCAGATCGTGACCCTGGACGGCCTGCGTGGACGCGACCCCGCCGCCTTTCAGCAGGCCGAGGACCGCTGCCTGGGCCGCGACACCGACCCCGCCACGCCGGACGTGCCCCTGCCGCCCTCGGCCCTGGAGGCCTGCGTTATGGACGTGTTGCTGACCGACCGCGATGCGGAAGTCCTGGCGCACCACCGCGAGGAGCACACGCCGGGGTTCTCGGTCCAGCCCAGCACGGCCACCGTGTTTGTCGGCCGGAGCCTGCCTCTGCGCGTGCAGCTGACCGGCGGCCTGAATCCGGCCAGCATCACCTGGAGCGCTGACCAGGGGACCGTGGGCGCAGACGGCACTTACACCGCCCCGGCCCAGCCCGGAACGTACAGGGTGCGCGCGGTCAGCGGCGCCCTGACCCGCGAAGTGACGGTAACGGTCGTGGCCGCCGACCTGAGTTTCGATATCCGGGGCACGGACTACAACTGGCAGGATACAGGCATCACGCTGCCGGCCAACACGAAAGTGCGCCTGGTGGCTGCCGGGACAGTGTTTGTGGGCGACCACGGCAACTGGCTGAACTGGCCTCTGGGCCCCGAAGGGGTCGACCGCGCTGGCTGGACCTACGACTTCCCGGCGGACAACGTGCAAAACCGCTTTAACCTGGTGGCCCGAGTTACGCAGCCGGGGCAGCCAAAGACGGACAAGTCGGCCCTGACCTGGGGCTATGGGTTTACGGAATGGACGTGTGTGCCGGCGGGCGGTCACCTGTGGCTGACCCATAACGACACTTATTCGCTGGACAATTCTGGCCGCTATGACGTCAAGATTGACCAGGCACCCTGCGACCCCTGAAGACCACTTCCCTGCGGCCCAGCTTTGACCGGGCACACCTGAGAATAGGTGTGCCCGGCTCAGGGTTTCAGCGAGTCAAGGCCACTGGCCCCCGCGATAGACTGCCGCAGCTCGTACTGCACCGGGGTAAACCGCTCTGCGATCTGGCCGGCCTCCTGAATGCGCGTAACCACCGCAGGGTCGCTTCCGGCCCTCAGCAGCGCCTCTCGACTCTCCCACTGGGCATAGTTGACAATCTGGGTGCGCTCGGCATTGATGTGAAAGTTGGCCGAGACGAAGCCCGGAACAAAACGCAGGGTCTCCTCAGTGGCGCGGATGAGCGTTGCCAGCAGCGCGTCCGCGCGTTCGGGCGCCACCGTGTAGGTGTTGATGATGGTGAGGTGCCCGGCAGCCGGGTTAAGCGTGGTCAGCGGCGTCTCCGCTGTTCCTGCTCCTGACGATTGTGAAGTGGGGTCAATGGGGGTCAAGTGATTTCTCCTTGGAAACAACAGCTAAGGGGCGGTTAGAGGAATGCGTGGGGACTGGGCAGGTGGTGTCTTCCGTCCCCGAATGGACTGCCCCCGAGACCTGTCTGGCACCCGCACTGCATCAGCGGTGGCGCTGGTCTGCAGGCTGGGTTGACGGCAAGGCGCCACGATAGACAGGCCGTGTCCAGCTGGGTTACGAAATAGAACTAAGGCAGGATTCGTAACTGAATGGAGTATGTGCCATGTTGGGCCGGTATGGAAGACAGCACACCAAGGGAACCGAGTATCACCGATGTGCCTCTCTGTGGTCCGCAGGCAGACGACGCCGAGTGTCCTGTGCGGAGCATCCTGGAACGGGTCGGTGACAAATGGGCCGCGAGCGTGATCGTGAATCTTGCCCAGGGCCCGGCCCGCTTCAGCACCCTCAAGCGGCAAATTGACGGCATCAGCCAGCGGATGCTGACGGCGACCCTCCGCAAGCTAGAGCGCGACGGCGTGGTTGACCGCACGGTTTATCCCAGCATCCCGCCGAGGGTGGACTATGCGCTGACACCCCTGGGTCAAACCCTGGTGCCCACCATTCAGGCGCTGGTTCAGTGGGCGCTGAGTAACCAGGCGGAGATCAAAGCTGCTCGCGCCGAGTACGACGCAAAGGAGTAGGTGATGAACAGCCCAGTGGGCCGGTGATGGAGGGCCGCTTCTGACCGCTTGACCGTGTTGTCCAACACTGAGAGGACTTCCTTCAACGAGGGGCCAGTGTCAGCGCTGGCCCTTTCACTTGCTTGGCCTTCTGACCTCTGCGCGCAGTGGCCCTAATCCTCTGGACATTGAATTGAAAACCCCCGTCCAGAAGAACGGTTTTCCTTGAGCACTCTTTCTTGCCCAACCCCAGAGACCTATGGTTCCGACAGCGGTGCAGTCCCCTGATGGTTCAATCAATGCAACGCTGCCCAAGAGGCCAACAAGCCCGCTTTCCTCCGCCTCTCTCCAGGAAGAAGAGGGCTGAAAACGTCGTGTTTATAGGCACCCAGATGGAAATGGCCGGAAAGAATCTGCCCTTTCAGACCCCAGGCGCAGCCAGGCTGGAAATCATCCGCTGAGCGACCTAGACAACCCTGTTGTTCCACTCAGTGAAACGAATAAAACTTATTTGTCTGCTCAATGTCATCTCATCTTGCCACCGAGGCAGGCCGCTTGCTCTTTACATAAGGGGCAGGTGACCAGGAGGTTTCACCATGAATGCACGTCTGACTGCCGCTGTTCTGACCGTTACTGGCCTCCTGGCTGCCTGTGGGCAGCAAACCGCCCTGCAGGCTGGGGTGCCCGACGCCTCGGCGCCGACGGTGGCGCGCACCGCCCCCGCGCTGGCGCCTGTGCTGGGCCAGGACGCCGCCGACACCATCCCTGGCCAGTACATCGTCGTGCTGAGCGGCGGCACTTCCGCCAGCACCCTGGCCACCCAGAGCGGCGGCCTGGTCAGCGCCCTGGGCCTGGATCCTCAGGGCATCACTGTTCAGTACCTCTACAACCAGGCCCTGAACGGCTTTGCCGCCAAGCTGAGCGCCCAGAACCTCGCCACCCTGCGGGCCGACAAGCGCGTGAAGTACATCCAGCAAGACGCCATGGCGCACGCCGTGGCCACCCAGAGCAACGCCACCTGGGGCATTGACCGCATTGACCAGCGCGACCGTCCCCTCAGCGGCACCTACACCTACGACACCACCGCCAGCACCGTCACGGCCTACGTGGTCGACACCGGCATCCGCACCTCCCACAGCCAGTTCGGCGGCCGCGCCGTCTGGGGCACCAATGCCCTGAACGACGGCAACAACACCGACTGTAACGGGCACGGCACGCACGTCGCCGGCACCATCGGCAGCAGCACCTACGGCGTGGCCAAGGGCGTCAAGCTGGTGGCCGTGAAGGTCCTGAACTGCCAGGGCAGCGGGGCGTACAGCGCCATCATCTCCGGCATCAACTGGGCCCTGAACAACAAGAGCGGCCCGGCAGTCGCCAACCTCAGCATCGGCGGCGGCTTTGACCAGGCGGTCAACGACGCCGTGAACAACGCCGCCAGCAAGGGCCTGATCATGGCCATCGCCGCCGGCAACGACAACAAGAACGCCTGTAACTACAGCCCGGCCAGCGCGGCCAGCGCCATCACGGTGGGCGCCACCGACAGCTCTGACGTGCGCAGCACCTTCAGCAACTTCGGCAACTGCGTGGATATCTTCGGGCCCGGCACGAGCATCACCAGCACCTGGAACTCCAGCGACAGCGCCACGAACTCCATCAGCGGCACCAGCATGGCGACCCCCCACGTGGCCGGCGCCGTCGCCCTGATCCTGGCGGCCAACCCCAGCTACACCAACGCGCAGGTCACGAGCGCGCTGCTCAACGCCTCCTCGGCCAACAAGATCTCGAACGTGGGCACCGGCAGCCCCAACAAGCTGCTGTTCACGAACCCCAGCGGCACCACCAACCCCAACCCTGATCCCGAGCCCCCCACCCCCACGCCTGGCACCACCTACAAGGGCAGCGTGTATGCCGGCGGCACCAGCTACCAGCCTGGCAACCCTGGCTACTTCCAGTACGCGGGCGGCACCCTGAAGGCCACGCTGACGGGCCCCAGCGGCACCGATTTCGACCTCTACCTCCAGAAGTACAACGGCAGCGCCTGGGTGGACGTGGCCGCCGCCGAAGGCAGCACCAGCACCGAAAACATCACCTACAACGCGGCCAGCGGCTACTACCGCTGGGAAGTGTACGCCTACGCTGGCAGCGGCCAGTACACCCTGGTGGAAAACCGCTGATCCAGAGCCTCTGCGGCTGAACACCTGGGAGAAGCTGCCTGGCCATATCGGCCAGGCAGTTTGTTTGGTGAGGTTGAGAAGGGGGGTGACGAGGCGCCCGCCCAGGGCCTGACGACGGAACTCAGCGTGGTTGAAAGTGATGGTCCTTAACCACGCTGAGGCGAACACAGGGAGTGTCCGTCAGAGACAGCGGCGAAAGGGGAGTGGAGGGGCGTGGTTGGCCCCTCAATGGAACGGGCAGCCGCTGTGAGGCAGATTCCATATGTTCCGTTGACACGTTGGAACAGGACCGATATGCAAACTCCACGCCGGTCAGCTCGCTCCTGCTCCTGCTTTCTTCGGTCAGCTTTTACTGATTGTGCCAGCAGTTCAGTCGGAGACCGTATGCATGGTTTCGGGAGAGGGGGGTGCTCTGGGAATCCTGCTGAGAGGGAGCATCCCACGGCGGGCCTTGCCATTCTGGTCGCGCGTCAGCCCCGCCCACCGCGCCTTTTCCTGGCCGCGCCGTACCTCTCGCCCCTACTCTGGACGGGGAAGGTCAGACAGGGCCGGCATGGACAGCCGCGTGAGCACCTGAAGGAAGAAGGTGGTGTCCGTGACCCAGGCCCGTTCGTACCCCAGGTCGCGCGAAACCTTCTGGGCGGTGTTCACCAGATGCTGCACGGTGTCGTGCGCACCGGCCCAGGTGGTGGGGGCGGCGGGCCAGGTCAGGGCCAGGGCCGCTGCCAGGCGTCCGCCGGCGCGGAAGGCAGGGGCGGCCACTTGCACCGCGCCCTCCAGGTGGTCACGCGCCACCGGCGCCGAGAGCCAGGTGCGGCGGCTCACGCTGTCCAGGGTGTCCAGGGTGGCGCGCTCGGCGTGGTCCAGTGCAGCGGCCCCGGCAAAAACCCGCTCGCGCAGGGTGCGCTCGGCAAAGGCCAGCAGCAGACGCCCTGAAGCGTCCCCCAGCAGCGCGCGCCGGTCCCCCGGCGCCAGCCCTGACCCGGCCAGGGGCAGCACCTCGGTGTAGAGGGTCTGTTCGTCGTCCAGCACGGCCCACGACACCTGCAGGCCAGTCTGCTCGGCCAGGTGGGCCAGATGTGGCAGGGCCACATTCAGGGGGGGCGCGTGTTGCTGGGCGTGGGCTTTCATGGCGATAAAGCCGCTGCCCAGGCGGTAGCGGTCGCCCTCACGCACCAGCAGGTCGTATTTTTCCAGCACCCGCAGCGCCCGCAGGCAGCTGGCCTTGGGCAGCCCACTGGCCCGCGCCAGATTCGACAGAGACCACTGCGGCTGCTGCGGCGTGAAGAACGTCAGCACGAAGAGGGGCCGCTCCAGTGTCGGCACGTCGGTGCCCTGCACGACCGGGCGGGGAGTGCTGAGGGTTGCGGGGGGCGTCACGCGGCCTCCGGAAAGAGGCGGGCGCGCGGCGCCGGGTGCAGGCGTGAGGCAGGCTGACCGCTGAACTTCCGGTTGACTGGCCACTTCCACAGGCTCCCCCACACAGGAGCTTTATCGTACACCAGCGGCGGGGTGTCCCGCTGGGCCGAGCCGGGCCTGAACGCCGGGGTCTACACTGTGCCCTAGACCCATGTCCGACCTGCTGGACCAGCTTGAGCGTCAGGTGCACACCGCTCAGGGCCGTGAGCGCCTGCGCGCGCTGCTGGCCCTGGCAGCCGAACTGTGGGACAAGAACCCCGCCGCCGCCGTGCGCCGGGCAAAGGAAGCGGCGGCCCTGGCCCTGACCTTGCAGGACGGCGGCGCCCACGCGCAGGCGCTGCTGGAACTGGGCCGCAGCCTCTACCGCATGGGCCAGTACCGCGCCGCTCTGGACGCCCTGGACGAAGCGGCGCGCGGCCATGAGGCGGCGGGCGACACGGTGGGGCTGGCGCGCAGCTGGATGGGCACCGGCACTGTGCGCTCCAGCCTGGGCCAGCTGCCCAGCGCGCTGGAAGCCCTCTTCACGGCGCAGACCATGTTCGAGTCGCAGGGCAACGAGTGGTATCTGTGCGCCTGCCTGAACAACATAGGCCTGGTGTATCACCGCCTGGACGACAACCCGGCCTCGCTGAACTACGCCCTGCGCGCGCTGCGGATGGCAACGGGCGTGGGCAACACCACCGTGCGGATTGCCGCGACCAACAACGTTGGCAACGTGTGCATGGCCCTGGAACGCCACGAGGAAGCCCTGTCGTACCAGAACGAGGCCCTGCACCTGGCACGCGTCCACGGCAGCCCCTACAACGAGATTGTGGCCCTGACCAATCTGGGGAGCTTGCAGGCCACCCTGGGCCAGCGGGACGGCGCCCTGAGTTCTCTGCGCCGGGCTGGCGAGCTGTCTGAAACCTCCGACGACCTGGAAAATCTGGTGGAAATCTGCTCCAGCCTGGGTGACACCCACCGCCGCTTTGGCGACGCCGCCAGCGCCCTGGCCGCCTACGAGCAGGCCCTGACGCTGGTGGGGCGCATGGGCGACTTTTATCTGGAAGCCAGCGTGCAGCTGCGCCGGGGCACAACGTTGCTGGACGGCGGCCAGCTGGAGTCGGCCAGGGACGCCCTGCACCGCGCACTGACCCTGGCCGAACGCCTGCATGCCGACGCGATTGCCAGCGAAGCCCACAAACAGCTGTGCGCCCTGCATGAAACGCGCCAGGAACTCACAGGGGCGCTGCGCCATCTGCGCGAACACCTGCGCCTGACGGTGGCGCTGAACCGGGCCGCCGCCGAGCGGCAAAGCGCCGTGCGGGTCATTGAGCGGGACCTGGAGCGCAGCCGCCAGGTGGCGGCGGCCCAGCGCGAGTGGCTTGAGGGGCTGCAACTGGCGCAGGCAGGGCTGGAACACCACCACACCCTGGGGCCGCTGCGCGCCGAACTGGCCGGGCAGGCCCTGCTGGACCCGCGCACCGGCCTGCCTGGGCGCCGCGTCCTGCTGCCGGCGCTGGAACGCGCGTTCGAGCAGGCGCGGCGCGGGAATCAGCCCCTGTCGCTGGCCGTGCTGAGCCTGGACTTCGGGGCCGAGCCGGTGCCGGCCCCAGCCGCTGCGCGGGTGCTGCAAGACGCGGGCCGTCAGATTCAGCAGCTCATTCGTGGGGGTGACCTGCTGACGCACCTGGACGGCGACGACTTCGCACTGCTGCTCCCTGGCACCGACGCAGAGGGCGCCGAGCGTTTGCTGGAGCGGCTGCGCCGGGCCCTGGCCGCGCGGGCCTGGCCAGACCTGCCGGGCCTGCGCCTGACGCTGGGGAGCACGGTGTGCGCCGACACCGCCCGCGCCCAGGCCGAGGACATGCTGGACCAGGCGCGGCAGCAACATTCCGCCGGCCGGGCCACTGGGCGCCACTCTGCTGCGGGTGACCTGTCTCAGCCGTAGTGGCAAGGACCGGTCCTGGCCTGGCTGGGTCAACGTACCTTCCTCTCAGGCGCTCTGCCTTTCCTACTTAGGCCCAATTCTTCAGAAGAGGTCTTGCTGGGCTGAAGAACAGCTCAATGGTGGCCGCATGGTGCCTGGGGGCCGCCGCGTTTACGGTGGGCGCATGCCTCTGAAACCCGACATTGACCCTCCGACCCCCCAGGCCCAGCGCGTGGGCTTTGCGCTGGTGGGCATTGGCAAGTTGACAGCCGAGGAACTGATTCCGGCGGCCCGCATCAGCGAGGAAGCCTATATCGCCGCGCTGGTCACCAGTGAAGAGGACAAGGGCGAGGCCTTTGCCCGCGCCTTCAACCTGACCGAAGGGGACGTGTACAGCTACGAAGAGTTTGACCGTCTGGCCGAACGTGACGACGTGGAAGCCGTGTATATCGTGCTGCCCAACAGCCTGCACCGCGAGTACGCCGTACGGGCCGCCCAGATGGGCAAGCATGTGCTGTGCGAAAAACCCCTGAGCGTGAATGTGGAAGACGCCCAGGCCATTGTGGACGCCTGCCAGGAGGCCGGGGTCAAGCTGATGACCGCCTACCGCTGCCAGTACACCCCTGAACACTGGGCAGCGCGGGAGGCGGTGCAGGGCGGCGCGCTGGGCAAGGTCAAGCTGCTCGACTCCATTCACGTTCAGGTGGAAGATGACCCCGAAGCCTGGCGCCTCAAGCGGGACCTGGCTGGCGGCGGGCCGGTCCCCGACGTGGGCATCTACTGCCTGAACACCCTGCGCTTCGTGCTGGGGCAGGAGCCCCAGTGGGTGTTTGCGGCTCAGCACCAGCCCGGCGGTGACCCGCGCTTCAGGGAAGTCGAGGAATCGGTCAGCTTCATGCTGGGCTTTCCGGGCGGCGTGATCGCCAATGCCCTGACCAGTTACGGGGCCTATAAAACCACCACCCTGCGCGTGCTGGGCGAGGACGGCAGCCTGCTGATGGACCCGGCTTTTCCCTATGAAGGACTCAAGGTGCAGATCAGCGACAAGGCGGGCAAGCGCGAGCCGTCCTTTCCGGACTACAACCAGTTTGGGCTGGAATTTGACCACTTTGCCCGCTGCATTCGCCAGGACCAGACCCCCTGGACCCCCGGCGAGGAAGGGGTGCAGGACCACGTGATTATGGCCGCCATCTACGAGAGTGCCCGCACTGGGCGGGTGGTCGAGCTGCCGAAGGTTGACGGTCAGGACGCTTTCCGGGGCACCCAGCCCGACGTGCCGAAGCAGGAAGAGTGACGGCGCAGCGGGCCTGACTGAATAGCGTTAGAAGCCAGGACACTCTCCCGGCTTTTTGCGGCATTGAAGAGAGTTGAAGAGAAACGGCTCTGGGGCACAACCGGAGCATTGGGCGCAGTTCAGGGGGCAGCGTGCTGCGTAGATTGGGGCGGTGGACCTTCGCAGTGGACGCGCCTTCTGGCCTCTGACCAACGGACTGATGCACACCTACCCGCCCCTGCTGGATCATGAGCAGGCAGACGTGCTGGTCATCGGGGCCGGCATTACCGGCGCCCTGCTGGCCGACGCCCTGAGCGCCGCTGGGCTCGACACGGTGGTGCTGGACCGCCGCGACGCTGGCTTTGGCAGCACCAGCGCCAGCACGGCCCTGCTGCAATACGAGATCGACACCAACCTCGTGGACCTGAGCGCCATGATTGGTCAGCCTGACGCTGAACGCGCCTACGCCCTGTGCCGGGACGCCATTGACCGGGTGCGTGACCTGACCGCTGGGCTGCCCGACGACTGCGGGTTCAGGGCGCGGGGCAGCCTGTACTACGCCAGTCGCCGGCGGGACGCCCAGCTGCTGCGAGAAGAACACGCGGCCCGCACCCGCGCCGGCCTGAACGTCGAGTATCTGGACGCCCGCGACCTCAAAGCCCGCTTCGGGATTGACGCCCCAGCAGCGCTGTACAGCACCGACGGCGCCGAGGTGGACCCCTACCGCCTGGCGCAGCATCTGCTTCAGCGGGCTCTGGGCCGGGGCGCTCGGGTCTACGACCGGACGGTAGTGACGCGCCTGGACGAGGACCGCCGCCTCTTCACGGCCCATACCGACCGGGGCGCACAGGTGCAGGCCCGCTGGGTGGTCGTGGCGACCGGCTACGAGGCAGAAACCTTCCTGGGGCGGCGCCTGGCGCAGCTGAAAAATTCCTATGCCCTGGCCACCGAGCCGATTGCCCAGACGGACGGCGAGCCGTGGCCTGAGGGCTGCCTGATCTGGGAGACGGCCCGCCCGTACCTGTATGCCCGCACCACCGCCGACGGCCGCGTGGTCGTGGGCGGCGAGGACGATGCCCACCACAACCCGGCCCGGCGGGACCGCGCCCTGGCGGCCAAGCAGCGGCGCCTGGAACGCCGCCTGGAAAAGCTGCTGCCTCACCTGAACCCTGAAGTGGCTTTTGCCTGGGCCGGCACGTTCGGCGAGACCAAAGACGGCCTCGCTTATATCGGCCCAAAGGCGCCCGGAGAGAGGCTCCTGTTTGCCCTGGGGTATGGCGGCAACGGCATTACCTATTCGGTGCAGGCGGCGCGGCTGCTCACCGCCTGCATTCAGGGCCACGCCGAGGACGACCTGCGGATTTTCCGTCTGGACCGGTGAAGGTCGAAGGGTCCAGGGAGAGGTATTCCCCTGGACCCTTCGGCGCTCTCGGCCTCTGACTCAGCTTCGCTGGTAGGCCAACTTGCCGTCCACCACCGTCAGCAGCGGCCAGCCCTTTAAGGCTTCGCCGGCCCAGGGGGTGAACTTGGCTTTGCTCTTGAATTCGGCTGGGTTCACCGTGCGCTCGGTGTCCAGGTCCAGCACCACCAGGTCGGCGGGGGCGCCGGCTTCCAGGCTCGGCTCGGTCCAGCCCATCAGGCGGGCGGGGGCCACGGTGAACAGGTTCAGCAGGTTTTGCAGGCCCAGCGTATCGCCAAACCGGGTGTACATCAGCGGAAACGCCAGTTCGATGTAGGCGATGCCGCTGGGGGCGTCCAGCAGGTCCCGTTCCTTCTCGGCGCGGGTGTGGGGCGCGTGGTCGGTGGCCAGGCAGTCCACGCTGCCGTCTTTCAGGCCTTCTAGCAGGGCGTCCGCGTCGGCCTGGGTGCGCAGGGGCGGGGCCACCTTGTAGATGGCATCAAAGGAGCGCAGCGCCTCGTCCGTCAGGGTGAGGTGATGGGGGCAGACCTCGCAGGTCACGGGCAGGCTGCGCGCCTTGGCCCCGCGCACCAGGTCCAGGGCGCGGGCGGTGGACAGGTGCTGAATGTGCAGCCGCGCTGGGCGCCCCTGCGCATGCAACTCCGCCACAATCTCGATGTCGCGGGCCACGCGCGCGGCCTCGGCCGCCGCCGGGTTGCCGGGCAGGCCCAGCGCCTCGCTGACTGGCCCCTCGTTCATCACACCGTCAGCGCGCAGCGAGGCGTCCTCGGCATGAACAGAGACCATCAGGCCCAGGCTGCCCGCCGTTTCCAGGCCCAGGCGCAGGGTGCGGGCGTTCTCGTTGGTGCGCCCGTCGTCGGTGAACATGGCGGCCCCAGCGGCTTTCAGGTAGCTCAGCTCTGCCAGGGTCTCGCCCTGCTGGCCCTTGGTCAGGGCGGCGGCCGGTTTCAAGCGCGCAAAACCCAGGCCTGCCGCCTTCTCGATCAGCGTGCGAACAATGGCCGGGTCATCTACGACGGGGCTGGTGTTGGGCATTGAGACTACCGTGCCGTAGCCGCCCGCCGCCGCTGCGGCCAGGCCCGAGGCCAGGTCTTCTTTCTCGGTCTGGCCGGGTTCGCGCAGGTGGGCGTGCAGTTCAATCAGAGCCGGGGCCACGGTGCCGCCCTGCCCGTCAATGACCTGCCCCTCTTCGGGTAGGTTCCAGCCCTTGATGACGCCGTTTTCGATGGTGACCGTTTCGGTGGCGCCCGAACCGACGCGCTTGATGTTGGTAATGGTGATGGTCATAGATGACTCTCCTTAGAGATCTTTAAGTGGTCTGATGAACCAATTGCAGAGGCCAATGATGAGGAGAACAGGTTCTCCGCATCGCCCGAATTCTGTATGGCGTGTAAGAGTCAGCAGCACATACTCCGTGCTGCCGTAGCGATCTCCTCTATCATCTTCAAATTCATTCAGTTGACAGGTCTCTATAAGTGCAGCTTTATCATTTTGCAGGACTTTAGAACAAAGAGTATCGCGTGAAAAACTGACTGACTCGAAAAGGTTCAGGAGGTAAGAATAGTGTGTTAGGGCCTTTTCAACGATGAGCAGATGGCCTTGACAGTAGGGCAGAGCTCTGGCCCTGATGCCCGTCTCAAAGAAAGTGTCCTTCGACGTTTCAAATCGGTCGCCTCGCCGTTCAAGTTCATACGGCCAGAACGTTTCCTGGAAGATGTCATTCAGGTTGCGGGTCTTGAAGCATGAGCGCGTCTTTACCCCAGAAGAAACGGCGGGGCTACATGGTATTGGCCGCATCCATTCTTCGTCCTGGGTGATCAAAAGAAAGTCTTCCAGTGTTCCTGACCGATCACAGGCGCTGGCCCACCCCTGCGCCGTGAATAGCGCAGTCAACCCTACTCGGCAGAATTTTGAGAGTCTGGCTCCGAGATTTGCTCGCTTTGTCGTCACTCGCCTAGTCATAGTTCAGTGGACTGGCGCAGGGATAATCGCCCGGCATGAGTGGGCTATAGACGAACGCCCGCCCGACTTCCGCCGTTCTATCTGCACTGCGGTCTAGCGTGAAGTGAATGACGGCCTGTTCCACCTGTCCAGGCAGAGGGAAGCGCAGTTTTTCCCAGCTCACACGGCACTGCCGAAACCCCAGCACGGGGTCACTGGCCAGGCCCAACTGCGCGCAGGTCACGGGTTGAGCGCTGTGCCCAGCCCGGTCTACCGCTTCGACCAGCCGCGAGAGCAGCGTTTCATACGCCGTTTCCCGGTTGCTCTGGAGAACCTTCGCGCCTTCCGCCACCGCCCGAATCTGAACCTGCTGGCCCCGGTACTCGTCCAACACCACGGTCCAGACGGCGCCGCTGCGTCGGGCCACCGTGTTCTGCTGCTGGGCAAAGAGCCGCGCGACCTCCTGCGGCCCGGCGCGGTAGGTGCGCTGGCAGGTGTCGTCCACCACAGGAGGGCACGGCTCACCCACCCCCAGTGCACTCAGCGTGCGCTCGGCGCTCATCATGGCCGGGCTCTGGTAGGGCGGCAGACACGCCAGCGCCGCAGTCTGGCTGAGTAGAAGGATGACAAGCAGGTGGCGCATCGCTTTCCCTCCTAGCGGATATCCGCTTTGCGAAACGGGACGCCGCCGTGGCAGCTGCCTCCGTCTGGGGCATACCACGAGTAGCGGCCCGGCGGCAGACTGGCATCGGCCCGCACCACCGTGAAGTCAAAGGTGCGGGGCCACTCGCCAGTGGCTGGCGTCCAGCGGCAGTCACGCACCACAAGCCCTGCGCCGCTCAGCCCCGCCAGCCCGCAGCTCCACCAAAAAGCCGACCGACCTGCGGCCCGGCTCAGGCGCTCAGTCACCCGTTCGTGGGCCGTCTGCCGGTCCGTGGTGAGGGCCACGCTGCCGCCAGGAACGGCGCGGAGCTGTGTGTCCAGCCCGTACCGCACTGATTCCGTCAGGTGCCAGGTGCTGCCCTGCTGGCGCAGCGTCAGCTCGGGCAGCGGCGCGCCCAGGTTCAGTCGGCTGACCTCACGGGCCACCGTCAGGCGCAGTGCAGCGGCCTGCGCCGCACCCAGGCGGTAAGCGGCGCAGCTGGACTCGTCCTTACCCGCACACAGAGGACTCGTGATTTGCGCCGCTTCAAGCGCAGCCTGAGCCTGCAGCAGGGCCGGACTGGGTGGCAGAGGACTGCACGCCCAGGCCTCACCGTGCAGGGCTGCCATCAGCCATAAGGCCGCCCGCCTCACCCTTACTCCCGGCCCACCAGCAGGTGGTACAGCACGCTCATGCGGATCGCCTGACCGTTTTCCACCTGTTTCAAAATCCGGCTGCGCGGGCCGTCGGCCGCCTCACCGCTGATTTCCAGGTCACGGTTCATGGGGCCGGGGTGCAAGACCACCGCGCCGCTCTCGGCCTCCTGCATCAGCCGCTCATTCACCTGGTAGGTGTCGGCGTACTCCTGAAGGCTGCCCAGAAAGCCGCCCGTCATGCGCTCGCGTTGCAGGCGCAGGGCCATGACGGCGTGAGCGCCGCGCACGGCTTCGCGCGGGTCAGTGGTCAGGGTGACGCCGGGTAGGGCTGCCAGCCCAGCAGGCAGTAAGGTCGCCGGGCCACACAGCACGACCTTGGCGCCCAGTTTGGGCAGCAGTTCGGCGTTGCTGCGCGCCACGCGGCTGTGGCGCACGTCACCCAGAATGGCGACCGTTTTGCCTTCCAGGCTGCCAAATTCCTGGCGCACGGTGTAGGCGTCCAGCAGCGCCTGGGTGGGGTGGGCGCGGCGGCCGTCCCCGGCGTTAATCACGGGCTTGCCGCTGTATTTGGCCACCAGATGCGCCGCCCCGGAGGCATGGTGCCGCACGATGTAGGCGTCCACCTTGTATGAGGTCAGCACTTCTAAGGTGTCGCGCAGGCTCTCGCCCTTGTTCACGCTGCTGGCCCCGGCGGCAAAGGTCAGCACGTCGGCGCTCATGCGGCGGGCCGCCAGTTCAAACGAGGTGCGGGTGCGGGTGGAGTTCTCGAAAAAGGCGTTGCAGACGGTCAGGCCTTGCAGCGCCGGAACCTTCTTCACCGGGCGGTCGAGCACCTGCAGCATGGTGTCGGCGTTGTCGAGGATGGCCGTCAGGCGTTCGGGGGTCCAGTCCTGAAAGTCCAGCAGGTTGCGGGGGCGCGGCCCCATGCTCACGGGCGCGTTCATCGCAGCGCCTCCAGGTCCCACAGCTCCACGCTGTCCACGCCGTCGGTTTCCTGCACCTTCACCTTCACGACTTCGTTGGCGGCGGTGGGCAGGTTCTTGCCCACGTAATCGGCGCGGATAGGCAGTTCGCGGTGGCCCCGGTCCACCAGCACCGCCAGCTGAATGCCCGCCGGGCGGCCCAGGTCAATCAGGGCGTCCAGGGCGGCGCGCACGGTGCGGCCGGTGTACAGCACGTCGTCCACCAGCACCACGCGGCGGTCACGCAGGTCAAACGGCACCTGCGTCTCGCGGATAATCGGCTGCTGCGCCACTTCCGAGAGGTCGTCGCGGTACAGGGTGATGTCCAGCATGCCGGTGGGCACGTCTACGCCTTCCAGCTCACTCAGCTTCTGGGCCAGGCGGGCCGCCAGCGGAATCCCGCGCGTATGCACGCCTATCAGCGCCAGCTGCTGCGCGCCCTTATTACGCTCGATGATCTCGTGGGCAATGCGGGTCAGCGCGCGGCGCACCTCGTCCGAGGTCAGAATCGTGGCCTTGGGCGTCATGCGCGCCCCAGCTGGGTAAAAAAAACGCCGCTCAGCACCGGCTGAGGGCAAACGGGATGACTCTGCATAGGCACTCCTTCTCCTGCCTCACGGGGCGGGTGCAGCCTCACGGGACTGCCGGGAAAGGACGAAAAAACGAATTGAGGACCATCGCACAGGCCACCAGAGCCGGCGCAGTCTGTGGCAGTGTACACCGCCGGCCCAGTCTCAGCCCACCTCGGCGGGCGACTGTCCAGCAGAGACAGTTCTTTAATGGCGCATCAAACTTGACAACATGACGCTCAGGTTTTAATCTATATCAAGTTGAGCGTGAGGCACTCAAGTTGGCCACACGCTTCCAGTCCCAGGAGGTACTTGCATGATGCGATTTGACCCTTTCCGTGAGATTGAAGAATTGACCCAGCGCCTGGATCGCACGTTTGGCCAGGCCAGTGCCGCCCCCACCCGCTTTGCTCCCCCCGTTGACGTGCATGAGGACGAGCAGGGCCTGGAACTTACCCTTGACCTGCCCGGCGTGACGCCCGAGGCCCTTCAGATTGAGGCCGAGAACCAGACCCTGACGGTGCAGGCCACCCGCGCCTACGAGCGCAAGGAAGGCCGCACCGCCCACCGCGTCGAGCGCGCCCATGGCACCCTGGCCCGCACCTTCAGCGTGCCGCCCAAATACGACCTGACCAAGGTCGAAGCCGAGCTGAACCACGGCACCCTGACCCTCCGCGTGCCCCGCAGCGAGGCCGCGCAGAAGCGCACGGTGACGGTCCGCACCGGCAAGGTGTTGGAGCAGGACACCGGCGCCAGCGCGTAAAGATAAAGGGCGAGCCTCCAGACTCGCCCTTGTCAAAGGAGAAAGTGGGAAGTGGTCAGTGGAAGAAGGTGCTCTCTCCACTGGCCACTGCCCACTTACTGTCCTTCCTGCACCGCCTCCAGCAGTTCCTGCGTGACCCGCAGGGCGGCCGGGCCCAGCGGCGCGCGCGTGACGCCCAGCAGGGTGCCCAGTTTCTCGCGGCGGGCGGGGGTCAGGGCCAGCCAGCGGCGCAGGTCGTCTCTGTGGGTGCGGGCGGCCTCGTCGCGCAAGTAGCGCACGGCCCCATCGTAGTAGCCGGCCTGAAAGGCGGCGCGCGCCCGGCGTTCCTGGGCCAATAGGCCAAAGCCCCGGGTGGCCAGCAGCACGCGCCGCGCCTCGTCCTCGCCGCCAAAGCCGTACAGGGCTTCCAGGCGGTACACCGCTTTGGGAAAGCGCAGACCTGCCGAGGCCCGCCACGCATGTGGCAGCCGGATCTCGAACTCGGGCCACAGGTGCAGCCGGGTCAGCAGGGCGGGGTACAGCAGCGTCAGGGCAATCTCGCGCGCGTCGGCCAGGGCCAGGAGCTGTTCCTGCACGCCGTGGCCGGGACCGGTGTGCGCCTGCCACGCGCTGTCTATAGCGCTCTGGGCAGCGTTGAGCAGGTCGGTGCGGTGGGCTGAGCGCTGGGCATCACTGAGGTTCCAGAGGGTGCGCTGAATGCGGCCGTAATGCCCGGTGGGGTCGTACAGCACGCGGCTGGTGGCCAGCAGGGCCAGCGGCGCTTCCTGCCGGGCCACGTTCCAGTCGCGCCACGCTTCAAGCTGCTCGTAGGAAAAGCGTTCGGTGACAATGCCCGCGCGGGCCTCGCTGAGGGGCGCAGCCAGACCACGTTCAAAGGTCACGAAGGTGGGCAGGCTGCCGGCCCAGGTGAACTCGGTGCCGTAGCTGCCGGCCTGGGCAACGGCCCGCACCTTGCGGTCGGCCATCAGGCGTTCGCCGACGCGTTCGGGGCTGTGGCGTTCGGTTCCCTGGCTGTCCAGCCCTTGTGGCTCGCTGCTCCTGGCGGGCTTCCTGCCTTCCCTGGTCACGTTCTCTCCCTTGGCGCGGCCGGGTGGCACGCGCTGCGGCAGCATAGCCGCTCTGGCCGCCGCCGCGCCGTGACGCTGATTAGTCTTGCCGCGCCGCCACGCTCTGGGCGCCCTGGACCCGGTCGCCCACGATGACGGCAGGCGTGTACCCAGCCGGGAGGTGAAGCAGCGCCAGCCCGCCTTCAGCCAGAAACGCGGCTTTGTGTCCAGCCCTCGCCTCGTCCCCTGCGCGCACAAAAGACGTGCCGTGCAGCCCCGCGCCTGGGGCCACCAGGGTCAGCGTCACGTCACCGTGGGCGGTACGGGTGACAGCGGTCATTCGTTCATTTTCCAGCGGCCCGCGTTGGGCCAGCAGGTCAGCGGGGCGACCAGTCAGGAGTCCCAGGGCCTCGCCCAGACCCAGCAGCGGCACATTCACCCGCGCGCCCGTGTGGCTGGCGTGAAGGAGCTGACCAGTGACCGGCTGGTAGGCGTAATGCACGTCCAGCGGCCCCACAAAGAAGCCCAGCAGCCACCCGTCGCTCACGGCCGTGCCGAGCAGGGCCGCCGCTTCCACAGCGGTCTCACCGGTGATCAGGCCGCCCTCCACCCGCCGAACAAAGCAGACCACCCCATCGGCTGGGCTGAGTACAGCACCAGCGTCAGGGGGCGGGAGCCGCACCGGATCACGAAAACGGTAGACGCTGCGGAGGTACCACCCAGCCGCAGCGGCGGCCAGCAGGGGCAGGGCGAAGCGCGCGCGCATAGGCCCAGTGTAGCCAGTGGGCCGCGCGCCCAGCGTTTACGGCGACTGAAGAATCTGCACGCTCAGCAGGGTGTCGGCGGCGGCCCCGGCGATAGGTCCAGCGTTGTTGTAGTTGCGCGTCAGTTTATCGAGCACGTCCTGGCCGGCCAGCACCCGCCCAAAAACCGTGTAGCTGCCGCTAAGAAAGTCGGCGGGCGCCACCGTGATGAAGAACTGGCTGCCCTGAGAATTCAGGCTCTGGGCGCGCGCCATGCCCAAGACGCCCGCGCGGTCAAAGCGCAGGCCGCTGTTCACCTCGGCGCTGAACTGGTAGCCGGGGCCACCCGTGCCCCACACCGCTTGCCGACTGGTATCAGCGCTCAGGGGATCACCGCCCTGGGCCATGAAGCCGTCAATGACCCGGTGAAAGCGGGTGCCGTCGTAAAAGTGGTTGAGCGCCAGAAACACAAAATTGTTGACGGCCACTGGCGCCGCCTTGGGCAGCAGTTCCAGCGTCACGTCCCCCCGGCTGGTCTTCAGGACGGCGCGGTACGTCTTGGCGGGGTCGGTGACCTGAGCCGGCGCCGCGCTAAAGGTGCGGACTGGCGTGGCTGACAGGGGCGCGACAGCCGTGAAGCTCTGGGCTGGCGCTGGGCTGGCAGGCGCCGTCGGTGCGGTTGGCGTGGTGGCCACACGGGCAGGCGACGGAGCCGCCGGCTGGGTCGTGGTGGTCGCCGCAGGCGCGCAGGAGGCGAGCAGTCCCGTCAGGGCCAGGGCAAACGGAAGGCATGAACGCATGAACTGCAGTGTTTCATGCACAAGATGAGAGAGGGGAGAGTGGGGTATAGGTGATACAGGAAGGGGGGTGCGGAGAGGCATGGGATGTGGGCAGTCGGGAGTAGGGGAGTAAGCCCGGACGCCCTCTCTTTGCTCCGCAGCTTGATGAGTTCCCTGCGGGTGAGGAGAAAAAACCTCTAGGCCGCAACAAGAGTCCTGTTCCGGTGGCATCCAGGCATAGGCGAGGCCTTTGAGTATCTCCACTCGCTTGGGGGCGGTTCCCGCCCGCCCTGCTACCTCAAGCGGCCCACTTGCGCTTGGGCGCGCAGGTTTTTTAATGGGCGAAGGGCGGCGTCGAAGCAAGACGTATGAACAGAGCAGTCAACACCGCCAGCTCAAATCAAAACGTTTGCCGGGCGTAGCGGGGCTCCCTCTGCCCCTCTGGGCAGGAGGCTGACCCTGTCATCAATTGGAGTCCCCCAATCCTCAGTCCAGCGGCAGGCTCGTGGTGTGTTTCTCCTGCTTGACCACAATCGTGCTGGCGGTATTCCTGACGCCCGGAATCGCCGCCAGCGTGTTCACCAGAAAATGCTGGTAGGCGTCCAGGTCCGGCACACAGACTTTCAGCAGGTAGTCGATGTCCCCCAGGCACAGGAAGCATTCCAGCACCTCGGGCCGCTCCTGCATTTTCTGGGCAAACTGCTCAAAGCCCGCTTTGGTCTGCTTGTCCAGCGTCACGCGCACCATGACCATCAGTTCGCGGCCCACCAGTTTGGGGTCCAGCAGCGCCACGTAGCGCTGGATGACCCCCTCTTCTTCCAGCCGCCGCACCCGGCGCAGGGTGGGGGCAGGGGTCAGGCCAATTTCATCGGCCAGTTCCGTGTTGGGAATGCGGGCGTCCCGTTGCAGGATGCCCAGAATCTGCCGGTCGGTGGCGTCCAGAATGGCTTGCGACATGATTGCCACTATTCTGGCACATTCGCGCAACTGTGTTGCGGCTCTGCCCCCAAATCCGGCCTGTGTTGGCAATCGTTGCCGCAGCCGAAACTGTTAATCTTGCGTTGAAAGTTAAACCACATCTGCCCGTAGGCCCTTGCCTGCGCGGCCTGCGAGGTCACCATGCATATTGGACTGCCCAAAGAAATCAAGGTCAAGGAAAACCGCGTCGCCCTCACGCCCGGCGGGGTCGCCACCCTGGTGCGCCGGGGCCACCGCGTCACCGTTCAGCAGGGTGCGGGCGTGGGCAGCGGCATTGCCGATCAGGAATATGTAGACGCTGGCGCCACCCTGGGCAGCGCCGACGACGCCTGGGCCGCCGAGATGGTCGTAAAGGTCAAAGAGCCGATTGCCAGTGAGTACAAGTACCTGCGGGCCGATCTGCTGCTGTTTACCTACCTGCACCTGGCCGCCGACCGCCCCCTGACCGACGCGCTGCTGCAAAGCGGCACAACCGGCGTGGCCTACGAAACCGTGCAGCTTGAAGACGGCAGCCTGCCGCTGCTGACCCCCATGAGCGAGGTTGCGGGCCGCCTGAGCGTGCAGGCCGGCGCGTACCACCTGCAAAAGCCCGTGGGTGGCCGTGGCGTCCTGCTGGGCGGCGTGCCCGGCGTGCAGCCTGGCCAGGTCACGATTATCGGCGGGGGCGTGGTGGGCACCAACGCCGCCAAGATGGCGATGGGGTTGGGCGCCAAGGTGACCATTCTGGACGTGTCGCAGCGCCGCCTGGCTTACCTGGATGACGTGTTCTTCGGCAAGCTGACCACCATGATGAGCAGTGAGGCCAACATCCGCGCCCTGCTGCCCGACACGGACCTCTTGATCGGCGGCGTGCTGATTCCCGGCGCCAAGGCCCCGCATCTGGTGACGCGCGACATGCTGAAGCTCATGCCGGAAGGCAGCGTCATCGTGGACGTGGCCGTGGACCAGGGCGGCTGCGTGGAGACGATTCACGCGACCACCCACGACGACCCCACCTACCTGGTGGACGGCGTCATTCACTACGGCGTGGCGAACATGCCCGGCGCCGTGCCCCGTACCAGCACCTTTGCGCTGACGAACCAGACGCTGCCCTACGCCCTACTGCTGGCCGACCACGGCGTGGCGGCCCTGGCCCGCAGCAAGGCGCTAGGCCTGGGTCTGAATACGCACCAGGGCAAGCTGACCTATCAAGGTGTGGCCGACGCCTTTGACCTGCCGTATGTAGCGGCGGAAGCGGCGCTGGCCTAAGAGAGACAGAACTAGAGATCGTCCCCTGCCGGTGAGGTGGGGGGCGGTTTTGTTTTGAGCGTGGCCCCTATCCCCAAAGTGCCGGGGAACAGACGTCGGCACTGGGCAAGAGTTTTTACTGGCGTTGGCGAGGTCGCATCTTTCGTTGACGGGTTTGGCCTCGACGCTATCCCCTGCGCCCATCGCAAGGGCCTGCACGCTGTGCGCACAACGGCCTTGCCTGAACCTAGGTGGCACTGGGACAGGAAGCCTTGGTGCATGCAATTGGTTCGACTTTTGAAAAACCACGCAGCGCGGCTCCTTACGACCGAACTGTCCTGCTAACTGTCCCAGGTGGAGGGGCAAGCTGGGGCCATGACACGCCTGGTTCGTTGGTTGACCCTGACCGCCGCCCTCGCCTCACCCGCGTTGGCCCAGAGCCAGCCTCATCCCCAGGCGGGCGCCACCTGGACGTTTGTGCTGGGGGCGCAGATGATGACGTTCAAGGCCAAGGGCACAGACAAGGATGGAGACGCGCTGGGGCAGGTTAACGTAGGTGGTCGCCAGTTGTCGGGCTTCGTGCTGCATGAAGCCGACGCTCTGAGGTTCGTGGCCGTGGACAAAACGACGTGGTGGATATGCCGGGTGCCGACCACTGGTCTCACATCCAGCAGCACAGTCCTGAACGGCGCGGCGCGGGTTTACCTGAGTCAGCGGGAAAGCGGTCACGACCTGGGCACCTGCCGGGGTGAAACCCGCAACCTGCTTCCGCAGGGCCAAGCGCTGACCTGGGCTGGAATTCCCGCCGTGGGGGACTGGGAAATAGACACGCCTGACGGCATCTACGCCGCCCGCCTGACGAGTTTCGGGAAGACGCCCAGCGGGCAGGCGGTCAAAGGCCGGCTGGGTGACCTGGGCGCGGCCCCCAACCTGCTGGCGCTGACCACCTATGACCCCCAGGGATTCAGCATCAACTTCGCCACGGCCCGCCCAGTCGAGTTGCAGACCGGCTGCCTGGCCAGTCTGGACGGTCTGAAAGATGGCGTGCTTCAGGGACAATACCTGAGCAGCGGCGGGACGCCCGTGGGCCTGTGTGTGATGCGGCCAGCGCGCACCACCCTCCCACGCCTGGCCAGCGCCCTCCCCCGCTGGCCGCTGGCACTGGGAGCTGGTCAGGTCTGGGAAATGGGCATGCCGGAGGGCACCTTTACCGGTGTGGCGGCGGAGCGCACCGCCTCAGGCGAGTTGACCGGCGGCTGGTTCGGGCCCACATCGGGGCTGCTGAGCATTGAGCGGGTGGACGGCGGCAGCGCCCAGGAGCGGGTGTTCTTTTTCCGCCACGACGACCAGGGCGTCATTCACGCCTGCGTGGTAGAGCAGGGCCGCGATATAGGGATTGCCAAGGTAGACCAGTTTGATGGGCCAGGCCTGCAACTGACCAACCGTGTCCTGGGCCGCGCCCTGCGTCAGGAAGGCGACGACCTCGAAGCTACGGGTGAATGCTGGGTGCGGCCAGTGGTCACAGGCCTGAAGTAAAGAGAAGGTGGGGAAGGCCGCTTCATCCCCCGCTGGTCTCACCCCCGACTGGCCACCGCCCACTTCTCTCTTGAGCCACCCGTCCCCCTGGTGGGGGCGTACCCTACAGCCATGCTTTCTCGCCCCAGCTCCATGATGGTGACGGCCGGCGCTGGTGGCCGCCGCCCCAAAGGCGACCCCCGGCAGCTGCGCCGCCTGCTGGCCTACGCCCGCCCCTACCGCGCCCTGTTTGTGCTGGGCGTACTGGCCACCCTGGTTTCCAGCGGCCTGAACCTGGCGTTTCCGGCGCTGTTTGGGCAGCTGATCGACGCCTCGTTTCTGAAGGTGGGCAGCACTGACACCGGCCCGCTGGACCGCACCGTGTTGGGCCTGCTGGGCATTTTCGCGCTGTCGGCGCTGTTCGGGGCCGCGCAGTCGTATCTGCTGGCGCGCGTAGGGGCAGGGGTGGTGGCAGACCTGCGGGGGGCGCTGTTTTCGCACCTGCTGACCCTCTCGCCGCGCTTTTTTGGCGACCACAAGACCGGCGACCTGACCAGCCGCCTGACCGCCGATGTGGCCACGGTGCAGGGCGTCTCGAGTTCGGCACTGGCGCAGCTGGCGGCGCAGACGGTCAGCCTGATCGGGGCGGTGATCTTGCTGGTGACCACCAGTCCGCGCCTGAGCCTGCTGACGCTGGCGGTGATTCCGCTGGTGATTGGCACGGCCTTTGCCATCGGCCGCCGCATTCGCGTGGTCAGCCGTGAAGTGCAGGACGCGGTGGCGAGCGCCAACGCCAGCGCCGAGGAAGCCATCAGCGGCGTGCGGGTGGTGCAGAGCTTTACCGCCGAAAACCTGGAACGGGGCCGCTACGGCCAGGGCGTGAAGCTGAGCTTTCTGGCCGCCCTGAAACGCGCGCAATTGCAGGCCCTGATGACCGGCACCATGAGCTTCCTGACGTTTGGTGCGCTGGCCGTGGTGCTGTGGTACGGCGGGCGGCAGGTTATGGGGGGCGCCATGACCCCCGGCAACCTCGTGACCTTTCTGTTCTACGCGCTGCAGGTGGGAGGCACGGTGGCGGCGCTGACGGGCATCTTCAACCAGTTTCAGGAGGCGCTGGGGGCGTCAGGGCGCATCTTCGAGCTGCTGGACGAGCGCAGCGACCTGCCCGAGCCGGCCACGCCCGCGCCGCTGAAGCGTGCCGAGGGCCGCGTCACCTTCGAGGGCGTGCAGTTTGCCTACGAAAACGCGTCGGTGCTCCGGGACCTGACGCTGGACGTGCCGGCCGGGCAGGTCGTGGCGCTGGTGGGCCCCAGCGGCGCAGGCAAGACCACCCTGGTCAGCCTGATTGGCCGCTTCTGGGATGTGACGGGCGGCGCCCTGCGGGTGGACGGCCGCGACCTGCGGGACTACGCCGTGGCGGACCTGCGCGCCCAGGTGGGGTTGGTGCCCCAGGAAACGCTGCTGTTCTCCGGCACCATCCGCGAGAACATTCTGTACGGCCGCCCCGGCGCCCGGCCCGAAGAAGTGGAGGCGGCGGCCCGCGCGGCCAACGCCCACGACTTCATCAGCACCTTTGAGCTAGGGTACGAGACAGTCGTAGGGGAACGAGGTGTGAAGCTTTCGGGCGGGCAGCGGCAGCGAGTCGCTATTGCCCGCGCCCTGCTCAAAGACCCCCGCATCCTGATTCTGGACGAGGCCACCAGCGCCCTGGACAACGAATCCGAAGCGCTGGTGCAGGCCGCCCTGGAACGGCTGATGCAGGGGCGCACCACCTTTGTGATTGCTCACCGCCTCAGCACCATTCGCACCGCCGACCGCATCGTGGTGATGGACGGTGGGCGGATTGTAGAGGACGGCTCTCACGCCGAGCTGCTGGCACGCGGCGGCCTGTACCGCGACCTGTATGAACTCCAGTTCCGCGCTGAGCAGGAAGGGCGGGCCGAGTTGCTGAGGCCAGCGGCCCTGACAACTTGAGCGGCAGGCAAATAGGAACTTGAGAGGGGGCAGCGGCCCTCTCTCTTTCGTTTGATGACAGGGTGTGGTGGTCCCGGTACGGTGGCGCATGTTGGCTCTGTTGCTCGCGGCATCTCTGACACAAACCCAGGTGACTGTGCCCTTTTCGGGCAGCCAGAGCGTGACGGTTCGCGCTTCACCGAATACAGATGCTTATGCTTGGGAACATAAGCAAACCCTGTACGCGCCGAGACGACAGGGGGCAGCGGTGCTGTTCTGCTGGGAGGCTCTGCGTTTCTCAGGCTGCGAGGTGAAGCTGGCGCAGCCCGGAGAGCCGGTGCGCCCCTTGCCAAACAGCAATGTCCGAACGCTGTTCTGGACTGCGGATGGCCGGTATCTGCTGGGCGGCGGCTTTAACACTCTGCGTCTGTGGAATCTTGCGGGCGACGTACGAACCAGGGTGGTCGAATCAGGCAGCAGATATGGGGAACCGCCTCTGGCGCTGTCCATGCAGGGCAAAGCGCTGTGCGTTCGCTCGTCACGCAGCGCCAGTCTCTACGCCCTGCCCAGCCTGAGCCAGCTGTCCAGAAGCTGTGAGTAATGGAGTGGACTGGGTGTCTATTCGCCCTTCTGGCCTGTTAAACGCCACAATGCCCCTATGGAACAGCGGGCGTTTGGCGACACGGGGCTGCGGGTCAGTGTGCTGGGGCTGGGGGCGGGACAGGTCGGCTCAGAGCACCTGAGCGAAGATGAGGCCGGCACCCTGCTCAACCGCGCCATTGACCGGGGCATCACGCTGGTGGACACGGCGCGCGGCTACGGCCTGAGTGAGGAGCGCATCGGGCGTCACCTCTCGTACCGCCGTCACGACTACATTCTGAGCAGCAAAGGCGGCTACGGGGCCGAGGGCGCCGAAGACTGGACGCCGCAGTCCATCCGCCTGGGCATTGAGCAGGCCCTGACCCGGCTGCGCTGCGACTGGATTGATATTTTTCACCTCCACTCCTGCCCGGCCGACGTGCTGCGCCGCGAGGACCTGCTGATGGCGCTGGACGAGGCGCGCTCGGCCGGCCTGATTCGCGTAGCGGCCTACAGCGGCGAGAACGAGGCGCTGGCCGGCGCTATCAGTTCAGGCCGCTTTGGCAGCGTGGAGACCAGCGTGAATCTGGCCGACCAGTTCAGCCGCCGCCAGTTGCTGAGCGGCGCTAATGAGCGCGGCCTGGGCGTGATCGCCAAGCGGCCTATCGCCAACGCGGCATGGCGCTTTGAGACGCGCCCGGTAGGCGACTACGCCGAAACCTACTGGGAGCGGCTGCGGGTGCTGAATTTGAATGCGGTCCGCGAGGCCGTCGGGCTGGACTGGACTGCCTTTGCCCTGCGGTTTACCGCGTTTGCACCGGGTGTGCACAGCGCCATCGTGGGCACGGCAAACATTGACAACCTGGAGCGGAATATCCGGCTGATCGAGGACGGGCCCCTGCCGCTGGACGCCCTGACCCACATTGAAGCGGCTTGGGTGGAGCACGGCCTGACCTGGGGCGGCGAAGTCTAACCTCAAGTGCTGCAACGTGGGCCGGGACCGCCTGCTAGCCTCTGCCTTATGGTGCGTGCTCTGCTGGCTGTTTCTCTGCTGCTGCTTCCCTCTGTCGCCTTTGCCGGCGGCAGCCAAAACGCTCAGCCGCGTGTGGTGGCGCCATTTGGTGCGCCGCGTGTGCTGGCGGCCAACTCGCCCGTCAAGCCCGGGCAGACTTGGATTCTGGGTGGCACCACCGCCAGCGGTCAGAAAATTAGCCGTGAGATTGTCTTGGGTCCTCAGGCGCCGACTTGGAATGTTGATGGCTGGGCCTTTGAATCAGAAATTGACATTTTGGGCTATCACCCTGTGGACAACACGCTGTATGTCACAGACTTGAGTGGAATGGTAACGGGTGACTACATGACACTTTGCATGGGTTTCTTGGAAGCTGGCATAGGGCGGGGGGCACTGCTTACCGGCTCTGTAGACGAAATGAGAAGCCAACTGGCACAGCTCGATAATTTCCCTGACCCCAAAAGCGCCAGTGAGGCGCTGGCCACCATGCGCGCCGCTGGCCTGAACGTGGGCACCTGCACCCTGACGCTGAAGAAGTAACGCGCCTCATCCATGCCGCCGCTGCTGATCTGGGATTTTGACGGCACGCTGGCGCACCGCCCTGGGCTGTGGAGTGGGGCGCTGCTGGACGTTCTGGACCAGCAGCGGCCTGGACATGGGGTGACGCTGGAAGCCCTGCGGCCTGGGCTGGCCCAGGGGTTTCGCTGGCACCGTCCAGAGCAGGCCCACCCCCGGCAGACTCACCCGGACGCTTGGTGGGCCGAACTCGACCATGTCTTCCTCGCTGCCTACAGAGGGGCCGGAGTGGCCGCGGCAGACGCGGCCGCGTTGGTGCCGCTGATGCGGGCCGCTTACCTGGCCCCAGCGGCGTGGCGGCTCTATCCCGAGACGCTGCCGGTATTGCGCGTCCTGCAGAGCAGAGGGTGGCGCCACGTGGTCCTGAGCAATCATGTGCCGGAACTGGAGCAGGTGCTGGACGCGCTGGGGCTGACGCCTCTACTGGACACGGTCTACACGTCGGCGGCGCTGGGGTGGGAAAAACCTCATCCCGAAGCCTTCCGGGCGGTCTTGCGGGCGCATCCAGAGGCCGCGCCGGTCTGGATGATTGGCGACAGCCTGACGGCCGATGTGCAGGGGGCGGGTGGCGTGGGGCTGCCCGCCATTCTGGTTCGTTCGGGTGAGCAGTCGCCTCACGTCAGTGCCGATCTATGGGGCGTGCTTCGGCTGGTGGGGACTCCAGATGTGTCAGCAAGGCCCTAATGGCCGGCCAGCTGAACACCACCTCGCGCACGAGATGGTCGCCGTACGTTTGGGTCAGGACATTGCCCAGCTGCCCACCTAAGCGCTCGTACCAGGCGCGCGAGGTATGGGCTTCCAGTGTGGAGAGGCCCACGCTCTGTGCTCCTTTGGCTTGCAACGCCAGCAGCGCCGCGCGCAGGAGGGCCGTCCCGTACCCCCGACCCCGCGAGGCCGCTCGCACATGCAGGGCCATGATCTCGGCGTCCGTGCCGTGAAAGGGGTGCCGGCGGGCCAGGACATAGCCGGCCACCTCCTCGCCCTCGTGCGCGACCAGCAGCATGTCGTCTGGGTGCTGGGCCAGCCACGCTTGCCAGTCGCTGGTCTGCTCCTCAACCGTGACCCCATCCCAGAACCCGGGCGGAAAGAAGGGGGCGTAGTCGTGGTGGTAGTTGCCGACCTGCACGGCGGCCACGCCAGGGGCGTCCGCCGCCTGGAAAGGCACGATGGTTGGAGGAGTGGTCACGCTCTCATGGAACCACCCGGCCACCGGGCGCACATCCGCCAGATGACCGGGTGAGTGGCCCTACCTAGCGCCGACCCTTCCTTCTGACTTTCTGCCCCGGCACCGTGGCCTGCTGAAATTCCTTGCCCTGCAACTTGGCCTCGATGGCGCGAATCTGGTCGCGGAGGCTGGCGGCGCGCTCAAAGTCGAGGTCTTCACTGGCCTGCCACATATCCAGTTCCAGGTCGGTGAGCTGGGCGCTGAGGCTGTCGCGGTCGTCGCCCACCGTGGCCGAGCTGATCTCGCCGGGCTGCTCCTCGCCGCGAATCACGTCGCGCACGCCCTTGATAACGGTGGTGGGCGTGATGCCGTGTTCCTCGTTGAAGGCCACCTGCTTTTCACGGCGCCGGGCGGTCTCTTCCATCGCAAACTGCATGGCGGGGGTCACCGTGTCGCCGTACAGAATGACCTCGCCGTTCACGTTGCGCGCGGCGCGGCCGATGGTCTGAATCAGGGCGCGTTCAGACCGCAGGAAGCCGGGCTTGTCGGCGTCCAGAATGGCGACCAGCGAGACTTCCGGCAGGTCCAGCCCCTCGCGCAGCAGGTTGATGCCCACCAGCACGTCGTAGTGGCCCAGGCGCAGGTCGCGGATGATGACCTGCCGCTCCACGCTGTCAATGTCGCTGTGCATGTAGCGCGCCTTCACGCCTTTTTCCAGCAGGTATTCCGTGAGGTCCTCGGACATGCGCTTGGTCAGGGTGGTGACCAGGGTGCGCTCGCCGGCCTTCGTGCGCTCGCGGACGCGGCCCAGCAGATCTTCGATCTGGCCCTGGATGGGCCGCACGGTGACAGGCGGGTCAATCAGGCCGGTGGGCCGGATGATCTGATCGGCAATGCTGTCGCTGTGCTCGCGCTCAAAGGGACCTGGCGTGGCCGACACGAACACCGTTTGCCCGGTCTTGTCCATGAACTCCTGAAAGTTCAGTGGGCGGTTGTCCATCGCGGACGGCAGGCGGAAGCCGTAGTCCACCAGCGTCTGCTTGCGCGCGCGGTCGCCGTTCGCCATGCCGCCAATCTGCGGCACCGTGACGTGCGACTCGTCAATAAACGTGATGAAGTCGTCCGGGAAGTAGTCCAGCATGGTGTACGGCGTGGCCCCGGTCACGCGCCCATCAATGTGCCGCGAGTAGTTCTCGATGCCCGAGCAGTAGCCCAGCACCTTGAGCATCTCCAGATCGTAGAGGGTGCGCTCTTTGAGGCGCTGCGCTTCCAGCAATTTGCCGGTGGATTTGAAATATTCCAGCCGCTCATCCAGTTCCTGCTGGATGGTGACGATGGCCCGCTCGATGTTGCCCGCGCTGCTCACGTAATGCTTGGCGGGGTAGACGACGGTGGCGTCCAGTTCGGCCAGGCGGTCCCCCGTCAGCGGGTGCACCACGCTGATACGCTCGATGTCGTCGCCCCAGAGTTCCACGCGCAGCGGCTGCTCATCGTAGGCGGGCCAGACTTCAATCATCTCGCCCTTGGCCCGGAAGCGCCCCGGCATCAGTTCCACGTCATTGCGCTCGTACTGCATGTTGACCAGGCGACCCAGTAGCTCGTCGCGGGGCATCTGGCCGCCCTTTTTCAGAACCGCATTCAGCGCGGTGTATTCCTTGGGGTCGCCCAGGCCGTAGATACATGACACCGACGCCACCACAATCGTGTCGCGCCGGGTCAGCAGGCTGCGGGTGGTGGAGTGGCGCAGACGCTCGATCTCCTGGTTGATGCTGGCGTCTTTCTCGATGAACAGGTCTTTGCCGGGCACGTACGCTTCGGGCTGGTAGTAATCATAGTAGGAGATGAAGAATTCCACGGCGGCGTCCGGGAAGAACTCGCGGAACTCGGAGGCCAGCTGCGCGGTCAGAATCTTGTTCGGGGCCATGATCAAGGCGGGGCGCTGGGTTTCCTCAATGACTTTGGCGACGGAATAGGTGTTGTGAACGAACAGCCCGCCGCGTCCGGTCAGAAAGGTTTCAAAGCCGTCCACGCTGAAGTCGTACACGTAGGGCGTCTGTGGAGCGACCTGTTCCACCCCTTCAACCGGGGACCAGTGAACGTCGGCCAGACCCATAAACGCTGCGTCCTGAACGTTCAGTGCCCGGCACAGACGGCGAAAGAGGCCTGCGCTAGGGACACGGACGCCACGCTCAATGGCAGACACCATCGTTCGGGTGCAGTCGGCCGCCTGCGCCACATCTCGCTGCGAGAGGCCCGCCCGTTCTCGCTCGGCCAGCAGGCGTGGCCCGACGCCAGGGATCAGGTCCACATTGGTGTTGCCCTCGCCCGCCTGAGCCAAAATGCGGCGCAGCGCTTCACGTTTGCGCCCACTCAGGAAGCCCACTTCATCGGCGAAGGCGCGCAGGTTCTCCGCCCCCGAAATCGTGACCTTGTGGTAGGTGCCCACCGTGCCGTCGGGTCGGCGTTTTTGCACCTCACGCAGCCGCGCCCAGATGCCGAAGCGCAGCAGGGCCTCGGTTAGTTCCCCGGCCAGCGGCGCGCTGTTGGTCACCGCTGTAACCGCGCCGCTGTCCACGCCGCCGTCACCCTCGAAATAGGCCCGCAGGAGGCCCGCCAGAAAGGTATTTGGAAAGGCAGCAAAGTTGGGGGGCAAGTGTTTTTCACCCGAGCGCTCGCCCATCAGCCGGGCCAGCAGTTCGCGCCAGACTCGGCCCGACAGCACGAAGTCTCCGTCCTGACGGCGGAAGTGTCCGATTTCCAATTCGGCCAGAGCTGCCGTTAACTGCGCCTGTACGTCCGGGTCACGCACAGAGATGAGCGCGAAGCCCGGCGCGGCGTGCCCCTCGGCCACATACTGCCCGAACAGCAGGGCCAGGGCCGGACTTAGGGGCAGTTGCCCGGCCAACTGAGCAGAACGGGCTGAAATACGCGTCTGCTCTGCGACGGCCAGCCCTTGCCGAACAGCTGTCCTGGCCGCAGCAACACTCAGGCCACCGCCTCGCTTACCGTACCGAAGGGCGTGCAGCTTGCCGTCGGGTCGATCATGATGTGCCCTCACCAGGGTGCGCCAGGCGTCATCCTGTTCAGAGGTGTACGGCACCGCCACATGGAATGGGGTGCCGTCCAGCACGGCCAGCGTGTCCAGATGGTTCAGCGTGCCTCCTGGTTCAGGCACCCGCCGGGGAATGGGCAGCGCGTCGCCGGAGCGCACGTCGTCGCCGTGAATCAGGTGAACCTGACCGTCACGCAGCACCCAGACGCTGTGGTCGGCCGTCACGGTCACATCGCGTCCGCAGGCGGTGGTCAGGTGGTGCAGCGTTTCTGGCGATCCGTGGCGCGACAGAGCCGTGACCGTGCGCCAGGCCACCGCGCCACTACTCGCGTCCCAGGCCAGCACTTGCATGGGGTCTGGCGGCGGGAGTTCCAGTGAATCCTCGGCCTGAATGGGAGAGCCGAACAGCCCGTCAATTAACTCACCGATGGGGAGACGCTGTACCTGACCGGCAACCTGCACGGTGACGGGCTCGTGCCAGGCGACACTTTTGCCCGTGCCTGTCGCTCCCAGCAGCGTCTGGAAGCGCAGGCCCGACTCCAGGCCGTCCACCAATGAGCGGATGGCGGTGGGCTGGTCACCCGAGGGCGTAAAGCTGGATCTGACCTTGAGCATGAAACCTCCAGGAGAAGAAAGCAGGGGTGCGGCGTGAAGCGAACGAATCTCCCTATTTTACGCCCCGAACGTAAGTGGACGGTAAGCCGGATGACTCATGCAGGCTTGAGAGATGGCAGCAGATGCACGTCATTTGACGCAGGTGGAAGAGGGGGTGGGCCGCTACAGTGAAAGGCCGGTGCCCTGCACCTGAAAGAAGGCTTCCATGACCCAGATTCCCCTGCCTGAACTTGCCCTGGTCGCCCTGGTCGGCGCCTCATCGTCGGGCAAAAGTACCTTTGCCGCGCAGCACTTCGGCCCCTCTGAAGTCCTGAGCAGCGACCACTTTCGCGCGCTCGTCAGCGGCAGCGAACACACGCTGGACGCCAACGCGGCGGCCTTCGACAGCCTGTTTTATGTGGCGGCCAAGCGGCTGGAACGCGGCCTGCTGACCGTCATTGACGCGACCTCGGTGCGCCCGGACGACCGCCGCCGCCTGGTGGACCTGGCCCGCGCGCACGATGTGCTGCCGGTGGCGATTGTGCTGGACCTGCCCAGAGGTGTGCTGGAAGCCCGACACGAGGCGCGCGGAGACCGGCCCTTCAACGCCGCCGTCATTGGCCGCCAGCAGACCGAACTGCGCCGCACGCTGCGCGGGATGGGAAAAGAAGGCTTTCGCCACGTCTGGACACTGAGAACGTCTGAAGATGTAGAAGCAGCCCAGGTGACCCGCGTGCCGCTCTACACCAACAAGAAGCACCTACATGGCCCCTTCGATTTCATTGGCGACGTGCATGGCTGCCTGGCCGAACTGCGCGAGTTGCTGATGGAGCTAGGCTATGTGCTGGACGAGAATCAGGTCACGCCTCCGCCCGGTCGCACCGCCGTTTTTGTGGGCGACCTGGTAGACCGGGGCCCAGACAGCGCGGGCGTGCTGCGGCTGGTCATGGGGATGGTCGCCAGTGGCGCCGCCCTGTGCGTGCCCGGCAACCACGACGAGAAACTGAAGCGCGCCCTGGACGGCAAGGCGGTCAAGGCGCTGCACGGTCTGGACGCCACGCTGGCACAGTTGGACGAGGCCGGCCCTGAAGTTCGCGCGCAGGTGCGGACGTTCATTGACGGCCTGGTCAGTCATCTGGTGCTGGACGACGGGAAGGTTGTGGTGGCCCACGCGGGCCTGCCCGAGAAGTATCAGGGCCGCAGCAGTGGCCGGGTCCGCAGTTTCGCCCTATACGGCGACGTGGACGGCAGCACCGACGACCTGGGGTTACCGGTGCGGCGCGACTGGGCTGCCGAATACCGGGGCGCGGCGCATGTGGTGTACGGCCACACGCCCGTCGGGCAGGCCCGCTGGGTCAACCGCACGATTGACATTGATACGGGTTGTGCCTTCGGCGGCGCGCTGACGGCCCTGCGCTACCCGGAGATGGAGCTGGTGAGCGTGCCCGCCCACGCCCAGTACGCGGTGCCCGCCCGGCCGTTGGAGATGATGCAGGAACCGGGTGGCGAAACCTTTGACCTGGCCGAGTTCTTGCAACCGGGGCGCATTGAGACGCGCAGCTTCGGCGGCGTGCTGCTGCGGGCCGGAGAGCGGGCGGCGGCCGTCGAAACCTTCAGCCGCTACGGTGTGGACCCAGGATGGTGCCTGTACCTGCCCCCCACCATGAGCCCGGTGGAAACGAGCGCCCGGCCGGAATTCTTGGAACACCCTGATGAGGCGTTGGCGTACTTCCGGGGTCAGGGCGTCGCGCAGGTCGTGTGCGAGGAGAAACACATGGGCAGCCGCGCCCTGCTGGTGCTGACCCGCGACGACGCGGTGGCGCGGCAGCGCTTCGGTGTGGAGGGGCTGGGCAGCATCTATACCCGCACGGGCCGGCCCTTTTTCAAGCCGGCCTGGGAAGCCGACGTGCTGACCCGCGCCCGCGAGGCCGCGACCCACGCCGGCCTGTGGGACCGCCTGAACACCGACTGGCTGCTGCTGGACGCCGAAATCTTGCCCTGGAGCCTGAAGGCCGAGGAGCTGATCAAGGCGCAGTACGCGGCCGTGGGGGCGGCGGGGAATGCGACCCTGCCCGCGGCGGTTCAGGCCCTGAAGGCCGCTCAGGCGCGCGGCGTGGCTGTGGGCGAGTGGCTCCCCCGCACCCAGGAGCGCGCCGCCGACTTAGCACTGTACCGAGGGGCGTACCGCGCCTACGTGCGCCGTGTTGCTGGCCCGCAGAATGTGCAGATTCGGCCGTTTCACCTGCTGGCTTCGGAGGGGCAGGTGCATGACGGCCAGGACCACCTGTGGCACCTGACCACGCTGGGCGCCCTGGCCGATGCCGACGCCACGCTGTTTGGCCGCACCGCCCACCGTTCGGTGATGCTGGGCACCCCCGATGAGGCCGAGGCGGCGGCGTGGTGGCATGAACTGACCGCACAGGGCAGCGAAGGCATGGTCGTCAAACCACTGGCCTTTCGGCCAGAGCAGCGTCAGGGCCAGCCTGCCGTGAAGGTGCGTGGCCGCGAATACCTCCGCATCATCTACGGCCCGGAATACACACGCCCTGAACACCTGGCCCGCCTGAAAGCCCGCGCGCTGGGTGCCAAGCGGGCGCGGGCCACGCGCGAATTTCACCTGGGTCTGGAAGGCCTGCACCGCTTCACCGAACATGCGGCGACTGGCCGGGTTCATGAATGCGTGCTGGGCGTTCTGGCGCTGGAAAGCAACCCGATTGACGTGAGGCTCTGATGCTCCTGACCATCACCACCACCCATGCCCCTGCCACCGACCTGGGCTTCCTGCTTATGAAGCACCCGGAGCGCGTGCTGGAGCGCCCTCTCCCGTTTGGCAAGTCGCTGGTGTTTTACCCCGAGGCCAAGGCTGAACGCACCACCGCCGCCCTCCTTGTAGAAGTGGACCCAGTGGCCCTATCGCGCGCTCCGGCGGGCGGCGAGGCCGGCACCCTGGAACCATATGTGAACGACCGCCCGTATGCCTCGGGCAGTTTTCTGGCGGTGGCTCTGCGTGACGCTTTCGGCACCGCCATGACCGGCCAGAGCCGCGACCGTCCCGACCTGGCTGCCACACCGCTGCCGCTGATCCTGGAACTGCCGTGTGTGGCGGCGCGGGGCCAGCCCGACCTGCCCGCGCGCCTCTTTGAACCCCTGGGCTATGAGGTCGAGGTGACGCCTCTTCCCCTGGACCCCCAGTTTCCCGAATGGGGCGAGCGGCCCTATGTCCAGCTGACCCTGCGTGGCACGGTGCGCGTGGCCGAGGCGCTGCGCCACCTGTATGTATTGCTGCCCGTGCTGGACGGGAAAAAGCATTACTTCATCAGTGACGATGAGGTGGAGAAACTGCTGCGCCACGGACAGGGCTGGCTGGAAGCGCACCCGGACCGCGACCTGATCACGGCACGCTACCTCCGCTTCCGGGGTCTGGTGACGCAGGCCAGGGCCCGGCTGACCGTGCCTGACGAACCTGGAACCGCCGAGCCTGGCCTGGCCGAGCCCCCGGAGAGTGGCGAATTGCCGCCCCCGCCCCGGCTGCACGACGAGCGCCTGGACGCCGTGGCGCGGCTGCTGGAACAAAGCGGCGCGCGCCGGGTACTGGACCTGGGCTGCGGCGAGGGCAAATTGCTGCGGCGTCTGCTGAAAGTGGGGCAGTTCCGCGAACTGGTGGGGGTGGACCTCAGCGCCCGCAGCCTGGAGATCGCGGCCGACAAACTGCACCTTCAAGAGCGGCCCGAACTGCGCGAGCGGGTCAAGTTGCTGCACGGGAGCCTGGCCTATCCCGATTCGCGCCTGAAGGGCTTTGACGCTGCCGCGTTGGTAGAGGTCATTGAACACCTGGAACCGCACCGGCTGGCCACCCTAACCCAGAACGTGCTGGGCTTTGCGCGCCCTGGCACGCTGGTCGTGACCACGCCCAACCGCGAGTACAACGCGACGTTCGAGGAGCCCCGGACCCTGCGGCACGCTGACCACCGCTTCGAATGGACGCGCGCCGAGTTTCAGACTTGGGCGCAGGCGGCGGCCGAGGGGTACGGCTACACGGTCGCCTTCCACGATCTGGGCGAGGTGCACCCGGAATACGGCCCGATTACGCAACTGGCGCTGTTCTCGCTCGCCCAGGCATAACTCTGAGTTCCTGACCAGCGGCCCAATGGCTGCCGAGTTTGCTCGGCCGGGTTGTGGCGCAGGGCCGTCCTCCGGCATCCTCAGACGCAGCCCCTAACAACACGGGTCCACCTGGGGGCGCAGGTAGGCCTGGGCCTGCGAGACCTCAAGCTGCCACAGGGTGGTGGCGGTGTAAGGCCGGAAGCCCAACTGCTCGTTGATTCGGCGCATGGCCGCGTTGCTGTCCGCGTTCTCGGTGCGGACAAAGTGGGCAGCCCCGTTGCGGTCCAGGGCCCGCTGCAACGCAGCAGCCTTGAGCCAGCGCCCTAGGCCGAGGCCCCGGGCCTCGGGGCGGACTCCCGTTTCTCCCTGCGTCAGGAGACTGGGCCGACCTGGGTGCCAGCTCAGCTCTGTAAACCCCACCAGGTGGCCGTCCGAGGTGCGGCGTCCTACCACAGTCACGCGCTGCCGGCCCGAGGCCTGAAAGTGGGCCTCGGCTTCACGGAATTGTGCTGGGGTCATGCGGCTGTTTTCCAGCGACAGGTCTCCGGTCGGCTGGTCATTCATCACCTGGGTCAGTTCCAGAAACGCAGTGAACTCTGGTCCTGGGACCAGGCCCTCCCACACCTCAAGGGTGTACCCCGCCGCACGGGTCTGCCCCTGCGTGGTCCAGTGCTCCAGTAGCCCAGGCTCCAGGGTGCGGAGGTTCAGCTGGTTGACCTGCGCGGTCAGGCCGGGCTGGGCGCCTGCCCGGCGCAGGGCAGCTTCACCCGCCGGCACCCGTCCGCTGCTGCTGGCCATGAGGAGACGTCGGCCGTCTAACTGTGCGGCTTCGACCACGCAGCGGAGTAGAGCGCGGCCCAGCCCCTGACGGCGGTAGGGGGTCAGGACGCCCAACTGGAACTGGGCCAGATGCCGGTTCTGATCCAAGTGCACCAGGGCGACGTTGGCTTCAGCCACCACGCGCGGACCGTCGCGGACCACCCAGGCGGGCAGGTCCACGAAAGGGGGAAGATGGCGCAGGGAAGCGGCCAGCTGAGCCGACAGGACGGGCGGATCGTCCGGCTGCCGCTCATGCAGTTGGCTGGTGTGAAACGCGGCGAGGGCGCCTAACAGCGCGTCTGGTGCCGTTCGGGCGTCGTAAGCCTCCAGGTGCAGCCCCGCAGGCAAAGACGGCTGAGACTCAGGTGTGGGATCGTCAAGGACTGTTCTGGACATGGGTTCTCCTCGGCGGGCCGGGTGGCTCGCCTGCTATTGAAGACAGACATTGTGTTTGCGGCGTTTCTGGAGTTCAGCTCTGCCAGATTTCGTCTGTTGCGCTGACACATCGGGCGAGCGCCGACCCGGTGCCAGCCAGGCCTGGAATCCGTCTCAGTCCTGATGCAGCTGGCCTGGAAAGGCCATGAGCACGAAGGTGGCCGGCCGGGCGTCGGCGGAGAGGTCGCTGCAGTCCATCCCGGTCAGGATGTGGTCCAGCGCGGCCTGGGCCTGCCGGTACTGCTCTGGGGTCATCCGGACCGCCCGCAGCCGCATGGCCGGGAGATAAGGTTCCTGGGGCGGCGGTTCAGCAGCCTGGCCGTGGGTGCTCAGGTTCACCAGCAGCGGTTCGGGCGGGTGCCGTGACTGCCAGTTCACAATGGCCTGAACATAGGCGGCGGTGAGTTCTTCCATGACCGGCCGGATCAGCGTGGAGGGGTCGTCCAGCCGAACCAGCGCGCGCGGAACGGAGAAGGTCTGGGCCGCCGCCTGATACAGCACCCGTTTGCCCTGATGCCCAGCCACGCAGAGCAGGCCGCAGCCCGCCAGTTTGCGGACATGGTAGGCGACGCGGTTGGCGGGTTCAGCCAGCGCGTGGGCGGCGCGGCTGGAGGTGCTGGGTTCCAGAAACTGTTCAAGAAGGCGAGCCCCATACGTGAAGTTCAGCAGTGCCTCCGCCTGGTCGGGGGAGGTGATCTGAAAGGGAGTGGCCTGGGGACCGGGCATGTCGGCATTGTGCACGGGCCTCTTTTCAATTGAAACCAGGTGTTTTGAAATTGACTGATCCGCTGGCCTGAAAGGTCTGGCTGTGCTCTGCGGATCGGCCGGCTGTCGGTGGCAGGGGCGAGACAGCCGGGGCCGTCATGAGCGGTTCGTTTATACACTGCTCCTCATGTCTGCTCGTCCCGCCGCACTTATTTTCATTCTCTTGACGGCCCTGATTGACATCATCGGCATTGGGCTGATCATCCCGGTGCTGCCTGGGCTGGTCAAAGAACTGGCGGGGTCTGAGGCTGCTGGCGCCCAGAGCATTGGCTGGCTCACGGCGGCCTACGCGGTCATGCAATTCGTCTTCGCGCCCATTCTGGGCAGCCTGAGTGACCGTTTTGGGCGGCGGCCAATCCTGCTGCTGTCGCTGGCGGGCATGGCGCTGGACTACGTGCTGCTGATCCTGGCGCCAAATCTGTGGTGGTTGCTGCTGGGCCGCGTGCTGGCGGGCGTTACCGGGGCCAGCCTGACGGTGGCCAACGCGTATATCGCCGACGTCTCGCCGCCCGAAAGCCGCGCCAAGAACTTTGGCCTGCTGGGGGCCACCTTTGGAGTGGGGTTCATTCTGGGGCCAGCGCTGGGCGGGTTTCTGGGCGAATACGGCCTGCGCGTACCGTTCATGGTGGCGGCGGGACTGACCGCCCTGAACCTGTTGTACGGCCTCTTCGTGTTGCCCGAATCGCTGCCGCCATCGGCCCGTGCTCAGGGTTTTCAGAAGCGCAATTTCAATCCGCTGCTGCCCCTAGGCGCCCTGATCGAGTACCCAGTTTTGCGCAGCCTCACCCTGGCGCTGGTGGTGCTGGGACTGGCGGCACAGGTCATCTTCAGCACCTGGGTGCTGTACACCGAAGGTGTGCTGCGCTGGTCGCCGGGCCAGAACGGGGTGGCGCTGGCGTTTTTTGGCCTGCTGACGGCGGCGGTTCAGGGCGGCCTGATCGGCCCTTTTATCGCCCGCTTTGGCGAGCGGCGAACCATCATGACTGGGGTGATAGCGTCCATTCTGGAATTTTTGGTGCTGGCGTTTGCGCGCACGGGGGCGGCCCTGTACGCCTCGCTGGTGGTGGGAGCGCTGGGCGGCCTGGCCAATCCGGCCCTTCAGGGCCTTATCTCACGGCAGGTCAGCGAAACCGAGCAGGGCCGGGTGCAGGGGGCCATTACCAGCCTGAACAGCCTGGTCGGCGTGGTGGGCCCCATCGTGGCGACGGCGGTGTACGCCTTCGGGTCCAGCCAGGGCTTTCCCGGCGCCGCGTTCCTCATGGGCGCGGTGCTGTCGGTGGTGGGGGCCGTGCTGATCCTGGGCGTATTGCGGGGGATACCTATGACCGGACCCGTTCAGAAAGAGGGGTAAGGGTTGTTGCCCCTACTCACTCTTTCAGCTCACCCTCTTCTTTGAGGGCTTCCCGAACCAGAGGCAGCAAGACTTGCTCCTGATAGTCATTTAGAGTCAGGCCGTAGACCCCCTGATGGGCCAGGTCCTTGGCTTGCAGGAGAGACAGATCAAACAACGACCGGAGGAGACGAATGAGCTCAACGACGCCCAAGCCCTGGGCGTTGGCCCACTGAGCGAGGTCTAAGAGGGATGCTCCCGAGGCCGCCAAGAGTTATCCGCGCTGCTGAACGTTCAAAGTTGCCCCCGAAGGCCTGAAAGTGCAGGAGCGGGTTCCGCTGGCGTTTCAGGAGGGATCAGCATCTTCACCTCTCAAGATCTCCTCCGCCACACCCAGAAATGCCCGTACCACCGGGCTTTTTCCGTCCTCACGCCGCCATACAGCCACGATGTCCACCAGCGGCGCGTCTTCCACCGGGCGGTAGACCACGCCAGGCAGGCTCAATCGGCTGAAAAACTCAATGGGTAGGAAGACGCCCACGCCCGCCGCGACCAGCGACAGCAGCGTGGGCACCTCAATCGCCTCCTGCACCACATGAGGCGTGAACCCGGCCCCGGCGCACCAGCGCATGACCTGATCGAAGTACGCGGCGCGGATCTGACGGGGAAAAAAGACGAACGGCTCGTCGCGCAGGTCGCTGATTTTTAGGCGGCGCTTGCGGGCCAGTGGGTGCGCGGCGGGCAGGGCGGCCACCAGCGGCTGCCGCCACAGCGCGCGCGAGTCCAGGCCGGGGTCGCGCACCGGCAGCAGCATCAGGCCCACGTCAATCTGATCGCCGCGCAGGGCCGCTTCCTGCTCCTGGGCCGTCAATTCGCGCAGGTCCACGCTGACATTCGGGAAGAGGTCGCGAAAGCGCCGCACGATTTCCGGCAGGCCCCCGAACGCCAACCCCGAGACAAAGCCAATCGCCAGTCGCCCCACCTCGCCCCGCGCCGCCCGCCGCGCCCGTTCCACGGTTTGGCCGGCTAGCGCCAGCGTTTCGCGCGCGCCAGCCAGAAACTCCTGTCCGGCAGGGGTCAGCTGGACCCGGCGCGTGGTGCGCAGGACCAGCGGCACGCCCACCTCGTCTTCCAGGTTGCGGATGGAATTGCTGAGCGCCTGCTGCACCACAAACACGCGCTCGGCCGCCCGCCCGAAGTGTTCTTCCTCGGCCAGAGCGACGAAATGGCGCAGGTGGCGCAGTTCCATACCTGCCAGCCTAGCGCGGGGTGCGGCTCAGGCCCGCTCAAGCGTCGCGTACAAGTTCAGCCACGTCTGGAACGGCTCGGGCACCCAGGTCACGAAAGGCCGGGAAAAGGCCGCCGTCTGAAGGGGGAGGGCCCGCCGCGCCACCTCATCGGCCACCTGCGCCACCAGAGGCTCGAAGGCCAGCGCCTTTTCGTCCTCCTGGCGCAGCAGGGTCAGGCCCGTCCAGCGCTCTATCTGCCGGAAATCCGGCTCATTGATGCGGTACAGGTCCTCGTACAGGATGGTCTCGGTCGCGGTCGGCCCATCCGGGGTTTGCCGGGCGAAATACTGCACTGGGGGGTAGCAGTCGCGGTCCACCATGTTGACCCGGGCGCCGCAGCGTTCGCACTCGAAGCCTCCAACATGTCCGTAGCGGCTGCCGTTGTAGAGCAGGGGCGTGCGGCTGGTGTGCTGACAGGCCGGGCAATACCGCAGGATGGGCCCCTGGGTCATCATGACGGATGGCTTCCGGGTGCGCACCGAGTGGTACAGCGTGACCATGCCGCCCAGCATGGCCCACCCACATGAGGGAGGCCTTGCCGGAGCATTCACACGCCGGAATGGTCAATCCGACTCACTGATCCTGTTGGAAGTGGACAAAGGCGCGGCCTATGCTGAAGGTCATGACACAATCGCCCCCCAACCGCCCTCCGCGTGCGGGCCTCAGTGCGCCGGAGCGCCAGCAGCTTAACAGCGTGGAAACGCAGGAGTGGCTGGACTCGCTGGCCTACGTGTTCGCCAACGCGGGGGATAACCGCGCGGCCGAGCTGCTGGAAGAACTCGACCACTACGCTTATTTTCACGGCGCGCCGATTACCTTCAAGCAGAACACGCCGTATATCAACACCATTGATGTGGACCAGCAGCCCGAGTACCCCGGCAACGTGGAGCTGGAGCGCAAAATCCGCAACATCATCCGCTGGAACGCGGTCGTCATGGTCATCAAGGCCAACAAGAAGAGTGACGGCATCGGCGGGCACCTGAGCACCTACGCCTCGGCGGCCGAACTGCTGGAGGTGGGCTTCAACCACTTCTTCCGGGGCCACGGGGCCGGGCAAGACCGCGACCTCGTGTTTTACCAGGGCCACGCCTCGCCCGGTGTGTACGCCCGCTCGTTCCTGGAAGGCCGCTGGGACGAGGGCCGCATGAACCGCTTTCGCCGCGAGCTGAGCAAGGAGGGCGAGGGGCTCTCCAGTTACCCCCACCCCTGGCTGATGCCCGACTACTGGGAATTTCCCACCGTCAGCATGGGCCTGGGCCCTATTCAGGCCATCTACCAGGCGCGCTACATCAAGTACCTGGAAAACCGGGGCCTGAAGCCCAAGGGTGACGCCAAGGTCTGGGCTTTCCTGGGCGACGGCGAGATGGACGAGCCGCAGAGCATCGGGGCCATCCGCTTTGCCTCCTATGAAAACCTGGACAATCTGATTTTCGTGCTGAACGCCAACCTTCAGCGCCTGGACGGCCCAGTGCGCGCCAACTCCAAGGTCATTCAGGAGTTTGAGGCGCTGTTCAGAGGCGCGGGCTGGAATGTCATCAAGGTCATCTGGGACAGCAAGTGGGACGAACTGCTGCAAAAGGACTACAACGGCGACATCGTCAAGCGCTTCGAGCTGCTGGTGGACGGCGAATCCCAGCGCTACGCGGCCTTCGGGGGCAAGGAACTGCGCGAGAAGTTCTTCAATACCCCTGAACTGAAGGCCCTGATCGAAGGCTGGAGCGACGCCGACCTGGAACTGCTCAACCGGGGCGGGCACGATGTCCGCAAGATCTACGCCGCCTATAAGGCTGCCGTGGAGCACAAGGGCAGCCCCACCATCATCATTCCGCGAACCGTCAAGGGCTACGGCCTGGGCGAGAGCGCGCAGGCCCGCAACGTGGCCCACCAGGTCAAGAAGCTGGACTTTTCCACCCTGAAGAATTTGCGCGACCTGCTGGAACTACCGCTGACCGACGATCAGGTCGAGCACATGGAGTACTACCACCCCAGCCCGGACAGCCCGGAAGTGAAGTACGCCCTGGACCGCCGCGCCGCGCTGGGCGGCCCCGTGCCGGCCCGCAAGGTGGAGTACCCGCACCCCACGATTCCCAACGGCGAGTTCTACGAGGAATTTGCCAAGGGCAGCGGCGACCGCCAGGTCAGCACGACCATGGCCGCCGTGCAGATCATCTCCAAGCTGCTGCGCGACAAGGAAATTGGCAAGCTGATCGTGCCCATCGTGCCCGACGAGGCCCGCACCTTCGGCATGGACGCCCTGGTGCCCCGCATCGGGATTTACAGTCCACGCGGTCAGACCTATACGCCCGTGGACAGTGGTTCCTTAATGGCCTACAAGGAAAGCGTGGACGGCCAGATGCTGGAAGAAGGCATCACGGAAGACGGCGCGATGGCCTCCTGGATTGCAGCGGGGACGGCCTACGCCAACCACGGCGTGCCCACCATTCCTTTCTTCGTGCTGTACTCCATGTTCGGCATGCAGCGCGTGGGCGACCTCGTGTGGGCCGCCGCCGACCAGCGCGCGCGCGGCTTCATCCTGGGCGCCACGGCTGGGCGCACCACTCTGGCGGGCGAGGGCCTGCAGCACCAGGACGGCAACAGCCACCTCCAGGCATATGTGGTGCCCAACCTCAAAACCTACGATCCTGCCTTCGCCTACGAGCTGGCCGTCATCATTGAGCACGGCATTCAGCGCATGTATGTGGACGGTCTGGACGAGTTTTACTATGTCACGATTGACAACGAGAACGAAGTGCAGCCTGCCATGCCCAGTGACGGCCGCACGCACGAGGAAATCCGAGAGGGTATCGTGCGCGGGCTGTACCGCTACCAGAAGTCGGGCAATCCCAAGGCCAAGCTGCGCGCGCAACTGCTGGCCGGTGGCCCCGCGATGGGCGCGGCCCAGGAAGCCGTGACCCTGCTGGAAGGCTACGGTGTGGCCGCCGACCTGTGGTCCGTCACCAGTTACAAGGAACTGCACCAGGACGCCCTGCTGACCCAGCGCCACAACATGCTGCACCCCACGCAGGAGCCCCGCGTGTCCTACGTGGCTTCGCAACTGAGCAAGGACAATGCCCCCGGCGTCCTGATCTCGGTGAGCGACTACGTGAAGCTGGGTGCCGACGGCCTGAACGGCCATCTGGACCGCAAGCTGTGGACCCTGGGCACCGACGGCTTTGGCCGCAGCGAGGCGAGAAGCGAACTCCGCGATTTCTTCGAGGTGGACGCCAAGCACGTGGTTCTGGCGACCCTATACGCCCTGCAACGCGACGGCAAGGTGAAGGGTGACGTGGTGGCGAAAGCCATTGCTGACTTCGGCATTGACCCTGAACGCGACGCACCCGTGCTGCGCTGAGTGCACCGTCAAGGGCGGAAGTGTCTTCAACGCTTTCACCCTTGGCCTCCTTCGACTCTTAGCCCCTCACAAGGAGTCCCAACATGGCGACAGAACTGAAACTCCCCGATGTGGGCGACAATATTGAACAGGGCACCGTGGTCACAGTGCTGGTCAAACCAGGCGATACCGTTACAGCCGGGCAGCCGATCATTGAAATCGAAACCGACAAGGCCGTTATTGAGGTCCCTGCCGAGAGCGGCGGCACTGTCGAGTCGGTGGGCGTCAATGTGGGCGACACCGTGCAAGTGGGCGGTGTGATTGCCACCCTGGGCGGTGGTGCGAATGGTGGCGCAGATGCGAACGCCGGGCAGACCCCTGCCCCCGGCACCCCCTCCGCCGAGCCGGACGCCCCGGCCACCGCCAGCGATCCCGGCACCGCCAACCGTGTGGCTGCCGCCCAGCAGGACAGCCAGAAAGAGCAGGCGGGCGGGCCAAGCCAGCCCACTGCCAGCACCCCGGCTCCAGCGGCCTCGGCCCCAACGAGCGGCGCTCAAATCACCCTGCCGGACGTGGGCGACAACATCGAGCAGGGCACCGTGGTCAGCGTGCTTGTCAAACCTGGCGACGAGGTCAAGGAAGGCCAGCCGGTCATTGAGATTGAAACTGACAAGGCCGTGGTCGAAGTGCCAGCCAATGCGGGCGGCACGGTGCAGAGCGTCGGCGTGAACGTGGGCGACACCGTGAAGGTGGGCGGCGTCATTGCCACCTTGAGCGGGAGGAATGCCGCACCAGCGGCCACGCCCGTCCCTCAACCAGCGGCCACCGCGCAACCGCAGCAAGCTCAAGCGGTGCCTCAGGCTGCTGGCGCTCCGGCAGCGCAGGCTGCCACTCCCACTCAGTCCGGTACCCAGAATCCGCAGACCTTTGACGGCCGTGCGGTCGTGGCTGCTGCCCCCAGCGTGCGCCGCCTGGCGCGCGAAATCGGTGTGGACATCCACGCTGTCCACGGCACCGGCATTGCAGGCCGCATCAGCGAAGAGGACGTGCGCCGCACGGCGGGCACGCCCAGCGCACCGGCTGCGGTGGCTGCCCCGACTTCAGCCGCTCAGTCTGCCTCGGCCCCCGCTGTAGCCGCCGCGCCGCTGCCCGACTTTGCCAAGTGGGGCCGCGTCACCCGCGAGGACATGAGCGGCATCCGCAGAGCCACCGTCCGTTCCATGACGGCCAGCACGCTGATTCCGATGGTCACGCACTTCGACAAGGCCGACGTGACCCTGATGGAGGAGACCCGCAAACGCTTCGGCGCGAGGGTGGAAAAGGCGGGCGGCAAGCTCACCATGACCCACATCCTGATGAAGGTCGTGGCGAACGCCCTGCGCAAGTTTCCCAAGTTCGGCGCCAGCCTGGACCTGGAGAACAACCAGGTTATCTTCAAGGACTATGTGAACATCGGCGTGGCCGTGGATACGCCGGTGGGTCTGCTGGTGCCCGTCGTCAAGGACGCCGACCGCAAGAGCATCACCGACCTCGTGCTGGAACTGTCGGAACTGGCAGGCCGCGCCCGGGACCGCAAACTGAAGCCCGACGAGATGCAGGGGGCGACCTTCACGATTTCCAACCTGGGCGGCATTGGCGGGCACGCCTTCACGCCGATTGTGAACAGCCCCGAGGTCGCCATTCTGGGCGTGTCGCGCGGCGGCCTGGAGCCGGTGTGGAACAAGGAAACGGGCACCTTTGAGCCGCGCAACATGCTGCCCCTGAGCCTGACCTACGACCACCGCCTGATTGACGGGGCCGACGCCGCCCGCTTCGTGCGCTTTATCGCGGAGAGCCTCGAAGATCCCTTCCTGATTAGCCTATAAAGACAGAGGATGCCGCACGCCCCCGCCCCAGTGGTGGGGGCGTTCACTTTCGCTTGCGCCTGCCCACGCCCTGCACTACCTTGCCGCCGTGAAACGTTTCCTTCTGGCTGTCCCGCTGTTGCTCGCTGCCTGTGCTCCGGCCTACACCGGCCCAGCGCCTGCTGCTAATGAAGTCATTGTCGAAGCGGTGTCTCCAGTCAACCTGGGGTCCCAACTGAGCCCAGAGCGGGAGGCAGGCGTCAGCAGCTTCGCGCAGATTTCGGCCATGCTCATTGTTCAGTCTCAGTACAACACGGGTTTGCCTGGGGGCTACGACGGTTTCACCTTCCCCGAGGGCAGCGACAGCATGAAGATTCTCAGCGCGAAAGAAGCGCCCATTCACGTTCAGGTGCAGTGGCGCGCGACCAACCCCACCAGCAACAACACGGTGGATGTGTTGTGGGAATCCAGACCGCTGGGCGGCAAGCTGGTCAGTGTCAAGGTCAAGGCCACCGCGTCGGACGCCAGTGTGAATACTCAGCAAATTGAAACCCGGCTGCTGGACCGCTTCCTGTCGGCCACTGGGATTCGCCTGGTGGCTCGGGGCAAATAAGCGCTCCTGCGCCATGTGGCGGGGGCCTCTGCTGGCCCAGATGACGGATGCTGCCCGCTTGATTGCCCTCTACAGTCAACGCGGAGGTTGTATGCAGAAGATTCTGAGCCTGTACGCGCGTAATTACGACACCGACCGCTTGGTCCGGGATGAAGTGGTGCCCGGCGCCGAGTGGGTGCTGACCGGGGAAGGCCAGGCCACCCGCAAATGGGACGGCACGAGTTGTCTGGTGCAGAGCGGCCGTTTGTACCGGCGCTACGACGCCAAAAAAGGCCGCACACCGCCCGCTGATTTTGAACCCGCGCAGGAGCCTGACCCCTTGACCGGCCATCATCCCGGCTGGGTGCCAGTGGGAGAGGGGCCCGACGATGCCCACCACTGCGAGGCCTGGGCGGCGGCTGACAGGGCGCTGCCAGACGGTACCTATGAACTCATTGGGCCAAAGGTGCAGGGTAACCCTGAAGGCACGATCAGTCACCAGCTGATTCGGCATGGAGAAGCGGTACTGGACGACGCGCCACGCGACTTTGCCGCCCTGCGCGCCTACCTGGAGGCCCGCCCAGAGATGGAAGGGCTTGTGTGGCACCACCCGGATGGCCGCATGGTCAAACTCAAGCGCAAAGACTTTTTCAGCAGCCGTCGCCGCTAATGGTCCAGGCCGCGCGCCGCCTGCTGTCCTGGGGCGTGCGGCTTTCTCTGGCCAGTAATTCCCGCGCACGATTCCGGTAGAGCTGCGGCGCTGCGGACGGCGACAATACCGCCATGTCCCTGCCCTACTCGCGCGACTTCATGCTGAGCCGGATGTTTGCGGCCGACGCGGCGTTTGACGGGCTGTTCTATACCGGCGTGACCAGCACTGGCATCTACTGCCTGCCGTCGTGCCGGGCGCGCAAGCCCCAGGCACAGAACGTGGCCTTTCACGCCACCACCGCGCAGGCCCGCGCCGCCGGTCTGCGGGCCTGTCGCCGCTGTCAGCCCGACGCCTTTCAGGCTGGGGTGCCTGTCGAGGAAGCGCAGCTGATGGTGGCCCTGGCCGGGGTCTGCGTGGCCGAAGTGCCCACGGTTCGCGCCCTGGGCCAGCAGTTGCAGGTGGGCCGCAGCGCGCTGCACCGACTGTTTCGGGACCATCTGCACACCAGCCCCGGAGAGTGGCTGGCCCGCCAGCGGGTGCAGGCGGCCGCCGACGCGCTCCTGCGTGCCCCAGAGAGCTCGGCCGCCGAGGTCGCCTTCGCGGTGGGGTACGGCAGCCTCTCGGCATTTGGCGCGCAGTTCCGGCGGGTCATGGGCGTGTCGCCGCAGGTCTTCCGACAGGGCGCCGGGCGGGGCGGCTGGACTGTACGGCTGCCAGTCGGATTTCCGGTCCCGGCCCTCTTGCGCGACCTGGCCCGCGACCCCCTCAGCCTCACGCAGCAGGTCAGGGGCCACGAGGTTACGGCCGGCTGGCGGCTGCCATCTGGGCCTCGGCGGGTCACCTTGACCTTTGGGTCGGGCACCGTCACGGTGCAGGTGGCCTCCGCTTTGACCGCCCCCGACGCACTGGCGCTGCATCACTTGACCATGCGCGCTCTGGGGCTGACCGGCGAAGCACTCGCGGCCCCTTTGAATCCATCTCCGGTCCAACCTGAGCGGGCACCCCCCTTTGGGCGTGGGCTCCGGGTACCGCTGGTGCCCGACCTCTTTGACGGGCTGATCTGGGCGGTGGCCGGGCAGCAGGTGACGTTCGCCTGCGCCTGTGCGCTGCGGCGGCGCCTGGTGGCCCGCTGCGGCGCCGCGCTGGGTGACGGGCTGTTCGCCCCGCCGGCGCCAGAGGACGTGGCCCGCCTCTCCGTCAACGACCTCCGGGCGCTGGGCCTGACCGGTGCGCGGGCCGCGGCGCTGAGCCGACTGGCCGGGCAGGTGGCCTGCGGTGAACTGGACCTGCCAGGCCTGGCAGCCGGCCCGGTGGGCGCGGCCCGCCGCCGTCTGCTGGCGGTGCCGGGCGTCGGCCCCTGGACGGCCGAGTATGTGCTGCTGCGCGTGCTGGGCTTTGCCGACATTGTGCCTGCTGGGGACGCGGCGCTGGCGGCGGCCCTTCAGCGGTATTTCGCCCTGCCCGCCCGGCCAGATGCCGCGCAGGTCAGCGAGTTGCTGGCGCCTTTCGCCCCGCAGCGCAGCCTGGCCACCTTTCAGTTCTGGCACCACGTTCACCCCAGAGGAGCTCCCCATGACCACTGACCCTGCCGCCACCTTCCGCGCCCTGCACGAGTCGGGGTTCATCCTGCCCAACGCCTGGGACGCCGTCAGTGCCCGGCTGTTCCAGAAAGCCGGCTTTCCCGCTCTCGGCACCACCAGCGCGGGCCTAGCCTTCGCGCTGGGGCAGCCCGACGGTCAGCGGGCGGCGCGGGCTGACCTGCTCGTGGCGCTGGACCGCGTGGTGCGCGCTGTGCAGATTCCGGTCACGGCTGACCTGGAAGCGGGGTACGGCCCCCGACCCGCCGAGGTGGCCGACACGGTGAGGGCCGCGCTGGGCCTCGGTGTGGTGGGGCTGAACCTCGAAGACGCCACAGGTAATCCGGCGCAGCCTCTTTTTACCGTAGAGGCGCAGGTTCAGCGCCTGGCCGCTGCCCGCCAGGCCGCCGAAGCCGAGGGGGTGCCGGCGTATCTAAATGCCCGCACCGACACCTATCTCACGGCGGTTGGGGCGTGCTCCGCCGAGCGTCTGGCCGAGACCGTTCGCCGGGGCCGGGCCTACCTGGCGGCCGGCGCCGACAGCCTCTTTGTGCCGGGCGTGACTGATACAGAGACGGTGCGGGCGCTGCGGGTCGGCATCGGCGGGCCTCTGAGTGTGATGATGAGCCCTGGTGGCCCCAGCGCCCACCAGTTGCTGGCCGCAGGCGCGTGCCGGGTCAGCGTGGGGCCAGGCCTGCTGCTGGCGGCGCTGGGCCACGTTGGGCAGCTCGCGCGTGACCTGCGCGGCGGCACCTTTGACCCGCCGCAGCCCCTGCCCTTTGCCGAGGTCCAGGGCTGGTTCAGTCCAGGCCCATAACCTGCTGGAAGTCGGCCGGGCTGGTGTACAGGTGCGCCTGCCAGCCGGCCGCCTGTGCGGCCTGAACGTTCTGTTCGCTGTCATCCCAGAACACAATCTGCGTGGGGGCGACGTTCAGGCGGCGGGTCACCTCGGCGTAGTAGGCAGGGTCGGGCTTGCGGTGTCCCACGGCGTAACTGGCGTGGTGGCCGTCCACCACCTCGCCCAGCCCCACCACATCCAGCAGATGTGCAGTGCGCCAAGCCTCCTGGTTGGTCGCCAGAAAGGTGCGCCAGCCTCGCATGCGCAGCGCCCGCACCAGGGGCAGCAGGTCGGGGTTGGGGTGGTGTTCGCTGGCCAGCCACTCGGCCAGAAAGTCGCCGGGGGTCTGGTCACGGCCCAGGGCCTTCAGGAACGCGGGCAGATGGTCTTTCAGGTCGCTCTGGCCGGTGCTGGCCGACACGAAGGCCGTCTGAAAAAAGTCCCTGGTCTGCTGGGGATGCTCACGCAGCAGCCTGGCCCCAAACCATTCGGGCGGCGTCACGAGAACGCCGTCTACATCCAGCAGCAGGACATGGGTCTCCGGATTCATGTGGGGCAGGATACGGCGCTTGTTGGGGCCAGGGGCGTCACACTGGGCAAATGCTGCCTGAGGTTGTCTGATGATGAACGTCCTGAATATTGACGTGCCGTCTGCCCTGGTCAGTCACTGGCGGGCCTGGCTGGTGCCGGCCCAGCAGCCCTTTTTTCTGACGGAAGGGGAGACGCAGACGCTGGGCCTCGGCAGTGTGCCCAGAGATGATGCGGCGCTCACGCCTGAACTGCGCGATACCTTCACCCTCTGGTCGGTGCGGCCAGCAGCCAAACGGGTGGTCTGGCTGAGCCCCGCGCAGTGGGCGGCGCTGCCAGCCCGGGTGCGCCGCGACCTCTTGCGGGCGCAGGTGCGGCACGGGCGGGGCAACGTGCCCCTGGGGCGCCAGTACCGCGACCTGCGGCCCGGTCTGCCCGTGGGCCGGTTTCTCTGGCTGCGCGAGGACCTGACGGCCGAGGTCCTGACGCGGCTGGTGGCGCAGGACGCCGCCCCCTGTCAGCGGGCACGCGTCCCGGAGGTGGTGTGGCACGCAGCGGAGGACCAGTTACCGGGCGCCCGCGCTCTGGCGGGCACGTTTCCGGCGGGCAGCGCTGGCAACTGCTTCGGGACCGTGATGGGTGCGGCTGGTGTACCCGGCGCCGCCCACACCTGGGTGCAGCGGGAGCCCTTTGAGGCGTTTCTGGCCGCCCGCACCCGCCGGGGTGGCCAGGACGATCAACCCGGCACCCTGCTGATCTGGCGCAGCCGCGACGGCCTGGCGCAGCATGCGGCCGTCACCCTGGGCGGCGGCTGGGCGCTGCAGAAGCCGGCCCAGACCTGGTGGACACCGCGCGTGGTGTTGCCAGTCGGTCAGCTCAGGCGCCACTCGCGCACGCGGGGCCAGCGCCTGACGCGGGCCACCCTCATCTGACCTAAGCCGCCTGCCGCTGCCCTAAGCTCCCTGGCGGATGCCGCTGCTGCGGGCGGCGGCTCATGATGGTCGGCATGACGCCCCTGACCGTGCGCGAAGCGCGCAAACCCGACGACTACCCAGGCGTGGCGCGCGTGCTCAGCGCCAGCGACCCTGACTGGCCCGCCACCCCCGAACTGCTGGCCGTCTGGGACGCTGCGCGCGACCCAGCCCTGTATCACGTGCAACTGGTGGCCGAGCAAGGTGGCCAGATTGTGGGCGTGGCGCAGGTGGGCCACGACGACTTTGCCTATGAAGACTGGCGGTACTTCGGTCACCTGGCTGTGCGTCCAGACGCCCGCCAGCAGGGCGTGGGCACGGCGCTCTATGACGAGGTGATGAGCCGGTTGCAGGCCCGCGGCGCCCAGGACATTCGCACGATGGTCAGCGACCAGCCGCGCGATGAAGCCGGGCGCGCGTTTCTGGCGGGACGCGGCTTTACCCGCACCTGGGACCGCTACGAGTCCCGCCTGCACACGGGCGACCTTGACCTGACCACTTTTGGCCCCCTCCTGGACACCGTGGCCGCCCAGGGCATCGAACTGCGGTCGGTGGCTGACCTGGCGGGCGACCCGGAGCGCGACCGCCGCCTGTGGGAACTGGACTGGCGCCTCTTTCAGGATGTTCCCATGGGCCAGACCATGACCAAACGGCCCTTTGACACCTGGGTCAAGCAGGAATTGGATGACCCCACCTTCAGCCATGACCTCTCCTTCGTGGCGCTGCGGCCAGGGCTGAACGACCCTGAAACTGGCCCCTACGTGGGCTACAGCTCGCTGATGAAAACGCCGGGCGGCTTTTACGTGATTGGCATGACGGGCGTGCGCCGTGAGGACCGGGGCCTGGGGCTGGCCAAGGCGCTGAAGGTGGCCGCCATGCGCGCGCTGCACGCAGACGGCGGCGGCGAAATCCGCACCTTCAACGATCCGCCCAACAAGGCCATGCTGGGCATGAACCGCGCCCTGGGTTTCCGCCCTGGCCCTACGCGCAGCCGTTACGAACTGCACCTGGACCCCGTCACCGGTGAGCGCCGGCCCATAACGGTCGAGGCGCTGTGATGACCCAGGACACCGCCCTGCGTTTCACCGTCCGCGAGGCCACCGACGCCGATCTGGGCGCGCTCGCCGCCCTGCTGACGGCGGTGAACCCCCGTCACCCCTGGACTGAAGACACGCTGCGCCACGAGATGACGTCACTCCGGACCCACCCTTTGGGGCTGCACACGGCGCAGTGGGTGGCGCAGGCCGAAGATGGGCGGCTCCTGGGCGCCGCCTCGGCGCTGCAATTTGGCGGCATGTACCATCCGGGCCGCTACCACGCCGAGGTGGCCGTTCACCCGGAAGCGCGCGGGCAGGGCGTGGGCACCGCTCTGGCAGCCACGCTGGAGGCCCACCTACACGCCAGGGGCGCCCAGGAACTGCTGGCCGGCGCCTACGAAGACGAGCCGCAGAGCCTGGCCTTCTTGCACGCGCGCGGCTTTGCCGAGGAGATGCGCTTTTTTGACAACGTGCTGACCGTTGCCGACTTTGACCCGGCGGCCTGGGCCGACGAGGCGCGGCTGCCCAGCGGACTGCGCGTCCTGAGCTTTGCCGAACTGGCGGCCGAGGCCGGCGAGGACGCTGCTGCCCACGCCTTTTACGAGGGGTTTCTGGAGGCCCGCGAGGACGTGCCGCGCACCGGGGCGGCCACACCAGTGGCCTTTGAGACCTTCCGTGAGCGTCTGGGCCGCCCCGAGTTTCTGCCGGAAGGCGTGCTGCTGGCCGTGACGCCTGAAGGCGAGGTGGCCGCCCTGTCCGAGCTGTACCGTGACCTGCACGACCCAGAGCGCCTGAACACTGGCCTGACCGGCACGCGCCGCGCGTGGCGCCGCCAGGGGCTGGCCCTGGCCCTGAAGCTGGCCGCGCTGCGCCTGGCCCATGACCGGGGTGTGCGCGAGGTCTGGACGGGCAACGCCACCACCAACGCGCCCATGCTGGCCCTGAATGACCGCCTGGGCTTTCGCCCGCGTGTGGCCTGGATTGAAATGAAACGAGGTGGACTATGAATCAGTTTGCTGTGGCAGAGGTAGAGGTCGGCCCTATTGAAGCCCACGAATGGGACGCGGCAGCTCAGGCCTACACCGCCGCCCTCCCCGACGACCCGGTCAGCGGCGCCGAACTGCGCCGCCGCGACGAGGAGCAGCGCGGCTGGAACTATCACGCGGAGGTGCTGGTGGCCCGGCAGAACGCCGAAGTCATCGGCAGTGCCTTCTACTTCCAGAACCCCGGCGCGTACCACCCGCAGCGGTTCACGCTGGAACTGGGCGTGCGGCCTGACCGGCAGGGCCAGGGAGCCGGAGCAGCGCTCTGGGCAGCGCTGGAGGCAGCCCTGCGGGGCCTGAACGCCGAGTCGGCCCGCATCCTGGCCCGTGAGGACAACGAGGTCGCCACCGGGTTTCTGGCCCGGCGGGGGTTTGTGGGCGACAAGCGGTATTTCACCAGTGCCCTGGACCTGACCACCTTTGACGCGGCGCCGTATCAGGCCCTGGAGGCGCGGCTGGCGGCCCAGGGAATCCGTTTGCGGTCCCTCACCGAGCTGCGGGCCGCCGGCGCCCCTGACCTGGACGCGCGCCTGCACGCCCTGATGAGCGACGTGCGCCAGGACGTGCCCCGCGCCGACCCAGCCACACCACTGTCCTTCGAGGTCTTCAAAGAGGCGGTGCTGGAAGACCCGGCGCTGTTGCTAGGCGGCTATCTGGTCGCCGAGCACGGCGGGCAGTTCATTGGGCAGACCACCCTGTTTCGCAGCGAGGCCAGCCCGGACCTGCTCACTGGCCTGACCGGGGTCACGCGCGACTGGCGGGGGAAAGGCGTGGCGACTCTGCTGAAACTGGGGGCCATTCGCGCTGGGCAGGCGATGGGGGGCACGCTGATTCGCACCGACAACGCCAGCGACAATGCGCCCATGCTGGCCATCAATGACCGGCTGGGGTTTGTACGCGACCCGGCCAGCGTGTCCTACCAGCGCGTGTTCTGAAGCCCCTGGTCTTCCAGCGGTAGGCCGTTCCGTTGGGTGGGACTGACCGGCCCCTCAATTCCACTCGAACTGCTTTCAGGGCGGCGGGTTCTCTGTCAGGGAGGCCTGGCCGCCCTTTCTGCTGGCTCCTGCTGCTACTGCCTGAAGCGTGTGCCACAGGGGTGACCTCCGATTGGCAGAAGTCGAGAGGCACCCCCTTCCGCGCCGGGAGGGGCCAGCCGCTGCGCTCCCGACGGAGAACAAGCGGACGAAGCCGTCTGACTGTGGCGGCCCGGTCCACCCTGGGGCCGGGCCGCTCCTCCATGCCGCTCACGCTGTGGTCTCTTGCCGACACTCCTTTCATTCATCTGAGGCGCGGTGAAGAATGACACCGCCGCTCTGGGTGCTGCTGTCACCCGCCCCAGTGCGCTAGAACTGGACTTCATATGCTCCTCAGTGTGGACTGGGACGCCTTTTCGGGCACCCGTGAACTGGTCTTCGACGCGCCCATCTGGGGCACCCCTGACCGGGACACCGACCGTCTGGCCGCCTGGTCGGTGCGGGCCCAGCGGCGCGGGGCAGGCCCAGCGGACTGGGCGGCGCTGGACACCGATTTTCCCCTGTACACCGGTTGGGAGGCCCTGCGCGCCTACGCGGGGGTGCCCGCCTTTGTCACCCTCAGCCACGCCGACGCCTGGGAATGGCTGGACCAGTTTCCAGGCCAGGCGGTGCTGAATCTGGATTCGCACCACGACCTGGGCAGCACCAGCGGCGACCCTGAGCGGGTGCGGCCCGGCAACTGGGCAGGCCTGGCCCTGCGGCGGGGCCGGGTGCGGCACGTCACCACCCTGTATCCGGTCTGGCATGAGGCCTTGCCCGTGGCCGAGGGCTACGACCTGGCGCGCACTGCCGGTGAGCTGACGGCGCTGCTGCCCCCAGACGCCCTGGCGCGCGTGACCCTGACCCGGCAGGTGGCCCCCGGCAGCGGGCTGCCCGATCCCGCCGCAGTCAGCAGCGTGCTGCTGGTGCAGTCACCGGCCTGGACCAACCCCGCACATGACGGCGCCCTGCTGGATCTGGCGGCGGCGCTGCGCTGCTCGCCCCTCGTGCCCCCCCTGCGGCGGTCGTGACGGCGGTGGGGGCGGAGGGTACAATGCCCTGACCTGCCCTCCCTCATGACCCCCCTGGCAGCAGGAGTGCCCCCTGTGATGACCCCCGCCGACGAGCAGACCCTGCCCACCGCCTACCACGTGGGGGCCTTCGCCCTGATTGCGCACCGGGGCGCGTACCTCATCACGGCGCCCCGCACCCCCTTGTTGCCCGGCGGCCGTCACGATCTGCCGGGCTTTGTGCTCAGTGCAGCCACCGGAAGTAACCCGGTCGAGTTGCAACTGCGCCGCACCATCCGCGAGCAGTTGAGTCTGGCGGTCAGTGACCTGAAGCTGGTGGGGTCGCACGCGGCGCGCGGCAGTTACGGGGCCGGAGACGGCATGCGCCTGAACCTGATTTTTGGCACCGAATACTGCGCGGGCATCCTTCAGCCGGACCACAGCCAGCTGACTGGCGCTGAGTGGGTGCCCAGCGAGGACCTGCTGCGCCCCGGCGGCGCCCCCGATTGGTTGCAGGGCGCCGTGCGTGAGTTCGAGGCCATCACGCCGGCCGCCCCGCCCCCAGAGCCAGCGCCGACCTCTCGCCTGCGCTTTGGGCGCCGCCGCTAGAGGGCCGCCCATTCATGCTTTGTGACCCTGACCTCTGGTAGGCTCGGGGGTGGCCCGCGACCTGTTTTGTCGCTGCGGCTGGAGGCTCCTCTATGAATCATTCTCCCGCGCGTGGCCTGCTTGCCCCGCTGCCCCTGCTGCTGATTGCCCTGTACGCGCTGAGCATCCTGCTCGCCAACCTCACGCTGAATAAATTCATTCCGCTGCCGGTGTATGGCCTGCTTAGCGTGGGCACCATCTTCTTTGCCGCCGTGTTTACCCTGCGTGACCGCATTCACCGTGCCGGTGGCCTGAAGGCCGTCTATATCGCCATCGCTGCTGCGCTGGTGGTCAATACGGCCGCCGCGCTGGTCACCGACACGCCCTGGCGCTTTATCGGGGCCAGCTTTCTGGCGATTCTGGTGGGCGAACTGGCCGATACCGCCGTGTACCAGCGCCTCATTCAGCGCAGCTGGTGGACGCGCGTGCTGGCCAGCAACGCCGTCAGTGTGCCGCTGGATTCCATTCTGTTTACTCTGCTGGCGTTCTGGGGCGACATGAGCGGCGGCGAGATGACGCAGATTATCTTTGCCGACATTCTGGCCAAGTACCTGATTGCGGCGCTGCTGGCGTTCCGGGTGGGCCGCGCCGCCCGGGCCGCCGCCGCATGAGTGAGACCCCGCCGCCGGCCAGCCTGCTGCGGGTGATTGCCAACGCGCGGCCTGACCTGACCACGGCCATTGAACACGTGCTGCACCTGCCGCATCTGTGCCCGGTCACCCTGAACCCGGCCCCCGGCAGCACCCTGACCCTGCGCTACGAGGCTGGGCCGGGGCTGCTGGAACTGTTTAGCCTGGACGCCTACATTGACGCCTTTATCGGGCATCCGGTGGTGCGCGATATGGAATTTTTTGTGCAGACTGCCGCCCAAGACGCGGCGAATCTGCTGGGCTGCCCCGTGATGGCCCACGCCGATGTGACCTTTAACCGGCTGCGGCAGGGTCAGCGGGTGACGGTGACGGCGCAACCATCAGACGGGTAAACGGCGCCTCTATGCCCCAGCCCCAGGCCGACCTGAGTTTCCAGGTCGGTCTTTTTAATTGGGCTGCTCTGTACGTTCTTGAGGCCAGCGGCCTAACAGCTGCGTTCCGGAAGTTTTCCGACTGGACTTGGAAAGCTCTGCAGAAGAGCGAGAAGGAAAGAGTACGGATTTTTGGGGCTTGCAAATCGCTGAAAGCGGAGAACATCCGGGGCTTCTCCGGATATTCCGGCAATGGACGGAAGCCGTATTAGGGCTGCTGTGGAATGTCTTCAAGTGCCTACGAGACCACCCTGAACAACTTGCGCCCTCGCCTTCAGCCGTTCTCGTCTGGCCGGGTGTTCGGCTCGCTTTCTGGTTCTTCCTCCAAGTCCAGGGTCACGCCGGTCCAGCGGGCGGGCAGCGTCAGGGTCAGCAGTCCGTCCTCATAGGTGTAGTTCACGGCCCCCTGCACGCCGCGCACATGCCCCAGGCCCACCACACGCATGGTCACGCGGGCTTCCGGGCCGGCCTCGCCCTGCGTTTCGCGGCGAATGAGCAGGCGTCGGCCCTGGCGTTCGCCCATCAGGCGGGTGAGGCGGCCGCGCACCGGGCCGTCACCCAGGTCTTCGTACAGCTGGCCCAGAAAGCCCGCCGGGCTAGCATGCACCAGCCACGACAGTTCTTCCCAGCGGGCGGTGGTGGTGTGCTGGGCCGGCGTGGTCACCGGCACCGCTTCGCCCTCGCGCAGGTACAGCGGCAGAGTGTCTAACGGCGCGTGGGCCACGATGTGCTGCCCGCCCTCATGAACGGTGCCCAGCTGGCCCAGGTTGAAGACCTCGGCCCAGCGCCCAGCGGGCAGGTACACTAGCCGTTTGCGGTGCCCGGCGCGCAGCACCGGAGCCACCAGCAGCCCGTCCCCCAGCAGATACTGGGTGTCCTCGCGCACGGCGTCCTCGTCGGCGGGAAAGTGCAGGGCCAGTGGGCGCATCACGGGCAGGCCGGTGCGGGTGGCTGTATGGGCCAGCGTATAGAGGTGCGGCAGCAGGCGGTAGCGCCACTCCAGCGCCGCCCGAATGACCCCCGTATACGGCTCACCAAAGCGCCACGGCTCCTGGTCGGCGGTGCCCAGCGCGGCGTGGTTGCGCAGGAAGGCGTAGCCCACCGCCGCCTGATACCAGCGGGCTAGCAACTCACCGGTGGTGTCGCCGCCAAAGCCGCCCACATCGGCTGCGGCGAAGGGCACGCCGCTGAGGCCCAGGCCCTGAAGCATGGGCAGGCTCAGGGCCAGATGAGACCAGGTGGCGGTGTTGTCGCCGGTCCAGACAGCCGCGTGCCGTTGAATGCCTGCGTAGCCAGCGCGTGTGAGAATCCACGGGCGGATGCCGGGGCTCAGGCGCGCGTAGCCGGCGCGGCTGGCTTCACTCATGCCGTTGGCATAGGCGTTGTGGACCTCCAGGTGGGTGCGGGTGCCGTGCCAGGCGTCGTAGGGCAGGGTCTTGCCTTCGGTCTCGCGGGGGACCCGGAGGCTGAAGCACGCCGGTTCATTCATGTCGTTCCACTGGCCCTGAATGCCCAGTTCGGCAAACAGGCGGTGGCGTCCGGCCCACCACCCCACGACCTCAGGCCGCGTGAAGTCTGGAAAGACCGCCGGGTCAGGCCAGACCTCGCCCACCAGCACCTCGCCGCGCGCCGTCCTGACCAGATGGTCACCCCTGACGGCTTCTTCGTACACGTCGTAGCCCGCTTCGACCTTCACGCCGGGGTCCACGATGGGCACCAGCTTCACGCCCTGCCCGGCCGCCTCCCGCACAAAGGCCTTCAGGTCGGGAAAATTGGCGCGGTTAACCGTCCAGACCTTGTAGGCGTCCAGGTAATCAATGTCTACGTAGACGCTGTCGAGCGGCAACTGACGCTCACGGTAACCGGCGATCACCGCGCGCAGGTCGGCCTCGGCGCGGTAGCCCCAGCGGCTCTGGGCCGCGCCCAGCGCCCACAGCGGCGGCATGGGGGCCGCACCCGTCAGGTCGGCGTAGCGCCGCAGCACATCGGCCGGGCGGGGCCCGGAGACGACGTACACGTCCAGCTCTGGCCCGGCCGAGGCCCAGCGCACCTCGTCCGGGTGGGCGCGGGCCACGTCCACCTCCAGGCGCCAGGGCTCGTCCAGAAAGACGCCGTGGGCGCGCCCAGCGTCCAGCACCGTCATGAACGGCACCGAGACATAGAGGGGGTCAGTTTCGGTGTGGTGCGGAAAGCAGTCGGTGTTCCAGAACGTCAGCGCCATGCCGCGTTTGTCCAGAGGGCCCACCTTCTCGCCAAAGCCCAAGTACGCGGCGCCTGCAGGGGCGGCCAGGGACAGGCGGGTGCGGCGCAAGTTGAAGCGGGCGGCGTCCAGCGGGGGGCGCGGGGCCGGAGCCTCGCCCGCCCAGCCCAGGGCCTCGGCCAGCACCCGCGCCGAGGGACCACTGCCGCTCAGGGCCTGCCAGGCGCCGGTGTGCCGGTTCAGGCGCAGGGCCAGCCCGCCGCCAATGACCAGCAGCTCTGTGTCGCCCGCTTCGGTCACGCTCAGGGCCACGCTTTCGGGGAGGTCGGGGCGCAGGGCGAAGCTGGCCTTTGGGCCGGGGTGGGGAAAATTCAGGCTCTGAGCACGCGCCTCGGGCAGCAGCCGCACGCGCAGCACACCCGGCAGGGGCGCGCTGACCACCAGCAGATCGGCGGCGCCCCAGACCCGCACCTGCCTGCCGCCTTGCTCCGCCTCAAACGATGTGAACCGCATGGTTCAGCGTACCCCCTGACAGCGGCTGCGAGTTCCACCCTGGGACTGACAACACCGCAGGGTTCCGTTGGCACTTCTGCCTCTTGCGGACAGAGACGGACCCCGGTGGACTTCAGCCGCATGCTGGATGCAATCCGAGCAGAATCGAAGAGTTGGGGAGCAGAGCGAGCGAAACGACGGAGGCTGCGTTGTGGAGGCCCAGAGGGGACCTTACAGCGGTGAGGAGGATGACCTTCTCTCCGCTCTGGGTTCTCCTATAGGACAGCTCTAGCCCACGCCTAGAAACTCCACCTGCACACCGCTTTCGTCGGCGGCGCGGCGGGCGCCTTGCAGCAGTGCCTGGGCGGCGGGGCGCAGGGCGCGTTCTGGCCGCTGCCACAGCGCCTGAGCCACCTTGCTGGCGCGCCGGACGACCAGCACCTCGCCCGGTAGGGCCAGGCCCACCGCCGCCAGCAGCGCCTGGGCACTGGGCGGCACCTCTGAGGCAAAGTCCAGCGGGACGTGGGCGGTGACGCGCTCGCCCTCGCGGCGCAGGCTGACCCGCGCCTCACCCCCGGCGGCCCGCTGCTCAATGACCACGTCCGAGCGGGTGCCCAGCAGGCCAGGGGTGCCCAGGCCCCGCCGGGCGTCGTTGGCCAGCAGATGCGCCGTCATCATGTGCCGCCGGGTGCGGGGGGCGTAGCGCACCCGCAGCGTCACGCCGCGCGCCGCCACTTCCTCAAGGACCTCATGGGCGGCGTCGGTCAGCACCTCCGGGCCCCGGCCCCGGCCCACAGCGGCGATGACGGCCTCGTTGTCGGTATGCACTGTCAGGGGTCCGGCCGGCGCCGCGCGCACGGCTTCCAGCACCGCGCGCACCTCGGCGGCATTGTTGTCCGGGGCGCGCAGCTGTCCCTGAAACCGCGCCGGCAGCGTTCCCGGCACCAGCAGCACCAGGCCCCAGCCGCCCAGGCCAGTCAGGTTTCCATCGTCGCCAGGCACCTCGTGCCAGCTGGCATCTACAAACGCCTGATTCACGCCGCACCGTTCCTTTTCGGCCTTCTCAGGCAGAACTCTATAGTTCAATTCTCCAGGGTCACTGGGTCCAGCGCCGTTGGCCCTTTCCTTATCTCGGCACGGCCCTGAGCTCAACATGGCCTCTATCTCAACATGAATGGGGGCGGCCGCGAATCCGCCAGCCGCCTTAAGCCGCGCGGCCTAGTCCAGCGTGATGTCCAGGCGGCGCGCCAGCACCCGCCGAGCCAGTTCGTGCAGGCTGCGCGGGTCGTAATGCCCGGCTTCTAACTGGGCCAGCAGGGCTGGGGGCAGGCCCGCTTCCTGCGCCAGTTCGGCGCGCCCTATGCCCAGCAGCCTGCGCCGCGCCCCCACCACCCGCGCCCCCGGAAATGTCACGGTGTCCATAGGGCATGATGCCCCGCCGGGGGCTGCCAGAATGGAATACTGCCCCCATGAACGTTCTTGAGGTGTATCAGCAGGCGGGCGCCTACCATGAGGGTCACTTTCTGCTGGCCAGTGGCCGCCACAGCCCCAAGTTTTTGCAGAGCACGACCGTGTTGCAGCATCCCCAGTACACCGAGCAGATTGGGCAGGCGCTGGCCGAGGCCATTCAGGCGGCGGGCATCCAGGCCGACTTCATCATCGGCCCGGCGATGGGCGGCGTGGTGCTGGCCTACGAAACCGCACGCCATTACGGCACCCGCGCCATCTTCGCTGAAAAGGACGGGCAGGGCGGCATGAAGATTCGGGAAGCCTTCGCGGTGGGGGTAGGGGAGAGGTTCGTGGCGGTCGAGGACGTGCTGACCACCGGGGGCAGCGTGCTCAAAGCCGTTAAGGCGGCCGAGGCAGCGGGAGGGCAATGCGTGGGGATTGCCTGCATTGTGGACCGGCGCAAGGAGGGGGGCGAGCTGGGCGGGTATCCGCTGGTGGCGCTGACGCGGCTGGTGTTTGACACTTACGCGCCGGATGAGGTGCCGGAGTGGTTGGCGGCGATTCCGCTTCAGGAGATTTGAGCTGGCTTTCCCCACCCCCCAGCCCCCTTCCCCGAAGGGGTAGGGGGAGCAGACGTTGGCACTGGGCAAGAGTTGCTCCTGGCGTTGGCCAGCTTGCTCTATTCGTTGACGGGTCTGGCCTCGACGCCATCCGCTGCCCCCGCGCAAGGGCCTGCGCGCTGCGCGCACAATGGCCTCGCCTGGACCTGGGCAGAAACGGGGCCAGGGGTCTTGGTGTGTGCCAGGGGATCTACTTTGAAAAGCGAAAAATGCCTTTTCGTCTCTGGGTGAACCAGAGAGCTGTCAAACAAAGGCTGGAGGGGTGCTTGAATCGGCGCCCCTCCAGCTTTTTCCACTTCCCATTTTTTACTGCCCGCTGACCACTTCCTCCTCGGCCCACAGGGCGTGCATTTCGTCGCTGCGTTCCAGCAGGTCGGGCAGGGTGCCTTCATCGGTGATCCGGCCGCCCTGCACCACCAGAATGCGGTCGGCGCGCAGGAGGGCGGCGCGGCGGTGGCTGACCACCAGGCAGGTGGCGTCTGTGGTGCTCAGGCCCTGCCACAGTTGCGCTTCGGTACGGGCGTCTAGGGCGCTGGACACGTCGTCAAAGACCAGCAGGTCGGCGGGGCGGGCCAGCATCCGGGCCACCGCCGCGCGCTGAATCTGGCCGCCAGACAGTTTGACGCCTCGGGCGCCGACGGGGGTGTCCAGCCCGCCGCCCAGCGCCTCAAGATCGGGTTCCAGCACCGCCAGATTCACGGCGCGGCCCAGGTGCGTGTCGGCCTCGCCACTCGTGATGTTCTCGCGCAAGGTGTCGGAAAAAAGGTTGGGTAGCTGCGCTGTGTAAGCGCTGCGGGGCGGAATCAGGAAGGTGGCAGGGTCAGTGACCTGCTCGCCATTCCAGAACACCGAGCCGCTCTGCACAGGGATGAGGCCCAGCAGCGCGCGCAGCAGGGTGCTTTTGCCGCTGCCAATGCGGCCCGTGACCACCACAAACTCGCCGCGCTTTAAGGTGAAGCTGGCGTCCTGAATCCCCAGGCCGCTGGCGTGGGTGGCCGTCAGGCCCTCAACGCGCAGCTCTTGCAGAGGCAGGGCCGTCGGCGTGGTCTGCTCTGCAGGGGGATCACTCTGCAGATAGACCGGGTGGTGGGCCACGATGGTCGTGTCCGGCGCGTCTTGCAGCAGGCGGGTCATGCGGTCGTAGCTGACCCCGGTGCGGCGGTGCCGGGCGATGGCGTCGCCAAAAAAGCCCATGCTGCCCGTCAGGCGCGGCAGGAGGCCGATAAACAGCACGAAATCCTGAATATCCATCTGCGCGCCTCGCACCCTGTTGGCGCCCAGTAGCAGCACCAGGCCCACGGCGAGGTTCACCATATTGGTGTTCACGCCCCGGATCAGTTCGGTCAGCAGGACGTCGCGCAGGGCGGCGTGGCGCCGGGTTTCGCCCAGCGAGCGCAGATGCGTGACCATGCTGCCTTCTTGGGCGGCCAGCTTCACGGCGCTGACCGCTCCGAAGGTTTCGCCGATAAAGTCAGTCACGCGGGCGGTCGCCTCGCGCATGCGGCGGCGGTAACTGCGAATGGTGGGCGACAGCCGCTGCACAAACAGCACCATCAGCAGCAGCGGCGCGCAGACGAGCAGGGTGATCAGGGGGTCCACGCGCGCCATCAAGGTGATGGCCACCACCGAGTAGAGCAGGAAGCCTGCGCCGTCTACCCAGACTTCGGTGTAGCCAGCCACGTCGTCCACGTCGTCGCGGAAGCGACTGACGGCTTCGGCCGGGGTGTCGGGTAAGCGGCGGCTGCCCCGCGCTGTCAGCAGGTAGCCCATCAGGTTGCGGCGCACCAGGGCGTCCAGGGTGTACCACAGTTCAATCCAGGCCCGGAACGCCCCATAAAAAATGCCGAAGCGGCTTAGACGCACGAAAGCGAACCACCCCAGCGCAACCCAGGCGGCGGCGACGGCCGGCTGAATGGGTTGCCCGGCTGTATTCAGGTTGTCGGCCCGTTCCAGGGCGCCGAAGAGGCTACTGACCGCCAGCGTAAGCAGCGCGGGCGAGGCGTGCACCATTCCCCACATCAGGAGGTTGAAGGCGAACAGGCCGGGCTTGTACTTGAACAGCTCTTTGGACAGCGCAAAAGTCCGTTCCTGATGTTGGGGCTGAGGGGTGGTGGTCATGCGGGCCTCCGGCAGAGCGAGGAGTGGGAAACGTGGAGGAGAGGTGGCAGGAGGGAAGCGGCCTGCTCGTAGGTGGTGCTGAGCTTGCCCCTCACGCCAGCACCCCTTCGCCCTCGTCCAGCACGCCTGCGCGCAGAAGCGCCGCGTAGTGGCTGCGGGGGTCCTGGGCCAGCGCGTCACGCTCGCCGTCTTCCAGCACCTCGCCGTCGCCCAGCACCAGAATCCGGTCAGCGCGCGCCACGGTGTCGAGGCGGTGGGCGATGATGATGGCGGTGCGCCCGGTCAGCAGGCGGGTCATGGCGGCCGTCAGCCGGGCCTCGGTGGCGGGGTCCAGTCGGCTGCTGGGCTCGTCGAGAATAATCACGCTGGGGTCGCGCAGCAGCACGCGGGCAAAGGCCAGCAGTTGCGCCTCGCCCGCCGAGAGGCTGCCGGTGGGTAGGGGGGTGCGGACTCCTTCTTCCAGCCGTTCCAGCCAGGTCCCCAGCCCGACCTCGCGCAGCGCGGCTTCGACCTGCGCGTCGGTCACTTGCGGGTCAAAGAAGCTGAGGTTGTCGCGCACGCTGGCCTGAAACAGCTGCACGTCCTGGGTCACGACCGCCACACGCTGGCGCAGGTCGTGCAGGGGCGCAGCCGTGACCGGCACGCCGCCCAGGGTGATGACGCCGCTGGTGGCGTCGTACAGGCGCGAGACCAGGCGGGTCAGCGTGGTTTTGCCGCTGCCGGTGCGGCCCAGCAGGCCCACCGTCTGCCCGGCGGGCAGGTGAAACGAGACGCCATGCAGCACGCCGCGCGCCGCCGGGTCTTCGGGGGCGTAGGAAAAGCTGACCTGCTGAAAGTCCAGCGCCAGTGGGCCAGTGGGCAGCGGGGTCTGGCCGCCGCGCACCTCGCTGCGTAGGGCCAGCAGTTCGGACACGCGGCCCAGGCTGGCGCCCGCCTTTTGCAGGTCCTGAAGCTGCTGGGTGAGCTGGTCAATGGGTTCTTCCACCAGCGTCATGTACTGGTACATCAGGAACGCTGTGCCCAGCGAGATGGTGCCGGCGGCGTACAGGCCCACCGCCGCTGTCAGCACGCCCACGTAGCCGATGGCGAACAGCAGCATGGACAGCTGCCACACCACACTGCGCCGCCGCCAGGAATTGACCGATCGGGTAAAGAACTCACGCTGCGTTTGCAGAAAGCGCCGCAGGTGGTGGCGCCCGGCGCCGAGGCTGCGAATGTCCTCCAGGCCTGCTAAGCGCTCCTCCACAAAGCCGAACAGCCGGGCGCTGCTTTCGCGCTCCAGGCGGGTGGGTTCGACGCCCAGTTTGCGCACCCGGTTCATGGCCGTCAGGGTGGTCAGCGTAAAGACCGTTACGCCAGCCCCAACGCGCCAGTCCTCACGGAAGAACATGATCAGTGCGCCGGTCAGCAGCAGCGCGGCGCCGAAGACGCGCACCGCAAATTGCGAGAAGAAGTTGCTCAGGGCCGTGACATCCCCGTCAATGCGCTCGATCATCTCGCCAGGGGTGCGCTCCTTGTGTTCGCGCATGTCCAGCGAGAGCAGGTGCGCCATCAGATCCGCGCGCAGGCGGTTGGTGGCGGTCCAGCCGACCCGCGCGCCCACGTAAGTTGCGCCGGCGGTCATCAGCTGAACGCCCACGGCCAGCGCGATATACAGCCCGGCCAGGCGCACCAGCAGGCCCACATCAGCCCCCGCGCCCAGACCCGCGTTGTCCACGAAGCGGCGCAGCAGCTGGGGCAGCAGCAGGTTCAGGCCGGTGCCGGTCAGCAGCAGGGTGGCCAGGGCGACGACCTGCCATTTCAGCGGCCCCAGGTAGGTGCCCAGCACCCCCAGGGCGCTGCGTGTTCGTTCTGGTGGGGGGGCAGCGGCAGAGGGGGACATGCGTTCAGGCTAGGTCTGGGGGGGGTGGGGGCGCATCCGCCGTGTGGCGCATGGGGGGAGGGGGATGTCTTAACGGAGTGGCCCCACCCCCCAGCCCCCTCCCCCAGAGGGGCAGGGGGAGCAACGTTGGCACTAGGCAAGAGTTTTGACTGACGTTGGCGAGGCCGCACATTTCGGTAATGTGTCTGGCCTCGACGCCATCCGCTGCCCCACCGGAAGGGCCTACGCGCTGCGCGCACAATGGCCTCGCCTGAACTTGGGCGGTAAAGGGGCCAGGGGTCTTGGTGCGGCCTAGAGGTTCGACTTTAAAAAGATGCTTTTGCTGAGGCGCTTTTTAAAAGTAGAATCCCATGCTTTGAGTGTCCCACCTGGCAGCACCACAAGACCAGCAACCGAAGCCGTCGTGCGCGCAGCGCGCGGGCGTGGGGCGATGGGCGGCAGGTGGGCCACGGCGTCCACAGCGTAGAAAGCCTTGGCCTCCCCGCCGTGCCAGTCAACCCTTGCCCAGTGCCAACGTTGCTCCCCCCTGCCCCTCTGGGGGAGGGGGGCTGGGGGGGTGGGGCAAATGCAGAAAACTCACCCGTCAACCCCCACCCTTCACCCGCTCCCGAAACCAGAAGTAACTGTCCTTCGGCGTCCGCACCTGCGTCTCAAAATCCACATGCACCAGCCCAAACCGCTGGCTGTACCCCTCCGCCCACTCAAAATTGTCCAGCAGGCTCCACACGAAGTAGCCCTTCAGCGGCGCCCCTTGGGTGAGGGCATCCTGCGCCGCTTGAATGTGGGCATCCAGATACCGAATGCGGAAGTCATCGCGCACTCGGCCATCTGCCCCTGGGGTATCCGGCCACACACAGCCGTTCTCTGTCACGATCAAGGGCGGGCAGGTCTCGCCGTAGCGCGCCTTCAGACCCGTCAGGGTTTGCGTGAGGCCCTCGGGCACGACGGACCAGCCCAGTCCGGTCTGCGGGCGCCCCGGCACCGTCCCCACCTCGGCGCCAAATGGAGAGGCGGCGCTGGCTTTCACCCAGTCGGGCTGGTAGTAATTGACCCCCAAAAAGTCCAGCGGCGTGGCCATGACGGCCAGGTCGCCGGGGCGCACCACGTCCAGCATTTCGGGCGCGCGTTCAGACAGCAGGTCGAGGACAGGAGCCGGGTACTCGCCGCGCAGCAGCGGGTCCGTGAAAAGATGGTTGTGCAGCGCGTCTGTTAAGTCAGCGGCGCGGTGGTCGGCGTCCCGGTCACTGGCGGGCCAGGCTGGGGCGTAGGTATTGGCCAGGCCGACTTGCCGCGCCCCGGCCTCGCGCAGCGCCCGCACCCCCAGGCCGTGGGCCAGCAGCTGATGATGCGCCGCTGGAAATGCGCCCAGCCCCAGCGTTTTGCCCGGCGCGTGGACGCCCAGTGCGTAGCCCAGCGCCATGACCACGAAAGGCTCGTTCAGGGTCATAAAGGCTGCCGCGCGGTCGGCCAGCCGCTCGCCGACCAGATAGGCGTAGTCCTCAAAGCGGTGGGCCGTGTCGCGGTTCAGCCAGCCGCCCGCGTCTTCCAGTTCCTGCGGCAGGTCCCAGTGGAAGAGCGTCACCCAGGGCTCAAGCCCAGCCGCCAGCAGCTCATCGGTCAGGCGGTCGTAGAAGGCCAGGCCCGCTGGGTTGGCCCGGCCCCGGCCGCCCGGTTGCACGCGCGGCCACGAGACGCTGAAGCGGTAGGCGCCCACGCCTAACTCGCGCAGCAGGGCCACGTCTTCGGCAAAGCGGTGGTAGTGGTCACAGGCCACATCACCTGTCTGGCCGCCGCGCACCCGGCCCGGTGTGTGGGCAAAGGTGTCCCAGATGCTGGGCCCGCGCCCGCCCTCCTGCACAGCGCCTTCAATCTGATAGGCAGCGGTGGCCGCGCCCCACACGAAGCCGTCTGGAAAGGTCATAGGGCCCATTGTGCCGCACGGGCAGAGGCCGACCGCCCGTCCTCGTGGTCAGCCCGTATACTGCTTGGGTTATGCGGATGGTGACGGTAGGCACGCGCGGCTCGACTCTGGCGCTCGCACAAACCCATTGGGTGGTGGCCCGGCTGAAAGAGGAGTGGCCCGAGACGGACTTCCGGATTCAGACCATCAGCACGGGCGGCGACCGCAACCGGGGCAGCCTGGAAGCGATGGCGCAAAAGGGCGACAAGGGCTTCTGGGTCAAGGAAATTGAGGACGCCCTGCTGGCCAAGCGGATTGACATTGCCGTGCATTCCCTCAAGGACCTGCCCACCGAGCAGCCCGAGGGCCTGGAGGTCAGCGCCATTCCGCGCCGGGTGGACGCCCGCGACGTTCTGATTGGCAAAGAGGGCATGAAAAAGCTGGCCGAGTTGCCGCAGGGCGCCCGTGTGGGCACCAGCAGTGTGCGGCGCAAGGCCTTCCTGCGCGCCTTCCGCCCGGACCTGCAGATCGTGAACCTGCGCGGCAACATTGACACGCGCCTGGCCGCGCTGGCGGGCGATGAATACGATGCCATCGTGCTGGCCGCCGCCGGTCTGATTCGCACTGAAATGCGCCACCGCATTGACGAGTTTCTGGAGCCCGACATCATTCTGCCGGCCCCTGGGCAAGGCGCTCTGGCCTTGGAAACCCGCGCCGACGACGACCTGAGCATTGAAGTCGCCTACGCCATCCACGACCACACCACCGACGACCGCATTACCGCCGAGCGCGAGTTTCTGGCCGGGCTGGGCGCCGGGTGCATGGCGCCGGTGGGGGCGCACGCCAGCGTCAAGGGCGGCCTGCTGACCCTGGAAGGCTGGGTAGGTGCGCTGGACGGTACGCAGGTGATTCGCGGCACCACCCAGGGCGACCCCGGCGAATGCGCCGACCTGGGCGCCGAACTGGCCGCTGACATGCTGGGTCAGGGTGCCCAGGCCCTGATCGACGCGGCGCGCGAGTAACGCCGGGGTGCCGCTCCTCTTTCAGCAGGTGTTGACCGCCCTGGCGGCCGCGCTGCTGTGGTTGGGAATTGGCGTGTGGCAGCGCACCCGCGCCGGGTCTGAGGTGGAAGCCGCCCTGATGACCGAACTGCCGCTGACCCTGGCCGTCTTTGTGCTGGCGCTGGTGTGGGTCCGGCTGCGTCGCCGGTAGGCCCCGGCAGTCCCTCGCGCTGGACGCTCCGCTCGGCCGGCACGTTAGGATGCCGGGCATGTCCCTTCCAGCGCCCCGCCTCGCGGTGATTCACACGGGCGGCACGATTGCCAGCCGTCCCAGTCCCGACGGGCGCGGCCTGACGCCCCAGCAGCCCCCCAGCCTGCCCGGCCTGGAGGGCGTGACGGTCACGGACGCCCAGCCGTTTAACCTCCCCAGTCCGCATGTCACCCCAGCCCACATGGGCCAACTGGCCGCGCTAATTCGGGACCTGGCCGACACGCACGACGGCGTGGTGGTCACGCACGGCACCGACACGCTGGAAGAAACGGCGTTTGCGCTGCATCTGCTGCTGGACGTGCCGCTGCCGGTGGTGCTGACCGGCAGCATGCGCCACGCCGAGGAGGTGTCCTGGGACGGCCCTGCCAACCTGCTGGACGCCGCGCATGTGGCGCTGCACTCCAGCAGCCGGGGCCGGGGGCCGCTGGTGGTCATTGGCGGGGACATCTTTGACGCGCGCACCGTGACCAAAATTCACACGACGGCGGTGGACGCCTTTGGCGGCTATCCCGGTCCCATTGGCCGCATTGACCGCGAGGGTACGCGCGCACGCGTTCATTATTTTGCAGTCCCCGAGCCGCGTGCCACCTACCACCCAGCGCACCTGGGGGCAAAGGTGGAGATCCTGTACGCCTACGCGGGTTGGACTGGCGAGGGCTACGCCGAGGCCGCCGCGCGGGCTGATGGCCTAGTCATTGCCGCCCTGGGCACCGGCAACCTGCCCGCCGAACTGCTGCCCCTGATTCGAGCCACGGACAAGCCAGTGGTGATCGCCACGCGCACCCACGCCGGGCCCGTGCTGCCGGTGTACGGGTACGCGGGCGGCGGCGCAACGCTGGTGGAAGCGGGCGCTATCCCAGCCAGTTTTCTGAACGCCCATAAGGCTCGCCTGCTGCTGCTGATTCTGCTGGGGCAGGGGCTGAGCCGCGAGCAGATTGCGGCCGTGTTCGACCGCGACGAGTTTTAAGATGGACGCCGATTAAGTCCTTAGCCTAGAGGGTGAACTCTGAGGGGAGTGGGTGGGAATAGGAGGGCTCTTAGGGACGGAGTCTGCGACTCGGTCCTCTCCTGAGTAATTGCCGAAACAGACGGCAGCCGTCCAACCTACAAAAAGTGACGCCCCCAGCAGATGCTGGGGGCGCGGCACTTCTGGTCTGCTTACGCCAGGTCCAACCGGATCAGGAAGCGGCCGCAGCTGGGGCACTTCACCGGGGGCAGTTTGCCCTGGGCGGCTTTCTGCTGCACGTTCACCGGCAGGTTAACGTTGCAGCCCGAGCAGCGCCCGGCCTTGATTTCCACCACGCCCAGGCCCTTTTTCGCGCGGCGAATCATGTCGTATTCGCGCACGGTGCGGGTGTCCAGGGCGGCAGCCAGATCGGCGCGTTCCTGGCGGTCAGCCGCGCCCTGGTCGCGCAGGTCCTGCACGCGGGCGTCGTCCTGCTCCTCCAAGGCGCCTAAGGTGGGGCGCAGGGTGCGGTGCTGGGCGCGCAGATCGGCCGAGCGCTCGTTCAGTTCCTGCTGACGGGCCTTGAGCGGCCCCAGGTCCTCTTCCATCTCGTCGGCGCGTTCCGACAGCATCTGAATGCGGCTGCCGTACTGCGACTGCGCGCGGGCGTCAAAGGCGTTTTTTTCCTGCTCCTCACGGGCGCGGGCAATCTGCTCGCGGGTGCCGCTTAGGTCGAGTTCCTGCTGGCGCAGCTGCTTTTGCACGCCTTCCAGGGTAATTTCGGTGTCTTCAAGGTCGTTGTTCAGGCGCTCCTGCTCGGCGCGGGCGCCCCGCAGCTCGCCGGAAATGTTCTGTTCCTCGTCGCGCAGGCGGTCGAGGTTCAGGTCAAGTTCCTGAACGCGGTGCAGGCGGCGAAGGGGAGACGTGTCACTCATCACCAGGCAGTCTACCCCCCAATGCTGCATTCAGCGTCACGCGGGCGGAGAAAGTGGACTTGCGGCCCCCTTCATGCGCGCCCGGCGGTACAGGCCCAGGTAGATGGCCAGCACGCTGCTGGCGTACATCAGCAGGGTCCAGGCGAACAGCACGTGAAAAGCCGCGCCAAACGGCAGCAGGCCGCGTACCACTCCGGACAGCACGCTGCTGACGGCCCAGCCAGCGTCCCAGGCAATCACGTTGACGGCCGAGTACATGGGCCGGTCTTCTTCTGGCAGCGCGCTCATGGCGTAGGCGGAATACACCGGCCCCGCCGCGTTCATCAGGGCGCCGCGCGTAAACAGCGCCGCCGTGACCAGCCAGAGGCTCGGCGCGAAGCCCAGCATCGCCAGAAACGGCAGGCTGCTGGCCTGCACGAGCAGCACCGCCTGCAACTGGCCCAGCCGCTTGACGAGCAGGGGCTGCAGCAGGGCCGTGGCAGCCGTTGCCAGGCTGGTCCAGGCGAACAGCGTGCCCAGGTCACTGTAACTAATGCGGAACTTGCCCTCGATAAAGATGTTCAGGAAGGGAATCGTGGCCCCCGCCCCCAGCCCCACCAGCACGTTGGGCAGCACCAGTCGCGCCATCGTCGCCCGGTCGCGTACCCGGAAGCTGCGGCCTTCGCGCACTGTATGCCCGCTAGCGCGCAGGCCCAGCACCGGAATCAGCCCCAGGGCCAGCAGCCCCGCCGCCACCAGCAGCGCGGCGCGCAGGGCGCCCAGCCCGTCCGGCTCGCTGCCCGTCCACGCCGCGTACAGCGATGGCACCTGGCCGCCCAGCAGGTTCCCCAGAAAGCCCGCGCCGGTCATCAGGGCGCTTTGCACGCTGAACAGCGTGACGCGGCTGCGTTCGGTGCTGTTGTCGGCCATAAAGGGCGAACCCGACACCACACTCAGCGCGGCGCCCGCACCCTGCACCAGCGCGCCCAGGACCACCAGCAGCGGCCCCTGTGCCAGCGCCAGCAGCACAGTGCCCAGCAGGCTCAGGGCCGCGCCGACTTTCAGGGTGTGCGCGTTGCTGATGCGCCGGGCCAGCGCCACGGCGGGCAGGCTCAGGGCCGCCAGCGTCAGGGCCGGCAGCGCATTCATGACACCCTGCCACTCGGCGCCTAGCCCCAGCGCCCGCAGATAAAAATTGAGGAACAGGGCGGTAAACGCCTGCGACAGCCCAAACACGAACACCGACGCCAGAAACAGCCACACCTGCCCTGAAAAGCGCCAGGTCTGTCCCCGCCCGGAACCAGGGCCGGTCACTCCACGCCCACTTTCGGGCAGAACGTGTTCATGACGCAGGCCCCGCACAGGGGGCGCCGGGCCATGCACACCCGCCGCCCGTGCAAAATCAGCGCGTGGTGCAAAAAGACCCAGCGGTCACGCGGAAAGAGCGTTTGGAGGTCGGCTTCAACCTTGTCCGGGTTGGTCTGCACGCTCAGGGCCAGGCGGCGGCTCAGGCGCCCCACATGGGTGTCCACCGCAATGGCTGGGTAGCCGTAGGCGTTACTGAGAACCACATTGGCCGTCTTGCGCCCAGCGCCGGGCAGGGCCACCACGGCGTCAAAGTCGTTGGGCACCTCGCCGCCGTGCCGCTCGACCAGTAGCCGCGCCAGCGCCGCCAGATTCTTCGCCTTGCCCCGGTACAGTCCGATGCGCCGGATCAGGGGTTCGAGGTCTTCCGGCTGGGCCAGGCTCATGGCGTGGGCGTCGGGGTAAGCGGCAAATAGGGCTGGGGTGGCGGCGTTCACACTGACATCGGTGGCCTGGGCGCTCAGGACGGTGGCCACCAGCAGTTCGAAGGGATTACGGAACGCCAGTTCCGTCTTGGCGTCCGGGTACAGGGTGTGCAGGGCCGGCAGCACCTGCGCTGCCCGCACCTGGGCGCCCCTGGGACGCTGCGCCGCTTGCTTGGTCATCGCTGCTCACCCTAGAGCATGCGCCCAGCGTGTCGGCTGCGCCATTTGGCTGATCGGATGCTGCGATATATGAGGCGCAGCCGGTGCCCTGCCGGCTGTGCCGTCATTGAGCGGCATCCGTACCTTCTCGCTCTCCTGCGGGGCTTTGCAAGTCCGCTCAGATTCCACCCGGCATTCTGCTCGGCTCAATCCGATTCCCTATGAGCCCTGCCCCTTGCACGGCCCCAGACCCTCTGCTACTCTGCACACGCCCGCGCTGCGGCGCGAGAACGGGTCCTTAGCTCAGTTGGTAGAGCGGCGGTCTCCAAAACCGTAGGTCGTGGGTTCAAGTCCTACAGGGCCCGCCACGAACAAACCCCCCGCCGAATGCTGGCGGGGGGTTTGCCTTCGTTCCCTCTAGCGGCCCTGATGGCCTTCCCGGCGGGCCTGCGCCACCAGCGTCTCTATCGCCTGGGGCCAGGCGGGGAAGTCGAAGGCGAAGCCCGCCGACAGCAGCCGCCCTGGCGCCACCCAGCGGCTTTTCAGGAGCAACTCGGCTTCGGAGCCCATGACACGGGCACCCAACTGGATCAGGAAGGCAGTTGACGGTACACCCAGCGGCACCTCCCAGGCTTTGCGGTATGCCCGCAAAAACTCGGCGTTGGTGGGCGATTCGGGGGCGCTGACATTCACGGGGCCGCTCAGGTTTCTGGCGATCAGGAAGGCTACTGCGCGGCAGAAGTCCTGCTCGTGAATCCAGGACACCCGCTGACCCCCGCCCGCCATCGGCCCGGCGCCGCCCAGGCGCACCACGCGGTCGGTGGTTTCCATCACGCCGCCTTCGCCCACGCCATAGACCATGGCGGTGCGCAGGGCCACGCGGCGGGTGTTTGGCAGGTCGGCCTCCAGAAAAGCGGCCTCCCAGCGCCGGGCCACGTCCACGCTGAAGCCCTGACCCTGCTCACCCGCCGCCTCGTCCTGAGGCAGGTCGCGGGCGTCTCGGTAAATGGTGGCGGTGCTGGAATTGAGCCACACGGGCGGAGGAGAGGTGGCCGCAGCGGCGGCCCGGCCCAGCGCCCGCGTGCTGTCCAGGCGCGAGGTGTAAATGTCGAGCATGTTGGCGGCGGTGTAGCGGCAATTGACACTGCGGCCGGCCAGGTTGAGCAGGGCAGCGGCGCCGTCCAGCTCGCGCGCCCACTCGCCCTGAGTCACGCCGTCCCAGCCCACCCAGCGCGCGGGCAGCGGGTGCTGGGGGCGGCTGCGCGATAGGATGACGACCTCCCAGCCCTGCGCCGCAAAAAAGCGCGTCACGGCCCGGCCCAGAAAGCCCGAGCCACCTGCAATTACCAGTCGCTGCCCCACAGAGGTTTCCGGCGTGGTCATGCGGTCACGCTACGGCGCGCCTGGCCAGACAGGTGCCCCTGGGGGCAGGGGTGCCCCAGAAGGCTCAACTTTCGGGCAAGGCGGCGTAAGGGCCGGCGCAACGCCGCTTCACCGCTGCCCAGCCCTGCCTCTCTAGCCTGAGGTGATGAGGCGCCTTCTCTCTTCCCTGGTCACCCTGGCCCTGCTGGGCAGCGCACATGCCCAGCAACCGTTCAAACTGATTCTGACGGCCACCGAGCCTCAGATTCGCAAGGGCGAGGTCAAGGAGGAGCGCATCCTCAAGTCCTGGGCGCTGCCCGCGGCCGGCGTAAAAGCCAGCAAGAAGTACAGCAAAGTCAGCAGCACCTTCACGCCCGTGCTGGACAAGATTGAAAAGACCTTGAAAGCCCGCGTGCCCAAACCGGCGGTTTTCCGCAATGTGGGAGGCAGCTGGATAGCCAAGGGGCAGACCGGCTGGGTCTTTGACCGGGACGCCACTAAGGCCAACCTGCTGAAAGCCATCAAGGCGGGCAAGGGCAGCGCGCCGGTGGCCTATAAACGGGTGACGCCCACGCGCAGCGTGGAGGTGCTGGCCCAGCGCGGCGTGCTGTGGCATGTGGCCGCCGGCACCAGCAGCTATGCGGGCAGCCCAGACTTTCGGGAAAAGAACGTGCTGGTGGGGGCAAGCAAGCTGGACAACTTCTTTATTGCGCCGGGCCACGAATTCAACTTCAACGAGGAAATTGGGCAGATTGACGCCAGCACAGGCTTTGTGAAGGGGTTTGTCATCAGCGGCGGCACGCTGACCAAGGAGGACGGCGGCGGTATCTGTCAGGTCAGCACGACCATCTTCCGCGCGCTATATCAGGCGGGACTGCCCATCACCGAGCGGCACGAGCACAGCCACCGCGTCAGCTACTACGACCCGGTGGGCTTCGAGGCGACGGTGTACGCCCCCAGCAAGAACCTGCGCATGAAAAACGACACGGGCGCGCACCTGTTTGTTCAGGCCAGCTGGGACACGGCGGCTGACACCCTGCGCTTTGACGTGTTTGGGGCCAACACTGGCCGGCAGGTCAGCATCAGCAAGCCGGTCATTACCGACTTTAAGCCGCCGGCCAGCCCCAGCTACTCGCCGGACGACCGGGTGGCGCCAGGGGGCCGCCGCCTGCTGGACCAGCCGATGCAGGGCATGACCAGCGTCCTCACGCGCACCATCAAGGTCGCGGGCAAAGTGGTGGGCAAAGACACCCTCAAGAGCGTCTATAAACCCTGGGGAGCGGTGTATGGCGTTAGCCCTGGGGATAACCGCCTGAATTGAGGCGCAAGTCAGCAGGGCAACAGACCTGCTGCCTCACAGCGGCTGCCAGTTCCATTGAGGAGCCACCAACGCTCCTCAACCCTGCTTTCGCCGCGCTCTCTAACGGACACTCAGTGTGTTCGCCTCAGCGTGGTTAAGGATCATACCTATCAGCCATGCTGAGTTCTGCTGTCAGTTGTCTGAACGCCAGCTGACATCGTGTAAAAGTTCCTCGTCTGCGCAGGCTAACCGGCATAGACTGTGCCTGTGTCCCTGACAATCCTGCTCGTCGTTCTGGTTCTGGGCGCGGCAGCGTTGCTGCTCAGCGCGTTCACGGGCCGCAAGTCCCGCTACTCCACCATTCCGCATGGCAGCGCCCGGCGGGACAACGCGCAGGACGTGTACTGGGAAGCCCGCGTGCTGGCGGCCCTGAAAGGCAACCGCGCCGCACTGGAACGGAGCGTTCTGCACAAGCAGCGGCAGCGGCCTGGGCTGAAGCGCTGGCAGCTGCTGCGCCTGGTGTACCTGGACGCGACCCGCCGCGCGCCCAGCAGGGCCAAAGCGGCCCCGCGCGCTGGTGTCTTCCGCACCCACTTCTAGGCTGCTGCCGGTGAGGCAGGGCCTGCCGTTATGCTGCGCCCCGTGACACTTGCTATTCCAGCGGAGGTTCGTACGCCGCGCCTGTGGCTGCGCCGCCCTGACCCCGCCGACGCGCCGGCCCTGGTGGCGGCCGTCAATGCCTCGCTGCCCGAACTGCGGCCCTGGATGCACTGGGCCCAGACTCCACAGACTCTGGAAGGCGCACAAGAGAACCTGCGCGCCGCCGCCGAACGTTTCGACAGCCGCGAAGCCCTGCGCTATCACATCTGGAATCCGGCAGGCACCGAACTGCTGGGCAGCAGCGGTTTTCACGCGCTGGACTGGCGCGTGCCCAAGGGCGAGATAGGGTACTGGGTGGCCACGGCCCACACCGGCCAGGGCTACGCCGAAGAGGTCGCGCGTGCCCTGACAGCCCTGGCCTTAGGTGGGCTGGGCTTTCGCCGCCTGGAAATTCGCTGCGACCCGGCCAATAGTCGCAGTGCCCGCATCCCCGCTGCACTGGGTTATCGCCTGGACGCCCATCTGGTGAACGACGATGTGTGCCCCGCCGAGCCGGGGCGGCTACGCGACACGCTGGTGTTCAGCCGGGTGCAGTGAGGCCGGCGGTTCAGGGCTGCTGCCTCTGGTCCCTTACGGCGTCAGCCGCGTGCCTGCTTCCCCGCGTGCCGCCTGGGCCAGCACGCCAGCTTTCATCCCGCTGGCAATGACCGCAAAAGGGGCGCCGCGCGTCAGGGCGTCCAGAGCAGCGCGCACCTTCGGGAGCATGCCGCCCGCAATCCAGCCCTCTGCTATGCCCGCTTCCACCTCGGCGCGGGTCAGGTGGGGGGTGAGGCTGGCCGGGTCAGGGTAGGCGCGGTACACGCCGTCCACATCGGTCAGAAACACGATGCCCTCGCCCAGCGCGCCTGCCACCGCACCGGCCGCCGTGTCGGCGTTGATGTTCAGCGCCTCGCCCCCCTCGTCCACCGCCACGCAGCCCACCACCGGGGTCAGGCCCACGCCCAGCAGGGTCCGGAGCAACTCGGCGTTGACCCCGGTCACCTGTCCTACACGCCCCAGCGCAGGATCAAAGACCTCTGCGCGCAGCAGACGGTCATCGCGGCCCATGACGCCCACAGCCCCGCCGATGTCCTGACTGAGCTGCTTGTTCAGCTGGCACAGCGCCATCTCCACGACATGCATGGCGCCGGGCGGGGTGACGCGCAGGCCAGAGCGAAATTCACTGGTCAGGCCGCGCGCGCTCAGTTCCTGTTCAATGACGGGGCCGCCGCCGTGAACCACGACCACTGGCTGCTCGGCGCGCAGCGCCGCAATCTCGGCGGCCACCGCGCGGCGGAGTTCGGGACTTTTCATGGCATTGCCGCCGTATTTGACAATCACGCCTCTCAGTGTAGGGGCGGGCCGGGCGCCAGGAAGCGCCGGCTAATCCAGTTCTGCGGGGTCAGCGTGGCGCAGGGCCCCGTCGAGCATCACCGGGTCGGTCATGGCCTGCTGGAGGAGCTGCGCCAGTGCCAGCAGGGCGGCCCGGTCAGCGCTGTAGGCCGTGAACATACTGGATTCCGAGTCGAACCGGATCGCCGTGGTCAGGTGGGGGGCATGCAGCCGAATAAGGGCCTGGGCAACCCCCTGACAGGCGTACCCGCCTGCCTTGAAGCCAGCGGCCTGGAACACCGGGGCGCCCGCCGAAAAGTCTGTCAGCAGCAAGCTGGTAGAGGAGCCGTGTTCGGCCAGAAGCAGTGGAAAAAGCGCGTCGGAGGTCGGGGGCGTCATCTGCTGGCCCCAGTCAGGCCCCTGGCGGGGCGGTCAATCGTGCCCGGCCCGGATGCCCACAGGCGCCTGTGCCTGGGGGGGCTGCCCCACCGGCCGCGCATACCACGTCATGACGGGGCGGGCGTCCAGAGCGAAGGTGTAGCCTAGGCGTTCCCAGAACCGGGCGCCGCGCGGGTTGTCGCCCAATACGCTGGCCAGAATGCGGGTCGTGCCGGGGGGCACCCGCGCTTCCAGGTGACGCACGGCCCGCTCACCCCACCCCTGCGACTGGCGGTCTTCCCGGATCAGCAGCAGGTTGATGGTCAGGTCGCCGGGTTCGGGAAAGTTGCGCTTGCAGTCCAGGCTGCCAATGACCTCGCCCCCCTCATCGCACAGCAGGCTCAGGCTGCGGCGCGGGTCCAGCAGGGCAATTTCAAGGTCGCGCTGAACCTCGCTCAGGGTGGGCACGCGGGTGCTGAGGAGGGCAAAATACCCCGGCGCAGCGCTGTACAGGCGGTGAAGCAGCGGCGCATGGTGCAGCGCCAGCGGCGTAACGTTCAAAGGGCCTCCCCGAGTCCGGCTGGGGCGGGCAGCAAGGTGCTAGGAGAAGGAGGCCGGACTGGCCGAAGCATACTCCGCGTGCCGCGCGGCGCGGTGAAGTCCTGCACAGCGCGCGGCCAAGACGGACTTCACCCGCTGGGGGGGGACGGTGCGCTACCCTGGGCGGATGTCTGCCCCCGGCTTCTATGCCCAGCGCCTTCAGCGTCCCGGCGCGGTTCTGGCCCCGATGGCGGGGTACAGCGACGCCCCCATGCGGCAGCTGGCCGCCGAGCAGGGCGCCCTGTGGACCGTCAGCGAGATGATCAGCGCGCGCGGTCTGGTGTCGGGGGGCGACAGCGAAAAACTGAACCTGGGCCGGCCCTACCCCGGCGAGGCGGGCCGCGTGGTGCAGCTGTTTGGTGCCGAAAACGAGGTGCTGGCGGCGGCTGTGGCGCGCGCGGAAGCCTGGTTTGCGCCGGCCGCCCTGGACCTGAATATGGGCTGCCCGGTGCCCAAGGTGCGCGGCCGGGGCGGCGCCTGCCTGCTGCAAACCCCAGAAGTCGCCTACGAGCTGGTGCGCGCCATGAAGAGTGCCACTGCGCTCGACGTGAGCGCCAAGATTCGCCTGGGCTGGGATACAGACCGCAGTGTGGAGGTCGCGCAGGGCCTGGCGGCGGCGGGCGCCGCCCTGATTACCGTGCATGGCCGCACCAGTGCCCAGCGCTATACAGGGCAGGCCGACTGGGACGCCATTGCCCGCGTGGCCGCCAGCGTGGACGTGCCGGTGGTCGGCAGCGGCGACATTTTGAGCCCGGTACAAGCGCGAGAGCGGGCCGGCTGTGGGGTGGCGGCCGTCATGATTGGGCGCGGCGCAGTGGGCAATCCCTGGATTTTTCGCGCCCTGGCCACTGGCGACGAGACCCGGCCAGGGCCCCAGGAACGCGCTCAGATGGCCCTGCGCCATGCCGAGTTGCAGGAGCAGTTTTACGACGATACCAGTGGCCGCCTGACCCTGCGCCCGCTGCGCAAGGTGCTGCCCGCCTACCTGCCAGAGTTCCCCGAGCTGCGGGAGGCCCTGGTGAGTGTGCTGACCGTGCAGGACGTGCGTTCGGCCCTGGCCGGGGTGCTGTCGGGGCAGGCAGGCGACCAGAGAGCAACGGGGCCCAGTGCGGCGGAGTATGCTATGAGTCATTCATGAACGTGCGCGAGTACTACGCCTACCTGACCGCTGCGCGCGAGCAGCTGTGGAACTTTTTGCGCGCCCTGCCTCCCGAAGACCTGGACCGCGACCTGATCGAGTCCGGTGACCGCTTTCACTGCATCAAGGACCTGCTGCTGCACGTCACAGACTTTGAGGACCACTGGATTCACAGCATCGTGCTGGGAGACGGGGTGCAGGGTCAGTTTCCGCACGACTGGGTCCAGCCGCAGGCGGCCCAGTATGACCTGGGCTGGATTCTGGCCTACAGCCGCGAAGTGACGCGGCGCACCGCTGCCTTTCTGGACGGCCAGCCTGACCTGGGCCGCCTGGTCAAGCTGGTGCAGGACGACCCTGCCAGCGACACCGTGACCCTGGACCAGCTGCTCTGGAACGTGATGACCCATGAAGTGCGGCACACGGCCCAGATTGCCCTGATGATTCGCCAGCTGGGTCACACGCCCCCCTGGCTGGATTACATGCGCTTTGCCCGGCCCCAGAGCACGCCTATCCACAGTGATGAGGCCGACGACACCGACGACGAGCTGTAACTGCGGGCAGAGAGGGGCAGAGAACCCCTAATACAGTTGCCTTGACCCGCACACTTGTCCTCAAACGAGCTTGAAGCCTCCACAACCATTTCAGGAGTTGAAGAGGCTTCAAGTGTTCAGCGGTCAGACGCTCTCCACCGTCTGATCGTCACAGCGTTGAGTTTGACTCGTTTACATCACAGAGTTCCTGGTTCAATGGAGAGACTCGCTTGAAGCCGCCATCCCATTAGGCCACCCGCCCCAAAGCTGTGGAGGGGTGCTTCTCTCACATCTCAGGTGTGGCCTCTGTGGCCTCCGCTCGCTCCCTACTTCCCCAGGCTGGAGGCCAGCGCCAGGGTCAGGGCCGCCTCGGCGTTCAGAATGCCGGCGCCGCAACTGTGCTCTGGCAAAGGGTCGCAGCGGCCACCTGGAAAGGGCGCGGCGCTGCGGGTGAGGTAAGAGCGCAGCAGGGCCGGGCTGAGGTTGGGCCGCACGCCCAGCAGCAGGCTGGCCAGCCCGGCTGCATGTGGCGCGGCAAAACTGGTGCCGTTGGGGCTGCGTTCGCCGCCCGGCCCAGTGGCACTCAGGGCAGGAATGCCCCGGCCCGTGTCGCCGCCTGGGGCAGCCAGCGAGACAGCCCGGCCCCAGTTGGCGTAGCCAGGGCGGGTGCCGGCCTCGGTCACGCTGGTCACGGTCAGCACGTTGCGGCAGCCCGCAGGCGAGTATCCGGCGGCGTCCTGGCCATCGTTGGCTGCGCCAGCAATCACCAGGGCGCCCTTGGTCGTCACGGCGTCCACGGCGGCCTGCACGCGGGGGTCACAGCCAGTCAGCGGAATAAAGTCGGCGTACAGGCTGAGGTTCAGAATCCGGGCCGGGTTCGGGTTGGGCGGCACGCCCGGCACCGGCAGGCCAGCGGCCCATTTCAGGCCGTCCACCAGATCAGGCACCTCGATAGTGCCGTCCACCGCCGCCACGCGCACCTGCACCACACGCGCCTGGGGGTTGATGCCCGCCATGCCGCGTCCATCGTGGGCAGCGCCAATCAGGTTGCCTATCACCTCACCGTGGTACGCATAGCTGCCAGCGGCGCGGGCGTCGGGGTCGCGGCCATTGCCGTCGCCCGCGCGGGCCGCGCTGCTCACGAAGTCGTAGCCGTTGACAGCCCGCGCCCCCAGTTCTGTGCTCGGGACATAGCCGGTGTCCAGCACGGCCACTGTCACCGGGGCGCCGTGCGTTGGCCCCAGGCGAGCCCACGCCTGCGGCAGCCGCACCGCGTTCAGATTCCACTGCCGCGCAAACAGTGGGTCGGTGGGGATGACAGTCTGAGGCGCCGCGCTGGTCGCTGGGCTGGCTGGGACAAGCGGCAGCAGGGGCGGCGCAGCCGGCTGGGGCAGGGGCGTCACCGGGGCCAGTTCAGGCAGGGTCACGTTCTGGGCGGCCACCCCCACGCCCAGCAGGGCCGCCGCCAGCACACCGCAGGCCAGAGCTTGAAGCTTCATCCCCTCAGTCTGCGGCCCGCGCCTGACGCGCACCTGAGTCGGCGTTGGGGCTACCATCGCTCTATGGAGGCACATCACACAGAAGCGCCCGCAGCGGCGCCCACCGCGCGGCCAGTCGTGCTGCTCACCGGCGCGTCCAGTGGCATCGGGCGGGCCACCGCCGAGGAACTGGCCGACCTGGGCTACGCGCTGGTGCTGGCGGCCCGCCGCGCCGACGACCTGCGGGCGCTGGCCCTGCGGCTGGACGCCTCGGGGGGGCGGGTAATTGCCGTGCCGGCCGACGTGACCGACAACGCTTCCCGCCGCGCGCTGGTTGCGGCCGCGCTGGCCCATTTTGGGCGCATTGATGTGCTGGTGAACAACGCGGGCGTCACCGTAGAGCGCGGCTGGTGGTGGGATGACCCCGATCCCCTGCGGGTGCTGCGCGTGAATCTGGAGGCGCCCATTGAGCTGACCCGGCTGGTGCTGCCCGCCATGCGCGCGCGCGGCAGCGGGCACATCGTCAATATCGGTTCGGTGGCGGGGCGCGCGGCCACGAACGGTCTGTATTCGGCCAGCAAGTTTGGCCTGCGCGGCTTCTCGCTGGCGCTGCGCCGAGAACTGCTGGGCAGCGGCGTGACGGTCAGCCTGGTGGCGCCGGGCTTTGTCAGAAGTGAGATGACCGCCCGCGCCCGCCTCCCTATGCCGGGGCCTGGGGTGGTGGCGCGCGCCGTGGCGGCGGTGCTGCTGCGCCCCCGGCCCGAAACCACCGTGCCGGGGTTTTACCGCCCCCTGGTGTGGCTTGAGCAGCTGTTTCCGGCCCTGGGAGACTGGATGGTGCAGCGCCTCATCTGGCGGCGCTATGACCATGTGCCGCGTGGCCCGGCGTAGGGCAGGGGGCACGCGACCCTGTACAAACCCGCAAGGCGCTGCTCAGGGTCTCACCTCATAGAGCCCCTTAGACTGGGCCCTGTGATACGGATTCCGTCCATTGCCGCAACATCCAGGAAAGAGCCGGATGTTTCTCCAATTCCCGAAATCCGTACCCTTTCTCTCTCCTTCCAGTTGGGCCAACTCCGAAACGCGTTTATTTGGCCGGAATCTGTATGAATCCGGTCAAGACCGCCCTCAAGACGATTCAGCCGGTGCTGGAGCGCCTCATTCTGGTGATCGACCGGGCCTTTAGCGGCTACGTGCAGCCCCGGCGGGCGCGCGGCAAGCTGATTTTGCAGCCCTATGTGGGCTGGGGAACCCCCCAGTACGTCGAGCTGACCGGCCGCGTGCTGCTGCCGCGCACCGTCGCTCCGGCGCGCAAGGCCGACCGCCGTCTGCAAAATGCCCAGAACATCCTGCGCCGCCTGTTTTCGCGGGAGGTAGCAGGCGTCAAGGTGCGCGGCACGATGGACGGCGTCACTGTCGAGAATGTCAGCGACAGTGACGGCTATTTCACCCTGATTTTCTCGCCCACCTCGCCCCTGGGCGGCGGCTGGCATCAGGTCAGCCTGAACATCGAGGGCCGCGAGGTCAGCGCCACGGCCCGCGTGCAGGTGGTGGCTCAGGCCCGCTTTGGCGTCATCAGTGACCTGGACGACACGGTCATTCAGTCGGACGTGACCAGCATCACACGGATGCTGAGCACCGTCCTGACCGGCAACGCGCGCACCCGATTGCCCTTTCCGGGGGTGGGCGCGCTGTACCGGGCGCTGACCCGCGATGGCGAGGCCCGCAACCCGATTTTCTACGTGTCCAGCAGTCCCTGGAACCTCTTTGACCTGCTGTGGCAGTTTCTGGATTACCGCCGCATTCCGCTGGGGCCGATGTTTCTGCGCAACTGGGGCATGGACCTGCTGGGCGGGCACGGGGGGTACAAGCACGGCGTCATCGAACGCATCTTCCAGCGCTTTCCTGACCTGCCTTTCGTGCTGGTGGGCGACAGCGGCGAAAAAGACCCCGAGATTTACGCCGAGGTCGTCCAGCGTCACCCCAACCGCGTGTTGGCGGTGTACATCCGCGACGTGACCGAGGCCACCCGCGACGAGGGCGTGATGAAGCTGCGCGAGGAGGTGCGCCGGGCGGGGGTGGACCTTGTGCTGGCAGCCGACAGCCTGAACGCCGCCAGTCACGCGATGGCAATGGGCCTGATTACGGCGGATGAGTACCGCAGTGTCCTGACCAGTGTGGCCCGGACCTACGAGACCTGAGCCGGGAGGGCGGCGCTGCGGCTTGACGGCGCACTTGTGCAGGCCTGTCTGGAGCCTAGTTCGGATGACCACAGCACTTTGTGGTCTACAAGTGTGAAGAAAGGGAGAGTGGGGGCAACAGCGGTGTGCGCCCCGGACGGTCCCCACTACACTGGTCTGCAATGCCCGACTACATCGCTGAATTGCGCGCTCAGATTGGACACCGACCCGTCAATCTGATGGGGGCGTGCGGCCTGATTCGGGATGAGCGGGGCCACCTTCTCCTCCAGCGGCTGGCGGGGCAAGAGGTCTGGGCGTTGCCCGGCGGCCTGTGCGAGCTTGGCGAGCCGCCTCTGGAGACCCTGCGGCGCGAAGTCTGGGAGGAAACGGCGCTGACCGTGCAGGCCGCCAGCCTTCTGGACCTGCTGACCACGCCGCTGCGGACAGTCGCCAACGGCGACCAGGCCCATTTTTATACGGCGATGTACCGTGTGGATGCCTGGACGGGGGTGCCTGTGCCAGACGGCGTGGAAGGGGCAGAGCTGGCCTTTTTCGCCCCGACGGCCCTCCCCACCTTGCGTGGCCAACCCGGCGAGTTTGCGCGGGCGTGGCTAGCCGGGCTCTAGACTGACTGAGCGGGAGGTGTGCGACAGTGCGGAGGTGACGCCGTCCCGTCTACAAGCCAATTTTGCGATTCTAGAACTGCTGCTTGAAGCGGTGAGCGCTGAGCCAGACCAGCGATTTGGCCAGCTGTTATGGAATGTTGGCGTGCTGACGCCTGATGACGCAGGAAGCGTCAAAGACCCGTTCTACGAGGAATCAACGGCCACTCTCCAGCGAGTCGAAAAGCGTCAGCAAGAGGCTCAGCAGCGGCTCGGCCGTGAAGGTTGACGGTCACCAATCGGGTGACCTGGAGTCACCCCTATGTTTTCTTCCATGACGCTGGGGCGACGGTGCGCAGCTCGCTGTCAGACGACCCTCTGCGTTGAGCTGACCGGCTGTGTGTCATCGGGGCGAGCGCGCTGCATCACCCATTTCGCAACTCCTGCGGTCAGTCCCCTACAAATACCAGCCGCTCAAAACTGCCGTCGGCGTGAGGTTGAGGCAGTCCAGCCTCGGCCGCCTGCTTCAGGCGCTCCAGTGTGACGGCCACGGCTGGCCCTTCACCGTACAGCCGCGCGGCTTCGTCGGTCAGCTGTACCTCTAGGCCCGCAGCGCCGCCCTGCTGCGTGGCGCGCAGCACCAGCCCAGGGCCCGGCACCTGGGTCACCTGCACCCCAGCCGGAAAGTTCGCCAGCTCCACCTGATGCCGCAGCGTTGCCTCGTCCATGCCTGCATTCTGGCCTGACTGGGGGCGCTGGGCGCCTCTGTTTAAAGAAAGTCACGCCGTTGCTGGTGGCCTGGCCCGCCTATCCTGGCCCCTGTGACGCTCTTTGATCCGCCAGCTCCCCTGGCCGAACGCCTGCGGCCCCGCACTGTGGCCGAGGTGATGGGCCAGACGCACTTGCTGGGGCCAGGCAAACCGCTGACGCGCGTGCTGGCGTCGGGGCGGCTGGGCAGCTTGATTCTGTGGGGGCCGCCCGGCGTGGGCAAAACCACCCTGGCGCGGCTGCTGGCCGGCGAGGTCGGCGCGCACTTTATCGCCCTGTCCGCCGTCAGCGCAGGCGTCAAGGACGTGCGTGACGCGGTGGCCGAAGCCGAGCGGCTGCGCGGACGTGGGCAGCGCACCGTGCTGTTTCTGGATGAAATTCACCGCTTCAACAAGGCCCAGCAGGACGCCCTGTTGCCGCACGTCGAGTCGGGCCTGCTGACCCTGATCGGCGCGACCACCGAGAATCCCAGCTTTGAGGTCAACCCGGCCCTGCGCAGCCGCGCCCGCACCCTGGTCCTGCAGGCCCTGAGCACCGAGGAGGTGCGCGGCCTGCTGGACCGCGCCCTGACCGATGACCGGGGCCTGCCCGGCGTCACGGCGCAGCCCGAAGCCCTGGACCTGCTGGCCCGCCTGGCCGAAGGGGACGCCCGCCGCGCCCTGAGTACCCTTGAAGTCGCCAGCAGCCTCGCCAACCCGGTCACACCCGAGGCCGTCACCGAGGCGTTTGGCCGTCACCTGCCGCAGATGGACAAGAACGGCGAGGATTTCTACAACCTGATTTCGGCGCTGCACAAGAGCGTGCGGGCCTCTCATGTGGACGCCAGCCTGTACTGGCTGGCCCGCATGGTGGAGGGCGGGGCAGACCCCCTCTACGTGGCCCGCCGGATTGTGCGGATGGCCGCCGAGGACATCGGCCTGGCCGACCCCCAGGCCCTGCGGCTGGCCATCGCCGCGCGCGACACAGCCGAGTTTCTGGGCAGCCCCGAAGGTGACCTGGCACTGGCACAGGCGGTGGTCTATCTGGCGCTGGCCCCCAAGAGCAACAGCGTGTATGTGGCCTGGAAAAATGCACTGAATGCGGTGCGGGACGGCGAATCACTTCCCATTCCACTACACCTACGCAACGCCCCCACCGCCCTGATGCGTCAGCAGGGGTACGGCCAGGGCTATGCATATTACTTTGACGACCCCGAAGGCTCGTTTGCCCAGTCGTACTTGCCGGACGGCGCAGAACTGGACCTCTACGCCCCCACTGGTGAAGGCTGGGAGGCGCGGGTGGAGGGGCGCTGGCGCAAGCTGAAAGAAGCACACGGGGAAGAAACAGACTAAGCGCTGGCCCCTTGGCTAGGCTGGTGAGTCGAGCCCCAGTCCAGCGGTCACTGCCCGTCTGGCCGCCTCCGGGTCTTCGGGCACGGCCATCACCACGCGCTCAATGTCGCCGCTGGGGTTGGTCAGCACCAGCGTGGGAAAGACCCGGATGCCGTAAGCGCGCCGCACCTCGCCGCCCTCGTCCAGCAGCAGGTCGTCGCCGTAGGCATGCAGCGGCACCTCGCCGCGCCGGGCGTCAATGACCCGCAGCTTCAGTCCGGCGCTGGCCGCCAGCTGTCCCACCCACAGGTCCAGGCCTTCGCAGGCCACGCAGGCTTCCGTTTTGAAATACAGCAGCGTCGGCCCCTGCACCTTCAGGGCGGCGGGAGGCAGGATAACGGCGCCGGGGCGCACGGTGCGGGCCGTGAGCAGCCGGGCCAGCAGGCGGCCTATTGGCTGGGGGAGCTTCAAGCGAATCGTTCGGGGCGGCGTCGTTGTCATGGGGCAGACCTCCGGGAGTGGACGCGGTCGGGTACGGGAGGATGCACACGGGCGTTCCCATGACCATCACTTGTCAGCCGCCCGCCTTAGCCGACGTACCGCTGCTGAGCAGCTGGCGGCAAGCGCCGCATATCTATATCTGGGTCTTCTGGGACGACAGCGCGCGATGAGGCTGCCGTGCAGGCTCGTTATTTCCTTTGGGGCAGGACGTGCCGGACTTGATCGAGTGGGCAGATGGTTTGCATACGGTTTTTCTCCAGACACAGCAGATTCAACCAGGTCAGGCGTTCGCGCCCTGGGCCAGCCAACCCTGGGGACTGGCCCTGAGGTGAGCCTGAGCAAACAGAGCGTGGCCTGGGGCCGCAGGTTCGCCGGTGTTCTCCGCACGCAGCGTCCTGTATGGCGGCGCCTGCTTGTTAACCCCAGGAGGACAACGCCCGCGCGGTGAGGGCTCACGCGAAAGCCGGGTTCGCATCTCTCGGCTTGCTGAACACCTCCGCCCAGCACCGCCTCGCTATGACCCTGCTATTGCCACACCCCTTCTCACCCAATTGAGTCAACGCTTTCTAAGCCACTCGGCGCACGGTGCGCCCAGCACTCGCCCGGTATGCTCCTGAGCGAGATGTCCTTTGATGCCCGCGCCCTGTCTGCCCTGGATTTCCCCCGCGTACTGTCGGCCCTGGCCGAGCGCAGCGCCACCACGCTGGGGGCCGAGCGCGCCCGCGCCCTGCGGCCCAGCGACGACGGGACGCGGATTGCGCGCGAGCTGGACGAGGTCGAGGACGCCCTGTTTGGCGTCAGTCTGAGCCTGGGCGGGATTCAGGACATCCGCGACCTGCACGCCCGCGCCCAGGAAGGCCGGGTGCTGGCCGGCCAGGAACTCCTGAACGCGGCGTATTCGCTGGACGGGGCCATGACGGTCAAGCGCGCCATTCAGGCCAATTCACGCGGGCCACTGCGCGAGGTGGCGCAGGACCTGGGGGACCACAGCGAACTGGTGCGCCGGGTGCTGTCGGCCCTGGACCGGGACGGCGCCGTGCGCGATGACGCCAGCCCCAGGCTGCGCGACTTGCGCAAACGTATCGAGCCGCTGCGGAGCCGCATCCGTGAAAAGCTGGCCGCCACACTGGACAAATGGGCCGATGTCCTTCAGGAAAACATCGTCACCATTCGCCGCGACCGCTACGTGCTGCCGGTACAGGCCAGCCGCGTCGGTCAGGTGCAGGGCATCATCGTGGACGCCAGCGCCACCGGACAGACGTATTTTGTAGAACCGGCGGCCGTCACCCAGCTGAACAACGAACTCACGCGCCTGATTCTCGACGAAGAAGCTGAGGTCAGGCGCATTCTCACGGAGCTGTCGGGTCTGCTGGCTTCTGACAGCGCGGTGCCCCTCACCCTCGCGGCGGTGGGCGAACTGGACCTGATTGCCGCCAAGGCTAAGCTGGCGCGCGACTGGCGCCTGAACCGGCCCGAGGAGGCCAGGGCGGGCGAGTACGACCTGCGCGAGGTCCGTCACCCCCTGATCGAGAACCCGGTGGCGAACAACCTCATGCTGGGCGAGACCCGGCTGCTGCTGATTACCGGCCCCAACATGGGCGGCAAGACTGCCACCATCAAGACCCTGGGGCTGGCGGTGCTGATGCACCAGTGCGGCCTGTATGTGGCGGCGGCCAGCGCACGGCTGCCGGTGGTGCGCGACGTGCTGGTGGACATTGGCGACGAGCAGAGCATCGAAGCCAGCCTGTCGACCTTCGCTTCGCACCTCAAGCACCTGCGCTACGTGCTGCGCCACGCCGCACCTGACACCCTGGTGCTGGTGGACGAACTGGGGTCCGGCACCGATCCCAACGAGGGCGCGGCCCTGGCTCAGTCCATGATTGAGACCTTGCTGGCCCAGGACGCGCGCGGGGTGATCACCTCTCACCTCTCGCCGCTGAAGTTGTTTGCTCTGGAAACGCCAGGCCTGAAAAACGCCTCCATGGGCTTTGACCTCGAGACCCTGGCGCCCACCTACGCCCTGCAAGTGGGACAGCCGGGGCGCTCTTTTGCGCTGGCGATTGCCCAGCGGATGGGATTGCCGGAAGATGTGCTGGCCCGCGCCGAGACGCTGCTGGGCCCGGACGCCGGCCTGATGGAACGCATGCTGGAAGGGCTGGAACGTGAGCGGGCCGAGTTGCGCGCCCAGTTGGAGACCGCCACCGGCGCCCGCCAGCAAACAGAGGCCGAACTGGGCCGCATCCGCGCCGAGCGGGAAACCCTGGAAAGCCGCCGCAACGAGATGCTGGCCGAGGCCTCCCAGAAAGCCGAGTCGCTGTATGCCGACGCCGTCGAGCGGGTGCGGACCCTGCGCGCCCGTGCCCAGGAAGACAGCGCCCGCCCCCGCGTCATGCAGGAGTTGCGCGAGCTGCGGGTGGCCGCCCAGAAGGCCCGCCCCGCGCCTCTGGTGCGCGAGGAACGCGGCGACCCCATCCGGGTGGGCAGCCGGGTGGACGTGCCCGCCTACAACGCCGCTGGGCAGGTTCTGGAGCTGCGCGGCGACGACCTGGTGGTGCAGCTGGGCGTGATGAAGGTGGGCGTCAAGCGCCGCGACGTGCGCCTGAAGCCCGAGGTGGCGCCAGTGGCCGCCGGGGCGCCCAAGACCCGTGGACCGCGCTTTACGGGCACCACCGCCAGCACCTTTCAGAATGAGCTGCAGCTGCGCGGCCTGGGTGTGGAAGAAGCTGTGGAAGAACTGCGCGCCGCCATTCTGGAAGCCCACGCCCTGAAGGAAAGCCCCCTGCGCGTGGTACACGGCAAGGGGCAGGGCGTCCTGCGAAGGCTCCTGCGGGACTACCTGAAGGGTGAGAAGCGGGTGGAGTCCTTTCACGACGCCGAGGCCAACCAGGGTGGCCACGGCGTTACCATCGTGAATATCCGGCGCTGAGAGAGATTTTGCGTGGGCCTGGTGGGTGTGCAGTAGTCCTGTGCCAACCAGCGACCACCGCTGCGGCCAGCGCCCCGGTGAGACGGCCCCAGGAATCCGGCTAGCAATCCTCAGGTTGGGCAGGCAGCATAGGCGGGTGCGCGTTTCTGCTTTCCTTGCTGCTCTGGCCCTTGCGTCCTCAGCTGCCGCCCAGACCTCTATTGGCGGCTTTCAGCTGCCCCCCGACTACCTGAGCCGCTTTGGCAGCACGCAGGCGGTGGCGTCCTCCACCGAGGGCTTTGGGGTGCGCGCCCTGCCGCTGCCCCTCAAAACCAATGTGCGCCTGACCTTCGTGAAAGCCCCCACGTACGTAGATTACGGCGTCAGTGCCCAGATGGGCAGCCTGTCGGCCGCTGTGGGGGTCTTTTACAACGTGCCCAGGGCCGAACTGACCTCGGCGCCTGCCGCTGGCCTGCAGTGGAGCGGTGTGGTGCAGGGCAAGGGGGCCCACTCGCGCTTCACCCTGGGCTACGCCTCGCAACTCGCTGAGGGCCGCGTGCGCGTGCTGAACAATGTGGGCGCAGCGCAGCAGGGTGCGGTGACGGCGCCGTATACCCAGACCGAGGTCAGCGGGGCCTACGGCAAGGTCCTGGGCTCAGTGAACACGGCGGTGTACGCCACGGCGCGCATGTACGCCTTCCCGGTGCAGGGCAAGGCGCAGGGCAGCCTGGATACCACGCTGGCGTTGAACGCCCGACTGGCACCTGGGCTCTCGCTGGACGCCTCTCACTTCGAGCGCTTCGCGGTAGGGGAAGTGGCCATTCCTGATTTCGGCCTGAGCCGTTACCACGCCAGCGCGGCCAGTCTGGCCTACCGCCCCGGCGGCGCTGGCTTCGGGGTGGGCCTGGTACGTGCCCGTGCTGGGCGCGACTGGACCAGCAAGATCAGCACGCTGGACGGTGACCTTCTGCTGCGGGCCGACGGCGTGCCCGTCATGGTGGGCGGCAGCGTGGGCTACGAGTGGCACGAGGCCGCCCCGGGGGCCAACCGCTGGCGCTTTGGCCTGGCGGTGCAGCCCCGGTAAGACGAAGGTTGCTTGAACCCGACTGGAAGGAGGCGCAGAGCGGCAGCACAGCCCTTTGAGGCCGCGAAAAGACAAGAGGCTGTTGGCCGGGACTTGGCCTAACGCTGCGACTAGGCACCGCCCTGGTTCCTTCCTGGTGGGTCTGGACATGGACGGTCGGCCCTCTAAAGCGGGGCGGTTTCGCCAGGGGCGCCTTTGGTGCTAGCGTCCCGGCGTGAGCCTGCCTTCTCCCGCGCCCCCTTCCTTCAGGCCGCTGACCTGGCCCCTGCTGGCCGTGGGGACAGCGGCCTTTTTCACCTTGGGCGTGGTGCAGGCGATGTACGGCCCGGCCTTTGGGCTGTTCCAGGCCCGCTACGACGTGCCCACCGCCACCGTGGGTCTGATTGCCAGCGCCCACTTTCTGGGCTCGGCGGCGGCGCCGCTGCCGATGGGCGCGCTGCTGCGCCGGGTCAGCGTGCGGGCCGGCACCTCATGGAGCCTGCTGGTCCTGGCGCTGGGCATGGTGGGGGTGGTGCTGGCGCCTGCGTGGCCGCTGGCGGTGGCGGCGGCCCTGGTGGGGGGCCTGGGGCTGGGCGGGGTGAGCGCCTGCCTGAACGCGGCCTACGCCAGTGTGGGGGCGCGTGCCGTCAATCTGGTCAATGCCGTCTTTGGCGTGGGCAGTATGCTCTCGCCGCTGCTGGTGGCGGGCCTAGGGGCCGGCGGCCCAGGCGGCCCTTTCCTGAGTGTGGTGATGCTGTGCGCCCTGGCTCTGGGGGCTGGCCGGGTGTGGGGCGTGCCCGAGATGGCCGTCCATACCGCCACCCGGCCAGCAGGGCGATCTGGGGTACAGGTGGGCCTCTTTGCCGCGCTGCTCGTGTGCTACGTGGGCATGGAGGCCGGCTACGGCGCCTGGATGGTGCGGCTGCTCCGGCTGCAGAGCGTGGAGGCCGCGCCCCTGGTTCTCAGTCTGTTCTGGGGCGCCCTGACCGCCGGGCGGGTGCTGATGGGCCTGTGGGGCGCGCGCCTGGCCCCCCCGGCCGTCGTGCTGGCCTGCGCGGCCGTCCTGACCGTTTGCGCCGCCCTGAGTGCCGTGCCGGGCGTTGCCCCAGCCGCGTTTGTACTGGCGGGCCTGGCACTGGCCCCGGTGTTCGGGACGGTTCTGGCCTGGGTGTCGGCCACCCTGTCGGCGCGGCTGGTGCCTCCGCTGCTGGTGGCGGGGTCGCTGGGGGGCGCCCTGGCCCCGGCCCTGCTGGGGACCCTGCTGGCGGGCGGCGGCCCAGGGGCGGTGGCGGCCGGGCTGGGCACCCTGGCCGCCTTGATGGGCCTGTTCACGGTACTGGTGGGCCGGGCCACGCCCGCAGCCACCCTGCCCACTTGAGTCTGTTGTCGCCCACAGGTCGCTGTGCCAGAGAAGGGCCAGAACCGCTCCATTTCTGCTGCACCGGCCCCATTTCGTGCCCTCTTCGTTCATCATCTTGCGAAGAACGGCAACCTAGTTAGCGGGGCGCATTGTCAGGGCAGGGGGCGTGTGGCAGAATGCGCGGCGACTTCTTCAACCCACATCCACAGGTTCTTGCCGGCATAAGGCGGCGGCGCAACGGAGGCTCAAGAGTGGCACAAGCGACCAGACAGGTAAAGCTCACGCGCGAAGGGTACGAACGGCTGCAAAAGACGCTGGACCAGGAGATGGCGCGTCTGGCCGAGGCCACGCGCATTCTGCAAGAGCAGATGGAGACCAACTCCGACACCGAAGACACGGGGCTGGAAGACGCCAAGCGCGAGAAGATGAACATCGAGGCGCGCATCGAGGAGCTGGAAGACACCCTGGCCCGCGCCACGGTGATCGAAGACCACGAACACGACGGCCGCGTGGAACTGGGCGCCATCGTCAACCTGGCCAACGAGACCACCAAGAAGGACATGAAGGTGCAGGTCGTGAGTGCCGCCGAGGCCACCGTGACGGGCGGCAGCCTGCCCCGCGTCTCCGAAGACAGCCCCGTCGGCAAGGAACTGATGGGCCGCAAAAAAGGCGAATCCTTTGTGGTGAACCTGGACAACGGCAAGCAGATGAAATACAAGGTGAAGAGTATTGACTACTAAGTACCAGACGCGTCAGTCAAGTTAGCGGCAACGCGCAGGCCGTCCTGCGCGGCGAAGACCAAGGACCAGACGCGCCAATAAGGTCAATGGCAACGCGCCCGCAGCGAAGACCAGACAACTCCAAGCGCAGATGGTCTGTGGCAGATGGCAAAGGCAAGAGGGCCTGACCATCTGCCATTTGCTTTCTGCTCTCTGCCCCGCCGCCCCCCTATACTTCCCCCTATGTCGGACGCCCCCACCCCCCGCCGCGACGGCCTGCACGAGCAGACAGTCAGCCGGCTGAACAATCTGGACGCCCAGGTCGCCGCTGGCTTTGAGGCCCACCCGTACACCTACGCGCGCACCCACCACACCCGCGAGGTGCTGGCCGTCCACCCAGCTGAAGGCCTGGAACCTGGCCAGGAGTGGCCTGAAGAGGTCTATGCCCTGGCGGGCCGCGTGACCCTGATGCGCCACATGGGCAAAGCCGCTTTTGCCGACCTGAGCGACGAACATGGCAAACTGCAACTGCATTTTTCCAAGGGGGACACCGAGAATTTCGACCCCACCAAGAAAATTGACCTGGGCGACATTATCGGCGTGCGGGGGTTTCCCTTCGTCACCAAGACGGGCCAGCTGACCCTGCGCGTGACCTCGTGGCAGCCGCTGGTCAAGAGCCTGCACCCCCTCCCCAGCAAGTTTCACGGCCTGCAGGACGATGAACTGCGGGCTCGGCGCCGCTACGTGGACCTGATGGTCAACAGCGAAAGCCGCGAGGTTTACCGCACGCGCTCACGGATGCTGCGCTTTATCCGCACCTTTCTGGACAGCCGCGACTTCATGGAGGTTGAAGGCCCCACCCTGCAGGTCGTGCCCGGCGGCACCGAAGCCAAGCCCTTCAAGACCTTTCACAATGCGCTCTCGCATGAATTCAGCCTGCGCATCAGCCTGGAGCTGTACCTCAAGCGCCTGCTGGTCGGCGGCTTTGAGCGCGTCTACGAGATTGGCCGCAACTACCGCAACGAGGGCATCGACCGCACCCACAACCCCGAATTCACCATGCTGGAGGCTTACTTTGCCTACGGCGACTACCACGACATGATGGCGCTGGTCGAGCAGCTCCTGCATGACCTCGTGGTGGAGCTAAAGGGCGAGCCCAAGCTGACCTATCAGGGGCAAGAACTGGATTTCTCGCTGCCCTTCAAGCGGCTGGACTTCGTGACGGCCCTCAAGGAACAGGCGGGGCTGGACTTTGACCCCCTGGACCTGACCAGGCTGCGCCAGTGGAGCGACAAGCGCCACCCCGAATTCCGCAAAACGCCCGACTACAAGTTGCTGGACAAGCTGGGCGGCGAGTACGTGGAGCCCCTGCTCCAGCAGCCGACCTTCCTGACCGACATGCCCCTGGCGATCAGCCCGCTGGTGAAGGTGCACCGGGAGCGCGAGGGGCTGGCCGAACGCGCCGACCTGTACGTGGCAGGATTCGAGTTGGCGCCCATCTATTCCGAGCTGAACGACGCCCTGGACCAGCGCGCCCGCTTTGAAGCCCAGACGGCCCGACGGGATGCGGGCGACGATGAGGCCCACGAACAGGACGAAGATTTCCTGCTGGCCCTGGAATACGGCATGCCGCCTACGGCGGGCATGGGCATGGGCATGGACCGCCTGGCCATGCTGATGACCGACCGCGACTCTATCCGCGACGTGCTGCTGTTCCCGCTGCTGCGTCCAGAAGGCACCGGCGGCGCAGAAGCCGAAGCGGTGAGGTCAGAACCCGTTTAAGCCAACTGCTTCAGAGCGCTTGCCAGCACAGCGCAACAAGGGGAGAGGGTCAGGGAGATTCCTGGCCCTCTTGGCCTATGACCTGATACGGATGCCGCTGGATTGCAGCACAGCCGGAAAAGCACAGTCTGCGCTTCCATCTCGCGAAATCCGCATCTACTCCTGCTCGCTTCAATCCGAGTCCATATACCCCTACAAGTCAGGCAAAACCTGGAACCGCTTCATTCATTCGTTCGTTTGACAAACAAAATTGCCAGGGCGCAGGATTCGGACACACAGCTTGACCCCACCCCAGCAATTGACCGTGCCTGACGGTCTTTCCATTTGTTTGCCGTCCGGTACGTCGCCGGAGAAAGGACCCCACTACCGTGCCTCACGCTGACCATCCCCCTGACACCCTGGACCTGGCCGCCATTCGCGCGCGCCACACGCTGCTGCTGCTGCGGCTGCTGTGGACCCGCGACCTGGCGCGGGTGGACCTGGCCCGCGAACTGGGCCTGTCGCGCAGCGCCATCAGTTCTATGGTCACCGAGCTGATCGGGGTGGGGCTGGTGCAGGAGGTCGGCACGCGCGGCAGCAGTGGCGTGGGGCGCAAGGCCACCCTGCTGAACCTCAACACCCGCGCCGCCGCCCTGCTGGCCGTGGACCTGGGGGCCAGCCACGCGCGCGTAGACGCGCTGGACCTGCACTGCCGCACCCTGGCCACCCGCAGCGTGCCGCATGACATTCAGGCGGGGCCGCAGGCGACCTACGCCCTGCTGGGCGACCTGAGTGCCCAGGTGCTGCGCGCCGCGCGGCTGCGCCCGGCCCAGGTGGCGCTGGTGGGCGTGGGCATTCCGGGGCCGGTGGACCACGACACTGGGCGGGTGGTGCAGCCGCCCAACATGCCAGGCTGGGACGGCGAGAACGTGCGTGAGGCCCTGCGCGCCCTGACCGGCCTGGACGTGCTGGTGGACAATGACGCCAACCTGGGCGCGCTGGCCGAGGCCCGCTTTGGCGCCCACCGGGGCACCCAGGACCTGATCTATGTCAAGGTCGCGACCGGCATTGGGGCCGGGGTGCTGCTGGGCGGGCGCCTGCACCGGGGGATGCGCGGCGGGGCCGGTGAGATCGGGCACATCAGCATCAACGAGCAGGGGCCAGTGGGGCGCAGTGGCAACCCCGGCAGTCTGGAAAGTTACGCGGCGGCCGGTGTGCTGGTGGCCCTGGCCGAAGCGCGCCGCGCCGCTGGTCAGGCCACCACCTTGCACGGCCCCATCACCCTGGACACGCTGCTGACCCACGCCGAGACCGACCCACTGGCCCGCGCCGTCTGGGAAGAGGCCGGGCACCACCTGGGCGTGGCCATCAGCACGGCCCTGAACCTGTTTAACCCGGCCGCCGTGGTGATTGGGGGGCGCCTGTCGCGGGCAGGCGACGTGCTGCTGACCGCCGTGCGGACGAGCGCCCAGAGCCGCACCATGCGGATTAACGCTGACCGCGCCCGCATAGACCTGGGCACCCTGGGCGGCGACGCCGGGGTGCTGGGCGCCGGGGCCATGATGCTGGACTCACTGTTTACCCCGCGCGGCCTGCCGCACCTGTACGGCATCGCCCGCATGGGCGCCCACGAGCAGGCCGCCAGCCGCGCGCCCCCTGCGCCTGGCCCACCGCCCGAAGTTCCGCAGCCCCACGCCTTTTTTTCCCCTTTCGGAGGAAGCTCATGAAAAAAGCCCTGCTTATTGCCGCCGCCCTCGCCACCGCCACCAGCGCCGCCGCTGCGGGCAAACTGGAAATCTTCTCGTGGTGGGCCGGTGACGAAGGCCCCGCCCTGGAAGCCCTTGTCAAGCTGTACAAGCAGAAGTACCCCTCGGTCGCCGTGGACAACGCCACGGTCTCGGGCGGCGCCGGCACCAACGCCAAGGCCGTGCTGAAGACCCGCATGCTGGGCGGCACGCCCCCCGACTCCTTCCAGGCGCACGCCGGTCAGGAACTCATCGGCACCTGGGTGGTCGCCAACCGCATGGAAGACCTGAGCGGCCTCTTTAAATCCGAGGGCTGGGACAAGGTGTTCCCCAAGGACCTCGTGCGCCTGATCAGCACCGGCAGCAAGGCCTGGAGCGTGCCCGTCAACGTTCACCGCAGCAACGTCATGTGGTACAACCCCGCCAAGCTGAAGGAATGGGGCGTGACCGCACCCAAGACCTGGCCCGAGTTCCTGACCACCTGCACCAAACTCAAGGCCAAGGGCCTGGCGGCGCCGCTGGTCGTGGGCGAGAACTGGACCCAGCAGCACCTCTGGGAGTCCGTTGCCATCGGCACCCTGGGCGCCCAGAACTGGGAAAACCTGTGGGCCGGCAAACTCAAGTTCACGGACCCCAAGGTCGTGGGGGCCTTTACCACCTTCGGCAAGGTCATGGACTGCGCCAACAAGGACGCCTCTGGCCTCAGCTGGCAGCAGGCCAGTGACCGGATCATCAGCGGCCAGAGTGCCTTTAACATCATGGGCGACTGGGCGGCCGGGTACTTTACGACCACCAAGAAGCTGGCCCCGAACACGGGCTTTGGCTGGGCAGCGGCTCCCGGCACGACCAAGACCTTCGTGATGCTGGCCGACTCTTTCGGTCTGCCCAAGGGCACGAAAAACCGTGCCGAGGCCCTGAACTGGCTGCGCGTGCTGGGCAGCAAGGCCGGCCAGGACGCCTTTAACCCCCTCAAAGGCTCGATTGCTGCCCGCACCGACAGCGACCTGAGCAAGTACAACACCTATTCCAAGAGCGCCGCCGCCGACTGGAAGAGCAACAAGATTGTCGGCTCACTGGTGCACGGCGCCGTGGCCCCCGAGAGCTTCATGAGCGCCTTTGGCACCGTGATTGACCAGTTTGTGGCCAGCCGCAACAGCGCTGGCGCCGCAGCGGCCGCCCAGCAACTGGCCGTGCGTGCCGGCATCGGCAAGTAAGCCGGACTCGGGGTTCAGCCGGCGTCCTGTTGGCTGAACTCCGAGTAGAGCGAGAAGAGACGGATTTGGCGTGATGAAAGTGCAGACGGTGCCTTCCCGGCTGTGCCGTCACGCAGCGGAATCCGGATAAGACAGCAAGTCGTCGGGTGTGGGTTGTGGGCTGTAGGAACGGCTTTTCCTCCGTCCCACAGCCCACATCCATGTTCCCAAAGGAGGCCCTATGAAAGGCCTGAGTAAAGACCGCCTGTGGTCCATGGCGGTGCTGGCGCCCAGCATCATTCTGGTGGCGGTGTTCGTGTACGGGTTTATCGCCCGCAGTGTGTACGTCAGCATGACCGACTGGGGCAATGACCCGGCGCAGGCGCTGGCGCTGGACCCGGTCATCCGGTTTATCGGCCTGGCCAACTACCAGGAGCTGTTTACCGGCTTCTTGCAGGGCCGTTTCCGGCAGGAACTGGTCAGCACCGTGTTTTTCACCCTGTTTTTCATCCTGGGCTGCCTGGGTTTGGGGCTGGGCCTGGCGCTGATTCTGGACCGCAACCCGCGTGGTGAAGGGCTGTGGCGCACCATCTTTCTGTTTCCCATGAGCCTGTCGTTTATCGTGACCGGCACTATCTGGCGCTGGATGCTGCAGCCGCAGGGGGGCGTGAACCAGGCGCCTACGCTGTTTGGGGGTCAGCCGGCGACCTTTCCCTGGCTGAGCAGCACCGACGCCATCTGGAAATTTGACTGGAACAAGCTGCCGCTGATTACCGCCAGCGTGGTGGCCGTGGTCCTGATCGTGGTGGCGGTGCGCGCCGCGCAGAGTGGTGACCGCCGCCGCACGCTGGTGGCGGCCGTCTGTGCCGCGCTGCTGCTGGGCTGGGCGCTGCTGGTGGCCCCCAACCTCAAACTGCTGCCGGCCCCCGAGCCTCACGGGTTTAACCTCGCCCTGATCGGCATCATTATTGCGGCCGTGTGGCAGATGAGCGGCTACACGATGGCCCTGTATCTGGCTGGCCTGCGCGGGATTCCCGAGGAACTGCGAGAAGCCGCCAGGGTGGACGGTGCCGGCGACCTGGGCATGTACCGCCACGTTATCTTTCCGCTGCTGGCGCCCATCTCCTTAAGCGCCATGATTGTGCTGGGGCACATCAGCCTCAAGATTTTTGACCTAGTGTATGCGATGGCCGGTCCCGACAACATCAACACCAGCGTGCCGGCGCTCAACATGTACCTCACCAGTTTCCGGCAAAACCAGTTCGCGCTGGGCGCGGCAATTGGCACCATTCTGCTGATTCTGGTGGCGTTTGTGATCGTGCCGTACCTGACCTCGCAGTTCCGCGCCGAGGAGGGCCACGCATGACCACCACCCTGCCCACCAAAGTGGCCCCAGCGGCGACCCCCAGAAAACCGCTGCGCCCCGGCCGCGTGCTGATGTACGCGCTGCTGGTGCTGGCCGCCCTGTTTTTCCTGGTGCCGGTCTACCTGCTGTTTGCCACGGCACTGAAGAGCCCCGAAGCCATTGAACTGGCGACCACCTGGCACTGGCCAAGCGCTCTGAACTGGGCCAGCTTCAGCGACGCCTGGACCAAGATCGGCGGCAACATGCTCAACAGTGTGTTTCTGGCCGTGGTGGCGACCCTGCTGAGCGCCCTGCTGGGCAGCCTGAACGGCTACGCCCTGAGCAAGTGGAAGTTCCGGGGGGCCAACACGCTGTTCGCGCTGATGCTGTTCGGGATGTTCATTCCGTACCAGGCGGTTCTGATTCCGCTGTTCCAGTTCATCAAATCGCTGGGCCTGTACGGCTCGATCTGGGGTCTGATCCTGGCGCACGTGGTGTACGGCCTGCCCATCACCACCCTGATTTTCCGCAACTTCTACGCCGACGTGCCCGACGCCCTGATCGAAGCCGCCACCATTGACGGCGCAGGTTTCTGGCAGATTTACGGCCGGGTCATTTTCCCCATCAGCATTCCGGGCTTCGTGGTCGTCATCATCTGGCAGTTCACGCAGGTCTGGAACGAGTTCCTGTTTGCAGCCACGCTGACGAACACTAGCTCGCAGCCCGTCACCTACGCGCTGTCGCAACTGGCGGGCGGCCAGGCGGTCAGCTGGAACCTCCCGATGGCGGGGGCTATTCTGGCGGCCCTGCCCACGCTGCTGGTGTACATCTTGCTGGGCCGCTACTTTGTGCGCGGTCTGCTGGCGGGCAGTGTGAAGGGGTAAAAGAGAGGTGTGGGACGTGGGTTGTCGGACGTAGAACCAGCGTCTTGACTGGCGTGGCGGGGTTCCGGGCAGCGTGCTCGGCGCCCCGCTGCCTTTTTGGCTCTCGTGAATCTTCTTTCACTCCACTTGACCAGTGGCCGCTATGCTGTACCCCACTTCATGACGACCTCCGAAACCCTGACCGTGTTCGTCGTCAGTGCCGAACCGGCGCGGGCGCAGGCCCTGGCGCCGCTGCTGCCCCGCGCCTCTGTTCGTCACGTCCCGGACGCTGAAACGCTGCTGCGAGAAGCGCACCTGACGCCGCCCGATGTCGCGCTGCTGTACACCAACACGCCCGGTGTTCCGCTGCATCAGGTGCTGCCCATGCTGCGCCAGCGCGCCGAACTGGCCGGGACGCACTGGCTGGCGGTGGGGTCGCAGGGCCTGGGCGACATGCTCTCGGCGGGGGTGGACGCCCTGATCAGTGACGCCACGCCGCCGCAGGCGATTGCCCTGCAGGTGCAGAGCCTGCTGGTCCGCGCCCAGCAGTACCGCGACCACCACGCCCGCGTCTCGGCGCTGCAGCGCCGCATGGACACCTGGGAACACGAGGAGCGGGTGCGTGACCAGCTGGTGCACATGCTGGTGCACGACCTGAAAAACCCGATTGCTGCCGTCATGGGCCTGCTGGAAATCGTGCAGGAAGACCCGCGCGTGCCTGAGGACAACCGTGACCTGCTGAAAGTCGCGCGCGACGAGACCCAGCATCTGCTGCACCTGGCGGTCAATATGCTGGACGTGCGCAAGATTCAGGCAGGCAAGATGAACCTGCGCCGCGAGCTGATGTTTACCCCGATGTTCCGCGAGGTGGTGGACCTGGCCTGCGGCGATGTGGGCAGCGGCCTGCGTGACCGCCATGTCCGCGTAGACGTGGAAAACGACCTGAGCCCCGCCAGCGCCGACCCCGAGATTCTGCGCCGCGTGCTGGCCAACCTGATCAGCAACGCCCTGAAACACACCATGACGGGCGGCATGATCGCCATTGCGGTGCGCGGCCTGAGTGACGCCGTGCAGGTGACGGTGCGCGACGACGGCGAGGGCATTCCCGAGGACGACATTCCCAACCTGTTTGCGGCCTTCGAGCAGTCCCGCCTGACCCTGCACGGGCGCTTTGACACCGGCATGGGCCTGGCCTTTTGCAAGCTGGCGGTTGAAGAGCACGGCGGCAAAATCTGGGTGGATTCTGTGCGCGGGCAGGGCGCGACGTTTATTTTCACCCTGCCCCTGGCCGCCGACAACGAGGACGACGATTTCGCCGAACTGGTGTAGGTCAGGAAGGAAAAAGAAGCGGTCTGGCTACTGGCTTGCTTTGCATGGCTGGTGGCAGGTGCTTGCTATCTAGTTCAGAGAGGCCGCCGCCTAGCCGCAGCGACTCCTTCTGCGGTGCTGGTTGGCGAAGCTGCGGGCCTCATCACCATGAAGAGACGACGCACACAAGAGCTCTAGAAGCTCCGCTGACGGTCGCCTCTTGCCTTTGATGAAGACACATTACTGAGCTAACCAATCAGGGAAAGCTCAGTCGAAATCAGAGTAAACAGATTGGTTTTCCTGCCTTTAAAACTGCCCGTAACACTGTGTGAATCTGCGCCCCAGCCGGACAAAACGTGCTAGAACAGGGGTGCACCACAAGTCAGGCAAGAGGAGTTCGGACGCACTCTCTTTTTTTCCAGTATTTCGTGCCCTTTTTCACGAGTCGGTCGTGGGGGACGGGCACGGTCTCAGAAAGGGGAACGGTTATCGAATACGCCAACTTTGTCATCATGCTGCTCGTTGCGCTCGGCATCGGCATTGTCGCCGTCATTGCCAGCGCCATTCTTGGCCCCAAACGCCGGGGCAGCCGCACCAAGCTCATGGCTTACGAAAGCGGCAACGACCCGGAAGGGGGGGTGGGCACGGGCCAGCGCTTCCCGGTGCACTTCTACCTGGTCGCCATGCTGTTCATCGTCTTCGACATTGAGACGGCGTTCTTTTACCCGCTGGCGGTCGCCTACCAGAAGCTCATTCCGTTTGCTTTTTTCGAGGCCATCACGTTTGTCCTGCTGCTGCTGGTGGGCTACGTGTACATCCTGAAAAAGAAGGTGCTGGAATGGGCCTAAGAGTGGGGACTCCTCCGCCAATTGGTCAAGACGGGCGAAGGGCCGCCCCTGAGCCTGCGGCCAGCGCAGCCGCCATTGGTCATTCATCGAGCCGGGAGGCGTGGTTATGGCCCTAAAAGAGCTGTTCGAGAAAGACTGGCAGGAACTGGAATCTGAAGGCGTCCTCTTTTCCAGCCTGGAGAAACTGGTGGCATGGGGACGCAGCAACAGCCTGTGGCCCGCCACCTTCGGCCTGGCGTGCTGCGCCATCGAGATGATGAGCAGCACCGACGGGCGCAACGACCTGGCGCGCTTTGGGTCGGAAGTCTTCCGGGCCTCGCCCCGGCAGGCCGACGTGATGATCGTGGCTGGACGCCTGAGCAAAAAAATGGCCCCCATTATGCGGCGGGTGTACGACCAGATGCCCGACCCCAAATGGGTGATTTCTATGGGCGCCTGCGCCAGCAGTGGCGGCATGTTCAACAACTACGCCATCGTGCAGAACGTGGACAGCGTGGTGCCGGTAGATATTTTCGTGCCCGGCTGCCCACCCCGGCCCGAAGCCCTGATTTACGCCGTCATGCAGCTGCAGAAGAAGGTGCGCGGCGAGGCCTTTGACAGTCTGGGCCACCAACTGCCCATGGTGGATGCGTGGACAAGGTGACGGGCGAGAAATTCACCGGGCGTGAGGGCGGCGTGCAGTCGTCCCAGACATTGCCAACGCCTGTGCCTGCGGTGGCGGTGACCGTGGTGCCTGCCCCGGCGTCGCGCGACGTGGCGCCACTGATGCAGGAGTTGGGGCTGGAGGAAGACCATGCCGCCGAACCCACCGCGGTTGTCCAAGCCGGGCAGCTGCGCGCGGTGGCCCAGGCGCTGAAAGAGCGGGGCTTCATGCTGATGGACACGGTGGGCCTGGACTACAGCGCTTACACCGAGCCGCGCCCCAAGCGCTTTGCGGTGCTGCACAACGTCTACCATCCGCGCGACCACCGCCGCCTGTTTCTGCGCGTGTGGCTGGACGACGGCGAGGAAGTGGACAGCCTGTTTCCGGTCTGGAAGGCGGCCAACTATCTAGAGCGCGAAGTGTACGACTTGGTGGGCATCCCATTCGTGGGCCACCCGGACCTGCGCAAGGTGCTGACGCCGGACGACCTGGAAGGCCATCCCCTACGCAAGGATTTCCCGCTGGGCGAAAGCCCCACGCTGTTCCGCGACGGCCGTTTTCTGGACCCCGCCACCTTCCGGGCAGGCCTGACAGGGCGCGACGCCGGCCTGACGGGCTACCGGGGTGAATTGCGGCGCGGACGCGGCGAAGACCGTCTGCCGCCCGTAATGCCAGAGGGTGGGCCGAAATGAGCTGCTGGACGCTGGCCTCCGGCTCGGGCGCTGTTCGCTGCGCCCAAGGTGACGTATGACCACCACCGACAAGCCCACCCACGGCGCCCGCACGCCCGGCGGCACGCTGCCCCCCGAGCAGATGGGACCCGACCACCAGGAAAGTGACCGCCAGGAGCGCCTGGGCACCGAATCCGGCGCCCTGATGCACACCGAGATCATGTCGCTGAACGTGGGGCCGCAGCACCCCAGCACCCATGGCGTGCTGCGCCTCGTGGTGGACATGGACGGCGAGTACGTGGTCAAGGTGACGCCGCACATGGGCTACCTGCACACGGGCTTTGAAAAGACCTTCGAGAACCGCACCTACCAGCAGGGTGTGACTTACGCGCCACGCACGGATTATCTGCACTGCTTTGGGCACGAGTTGGCCTATGTCCTGAGTGTGGAAAAACTGCTGTCGGCCGAGGTTCCCGAGCGGGCCACCACGGTGCGCGTCATCCTGCACGAACTGGGGCGGATTCACAGCCACCTCGTGTTCGTGGGCACGGGCCTGCTCGACCTCGGCGCGCTGACCCCATTCTTCTATGCGTTCCGCGAGAAAGAAGCGTTGCAAGACCTGTTTGAAGCCGCCACCGGCTACCGCATGAACCAGGGCTATTTCCGGATAGGTGGCCTGAGCCGCGACATTCCCGAAGATTGGCCAGGCCGCGTGGCCAAGTTTCTGGACCAGATGGAAAGGGGCGTGGCGGAATACACCACTCTGTTCGCGCAAAATCCCATCTTTCTGGACCGGGCCAAGGGTGTGGGCATCATTCCGCCCGAGGTCGCCCTGGACCTGGGCCTGACTGGGCCCAACCTGCGCGCCAGCGGGGTGCCGCTGGACCACCGCAAGGACAATCCCTACTGCGGCTACGAAAGCTACGACTTTAACGTCGTGACCAGCACCGACGGCGACAGCCTGGCCCGGTTCAACATGCGCCTGCTGGAATTCGCCGAAAGCATCAAGATTGTGCGGCAGGGCCTGAAGCGCCTGAAGCCAGGCCCCGTCAAAGACCCCAACCGCAAGATTTCCCTGCCGCCCCGGCATGAGCTGGAAACGAGCATGGAGGCGGTGATTCACCACTTCAAACTGGTGACTGAAGGCTTTCACCCGCCGACTGGCGAGGTGTATGTGCCGGTGGAAAGTGCGCGTGGCGAAGTGGGGTATTACATCGTCAGCGACGGCGGCTCTATGCCTTACCGCGTGAAAATTCGTGCGCCGAGCTTCGTGAACCTGCAGGCGCTGGAATACGCCTGCGTCGGCGCACAATTTGCTGACCTGATTACGATTCTGGCGACGATTGACCCGGTGCTGGGAGATGTAGACCGGTGAGTGACCTGGCACTGCTCACCGAAGCCTTTCACCGCAACGGCCGCGTGAATGAAGCGCTGCTGAACACGCTGACCGAGGAGGACCTGGCGCTCTCGGACGGCCAGGGTGGCCTGAGTGTGGGTCAGCTTCTTGAGCACTTGTTCGGGATGCGGAAAGTCTACCTGCACCGCGTGGGGTCCACCTATGCAGAGCAGATCACGGTGGAGACCGAAGAAGGCGATCAGCCCTTCTGGCCAGTCACCCTGAGCACCACGCAGCTGAGGGGCGCGTTGGCAGAGGCGGACGCCGCTGTCCTCAACGCAGTACAGGACGCCGCTGGTGACGGACCAGGTTTTCAGAATTATTTCGCCTCGCACCCAGCTCAGCTGCTGGTTCTGACGCTGATTCATGACGCGAACCACAGAGGGCAGATCACCACCCTGCTCCGGCAAGGGGGCCGCTCGGCAGCAGCACTGGACCAGTTGGCCCGCGCCACGTGGCCCATATGGAGGGACTAAGTTGACCTACTTTGCTGACAAATCAGCCCTCGTGGCCGACATCTTCAGCCGCTACCCCGATTCACCGCAGGGGCGCCGCAGCGCGCTCATGCCGCTGCTGAGGGAAGTGCAAGACGCCGAAGGCTTCGTCTCCGAGGCGCGGATGGCCGAGATCGCCGCCCTCATCGGGACCACGGCCACCGAAGTCCGCAGCGTCATGAGTTTCTATTCCACGTACCACACGGTGCCGACGGGCAAGTATCACCTCCAAGTCTGCTCCACCCTCATGTGCGCGCTGGCGGGCTCGGACGAGCTGTGGGACCACCTCGTCGAAACGCTGGACGTGCAGCCGGGCGAGGTCAGCCCAGACGGGCGCTTTTCGGTGCAGAAGGTGGAATGCCTGGGCTCGTGCGGGACCGCACCCATGCTGCAGATCAACGACGACGGCTACTACGAGAACGTGGGGCCCGGCAAGTGCGCCCGCATTCTGGCGGACTTGCGCGTGGACCGTCAGCCACTGCCGGACAACCCAGTGCCGGTGACGGTCACCGCCGAGGGGCGGCAGGTCATGGCCAACGGACAGACGGTCGGCACCAGCCTGACTGGGCTGGGTGGAGGAACCGTATGACCGTGGCCGAGCCTGCCCCCAAGCCCATCACCAGCGCCAAGGACCCCCGCTTTGCGCCGACCCTCTACGCCTATGTGGGGCAGGACCAGAGCTGGACGCTGGACTTCTACCGCCGCGCGGGGGGCTACGAGGCCGTCAAGAGCGCCTTTGCGATGGGCCCCGACGCCGTGATTGACGAGGTGAAGAAATCCGGCCTGCGTGGCCGCGGTGGCGCCGGGTTTGCGACGGGCCTCAAGTGGTCGTTCATGCCGCTGAAGGATGGCCGCCAGCATTACATCATCTGCAACGCGGACGAGTCCGAGCCGGGGTCGTTCAAGGACCGCTACCTGCTGTCCGAAGATCCGCACCAGCTGATTGAAGGCATGCTGATCGCTGCCTACGCCATGCGCGCCAGCGTGGGCTATATCTACATTCGGGGCGAGTACGTCCACGCCGCCGAGCGCATCTGGGCCGCCATTCACGAAGCCCGCGCCGCCGGCCTACTGGGCCAGAACGTGCTGGGCAGCGGCTTCGATTTCCAGCTGTATCTGCACCGGGGCGCCGGGGCCTACATCTGCGGCGAGGAAACCGCCCTGATGAACTCGCTGGAAGGGCTGCGCGCCAATCCGCGCCTCAAGCCCCCCTTTCCCGCCGCCGCCGGCCTGTACGGCCTGCCGACCACCATCAACAACGTGGAAACCTTCTGCGCCGCCACCCAGATTCTGAAATACGGCGCCGATTGGCACGCGGGCATGGGCACCGAGAAAAGCAAGGGCATGAAGCTGTTTCAGATTTCGGGCCCAGTGGCGCGGCCCGGTGTCTACGAACTGCCGCTGGGCACCACCTTCCGCGAACTGATCTACGACTGGGCGGGTGGCCCCCTCGAAGAGATGAAAGCCATTATTCCCGGCGGCTCCAGCTGCCCCATGCTGCCCTGGACCGACGCCATTCTCGACACGCCTATGGATTACGAAGCCATTGCGGCGGCGGGGTCCATGCTGGGCACGGGCGGCGTCACGCTGATTCCGACGGCCGACTGCATCGTGAACGCGACCTGGAATCTGGTGCGCTTCTACGGCCACGAGTCCTGCGGCAAATGCACGCCCTGCCGCGAGGGGATTTCTGGGTGGATGACGCGCATGTACCAGAAACTGGCCACCGGGCGCGGGCAGCCGGGTGACGTGCAGCTCATTCTGGATATGTCCGACAACATCGGCGGGCGCTCGTTCTGCGCACTGGCCGACGCCTGCCTGGGTCCGGTCCTGAGCAGCATCAAGCTCTTCCGCGAGGAATACGACGCGCTGGCGACGACCGGGCAGGCGATGTACCCGGCGCGCCAGCGGTGGAGGGACGCATGAAAGTTACCGTAGACGGCCACGAACTCGACCTCCCCGCTGGCACCAGCGCCATTGACGCGGTGTTCGGCGCCGGGGGCGACGTGCCGTATTTCTGCGCGCACCCGTACCTGTCGCCGGTGGGCGCCTGCCGGATGTGCCTGGTGGAATCAGGCAGCCCGCGCAAGAACCCCGACGGCTCGTTCGTGATGGAAGGGGAGGGGGACGCGGCCAAGCCCAAAATCTTCTGGTTTCCCAAGCCCATGGCCTCGTGTACCATGCAGGCCACCGAAGGCATGCACATCCGCACCGCCAAGACCAGCGAGGTGGTCGCCAAGGCGCAGGCCGGCATGATGGAATTCACGCTGCTGAACCATCCGCTCGACTGCCCCACCTGTGACAAGGGCGGCGCGTGCGAACTGCAAGACCGCGCCTTTGAATACGGCTACGGCGCCAGCCGCTTTGGCTTTGACCGCCGCCACGCCGACAAGCACTATCCGCTCTCGGACTTCGTGATCTTGGACCAGGAGCGCTGCATTCACTGCAAGCGCTGCGTGCGCTACTTCGAGGAGGTGCCGGGCCAGGAGGTCCTGGACTTCATTGAGCGCGGCGGACACACCTTCATTGACACCGAAGAGGGCGGGCTGCCACTGGGCTTTCAGGGCAACATCACCGACATCTGCCCGGTGGGGGCGCTGCTGGACAACGTGGCGCGTTTCCGGGGCCGCAACTGGGAATACGACCACACGCCCACCACCTGTACGCTCTGCTCGGTGGGCTGCTCGATTACCGCCGACGCCCGCAACGGCCGCCTGGAACGGGTCGTGGCCCGCGAAAACCGCGAGGTGAACGAGGCCTGGATTTGCGACGCAGGCCGCTTTGGCCACCCCTTTGCCAGCGAGGAACGCCTAACCACGCCCCTCATTCGCAACGAGGACGGACAACTGGTCCCCGCCACCTGGGACGAGGCCATCACCGCCATCAACCGAGGGTTGGCGGGTCTGTCGCTGGCGGATCTAGGGCTGTTTACGGGTTCAGACGCCACGATGGAAGAAGGCGCGGCGCTGGAAGCTCTGGCCGACGCTCTCCAGGCGCGCCACGTGGACCACAGCCCCCGGCAGGCGGTGGATATTGCCCCCACCGCCACCCTGACCGACGTGGCACAGGCTGATTTCGTGGCTGTGATCGGCGCCGACCTGGGCGAGGAAGCCCCGGTGCTGGAACTGCGGATTCTGGAAATGCTGCGCGGCGGCCTGCTGCCCCCTGAATTTGCCCACGGCACGGCCATTGCGGACCTGCGCCTGGTAGAGCGGCCAGCCCGCCAGCCCGAGCGCCTGGCCGTCATTGGCGCCGAAAGTCGCCTGTGGTCGCACGCTGGCCACCGCATCAGCGCCAATGGCCGCGACGCCCTGACCCGCCTGGCCCGCCCCGATACCGACGCTCTGAAGGCTGTCGTTGAAGCACTGAGGAAGGCCGAGCGCCCGGTTCTGGTTCTGGGCGCCGACGCTCTAAACGGCGCGAGTGGTTCGTTCGCGGCAACCCTGAGCGACCTCGTGGGCCACATCGGCGCCAAGGTCATGGCCATTCCCGCTGGCCCGAACAGCCGAGGCCTGAGCGCCCTCAATCTCGTGCCGCGTGCCGGGGGCCTGGGGCTGGACCGCCTGGGTGAGGTGCCCGCCGCCTTCATCAGCCGCCTGAATCCGGGCCTGCGGGCGCGGGGCTTCACGGTGGTGCACGACACCCACCTGACCGCCACTGCCCAGTTGGCCGACGTGGTGCTGCCCGCCGTGACGAACTATGAGAAGCGCGGCACCACCGTCAACCTCGAAGGGCGCCTGCTGCCCCTCAACCCTGCGGCCATTCAGGTCGGAGAAGCCGCCGACCTGATCCGCACGTTGACGGCTCTGGCCGAAGCCCTGGGCGTCAAGGCCCCGGTGCGCGGCCTGCGCGGCGCTCAGACGCTGCTGGCCAGCCGACTGGGGCTGAAACTGGACAGCCTGCCGGCCGGCGGCGTCATTCACCGCTTGCCCCGCGCCCACACGGCGCCGGCTCAGCCCCACACCCCGCGCCTGTGGACCGAGCGCATGGTGCGCCGCGACCAGGACTGGGTGGACCGTATTGCGGACCTCACCCAGGGCGGCTGGACCTTGCCGGTCGCCCCCACCGCTCCTCAACCCGGAGGCGACGACTGATGCCTGATTGGCTCGCTACCCTCCTCATCTCGCTGCTCAAGGCCGTGCTGGTCGTCTTGGGGCTGCTGACCACCTTCGCCTACATGACGCTGGTGGAACGCCGACTGCTGGGCCGCATGCAGCTGCGCCCAGGGCCCAACCGCGTGGGGCCGATGGGCCTGCTGCAACCCGCCGCCGACGCCATTAAAAGCATCTTCAAAGAAGACCTGAACGTCACGCTGGCCGACAAGTTGGTGTACACCCTGGCGCCCATCGTGGCGATTGGCATGGCGCTAACTGCCTTTGGTGGACTGCCCGCTGGTCCCGCCCGCAGCCTGTTCGGGGAAAATCCCTGGGTCTACAACCTTGACACCGGCATTCTGGCTCTGCTGGCGCTCACCTCTATGGGCGTGTACGGCATCTTCCTGGGCGGTTGGGCCTCGGGCAGCAAGTACCCGATTCTGGGTGGCCTGCGGTCGTCCGCGCAGATGATTTCCTACGAACTGGGCATGGGCCTGAGCATCCTGGGCCTGCTGATGCTGGTCGGCACCACGAGTTTTCAGGGCATCGTGGGCTGGCAGGCGCAGAACGGGGTGCTGTTTCTCTTTCAGGCGCTGGGCTTTGCTCTGTTCCTGATTTCCTCGTTTGCGGAAACCAACCGCACCCCCTTCGACCTGCCCGAAGCCGAGCAGGAAATCGTGGCCGGCTACCTGACGGAATACTCTGCGATCAAATGGGCGCTGTTTCAGATGGCCGAGTACGTGAACATGATTACGGCCTCGGCCGTGATGGCGACCCTGTTCTTCGGCGGGTGGAAGGGGCCACAGTTCCTCAATGCCCTCATTCCGGGCATCTCTGACTGGCCGCTGGTGTGGCTGATCGCCAAGATTGCCTTCTTCCTGTTCGTCTTTATCTGGGTGCGCGCCACCCTGCCGCGCCTGCGCTACGACCAGTTGATGCGCTTTGGCTGGAAGCTGGTGCTGCCGCTGGCGCTGGCCAACACGGTGATGACCGCCGCGTTTCTGGCTTTCCGGGGGCAGGGCGGCCTGTGGTTCCTGGCCGTGCTGAGCTTCGCGGCCCTTGCGGCCCTGCTGGTCATGAGCGACCGCGTGCGCGTGCTGTGGAATCAGCCGACCGTGCGCCGGGAAGGCGAGATGAGTTCAGCCGGAGGAGACTGATGAGGCGCTGGGCCGATCACAGCGGGCCAGGAGTCAGCAGTCAAGCCGCTCCGGCTTCCCCCCACCTCTCCCCCTCAAAAGGAGCCTCCTATGGGCGTACTTGAAATTGCCAAAGGCATGGGCGTCACGCTGGGCAAGCTGTTTCAGAAGCCCGTAACCGTCAGCTACCCCGAACAGCGCGCCACGCTGCAACCCCGATTCCGGGGCCGGCACATCCTGACGCGGCACCCCGGTACGGGCCTGGAAAAGTGCATCGGCTGCTCCTTGTGCGCCGCGGCCTGCCCGGCCTACGCCATTTACGTGGAAGCGGCAGAGAACGACCCCACTGCCCGGGTCAGTCCCGGCGAGCGCTACGCCAAGGTCTACGAAATCAACATGCTGCGCTGCATCTTCTGCGGCATGTGCGAGGAAGCCTGCCCCACGGGCGCCGTGGTCATGGGCAACGAGTTCGAGATGGCCGATTACCGCTACCGCGACTTCGTGTACGGGAAAGAGGACATGCTGGTCGGCGTGACCGGCAGCCTGCCCCAGCGCCGTGAAGCCGAGCGCAAGGGCAAACCCGTGCGCCTGGGTTTTCAGCTCGAAGGCGGCGTGCGCGAGGAATTGGAAGGGGTGAAGTACCAGTGAGGGCAGAGGGTTTGAATCACGTTAGGGTTGAGTGGTCGAGGAATCGAGCGGTTGAGACACTGCACACCGCCTCCCACCTCCCTCTTTCCCCACTTCCCACTTCCCACTCCCCACAACCTGTGGCCCAAGGCCCCCTATGATCCTCGCTTTCATCCTCCTGGGGGCGCTCACCATCATCGGCGGCATCATCACCATTGCGGCCAAGAACGCGGTTCACGCCGCGCTGGGCTTGGTGGGCACGCTGCTGTGTGTGGCGGGGCTGTTTGCCACCCTGAACGCTTCGTTTCTGGCCGCCACGCAGGTCATCGTGTACGCGGGGGCTGTGATGGTGCTGTTCCTGTTCGTCATCATGCTGCTGAACGCCAACCAGCCCGTAACCAGCCGCGACCCGGTGCCGTTTGTGCGCGAACTGGCGGGCATTGGCGGCACCGTGCTGGCCGGCGCTTTTGTGGTACTGGCCTTCACCTACAAAGACCCGCGCCCGCTGGCCGACAGTGCGGCGGCGCTGGAGGGCGGCTCGGCCCTGAAGATGGGGGAGACGCTGCTCACCCGCTTTCTGCTGCCCTTTGAGGCGGTCAGCATTCTGCTGCTGGTCGCCATTGTGGGGGCAGTGGCCCTGGTGCAGCGCCCCGCCGCGCAGCCTGACGGCGTGCCGGACGAGTTAGAAGCCCCGGTGGGCACAGTTCAGGAGCAGCGCTCTTTTGGCCCGCGTGCGGCTGGGCAGCCGGCCCTACAAACGGGGCGCGAAGGCGAGGTGAGCGCGTAATGGTGCCGACCAGTTCTTACGTCGCCCTGTCGGGCATCCTGTTTGCCCTGGGCATGATTGGAGTGCTGACCCGGCGCACGGCCATCATGGTCTTTCTCTCGGTAGAACTGATGCTCAACGCCGCCAACCTCGCGCTGGTGGCGTTTGCGCGTTCGTGGGGCGACCCCACCGGGCAAACCGCCGTCTTTATCGTGATGACCCTGGCCGCCGCCGAGGTGGCGATTGGCCTGGCGATCATCGTCGCCATCTTCCGTAAGCGCGAGACCACCAACGTGGACGACCTCGCCGCCCTGAAAGGTTGAGTGCGCCTGTGCCTGCCCTCTATCTCCTGCCGCTGATTCCGCTACTCTCGTTCGCGCTGCTCATGTGCCTGCCGCGCCTCTTTCCGGCCAAGACCGGCGGGCTGCTCGCCACCGGCGCGGTGTTCGCGGCGTTTATTGTCGCCGTGCTGCGCTTTCTAGGTCAGGGGGCTGACCCCGCCCACGAAACGTTGTGGGCTTGGCTGCCCAACATGGCGCTCAATGCCAACCTCTCGGTGGGCTTCTGGTACGACCAACTCTCGGCGCTGATGGCCCTCATCATCACGGGCGTCGGCTTCCTGATTCACGTTTATTCGCTGTCATACATGGGCCACGACCCCAAGTTCACGCGCTTTTTCGCGTTCCTGAACTTCTTCGTGGCCATGATGCTGATTCTGGTGCTGGCCGACTCCTACCCCCTGATGTTTGTGGGCTGGGAAGGCGTGGGGATGGCGAGTTACCTGCTCATCGGCTTCTGGTTTAACGGCCGCAACAGCGAGGCCTCAAATCAGGAGGTCCGCGAAGCCAGCGACCGCGAGGGCGTGGCGAACTCCAACGCGGCGCGCAAGGCCTTCATCATGAACCGCATTGGCGACCTGGGCTTCATGCTGGGGATGTTCCTGCTGTTCAAGCTCTACGGCACCCTCTCCATCCCCGAACTGGCCGAGCGGGTAGAAGGCGGCGCGCAGGTGGCTGCCGCTGGCATCGAACTCGCGTGCCTGTTCCTACTGGTGGGCGCGGTGGGCAAGAGCGGGCAACTGCCCCTGACCACCTGGCTGCCGGACGCGATGGCAGGCCCCACGCCGGTCTCGGCGCTCATTCACGCGGCCACGATGGTCACGGCGGGCGTGTATCTGGTGGCGCGCAGCCATTTCCTGTACGAACTGGCCCCGAACGCCTCGCTGTGGGTGGCCTGGGTGGGCGGCCTGACGGCCCTGTACGGCGCCCTGTCGGCCCTCAACCAGCACGACATCAAGAAGATTCTGGCGTTTTCCACGGTCTCGCAGCTGGGCTACATGTTTATGGCGGTGGGGCTGGGCTCGTACGCGGCGGGTGTCTTTCATCTGCTCACCCACGCTTTTTTCAAGGCGCTGCTGTTCCTGGCGGCGGGGGCGGTCATTCACGCGCTGCACGAGGAGCAGGACGTGCGGCGTATGGGCGGGCTGCACAAATTCATGCCCTTTACCCACATCGTCTCGGTGGCGGGCGTGCTGGCGATTGCGGGCATTCCCATCTGGAGCGGGTTCTTTTCCAAGGACGCCATTCTGGCCGCCGCTTACGAGGCCAACCCTGGCCTGTACGTCATTGGCCTGGGCGTGGCGCTGCTGACCGCCTTCTACATGGGCCGATGGTACTTCCTGGTGTGGCGCGGCGCGTACCGGGGGCACGGCCACCCGCACGAGGCCGATCTACTGACCAAGGTGCCGCTGGGCATTCTGGCGGCGCTGGCCACACTGGGCGGCTTCCTGAATATCCCCTCGTTCCTCGGGGGCGGACACGCCTTCGACACCTACCTGGGCCGCGCCATTCCCAGCCACGGCCACGAAATCGCCGTGAGCACCGAATGGCTGCTGACCGCGCTGGCGGTGGCAGCCGGCGTGATTGGTCTGGTCTGGGCATTCCTTGAACACCGCCGGGGCAGCCTCGCGGACGGCCCGCTGGGCGAGACCAGCACCCGCGCCCTGTACCTGGACACCGTGTACGACAACCTCGTGGGGAACCCCAGCCGGGCCATCGCCGGGGCGCTGGACACCGTGGACCGGGGCACGGACGGCGCCCTGGGCGGCGTGGCGCGCAACGCCAGTGGGCCGGGCGGCTTGTTCACCCTGTGGCAAAGCGGCTTTGTGCGCGCCTACGCCGTCTCTATGCTGCTGGGCACCGCCCTGATTATCGGGTACTGGGCCCTGAAAACCATTGGAAGTGGCGCATGAACACGCTGACCGACTGGCTGCCGACCCTCATGATTTTTCTGCCGGTGCTGGGCAGTCTGCTGCTGCTGGTGGTGCCCAAGACCTTCCGGGATGAGGTCGCGGGCTTTATCGCTGCGCTGACCCTGGGCGCGGGCCTGGCCATCTGGCGCGGCGGCGGCTCAGAGCTGTTCCGCTGGGACTGGATTCCGCCGCTGGGCATCACCTACTCGGTGCAGCTGAGCGGGGTCAGCCTCGCGCTGGCGCTGGTCACGGCGTTCATGTCATTCATCGCCATCCTGTACACGGCGCGGCGCATTCCTAACCCAGGACCTATGTTGTCCCTCATCCTGGCGATGGAAACGGGCCTGATTGGCATCTTTGCCGCGCAGGACCTGCTGCTGTTTTACGTGTTCTTTGAAGACGCCCTGATTCCTGCCCTGCTGATGCTCGCCATGTACGGCAAGGCTGGGCGCATGCGGGCGCTGGTCAAGTTCGCGGCCTACACCCTGTTTGGCAGCCTGCTGATGCTGGTGAGCATCATTGGGGTCAAGGCCCTGGGCGGCAGCCCTACCTTCGCCATGACGGACCTCAAGGCCCACCTGGTGACTGGCCCGGCGCAGACCTGGCTGTATCTGGGCTTCCTGGCGGCGATGGCGGTCAAGCTGCCGCTGTGGCCGCTGCATGCCTGGCTGCCGGACTTTCACGAGCAGAATCACGACTCGGGCGTGCCGGACGTGATGGGCACCCTGTACAAGGTGGGCGGCTATGGCCTCTTTACCTTCGCCATTCCCCTGTTCCCCGACGCCAGCCTGGAACTGCGCCCCATTCTGATGGGTCTGGCGGCGTTTACCGCGCTGTACGCAGCCTGGATTGCCTTTCGGCAGACCGACTGGAAACGCCTGCTGGCCTACGCGGGCCTCTCGCACATGGGTTTTGTGGGTCTGGGTGTGTTCTCGCTGAACGAAACCGCCGTCATCGGCGCGATGTACCTGCTGGCCTTTCAGAACCTGTACACCGGCGCGCTGTTTCTGTCGGTGGGCATGGTGCAGGAGCGGATTGGCAGCCTGGAGACCCGCGTGGGCGGTGTCATGACGCAGGCCGGCGCTCTGAGCGGCCTCACGATGGCCCTGTGGTTCGCGTCTATCGCCGTGCCGGGGCTGGCAGGTTTTATTGGCGAGTTCTCGATTTTGCTGGGCGCCTATCAGGTCTCGCCGTGGCTGACCTTCATTGCGGGGATCACAACGATTGCCGCCGCTGCCTACGCCCTGACGGCCTTTCAGACGACCTTCTGGCAAGCGCGGCCCCGGGGTGCGGTGACCGTGCGTGACCTCGTCCACACCGAATGGCTGGTGCTGGCGCTGCCGCTGGCTGTTCTCGTCCTGTTCGGGGTGTATTCCACTCCGGCCCTCAACCTCATGCAGCCGGCCGTGCGCACGGTGCTGAGCGCCCTGGGAGGCAACTGACATGCTGACGCCCCCCGATGTGGCTCTGACCCCTATGCTGCCCGTCCTGATCGTGCTGGCCGGCGCCCTGGCCAGTACACTGCTGGGCTTCTGGGTGCCGAGGCGTACCCTGACCTTTATCAACATCGGCGCCCTGCTGCTGTCGGGCGCCAGCCTGGCCCTGCTGTGGAACCGGGGCCTGACGGCGTTTGGCGGCGGCTTCGTAGCCGACAATGCCGCGCTGCTGCTGGCCTTCGTGTTGCTCATCGGCACCCTGATGACCCTGCTGGTCACGCTGGACACCGCCTGGCGGGCCCGCGTGTCGTTTCCCGAATTTGACGCCATGCTGATGTACGCCGTGACCGGCTGCCTGCTGATCGCCTTTTCGGGCGACCTCGTGGTCATGCTGATCGGCCTGGAAATCATGAGCCTGAGTTCCTATGTGCTGGCCACCCTGCAGGGCTCGCGCCGCGCCGAGGAATCCGGCCTCAAATACTTCCTGCTGGGCGCGGCGGGCAGCGCGGTGCTGATTTACGGCCTGGCCTTCGTGTACGGCGCGACCGGCAGCCTGAACTACGCTGAAATTGCCGCGCGGGTCGCCTCGGTGCAGGGTCTGAACCCGGAGAACGTGGGCATTCTGGTCGGCGGCGCGCTGCTGCTGCTGTGCGGCTTTGGCTTCAAGGTGGCGCTGGCGCCCTTTCACCAGTGGACGCCCGATGTCTACGGCGGCGCGCCCACCAGTGTCAGCCTCTTTCTCAGCACGGTGGTCAAGGTGGCCGCCTTTGCCGGGATGCTGCGGGTGTTTTCGGGCGCCCTGGCCGACGCGCCGGGCTGGCACTCGGTCCTGCAAATTCTGATTGCGGCCACCCTGATTATCGGCAACTTTGCGGCGCTGCGGCAGAGCAACTTCAAGCGGATGCTGGCGTATTCGGCGGTGGCCCACACTGGTTTTCTGGCCATGGCGCTGCTGGGTACGCCCCAGGCGGGCGGCGCGGCCCTGACCTATTACCTGCTGATCTACACCCTGATGACGGCCGCCGCCCTGGCCATCGTGGCGGCCCTGCAGCGCAGCGAAGCGGGTTTCGAGAACAACGATATGCGCGGCCTGTACTACCGGCACCCTGGCTACGCGGTGGCGCTGGCCATCTGCCTGGCCTCGCTGGCGGGGTTGCCGCCGTTTGCGGGATTTTTCGGGAAGTACCTGGTATTTCAGGCCGCGTTCCAGAACGGCTACGTCTGGTTGAGTGTCCTGGCCGCCCTGACCAGCGTGGCGGCGCTGGTGTATTACCTGCGCCCCGCCATGCTGATGTTCATGCCCGACCGCACGCCCGCCCGCGAGTACGCCCACGGTCAGCGCCCACCCACCACCTTCGCCGTGGCGCTGGGCGTTGGCGGCGTGACGGTGTTGGGCCTGCTGCCCAACCTGTGGTACGGCTGGGTGGCCAATCCGGGCATCTGGAGTCTGCTGGCTGGGCGGTAAGCACCCTGGGCTCAAGCAAAGAGGAAGTGAGGGCGTCGCTGGGAAGACCTGGCGGCGCCTCTCTCATGCCAAGACATCAGAGAAGTCCTGTAGCTCCTGATCTGGGGCATGTCTTCAATCAGATTGAAGTGAGCAGGCGAGACAACGAGGCGAGCCATGCGCTTGGTCGGTGACGCTGCTGAACTGCCCTACTGCTGCATGGATACCTGGGGTGTTTGTACGCCGCATAGGTGTATGGCAGGCCGTGCTGCGAGAAGAAAAATCGCTTTAAGTGCGCGACCTTCTTGCCCGCATCTCCTACTCGGATGGGCACCAGAGGCAAGACCGGCGGGCGCTCTAGGTTGCAGGTCTGGGCGCCAGGGTGCACAAACCTTGAGTAACAGTCAGGTTCTTGAATGCGGCGCCAATTGTTTGAACTGTGTTCCAGCCTCCGGCGCACAAGCTGCCGGCCGCGTCGTTGCTCTCCTTCTATAGCTCCGAAATCTTCAGTCAGGTGAACCCAGACGGAACGCTGGATCAGCCGAGAGCGTAAACCTCTGGAGTCATGCGCATTTTGCTTTTTTGTCTCGGTCTTCTGTGTTCAGCCTGCACGGTGGGTGACACCCTCTCTGCTCCGACCGACCTCGCCGAGGTTCAGGGCCAGACCCTGGCCGGGTTTACAGTCCTTCTGGCGCCTGCTCTGCGGGCCGACCCGGCGTTGCAAGACCGCCTGTTCTGGCGGGTTGAGGAGCAGTTGCAAGAAGCCCTCCGCGTCCTGCCGGCTCAGAGCCACAGCCAACTGCGGCGCGTGCGGGTGTGGATTGACCCCAGGGTTGAGCCGGGGGGATTGGCACCCCAGGCCTGGTACGTCCGCCTTCGGAGTCAGACTGCGCAACGCGGCGATATTGTGCTGGTTGACCCTCAGGGCCTGATTGCTTCGCATGGCCAGTACAACCTCCTGCTGCACGAACTGACGCATGCTTACGATGACCGCGCCCACGGCTTTCGCCACCCTGCTGTCCTGGCGGCCTTTCAGGAGGCCCGGAAGACAGGCCACTACACCGACGCCGAATTTGACGCTTATGCCATGAGCCGGTCAGAGGAATACTTTGCCGAGCTGACTCTGGCTTACTTTGCTGCGCGTCCCACCACGCCCTGCAACCGACGTGAACTTCAGGCCTTTGATCCAGCGGGAGCGGCAGCTGTTGCTCTGGCCTGGAAAGTGCGCTAAAGACAACCCTGAGAGGCCGTCAAAGGTCTGAGCAGGCCAGAGCAACATTGCCTCCCTGTCGCCGTCATCCAGCCGTCACGCTGTGACCGCTACCGTGGCCCTATGAACCTCGCCCCCCTGCTGGCGCACTTTGATCTTCCTCCTCACACCCAGGCAGTGCGGCTCAGCGCCCACGCCGATGTCTGGGCTCTCCAGCTGACTGGCCGCCGGGCCGTCCTCAAACGGACCAGTCTGAACCACGCCCCAGGAATCGCCGCCTGGAGTCAGGCCCTCGCCCAGGCTGGTGTCCAGGTTCTTGCCCCCCTCCCCAGCCCAACCGTCCTGCTGCCAGAGGGCGCCGGCGACTCCTCCCGCTGGGTGCTGTACCCCTTCGTTGAGGGCCGGCGCTATCAGGGGCTGGACCAGGACCTGGAGAGGGCTAGCGCTCTTCTTGGACAGATTCACGCGGCGGCGCCAGATCAGACGTTTGACCTGCCACACCTGGCGTCCGTGCGCGCCTTTACGGCCAGCGACCTCCAGGCCCTGAGCGATGAGGTCCTTGAGGGCCTGGCCAGGGCCCAGCTCAGCACGGCCAGGCCCGCCGCCCTGCTGGCTGAGCGGCAGACCCAGTATTTGACCGGGGCCCTCCCACGCGCCGTCAGCCAGTCCCTGCCGATGGTCAATTGCAGCTGGGACCATAAGGCGGCCAATCTCGTCTACCTGCCGTCTGGTGAGCCGGTGCTAGTTGACCCAGACAACGCCGCGCGGATGCCGCGTGTGTACGACCTTGCGCTGACGGCCCTCTCGTTTCATCTGGACCCCAGCCTCCACAGCGGCCCGGCGCAGCTGATGACCCCGGCCCAGTGGGCCACCTTCCTGCGCGGCTACACCCAGCACATCGACCTGACCCCGCTGGAGCACCAGATGTGGCCGGACGTGCTGCTGTGCGCCTGGATGGATGAATCGCTGTGGCAACTCTCGCAGGTGGGGGAAGGCTGGCAGGATGAGGCTGCCCGTGAGGTCTGGCTTGAACTGCTTACGTTGCCCCAGCCCTTTGCCCTTACCTGAGCAGCGGCGGATGCACAGCCTCAGGCACAAACCCGAATCCCAGCATCACGTCAACGCCACCCTGGCCCGGCTCCAGCAGGTGGACTGGCAGGCCGAGCCCACAGATCCTGACTTTCACATTCTGCTTTTCCGGGAGTACCTGCGGCGAGCCTCATGGTTCGCTGTTCTGGTGCGGCCGCCCCACTGGCCTTTTTTCAACGTGGCCGGGACCATCCTGCCGGCACTGGGCAGTCCCGCATTCCATCTGGACTTCGTTCAATCCCTCGCGGTCTCGCCTCTGATTCAAAGGCTCGCCCTGTGGATGCTCCAGTTTGCCCTGGTCAAAGACATCCTGGGCAAGCGGTGGCTAGTTCCGGCCTTCTGTGATGAGCCCTATGAACCTCTCCTGATGCTGCTTGAGTCCGGGGGCGTGCTGTCCCAGGAGCATGGCTTCGTTGATGTTACCTACCGGGGCCTGTTTCTTCGCCCGCCCCGTGAGGCCCTGGGGTTCATCCCTCACACCTGACCCTCTGGCGCCGCGCTGGTGGGGTGCGAGGGCCCCGAGGTCAGCTCAAGTGTCACTTCTGCGGACGTCCCAGGGTGAACTGTTGCTCAGGGCAGGTCAGGCGTGTGTTGCCTATGCTGCGCAGGGACGCCTCATTTCTACTTTCCCTGTCGTCCCCGTTTCCAAAGGAGCCTTATGTTGACCCTTGCTGACGCCCGCCGAGTCATCGCCGCCGCCGAACAGAAAGCCGAAGAGATTGGCCAGCCCATGAACGTCGCTGTCGTGGACAGCGGTGGCAATCTGGTCGCCCATGTCCGCATGGACAAAGCCTGGATTGGCAGCATCGACATTTCTATCAACAAGGCGTTTACCGCGCGGGCCTTTGACCTCTCTACCAAGGACCTTGCGGCCGAAAGTCAGTCGGGCGGCCAATTCTTCGGCATTCACGTCTCGAACGGTGGGCGCGTCATGATTTTCGCGGGTGGCATTCCCCTCAAGCGTGACGGTGAGGTCGTGGGCGCTATCGGCGTCAGTGGCGGCACGGGGGAACAGGACCAGACCGTCGCAGAAGCTGGCGCTGCAGCTTTCTGACCGGCCTTCGGCTCTCTCTGTCCCCACACCCGTGGGGGCTTTTTCTTGGGCGGCGCCTTCACTTTGCCCTTCTTCACCACAGCCTGAAGAGGCGTGCGGCTCTACCTGTTAGAGCTGAGGGGGAGGAGAGGTGGTTGACCACACCAGCAAAACACTCTTAGGATAGAAAGAGAAAATCAGAAAACCTCGCGCTAGGCGGGGCTTTGTTCCGGTGGCTCGTGTGGGAATCGAACCTACAACCTGCTGATTGGGACATGCGATCAGGCAGCACTTCTGCGCAGTTCTGCCGAATAAATCCTGTGAATACGGGTTTTGTTTCGACTGAAACGCGTTTTTCCCTTGCCTCCTTCTAGATACTCCTGATCTGTCCCCAATGCATAGGGGGAGTTTTGCGTGCACACATCCCCTTCAAGGCATCCATTTGAACAGCCGGCAGGGTCTCTCAGCCACCTTGATGGTTTCTCTGGTCTGATGCACAGTGGGCGCGGGGCATTCAGGTACAGCATCCGTGAAGCTTACGCACTCAGTCCGCTTGCTTCAAAAGATGAGCAGTGGGCCCAAATCCAGCCACAGTAGCAGGGTGTTCAGGCGGGTGACCCAGGGATTCGGGCGGGGAAAAGAGTGGTTGCGGCGGCGCTTTCTCGTCATAGGGGCGCCACTGGAGCACTGGGCTCGCTGGTTCAGATGAACAGTGCAGACCACCTCACCAACGCTGGTCGTGACCCGACCCACTTGACCTTGACATAGGTGTCAAGGTTTAGGCTGCTCCCGTGCAGATTGGTCAGCTCGCTCACCGCACCCAGGTCAGTGCCCGTGCCCTGCGGCATTACGACCGCCTGGGCCTGCTGGCCTCCTCACGCACCGAGAATGGCTACCGTGTCTTCACAGAAGCTGACGTTGACCAGGTCCGGCTCATCCGCCTGTTTCTGAGCGTCGGCTTTCGCCTGGACGAGATTCGTCACTCGGCGCCCTGTTTTCAGAATGGCTCGGTAGACGACCTGACAGTGCCCACGGCAGACGTTCTGGCGTTCTATCAGCGCAAGTTGACGGAGGTGGACGCGCATCTGAGCGCCGTTCAGCGGATGCGGGACACCCTCCATGCTCAGATGCGGCGCCTGCAAGAGCAGATGGACAACGCTTCACCTGATCACCCGCCCTCGGTTCACCCCTAATCCCCACCCACTCTGTCTGGGAGGCACTGCCTCCTGTCCTGGCCCTGTGCCGGAGGTTCTCTATGCGCCTGCAGCTCATCCGTAACGCCACCCTCAGACTGACCTATGCCGGCTGCACCCTGCTGATTGATCCCTACCTGGCCCCTCGGCACAGCCTGCCCACCATCGGGGGGCATGAGCCGAACCCCACGTCTGAACTGCCTGTTCCAGCCGAGGCTGTGCTTGAGGGCGTAGATCTGACGCTGATTTCACACCTGCACCCGGATCACTTTGACCCGCTCGCCCAGCAGCTGCTGCCTTCCTCTATGCCCATCCTCTGCCAGGGCGTAGATGTAGAGGCGCTGCGCCGCCTGGGATTCACCAACGTTACGCCCCTTGAGGCGTCGTGGCAGGGGCTGGGCCTCTTGATCGAGCGCACCCCTGGGACACATGGGTCTGGCCACGTTCTGCCACTGATGGGTGAAGTGATGGGCTTCGTGCTGCGGGCCGCCGGGGAGCCCACGGTGTACTGGGCTGGCGATACCATCCTCACGCCGGCGGTGCTGGAGACTACTATGCGTGTTCAGCCAGAGGTCATCGTGACGCATTCAGGTGGGGCACTCTGGGACGGCCTGCCGATCATCATGGACGCCGAGCAGACTGTGGCGGTGTGTCAGGCCGCGCCCCAAGCCACTGTGGTCGCCACCCATCTGGAAGCTGTGGACCATGCGGCGACGTCGCGGCGTGCGCTGCGAGAAGCGGCCACTGCTGCTGGAATCAGCCCAACGCAGCTCCGCATTCCCGCAGACGGCGAATCACTCATCTTCGCCGCTCCTGGCTCGCCAGCATGACGTGGATCAATTCCCAGTCCCCCAGCGCTGCAGTGTGGCGGCCAGGTCTGCCGCGCCGTCATGGTCCAGCGCGGCCACCTGTTAAGGCTGCTGGCGCAGGTTTTTGGCGCTGAGAGTGGTGCCCCTCAGCGCGGTCTGAATGAGCGGCCACTCCAGTTCTCTATCTTGTCGGCATGCGTCTCCTGGCAGGTCTCATTCTTCTTGGCACCTTAAGCGCGTGCAGCCCCCGTGAACCTGTGATGGTCCCGACCGATGCGCGCGTTCTGCACGGCACGTTTGAGGGGACGGCCAAACCAGGCAATGCCCAAACCACCGAGCCGCTTCGTCTCGAAACCACCGCAACCTACAAAAATCAGGAGACCTACGAGATCTCTGGCACGCTGACCTTTCGTAACGAACAATACGTGGTCAAAGGTGAGGGCCAAGCGAATGAAGCCCATGCGTTTAAACCGCAGACGACTCGACGGATCTTCCCCACATGGACTCTCCAGCTCTTGCAAGGCGGCATTTACAAAGGGCGCATGAGCGGGCTGTTTTCCGGGTCGAGCCAGCCTCAGCGGCATGGTGGCTATATCGCCTGGGCCGAAGAGGAAAAGGCTGAGGACTACAGCTCTGTAGAGTTCACGCGCGTGACAGCGCAACCGTAACCTCCGCTCTCCTATAAGGAAAAAGCCCCACTTGTCTGACGGCCAGGTGGGTTCTTATTGCATGTTCAGTCACGCCGTGCGTCGCGGCAGAGCACCTCTAATCAATTCCCAGCGACCAACCAGGGCAGAAACGCGAGGCAAACCCCGGTGATGCTCCAGGCCATCAGGAGGAACAAGCCTGAAAGTCCACGGGTAGCGTACGCGGCGAGGCCAGGCGCCAATTGCGCGATCAAGAAAGGCAGCATGGCGGCGAAAGCGGCGGTGGCCAACACACCAAGGGCAGCGCGCCGTCCGATGTCGCGGCGATCCAGCCAGACGCCGTAAGCGAAGATGAGGCCTGCGGCGAGCACGCCAAAGCTCAGGGTCAGACTTAAGGCACCATTCATCGCTTCACGGTACGTGGGCTCAGCAGCGCCTGTTGTCTGATCTGTGAACCCCGCTACGTCTGCGGATCATTGGGCGGCGGGCACAACCAAGCTGGAAGGTGATGACCCGCAGAAGAGCGCTGACTAGCGCGAATACAGCCCCCGCCACATGTAGAGCTCGAGCAAGGGCCAGTGGTGTAGGGTCGGGTGTCGGATGCGCTGACGTGCATTCCTGCGCTCTCCGGCGGACAGCGATGATGACTCTGGCAGCCAGAAAAGGAATACCGCGAAATCACGAACAGCGCGGCCAGACACCAAAGGAGCCGCGATGCAACGGTAAACTGCGCGCCCCTGAGTGGTGCCGCAAACCGCGCCGCTATGCCAGGACCGGCGGCAAGCACGCAAGGTAGGAGGAAGCCCGTTACATGCCTGACCAAGGGCGGTCGACGGAACATGACGGCGGTGGAAACACCGCGATCAGCAGGACCAGTAGGCCGGTGCTGAGACCACCACCCAGCAAGCCAGTCAGCCAGATCCGGCGCTATGTCCCACACGGGCGACTGGCTCGGCTAATCAGCCCCTTGCCATCACTTCTCTACAGCACTCTGCCGCACGCCGGACGGTTGTGGGCGCATGACGCCGAACAGCCCCACCAGCAGGCAAACCCACGCGCTCAGTTCCACCACCAGCTGGCCTATTCCGGTCACCGCCAGCAGTTGCCCTGTCGCCACCGCCGAATACCCCCGCCCGGATGCCCACAGGGGCAGCCCGATGTTGACCCCGGTGCTCACCAGCCGCAGGAGGCACAGTGCGGTCAACCCCACCACCACCCAAGTCAAGGCGGGGTAGACCCTGCGCCGCTGGGCCGCCATCACAATTCCGAAGATCCAGAGCGCCAGGAGCGGCACCTGAAAGGCGAGTTGCAACAGAACGGCCTGGACATATTCCATACCAATCAGCTTGCCCAGCCACGCCCTCGGCCATCAACCCACGGACTCAGGGCAAACCTCAATCCAAGGGGCTGGCCGAAGACCTTGCGAAAGGCTGCAGCATCATTGAGATCAGCGGCCGAGTTGACTATTGCGGCCTTTTCGCAGCGCAAGCGCGCGAGTTGATGCAGAGCCGCTGTATTGGGGTCGTGCTGGGGGAGTGCCAGAATCAATCAGGACTATGCAGAAGAAAAAACAAAAAAACCCCGCGCTAGGCGAGGCTTTGTCTGGTGGGTCGTGTAGGAATCGAACCTACAACCCGCTGATTAAGAGTCAGCTGCTCTGCCAATTGAGCTAACGACCCAGAGCGGAAGGAAGTATACGGGCCGCAAGGGAGGCTGTCAAGCCAAATCTGGCGCCAGCAGGCCCCGCACCGTCCCCGCCAGGTACAAGCTGCCCGCCACCAGCAGGGTGCCGCCCGCTGGAGTCAGGGCTAGAGCACGGGCCAGGGCGCGCGCCGGGTCCAGGTCGGCCTCACCGCCGTACAGGGCGGCCAGTTCGGCGGGTGGTGCGGCCAGGTCGCCGGGTGCGGTAAACACCCGCACCGGGGCTACCGCAAGGAGCGGGGCCAGGGTGGCTGCCGTGTCTTTGCGGGCTAGGCCGCCAAAGAGCAGCACGTCGGCCGCCGGCACCGCCCGCGCCAGCGCCTGGGTGGCGTGGGGGTTGTGCGCGCCGTCCAGCAGCACAGTCTTACCCTGCACCCGCAGGCGTTCCAGCCGGGCGGGGTGGGCGGCCGTCAGCGCCGCCTCAACCCCTGCGTCAAAGCCCAGCGTGCGCAGGGTTGCGGCTGCCAGGGCCGCATTCTGAAGCTGATGTGCGCCGGCCAGGGCCGGAGGGTACGGCAGGGCAAACAGGGCCGGGTGGGTGGCAGGGGTCAGCAGCGGCGCCCCCCGTTCCTGGGCCACCTGCTCAATAACCGTCAGCGCCTCGCCTTCGGCTGTCGTCAGCAGCGGCACGCCCGGCTGCGCGGCCCCAGCTTTGTCGTGGGCAATAGCCGCCACCGTCTCGCCCAGGGTAGCGGTGTGGTCAAGCCCCACATTGGTCAGGGCCACGGCCGACACGCGCTCCAGGACCTGCGTGGCGTCGCTCTGGCCTCCGACGCCTGCCTCCATGACCGCCACCTCCACCCCGCCCTCTGCAAAGGCCTGACAGGCCAGGGCCAGCGTCAGGTCGAAAAAAGCAGCGTCCGGGGCGTGGGTCTGTGCCCAGGTAATAAAGGCGGCGGTGCGCTCTGGCGGCAGGTTCACGCCGCCCAGCCGAATCCGCTCCTCGTAGGCGTGAAGGTGTGGGCTGGTAAAGCGGCCTGTGCGGACCCCGGCGGCCAGCAGGCCGGCTTCCAGCATGGCGCAGGTGCTGCCCTTGCCGTTGGTGCCCACCACGCGCACGCTGGTAAAGGCGCGGTCGGGTCGGCTCAGGCTGTCCAGCAGCGCCCGCGCGCCTTCTGGGCCACGGGCCCGGCCCGCACGGGTACGGGCATACAGCCAGGTGTAGTCGGGGGCAGCAGGGGGACGCTCGGACACAGGGTCAGGGTAAGACACCGCGGAGGCACCTGGCAGAGGGGGGCGGCTCTTCCTGTCCAGCAGCGGCCCGGCACCGGCGCAGGCCCCGCGTTAGCATGCAGCCCGTGACTGACCTTGCCGTGCAGAGCCGCCTCCCCCGCGTGGGCGTCGTGATGGGAAGCCGCAGCGATTTCGAGACCATGCAGGGCGCGCTGGACCTGCTGGGAGACCTGGGCGTGCCCTACGAGGTGCGGGTGCTGTCGGCACACCGCACGCCGGCGCTGCTGCCCACCTACGGCGCGCGGGCCGAGCGCCTGAACCTGGCCTGCATCATTGCCGGGGCGGGCGGCGCGGCGCACCTGCCGGGGATGCTGGCGGCCTTTACGCGCGTGCCGGTGCTGGGTGTGCCGGTGCAGTCGCGCGCCCTGAGCGGCCAGGACAGCCTGCTGAGCATCGTGCAGATGCCCGCCGGGGTGCCGGTGGCCACCTTTGCCATCGGGGCGGCGGGGGCGAAAAACGCCGCGCTGTTTGCCGCGGCCCTGCTGGCCACCACCGACGAGGCCGTGCGCGCCCGGCTGGACGCCTTCCGGGCCGCCCAGACCCAGGCGGTGCTGGACGACCCTTTCTTTGAGGGTCACCCCCAGGCGGGCACAGCATGAGCCGCGCTTCGCAGCCTTCGCTGGGGATTCTGGGCGGCGGGCAACTGGCGCAGATGCTGGCGCTGGCGGCCCTGCCGCTGGGCGTGCGCGTGACGGTGCTGGAACCGGACCCCGAGGCTCCGGCGCGGCTGTGTGCCGCGCACCTGCGGGCCCCCTACACCGACCCTGCCGCCCTGGAGCAACTGGCGGCCTGCGCCGCCGTCACACTGGAATTCGAGAATGTGCCGTTGCCGGCCCTCAGCGCCCTGCATGGCCGGGCGCCGGTGCGCCCCGGCGCCGAAGTGCTGGCGCGCAGCAAGCACCGCGTCCGGGAGAAAGAAGCCCTGCGCGCGGCAGGGGCCGAGACCGCACCCTTTGTCGCCATTGAAACGGCCGCCGACCTGGAGGGCGCCTTGGACCAGGTGGGCGGTCAGGGCATCCTCAAAACCAGTGAACTGGGCTATGACGGGAAGGGCCAGGCCCGCGTGACCACCGCTGAGGGCCTGCGCGCCGCCTGGACGGAACTGGGCGCCGTGCCCTGCGTGCTGGAGGGCCTGGTGCTTTTCGAGCGGGAACTCAGTCTGGCGGTGGCGCGCGCTCCCTCGGGTCAGGTGGCCTGCGGGCCGCTGGTGGAAAATGTGCACCGGGCGGGCATTCTGAGAAGCAGCGTCTTTCCGGCCCGCGTGCCGGCAGGCACCGAGGTCCGCGCCCGGTCGCTGGCCGCCGCTGTGGCGGAAGCCTGGGGGCTGGAGGGGCTACTGACCCTTGAGTTTTTTCAGGTGGCGGGCGGCGATCTGCTGGTCAACGAGGTGGCCCCCAGGGTGCATAACAGTGGTCACCTCACCCAGAACGGCGGCGCTTCCAGTCAATTCGAGGCGCAGGTGCGCGCTGTGCTGGACTGGCCGCTCAGCGACTGGCGCCCCCTGCACCCCTGCGCCATGGTCAACGTGGTGGGCGCAACTGACCCGGACGGTCAGCCGCTGCACCCCGACTGGGCCGGGATTGACGCGCTGGACGGCACCCACGTTCACCTGTACCACAAGGCGTGGCGCGCTGGGCGCAAGCTGGGCCATGTCAACCTGACGGCGCCAGATGCGGAGACGTTGCAGGCCCGCCTGGACAAGTTGCTGACGCTCATTCCATAAAGCGGTGACGAATTCGGCAGGCGTGTGCAGAGCGCCGGTGGTTTGGGCTGGGCTACCGCTACGGTTTCAGCGGTTGCATGCTCTGAAAAAGACCTATGCAGGCGGGAGCAGTACATAGCGGGAGCGTGGCGTCGGCAGGGCTGGGGCTGTCCCAGATCGCGCGTCCTCCTGTGATTTGCCTACATCCTGAACCTGTCTGCAAGCCCGCTGGGTGTAGCACCGGTTCACCTTGTCCGGCGGGGGAGAGGCGTCTTGCATAGAAGGCCCCCTCGCCGCTCATTGAAGCGGGCCAGCAGAACTTCGCAGCAGAGCGAATCGCTGTGTAGCGCTGCGAAACAGAACTGTGTTGTCGTTCTACAAAGGGCGCCCGAGTCCCGCTGCGCACCTTTGACCAAGGCTGTGCTTGCTGGGACGACGTGCAGTCGCCTGAGCTACAGAGGACAAGTAGCCACAGACAGCGGCAGAGCAGACGCTGAGAGCCGTCTCTGATAGGAGGCTTTCCTGCAGCCCCTAGGACTGAGAATTGCCGCTGCTACACGACATTCCTCTCGTGAACTCAGGCATCCCTAGCCCGCCTGTCCAGCCAGCTCATCCGACCCACTCTTCCCTGGATATTGATACTGTGTTATCAATATCAAATATGGATGCGCTTTCTTCTCAGTGGTCCCCGTCGTCCTCTGTCCCCATCACCGTGCTGTGTGGGTTTTTGGGAGCAGGAAAGACCACGCTGCTCAATCACCTGCTGACCCAGACCAGGGGCCAGAAAATTGCCGTGATTGTCAATGAGTTTGGCGCCGTGAACATTGACGCCGATCTGGTGGTCAAGACCGACGAGGGCACCATTGAGCTGTCTAACGGCTGCATCTGCTGCACGCTACGCGGCGACCTGCTCTACGCCGTGGCTGATCTGGTGAACACGCGCGAACTGGACCACATCCTGATCGAGTCCACCGGGATTGGCGAGCCGCTGCCGATTGCCCAGACCTTCTGCCTCACCCCTGAGGAACTGGACCTGGCACCGGAAGACGGCCAGCCAGAGCTGCCCAACCTAATTGGCCGGGTGCATGTGGACGCGATGGTCACCGTGGTGGACAGCGCCCAGTTCTTCACGCTCTGGAACCGGCCCGACGCCATTCCCGGTGACGACCAGGAGCGGGGCTTTGGCGAACTGCTGGCCGAGCAGCTGGAGTTTGCCGACCTGGTGGTCCTGAACAAACTGGACCTGGCGGCGCCGGGTGACGTGGCGGCGCTGCGCGGGCTCCTGCGGCTTTCCAATCCGCGCGCCCGCGTGCTGGACGCCGTGCGGGGTCAGGTGCCGGCCGAGGACATTCTGGGGGTGGGGCTCTTTGACTTTGACACCGCCAGTCAGATGGACGCCTGGATGGCCGAACTGGAAAAGGTGCACACGCCCGAGTCCGAGACCTACGGCCTGGGCACCCATATCTACCGCAGCGAGCAGCCTTTCGACCCTGTGCGCTTCACGGCCGCCCTGACCAGTGGCCTGCCGCGCAACGTCATTCGCTCGAAAGGCTGGGTCAACCTGGGGGACGGCGCGGCAACCCTCTGGAACCACACGGGGCGGCAACTGGCGCTGGAACAGGCTGGCGAGTGGCTCTCGCCGGACCAGGCCTTTAGTGAGATCGTCTTTATTGGCCGTGATCTGGACGGCGCCGCTCTGGACGCGCTCCTGAGCGCCGCGGTGCAGCACCCATGAGGCGCGCGGCGGCGACAGCGTTGCTGGCGGCCCTGTCAGTCGCCAGCGCCGCGCCGCTGAAGGTCACCGTGTCGTTTCAGCCGCTGTACGACGTGGTCGCGCGCGTGGCCGGAGACGCCGCCCAGGTGGAGCGCGCCGTGCCGGTGGGGGCCAGTCCGCACAGTTTTGACCCCACGGTGCGCGACATTGCCCGCCTGAAAACCGCCGATGTGGTCATCATGGCCGGGCTGGGCGCCGACGACTGGCTGGAGCGGTATGTGCGGGCCAGCGGCAGCCGCGCCGCCGTGGTCAAGCTGGGCGACACCCTGCCGTTTCCCCGGCTGCGCGCCGGCCGGGCCACCGACCCCCACTGGTGGCTGGACGCCGGCCTGATGGCGCAGGCGGCTGTGGCCGTGGGCGGCGCCCTGGCCCAGGCCGATCCTGCCCACGCCGCTGCCTACCGCCTGGGCGCCGAGCAGGAAGCGCGCCGCCTGACGGGGCTGCACGCCGAACTTGAGCGCACGCTGGCCCCCGTGCGCGGCGGCGCGCTGCTGACCTTTCATAACTCCTTCGGGTACTTTGCCCGCGCCTATGGCCTGCGGGTGGTCGGCACCCTGGCCCCGCTGCAAGGGCTGGAACCCAGCGCCCAGACGATGGCTCAGGCCGTTAAGACCATTCGTGTCCTGGGGGTAAAGGCCGTCTTTGCCGAGCCGCAGCTGCCCGCTGGCCCTGCCCGCGCCGTCGCCGCCGAAGCGGGCGTGCCTCTCTATGTGCTGGACCCCGAAGGCAGCGCCCAGACCCCGGGCTACGCCGAGATGATGCGCCGCAACCGCGACACCCTCCTGCTGGCCCTGAAATAGCGGTTCAGCCCCCTCGCCCACCCCGTTCGCCTTCTTTCACAGGAGTTTGACCATGCGCCCCATCCTTGTTTCGCTGACCGCTGCCCTGACCCTGACGACCCCCGCCCTGGCCGAGACCACTGCCGCGCGCCTGGTGGTCGCTGACGCCCGCACCCACGCCCTGAGTGTCATTAACCTGGCAGACGGCACCCCGCTGGCCAGCTTTGGCACGCCCGGCAAGCTCAGTGGCCTGTACGCTGGTCCTGGCGGCACCTACGCCTACGCCATTCACCGCGACGACGACCGCGTGACCGTGCTGCATTCTGGGCTGGGGGCCATTGACCACGGTGACCACCGTGACCTCGTGCAAAAGGCGCCCCACATCCTGGCCACCCTGAACGTGGGGCAGCAGCCCACCCACTTTTTTGCCCACGGCGACCAGATTGCCATCTTCAACGACAGGGGCGGTGACGTCGCCGTCTTTGGCGAGCTGCTGTTGGGCAAAACGAATGACATGCGGCTGGTGAAGGTGGCGGCCCCCGACCACGGCGCCCCAGCCCTGCTGGGTGACGTGCTGCTGAGCGGGTATCTGGCCCTGAACCGGGTGGACGCCTACGACCTGTCCACCGGCCGCCTGCTCAGGACCCTGGACGTGCCCTGCCCTGGCCTGCATGGTGAGGTGGTGCAGGGCGGGGCCGCCTACTTTGGCTGCACCGACGGTGTGCTGGCCGTGACTGTCCAGGGGCAGACGGTCAGCGCGCGCAAGCTGCCCAACCCGGCAGGTACCCCGGCGGGGACACGGGTCGGCACGGTGGCCGCGCATGAGCGGAGTGCGGCGCTGTACGGCAACTTTGGCGCAGGTCTGGCCCGCTGGACGGCGGCCGACCCGGCCCTGACGGCTGTTGCGCTGCCCGCCGCGCCCCTCAAGTTTGCCTTCACTGCGGATGGGCAGCGCCTGGCAGTACTGACGGCCGACGGCGCGCTGCACCTGCTGCACGCCCCCACCGGCCGCGTGCTGAGCAGCGCCGGACTGGTGGCCCCCACCGACCCGGCCGACAAGGCGGCTGTGCGGCCCACCATGACGCTGGGCGCCGCCCACGCCTACCTGACCAGCCCAGCCACAGGTGAGGTTCTGGAGGTGGCCCTGGCCGACCTGAAAGTCTCGCGCCGATTGGCGGTGGGCGGGACACCGGCCATGCTGGCGCTGACCCAGGCCACCGGAGAGCAGCACTGAACTGGAAGGTGGGCAGGCTGGGGTCTGTGGCCGGCCCTGCGTCACATCTTTGGGCCGGGTCAGCGGCGCTAAGATGACCCGGTCAATGGGAAAACAGCTGGTTGGTGGGCGCCGGTCCCTGTGGGCTCTGGGCGCCGCGTTGGCCCTCGCACTGGGCGCGGCAGACGCCCGCACCTACACCGTGCAGGCCGGGGACACCCTGTACGCCGTGGCGCGGCGCGTGGGCACGTCGGTCGAGACGTTGCAGCGCCTGAACAGCCTAAGTGGCGCGGCGTTGCGGCCAGGGCAGGTGCTTCAGCTGCCAGCGGCGCCGGGCGCGGGCCAGGCCACTGCGCCGCAAGTCACCGCCGCACCGCCGGCGGCGCGCGCGGCAGCGATTCCGGCGGTTGCGGCGCCGCTGCCCGGCAGCCCCCGACCGGACCCGGCCCAGGTGACCGGCCCACGGGCCTGGACGGCGGCGCCGCCCGCCACTGTGGTCAGTTTTATCGGCTGGGCGCTGACGGACCTGGGGCTGCCGGTGGGAGACGAGGCGCCCATTCGCACCTACCTGCCGGGGCTGTCCTTCAGTTACCAGACGTACAACAACTGTGGGCCCAGCGCGCTGTCCTCGGTGCTGGGCTTTTACCGGGTGAAGATCGGTCAGGACGTGATTCAGCGCACAGCCCGGCCTGGCGGCGGCTACATGCAGATCAGCGCCATCGCCCCGGAACTCTCCAAGTTTGGTCTGAATACCCTGACGGTGCGTCAGGCGCGGCTGTCACAGGTCAAGCGGCTGCTGGCCCTGGGCATTCCAGTCATCGTCTTGCAGTGGTTCGAGCGCACAGGCCAGGTGCCGCACTTCCGGGTGGTGCGCGGTTACGACGACCAGGCCGGGCTGGTGTGGGTCAGTGACAGCATGGTGGGGCCGCTGGCCTACATGAGTTACCGCAGCTTCGACGTGCTGTGGAATACCCAGGGCCGTCAGATGTTCCCGGTGTACCCCAAGGGCTACGACGCCCTCGTGCGCCGGCTGGTGGGCCACAGCTAAGCAGGTTGCGCTGCTGGCTGGCTGTGCGCCGGGCTGATGGACGGGACCTGAAGGCATCCCCCGTGTGAGGTTCCATGCCCTCAGTTCTGGTCCCTACAGGCCACCATCCGCCCATCATGCCCCCTGCGTCACTCTGACCGCATGGACGCTTTGATTGGTCTGGTGGTGCAGCTGTTGGGGCTGCTGTTCTGGTCGGTATTTGGGGTGGGCGTGCTGGGCGCCCTGCTGACCCTGTACGCGGCTGGCGTGGGGTGGCCGCCCCTGGTGGTAGCCCTGCTGGGTCTGGGCACGTTGGCCGCCTGGGGCTGGTCGGTGCGGGGGTGGTGGCGGGCCTGGCGGGCAGGTTAGGGCTGGCTCCTTTCGGGTTGAGGGCGTCCCGTTCAGTTCGTGTGAGCACAACCATGCCCGTGTTTGAGGAAGAGGCCGCGACCTGCGCTGAGAGGGGGCACTGGCGGATGGCACCGTCCAGAGGTTGCGGGACTCCTTCTTGTGGGCGTGCCTGAGCGGCTTGGCGAGGCGGGTCTTTGCCGGCCGACAGCGGCCTTTGTGAAAGAACAGGTGGCGACGGCTCAGCATCAAGGCAACAGAAAGTTACTCTCAGTATGCTCGTCTCAGGCCGTTACCCGCACACTGGCACCCGGCGTGGGCTGGCCGCGCAGCAGATCGGCCAGCACGGCCGCGCCGCGCACCACGCCCAGGGCCGGACGGCTAAACAGGGCGTTCGCGTCGGTGGCCCACAGCTGCCCCGTCTGGACCGCGCGCAGCCCGCGTCCCAGTAGGGTGTGGGCAAAGCCCAGGTTCTCGGGGAGGTCAAAGCCGCAGCACATCACCACCACGACGTCCGGGTCCAGCGCCTCAATCTGCGCCCAGGTGGCGCGGCCCGAGTCGGTGCCTGCCTCGCCCAGAACATTCACGCCGCCAGCACGCTCCACCTGTTCAGGCACCCAGTGGCCGCCGTAAAAGGGCGGGTCTGTCCATTCCAGCGTCAGCACACGCGGCGCGTGGGTGACGGGCACCACGGCGTTCCAGTCTTGACGGGCCTGGGCGGCCAGCGCGTCGCCGCGCTCCGGCACTCCGGCGGCGCCGGCCAGGGCACGCAGGTCGTCCAGAATGCCCGCCACGCTGCGGCCTTCCAGGCTCAGCACCTGGGCGGCGGGCAGGCAGCCCGGCAGGTAGCGCACCGCCGTTTCAATGGTGCCGGGGGTAACCGCGCAGACCTCGCAAACCCCCTGCGTCACCACCAGGTCGGGATGCAGGGTGTCCAGCAGCGGGCCGTCCACCTGGTACAGGGCGCGGCCCTCTCGCACCGCCTCGCTTACGGCGCGGTCAATCTCGGCCTGCGGGGCGCCGGCGTCCACAATCGAGCGGGTCAGCACCGGCTGGCCAGCCGCGCCGGGGTGGTCGCAGGAGTGGCTGACGCCCACGACCTGCCCGCCCAGCCCCAGGTCAAACAGCAAATCCGTGGCGCTGGGCAGTAGGCTAACAATGCGGGTAGGCGCGGTGAGCGTCATAGGGTCCCAGGGTAGAGCAGCCGCGCCTGGGTCACGTGAAGCTGGTGACGGTCGGCGGCACACGCCAGAGCTCCCGGCTGATCAGGGGTGATTGGTCATCCTCCTAGTCTCTGCCCTGGTGTCTCCTGGGTCAGCCGCTGTCAGAAGGGAGGTCAACACTTTGAGGGGTTCCCGTACTGCCCCGTAACGCGGGCTTCGCCTATATGTCGAGGGCCTTCAAAGAGCGGACACGCCCCCTGCTGTCTCTGAGCGAAGCGACGACCGCGAGTTACAGCCGCCACTTATGCGCCCCTTTCCACAGGCTAGGACCATATCCCTCAACCTGAACTTGTCGTCCTCTTCATGCAGGGCTGCTCCGCAAAGTTGGCCGCACACAATGCCCGTATGCGAATCCCGAAACGTCTGCTGCTGGCCGCCACCGTGGGGGCCACCCTCGCCCGCCGCGCCCTGACGCCCCCCTATGACCTCAGCGGCAAGGTGGCGCTGGTCACGGGCGGCTCGCGGGGGCTGGGGCTGGCGCTGGCCCAGGAACTGCTGACTCGCGGCGCGCGCGTCACGCTGATGGCCCGCACCGAGGCCGACTTGGACCGCGCCCAGGCCAGCCTGAATGCGCCGGGGCGTGTCAGTGTGGTGGCAGGTGACGTGACCCAGGCGGCTGACCTGGACCGGGCTGTGGCCGAAACGGTGCGCGCCCACGGCCGCCTGGACGTGCTGGTCAACAACGCCGGCATCATTCAGGTGGGGCCGCTGGCCAACACCACCGAAGCCGATTTCCGGCAGTCTCTGGAGGTCAACGCTCTGGCGCCGCTGCGGCTGGTGCGCGCCGCCCTGCCGCACCTGCGCGGCGGCGGGCGCGTGGTCATCGTGTCGTCGCTGGGCGGCAAGGTGGCCGTGCCCCACCTGGCGCCGTATTCGGTGAGCAAGTTCGCCGCTGCGGGGCTGGGACAGGCGCTGCGCGCTGAACTGGCCCGCGAGGGCGTGACCGTCACCACCGTACTGCCGGGCCTGATGCGGACTGGCAGCCCCCGCAACGCCCCCATCAAGGGCCAGCAGGCGCGTGAGTACACCCTGTTTGCCACCCTGGACAACCTGCCGGGGCTCACGCTGGACGCCCATGAAGCGGCCCGCCGCATCGTCACGGCCCTGGTGCGCGGCGACGCCGAGGCCACCATTGGCGCCCCTGCCTGGCTGCTGAGCACCGCGCAGGCACTGGCGCCGCAACTGACCGCCGACCTGCTGGCGCTAGGCAGCCGCCTGCTGCCGGGCCCTGGCCGGACCACGCAGGCGGTGGCTGGCCGTGAGGTCGAGACCGCCCTGACCCGTGCCAACCCGCTGAAAAGTGCTGCTGAAGCCGAGTTCAACCAGAAACCAGCCGGACAGAGCGGGGGAGAGGCCGGAGCTTAAGACACCTTGGTGCAACTCAAGCGCGGCCCTAGGTCCCCTGGCCACTGCCTTGACGCCGCTGTCATCTGGGCGAGCAGAGAGCGCCTGGGCCTTGAGGCAGTGGTCACACAGTAAGACAGACCGCACTCCTGCCCGCCCGCGCTGGATTGACTGCGCCCACAGCTTTCAGGAGGTCACCATGAGTCAGGACGACACCCAGCCCACCCCTCCCGCCCTTTCCGATTCCGCTTCCGATACTCCGGACACCCACAGCACCGGAGCCCACATGCTTGCGCGCGAGCGTTCGGTGGTGGGCACAGTAGGTGTGGCCCTGATGGGCGCGGGCCTGCGCAGCGCCCGCCCCCTGCAAAAAATCGTGCTGGGTGGGGTGGGGGCCGGCCTGGTGGCACTGGCGGCCACCGGACGCAACCCACTGGCCACGGCCCTGAAGATCCGTCAGACCAAAGAGGGCGAGGTGCTGGTCAGTGACGCTGTGACGGTCGGCAAACCCGCCGCCGAGTTGTATGCCGTCTGGCGCGACCTGGCTGGCCTTCCCCGCCTGATGACCCATCTGGAGCGGGTAGAAGTGCTGGACGCTAGGCGCTCGCGCTGGACGGTGAAGGCCCCCACTGGCGAGGTGAGCTGGGAGGCCGACATCACCGCCGACGAGCCGGGCCAGCGCCTGGCCTGGGCCAGCGTGGAGGGCGCGTCTGTGCCCAACCACGGGGAGGTCCTCTTCCGCGCGGCCCCCGGTCACCGGGGCACCGAGGTCGTGGTGCGCCTGACCTACCGCCCGCCGGCGGGCACGGCGGGCGCCATTGTGGCCCGCCTGACTGGCGAGGAACCCGCCCAGCAGCTGCGCGACGACCTGATGCGTTTTAAACGGGAGCAGGAACTGGGTTTTGCCCCCACCACCGAGGGCCAGAGCAGCGGCCGCGCGCCCCAGGGAGGTGCCGCATGAAAGCGATTGTCTGGCAGGGAACGAACAAGGTCGGCGTGGAGACTGTGCCCGACCCCACGCTGCTGCTGCCCACCGATGCCATCATCAAAATCACCTCCACGGCCATCTGCGGCTCGGACCTGCACCTGCTGGACGGCGTGATTCCCAGCATGGAAAAGGGTGACATCCTGGGCCACGAATTCATGGGTGAGGTCGTGGAAGTCGGCCGGGACGTAAAAAAGCTGAAGCCAGGCGACCGCGTAGTCGTGCCGTTTAACATCGCCTGCGGGGTGTGCGACCCCTGCCGGCGGGGCCTGTTCAGCGCCTGCGACAACTCCAACCCCAATCACCGTATGGCCGAGGCGCTGTACGGCGGGGTCAGCGGCGGCGGCCTGTTTGGGTACTCGCACATGTACGGCGGCTACGCGGGCGGGCAGGCCCAGTACGTGCGCGTGCCGTTTGCCGACATTGGCCCACACAAGATTGAATCCGACCTGCGCGACGAACAGGTGCTGTTCCTGACCGACATCTTTCCCACGGGCTACCAGGCCGCCGAGAACTGCGGCATCGTGCCGGGGCGCGACGTGGTGGCAGTGTTCGGGGCCGGCCCCGTGGGCCAATTTGCCGCCCGCAGCGCGCAGATGCTGGGCGCGGCCCACGTCATCGTCGTGGACCGCGTGCCTGAACGCCTGGCAATGGTCGAGGCGGCCGGGTGCCAGGTCATCAACTACGAGCAGGACGACGTGCTGGTGGCCCTGCGTGAAGCCACCGGCGGGCGCGGCCCCGACCACGTCATAGACGCGGTGGGCATGGAGGCCCACGGGCACGGTCCCGGCGCCCTGGTGGACACGGCCAAGCAGCGGCTGAAACTGAGCTTTGACCGCATCACAGCCCTGCGCTGGGCGCTGCTGAGCTGCGCCAAAGGCGGCACCGTCAGCCTGCCCGGCGTGTACGGCGGCCTGATCGACAAGGTGCCGATGGGCGCGGCCTTTGCCAAGGGGCTGACGTTCAAGATGGGCCAGACCCACACTCAGCGCCACATCGCGCCGCTGCTCTCGCGCATTGAAGCCGGCGAGATTGACCCCAGTTTCGTGGTCACCCACCGCGCCTCACTGGACGAGGCCCCAGCCCTCTACAAAACCTTCCGCGACAAGCACGACGGCTGCATCAAGGTGGTCCTGAATCCCTGGGCCTAAGC